>JBBRYM010000007.1:0-131227 GCA_038237625.1 Solirubrobacterales bacterium | reverse complement strand
GTGCGCTCGCTGGACCTGACCCGCAATGGCCGTGCGGGGGCCGCTGCGGCGTCAGCTGCGCTGGCGGTGGTCGCGCTCGCCGTTGTGGCCGGCGCCGTGGTGGTCGGGATCGTCGTCATGACGACGAAGTAGCGGCGCTCGCAGGCGTAGCATCTGGTCCGATGCGGGCCCTTCGAAACTTCGCGATCGTCGCCGCCATCGCGGCGGTCGTCGACCTGGTTCCCGGCGGCGGCAATGCCGCGACGGCAGTGCTAACGGCTTTGCTGCTGGCGTTCCTCGCGACTCTTGCGGTCGCGGGCCAGCAGCTCTATCGCGAGAATCGCATGATCGTCGAAGGTCTTTCCGAGCGCGATCGGGCGATCGTCTACGCCGCCGTCGGCGTGATCGTGCTGATGGTCGCCGCCGCACACCGGATGCTGCTGACCGGCGTCGGGACCCTTGCCTGGGTCGCCATGCTGGCGGGGTCGATCGTCGTCATCGCCCGCATCTGGGTGCGCGCCTCCAGTTACTGACCCGGTTCCGAGTCGCCACGAAGAGCGCGCCACCCGCGCCCGGCGTGCCCGTAGCTTCGCGCCATGCCAGTTTCCGATCAATCGGAGCGCGGCCAGGCGTCCGTAGAGCTCCTCGCCACGATTCCCGCGCTGGCGCTCCTGGTCGCGCTCGCGGTGCAGGCGGCCCTGGCCGGCTGGACGCTATGGAGTGCGCAAAACGCCGCTTACGCCGGCAGCCGCGCCGCCGCGGTCGGCGGTGACGCCGAAAGCGCCGCGCTGTCAGCGCTGCCCGATCAGCTTCGCGGCGCGGCCGCCGTGGGGGCGGAGGACGCAGTCCGGGTGAAGATCGCCGTCCCGCGCGTAGCGGGCTCGATCCCCTCCCTCGACGTCCAGGCTGGGGCTCACCTTCCCGGTTCGGCGGATGGCGGGGGCTGACCGCCAGGCGGGGCAGGCCTCGGTCGAACTGGTCGCTTCGCTGCCCATCCTCCTGCTCGCGGCCTTGATCGCCTTCCAGCTGCTCGTCGTCGGCTACAGCTCGTCGCTCGCCGACGGTGCAGCCGAGGCCGGAGCGCTTGCGCTCGCGGCCGGGCAGCCCGCCGGCGCCGCCGCGCGCGGGTCGCTTCCGGGCTGGGCCCGGCAGCGGGCCGAGGTGTCGCGTGAAAACGGCCTGGTCCACGTGAGCCTCGCCGCTCCCTCGCCCATGGAGGCGCTCGGCGCCCAACTAACCGTCAGCTCCGACGCCTGGGTTCGAGCAGCCGGGAAGGCATCGCGGTGAGCGGCGCTTCACAGGGGTCAACGGCGATTGTCGTCGCCACCGAGCTCGGCTCTGCCCCGGGAGGTCTCGCCTGGGCAGCCGCGGTAGCGGTTGGGGCGGCACGAGGCGTGCCGGACGCCGAGCCCCTTCCGGTCCTGCTGATCGAGCTGGGCGACGGCGCGGGGCGCGGTCCGACCATGCTCGCCAGCCGTGCCGCTCGGAATCTCGAGCGGCGGCTGCGAGCCGCCGGATTCGGCGCAGCGTCCGCGCGCGGCGCGTTGTGCTGGCTTAGCCTCCGTAACGACGGCGAGGAATGCTTTCGCGACGCTCTCGCAGCCGTCCATGGGGCCGCTGCGCTGGCGATCGTCTTCGCGCCCCCTGAGGCGGCGCGCGGAATCCTCGAGGATCGCGAGCTTCGGCCGGTGGGCGCCCTGGCGCGGGCCGACCTGACGTCCGACCGCGTCCTGGCGGCGCTGACGGTGGGGGAGCTCAGCGCTCGAGGACAGCTTGCGCGGATCGAAAAGCGAGCGCTCGGCGTGCTCGCTTCGCGGCGGGCGCTCGCTGGAATCGACCCCGGAGGACCCGCATCGCTGCGAGCGAGGCGGATCGCGTCGGCGTTCGCCGGCAGGGCCGACAGGGTCCGTAGCACCGCTATGCGCCGGCGTCCTGCGGGATCTTTCGTCTCGCCGGCGGGGCAAGCGCTGCCCCTCGCCCTCGGTCTGGCCCTCGCTCTCGTCCTCGGCGCGCTCGTGCTCGTTGCGCTGGGCGCCTCGGTCGCCGGAGCCGAGCGCGGACAGTCCGCAGCCGACCTCGCCGCGATCTCGGCGGTGCGCTCCATGCGCGACGACCTGCCGCGCCTGGTCGCGCCCGCCACGCTGCCCGACGGCAGCCCGAATCCGTACCGCCTCGACAAGGCGGCGTACCTGGAACGCGCGCGAACGGCGGCCTCGAGCGCTGCCCGGCGCAACGGCCTCGACCCCAGGCGGGTGATGATCACCTTCCCGGATGCAGCCTCGCCGGCCCCCGTGACGGCGCTTGTGAAGGTCACTGCTTCGGCGCGCCCGGCAATCGCCCCGGCCGCCGGGGATCGCATCGAAACCGTCCTGCGAGCCGAGGCCGAAGCGATTCCCCCCGCCACTGCCGTGGCCGGCGGCTCCGTCGCGCCCGGTCAGGCCGCCGGAGGCGGATACTCGGGCCCGCTCGAATACCGTCAGGGCAAGCCGATGCGGCCCGACGTTGCCTTGGCGTTCGATCGCATGGCCGCCGCGGCCGAGCGTTCCGGCCTGGCGCTTCAGATCAACTCGGCGTTTCGCTCCGACGCCGAGCAGGCGCGCCTCTTCGCGGCCAACCCCGACCCGCGTTGGGTGGCCCCGCCGGGGACGTCGCTGCATCGCTGCGCGACCGAGCTCGACCTCGGGCCGCGGTCCGCCGACCCCTGGCTGGCAACGAACGCCGGTCGTTTCGGCTTTCTTCAGCGCTACTCGTGGGAGCCCTGGCATTACGGCTATACGCGCGGCCCGGCGCCGTGCTCGGTGGCGGGCAACCAGACCGGCGCGCCCGACGGGCACTCCTCACACGGGGCAGAGCTACCCGCGTTCGTCCCCACCGCATACCGGGACACGCTGATCGCGGCCGCCGCGCGCTGGAACGTTTCCTCGGGTCTTCTCGCTGCCCAACTCGAGGCCGAGTCGAGCTTCAACCCCCGGGCCGTTTCCCCGGCCGGAGCGCTTGGGATCGCCCAGTTCATGCCTGCGACCGCCGCGACATACGGCTTGCGCGACCCCTTCGACCCCGCCGCGGCGATCGACGCCCAGGCTCACCTGATGTCCGACCTCCTGAGGCAGTTCGGCTCGCCGGCGCTGGCCCTCGCCGCCTACAACGCCGGGCCTGGAGCGGTCGCCGCCTGCGACTGCGTCCCCGGATACCCCGAAACCCAGGCCTACGTTGCCCGCATCCTCGGCCTCATGGACGCGAGCGGCGAGCTGGCGTTGCCGGCGCCGCTGGAGGTCAGGCTGATTCGCTGACGCGTCTCAGACAGCTGGCGTCAAGGCGGCGCCGAGGCGCTCGCGAAGTAGTGCCGCGTCCGCTTCCGAAACCGTGCGAAGTTGCCCCTGGAATGCGAGGTGCCAGTGCGCGGCCGGCCACTTGGCGAGGTGCTCGAGCTCGCCGAGGAACGACTCTGCTGGCACGAAAGCGTCTTCCTCGAGCACCAGCAACGGCTCGGCGTCCACACGCCAGGGATAGGCCTCGGGCTTGCGCTTTTTGCCCTGGGGCCAGATCGGCGTGCGGTCCTCGAACATCGTCGAGCGCACCCGGGCGATCCCGCCGAAGGCCTGGACGCCGGTGAGGTAGAAGACGATCTCGTCGCCCGGCTCAAAATCGGAGGCCTGGTTTCGCCGACCCTCCTTGAAGCCGATCACGTCGAATCCGCGCTCGACGTTGATCCGGAAGTTCTCGGGGGATCCGGTGAGGATCCAGGTGTTCGCGGCAGTGCCCACCCGCCGATCTTAGAACTTGCTCGGTAGTGTCTCGGCCCGTGGCACAGGCGCGACTTGAGAGCCTCGAAGAGCTCCGAGACCTGGTGGGACAGGAGATCGGCCCGACCGAGTGGCGCACGATCAGCCAGGAGACGATCGATGCCTACGCCGACGCCTCCGGCGATCATCAGTGGATCCACGTCGACGTCGAGCGTGCGAAGCGTGAGAGCCCGTTCGGCGGCACGGTCGCCCACGGCAATCTCACCCTGTCGCTGACTGATGCATTCCGGCTGGAGCTGATCGAGCAAAAGGGCGTGGTCGCCGGCGTCAACTACGGCTTCGACCGGGTGCGTTTCCCGGCGCCGGTTCCCGCCGGCTCGCGCGTGCGCTGCCGTGCCCAGCTGCAGTCGGTCGAGGAGCTCGAGGGCGGTTGGTGGCACGTCGTCACCCGCCTGACCATCGAGGTCGAGGGCAACGACAAGCCCGCCTGCGTGGCCGACAGCGTCGGGCGGGCGCTCGCGGGCTGACACCTCGCCGCGACGTCCCTGTCGCGGCGGCGATGCCTCATCGCTCCTTGGCTCCAAGGCGCGGTGCTAATTGACGGTCAGTGTGCCCTTCATGCCGGCGGCCTCGTGGCCGTCGACTGAGCAGTAGAAACTGTAGGTCCCGGGCTTCAGGTCCACCGTCGTCGACGTTGACGAGCCGCTGATCGTGTCGGTGTTGCCCACGTCCTGGGCGTTCGAGTCCTCGATCGTGACGTTGTGAGCCACCGAAGAATCGTTCGTGAAGTCCACGGTGACCTGCCCGGCCTTGGCCGTGAGCTCCGTCTGCTGGAAGGCGAGCTGTCCGCTTGGGTCGGCAGCGACCTTCACCGTCGAGCTGCCGCCGGAGCTGGAGCCGCCGCCGGCCGGCGCGGTGCTGCCTCCGGAGGTCGTGCTGCTCGCCGTCGTGCTGGAGGTCGTGCTGGAGCTGCTGGACCCGCAGGCTGCGAGCGCGACCACGGCCAACGCGGCGAGGGCCGCTGCCAGAGCGATCTTCTTCATGTCGTTTCCACCTTTCGTCGGGTTCTGTGCGGTACTACCTCGTGCGGTCGATCGAGGTTCAAAGCTCATTCTCCCGAGAACTCGACCTGCTCGCCGGCGAAGAACGCCGGCACGGCGCGGGCGAGATCAGTCGTGCCCATCGACTCGGCGATGCCGAGTCGCTCGAGCTGGAGATGATCGGCCAGCGAGTTGTCGAGGCTGGACACGATGAGGCGCTTGCAGGTCGCCACGTAGTGGGGTGCCGACTTTGCGAGCTCGGCGGCGAGGCCCTGCGCCCGCGGCAGGAGCTCGTCGGCGCCGACCACCTCTGAGACCAGGCCGCGCTCCAGGGCGTCGGCCGCCGTGAGGTTGGGATCGCGAAGCATGAGCTCCAGGGCCGGCCCCGGGCCGATGACGCGCGGCAGGAAGTAGGTCATCCCGCCGTCCGGGGAGGCGCCAATCCGTCCGTAGGCGACGGCGAAGAAAGCCTGCTCGGATGCGATTCTGATGTCGCACTGAAGAGCCAGCGAGAAGCCCGCACCCGCAGCGGGGCCGTTGACGGCGGCGATCACGGGATAGGGGACGCGGCGAAGGTCGACGATCGCCTGGTGCAAAACATCGGCCCCTCGCCGCACCGACGCGGGAAGGTCGATGTCCTCGCTCTCGAGCCCCTCGCGAAACCAGTTGACGTCGCCGCCGGCGGAGAAGGCGCGGCCCGCGCCGGTGATCACCGCGGCTCGAATCGGCGCGGCGTCGGCAAGCCACGAGGCGAGGACGGTGAGCTCGCCGATCATTTCCGGGCTCATGGCGTTGAGCGCATCCGGCCGCTTTAGGGTGACCGTCGCCACAGGGCCGTCGAGCTCTATGTCTATGGTCTCCAGAGCGGGCGGGGCGGCGGTGTCGAGTGCGCTCATTGCGACGTCCTCCTAGATGGGGCAACGGTAACGAACCGTACCCTTTGCGACATGGCGAAGCGTCCCCTGGCAGAGCAGCGATCAGAGCTTCCGGACCAACCGGGCGTCTATCTGTTCAAGGACACCGACGGCGACGTGATCTACGTCGGCAAGGCAATCTCCATTCGCAAGCGGGTTGGCTCGCACTTCTCCGGCAAGGGTCGTTCGAGCGCCGAGATGCTGAGCCAGGTGCGCTCATTTGACTTCCTGGTCACGGAAACGGAGGCCGAGGCGCTCCTGGCCGAGCAGCAGCTCATCAAACGCCACCGGCCACGGTTCAACATTCGCCTTCGCGACGACAAGTCGTATCCGTACATCGGGATCAGCCTCGACGAGGAATACCCGCGCGTCTACTTCACGCGGGAACGGCACCGGGGAAACAGGGTCTACTTCGGCCCTTACTCGAGCGCGAAGCGCACCCGCGAGACGCTCGAGCTCCTTGGCAAGCTCTTCCAGTACCGCACGTGTGAGGGCCCCGAGCCGGGCCGGCGTTCTGGCGTGCCCTGCCTCGACTACTACATCAAGCGCTGCCAGGCTCCCTGCGTCGGCTATATCGACCGGGCCGAGTACCGGCGCAACATCGAGGCGATCTCCGCGTTCCTCTCAGGCCGCTATCGAGACGTCGAGCGCGACGTCGAGGCAAAGATGGAAGAGGCCTCGCGCGCCGAGCAGTACGAGCGAGCCGCGGTGTTCCGCGACCGCCTCGCGGCGGTTCGGTCGCTGATGCAGCGCCAGCGGGTGGCGGGAGACTCGCTGCAGAACGCAGACGTCATCGGCGTCGCGGTCGATGGGCGCGACGCTAACGCGCAGGTGTTCCAGGTCCGTGACGGCGTGCTCTCCGAGCGCCAGAGCTTCTACCTGGCCAATGAAGGCGAACGTTCCGAGGCGGAGGTGATCGAGGAGTTCCTGGCCCAGTACTACGGGGCGGTGCCGTCGATCCCGAGGCTCATCGTCGTCGGCGCCGCGCTCGGGGGGCGCGAGGGGCTGCTCGCGGAGGCCCTCACGACGCGCCGCGGCGGGCGTGTGGAGGTCCGAGCGGCCGAGCGCGGTGACAAGCGCCGCCTACGCGAGCTGGCCGAGCGCAACGCAAAGCTCGCCCTGGCTCAGGACCGGCTGCGGCGGGAGCGACGCCGCCAGCAGCGGGTCGACGCGCTGGCCGATCTGGCCGAGGCGCTGGGGCTGGAAACGCTTCCTGTTCGCATCGAGGGGTTTGACATCTCGAACCTCGGACCCGACCACACCGTCGCTTCAATGGTCGTCTTCGAAGGTGGCGCGCCGAAGAAGTCCGACTACCGCCGGTTCAAGATCCGCGGCGACCGCGCCGCGGGTCCCGACGATTTCGCCTCGATGGAGGAGGTGCTGGGTCGGCGCGTCGCGCGGCTGGATGCCCAGGTGGACCTCTCGCCACACGATGGCGAGCGCGACGAGAGCTTCGCCGCGCACCCCGACCTCATCCTGATCGACGGCGGCAAGGGGCAGCTCGGCGCGGCCATGCGCCCGCTGGCGGGCCTGGTCGAGCGCGGTCTCGCCGTCGTCAGCCTCGCCAAGCGACTCGAGGAGGTTTACCTCCCGGGTCGACCTGAGCCGCTTCCCGTGCCCGCGGACTCCGAGGCATCGCGGCTCCTCCAACGGGTGCGCGACGAGGCCCACCGCTTCGCCATCACCCACCACCGCACACGGCGCGACGCGGCGATGACGCGCTCGCTCCTCGACGAGCTACCGGGGGTCGGGCCTTCGCGCAAGCGGGCGCTGCTCGTTCATTTCGGCTCGCCAGAGCGAGTTGCGTCGGCCTCGCGCGAGGAACTGGAGGCCGTTCCGGGGATACCCGGGAAGCTGGCGCGAGACATCCATCGCCAGCTCAACCGGACCGGCTAGATCATCGACCTCTGACCACGCGTTCGAAGTGCCACCAGGCCGGCTTGGGCTGGCCGGTCGGCTCGAAGAGCCCCGCGTATTCGCACCATTCGCACGCGCTGGGTCCGCGAACCGGGTCTTGGAGGTCGAACCAGCTCACGTATCGTAGGTTCCAATCGTGGCGGTGGCGGCGCAACATCCGCAGGGTCCTCGAGAGCAGCTTCGCCTGGCCGTGAAGGCCACGGTTCAGGCTCTCGTTGCCCGGCGCCGAGCCCCACGATGTCTCTGTGACCCAGATCGGCTTTCCCGTGTCGCCTGCTCGTCGCATGACGCCTCTGGTCGCGTCCATCTCGTCGCGAATGTCCCCGACGGTCTTTCCGTAGAGATGCGCCGCGGCGACGTCGAAGCTGCCCTTAAAGCCGGGAATTCGATAGAGCCGGCGCAGGAATTGGGGGCCCTTGAAGTCGACGTGGCCGGGCATCCCGGCCAGCACGACGCGCGCGTTGGGGTCGACTGATGCGATTGCGGGTCGCGAAATCTTCACGAGGCTCG
Organism: Solirubrobacterales bacterium; assembly: GCA_038237625.1. Taxonomy (GTDB): domain Bacteria; phylum Actinomycetota; class Thermoleophilia; order Solirubrobacterales; family 70-9; genus JAWVFM01. Next base: position 123,124 of record JBBRYM010000007.1, on the reverse strand, counting down.
CGTAGCGGCGGACCGACGGCTTAGGGGCGAAGAAGTTCGGAATATTCGGTTCGTTCCAGACCTGCCAGGCCTTGATGGGGAGGGGTGCGGCTCCCGGGTAGGCAAGCTGGTAGGGACCGTGCCAGTAGCTGCCGTCCGGGCCATAGCGTCCGACGACCGCTCGCAGGAAGCTCCTCCATGCGGAGCGGGCGGCCGGCGAGTCGACTGGAGGCGTTGAGGGTGTCTGCCCGTCGAGGGGAGCGCCGGTGATCGGGTCGACTCGACCGGTGGCCCATGCCGGAGAGCCGAAGAGGACGGGGATGCCGACGATGCCGTGGCTTGCCAGCTGGCCGACCAGTGCGTCGGGCTCCGACCAATTGGTCATGCCCTGGCGTGGCTGAACGCCGCGCCAGGTGATCGTGAACCGCATGGAGTGAACGTGGAGGGCATCAAGCCGCGCCAGCGGCCCGGTCGGCACCGTCTTGTAGAAGGCCAGGTTCAGCCCCCAGAAGGATCGGTTCACGCCCAGGGCGTTCACGGGCGGGGAGAGCAGCGCCAAAGCCAGCGCGGCGGCAAGGGTTCGCCCGAGGCGGGAGCGCATTCGCACCGGTTCAGCCCGCGACGAAGCCGGCGCGCGGTTGCACTCCCCGCCAGGTGATCGTGACGCGCATGTTGCGAAGGCCCACCGACCGCACTGCCGCAAGGTCGGTCGATCCGATCGAGTCCGCAAACGAGAAGTTGAGGCCCCAGAAGTTGCTGGGGACGGATTGCTGGGCCGACTGTGCGGGAATGCTCGCCAGAAGCGATCCGGCGACCGCGGTTAGGAAAATGATTTTGGCGTGTCTCAACGTCATCTGGAGAATCTCTTGAATGCGGTCCAGGCCGGCTTGGCCGCGCCGTGGCGGTCGAAGAGACCTTCGGAGTTGCAAAACCCGCAGACGTTCGCGTTGTAGCGGCCGTCTCGGAATGGGTACCAGAAGACGCGGCCGATGCCAAGGCTGCGCCTGTGGGAGGCAAAATACTGAAACGACCTTCGAAGCAGGCGCGCCTGCCCTCGCGGTCCCTTGTCGATCAGGCTGCCGCTCCGGGCGGAGCCCCAGCCGATCTCGTCGATCCACAACGGAGTGGACCGGTCCCCATGGCGGTTCATGGCGCGACGCACACGCGTCACCTGGGAGCGAACCCCGGCCATGTTCGGGGAGTAGGGATGCGAGCCGACCACGTCGAAGTACGGCCGCATGCCGAGGCGATCGAGGCGCCCAATGAACTTCCACGGATAGATCGCTCCGTCGGTCCCCGAGGTCTCGAACATCCCCCCGAGGACGATCTTCGCCTCCGGATCGACGCCGTGGATCGTCTTGGCTGAGAGCTTGAGCAGCTTTGCGTAGACCGCCGCCGACGGTCTCGGCTCGAAGTATCCAGGTGCGTTCTGCTCGTTCCAAATCTGGTACGCCCTCGCGGGCCGGTAGGGCACGTTCGGATTTCCGGACCAGAACGTTCCATGGCGTCCGTACCGCTTGACGACCTTGCGGAGATAGGTCTGCCATGCCGTGCGCTGGCGCTTGGTGTGGACTGGAGGCAGAAACGTCCGGTGAGCCAGCCATCCCGGGGTCGCGATGAGTTGCGGTACCGCTGTGATGCCGTGGTCCGCAAGGCCGGAGAAGGAGTGGTCGGCCGATCCGAAGTCGAAGGCGCCGGCGGTCGGCTCGACCGAGCGCCAGTCGAGGCCCAGGCGCACCGACCGGATCCCGGCGCCATGCATCCTGCCCAGGTCACTCGCGCTCGCCTTGCGCGCGAGCCCGACTCCGAAGAAGCCCGCGGAGGCGCGCGCGCCGCCTGCGTCCGCGTTCGCAGCTGCGAACGTGACCAGCCCAGCGAGAAGCGCGCCTGAAACCTTCAGCCGCCTATGTCCCACCGCGGCGACTATATCGACCCCGGATCCGGCCGCTGCCGCCATGAGGGCCCGTCAGCGTCGGCCGAGCTGGAAGTTCCTGAAAGCTCGCCAGGCGGGCTTGGGATGCGCGGAAGCATCGAGGAGCCCCGCGTTCTGGCACCAGATGCAGCTGTGGCTCGGGCCTGGGGTGGGATCGCGCCATGTGAACCAGGTGGCCCGGCGCAGGTGCCATTTGCGCCGGTTCTTCGTAAACAGCTTCATGGTCCGCCTGAGCGCCTTGGCCTGGCCCTGCAGGCCGCGGCTGATCCCTCCGTTGGCGGGCCCCGAGCTCCAGCTGAACTCGCTGAGCCAAAGCGGCATCGAGCTCGCGTGTTCGTCGCGCAGCGTTTGGCGAAAGTGGGCGATGTCGTGCGCGATCGAGGCGAGGCTGTGCCCGTAGGGGTGAAGCGAGGCGATGTCGAAGTCCTGCCGGAACCCGCTCACCAGGTAGAGCTGGCGCAGGAAGGACCACGCTGGGAAGTCGACCCGAGTCGGCATGCCGGCGAGCGCGACCTTGGCCCTGCTGTCGTTCGCCTTGATCGCGTCGTGGGCGAGGGAAAGCAGGATGGCGTAGCGGGCCGGCGACGGCTGCGGCTGGAAGAACAGCTGCAGGTTCGGCTCGTTCCACACCTCCCAGACCTGCACTGGGAGGGGCCTGGATCCTGGGTGCTCCCGCCGGTAGGGGCCGCTCCAGTACGTGCCGCCGTGTCCGTACCGCTGCACGGCGGCGGCAACGAATTCCCGCCAGTACCCCTCGGCATTCGGCGCGTGCGCCAGCTCGACGGGGGCCGTTGCCTGGGTCTGCCCGTCGACGGGGATGCCTAACACGGTGCGTCCCGTTGCCCAGACCGGCGAGCCGTAGAGCGTCGGTTCCGAGCGAATGCCGGCGGCCGCGAGATCGCCGATCAGCTTGTCCCAGCGCGCCCAATCGAAATCACCGTTCGTGGGCTCGGCCGCCCTCCAGGTGAGGGTGAAGCGCAGGTCTTTGACGCGAGCCTCCTGCAGCATGCGGATCTGCTTGTGCGGCAAATCCGGATAGAACTCGAAGTCCACGCCGAAAAACCCATTTGGGGGGCCGGCGAGCGCGGGCGATGACATCGTCGCCAACGCAGCGAAAGCCGCGATCGCGACGCTGCCGACGAGAAGTCGTCTCCTCACGGGTGTGTCTCCGCGAAATGCTGGAACGCGCCGTATGCGGGCTTGGCGGTCCCGTCCGATCCGAGCAGGCCCTCGGTGGAGCAGAAGGCGCAGGCGGCCACGGAACCTCCGTCCCGAAGCGGGACCCAGATCAGCCTCTTGATGTTGAACCTCTTGCGATCGCGCCAGATGGCGGCGAACGCTCCCCTCAGCTTTCGAGCCTGTCCCTGTGGGCCCACATTGAGCTTGCTGCCCGTGGTGGCCGATCCCCAGCCGATCTCATCGACCCAGATGGGGGTCCCAGTGTCGTGCTCGCCGGTGATCACCTCGCGCACCTTGCGAAGCTGGAACGTCACTCCCGAGAGCTCCGGCCAATAGGGGTGAACGCCGACGGCATCGAAATTCCGCTCAGCGCCGGCCGCGTAGAGGCCACGCAGGTAGTCCCACGGGAAGATGGCACCGCGCAGGCCGGTGGTCTCGAACATTCCCCCGAGGACGATCCTCGCCTTCGGATCGACCGCTCTGAGCGTGGAGGCGGACACATCCAGAAGGTTTGCGTATTCGGCGGGCGAGGGCGCCGGTTGCCAGAAGTCGGGGGAATTCTGCTCGTTCCAGATCTGCCAGCTCTTCACCGGGTCATAGGGCACGCCGGGGTTCTCCGACCAGAACTGCCCACCCCTGCCGTACCGGCGGACCGCCGCCGCGACGAAAGCCTGCCACTTGGCGAGCTCCTCATCGCTTTGGACGGGCGGGATGACGGAGTCGGGCTCCAGCCAGCCAGGCGTGGAGATGAGCTGCGGCACGATCTGCACCCGATAGGCCGCAAGCGCGCGGATGGTCGGATCGATCTCCGCGAAGCTCGGCGGCGCTCCGGCGAATGGCTGGACGGCACGCCAGTCGATCGTCAGGCGAGCGGTGCGCGCCCCGGAGGCGACGAGGCGCTCGAGGTCGGTTCGCGTCGGGGTCGCGGCCAGGCCGACGCCGTAGAAAGCGGCCGGAGCTCCCCGCGCCGTGGGCTGTGGCGTCGCTGAAGGGACCGGCGAGCCGAGCGTCGATACCGCCACGGCGCCCACGGCAACGACCAACAACGGCGCGAGGCGGAAACGTCCCACCGCCGCGACTATACGTTCACGGCAGGGGCCGGAGGCAGGGGCCGGAGGCCGGGGCCCGGCGGCCCCTCCATAATGCGACCGTGACGAAGCCTCGGCCGACTGCCGCCATCGCCGTAAGCGGCCTGCGCAAGGTCTACGGGTCCAACGAGGCCGTCGGCGGCATCGATCTCGAGGTCGAGGTGGGGGCGGTGTTCGCGTTCCTCGGTCCCAACGGGGCCGGGAAGACCACGACGGTCGAGATCCTCGAGGGCTACCGCGAACGAACTTCCGGCGCGGTGGAGGTTCTCGGCGCGGACCCGGCGCAGGGGGGGCGCGCCTGGCGCGAGCGGATCGGGATCGTCCTCCAGCAGTGCGAGCTGCAGCCGCTTTTGACCGTTCGCGAGACCCTCAGCCTCTACGCCGGCTACTTTTCCCGGCCCCTTCCGATCGACGAGACCATCGAGCTGGTCGGGCTCGCGGACAAGGCCGACGACCGCGTGGGGCGCCTCTCGGGAGGGCAGAAGCGCCGGGTTGACGTGGGCGCCGCGCTGGTCGGCGATCCCGAACTCCTCTTTCTCGACGAGCCGACCACCGGCTTTGACCCCTCGGCCCGCCGTCAGGCCTGGGAGGTCATCGCCAACCTGCGCAGGCTCGGCAAGACGATCTTCCTGACGACGCACTACATGGACGAGGCGCAGGCCCTCGCCGACCGGGTGGCGATCATCGCCCGGGGAGAGATCGTCGCCGAGGGCCCACCCGAGGAGCTCGGCGGACGCCGCGACGCCGCGACCGAGATCGCATTTGGCCTTCCGGACGGCGTCGTCGCAACCGACCTGCCAGGTCCCGGTGGGGCTGCTCTGGGCGTGGTCCGGGGCGAGAACGGAAGGCTCATTCTCAGAACAACCGACCCGGTGCCCGTCCTGAACGCGCTGACCTCATGGGCGATGGACCGTGGCGTGGCTCTGGCAGACCTCGAGGTCAGGCGGCCGAGCCTCGAGGACATCTACCTCGAACTGACGGGAGAGGGAGAGGAATGACCGCCGCAGCACTGGTCTGGCACCAGTTCCGCTACGACCAGAAGATCTTCTGGCGCAACCCGGCGTCGGTGTTCTTCACCGTAATGCTGCCCGTGCTGTTCATGGTGATCTTCCAGCTTCTCTTCGGCGATCAGACGGTGAACGGGCGCCACATCAAGGTCAGCACCTACTACGTGCCTTCGATCATCACGCTCGGGGTCATCTCCGCGACTGCGGTGAACCTGGCGATCAACCTCACCCGGGAACGCGAGGCCGGCCTCATGAAGCGCGCCCGCGGGACCCCGCTTCCGGCCTGGGTTTTCATCGCCGGCAGGATCGGCAACGCGCTCGTGGTGGCGACCATCATGCTCGTTTTGGTGGCGGGCCTGGGTCGCATCGCTTACGGCGTCGCGATTCCGTGGTCGGAAGCCGCAGCGGTCCTCGCCACGCTGGTGATCGGAGCCGCGTCGTTCTGCGCGATCGGCATGGCACTGACGACGATCATCCCCTCCTTCGACGCGGCCCCCGCGATCACCCAGGCCGTCTTTCTGCCGCTCTACTTCCTCTCCGGAGTCTTCATCCCCGACGACCAGATCCCCTCGGGGGTCCTTCACGTGGCCGGCGTGTTTCCGATCCGCCACTTCTTCCTCTCGTTCATCAACGCCTGGGTGCCCAGCGGCGGCGGGTTCGATCCCGGCGACCTGGCGCTCGTCGCCCTGTGGGGCGCGGTAGCGCTGGTGGTGGCGCTCCGGCGCTTCCGCTGGACGCCCGTAGGTGGTTGAGCGCGGGCGGATGGGTACCGTCCATGGTCCAGGCAAGCTGACTAGGAAAGGGAGATCGCACACATGGCGCCAGTGAAGGTTGGGATCAACGGGTTCGGGAGGATCGGCCGGAACCTGTTTCGCGCTGCTTACGAGGCCGGCTCGGAGCTCGAGTTCGTCGCCGTCAACGACATCACCGACGCCGGCACCCTGGCGCACCTGCTCAAGTACGACTCGATCCTGGGCCGCTTCCCGGGCGATGTCGCGGCGGGCGACGATGGGCTGGTGGTCGACGGCGCCTCGCTTCGGGTCCTGGCCGAGCGCGATCCTGCGGCCCTGCCCTGGGGAGACCTCGGAGTGGAGGTGGTGATCGAGTCCACGGGCCTTTTCACCAAGCGCGACGACGCCGCCAAGCACCTCGAGGCAGGCGCCAAGAAGGTGATCATCTCCGCTCCGGCGACCGAGCCCGACATCACGGTGGCCCTGGGCGTCAACTTCGACGCGGCGTACGACCCGGACCAGCACAACATCATCTCCAACGCCTCGTGCACGACGAACTGCCTGGCGCCCGTCGCCAAGGTGGTCAACGACGCGTTCGGCATCGAGCGCGGCCTCATGACCACCATCCACGCCTACACGGCGGATCAGCGGTTGCAGGACATGCCCCACAAGGACCTCCGTCGCGCCCGCGCTGCAGCGCTCAACCTGATCCCGACCTCGACCGGGGCCGCGAAGGCCGTCGGCCTGGTGCTTCCCGAGCTCGCCGGCAAGCTCAACGGGATCGCGGTTCGGGCTCCGGTGGCAACCGGCTCCGTTGTCGACCTCACGTGCGTCTTGGCCCGCGAGACGACCGTCGAAGAGCTGAACGCGGCCGTGAGGGAGGCCGCGGACGGACCCATGCGGGGGATCCTGGCCTACACCGAGGATCCCATCGTTTCGACCGACATCGTCCGCGACCCACACTCGTCGATCTTCGACGCGCAGCAGACGATGGTGCTCGAGGGCAGCATGGTCAAGCTCGTGGCCTGGTACGACAACGAGTGGGGCTATTCGAACCGCTGCGTGGAGCTGGCGGCAAAGGTGCTCGAGCCGGCCACGGTCGCTGGAGCTTGAGCTTCGCGAAGCGCAGTGTCCGCGATGCGGACGTCGGGGGCCGGACCGTCCTGCTTCGCGCCGATCTGAACGTCCCCCTTGCGGGTGGCCGGGTCGCTGACGACACCCGCATCCGGGCGGCGTTGCCGACGATCGAGCTGCTTCGTGAGGCCGGGGCCAGCATCGTCGTCGCCTCCCACCTCGGCAGGCCAGAGGGGCGTGACCCGGAGCTGACGCTGGCGCCCGTCGCCGCCCGCCTGGGCGAGCTGCTGGGCCTCGACGTGGCGCTGGCGCCGGCCGTCGTGGGAACCGAGGTGCAGACGGCGGCCCAGGGTCTTTCGGCAGGCGGCCTCCTGATGTTGGAGAACACGCGCTTCGAGGCCGGCGAGACGGAGAACGATCCCGGCCTCGCCAAGTCGTTGGCGGCGCTCGCTGACATCTTCGTGAACGACGCCTTCGGCACCGCTCATCGCGCACATGCCAGCACCACCGGGGTTGCGGCCCTGTTGCCCGCATACGCGGGCCTCCTGCTCGAACACGAGGTCACCGAGCTCGAAGCGGTGCGCGACGACCCCCGGCGGCCGCTCTGCGTCATCCTCGGTGGCGCGAAGGTGTCCGACAAGATCGCCCTCCTCGACCGCTTCATGGAGGTCGCCGACGATGTCCTGATCGGCGGCGCGATGTGCTTCAGCTTCTTCCAGGCCCAGGGGCGCGCCACCGGCGATTCGCTTGTCGAGGAAGAGGGCGCCGCGATGGCGGCGCGGCTTCTGGCGACTGCGGGGGAGACCAGGGCCAACCTCCACCTGCCGTCGGATCTGGTCGCCGGCGACCGCTTCGACTCGGAGGCGGAGCGTCAGGAGCTCGATGGGATCGAGGTGCCGGATGGGTGGATGGGCCTCGACATTGGCCCGCGAACGGCGGACGAGTACTCGCAGGTGATCGCGGCGGCCGGCACGGTGTTCTGGAACGGCCCGATGGGGGCATTCGAGCTCGACCCGTTTGCCGACGGCACGCGCAGCGTCGCGAAAGCGGTCGCTGCCGCGGAAGGCAAGACGGTGGTCGGGGGCGGCGACTCGGCGGCGGCACTGGCCGACTTCGGCCTCGCCGACCGGGTCGATTGGCTCTCCTCGGGCGGCGGTGCGGCCCTGGAGCTGCTCGAAGGACGCAAACTGCCCGGCGTGGAGGCGCTCGACGATGCCTGATCAAGCTCGGCGCCCGCTCGTGGCGGCCAACTGGAAGATGCAGAAGACCCGCGCCGAGGCGAGAGCGTTCGCCGGTTCCTTCGTGGACGGGGCTGCGGAGCTCGACGCGATCGACGTCGTCCTCTGCCCGCCGGCCACAGCGCTCGCGGAGCTTGGCGGCACGGTTTCCACCACGGCGATCGAGGTTGCGGCGCAGAACATGCACGAGGCCGAGTCGGGCGCCTTCACCGGCGAGCTCTCGGCGGCGATGCTCGTCGAGGCGGGTGCCTGGGGGGTGGTCCTCGGCCATTCCGAGCGGCGTCAGCTCTTCGGCGAGACCGACGCCGCGCTCGCCGCGAAGGTGCCGGCCGCGCTCGCCGCGGGGCTGGTCCCGATTCTCTGCGTCGGCGAGACCGAGGCCGAGCGCGACGCCGAGGCGACGAACGCGGTTCTGGCGCGCCAGATCGAGGCCGATCTTGCCGGCGTTGACCCGGGAGCCCTGGGGCCGCTCGTCGTCGCCTACGAGCCGATCTGGGCCATCGGCACCGGGCGCAACGCCACGCCGAAGCAGGCTCAGGATGCGATCGCCCACATCCGGGGCGAGCTGGCGAAGCACGACCCCGAGGCCGCAGCCGGGATTCGCATCCTCTACGGCGGGTCCGTGAAGCCCGCGAACGCCGCCGAGATCATGCAGGAGCCCGACGTCGACGGGGCTCTCGTGGGCGGAGCCTCGCTCGACCCCGAGGACTTCCTCGAGATCTGCAAAGCCGCGCAGCGCGCCGCGGGCGGCCGGTAGGGCTTGGAGGGCTCGCTGCATTCCAGGCCCGAGGGGCTCCCGGTGCCCAGCGTTGCGCTGGTCATCCTCGACGGGTGGGGAATAGCCTCGCCAGGCCCCGGCAACGCTGTTTCCCTCGCTGCCACCCCGACGTTCGACGAGCTCATCGCCTCTTATCCCAACGCGACCCTGCGCACGTCCGGCCACGACGTCGGTCTTCCCGAGGGCCAGATGGGCAACTCCGAGGTGGGTCATCTGAATCTCGGCGCCGGTTCGATCGTCAAGCAGGACCTGGCCCGCATCGACGGCGCCATCGCCGACGGCAGGTTCTTCGAGAATCCGGCGCTGCTGGACGCCTGCGAGAAGGCCCGCTCGTCGCCGCGCGGGCGCCTGCACCTGATGGGCCTGGTCTCCGACGGCGGCGTGCATTCCGGCTTCGGGCATCTCGAGGCGCTTATCGGGCTTGCGGCCAGCGAGGGCGTGCCGGACCTGGTCATCCACGCGTTCACCGATGGGCGCGACACGCTGCCGCACAACTCTCCCGGCTACATCACCGAGCTCGAGGGCTGGCTGCGCCGCGCCGGGCGGATCGGAACCGTCGCCGGCCGTTACTACGCGATGGACCGCGACGGGCGCTGGGACCGGGTGCAGCTCGCCTACGACGCGATTGTCGGCGCCCGAGGTGAGCATGCCTCCGAGCCCCAGGCCGCGATCGCCGCTGCCTACGACCGCGGGGAGACCGACGAGTTCATCCGCCCGACGGTCATCGGCGACTACGACGGCATGGCCGACGGCGACGTCGTCATCCACTTCAACTTCCGGCCGGATCGCGGTCGCGAGCTGGTCCGCGCGCTCGGCGAGCCCGAGTTCGACGAGTTCCGGCGCGACCCGGCCCCTGCACTACATGTGACCACGCTCGCGAGGTTCCGGGAGGGATGGCCGTACCCGGTCGCATTTCCGCCACGCGCGCCGGCGACCACGCTGGCCGAGGTCCTCTCAAGGGCGGGGGCGCGACAGCTCCACGTGGCAGAGACCGAGAAGTACGCTCACGTCACCTACTTCTTCAACGGTGGCCAGGAGGAGGAGTGGGAGGGGGAGGAGCGCCATCTAGTGCCCTCGCCTCGGGACGTCGCGACCTACGACGAAAAGCCGCAGATGAGTGCGGAGGACGCCGCCGGCGCCTTCTGCGAATCATGGTCGGCGGACCCGCCTCGCTTCGGGATCATCAACTTCGCCAACCCGGACATGGTCGGGCACACGGGGAGCGTCCCCGCGGCGACGGCCGCGGTCGAGGCGGTCGACGCCGCGCTGGCGCGGGTGGTCGACGCAGTGCACGCGAGCGGCGGGGCCTGCATCGTCACGGCCGACCACGGCAACTGCGAGCAGATGATGGAGCCCGACGGGTCGCCGAACACGGCGCATTCGACGAACCCGGTGCCCGTCATCGTGACCGTCAAGGACGCCCGGGTTCACGCGGGTATCCTGGCCGACGTCGCGCCCACGGTGCTGGCCCTCTTGGGCATCCCGCAGCCGCCGCAGATGACCGGAAGATCCCTCGTGGAGGCTTGACAGCGGCCTGTATATCTGCTATATACCGACTCAGGTTTTAGGTCTAAGCCACCTCAGACTTGTAAGGAGGTATTCAGATGGCAATCGTACGTTGGGACCCGGCCCGCGAGCTTGACGCGCTCCAGTCCGAGTTCAACCGCCTCTTCGACACGTTCTCCGGCGCGCGTCCCGAGGCACGCTCCCGCCGGTGGGTGCCGGCAATGGACCTCGCCGAGACCGACGATCACCTCGTCCTGCGGGCTGACCTTCCCGGGTTGCGCCGCGAGGACTTCGAGATCGAGCTCAAGGACAACGTCCTCACGGTTTCGGGCGAGCGCCGCATCGACAACGAGGAGAAGGGCGACGGCTATTACCGCGTCGAGCGGGCCATGGGCAGCTTCTCGCGTTCGCTGACCCTTCCCGAGGGCATCGACCCCGGCGTGATCAACGCCGACTTCGACAACGGCGTCCTCGAGGTTCGCATCCCGAAGCCCGAGGAGCGCAAGCCGCACCGGATCGAGATCGGGGCCGCGAGCGTCTTCGAACAGTCTCGTAGCCTGACGGGATGCCCGCGCATCCCGAGGTAGCGGTCGCAGTCGTGTCCTGGAACACTCGGGAGCTTCTGCGGCCGTGCCTCGCGTCCCTCGCGGCCGACGCGAAGGCGGGTCGCGCCGAGGTCTGGGTGATCGATAACGCGTCGACCGACGGCTCGGCGGACCTGGTCGGCGCCGAGTTTCCCTGGGCCCGCCTGGTCCGATCTGAGAAGAACCTGGGCTTCGGGGGGGCGGTCAACCTCGTCGCGGCGCGGACATCCGGGGCCTGGATCGCCGCCGCGAACGCCGACGTCGCCGTCCAACCCGGTGCGATCGCGGCCCTGCTCGAGGCGGGATCCGGCGCCCGCGATGTCGGCGCCGTCGCCCCGCGCCTGCGCCTGCCGGACGGTTCGACTCAGCACTCCGTTCATCAGTTTCCGGGGCTGGGCGTCGCCGTCCTCTTCAACTCCGGGATGCTGGGGTTGGCGCCCGCTCTGGGCGATCGCCTGTGCATGGAGGGCTACTGGGATCCGAGCCTGGCACGGTGGGTCGATTGGGCGCACGCTGCGTTCCTCCTCGTTCGCCGCGAGGCCTGGGACGAGGTCGGCGGCTTCGATCCCGAGCATTGGATGTACGCCGAGGATCTCGACCTGGGCTGGCGCCTGCGGCGCGCCGGTTGGCTCACGCTCTACGAGCCCGATGCCGTGGTGAGCCACGCGCTGAGCGCCGCCGCCTCCAGGGCATTCGCCGAAGGCCGGTCGGAGCGGCACATCGCCGCGACCTATCTGTGGATGCGCCGCGCCCGCGGCGCTCTGCGCGCCCGCGCCTACGCTGCGCTCAACGTCGCCGGCGCCCTCGCTCGCGCCGGTCTCCTCTGGCCGGCGACGCTGGTTGCGCCACGGCGCTTCCAGCCCGGGCGCCGCACCGCGCTGCACCATGCCCGGCTGCACAGGCTGGGTTTCGCGTCCTCCGAGCGCCTTCGCAGGATCGGCGGCGCTCCAGCCGATCTCTGATAGTCACCAACTCGGCCCGGCCGGAGCTCTGCTTAGCTACGGCCATGGCCGGCCGCTTCGGAGGGCTGGGGCGCGTGCGGCTGATCCCGGTCTGGATCGGTTACCGCCAGGGCCCACGCCTCATGTCGTTCCTACGCAAGCGCTGGGTGCTGTTTCGCCATCCCCACGTCGACATCCGGTTTGGCAAGCACGTCTATGTCGGCCCCGGGTTCAGCCTCCACGCTCCGTTTGGCGGGCGCCTGGTGGTTGGCGACGGGGTCGAGTTCCGCCGCGGGTTCAGGCTCGAGCTCGGGCCCGAGGCAACGGTGACGATCGGCGATGAGACGCGGTTCACCTACGACCCGCTCATTCAGTGCAGCGGGCGAATAGAGATCGGCAAGCGCTGCATGTTCGGGCAGAACCTCCTCATGGTCGACGGTAACCATCGTTTCCGCGATCTCGACCGGCCCATGCTGGAGCAGGGTTACGAGCTCAGTCCCGTTGTCCTCGAGGACGACGTCATCGTCACGACGAAGGTCACGATCATCGGAGTGCGGATCGGGACACGCACGTTCGTGGGAGCGAACGCGGTCGTCACGAAAGACATCCCGGCCTACACGGTGGCCGTGGGCGCTCCCGCGCGCCCGGTCGACTACTTCGGTCCGGGCGAGGAACCTCCGGGTAGTCCCGCGTCGAGCCTCTCCGACAGTTCGGGCTGACCGCGCCCGCCCGACGCCTCGGCTCGATTCCAGGCGTCGAGGAACTCGGGTCCGATGGCTTGGCCGTAGTACATGTCGGCGCTCAGCCAGGCGTGCCGGCCGAGGAGTGGAAATCGCCGCGGAATCCAGCGGATGAGATTTCGTCCGAGCCCTCGTGCCGGCGGGCTCTGGATCGCGCTCGTAAATCGCTTGTGGAAATAGGGCTCCACGTCCGGGTGCAGGCGGACGAACTCGCGTTCGCTCAGGGCCAGGCGCCGCGCTCGCTGTTTCCAGAGCTCCAGGGTCATCGGGCGCAGGTGCTCGGCAACGGCTGCGCGGTTGTAGAGCAGGCGCATGCCCAACCGGTCCGCTCGATACGCCCAGTCGATGTCCTCGTAGAGGTAGGGCATCCGGTGTTCGTCGAAGCCACCGACGCGTCTCAGGAGCTCGGCCTTGATCGACACATTGGCGGTGTAGAAGCGGCCCCATCCAGCCTCGATCCCGCGGATGTGCGGGAAGGCGAACTGCACGCCGTGGTCGAGCCAGTGCATGAACGGGGTGACCCGAAGCTCGCGAGCCCAGCGCACGTGCCCCAACACGCCGACCTCGGCCGCGGGCTCGCGAGCGTGCCAGTCGAGGTGCTGGCGAACGAGGTCGGGGGTCGGGAGGATGTCGTCGTCGGTGAACAGGACGAGTGGCGAGCGGGCCTCGTGCCAGCCGGCGTTGCGGCTGGCGGACGCCCCCGGAACCCCACCCCGGACCACGCGGACCGGATAAGGCCGCGTGCCGGCAAGGCGCTCGATCTCGGGGAGGTCGGGCTCGGCCCTGTCCGCAGCCACGACCACTTCGAATCTCCCGGCTGCGGTCTGAGTCTCGTAGTCGTCGAGCGCCCGGGCGAGCGTGGCGTGGTTTCCGAGCGTGGGGATAACGGCCGTGAGGTCGCAGGCCGCGAGCTCAGTCATCCGGGGCCACGGGGCGCAGAAGCAGGGCGCAGTGCGGGTCGCCCAGGCGAGCGCTGAAGCCGGCGGCGCGGCCCTGTCTCGAAGCCAACCCCCGGACTGCCTGGCGAAGGGGAACTGTGCTCTGTCCCGCGCCGGGTCGAAGGCGGACCCGGGTCGGGCCGCTGAGCACCGCGAAGCCTGCCGCTTCGGCCATACGGACGAGCGCAGCGGGGTTCGGCTTCCACCACCAGGGGCGTCCGACGCCGTCGAGCCAGGCGACGGGCAGCCGCGGATGAAGGCGCGCGAGCCTGGGATCGATCGCATCGCAGATCAACAGCCTTTCCCGGCAGACCCCGCGCACCCGTTCGAGTCCGCGGACCGGGTCGCGAAGGTGGAGGAGCAGGCTGCCCATGTAGACGAAGTCGAAGCCGCCCACGTCCTCGGGGTCGAGGTCGTAGACGCTCAGCTCCCGCCGCTCCACCGCGGAGCCGAGAGCGCGCCTTGCGATCTCGAAGCCAGCGCCGACTTCGGTGCCCGTGCCCTTGCGCTCGGTGATCGTTCGCTTGACCGCCGGGTCGCTTCCGGTCGGCCAGTCGAACCGCTGGCCGTCGAGCAGGTCGACCGCCACGACCTCGGTGGCGCCGCGCCTCTCCATCTCGAACGCCCAGAACCCGTCGAAGGTCCCGATATCCAGGCAGCGCTTGCCGGCGAGATCGCCCGGTAGCCCGATCCGCTCCGGCAGGCCGCGCAGATCGAACCAGCCCGGGGTCGAGAGTCCCGGGGCGAGCTCGAGCGTGTGGTACCACTGACGCGCGGCGATCGCGTCCGCCAGCTCCCCACGGTTCGCAGCCGCGACCGCCATCGCCCCGCAAAGTACCAACCGCCTCCGCAGCGCCTATCGTCGCGGCGATGACCGGCCCCTCGCTGGAGCTCGACCCCGCCGCCGAGGAGGCGGAGCTCCGCGAGTACCTCGGGGCGGAGTTCGATCGCTCGCGCCTCGAGGGCTACCGGCAGACCCTCGCCGACGAGGTGCGGGAGCTCGGGGACGAGGGCCGCATCTACCGCGAGTCGCGGGCGTACCTCTACAACCTCACGGCGTTCGCGATGACCCGGACGAAGCTTCCGTACCTCGGTCGACTGACACGCATCGTTCCGCCACCCGCTCGGGTGCTGGACTACGGCTGCGGCATCGGGTCCGACGGCCTGCTGCTGCTGGGCGCCGGCTACGAGGTGGAGTTCGCCGACTTCCGCAACCCGAGTACCGAGTATCTGCGCTGGCGCCTCGGCCGACGCGGCCTCGACGCCCCGGTTCACGATCTGGAGGTGGAGGTCCCGGGGGGCTTCGACGCCGCGTATTCCTTCGACGTCATCGAGCATGTCGCGGATCCGTCTGCGTTTCTCGGAGAGCTGGAGACTCGCGCGCGAATCGTCGTCGTGAACCTGCTCGAGAGCGAGGAGGACGATCAGCCGATGCACCGCGCGCTGCCGATAGCCGCGATCCGACGGCGTGCCGCTCGCCGGGGAGTTCTCGCCTACCGCGTCTACCACGGCCGCTCGCACCTGCTCGCGTACTCGAGCCCGCCTCGACCGTGGCCCGCGCGACTCCTCGGCATCGGTCGCTTGGCGGGCGGACGAGCGCGCCGGATCGCGTCGAGGGTGAGAGGCGGCGATCTGTGGCCGTCATTTCCGGTGAAACGTTTTGAGGAGCCCCACTGATGCGGGACGATCCGGAGCGGCTGCGGTTCGAGGTCACGTCGCGGGACGCCGGCGCGCGTACAGGGTTGCTCCATCTGGGCGGCGGGGCGGTGAGGACGCCCGCCTTCATCCCGCTCGCGACCCGTGGCTCGGTGCGGTCGTTGAGCGCGGCAGACGTCGCCGCGCTGGGATTCGACATGGTTCTCGGCAACACCTTCCACCTCTTTCTCGCGCCGGGAGAGGAACGGATCGCGAATCTCGGCGGGCTGCGCGAGTTCATGGGCTGGGGCGGCGCGGTGATCACCGATTCCGGCGGCTTCCAGGTGTTCTCGCTGGCGCATGGTGGCGTCGCCGACGAGGTCAAGGGCCGCAGGGGCGGGGCGGGCTCGTCCGGGAGGGTCGTGGAGATCTCCGAGCGCGGTGTTCGCTTCCGCTCCTACATCGACGGCTCGGAACGCTTCATGGGACCGGAGGAGTCGATGGCCGTCCAGGCGGCGCTCGCCTCCGACATCGCCCTCGCCTTTGACGAATGCACGCCGTTTCACGCCGGCTACGACTACACGGCGGCCTCCACCGAGCGCACGCATCGATGGCTCGAGCGCTGCCTCGCCTGGCATGCCGAGCGCGGCCCTCGGCACCAGGCGGTGTTCGGGATCGTCCAGGGCGGAGTGCACGAGGACCTCCGGCAGGGCTCCGCCGATTTCGTGACGGCCGCGGCCGTCGACGGCCTCGCGATCGGCGGGACTCTCGGTCGCGACAAGGACGAGATGTACGGGGTCGTCACGATGACCGCGGCCCTGCTCGAAGACGCTCCGCCCAAGCACCTGCTCGGGATCGGCGAGCCCGACGATCTCCTGCATTGCATCGGCGCCGGCATCGACCTCTTCGACTGCGCGATGCCCACCCGCCTTGCGCGGCACGGCATGGCGCTCGGCCCGCTGCCGAGCGGGAGGTTTCGTTTCGACATCCGCCGCGCGTCGATGTCCGAGGACCAGGGTCCGCTCGTCGACGGCTGCCCGTGCCCGGCCTGTGGGCGGCACACCCGCGCCTATATTCACTACCTGTCCCGGATCGAGGAATTAACCGCGGTGCGCCTGCTCTGCCTGCACAACCTCACCTACCTGCAGCGGCTGGTTGCCGAGGCCGGGCAGGCAATCGAGAATGGGCGCTTCGGCCGCTACCGGGATGCGGTGCTCGGCGGCGCGGCCCCCTGGCAGGCGGCCGGCGACGGCCCGTGAGCGGCGGCGACGGGCGAACCGTTCTCGTGGTCCTCCACGGCGAGACCGTCGGCGGAGCGTCGCTGTCGATCCTTCGGGTCATCCCGCTGCTGGAGAGCCGGGGCTGGCGATTCGTCTTCTGGGCGCCGCGGCCGAGCCCGCTCTTCGACGAGCTCGAGCGCCGCGGCCTGCGCGCGCGCGGCGAGCCGGCGCCGTTCATCGGCTACAGCCTGGCCGCCCTGCGCAGCAATCCCGGGGCGCGCCGGCGGCTCGGCCGCGCGCGGCGCTACTACGGCGGTCTGCGGCGCCTGATCGCCGAGGCGGACCCGGCCGTCGTCCACGTCAACTCCCTGTACGCGATGCCCGAGGGCGTGATCGCGAGGCTGGAGCGGCGGCGGGTCGTCATGCACGTCCACGAGATCCCGCCCGCCGGCTGGAAGGGCCGGGGCGCCCGCGCGGTTGCGCACCGGGTGGCCGCCGTCGTCGCCGGGGTCTCGGAGGCGGGGGCGGTCGCCCTCTCGAGCCCTCGCGCGCCCGCCGAGGTCATCTTCGAGGGCGCGCCGGACCTGCCCGCACCGCCGGAGCGCTCGGCGGAGGGCGCGACCCTGGTCGGCACGATCGGCGTCCTTTCGCCCCGCAAGGGCACGGACGTCTTTCTCGAGGCCGCGAGAATCGTCCGCGGCCAGACCGAGGACGTCGCCTTTCGATTGGTCGGCGGCCTCGACAATCCCCTGGATCGCGAATGGGCTCAGGAGCTCATCGCCGCGCTTCCGCCGGGCGTCGAGCACGTGGCCCATGCCGACGCCCAGGCGGAGCTGGCCGCGCTCGACATCTTCGCCATGCCGTCGCGCTCCGATCCCTTCCCACTGGTCGTCCTCGAGGCGATGGCCTCGGGGCTCGCGGTCGTGGGCAGTCGCGTCGACGGGATCGCCGAGCAGCTCACCCCCGACACCGGCGTCCTCGTGCCCGCCGGCGATCCGCAGGCGCTGGCGACGGCGATCCTCGAGCTTCACCGCGACCCGGAGCGCCGCCGGCGGTTGGGATCGGCCGCTCGCGCGCGCGCGCTCGGCACCTTCTCCCTCGAGCGCCAGGCGCAGGCGCTCGAGCGCGCTTACGACGCTGCGACCGGTTTGCCCGTCTTGCCGGCGGCGAGTGCCCGTTCGGCGAGCTCGCGAATCGACGCCTGAAAGCGCTCGGGGCTGAAGGCGCGAGCCCGCGCGCGCAGCACCTCGCGATCGAAGCTCTCGCGTTCGAGCCTGCCGATGGCGTCGACGAGCTCGTCGGCGGTTTGGCGAGAG
The DNA here is from genome assembly GCA_038237625.1 of Solirubrobacterales bacterium. Lineage (GTDB taxonomy): Bacteria > Actinomycetota > Thermoleophilia > Solirubrobacterales > 70-9 > JAWVFM01. Next base: position 105,237 of record JBBRYM010000007.1, on the reverse strand, counting down.
AACAGCACGCCGGTTTCGCCGTCGCTGAGGATGTCGACGGCGCCGCCGCGGTTCAGCGCGACCACGGGCGTGCCGGCGGCCAGGGCTTCGACCATGACGATGCCGAAGTCCTCGATCTGCGGCGCCAGCAACGCGCGAGCCGATCCGAACAGGGCCGGCTTGTCCTCCTCCACGACCCAGCCGAGGAACTCGACCGTGTCTCCCGCGAGCTGCTCGAGCCGTGGGCGGTCGCTCCCCTCGCCGACGATCTTGAGCGGGACCCCTAGCCGGTTCGCGGCTTCGATCGCCAGATCGACCCGCTTGTACGGATACAGGCGCGCGACCAGCAATAGGTAGTCGCCGCGCTCGTGCGCTCCCGCGAACGGGGTCGAGTCGACGCCCGGGGGAACCACCTCGGCCTCGCGGCCATAGTGGCGGCGGATCTGGTCGGCGATCGCATGGGAATTGGCGACGAACATGTCGACGCCGGCGACGGCGCGCAGGTCCCGTCTTCGTAGCCAGGGGACCGTCAGCGAAGCCGCCAATCGCACCGGAGCGGGGTGGGGCAGCTCTCCGATGTGACTGTCGCGGTACTCCCACAGATACCTGACCGGGATGTGGCAGTAGCAGAGGTGCGGCGCTGCTTTGGAGCGGACGCTCTTGGCGAACATCGCCGACGAGCTCAGCACCAGGTCGTAGCCGTCGAGGTCGAGGCTGCGAAAGGCGAGGTCGTAGAACGGCATCAGCCAGCGCGATTGCTCGACTCCGCCGGGCATCCTCTGCAGGAACGTTGCGCGCACCTCGCCCAGGCCTTCGCGGCGGACCAGGTCCGGATCGAAGGCGCTCGTATAGAGGTCGGCGTCGGGCCAGATGCGCCGCATGTCGCGCACAACCCGTTCGGCCCCGCCGAACTGGACGAGCTTGTCGTGGACGATGGCGATCCGCACGGCGGTCTTATTGTGATGTGCCATGGGTCGGCCGCGGGTCAGCGTCGTTGTTCCCTTCGGAGGGGCGCCCCACGAAGCCGGAGCCCTCGCCTCCGCCCTCGCCGAGCTCGACCTCGGTCCGGACGACGAGGTGGTCGTCGCCGATAACGGGCCGCTGCCCTCGCGGCCGCCGCTTCCGGCGCGAGCCCGACTCGTCGCCGCCCCCGCCCGCCGTTCCTCCTACTACGCGCGCAACGTCGGGGCCGCGGCGGCCGATGGAGAGTGGATCCTCTTCCTCGACGCCGACTGCCGCCCGCCCGCGACCCTCCTCGACGACTACTTCCGCGAGCCCGTCGCTGAGCGCCACGGCCTGCTGGCTGGAGAGGTGGAGGGGGTGGGGGCCGAGACCGGTCTCGCGGCCCGCTATCTCGTGGCCCGGCGCCACCTCGAGGTGGCGCCGCACCTGACCAAGGGCCCGCATCCGGCCGGGGTGACGGCAAACCTGATGGTCCGCCGTGAGGCGTGGGCCGAGCTGGGAGGCTTTCACGAGGTCCGGTCGGGAGCCGACCTCGAGTTCTGCTGGCGGGCGGCTGAGGCCGGCTGGGAGCTCGAATACCGCCCCGAAGCGAAGGTGGGTCATGTTCACACCGGACAGCTGCGGCCGGCGCTGCAACGTGCATGGCGCTACGGCGCCGGCCAGGCTTGGCTCAACCGAGCCTACCCGGGCTCCTCCCCTCCCCCCAGGGCCGCACGGCAGCTCGGTAGGGCGCTGGGGGGCAGCGTGGTCTGGACGGCAACCGCCCGCTTCGAGCGCGCTCGGTTCAAGGCCCTGGACGGACTCTGGGAGTCCGCGTTCGCCGCCGGCTACCGCTGGGGCGACAACCAGCCCTGAGGGCCCATCCCTATTGCGTGTGATCCCGGATGAATTGGATCACGGTGTCGACCTGATCCTTGACGTTCGTCTTCAGATACTGAGCCACGTCGGTCTTGCTGCCCGAATTGGTCAGCGCGAGGACCACCGCGGCGATCACCGCCGCCAGCACCAGGACTAGGAGGATGAACGCGAGGGCTCGACCGACCCGGCGCCCGGCCGATGGCTTGGCCGCAGCCCCGTCGCGGCGGGCGGGGGGCGGGGCGGCCGCACGGCGCCGCGGCGGGGCCGCGGCATGCGTCAGGGGAGTGATGGGCTCCGGGCTGCTGAGCACGCGGGTCGTGGCGCTGCCGCCGCCGAGAGCGCGCGTCGGCGCCTCGCTTGCATCGGGCGGCGGCGGCGTGGTCCCGGCGAGCCCGGCGCGGAGCGCGCGCGAGAGGCCCCGGGAGGTGGAGTAGCGTGCCTCGGGATCGCCGGCAAGCGCCGCAAGGACCACCGTCGACAGGGTGCCGGGAACCGAGGAGTCGTACGAGCTGGGCGGAAGCGGCGTCTCGGAGTCGCGTCGCATCGCGAGCTCGGCCAGGGTCGTCCCCTCCCAGGGTAGACGAGCCGTCAGGAGCTGGTAGAGGACGACGCCGAGCGCGTACACGTCGGCGGCCGGGGTGGGCTCCTCGCCCCGCGCGAGCTCCGGCGAGAGGTACGCGGCCGTGCCGACCACCGAGCCGACCTGGGTCAGCCGCGTCTGCTCCGCTGCCCGAGCGATGCCGAAGTCCGTGAGCTTGACCGTCATCTCGTTCGTCGGCGGGTCGTGCGCAGCGAAGCTGGAGGCGCCGCGTCCGGCGGGACCGCCGATCACCATCAGGTTTCCCGGCTTGACGTCGCGGTGGATGATCCCCTGCTTGTGCGCGTAGTCCAGGCCGGCGCACGCCTGGGTGCCGATCTCGACGGCGGCGTCGGGGCCGAGCCTGCCGCGCGTCTGGAGCAGCTGCGCGCCCGAGCGGCCCTCGACGTACTCCATGACGATGAAGTGACTGTCGCCGTCGGCCCCGGTGTCGTAGACCTGGACGATGTTGGGATGGATGAGCTTGGCGACGGCGAGCGCCTCGCGGCGAAACCGGGCGATGAACTTCTCGTCATCCGAGAGGTGCTCGGCGAGGATCTTGACCGCCACGGTGCGCTCGAGGACCAGGTCGGTCGCCCGGTAGACCGTGGACATCCCGCCCGAGCCGAGGCGGTCGCCCACCTCGTAGCGGTCTGCGATCAGGGTGCGCCCCATCAGCCTGCCCCGATGCCGCCCGAGCCGCCGCCGATCGGCGGGTGACCTTCGCCGTGATTCTGGTTGGGGGGATTGGCCGGGGGCGTCGGCTGCTCGGGCTGGGTCGAAGGGGCCGTGGTCGAGGTCGTTTCATCGGTGGTCGTTGGGGCGGCGGTGGAAGCGGAGGTGCCCGAGGTGTCGCTTGGAATGGAGCCGCTGAGCCCGGTGGCACCGGTCGCGCCGCTCTGGCAGCCCGTGCCGTCCTGGGCCAGCGACTGGAGCCGGGCGCTCGTCTCGGTGAGGATCTTGCGAACGTCGGGATTGACGCTGTCCGGGACGCCTTCGAGAGCGGTCATGTAGTCGCCCACGGCCGACTGGACCGCCGCGGTGTCGCCCGTCTCACAGTCGGCGGCCACCAGGTTCAGGTTGCTCAGCAGGCTGTTCGCCGTGTCCGGCGGAATGTCCTTCGGCAGATCGCTCGAGCTGCCGCAGGCCGTCGCAGCGACGGCCGCCGCGACCGCCACCAAGGCCGCGATCGTTCGCGGGGCTCGCATCGCGGCGAGTGTAGTGACTGCGCTTAATGCTGCCCGCCAGAAGTACCGCCGCGTTTGACGGAACCTCTGGCGAACAGCACGTAGCGCTCTGCGGGCGTGCGGATACCGGCGCCGGGGCATTACTGACCCACGTAGAGCCGGCTCGCGAGTTGGGCGGGCAAGGTCGTCGCCTCGATGGCGTCCGCGGCCGCATCCACGTCGTACTCGACGCGGTGGAAGGTCGCCGACAGGGTCCCCGTGTCGAGCTCGAGCCACGCCCCCCGAGGGTCCCGGTCGCGGGGCTGACCGACGCTCCCGGGGTTGACGAGCCAGCGGCCCGAGCGTATGTCCAGGGTGTCGCCCTCTGAGGCGCGCGAGCCCTCCGCAGGCAGCCCCGCGCCATCTTGGGGCCGATCGCCCGGAATCACGAAGTGCAGGGCGACGTGAGAGTGGCCGACGAGGCTGATGCGCTCGGACTGCGCCGCGATGCATTCGGTCGCCTGGTCCTCCCACAGCACGTACTCCCAGACCGGATCGCGAGGCGAGGCGTGGTAGAGAGCGACTCCGGCGCTCTCGTCGACCGGCGCAAGCCCTTCCAGGTATGCCAGCGACTCCTTGCCGATGTTCTCGCGGGTCCAGCGGACGGCGCGCGCTGCGGTGGGCGAGAAGGCATCCATGTCGAGCGAGCCGAGGACCGCGAGGTCGTGGTTGCCCGCGATGGAGCGAGCGCAGCGGTCGGCGACGAGAGCGGTGCATTCGTCGGGACTGGCGCCGTAGCCGACGACGTCGCCGAGGCACCAGATCTCGTCGGGAGAATGCTCCGCCACGTCGGCGAGGACCGCCTCGAGCGCAGGCAGGTTGCCGTGGATGTCGCTGATGATCCCTAGGAGCATGGACGCTGGAGCCCGCGAGCCCCCCGCCTATCGTATGGCGATGCACCCTCCCAGCCGATCGCTGCGCCGCCTCGGCCTGATGACCGTCGCGATGCTCGCAGCAGCCGAAGCTGCCGTTTGGGTACTGCACCCGCGAACGGGTCCCGCCCCTGCGCCGGTCGCCGAGCATCACTACTTCACCGCGGCGCAGATCTCGCGCGGCCGCGAGTACTCCGGCGGCTCACTGTGGATCTTCGCGGGCAGCCTGGCGGTCGAATTCGCCGTGCTCGGCGCCCTCGCGAGCGGCAGGCCGCGCATCGCCGGACGCGCGCTGGACGGGCTGGGGAGGCGGCCGCTGGCCGGCGCGGCAGCGGCGGGGGCGGGGCTCTCGCTGGTCCTCACGATCGCCGGTATCCCGCTCGGGCTCGTCGCCCACGACCGCGCCGTCGACTTCGGGCTCTCGACCCAGGACATCGGGTCGTGGTTCGCCGACCTCGCCAAATCCGGCGCCATCGGCGCGCTGCTCGGCGCCGCGGGCGGTGCGCTCGTGATCGCGCTGGTTCGCCGATTCCGCTCGCGATGGTGGATCGGAGGCACGGTGGCGGTCGGGGTCATCGGAGTCGTGATGACGTGGCTGGCGCCGGTGGTCATCGCGCCGATCTTCAATCGCTTCGAGCCGCTGCCGGCCCACAGCGCGGCGCGGAAGGAAGTCCTCGAGCTCGGCAGGAGGGCGGGGGTGGATATCGGCAGCGTGCTACGCGTCGATGCGAGCAGGCGGGTCACGTCGCTCAACGCCTACGTGGACGGCATCGGCCAGACCAAGCGCGTGGTGCTCTACGACAATCTGATTCACGGCGCCGGCCGCAAGGAGCTCTCCTCGGTTGTGGCTCACGAGCTCGGCCACGTCAAGCACGACGACATTCTGCGCGGGCTGGCGTTCCTCGCCCTGGTCGCCCCGCTGGGGGTCCTCTTCGTCGATGCGGTCGCTCGAACCCTCATCCAGCGTGGCGCGTTCGACCCCGCGACGCCCCGCGCCGTTCCCGCCTACGCCCTCGCGGTCGCGCTCGCCTCGCTTCTGATCGGCATCGTCGGCAACCAGCTCTCGCGCGATGTCGAGGCCGGCGCCGATTCCTTCGCCCTCCAGCTCACCCACGATCCTCGCGCCTTCATCTCCCTGCAGAAGCGGCTGACGACCTCCAACCTCGGCGATCCGGACCCTCCGGCGCTCATCCACTGGCTGCTGGGAACCCACCCCACCGCGGTCGAGCGGATCGGCGCGGCGCTTGCGCTCGAGCGGTCCGGCTCGGGCTGAGACGGTCTCTGAGGCTCAGGCGCTCGCCCGCGCCCACTCGAGGGTCTTGGCCAGCCCTGTCTCGAGCGACGTCGCCGCACGCCAGCCGAGCTCGCGCTCGGCAAGGGCGCTGTCGATCGCGATCCGGCGCACCTCGCCCGGGCGTTCGGGCGACATCTCGGGCGCGAACGCGACGCCGGATAGGCGGGCGATCTCGGCGCCGAGCTCGAGGACGTTGGTCTCGATGCCGGCGCCGGCGTTGAAGGCTCCGACGGTGTTCGAATCCGCCGCCGCCAAGAAGGCCTCGACGACATCGGCGACGTAGATGTAGTCGCGAGTCTGCAGGCCGTCCCCGTAGACCCTCGGAGCCTTTCCGGCGAGCAGGGCCCCGCAGAAGATCGCGACCACGCCCGCCTCGCCGAGCGGGTCCTGGCGAGGGCCGTACACGTTGCCTAAGCGAAGCGCGATGGTCTTGAGGCCGTGCAGGCGCGACCACAGGCCGAGATAGCCCTCGGCGGCGAGCTTCGATTGCCCGTAGGGAGCGTCGGGGCGGCATTCTGCCGACTCGCTGAGGGGTAGCTCGCGCCCGGCTCCCTCGCCGTAGATCGCGCCGCCGGTCGAGGCGAAGGCGAACCGCGCGACTCCCGCCTCGTGCGCCGCCTCGAGGAGGTTGATCGTCCCGGCGACGTTCACCGCGAGGTCGAAGGCGGGGTCGGCGACGGACTTGCGGACGTCGATCTGCGCAGCGAGGTGAATGATCGTGTCGGGCCTCGCCGCGGCGACTGCGGCATCCACCTCGGCGCGGGAGGCGACGTCGGCCTCCACGAGCTCTGCTCCCGCGGCGAGGGCGGCATCGAGGTTCGACAGACGGCCGGTGGAGAGGTCGTCGACAACGACCACCCGGTCGCCACGATCGACCAGCGCGTCGACGAGGTTGGAGCCGATGAATCCGGCGCCGCCGGTAACGAGAACTCTCACGGGGAGCGCTGAATCTATATTCGGGGCGTGCCCACCGACCCTTTGGCAGAGCTCCATGGCGCGTTGTGTGCAGCCGCCGACGCGATGCGCGGCGGCGTCGAGGGCGCCGTGCCGAGCCTGGAGAGGCCGCGCCAGGCGGGTCATGGCGACTACTCCACGAACGCCGCGATGCTCCTCGCCCCGGTGCTGAGCCGGTCCCCGCGGGAGGTCGCGGAGGAGCTTCGCGAGGACATCGCGGACCGGGTTCCGGGCGCGGAGCGGATCGAGGTGGCCGGCCCGGGATTCCTCAACCTGACCATGTCGAGTCGCTGGTACCGCGAGGCCGTGGCGAGCGTGATCGCCGCGGGCGAGGCCTACGGGTCTTCGCTGTCTGAGTCCGGCCGGCGGATCCTCGTCGAGTTCGTCTCGGCCAACCCGACCGGCCCGCTGCACGTCGGCCACGGGCGCCAGGCCGCTGTCGGGGATTCCCTCGTGCGGATCCTCGAGCGCGCCGGCGCGAAGGTCGAGCGCGAGTTCTACGTCAACGACGCGGGCGGGCAGATCGAGCGCTTCGCGGCGTCGATCGCGGCGCGGATGCTGGGTGAGGAGCCGCCCAAGGACGGTTACGCCGGCGAGTACGTCGCCGAGCTCGCCGACCGGCTCGCGGCCAACGGCGTCGGTGCGGAGGATCTCTCCGAGCTCGGGCGGCACGCCGTGGCGGCGATGCGCGCCTCCGCGGAAACGACCCTCGGCCGCTTCCGCGTGAAGTTCGACTCCTTCGCCTCCGAGAGCGAGATCCGGGCGTCGGGGAAGGTCGAGGAGACGCTCAAGCGGCTGCGCGGCGCCGGGCGCGTCTACGAGAGCGAGGGGGCGATCTGGCTGCGCACGAGCGATCTCGGCGACGAGAAGGACCGAGTCCTCATCCGCTCGGACGGCCAGGAGACCTACTTCCTGCCAGACATCGCCTACCACCGCGACAAGCTCGAGCGCGGAGCCGAGCATCTGATCGACGTCCTCGGCTCGGACCACCACGGCTACGTCCCGCGGATGCGGGCGGCACTGGTCGCGCTCGGCTTCGGAGAGGAAAGCCTCGAGACGATGCTCCTGCAGTTCGTCCACCTCGTCGAGGGCGGCGAGAAGGCACAGATGTCGAAGCGAAGCGGCGAGTTCGTCGCGCTCGACGCGCTGGTCGACGACATCGGCGTCGACGCCGCGCGTTTCCTGATGCTCCAGCGCAGCCACGACACCGCGGTCGACCTCGACCTGGCCCTCGCCCGCAGCCACTCCCAGGACAACCCCGTGTACTACGTGCAATACGCCCACGCACGCATCGCCGGCATCCTCCACAAGGCCGCAGCGGAGCGCGGGCTCGACCAGTCCGGGGTGACGGCCGGAACGAGCCGGCGCGAGGTTCTCGAAGCCGCCGCCGAGGCGGCGGAACGGGCGCTGGCAGCGCGAATCCTGGCGCTGCCGTGGGAGGTCGCCGAAGCGGCCGGGCGGCGAGCTCCGCATCGGCTGGTCGCGTTCTCAACGGCGATGGCCTCCGACTTTCACGCCTTCTACCGTGACTGCCGCGTCGTCGGCGCCGAACCTGCAACGGAGATGGCTCGGCTCGGGCTCTGCCTGGCGGCGAAGACGGTGATCGCCACGACCCTGGGGCTTCTGGGCGTCGGCGCCCCCGAGCGGATGTGAGGAAGTGCCGCGGGGGCGTTCACTAGTTGACGGGGCACTACAAGTGGGCGGGGGATTCCGGGCGAGAGGCGCGCGGGGGGCGCCGACGCCTGCGCGGGGGGCGTCGGCGCCGGCTCACCAGGCGCAGGGCGACGCCGCCTCCGAGCAGCGCGGCGACCACGATCACCGGTGTCGTGAGCGGGTAGCCGAGGATTCGCGTGGTCACGCCGGAACCCGAGCCAGGGCCGGGATCCTCGGCTCGGATCCGCGTCTGTGCCGGATTGCCGCCGTTGACCGCAGGCGCGGCGTTTTCAGGCGCGCCCGCCGGGAATCGGTACTGGTCGAGCCCCGCCGATTGCGCCGGCGCCGGCGCCGGATGGAGGTTGGAGCCGAGCAGGGCTGCGGCGACGAGCAGGCTTGTGCGTCCGATCGACGGGGCGGTCATCCAGGCTCCGCCACGATAGCGGCCGCGCGAGCACCGTCGTGAGCGAGGCCAGGAGCCGGCGCGGCGAGGCCGGCTTGCGGGTGCCGACCCTTGCGGATCTTCCGATCAGAGCCGCGACGTTCCTGGGCGCTGCCGGAATCATTCTCTACCTGGCTCTCCGCGGAGGCGCGTATGACGTCGTCGTCGGCCAGGAGGCCTCCCTGGTTTGCTGGTCGCTCCTCGCACTCGGCTTCCTTTTCGGCATCTTGCCCCGCGCCGAGGCGCCGCGGGCCATTCGCCTGCCCTTGATCGCGGCGAGCGTCCTCGCGCTGTGGACGGCGGTGAGCGTGGGCTGGACCGCGTCGGACGCCAGGGCGACGGAGGAGCTGGCCAAGCTCGTGGGTTACCTCGGGTTTGCGGTGCTCGTCTTCGCGACCCTTGACAGGCGCACCTGGAAGGTCGCCGCGCCTGGGCTCGCCGGCGCCGCGGCGGTCGGCTGCGGCGTGGCGATGGCGAGCCGGCTGGATCCGGGGTCACTTCACCCGAGCGCGGCATTCGTCGACGCTTTCGGGACCAAACGGCTCGCGTATCCGCTCGGCTACTGGAACGCCGTCGGGGAGCTCGGAGCGATGACCCTCGCGATGATGCTGAGTTGGAGCGTCCATGCGCTGACCAGGACAGCACGGTCAGCGGCGCTGGGCCTGGCGCCGCTCGCCGGCGCCGTCGTCTACCTCACGTACTCGCGAACCGCTGTGATTGGCGCTGCGATTGGCGTCGCCGCGGTCTGCGTCCTCAGCGCCGACCGCCGCGCTGCTCGCGAGAACACCATCGCCGCGGCGCTTGGCATCGCGGTGGTCGTGCTCACCATTCGCAGCCAGCCGGGGATCGCGTCGGGTGCGGACGGCCAGGGCGCAGCGATCGTCCTCGCCGCGCTCGCGATCGCCGCCGCCGGTTGCGCACAGGCCGCCTTCCTCGCGCCGGTGCGCAGGTCGATCGACCCGATCGCTCCGGCGCCGAGATATCGCGCGCGCCGCGTCGGCGTCGCCCTCAATCTGATCCTTATCGGCGCGTTCCTCGTGGCCCTGGCGGGTTCGTCCGGCGGGTCATCGCCGCCGCCTGCGGGCGGCGCTCACGCGTCGCCGGCGCCGGGAGCCGGCACCTCGGCTTCGCGCCTGACGTCGGCGAGGGGGCCGAGGCTCGATCTGTGGTCCACCGGGCTGCGTGCGTTCGCCGCTCACCCCATCCAGGGGCTCGGAGCCGGCGGCTACGAGTTCTACTGGGATCGAACGACCACCAAGGAGGATCCGATTCGCGACGCCCATTCGGTGGTGATCACTTCGGTGGCGGAGCTGGGCCTGCCGGGGGGAATCGCGATCCTCGCCCTGGGCGGGGGGCTGGCGGCCCTCTGCGTTCAGGCCCGCCGCAGAGCCCGTTCCGCCTCGAGCGCCGGGGCGGTCACGGCGATGTGCGCGGCGGCCTTGGTCTTCGCCGTCAGCGCCGCGGTCGACTGGACGTACCAGATACCCGCCATCACAGCGCTCGGCATCGGCGCCGTCTGCGTCGCCGGAGCTTCCCTTCAGCGGGACCGCTCCAGTCCGGTCCGCGGTCGTCGGGGCTCATGGGGTCTCGCCTGCGTCGCTGTGGTAGCCGCCGCGATCCAGGTCCCCGGAATCGTCTCGACGAGCCTGGTCCGTTCCAGTCAGCAGCACGTCGAGGGCGGCGATTTGCGCAACGCCGCGAATCTCGCGCGAGCCGCTTCCACCGCAGAGCCCTGGGCCGCGCTGCCGCGCCTGCAGGAGGCGATCGTGGCGTTGAAGTCGGGTCATCCGGACGCCGCCGCGGCCGCCGCGCGGCTCGCGGTCGATCGCGAGCCCGAGAACTACCAGCTTCGGCTGGACCTCGCCCAGTTTCAGACCCAGGCGGGCCACACGAGCGCCGCGATCGGGTCGCTGAACGCCGCGCGCGAGCTGCGGCCTGCGCTCTCCGGCCAGATCTCCGCGGCGATTCGCGCGATCTCGAAGGGCGGTTCGGCACCATGACGGCCGAGCCGGCGCCGGCTTCCGGCGTGATCATCGCCCACGACAATCTCTGGTGGTACGGGGGCGCCGAGCGGATCGCGGCGAGCATCGCCGCGGCGTTTCCGGACGCCCCGTTTTGGACGATCCTCGGAAGGCGAGAGGTCGCTCGCCGTATGGGGGTCGAGGCGCGGCTCCACACCCTCCTCCCGGAACGGCGGCCTGTGCTCGCTTCCTATCGCGCGATGGCGCCGCTGTATCCCACGCTACTCCGCGCGCGCCGGCTGCCGGAAGCCGACGTGCTGCTGACCTCGAGCTTCGCTTTCGCGCATCACTTTCGGACCCGAAACGACGCTCCGCAGCTCTGCTACTGCTACAGCCCGCTGCGCGGAGCCTGGTCGATGACCGGTGAGTACGGGGCCGCCCTCGGCCGTGGCCGGATCGGCGGCACGGCGATGTCCGGCCTCGCCGCGCTCCTGCGCCGCAGCGACAGGCGAGCCGCGCAGCGGGTCACCGAATACGTTGCCGAGTCGCGCTACGTCGCCGACCAGATCCGCCGGTTCTACGGCCGCGACTCGCAGGTCATCTACCCGCCCGTGGATACCGAGCTGTTCCGTCCGGGGCAGCCAGAGTCCGGTGAGTACTTCCTCTTCAGCGGGCGCCTGATCGAGCCCTACAAGCGGCCGACACTCGCCGTCGACGCATTCAGCGGCTCGAAGCGGCGGCTCGTGGTCGCGGGCGACGGACCGGCGCTCCCCGGTCTCCGCAAGCGGGCCGCGGCGAACGTCGAGTTCGCCGGCGCCCTCTCCGATCGTGAGCTCGTCCCGCTCGTTCAGGGATGCGCCGCCCTTGTGTTTCCGAGCGTCGACGACTTCGGCCTGGTGGCGGTCGAAGCCATGGCGTGCGGGCGGCCGGTGATCGCCTTCGCCGGCGGCGGCGCCCTCGAGACCGTGGTCCCGGGTCGCACCGGGGAGCTCTTCGGTGAGCAGACGCCCGAGTCGCTGCGAGCGGTCGTCGACCGGTTCGACCCCGGCGCCTACGACCCGGGTGCGATCCGCGCCCACGCGCTGCGCTGGCGGCGGGAGCGGTTTACCGAGGAGATCGTCGCCGCGGTCCAAGCGGTTCGGCTTAAGGACCCATCCCCACAGGTATAGGTCCTAAATCATCGGCGTCCGGTAGCGGATAGCGCCGCGCAGCACCGCGGCGACCTCGACGGCGTCGTGGAGGGTCCAGAAACCCGCCAGCGCGATGCCGGTGGGGCTTGGGCGGAGGCCCCGTCCGCGCAGCGAACGCAGGTAGGGAAGAGCCAGGGCGAGCCGCGCGGGCCAGGCGCGGCGCGGCAGGAGCGCGCCCGCGAGCGCCATCGTCAGCCACATGTGCTCGCGTTTCCAGAAGACGCCGAGGGTGAAGACCTTCGAGCGCAGCTCCGGGTGATCCGCGTATGCCTTCATGCCCTCGCTCCAGCGGCCGGCGACGCGGAGCTTGCCGATCGCCCCGAGGTCGTTTACCGCGTGGAAGACCACGGCGTCGTGGGCGAAGACCGGCTTCGCCCCGGCGGCGATGGCCCGCCAGCCCAGGTCGGCGTCCTCGCCGCCCGGCGTTCGGTGAAAGGCCTGGGCGTCGAAGCCTCCAAGCTCTTCCAGCAGGTCCCGGGGGTAGAAGACGTTGCAGGTGTGGAAGTGAGGGTCGGCGGCGTCGATCTCGATCGTCCTGTGAAAGGGGCCAAGGCGATCGGCCTCGGCGGGATTCGGAAGGGTCCGGCCCTGCGCGAAGCCCCTGGCCTCGCCCTCGAGGGCGTCGAGGCCCGCCCGCAGCCAGTCGGGGGCGGGCTCGCAGTCATCATCGGTGAAGGCGACGACCGCGCCCCGAGCGGCGCGCCAGCCCGCCTCTCGTCCCGCCGCCGGCCCGGCCGGGCTGGTGCGCGTGAGTACCGACAGGCGTAGGTCGCCCGCCGCGGCCTCGGCCGCGAGCACGGTCGGCGTTTCGTCCGCGGAGACGTTGTCGACGACCACGACCTCGAAGCGCTCCGCCGGCAGATCCTGGCGGCGCAGTGCCTCGAGCAGCCGGCGCACGCGCCGGGCTCGATTCCGGGTCGAGACAACGACCGAGACGAGCGGGGCCTCGCCGCTGGCCTCGGGTCTCATTTCGCGGCCCTCGAGAGCCTCAGTCCGCACCACTGAGTGCCCGCGCCGACGACGCGATCGAGGCTCATGCCCGCTTCCGTCGCCGCGTCACGGACAGCCTCGAGGTCCACCGCTGACCCGAGCCACGCCGGATGCGACTCGGGATCGCCACCGCCGCCGTTCGCAAGGCGATGGACGCCGGGGTCGTTGGAGACGTGCAAGGCAGCCCAGCCGCCCGGGCGCAGTATCCGGCCGGTCTCGCGGATGTAGCCGAGCGTGACCAGGGCATCGGGGATGTGCTGGAAGACCACCACCGAAAAGCACACCGTCGCGCTGGCGTCGGCGATCGGCGCCAGGCCGAAGCCGTCGCCGTGCAGCCACTCGACGTTTTCGAGCTCCGGGTTCCGCGCCCGGGCTTCGCGGAGCATCTGCGCCGAGACGTCCAGCGCCTGGACGTATGCCGCACGCGCCGCCAGGACCCGCGTGATTCGCCCGACGCCGCAGCCGATCTCCACGACCCGGTCCGAGGGCTCGATCGCGGCCCCGAGCAGGCCGAGCATGCGGTCGAGGTCTTCCTCGCCTCGCCGCCAGAACCCGTCCTCGTCGGCCGTCGCGCGGCCGGCGCGTGAGTCCACGAAGTAGAGGGCATCCTCGCGCGCCCGCGCATCCCAGTAGCGGCCCATCTTTTCGTCCTCATGCACCGGCATCGCGGCTTCACGATAGGCAACCGCGCGCCAACGCCGGCTCTATCCTCGCGGTGGTGCGCGTCCTCGCCGTCGGCAACATGTATCCGCCGCACCACCTCGGCGGGTACGAGCTCATGTGGCGCTCGGCCACTCACGAGCTGCGCCGGCGTGGCCTCGAAACGCGGGTGCTCGCCAGCGATTACGCGCGGGCCGATCCCGATGCCGCGATCGAGGAGGACCCGGACGTCTACCGCGAGCTTCGCTGGTACTGGCGCGATCACCGCTTCCCGCGCCTGCCGCTTCGGACCCGCCGCGAGATCGAGATCGCGAACCTGGCCACGCTCGAGCGGCACCTCCGCGACTTCCGCCCCGACGTCGTCGCCTGGTGGGCGATGGGGGGGATGTCGATGTCCCTGGTCGAGCGCGTCGCCCGCGGCCCGTTGCCGGCGGCGGGCTTCGTCGTCGACGACTGGCTGATCTACGGCCCGAAGGTGGACGGCTGGCAGCGCACCTGGCGGGTGGCACCGCTGCGAGCGTTCGCCGAGCGCCGCTTCGGGATCCCAACCGTGCTCGATCTCGCGGCTGCAGCGGAGTGGACATTCGTGAGCGAGACGGCGCTGCGCCACGCCCGCGAGAACGGACTCCACCCGCGCGGAGCTCAGGTCGCCTACGGGGGTGTGGATTCCGGGCTGTTTCCGCGGGCTCCGGAGCGGCAATGGGAGTGGGAGCTTCTCTACGTCGGGCGTATCGATCGCCGCAAGGGGGTGCACACCGCGATCAGGGCTCTCAGCGATCTGCCCGAAGCGCGCCTGACCGTCATCGGGTCGGGCGACGGGCAGCACCTGCGCGAGCTGGAGTCGATCGCCGAACGGGAAGGCCTCACGGACCGCCTGCGTTTCGAGCGCCGCCGGCGCGCCGAGCTGGCCGCTGCCTACGCGGCTGCCGACGCCGTGCTCTTTCCCGCGATCTGGGAAGAGCCCTGGGGGTTGGTTCCGCTCGAGGCGATGTCCGTGGGGCGCCCGGTCGTGGCCACGGGAGCCGGTGGGTCCGGCGAGTACCTGCGCGACGGCTCGAACTGCCTGCTGTACGCGCCGCGCGACGATCCCTCGGCCCTGGCGCGGGCCGTCAATCGGCTGGCGGCAGATGAAGAGCTGCGGCTCAGGATCCGAAACGAGGGCTTCGAGACCGCCGCGAACCACACCGAGGAGAGCTTCAATCAGCGCGTCGTGGACGCGGTGAAGGCGGCCGCCCGGCGTCGGGGGAGCCGCTAGCGTTGGCACCGGTGGGAAAGCAGGAAATCGCCGACGATCCTTCGCGGGCGGCAGCGCAGGACGAGCTGCGCCGGCGCTTCGGCGAGATCACCTGGTACCACACGCAGGAACTCGCCCCTGGCCTGGAGACGCCGGGCATGTTCGACCTGCGGCCCTACGTCGCCCGCTATGGCCTCCCCGCCGACCTCTCCGGCGTCCGCGCACTGGACGTTGGCACCTTCGAGGGCTTCTGGGCGTTCGAGCTCGAGCGCCGGGGCGCGGCGGTGACCGCGATCGACGTGGACAACATCCAAGAGCTCGACTGGCCACCGCGGCTGCGCCCGCCGGACGACGCTCGCCGCGGCGAGGGCTTCGAGCTGGCAAGGGCAGCGCTGGGCAGCTCCGTCGAGCGCGTCGGGACCTCGATCTACGACGCGACGCCGGAGCTCCTCGGCGGCACGTTCGATCTCGTCTTCTGCGGGTCGGTGTTGATCCACCTTCGCGATCCCGTGCTGGCCCTGGAGAGGATGGCCGACCTCTGCCGCGGCCGCCTCGTGCTTGCCGAGGAGTACAGCCGGATCCTGGCTGCGGTTCGGACCGACGCGGCGGAGTTCCGGGGCGAAACCCCCTGGAGCACCTGGTGGCGGCCGTCGATCCGCACCTGGCTCGCCATGGCCCGCTGCGCCGGGTTCGAGGACGTCAGCAGGCACGGAACCTTCAGTATGCGCTTGCGTGGACGGCGGAAGGGTGTCCCGCACGTGGTGGTCCACGCCCGCGGCCCGGCGGACTGATGGCGACCAAGCGCGCGCGAGACCTGGTCGTCGTCGTTCTCGACAGCCTGCGCTATGACGCCTGGCTGGAGGCCGGGCCCGTAAATCTCTCCTCGCTCGGACCGGTGGAGCGGCGCTGGAGCTACGCGACCTGGACCGCGCCGTCGCACTACAACCTCCTGATGGGGCTGCTTCCGCACACGAGCCCAACCGCGGTCTATGCCTCCGAGTACTACAAGCGGGACTTCGAGCGCTACTCCGAGCGGCTCGGCATCGCGAACGTCGACTTCAAGAGCCTGCTGCCGTCGATCTTCCTGCCGACATTCCTACGGTCGCTGGGCTACTCGACGCATGCGATGGTCTCGATGCCGGTGTTGAACCCTCACACGGCCATCAACCGCGATTTCGACACCTACGAGCTGATGCCGGTCCACAACGACATGGCGGCCATGCTCGAGAAGCTCCGGTTCGACTCCGAGCGTCCGAGCTTTCACCTCCTGAACGTGGGCGAGACCCACTATCCGTATGCGCTTCCCGGCGAGGACCCCGCGACCTGGCCGCGAATCGCGGGCGTGCACGGCGTCTTCAAGCATCTGGGCGAGGACGGCGGCGATGCGCCTACGGAGCCCGGCGAGTTCTTCGACGCGGTGAAGCTCGGCGAGCTACGGGCAAGGCAGGTCGAGGCCGTCTCCTACTTGGACGGCGTGTTCGCCCGCCTCTTCGATCTGCTGCCCAGCGGGACCTGGGTGATCGTCACTTCCGACCACGGCGAGCTCTTTGGCGAGGAGCACTACTTCGGACACGGCCCGATCATGCACGAGAAGGTCCTGGAGGTGCCGTTCGTCGAGGGCGTCGTTCCGTAGAGGAGCAGCGAGGCGTCGCGCTCAGAGCGCCAGGGTGCGGTGACGGATCGATCCGCGCACGGCCGCCGAGGCTTCCAGCAGATCGTGCCCAAGGAGAAGCGGCGGGCTCAGGGGCCCCGCGCCGGGATCGCGGGCGCGCCGCGCGAGGTTGCGGGCGTACGGGATGGCGAGGAGTGCGGCAGCGCGGCGCCGGCGGGCAGCGAGCCCGCCGGCGAGCGCCAGCGCCAGCAGGGCATGGCTCGGGTTCTTGAAGACCCCGAGGCGTCCCGCCTGCGCACGAAGGCCGGGATGGCGTCGGAACGCCAGCGCCTCGTCGGGGTCGCGCGCACCGGCGCGTAGGAGCTCCCACGCGCTTAGCGGCTCGACGGCGTGATGCACCAGAGCGGCCGGCGCGAACCTGGGCGTCGCCCCCGTCTCGATGGCCCGCCAGGCGAGGTCGGCGTCCTCGGCGGCCGGGCGGGTGAAGCGCTCGTCGAAGCCCCCCAGGCGCTCCAGCAAAGCCCGTGAATAGAGCATGTTGCAGGTCTGATACCAGGGGCCGAGCGCTTGGATGGACTTGGTCCGCGCGCGCCCGCCCAGCCGGTGCTCCTCGTCCGGCAACGGGCTTGTGCGACCCTGGACCATCGAGTCGCCGCCGCCGTCGGAGCCGGCAGCGGCGCTGAGGTGCTCGAGCCAGCCGGCCGTCGGCTCGCAGTCATCGTCGGTGAACGCTACGAGCGCGCCGTGGGCCGCTCGCCAGCCGTCGTTGCGCGCGGCGCCCGGCCCCGCTCCGCGACCGCGGAGCGGGGTCACTCGCAGGTTCCGAGCAGCGGCCCAGCGGCGAAGCACGGCCGAAGTCTCGTCTCGGGACTGGTCATCGACGACGATCACCTCGAACGCCTCGCGCGCCATGGTCTGCTCGCCGAGCGCACCCAACAGGGCGTCGAGGCGCTCGGCCCGGTCGCGCGTCGCCACGACCACGCTCACCGACGGGCCGGCGCCCGGGGCCTTGGCGCTCACATGTAGCCGAGGAGCTCCATCCGCTCCTCGAGTCGCCGGCGTTCGTCGTCGCTCATCGGCGCTCCCGGCGCCGTCTGCGGCTGCGGTCCACGTGCCGGCCCCTGGGCGTCGAGCGCCCCTCGCAGGCGTTGCACGACGCGGGCGTCGACATCGGCCAGGGCCAGAGGCCGGACCTCCAGGGGATCGGCTTGAAGGTCGTAGACGACATCTTCGCCGTCGCGGCGAAGGAGCTTCCAGCGCCCATCCGTGGCAACGGTCAGCCACGAGGCGATCCGCGGCGCGTGCTCGGGCTGCAGACCCCACTCGTCGAGCGCCCGCGGGACGCGGTCGTCGGCGGGGCCCGCGGGCGGGTCGAATTCGGCCACCGCCAGGCCCAGCTCCGCCGGCTGGGCGCTCCACGGATGCGATTCGAGCTCGGCGGCCTGCGCGATCGCAGCCGGGAGCCCAACCAGGCTTGCGGTCCGCTCGAGCGGATGAGCCCCCGGGCCCGCCCAGGCAAACGGCACCCGGATCAGGCGGTCGTCGAGGGAGAACGCGTGTCCCATCAGCCCTCCCTCGCCCAGGTTCTCGCCGTGGTCGGAGGTGGTGATCACGAGCGTCTCGTCGAGAAGGCGCGTGCTCTCGAGGCCCTCGAGCACGACGGCGAGCCAGTCATCCAGCCGCCTCACCGAGGCTGCGTACAGGTGGCGCATCCGCTCCAGCGCGGCGGGCGGCACCTCCAGCGCGCCCGCGCACGCCTTCCAGATTGCCCCGAGCGTCAGATACCGCCTGGCTTCCTCCGCCGCCCGCAGCCGATCGGTGGCTCCGAGGTCGTCGTACGGGCGAGGCGGGAGGTAGGGGGAGTGGCATTCCACCAGGTTCACGAACCAGAAGAACGGCCGGCCGGGATCGCGGGAAGCGAGCCATTGCGAGACGACCCGAGCGGCGGCGTCGGAGCCGTCGTCGGTGCGGGCCCTGACTCCTTCCAGCGCCCACCGGGCGCGGCCCGGCAGGCTCGCCGCCCCAAGCTTCGCCCTGCGCGAGCCGGTGACGCTCACGAACTCGTCGAACCCGATGTCGAAGCCGGAGGTTCGTGCGATCCACGGGTTTGCGCTGACGGCACGGGTCGAGTAGCCGGCCGCTCGCAGCACTTCTGGGAGCATTCGCTCCCGAACGCCGTCGAGCGCGGCACGAAAGCGGGGATGGCTGTCGAGTCCGGAGATCTGGTTGACGCCGAGCGCGCGCGGCATCATTCCTGTGAACATCGCGGCGTGGGACGGCAGGGTCCAGCTCGCGGCTGCGTAGAGCCGCTTCGCGAAGGCCCCCCTGCTCGCGAGCTGCGTGAAGGCGGGACTGGCTCCATTGCGTGCCCCGTACGGCTCGAAGGCATCCGCGCGAGCGGTGTCGAAAATGATGAGGACGACGTTGGGCGGCACGGCGGAAGCGTAGCCCCAGGTCGAATGCCGATCTGCGCCTCCGCGCCCAGCGCCCGGCCCTAAGAACCTAAGCTGCTGCCGTGTCAACGACCCGCGTCGACGAAGGACGTTCGGCCACTCCGACCCAGGCCGAGGCCGATGCCCTTCGCTGGTACCACACCATCGAGCTTCCGCCAGGCGTGGTGACCAGAGGGGAGTACGACCTGCGGCGCGTGGTCGGGCGGCTCCCGTGGCCGGCGTCGCTCGCCGGGCTCCGGTGCCTCGACGTGGGCAGCCGCGACGGCTTCTACGCGTTCGAGATGGAGCGCCGGGGTGCAGCCGAGGTGATCTCGATCGATATCGAGGACGCTGGGCTCGTAGACGTGCCCGGCACGCGTCGTGACGAGGCCGCGATTCAGGCGGAGCTCGCCGCGGGCAACGCCGCGTTCGAATTTGCGCGCCGGGCGCTCCGGTCGGACGTCGAGCGCCGGTTCACCTCGATTTACGACCTCGAAGACAGCGGGCTCGGAGGCTTCGACCTGGTCAACGTCGGCACGCTTCTGCTTCACCTGCGCGACCCGGTGCGGGCGCTTCGCAATCTGCGCGCCGTGACCACTGGGAGCGTGGTCCTCAACGAGCCGACGCGGCTGGGCCTCGACCTCTACCGCCGCCGCCCGCTGGCCGAAGCCGTCATGCAGGGCGAGCCATTCTGGTGGCTATGCAACCCTGCGGGGCTTCGTCGCATCGCCGAGGCAGCGGGCCTCGAGGTGGTGCGAACCGGGCGGCCCTACCTCGTGCCGAACGGGCCCGGCTGGGAGCGCGAGACGCTGCTTCGGTGCTTCCGAGCGCCACTGCGCGACGTGCCGGCCCGCCTCGTCCTGATGCGGGGAGCGCCTCACGTCTGGATTTTGGCCCGGCCCGCGCCGGCCCCGTGAGCAGCTCCGCGAAGGCGGCCGTGGTCGTTGTCAGCGGGCGCAGCGAGCGACTGGGCTTCGTGCTCGAGGCGCTTGCGGGGCAGACCCGCGCGGATGTGCTCGAGGTGGTCGTGGCCCTCGACGGGCCGCTGCCTCACGGCTTGCCGACCGCCGGCGAGGGGCTGAAGGTCAAGGTCGTGAAGGGGCCGGGTGACAACAACATCGCCCGGCTTCGCAACCTGGGCTGGCGAGCCTGCGAAGCGCCGTTCGTCGCGTTCACCGACGACGATTGCCGCCCGGCCCCTTCTTGGATCGAGGCACTCCTCGCGGCTCAAACATCGCCCGACGACATCGTTCAGGGGCGAACCGAGCCGGACCCCGACGAGCTGGGCCTCCTCCACGGCCTCGCTCGAACGCAGAGGATCGAGGGACCAAGCCCTTGGTTTCAGACGTGCAATGTGGCCTACCCGCGGGCGTTGCTCGAGCGGCTCGAGGGGTTCGATGAGTCGTTCGCCTCCCTGGGCGAGGATGCCGACCTGGGCCTGCGGGCAACCGACGCTGGGGCACGCGTCGTTTACGCAGAGGACGCGCTGGTTCACCACGGCGTGATCCCGCGCTCACTCCCGCGCGCGCTCTCGGAGGCGCTGCGCCGCAACACGATGCCGCGGCTGCTCGCCCGCCACCCCGCCGCGCGCGGCGATCTCTACGCCGGGGTCTTCTGGCGCCCCCGGCACGCGAAGTTGATCCTCGGGATCGCGGGGGCCGCGCTTGCCCGCCGGACCCACGGTGCGAGCCTCGTTCTCGCCCTGCCGTACGTGCGCGAGGCCGGAGTCCCCGGCGGCGCCCTCGGTGCGGGAAGCATCGCTCATGCCACGCTGACGCTCGGCTCCAGGGCGGTGGTGGATCTCGCTGAGGTCCTGGCGGCGGCTCGTGCGTCTGCCGGCGAGCGCTGCCTGGTCCTCTGATGCGCGTGGCGTTGCTCCAGCCGACGTACTGGCCCGAGGTCAGGCGAGGCTCCGAGCGCCTCACCCACGATCTGGGGTCGGAGCTGGCTCGAAGGGGCCACGAGGTGACGCTGCTGACGAGCCACCGCCGCCCGCCCGCCGTAGCGCACGAGGACGGGATGGAGGTGGTCCGCGGCTGGCGGCCCCCGGAACGTGTTCCCCTGAGCTGGTACGAGCTCCACGTCGCTCGGATCCCCGAGATCTGGTGGCGCCTGCGGCGCGGGCGGTTCGACATCGTGCACGCCTCATTCGCCACCGACGCCTGGGCAGCGCTGCGGGTCAGGGACTCCGGAGGCCCTCCAGTCGTGTTCTCCTATCACGGCATACCGAACCGCGAATACCTCGTCAAGCGCCGCTACCGGCTAGAGATGGTGGCCGACGTCGTCGGCCGCGCGGACGCCGTCACTGTTCTGAGCGAGCCGGCTGCAGCCGCGCTCGCGCGCTGGTTCGGCCGCGTTCCCGACGTTCTTCCCGGCGGCGTCCGGCCCGAAGATTTCGCCGGCGAGGCCGCGAGGAGCAGGCAGCCGACGATCCTCTGCGCGGCCAGTCTCGGCGACCCGCGCAAGCGCGCGGATCTGCTGTTCGACGCCTTCGCGAGGCTGCGCCAGCGCCGGCCCGACGCTCGGCTCCTGCTGGTGCGTGTGCCCGACCCGGTGATGAGCGCCTCGCCGCCGGCGGTGCCCGAGGGAGCGGAGTGGATCGACGCCGACGGTTCCGCCGAGCTGGCGCGTCTCTACGGAGAGGCCTGGATCAGCGTGCTCCCCGCCGTGGATGAGGCCTTCGGGCTGGTGCTGATCGAGTCACTCGCCGCGGGCACGCCGGTGGTCGCCGCCGACTCCGGTGCACTGCCGATGCTTCTCGATCGCCCAAAGCTCGGTGCCCTCTTTCAGCAGGACGACCCGAAGTCGCTCGCGTCCGCCCTCGACGAGGCACTTGATCTGGCCGCCGACCCAACCGTGGCTTCCGCCTGTCGCGCGAGGGCAGCCGATTTCGATTGGCGCGCGATCGCCGCGAGCTACGAGGACCTCTATGTGCGGATTCTCGACGAAAGCCGTCCCCGTTCAGGAGAGCGCCCGCGTCAGTAGCGCGGAGTGGGGGACTCCCCGCCGCCGGGTTAGGGCGAGCGTCGCGAGCTCGCTTCCGGCCAGGGCGCGAGAGGAGTGGCTCGGATGCCCCAGGCCGAGGGGGATCGCGTACGGTGCTACGGATCGCTCGATCTCGAATCCCGCCGCGCGGATCATCGCCTGATGTCCGGCCCGATTGGGAATCCACCACTGACAGCGATCCCCGGAGCGAAAGCGCGCGACGGCGCGCCGCGGGGAGGCCAGGGTGAGGCCCGGGCTGATCGTCTCGGCCGAGAGCAGTCGTCCGCGACACACGCGCCTGATCCCCGCGAGCCCCCGCATCGGGTCGCGCAGGTGGAGCAGGAGGCTGCCGCAAACCACCAGATCGAACGTCCCGATCGCATCAGGATCGAGGTCGTAGATGCTCATCGCCAGGCGCTGGACCCTCGAGCCCAGCAGCTGCGCGGCGATCTCGAAGCCGCCTCCCGGGTCCGCCTCGGCGACCGCGAGCAGCCCGCTGGGACCGCGATCGCGCAGCGCCCGCGGCCAGTCCCAGCCTGCGGGGCTGGCGATGTCGGCGGCAATGACCTCCGCGGCCCCGCGGCGCTCCAGCTCGAACGAGAGGAAGCCGTCGTAGGGGCCGACATCGAGGCACCGCATGCCGGCCACGCCCGGCCAGGGAAGGTGCCCGACGATGTCTCGGAGATCGAACCATCCAGGGGTCAGCACTCCAGGCGCAACCTCGATCGTGTGGTACCAGAGCTTGCGGGCGGCAATCGCCGCGCGCGCTTCGCCCGGCGCGGCCGCCGCAGTCGGGGCCATGCCGATCCTGCTCATCGGCCTGCGGTTGTATCAAACTCCCTAACGAGAATGACGTCCCTCGAGCAACCGCCAGCCGACAATTTGTCCCGCGCTGCAGAGGCCGTCGCGGCCAACCCGGTCTGGTACCACACGATCGAGCTTGCCCCCGGGGTCGTCACCCCGGGATACGTCGATCTCCGCGCGGTCGCGGGGCGGGTTCTCCCGGACGATCTGAGCGGTCGCCGGTGCCTGGACATCGGGACGTTCGACGGCTTCTGGGCCTTTGAGATGGAGCGTCGCGGCGCCGAAGTGGTTGCCATCGACGTCGATCGCATCGACGAGGCTGAATGGCCGCCACACCGCCGTAAAGATCTCCTGCGCGATCAGCGCGAGCGAGGCACGGACCTCGGCAGAGGGTTCCGCCTCGCTTCCGAAATGCTGGAGTCCAGGGTGGAGCGGGTGGTCTGCAACGTCTACGACCTCTCCCCGGAGCGCATCGGCGGCCCGGTGGAGTTCGTCTTCATCGGCGCGCTTCTCTTGCACCTGCGCGATCCGGTCCGCGGCCTGGAGCGCGCGCGCTCAGCGCTTGACGCCGAAGGGGAGCTTCGCCTGCTCGAGCCGTATTCGAGGGCGCTCAACCTGCGCTCGCCGCGCGCGCCTGCGGCCCGGTTCAGCCCGCTCGACAGCTCGTTCAACTGGTGGGTTCCCAACCTGGCCGCCCTGGAGGCCTGGTTGCAGGTAGCCGGCTTCACCACGACTCGGCGTCTCGGGACCGTGCGACCCCCGGCCAGGCGCGAGATGCGACAGGCCTACGCCATCTACTCCTGCAATCCGTGAGTCGGGCGGCAGAGAGCTTGGGCTAGGGCGACTCCTCGACGTACACGCTGTTCCGCACAGTGTCCACGAGCTCGTTCGGTAGGCCGGGAACCGCGGTGAGGTCGTCGACCGACTCGAAGCCCCCCTTCAATTCCCGGCTTGAGACGACCCGAGCCGCCTGGGTCGTCGAGAGCCCCAGCCGCCGCAGGCCCTCGAAACTGACGGAGTTCAGCTCCACGCGTCCGGCATCGTCGTAGACCCCCCCGGCGGTGGCCGCGGCAACCCGCTGCGCAGATTCATAAACGACGCGGTCGGCCCGGTGGATTCGCTCTTCGAGTTCGGCCATCCGCTGCTCGTGGTCCTTGTACTGGGCGGCCCGGCGAGCCTCGGCCTCGTGTAGCTCAGAGAGTGCCTGCATGCGCTCGGCGTGAACGATCTCCGCCGCGCGCTCCCGCCGCGCGGAGTGCTCGAGGCGCTCCTCGAGCTGTCGCTTCGCGGCGGCGTGCTCGCCCATGGCCCTGGCCATCTGCTCTTCCAGGTCGAGGGTGCGCCGCCGGGACTCGTCGGCTCGCTCCTGTGCCTCGCCCAGTCGGGCATCCGCTTGCCCGGCGGACTCGGCCATGTGCGCTTCCAGGGCGGTCAGCTTCTCCTTCAGGTCCTGGATCTCAATCTCCGCCTCTCGCCGCGCGCGCGCCAGTTCCTCCACACGGCTCTGCTCGAGGTTGCTGGTGCGCTCCGTCGCGGCCTCGAGTGCCTGGCGCAGGCCCGCGGCCGCCGCGCTTTCCGCCTCCGCCCGCTCGCGAGCCGCCTCGAGCCCCGCCTCCAGTTCGGCCACGCGGTTCGCGATGGCTTGATCCGGTTCGCTCACGGCAGCGCGAACAGCTTCATCCGGCGGCGTCGGGTCGACCGCCGGATCGAGCGCTTCGGCGTCGGCGTCAGCCTCGAACGGCTTGTCAGCGTGGGACTTCTTGGGTGCGACCCCTGGAAGGTGAGGATCCGCGGGCTCCGGGCCGGGCGTCATCGCAGGGATGGTCCATTCCGAGGTCTCCGTTCTGCGCCTGTCTTCGTCGGGAGGCAGGGAAGGTGGAGGGGCGGCGATCTCGCCGCGGGCCTGGATCATCGAGCTCGGAACCCAACTGTCCTTGTCAGATGCCGGCAAGTCCTGCTCCCGATCCGCGGGCGCGATCTCGGCGCCGTCGGCCGCTTCGACCTCGGCAACGTCCGCGGACTCGAGCGACACGTCGTCTGTCGGGTTCGTGGCAGCCTCGGGCTCGTTGTCGTGGGGGATCGTCTGGTCGCCCGGCTTACGTCGCCGCAGCCTCGGACGCCTCACCGCGCCACCGTCAGCCCAGGAGCCCGCCGGCTAAAGCCCGCGGTGTCGCAGTATCTGAGGGATGGTCAGCACCATGATCCGGACATCTTCCTTCAGCGAGAGCTCCGTGACGTACTCGTAGTCGATTCTGACCATCTCGGAGAGCGGGACCCGAGAGCTTCCCCTCACCTGCCACACCCCCGTGATACCCGGACGAATCTCGAGCCGTCGCCTCCCCCAGCCGGTCACCCGGGCGTCTTCGGCGAGCGGAAGGGGACGAGGCCCCACCAGGCTCATCTCTCCGAGCGCGACATTCAGGAGCTGGGGTAGCTCATCCAGGTAGAGGGCGCGGAGCAGCCGGCCGACGCGCGTAAGCCGAGGGTCCCGGGCGATCTTGAAGACTCCATCGGCTTCGCTGAGGTGCCTGAGCCCTTCCTGCTGCTCCGCGGCCCCCAACACCATGCTCCGGAACTTCAGCATGACAAAGGGCACTCCGTCGCGCCCTATGCGGCGCTGGCGAAACAAGACCGGGCCTGGCGAATCGATCTTGATTGCGGCGGCGATGATGAGCAGAAGGGGGGCGAGGAGCACCATCCCGACGGTCGCGCCCACGAGGTCGAGCGCGCGCTTGACGGTTCTGGTGGGAGTCGTAAGCGCGGAAGCCGGCTCTGCAACCAGGACGGCCGCGCCATCGGACGGCGCGAACGGGATCGGCGGCAGGGAGCCCAACGGCCCCGCGTGTACGTCGAGGGTTGCGGCGGTTGCCTGCGCGGGCACACCCGCTGCCATGTGATCAGTTACTTCGATCGTGGATGCCTTCCTGCTACAGCTTGTTTGCAGGCTCCTGCAGGCTAGCTCAAGTGCCGGACCCCGAGGCTCACCCTACGCGGCCGGGCCCTGTGAGCGCGGTCGGCGAAGGGGTTCGTCCCCAGCCGCTGGTACGGTCTCGCCTGCTTTTCAGGCTAACGACTAGGAGGAAGCGCTTTGACCAAGGCTGAGTTCGTAGACCAGATCGCCGGCAGCTTCGACAGCAAGAAGGCCGCAGGGGACGCCGTCGAGACAGTGCTCGACGGGATCACGGGCGTTCTCAAGGGCGGGGGAGACGTCAACTTCACCGGGTTCGGCAAGTTCAGCGTCGCCGACCGCGCGACCCGTCAGGGGATCAACCCTCGCACCCGCGAGCGGATCACGATCCAGGGCGGCAAGGTGCCGAAGTTCTCGGCCGGCGCAAAGCTCAAGGCCACGGTCAAGGGCTAGAAGAGGGGCGGCCGCGGCTCACGAGGGAATCTCCGCGTGGGCCCGGCGCCGTTCTCCGACAGGCTCGCGGCGCTCGTCACCGGACGTCGCAGCCAACTCTGTCTCGGCCTCGACCCGGCGGAGGGGGACGCCGAGGCCGCAGTCGATGACTGCTCGCGGCTCATCGAGCTTGCCGGCGCCGCCTGTGTGGCGGCGAAGCTCCAGCTCGCATGCTTCGAGCGCCTGGGAGCACCGGGCTGGGCAGCCCTCGAAACGGTGGCGCAGGCAGCCCGGGAGGCCGGCCTTCTCGTCGTCGCTGACGGTAAGCGCGGTGACGTCCCACACACGGCGGCGGTGTACGCCGAGGCACTGCTCGGCGCGACGGGCCTCGGCGCCGACGCTACGACGGTCAATCCGCTGCTGGGTGAAGACTCGCTCGAGCCGTTCTTCGAGGCCGCCGTGGCCGCCGGCGCCGGCGTCTTCACGCTCGTACTCACATCCAACACGGGCGCGGCCGACTTCCTCGAGGCCGGGCCGGACGACCCGCTCTCCGAGCGGGTCGCGCGCCTCGTCGCCGGCAAGGCAGGGGCTCTCGCCGGTGCGAGCGGGCTCTCGGGGGCCGGCGCGGTGATCGGGGCGACGAAGTCAGCCTCGAGGCTGGCAAGGATGCGCGAGCTGATGCCCGAGGCGATCTTCCTGCTCCCGGGCATCGGCGCTCAGGGAGGCGATCCAGCCGTAGTGGCGGCCGCCCTGGGCTCCGGCCCGGCGTCGATCCTGGTGCCCGTTTCGAGGTCGATCTCGGGGGCTGATGACCCGGCCGTTGCCGCCGAGACGCTGCGCGCGGAGCTGTGGTCGGCCACCCGCGGGGATGGTTGACCGCGCGGCATTCGCTGGGCGAGTGATTGCGAGTCGCCGTGTGCGGCGATGGAGGGCTCGGGCGGGGCTACCATCGGCCCCACGACAGCATCGCGCGGGCGAAAGACCGCGCAGGCCCGATGGAAGCGATGGCCTCGAGGACATACGACGGCGGCAAGAAGAGATCGCGGATCTTCGCGAGGATCGTCGCGCTGCTCGCGCTTGGCGGGGTCTCCGTGGTGCTCGTGGTCGTGATCTCCCACTCGCTGGACTCGGGGACGGCCGCGCCGAGCAAGCACCAGGCCTCGGCCGCGCCGAAGCACCACTCCGCCCCTCCAGACTCTTGCTACACGGTTCAGTCCGGCGACGTCTTCTCCAACATCGCCAAGCACGAGCACGTCATCCAGAGGACGCTCATTCAGCGAAACGGCGGCGCGAGCTTCGACGCGCAGAGCCTCCAGCCTGGCCAGCAGGTGAACATCCTGCCCAACGGCTGCAAGTAACGCGGCCGCGCGCAGTCGCTGCGGCTGCGGCTGCGCTCTTTTTCATTACTTTCCCGGCCACGGCGTCCGCGTCTCCGCCGCCACGACCCGCGGCCACAGCCTGGATCGTGGTCGATGCGCGCGACGGGAAGGTTCTCGCCTCCCACAACGCCGACGCCGGGCTGCCTGTCGCCTCAACCACCAAGCTGATGACCGCCTATCTCGCGCTGGCGCGCCTGCGGCCGGCGCAGCGCCTCACGGCGCCGCTTTACCGCGCGAAGCCGGCCGAGTCGCTGCTGGGACTGGAGCCGGGGGAAAGCGACACGGTTCGCGACCTGCTCTACGGTCTGCTGCTCCCAAGCGGCAACGACGCCGCCGTCGATCTGGCCGACGGAGTCGCGGGCTCCGTGCCCGCCTTCGTCGCGATGATGAATCGGGCGGCCCTTCGCCTGGGGCTTACGGAGACGCATTACACGACGCCGGTCGGGCTCGACGACCCTGGCAACTACTCGAGTGCCCGCGACCTGGTCGCCCTCGCCCGTATCCTGATGCGCGATTCGCTGTTTCGCCGCATCGTCGCCACCCGCAGGGCGACCCTGCGCGATGCCGGCCACGTTCGCCATGTGACCAACACCAACACCCTGTTGAGCCGGGCGCCGTTCGTCGACGGCATCAAGACGGGGACGACCAATCTCGCGGGCGACGTGCTGGTGAGCTCCGGGACCCGTCACGGGGTCACGCTAGTGGCGGCGCTGCTCGGCGCCCCCGACGAGGCTTCCCGGGACGCGGGGTCCCTCGCCCTGCTGCGCTACGGCTTCTCCCGCTACCGGGAGCGTCGCGCGGTCAGCCGCGGGGACGTCGTGCACCACGTCCCGGCGAGGTTCACGACGGCCGCCCTTTCCCTCCAGGCCAACCGCACCATCCGGGTGTTCTCGCGAGCCGATCAGCGGCTCGAAGTTCGCGTGCGGGCGTCGAGCAGCGTGATCGGCCCGATTCCCGAGGGGACGCGTATCGGCAGCGCGTCGGTGAGCCTCGACGGCCGCCCGCAGGGGTCGGTTGCCCTGAGCGCTGCTTCCACGCTGCCGGCGCCGGTGGACCCGGACGGGGTTGGACAAGCGATTCCCGGGAGCCCCGGCCGCGCGTTGATGGATCTGATCGCTGCAGCGATCCTCGCGGCCGGCACCGCGCTTTTGGCGAGCGCTGTGTTTGCGCGACGCTCGCGGTGGCTAGAGTCCACCATCGAGTAGGAGAGTCTCGTTGATCCTCACCGTCACCCTGAACGCGGCGATCGATCGCACCATCGCCGTCCCGAACTTCCGCCTCGGCCACCGCCACCGGGCGGTCGAGTCGCGCACGGTTGCGGGCGGAAAGGGCGTGAACGTCGCTCGGGCGCTGAAGCTCCTCGGGCGGCCGGTGATCGCGACCGGCATGGTGGGAGGCGCCACCGGGGACTCCATTCTCGAGCGGCTCGGCCGCGAGGGAATCCTGAACGACTTCACGCGGATTGCCGGAGAGTCGCGAACGAACCTGGCGGTGGTGGATCCGACCACGGGGGCTCAGACCGAGCTCAACGAGCGCGGCCCAGAGGTGGCATCAGACGAGCTCGATCGTTTCGTCGAGAAGCTCCTCTACCTCGCCCAGGGTGCATCGGTCTGCGTTCTCGCCGGCAGCACTCCGCCTGGACTCGACGGCGAGGTCTACGCGCGCCTCGTCGGTGAGCTCGGCCGCCTGGATGTTCTCTGTGTACTCGATACCGACGGTGAGCTGATGCGAACGGCGCTGAAGGTCGAGCCCGCGGTGGTCGCTCCCAACGTCCCCGAGGCAGAAGAGGCGGTGGGCCACGAGTTCAACGACGCCGACGACATCGCGATGGGCCTCACCGGGCTGATCGAAATGGGCGCGGGGGAAGCGATCATCACTCGAGAGGCCGGCTGCGCGGCGGTGTTGGGAACCGGCGCCGGACGACGCAGCTATGAAGTCAGCATCGAGCCGCTCGAGCCGGTGTCCTCTGTGGGCTCCGGCGACTGTTTCCTGGCGGGCTACGTGGCCGCGCGCTACGAGGGTCGGTCCCCCCGCGATTGCCTGATCTACGGGGTGGCCTGTGGGGCCGAGTCGACCCAGCATCTGGGGGCCGGCACTCTCGATGCGGGCGAAGTCGAGCGCCTGCTGGGGCGAGTCGAGGTTCGCGAGCTCGAGCCGGTCGCCCCCATCAGCTGACCCCTACTTCCGCGCGAGCCTCTTGTAGGCGTAGTACGAGGGCTTGGCGGAGCCATCTTGCCGTCGCAGCCCAAAGTCAAGATTCCTGTTTCCCTTGTAGTTCGAGATGTCCTTCCAGTCGAACCAGAAGAGGCCGTCGATATTGAGGCGTCGAGCGCTTCGTTTGAGGAATCGGATGCTGTTCACCAGCAGCGAAGCCTGCCGCTTTTCACT
Source organism: Solirubrobacterales bacterium (assembly GCA_038237625.1). Lineage (GTDB taxonomy): Bacteria > Actinomycetota > Thermoleophilia > Solirubrobacterales > 70-9 > JAWVFM01. The sequence continues at coordinate 75,444 of JBBRYM010000007.1, read as the reverse complement.
CCCGGCTGCCCAGCGATGCCCTGGCTCGCTGTCGGATGACCAGCCGAGCTCGGTGATCGAGAGCGGCGCCGGAGTCGGGTCGAATCGCCGGATCACCCTCGCCATCCGCTCGACCTGATCCCGGAGCTGACTGACGTTCGATGCGTAGGGGTGGATCGCAGCGATGTCGAAATACTTTCTCCCACCGTCGCGATACAGGCGGTCCAGGTATCCCCACGCGGTGTATCGGTGCGAGGGCCCAAGCCCCGGACCGAGACCGCCCAGCACGACCTTGCCGTGAGGGTCGACCGAGCGAATCGCATGGGCGGAGACGCGTAGCAGCTTCACATAGCCCCTTGGCGAGGGAGCCGGATGCCAGGTCTCGGCGTAGTTCGGCTCGTTCCAAATCTGCCACTGCCTGATCGGTTCGTAAGGAATCTTTCGATGTGCCCGCCAGAAAGCCCCATTGGATCCATAACGGGCCACGGCCGCCTTGACGAACGCGTGCCACGCCTTCTGCCCTCGGCCGCTGACGATAGGGGGGATGTACGGGTCGCTCGCGATCCAAGCGGGGGTGCCGACCAGGGTCGGCAGGGCTCGAATCCTGTTCTGCGCCAACCGCTGGATCACCGAGTCAAAATAGCCCCAGCCAAAGGGACCGGGAGTGCCTCCGGTGGGCGGCCCGTCCGCCTCGCTGTCGTCGAAGGGGCCGCTGCAACCGGGATCGGCTCCATCGACCCGGCCGTCCCCGTCGTCGTCGCGAAAGTTGGAGCACTGGGCCAGCAGGTGAGGGGCGGGCGGCGGTGTCCCCAGCGGCGGTTGAACCCAGTTCCAGGCGAGCTGGAAGCGCGCACGCCGCACTCCGCCCGCCGCCATCTGCCTGGCCTCGCCGGCCGTCGGGAAAGGCGAGGCGTTGATTCCGAAAAAGCGGTGCGGCAGAGGCCTGCCGGCGGCGAGCGCGATCGAACCGCTCAGCGCAACCGACATCAGCGCGAGGACCAGCGGAAAGACCGCCACGGTCAGGGCTCGCCGCGCACGCGATGGTGAATAGACAGACGGCAGGATCATCCTGAAGCTGGTCAGGGTACTCGTTGAATCGGGGGCGGGTAGCAGTCGCACTTCGCTGGAAGCCCGGCCTCCACGTCGCTATCGTCAGTCCATGCGAGTTGCGAACCGACGGGGCTGCAGGGAGGCGCGTCCCTGGGATCGGGCACTCCGATTCGTTGCCGCTCTCAGTGCCCTCGGCATGGTCGCCGCGGTCTTCACCACCACGGCCGCGGCCTCGCCCAAGAACTTCTACGGCGTCAACCTGATCACGCCCGTTGGCCTGAATCAGGTTCAGAAGATGAGGCGAGGAGGTATTCGCACCGTTCGGTTCGGATTCAACTGGGCTTCGGCGCAGCCGGCGCGGTACGGAGGCTTTGATTGGGGGGCCACGGACGACGTGGTGAGAACTCTCGCCAGCGGCGGGATCGGCGTTCAGCCGTTCTTGTACGGAACGCCCGTCTGGCTACAAGGCGGCTCCCGCCCGCCGGTGCACAGCGCTATTGCGCGGCGCCGTTGGAGGACGTTCGTTCGCGAAGCAGTGCTTCGTTACGGGACCAAAGGCGTGTTTTGGAAGGAGAATCCCAGCCTGCCGTATCGACCGATCCATTACTGGCAGATCTGGAACGAGCCAAATTTCCCGCTCTACTGGCATCCGAAGCCCTCCCCAAGACAGTACCTGCGGATGCTGAAATCCTCGGCCAAGGTGATCCGCCAATCAGACTCGCAAGCCAAAGTCGTTCTGGCTGGTCTCGGCCCGGGCCGCGCCAAGCGCCGGCAGATCCTCTACGCGCACTTTCTGGATCGCCTCTACAACCTCGGTGCCAAGCCATTCTTCGACGTCGCTGCCGACCATCCCTACGCTGCCGGGGCGCTGGGGGCCGCGAACCAAATCCGCCACACCGCGGCGGTGATGCGCAGGCACCGCGACGGGTCAACGCCCCTGTGGATCGACGAGGTCGGCTGGAGCTCGGGGCACTTGAAGGGTTTTCCGCTCGCCGTCGGTCCACGTGGTCAAGCTCGGCGTTTGCGCGAGACCCTCGCGTTCGTACGCGCCAAGGCGCGGAAGCTGGGAATCGGGCGCGTCGACTGGTTTGCGTGGCGCGATCCTCCCCGCAGCCAGTTCGACTGCGGCTCGTGTTTTAACTTCGGATTGTTGACGCACCACGGGAGGGCGAAGCGCTCCTGGCACGCATTCACGCGCTTCGCAGCAGGCTGAGGTCCGATGCGGCGCGGAGGGCTGTGATCAGACGCCGCGCCCGCCCACAACGAAGGGCACGGTGCGCAGAAGCAGTCTGAGATCGTTCCAAAGCGTCCAGTTGGCGACGTAGAGGTAATCGAGCCTTGCCATCTCGGCCAACGTGATTCGAGTCTGAGAGTCGAGGATCTGCCAGTGCCCCGTCATCCCCGGTCGCATCTCCAGGCGCCGGCGGTGGGGACCTTCGATCTGCCCGTCCTCGTCGCGTACAAGCGGACGCGGGCCAACGAGGCTCATCTCGCCGCGCAGCACGTTCCACAGCTGAGGTAACTCATCGAGCGACAGCCTTCGAAGGATTCGCCCGATTGGCGTAACGCGGGGATCCGCCGTGATTTTGAAGAGCCCGGCGGCGGCGTCGTTTCGATGAAGTAGCTCCGCCTTCATCTGCTCGGCTTCATTGATCATGCTCCGGAACTTGAGCATCGTGAATTCGCGGCCGTTCCGGCCGACGCGACGCTGGCGGAACAACACGGGCGAGCCCGAGGTGATCAGGATCGCGAGCGTGATCACGAGAATGCAGGGCGAAAGCAGGATGAGCGCTGAACTGGCTCCGGCTAGGTCGAAGCTGCGCTTGATCACCTGCGAGGACCGCGACATCTCGAGGCCGCGAAGTCCGAGGAGGGTGACGCCGGGAAGATGGTCGAGCTCCAGGGCGGCGTCGGAGATGCGGGGACCGCGCGGCATGAGGCTGATCCTCACCCCGAACGGCCGTAGGCGGCGCAGGATTTGAATCAGGGCTTCGTTTCCCTGCGGGCGCGCGATGATGACGCGGTCGACGGCGTTTTCCAGCAGCAGCTGGGGGAGCTCTGCCGGGAGCTCCGAGGAATCCGGACCCGCCTCGAGCGCCGGCGCAGGCAAGACGCCTACCACGAAGGCCCGGATCGAGGAGTTCAGCTCGAACTGGTTGCGGAGGAAGTCGCCGTCGGCATCGTCACCCAGAACGAGGCAGCGCTCGGGCGCCTGCACCCGGCCGGAGAGGGCCCGGGCGAGACCCCGCAGCGAGGCGAGCAGAAAGACGAGGAGCACCCACAGCTCGAGCACCTGAAGCTTGCCCAGGTATCCGTCGACGATCATGCCGCCGGCGAGCCACAGGACTATCGCCGCGACCGTTCCGAGCCCGAAGAGCAGGGGGAATTCGTCGAGAGTGGTCTTGTGGACGATGTACTCGTCGCGGTCGTAGAGGCCAACGGCCTTCACGGCGAGCACGAATAGGGGTGGCACCAGGACGACGGGCCAACGCAGCGAGGCGCCGATGGAGAGGGTGACGACGGCGAGGGACCCGAAGCTCGCAAGGATGTCGGCGACAGCCAGGCTGCGGCGGGTGATCGCCTCGCGGTGGAGCACCGCAAGGTGGCGATTGGCCAGCGACCTGCGCAGCGGCCTCCGCTCGCCGCCGCCAGCCGCCCGAGCCGGAGTGCGGACAGAGGTCTCTGTGGGCTTGATCAGGCCGTCAGCTTCCAACGCGCGCTCTCCTTTCCACAGTCGAGTAGGTCCCCTCGACTGACCGATCGGCCAGCGTATCGAGGCTATCCCTGTCGAATCGCCGAAACGGATGCTAGCCCCCGTAGCAGACTCTTAAGATCCCTTTCGATGCTGAGCTCCACAGCGCGCTTGTGGCTGCGCCAGCCGCCGCTCCATTTTCGGGTGGCCACGGTCAGTCCGCCGCCGCCTGATCCCGCCCCGCCGTGCTGAACAGGCCTCGCTGGATCGCGCTGGCGATCGCGCTTGTACTGGCTCTGATGGTCGGAGTGCTGGTGGTCGTGGTTGCGCCCTTCGGCGTCCGCACCGACGGGAGGCCGGCGAGCTTCGTGTATCGAACGGGAAATCGGCTTTATCTCGACGGCCATTCCTATCGCTTCACCGGGGTCAACATCCCGTGGGCGAACGACCGCCATCCCGGCGGCTGCGCGATCCCGGTCACGCAGCGGACCCTCGGACGGGTCCTCGATCGGATCAACGGCCACATCGACGCCGTGCGCGTGTTCTTCTTCCAGTCCCAGGCCACGCTGGCGGGCCAGCGCGACTGGACGGCCTTCGACCAGACATTGCATGCCATAGCGCGCCGAGGCTTGAAGGTGATCGTCACGCTCGGTGAGCAGAACGGCTCCTGCGGAGACCCCGGTGGGGTCAAGGACATCACCTGGTACCAGCACGGCTACGCCGATCTCGTCTCGCCGGGCTATCCGCAGACCTATCGGGATTACGTGAGGGATGTCGTGACTCGCTATCGCGACAATCCCGAGATTCTCGCCTGGCAGCTCATCAACGAGGCGTCGATCGTGTCTCCCCCTGGCATCTGTGCCGATGAAGCGGCCGCTGCGCGAATCCTGCGTTCGTGGGCGGACGACGTGGCCGCAATGATCCGCTCGATCGACCCGTACCACCTGATCAGCCTCGGCACCGGCCTGCAGGGCGGCTGCGGCTACGCGGTCACCGGCGATCCCTCCAGTAACGACTACGCATACGTCCACGCCGGCCCGGACATCGACCTCTGCGAATACCACGACTACAACGCGGTGGCGGACCCTCTCCCCGAGGCCGAGCGTCAGGAGATGGATGCCTGCGCCGCTCTCGACAAGCCCCTCTTCGTCGGCGAGGTGGGCATCCCGAGCTCCGACCCGAATCGCCCGGCGCTCCTCGGCGCGAAGCTGGGGGCGCAGTTCAAGTACGCCCGCGAGCCGCTGCAGGGTGCCCTGGTGTGGGAGCTCGGAAGCGCGAAGGTCGGGATGTGCGATCAGTTCTGCGCCACGCTCGGCGACCCACTGCTCGGGGTACTGGGCCGGTTTGACCGGATCAGAGCACCAGAGTCCGGAACCGGACGGTTCCCCGGATGAGCGCGGCGAGGCCGAGCGTGTCCCCGAGGGCGATGATCGCGGCCGCCTTCGCGCCGTTCGCGCGCGCGTCCGCCACCAGCAGGCGGGCGTAGGGCACGGCGGCGAGAGCGAGCGCCGGTTTCCGGCTTGCGCTGGAGGCGAGTATTCCACCGGCGGCTGCGGTGAAGAGCGCGCTGCGACGGCTGAGAAACCAGCGGCGATAGAAGAGCGAGCGGCGCAGCTCCGGCACGAGATGCGCCAGCGCGCAGAAGTAAGCGGCGCGCTTGCGCTCCCGCAGATACTCGGCAGGGCCGCGAGTGAAGACGGCATGATGGACGAGCGCGGCCTCACTGAAGCCGGTTTCGACGCCGCCGCGCCGGACCCGCCAGCCAAAGCTGACGTCCTCGCCGAAGTGCGAACCGGCAAGGGTGAGCAGACCTTCGTCGAAGCCGCCGAGGGCCTCGAAGAGCTCACGACGGACGAACAGGTTGGCCGATTCGAAGAGTCCCACGGGCGCGGTGACCCAGAGCGTGCGGTCGAAGGGGCCAACTGGAACACCGGGCTGCGGCGCGACGCGTCCCTGAACCAGGCCGGCTTCTCCGAGAGCTTCGACGCCCGCGTCGAGCCAGCCGGGCGTTGGCTCGCAGTCGGCGTCCGTGAACGCGAGCAAAGCGCCCCGGGCTGCGGCGACGCCGGCATTTCGGGCGGCCCCAGGACCGACGGGGCGGGGGTTTCGCACCAACCGGGTGCCCGCCTGTTCGGCGATCCGCGCGGTGTCGTCGGTCGAGCCGTCGTCGACCACGATCACCTCGAACGTCGCGCCGGTCTTCTGGGCCGCGAGCGCGGCCAGCGTGGCTGGGAGCGTCTCGGCCGCGTTGTGCGCGGGGATTACCACACTCGCCTCTACGGCTTTGAGGTCGTCGGCGCTCACCGTCGCAGTGCCCCGAGCTCAGAATCGTCGCCAGTCATCGCTGTGGGCTTCGAGTCTCGTGGCGACGAATCGATCAGGCTGCGATAGACGGTGGCTGTAGCCGCGACCATCGCCCCGACGTTGAATCGCTCCACGACGCGCTCGCGCCCCGCCGCCCCGAGCGCCTCACGCCGTCCTCGGTCGCGCAAGAGGTCGATGGCGGCTTCGGCGACTGCTCGTTGGTCGTCGATGGGGGCGAGCAACCCCGTGACTTGGTCGACGACTGCGTCCCGGGTGCCGTCCGCCGCGGTTGCCACGACGGGGATTCCGGCCCTCATTGCTTCGAGCACCGTGTAGGGAAACCCTTCGAACCGGGAGGTCATGACATAGAGGTCGAGGTCGGGCATCGCCGACGCGGCGTCGGGAAGCGACGCAAGGCGATGAAAGCGGTCGTCGAGGCCTGCCCGGCTGACCTTCCGTGACACTCGTCGCTCCGCGGGTCCCTCGCCGATCAGCAGGAAATGGGAGTCCGGGACGGCGGCGGCAATCCGTGCGCAGACGCCGACGTAGACCTCGGGGGCCTTTTGCCAGGCCAGCCGGCCGAGCGAACCGACGAGTTGAGCCTGAGCTGGGACTCCCAGTCGCGATCGGAGCGTCGGCGACAGGCGCGGCGGCGGCTCGGGGTCGATCCCGTTGGGAATTACGGCAAGCCGGGTCTCGTCTGTGAGGCCGCGCTTCAGGGCAAACGAGGCTTCGCTCTCCGAGACCGCGATGAACCGATCCGTGCGCCGCGCCAGCAGGCGCTCGACGGCGAGCGTCCACGGAGTTCGCATGATCCCGTTGGGTGTGTAGACGACGGGCCTCGCCGAGCCTAGGGCGGCAAGCCGGGCGAACGCGCCGCCCACGGAGCTATGCCCATGGATCACGTCCGGGCGAGCTCGACCGATCAGAGCCCGCAGCGTCCGCAGCGCCCCGGCGTTGGTGGGAGACGGAGAGCGCCGCATGTCGACGACCTCGGCGATCGCCCCCAGCGCGCGAGCGCGCGCGATGGCGGCATCGGTGCTCTCGCCAAGGTGCAAGCGAGGAGCCACGACCGTGTGCTCGAACCCGTCGATCCCCGCGAGCAGGTCGAGGAGGTGGCGCTCAGTGCCCCCGGCCATTGCTTCGAGGACGTGGAGGATCCTTTGCACAGGCGGCTATCGTAAATACGAGTGATCTCGCAGGCGCCTCGGGTTGCTCTCGACGGACGGACCCTTCAGGCAAGACCCATCGGCGGCATCGGACGTTCGCTCGCGAGCCTGCTTCCGGAGCTGGCACGACGCACTGAGCTCGATCTGCTCCTGGACAGCCGGCGCGCGAAGCCCAGCGTCGAAACGGCGAACATTGCGGTCCACTCGCTGCAGGCGCCACTTTCCGGTCGCGACGCCGTCTGGCTCCAGCTCGTCGCGCCCGGCTGGCTTCGGCGTTTCCCTGGAGTTTTCCACTGTCCGTTCTACGGCCTGCCCTACGTGCAGCCGGCGCCGATGGTCGTCACGATGCACGATCTGACCTTCGAGTTCGCTCCCGAGCTCTTCAGCCGGGACAAGCTGTTCGTTTTTCGGCGCCAGGCGCGGTGGGCTGCACGAACAGCCCGGCGGATCCTGACCGACTCCGAGCACGTGCGCTCCATGATCCTCGAGCGCTACGAGCGCTACGGCGTCACGGCGGAGCGGGTGGTCGCGACCGGCCTGCCCGTCGATGCCGCCTTTCGCCCCGATCCGGATGATTTGGCCCGGCGGCTGGCTCACCTGGGGATACCTCGGCCATACGTCCTCACGCTTGGCGGCGCCCCCCGCCGGCAGTTGCCCGTCGCGGTGGCGGCTTGGCGACGCGCCGTTCAGGCGCTTGGCGCCGAGCCACTCGAGCTTCCCCTCGCTGTGGTCAGCAGCGAGGCGCCCGAGCCGGAAGAGGGCGTCATCCACATTGGGATGGTCGACGATCGGGACATGGCAGCCGTCTTCGCCGGTGCACGAGCCTTCTGCTACGCGACCACCTACGAGGGCTTCGGGATGCCCGCCGTCGAGGCCGCCGCGTCCGGAGTCCCGGTGGTATGCGCGCGCGTCGGCTCGCTTCCGGAGGTCCTCGGAGACGCCGCCGCCTGGTGTGATCATCCCGATTCGGAGTCGCTTGGCGAGGTTCTGGCGGGGGTGCTCGGTGACAGTGATCTGGCCCAGGGCCTGGCCGACGCTGGGCTTGCCAGGGTCCGCTCCAGATGGTCGGCCGATCACGTCGCCGAGATCATCGTTGGCGCCTACCGCGAGGCGCTCGAGGGCTGACCTCAGGCCCCCTAAGCCTCTGCCACGATGCGGTAGTGGACAGCTAGGTTCTTGCGGTCGCCTATGTACGCCCACTCCTCGTAGCCCATGTACAGGGCGCGCATGATCCTCGAGAAGTTCAGGTAGCCGTAGCCGACGAAGAGGGGCTCGATCCGCCAGTCGGACCAGACGCCGTCGAGCAGCCGGGTCAGGCCCGTGTGCGAGCAATGGTCGTAGTGGGCAGGAAAGACGCTCTCCGGAGCGCGGCCCTGGATCCGGCCAAGAATCGAGCGCGTCAGGCGATGCGGGATCGCGCGGCTGGCGATCGCAAACGGCGAGAGCCCGCCCGCGAGCTGGGCGACCAACCGCCCACCGGGACGCAGATAGGAATGGATGTTGGCGAGCGCGACATCGAGGCGCTCTACGTGCTCGAAGACCATGAAGCTGATTGCCAGGTCAAACCGGTCCTCGCACTCCGCAACCCGCCTTTCGGCCGGGGCGATGACCAGCTCGTCATAGCTGCCAGACGGGGCAGAGGCGAGCTCGACCGCCGAGGTGTCGAGGCCGACGTAATGGACATCCGCGGGTCTCTCCTCGGGAAGCAGGGTGGGCTTCCTGCCGGCGCCGATGTCGAGGACGGAATTTCCGGGCGCGATCCTCGCAGTGATCGCCGAACGAAACGGCGCGTACCAGGCCCCCGCGTCGTAGCGCGGAGGAAGCTCGGGTTCACGCGCATAGGCGTTTAGGACGGCCCGCATCGCCGCCTGCCGCCGAGGCCCTTTCCGGTTGCTCATCGTTGCCGCGATGCTAGTGGCCCGTGGAGAAAACACCAGTTGACCCGCGGACCATTCCTCTACGCTCCTGGGCTCGTGGCAGGATCGGTCCGCACGCCCCGAGCGCCCGCCCCCGGCGGCCTCTGGCTCCTATTGCTTTCCGCGTTCGTTGCGATCGCCGCCTCCGGCATCGTCTCGGTCCACCTACTAGTGGTCGGGCTTGCCGCCCTCATTTTCGTCGTCCTCAGCGCGCGCCGACCGGATCTCGCCCTGCTGGCCCTCATCCTCCTCTTGCCGTTCCAGCAGCTGGTCCTCGCGAAGCTCTACGCATGGGGGGTGCCGGCTTCGGTCGTTCGGCCGCTCGCGGCTTGGAAGGAGGCTTTGGGACTCGGCGTGGTGGTGGCCGGGTTCCTAGGCTTCCAGGCCTCTCGCAAGCCACTGGATAGGCTCGACCGGATCGCGCTCGCGTTCGTCGCGATCGTTTTGGCCTACGCCCTCGTGCCGGGGCTGGCCGGAGTCGGCGCGCCGATGAGCGCGCAGGTGCGCTCCCTCGCGTTCAGGCAGACGGCGGGGTTCGTGATTCTGTTCCTGGGCGCCCGGCATGCCCTGCTTCCGCCCGGGTTCCTCGTCCGCGCGAGCCGAGCGGCGTTCGGGATAGCGACGGTCGTGGCGGCAATCGCGGTCTACGAGTACTTCTTTTCCTCGGCCTGGAACAACTTCATCGTGAATGACGTCAAGTTTGCCCAGTACCAAGTACAGATCCTGAACGTGTTTCCATTGAACCCCTTGGACTACCGCGTCTACGGGACCATCGCTGGGCAGGAGATCGTCCGGGTTGGCTCGGTCTTTTTGAGCCCCCTCAGCTGCGGGTTTTATCTACTGATCGGATTTGCGATCGGGGTCGAGAAGGCGGTTCGCCGAGGGGCGCGCCTGGCGACGGTCGCCTCCCTGTTGACGATAGGTGCCGCTCTGGTGCTCACGCAGACCCGAAGTGCGCTGATCGGAGCCCTCGTCATCGCCTTTTGCGCTTTCCGCTTCGCTCCGGGCCGGCGCACCGGGACGCAGATCCAATTCGCATTCGTGCTCCTAGTCGGCTTGCTGCTCGCCCTGCCCGCCGCCTCGTCCACGGGCTTGGCCGCGCGCGCTTCGACCACTGCCAGCAGCGATGATCCCAGCGCCCCCGACCATCTCCAGGCGATGCGCCGTGGCCTGGATTCCATCGCCCAGCACCCCCTCGGGCAGGGCCTCGGGACATCGGCCGGCGTCGGTCAGCGCTTTCATCAGGTGCAGACCGTGAGCGAGAGCAACTACCTCCAGGTCGGCAACGAGCTGGGCGTCGTCGCGATGATCGCCTTCATCGCACTGACCATCGCCGCGATTCGTGCTCTCCGCCGCGCTGCAGTGGCCCTTCCGGACCTCACCACCGCGGCGATCTGGACGGCCACGATCGGACTTGCGGTTGGTGCCTTCTTCCTGCACACCTGGACGGACTTCTCCGTCAGCTGGACGCTGTGGGGACTCGCGGGGGCGGTCGTAGGTGCTGCGGCCCGGAACCGCGAGCGGAGGGACCAGCCGACGCCTGACCAGTTGCCAGCATCAGACTGGCCTGCGACCACGGGTGTCGAGAGCGACATTCCGGCGGAGCCCGTGCCGGCCCAGTAGTGCGGCGGGAGCCCGAAGACCGCTCCGATGTCCTCGCCGAGCGCCCGTTACGCGTGGCGTTCGACGTCACCCCCGAGCTCGTGGGCGCGACCGGGGTGGCCCGCTACAGCCGCGAGCTGGGTCGTGCGCTGGATCGCCGCGCTGATTGCGAGCTGCGTCGGATCGCGATCGGTCGGCGAACCGAGGCGCTGCCACCACAGACTTCGCACCTGCGGGTTCCCTTGCGAGTGGCGCAAGCAGCGTGGCGCGCGTTCGGCATCCCCCGCGCAGAGTCCCTCGTGGGAGCGGTTGACCTCGTCCATTCGCTCGACCTGATGGCCCCGCCGACGAGGTTGCCGCTGGTGGTAACGGTGCACGACGTCGTTGCCCTCGAGCTCTCCCATTTCCACCCGCGGCGGGCGGTCGAGCTCCAGCGCCGGCGTCTAGCGTCGCTCTCGCGCGCAAGCGTGGTCGTCTGCGACTCGCAGAGCACCGCCGACGAGCTTGTAGCCCGCGGCGTAGAGCCGGCACGAATCAGTGTCGTGTACCTCGGCCTCACCCGACTACCGACCCCCGTCGACCCCCCCCTTCCGCCGGAGCCGTTCGTGCTTGCGGTCGGCACGCTGGAGCCCCGCAAGGGCCACGACCTATTGCTCAGGGCCTTCGCCGCGACGGGCATTCATCGACATCGACTCGTGTTCGCAGGACCGCCGGTTGGCCGTTCGCAGGGTCTGGCCGAGCTCGCGAGCGAGCTTGGAATCGGGGAGAGGTTGACCATCCTCGGTGTCGTCGACGACGCGGTCCTCGCCGGTCTCTATCGAGATGCTTCGGCCCTCTGCATGCCCAGCCTCGCCGAGGGATTCGGCCTGCCGGTGCTCGAGGCGATGTCGTTTGGTGTCCCGGTGGTGGCCAGCGACCTCGCCGTCCTGCGCGAGGTGACGGGCGACAGCGCGGTCCTGGTGGCGCCCGGGTCAGCCGACGCGCTCGCCCGGGCGCTCGAGCGCGTCTTGACCGAGGACGCACTTGCCGCGCGCCTGCGAAGCGAGGGGCGGGCGCGCGCAGCCCGCTTCACCTGGGAGGCCACCGCGCGGAAGACCGTTGCTGCCTACCGGCGGGCGGTTCACGAGTGTCGGGCTGCGGGTTAGCGAACCGACAAGTGCCCCGAACCGGCATGCTAACTTGCGCTGTTCGGCGTGCCCTAAGGGGGTCGGGGGCGCTAATGCCATCTGAGGAACCAAGTCAGTAAGCGATGACCGACGATCACGCGACCCAAGAGCCGCGGTACGCGAGCATCCGCGATTACCTGCGGGTGCTCCGCTCCTACCGCCTGATGATTCTCGTACTGGCGGTCCTCGGCGGCGGCGTTGCGCTGTTTCTCGCCCTCCGCCAGGACTCCGTCTACCAGGCGACGGCCTCGATCTCGTTCAAGGACGAGACGAGCGAGTTCGGGCTAGTCGGCCTCTCGCCGAATACGCCGCAGGATCCCCTCAAGCTCGCAGCCGCAAAGGCGAGGACCGTGACGCGCCCGGAGGTGCTCTCGGCGGCGGCGCGCCGGCTGGGACTTGGCCAGCTGAACGCGAGCATCTTCCCCTCGGTGGACTCCAGCTCTGCGCTGGTCAATGTGACCGGGCAGGCCGATGACCCGAGGGCCGCTGCCGACGCGGCCAACGCGGTTGCCCGGACGACGGTCGCGATCAGCAACAGGCAACTCCACGCGCGCCTCGCCCACGCAGCCAGCACGCTTCAGAATAAGACCGCAGGCGGGAAGAACGCGGCCGACCTGGCCGCCCAGGGCTATACGAAAGCCGCGATTGAACGCCTCCAGTCCTTGAGCACCTTTGCGCGGGCCGCGGACCTGGTCGATCCTGCCTCGGTGCCCGCCACACCGGTCTCGCCGAACCCGCCTCGGAGTGCGATCTTGGGGCTGTTGGGCGGGCTCCTTGCGGGGCTGCTGCTGGCGTTTTTCAGAGACTCGCTCGATCGCCGGCTGCGCAGCGCCCACGAGATCCAGGCCTATTACGACTTCCCAATCCTGGGATACGTGCGCAATGAGGCCATGGGGCGGACCGCCCACATGACGAATGGGGCCAACGGCGACCACGCAGGCACCGAGCAGATCGACCTCGAGGGATTCCGGATCATGCGTCGCAACCTGGATTTCGTGAAGCCTGGCGCACCGCTGCGGTCGATCTTGGTCACCAGCGCGTTTCCTTCGGAGGGCAAGACCACCGTCAGCAGCTCGCTCGCGTTCAGCATGGCGGTGGGGGGCAAGCGGACCCTGCTGGTCGAATGCGACTTTCGGCGGCCGGTGCTTGCCACCCGCCTCGGAATCGAGCCGACTCCAGGCCTCAGCGATTACCTGGCCGGTCTTGCGGAGCCCCGGGACGTCCTGCGAACCGTGGAGTTCACCGACCCGCCGATGCTGAATGGGTCGGGACCGAACGGGAAGGCTCCGGGCGGGGCGCAGTACGCCGTCGTCTGCATTCCGGCGGGGACGTCCACTCCGCACGCTGCCGAGCTGCTCGGCTCGGAGCGGCTGAAGACGTTTCTCGACCAGGTCTCGCGCAGTTATGAGGTGGTGATCATCGACAGCAGCCCTCTGCTGCCGGTGGCCGACACCCTCGAGCTGTTGCCTCAGGTCGACGGGGTCATCATCTGCGCTCGTGAGCTCCAAACGACTCGCGAGCAGGCGCTAGCGACCCGAGAGACGCTCGATCATCTCCCCGAGCGTCCAACGGCGCTCGTCGTCACGGGCACGAAGCCTCACGAGGACGACTACGAGGGCTACGCGTACAGCTACGCGTACCAGATGCAGAAGTAGAAGGCCCATCGGAGCTCGGTGAGGATCGTCTGGGCTTCCCGGTTCGGTATCGACGATCGTCAGGAGGCCGGCGCATCGATCGAGCAGCGGCTCTTACAAGCCGTCGCTCGCGAAAACGAGGTCCACGTCGTGTCTGCGGCGCTTCCGCCGGGCGAGAGAACGTGGGATGTCGGCGACGTGCGTGTGAGGGCCGAGGGCGCGAACTGGTGGCCCCGATATCCCGGCAGTCTTTTCACCTGGGCGCTGCGCGCGGCCTGGCCCGGCCCGCCGATGGAGGTTCGCGCCACGCGTGGCCGCTCACGCTCGTTGGGCACGGCGGTTCGGCGACATCTCGAACTCCGGGGAGCCGACCTCGTTGTTGTCGCAGCCGCCGAGCTCCTGCCGGTGCTGGACGCCTGCAGCGTCCCGGCGGTCCTTTGCCTGCAGGGCGATCTCGCCGGCGAGTATCGGTCGAAGGCCGGCGATCCCAAGCTGGCTTGGCTCAAGCGGCTGCGCTGGAAGGTCGACGCTCGACGGGCTGCACGGTGGGAGCGGCGCTGGGCTCGGCACGCTGTCGCGGTGGGGTGTACCGATCCCGACACGTTCGCTGAGCTCGGGCGCCTCCTGGAGTGCGAGGTCGTGCTTCTCCCTCTGAACGACGCGGCATCGCTCTCGCGGTGGTTCTCGGACGCCTTGCCGGCACGCCCTCGGGGTGACGATCTCGCGGCTTCCGAGGGCGGAGCGTCGTCGAGCCACCGTGACGGGGAACGCCAGCGCGCAACGATCGTGCTCTGCACGCGCGAGCGCCCCGATGTCTTGGAGGCGTCGCTGCCCTCGGTCGCGCAGGCGGCTGCCAACGCCCAGGGGACGCAGATGCTCATTGTCGAGCAGGGAGAGCCACGCGCGAGAGAGATTTGCAATCGCTTGGGTATTCCCGCGACCGTGCTTCACGATGACGGCACTGGCGCGGCGCGGGCCCGGAACCTGGGTGCGGCGAAGGCGGCCGGCGAGATCGTGCTCTTCACCGACGACGATTGCCACGTTCCGCCCGAATGGGTTGTCGATCACGTCGCCGCTATCAAGAACGGCGGCGTTGTGGCGACGTGTGGTGTTGTTCGCGGCATCAGCCCGTTGGGCGATGAGGGTGAAGATCCCGTCGCGTGGCCCGCGTATCACCACGCCGGAAGCCCCCCTTGGGCGATCGGCCATTCGAGCAACATGGCGGTTTGGCGCGACGTTCTTCTCGCGGCAGGCGGGTTCGACGAGCGGTTCGGTCCGGGAGCTCCAGGCTCCTTTATCTGCGAGGACGCCGATCTGATCGTGCGGCTCCTGCGCTCCGGCGGAGCGATCCGGGCGGGCGTCGGAACCCCGGTGCAGCACGTCGAATGGCGCTCGGCGGGCGAGAACTACCGGAATCTCCGAGCCTATGAACGCGGGTCGGGAGCCTGGATAGGCAAGCTGCTGCGCGAAGACCGTGACGCGGCGGTTCCGTATTTGCGGGAGCGGATCGAGCTGCTTCGCAATCGACTGGGCGACCAGATCAGCGTCCGCACGCACCCCATGCTGGCCCTATTGACCGTGGTGGATTTCGTGCGCGGGCTGGCTTTCGGCCTGCGCCTGTCTGCGTGGAACGGGTCCCCCTCGCGTACTTAAGAGCGTGCCAGCAGCTCGGACACGACCTCGACGAAGTCTCGTCCCACCCGATCCCATCCAAAGCGAGCCTCCACGTGAGCTCGGCCCGAGGCCGCGAGCGACCGCGCCAGCGCGTCGTCATTCAGCGTCTTGATCACCGCGTCGGCGATCGCGGCGGAGTCGTCGCGAACAAGGGCCTGAGATCCATCTACAACCCCGAGTCCCTCGAGCCCGATCGTTGTGCCCACGACCGGACGGCCGGACGCCATCGCTTCGAGCGCCTTGAGGCGCGTCCCCGTTCCGATTCGCAGCGGGACCACGATCACGCGCGCGGCGGCGAAGTACGGCTCAATCGATGGAACATCGGCGTCGAGCGTCACGTCCGGTGCGCCTTGGAGCCGGACCACCGCTTCCACGGGCGCACGACCAACAAGCTGGAGCGTCGCCTGGGGAACTGCCGCCTTGATACGCGGCCATATCTCCGAGCAGAACCAAAGCGCTCCGTCGACGTTCGGGCCGGTATCGAACGACCCTGGAAAGAGGACCCGCGGGCCTTTGGGCACGGACGTCGGCGTAAAGCTCTCGAGGTCGACGCCGTTCGGGATCACGGAGATACGGGCCGCTGCCCCGGCCCCGCCCAGCTCCCGTAGCCAAGCGGCGTCGGGCTCCGAAACCGCCACCACCCGGTCATACCGGCTCAAGGCACGCCGCTCGAAGCGCTCGGCCTTGCGCAGGTCCCGGCTGAGGGCCCACCGCTGGCGACGGCCCGGAGCCAGGGCAAGCTGGTGCTTGATCAATCCCGAGAAGAAAAGGTGGAACGTGAGCATCCATTTCTCAGACCGGCGGACCGCAATCAACGGAGCCAACGCCTGGGGTTCCACGTAGACGAGGGTGTACCGATGCTCCAGTCGCCGTATCGCGCCCGCGAGCGCGCGACGGCTGGGGACGACTCGGCAGGCGGCCGATGGATTCGATGAGCCGAGCGCGATGGCGAGCTCCAATACCCTGCGGCCGACCGGGTGCTCGGTCCACAGCGCGCGGCGCGGCGGCAATTCGATCACTCTGGCCGCCGCGGCTCGGACGGAATCTTCAACCGCTCCGACCACGAGGAGATCGGTGGGAAACGCGGCGGCGAGCGCTTTGAACAAGTGGAACTGGCGGATGCCCGACCCCCCTCGAGCAAGTCGGGGTGGCTCGTCGGTCACCCACAGGACCCGTGCCTGTGAGGGGTCGGCGCGCATTGGTCGGTGATGCTAGATGACTGGTGAGCACGAACCGGTCGGACCTGACTGGGTAGCTTTCGGGCGCGGTTCCCATGACACGCCCAGCTATGTCCAAAGAGATGCGACGCTCGCTGGTCGAGCAGGTTCTAGCCGATCCTCCGCAGGTTCACGCCTTGGACGGCGAAAGCGCCTCCGACAGATTGGGGATTTGGCGGACTGCTGACAGCTGTTATCAGCTCCTGCGCGCGGAGGTTGGGCCTGGAAGTCGGACGCTTGAGACTGGGTTGGGCCTTTCGACGGCACTCTTCGCTGCCCTGGGCGCGGAGCACGTGTGCGTCGTGAGTAGGCCTCAGGAGGCCGAGCGTCTCGCGGCCTATTGCGAGCTGAAGGGCCTGCCTACCGAGAACCTGCGGTTTGAAATCGGCTTCTCGGACGAGATCCTGCCCTCGCTCGCCCTCGGTCCACTCGATCTCGTCCTCATCGATGGTGGCCACGGGTTTCCGGTGCCTGTAATCGATTGGCACTACGGCGCCAGGACCCTCCGCGTCGGCGGCATGCTAGTGCTCGATGACGTAACCCTACCGGCCGTCTACGACCTTCGGCGGATCCTTGACCGCGACCCCCGCTGGTCGCGCGAGCATTTGACCGATAAGTGGGCCGCGTATCGCAAGACCGGTGCCGCCGAAGCGGTGGAGGACTGGTGGGAGCAGCAGGAGTGGATGCCGTTTCCGCTGCCCGTCCGCCTGAAGGGACTCGCTCGGCGAGTCGGCGGCGTTCTCCGTGGCCGCTAGACCACTCGATCCCCCGGACGTGCCTGAGGCGAAGGCTTGAGCAGCCGGATGCTCCTGATCGGGGCGGGCGGCTTCGCGGGTGCCCACATGCGCGACGCGGCGTCACTTGCCGGCTTCGACGTCGTCGGCACGTCTCGGCGCGAGGGCGGGGCAGAGATCGTGTGCGATCTGCTCGACAGCGCCTCGACCGACCGCGCCGTAGCCGACACATCCCCCGACGTGATCGTCAACCTCGCCGGCGTTGCATCGGTGGCGCAGAGCTTCCGGGATGTGGGGGCGACCTTCCGGGCCAACACGACGGGCGTGACCAATTTGCTCGCTTCGATTTCTCGAGCCGCCAGGGAGGCTTACGTCCTGTGCGTTTCGTCGGGGGAGGTATATGGGAGCGTCGATCCGGATCGGCTGCCGATCGCCGAGGAGATGCCAACGCGTCCTTCGAGCCCGTATGCGGCCAGCAAGGTGGCGATGGAGCTCGTCTGCGAACAGTTTCGCGACGCGGCGGGGCTGAGGATCTGCGTCGCTCGCGCCTTCAACCACACCGGGCCGGGTCAGGCTGGCCCGTTCGCTGCGTCCAGCTTCGCCCGCCAGATCGCGGAGGCCGAGCAGGCCGGGGCGAGTGAGGTCGTTCTCCAGACTGGGGATCTCACGCCAATCCGGGACTTCCTGGACGTGCGTGATGTCGTCGACGCGTACCGCTTGCTCGCGGAGCGGGAGATCGTCGACACGCTCAACGTCTGCTCCGGACGGGGTATTCCAATCAGCCGATTGATCGAGTTGCTTGGCGAGGCGACGTCGCTGCCGGTCAGAACCTCCACCGATCCGGCCCTGGCGCGCCCTGCGGAAGCGTCGATGGTGTACGGATCTGCAGTGCGGCTCAGGGACGCGACCGGCTGGGAGCCTCATGTTCCCCTGGCAAAGACCCTCCGCGACCTTCTGGACTGGTGGCGTGCAAGGATGGCCGAGTGAGCGCGCGGCGGGCCCTCATCACCGGGATCAACGGCCAGGACGGAAGCTATCTGGCCGAGTTCCTGCTGGAGAAGGGTTACGAGGTGCACGGCCTCGTCCGCCGCGCTTCGGCCGAGAGCTTCCAGCGCCTCGATGCGATCCGGGACCGGATCACCCTGCACACCGGCGACCTGCTCGACCAACGCTCGCTCGTCGACGTCATGCGCGAGTGTGAGCCTGTCGAGATCTACAACCTCGCGGCGATGTCGTTCGTGGCGGCATCCTGGACCCAGCCGACGCTCACCGCCGAATTCACCGGCGTCGGCGTCATCCGGGTGCTCGAGGCGATGCGCGAGGTCTGTCCTGGAGCGCGCTTCTACCAGGCGTCCTCCAGCGAGATGTTCGGCAAGGTGCGGGAGGTCCCCCAGACCGAGCTGACGCCGTTTCACCCGCGCAGCCCGTACGGGGTGGCGAAGGTCTTCGGCCACTTCATCACCGTCAACTACCGCGAGAGCTACGGGCTGTTCGCATCCTCGGGAATCCTCTTCAACCACGAATCGCCTCGTCGCGGCCTGGAGTTCGTCACGCACAAGGTGACCCGGGCAGCTGCCGCGATCAAGCTCGGAATGGAGACAGAGCTGCGGATGGGCAACCTCGATGCCCGCCGCGATTGGGGCTACGCGCCCGAATACGTGGAGGCGATGTGGATGATGCTGCAGCGCGACGAGCCCGGCGACTACGTGATCGGGACCGGCGAGAGCCACTCGGTTCAAGACCTGGTGCGGATCGCGTTCGAGCACGTCGGGATCGACCCCAACGCCCACGTAAAGACCGACGCGAGGCTGGCGCGGCCCGCGGAGGTGGACGATCTCATTGCCGATCGAAGCAAGGCGGAGCGCGAGCTGGGGTGGGTGCCGCGAACGTCCTTCGAGGATCTCGTGAGGCTGATGGTCGACGCGGATATCGCCCACCTTCGCTCCGGCGCACCGGCTGCCTCGGTTTGAGCACTCCAAATAGGCTCAACCGGGCCCTGTGGGTGGCCCCTGAGCCCCCCGGACATCATCTCGGGGGCGGCGACATCCGCCTCGCACATCTCTTCGAGGCGCTTGCGGCGGCGATCCCGACGGATCTCTGGACGGTCGGCAAGCTCGACGACGACGAGGTTCGCGATGCCGCGGCCGGTGTTGTTGAGCTCCCCAGACGGCGGGTGCCGTGGAGCCAACGCACGTCGGTGCGACGCCTCCTCCAGGTCGGCCTCGCGCTCGGCTCGCGCTACCCCGCTCACCACTACCAGGCAGGCCCGGCCCGCCGCGCGCTGGCGCGGGAGCTCCGGAGCCGTCACGAGGCCTACAACCTGGTCGTCGTCGAGCACGAGGCCATGGCCGCGCTGTTGCCCAGGCGGCGAAGCGCTCCGTGGGCAATCGATCTGCAGAACCTGGCGTCGCGAACACTCGAGCAGGAAATTGCGCGGGCGCAGCGGTCCCGGCAGCGAGGGCTCCTGAAGATCGAGCGGCGCAAGGCGTTGGCGGTGGAGCGCCGGATCGCGCGCTCCTTCGACCGGGTACTCGTGTGCTCGGAGATGGACGCCGAGGTGCTGCGCGGCCTCGAGCCTGCGGCTGCCGAGAGGATCGCGGTGATTCCCAACGGCGCCGATCTGGCGCGCTATCGGGTCACCCCGATCCCGGTCTCGCCGCGGATCCTTTTTCCGAGCCACCTGGCCTACTGGCCAAATGTCGATGGCGCGCTCTGGTTCTGCTCCGAAGTGTTGCCAAGGCTTCGCGCCGCCGTCCCCGAGGCCGAGGTGCAACTGGTCGGTCGTGCCCCAGTCGCCGAGGTCTTGGCGCTCGGAGAGCTTCCGGGCGTCTCTGTCCATGCCGACGTTCCCTCGATGGTCCCTTACTTCGAGCCCGCCCGACTCGTCGTCGTGCCCCTGCGAATCGGCAGCGGGACCCGCCTGAAGGCGCTCGAGGCGATGGCCTCGGGCCGACCGCTCGTCGGCACCACCATCGGACTCGAGGGCATCGGGATCGTCGACCACGAGCACGCATTGGTCGCCGATGACCCGGACTCGATGGCGGGGGCGATCCGCGAGCTCCTGGCAGACGACGCGCTTTGCAGCCGCCTGGCGAGCGCCGCCCGCGCCCACGTCGAGCGCTACTTCAGCTGGGAAGCGATCGGCGCGCAGATGGTCGGCGTGATGGACGATCTCTTGGGTGATCGACGGGCGCCCTAAAGCACCAGCGTCCTGTAGCGCACGGAGCCTTCGACGGTCGCGGCGAGCGCTGCTATGTCCGTGACCAAGGCCATCGGTATGACCGCCCATGCCCAGCGCCTTCGCCCGGGCCTGGGATCGATCGCCGTGCGGTAGTGGAGCCAGGGGAGCAGCAGTCCGAGGGCCATCAACCGGGAGCCGAGGCGCCGCTGTCCGCCGATGGCGATCACAATGCCGAGGACGGCAGCCAGGGTCCGTGGCTGGAGCGGCGACCAGAACCATCGCGCGACCAGCACCTTCTCCCGGAATCCCGGATGCTCCTTGACCAGCAAGGGCGCGTACACCAACCGGCGCGTGATCCGCAGGCTGGCAACCCAATCGCCGATGCGAGTGCCCGTCGTGTCGACTCGGTGGACGACCTCCGCGTCGGGAGCCCAGGCCGTTTGCGCACCGCTTCTGATCGCGCGCCACCCGAGATCGCAGTCCTCGCCGAGAATGACGAAGCGTTCGTCGAAGCCGTCCCCAGCCTCGAGGACAGAGCGCCGGTAGCCCACATTGCAGGTCTCGAACTTCCAAGAAAACTCGTCGACCGCGAGAATGCGCCCGAACGGACCTCGCCCTGCAGCGTCGTCACTGGACCTTGTGCGGCCCTGGACGACATCCGCGGTGCTCATGGCAGCGACCATTCGGCTGAGCCATCGCGGCTCGGGCAGGCAGTCGTCGTCGGTGAACGCGATCAGTGGGGCTCGAGCCGCTCGCCAGCCCAGGTTTCGCGCGACCGCGGGGCCTGCGTTGCGCTCGGTGCGCAGGATTGTCAATGGGAACGGCGCCGAGGCGGCGAGTCGAGAAAGGACTTCCAGAGTGTCGTCGGTCGAGCAGTCATCGACCGCGATCAATTCGAAGCCCTCAATCCTCTCCTGCCGTTTGAGCGCGGCCATGAGGCCGGAAAGATGCTGAGCGCGGTTGCGGGTGGCCACCACGACCGAGATCGTCGGAGCCTTCAAAGTCGGCGAAGGGTACCGCCTCGAGTCTGGTCCCGTGACGTCCCCTCCCGCATCTCAGCCACCCAGGGTGGCGAACAGCTCGGCATGTGCGCTCACCGAACGTTCCCACGTGAACTGCCGCGCCCGCTCCATGCCGCGCTGCGATAATTCGAGCCAGCGCTGATCGTCGTCGAGGATGGCGCCTGCGGCGCGCGCCATCGCCTCGACGTCCCCATCGGCGACCAGCACGCCCGCGTCGCCGACGACCTCGGGAATAGAGCTGTTGGCGAACCCAACCACCGGTGTTCCGCATGCCATCGCTTCGAGGATCGGTAGGCCGAACCCCTCGTAACGGCTGGTCATGAGTAGCAGTGAGGCGTGCTGGTACTCGGCCACGACGTCATCGACGAAGCCGAGCACGTCGATGCGCTCGGGCGAGGGGGCGCGCGACACCACGGCATCGACGCTCGGCTTGACCCAGGGCGCGACCCTCCCGATTACGTGCAGGCGATGGCGGTAGCCGGCGTCCGCAAGCCTGCCGAGGGTCGCGAAGGCCTCCTGGTACCCCTTCCGCTCCGAGTACTCGCCTGCCAGCAGGAGGTAGGAGGGATCGGCTTCGCGTTTGCCCGTGGGGGGACGAAACTCATCGCCCACGCCGAGGTGGATTACCTCGATCCGCTTGGGGTCGAGTCCCAGGAGCCGAATTCCGTCGTCGGCGGTCTGGCGTGAGATGGCGATAACGCCTGCGGCCGAGCGATATCGGGCCGCGCGCCGTTGCCAGCGCCGGCGCTCGCCCGCGAGGTCCTGGTAGTCGAGGACCAGCGGGATGACGTCGAAGAGCGTGCTCACCCAGGGGCTCGGCGAGCGGCGAGGCGGATCCAGGGTCGGGCTGTGGAAGAGGTTGGGTTCGAGGCGGCGAAGCTCACGAGGCAGGCGCAAGTCGTGCTCGGCGGAGCGATAGCGAGGCGGTGCAAACCGGCGGATGGTCGCCGCCTCGACGCCTGGCGGGAGAGGGGTGCCCGCCGTGACGAGTGCGGTCACCGAAAGCCTTTCGTCGGCGGACAGCCCTCGCAGCAAATGGCGGACATAGGTGCCGATCCCTCGGTACGCCGAGGCGTCGCCGAGGCTCATGGCGTCGATCAGCAGGTCGGTCACCGGTACGTGAGGACTGTAGGGAGGGTCCTGTGATGGTGTCTCATCAGGGGCGCCCGGCGGAGCCAAAGGCGGCATTTGCGATACTGCGGGTCCCTTGGCGGACGCCCCGGAGATCCTGATCACGGGAGCGGGGGGCTACATCGGTGGTCGACTCGCTCTCATGCTGCGCGACGCAGGTCGTACGGTTGCGGGAGTCGTGCTGCGTCCCACTCCTTTCCTGCATCTTGACGGGCACGAGGTGATCGCCGATCTCGCCGAGGATCCGCAGCCGTTCGTCGACGCGTGCGCGGGTGTGAGCGCCGTGGTCCATCTTGCTGGTCAAAACGAGGTTGTCGCCGAGCAGGACCCGGCGACCGGCCTTACGGACACCGAGTTGGCCACTCTCCGCGTCGCGGAGGCGGCGCGAGAGGCAGGCGTTAGTCGCATCGTCTACTTGTCGACCGTGCATGTATACGGCCGGCGAATTAGCGAGGATGCCGTCCTCACCGAGGATCTTCGAGCGGAGCCGATCTCCGTCTACGCGATCTCCCGCCTGGCCTCCGAGCACCTGCTAGGAGGGATTGCGGGAGCGGAGCTCGATCTCGTCATCCTGCGGCTGACCAACTCCGTTGGCGCACCGGTCGCGCCCGATGTCGACCGCTGGAGCTTGGTCGTCAACGACCTCTGTCGCCAGGGCGTCCGCGAGGGCCACCTCCGCCTTCGGACTGCCGGCGTGCAATGGCGCGACTTCGTTCCGCTCACGGATGTCTGTCAAATCATCGGCGAGGCGAGCAAGACGGGGTCGGCGGCAGTCTTGCCGCCGGGGACCTATAACCTCGGCTCCGGGAACGCGGTGACGATTCGCGACGTCGCCGGCCTCGTCCAGGGCGCCTTCGAACGCCAGACGGGGATGCGGCCGGAGCTCGAGGCCCCGGATCCCCCTGCCGAGCGCCCTCGCCCCTACCACGTCTCGGTGGAGCGACTTGCCGAACATGGGCTCGCCGCCTCGACCCCACTCGAGGAAGCCGTTGCTGAGACCGTGGAGTTCTGCCTTGAGAATCGCGACCAGCTAGATGGGGTGGTCAGTGGCTGAAATCGACGGCGTCCATGTGACCCCGCTTCGACGCATCCCCGACGAGCGCGGTGCGATCTTCCACATGCTCCGCGAAGACGGTGAGCGCTTCGACCGCTTCGGGGAGATCTACTTTTCGCTCGTCTACCCGGACGTGATCAAGGGTTGGCACATCCATAAGAAAATGACGCTCAATTACGCGGTGCCGGTCGGGATGGTGAAGCTGGTTTGCTACGACGACCGCCGGGGGTCGCCAACCGAAGGGGCCGTGCAAGAGCTTCACATCGGCGAGCTCAACTACGCGCTCGTGACGATCCCACCGATGGTTTGGAACGGCTTCAAGGGGGAGGGGGGCAAGCCCGCGCTGGTCGCGAACTGCGCGACGATCGCTCACGACCCGGAGGAGATCGACCGCAAGGACCCGTTCACGGACGAGATCCCCTACGACTGGGGGCTGCGGCACGGATGATTGTTCGATGAGCGGGCCAGGGCCCGCCTTCGCCGAGCCTCGCTCCCGGTCGCGGCTGGTCCTCGAGCCGCTGCCGGGGTCGCGCCGCGAGTGGTTCGCCGCACAGTGGAGCCATCGGGAAGTCCTCTCGATCATGGCTCGCAGCGAGTTCCACACGCGATACAAGCGGGCCTCGTTCGGGGTGCTTTGGGCCGTCGCTGTCCCCGCGGTGCAGGCGGCCGCGCTCGCGGTGGTCTTCTCGAAGATCGTGCGCACGGGCGGTGACTTCAGCTATGCCGCGTACGCCGTTGTCGGCGTGTTCGCCTGGGCCTTCTTCAGCCAGTGCCTGAGCGCCGGCGCGACCGCCATCGTGGATGGCTCGACCCTCGCGGACAAAGTCTGGTTTCCGCGCTCGCTTCTCGTCTTCGTCCCTTGCCTCGCCAACATTCCGGGCCTCGGCATCTCCCTTGCCCTGTACGTGCTGATCCTGCCCGTGTTCGGCGTTGGCCTGGCGCTCCACACACTGCTGCTGATTCCTGCGATTTTCCTGCTCGTCCTCTTCACGTCGGCGCTCTGCCTCGTGCTGGCGGCGGCACACGTCTACTTTCGCGACGTCCGCTACCTGGTCCAGGCCTCACTGCTCGTGCTCTTCTACCTGACGCCGATCCTGTATCCGCAAACGGTGGTCGGCGGCCTCGGCCGCTGGTTGAACCTGAATCCGCTCACCGGGATCGCCAACCTCTTCCACCTGGCGGCGATCGGCTCCCCCGATTCCTGGAGCGTGGGGCTAGGGACGTCCATAGCGGTGAGCGTCGGCGCGACAGCTCTCCTGGTAGCGGTCGCGATCGAAGTTCACCGGCGTCACGATCGGCTGTTCGTGGACCTCCTGTAGGGCCTAAGGTCCAGCGAGGGACGGTGGCCGGTCACGAGCCTGGGAAGCGCAGACCCTGTCTGCACTTCGAAAGCCACCAAAGCCCGCTTTCTTCGTAACCCAGCTCGATCAGCATCTCTCCGCCGCCTCTGGCGAACGCGATCCTGTCCAGGAGCGAGAAGTCACGGCGCCATGCGCCGGCTTCACCGCGTCGTCGGAAGGCATCGTCGCCACGGATGGGATGCGACTTGAAGGCGGCCTTTCCTGCAGATTTCGTGTACGAGTTCGGCGTCAGCGTTGATCTCACAAGATCGATAAAGACTCGTGCCGCGAGTGGTTCGCCGCACAGTGGAGCCATCGGGAAGTCCTCTCGATCATGGCTCGCAGCGAGTTCCACACCCGCTACAAGCGGGCCTCGTTCGGTGTGCTTTGGGCGGTCGTCGTCCCCGCCGTGCAGGCGAGCTCGCTTGCAGTCATCTTCTCCAAGTTCGTTCCCACCGGCGGTGACTTCAGCTACGCCGCGTACGCGGTAATCGGCGTTCTTGCCTGGGCGTACTTCAGCCAGAGCTTGGCCATCGGTGCGACCGCGATCGTGGACAGCTCTGCCCTTGCGGACAAGGTCTGGTTCCCGCGATCGCTCCTCGTCCTGGTCGTGTCTCGCGAATCTTCCGGGCCTCGGGATCTCCATCGTTCTGTATGCACTGATCCTGCCTCTACTCGGGGTCAGCCTGGGCCTTCACATCCTCCTGCTGATCCCCGCCGTTGTCCTGCCCGTGCTCTTCACGCTGGCGCTCTGTTTGGTGCTGGCGGCGGCACACGTCTACTTT
This sequence comes from Solirubrobacterales bacterium, assembly GCA_038237625.1. Classification (GTDB taxonomy): domain Bacteria; phylum Actinomycetota; class Thermoleophilia; order Solirubrobacterales; family 70-9; genus JAWVFM01. Next base: position 49,794 of record JBBRYM010000007.1, on the reverse strand, counting down.
CGCGACGTCCGCTACCTGGTCCAGGCCTCACTGCTCGTGCTCTTCTACCTGACGCCGATCATGTACCCGCAGACTGTCGTCGGCGGGCTGGCGGCTGGTTGAACCTGAATCCGCTGACCGGCATCGCGAGCCTTTTCCACCTGGCGGCGATTGGCTCCCCCGGTGCGTGGAGCGTGGGCCTCGCTACCTCAGTCGCCGTGAGCATCGCCTCATCCGTCCTGCTGAGGGCGGTGGCGATCGAGCTTCACCGGCGCCACGATCGCCTGTTTGTGGGTTTGTGGACCTTCTCTAGGTTCGACTCGGCCGGGGACCTCGTCAGCCCGGCTTGAGAGCGAGCCGCGCGCAGGTGTCGAGACGATGCAGCATGACTGCAACTCGCTGACTCTCGAAGTACTCGTCCACCGCCTTCTTGGCCCCGAGGAACTGGGCGTAGTCATCGACGATCAATACGCCGCCTGGAGACAGTCGCGGCCAGAGGTGGTTCATTTCCTGGGCTGTCGATCCGTAGAGGTCAGTGTCCAGGCGACAGAGCGCCAGCGTCTCGGGCGCGTGGTCGGGCAGCGTCTTTTCGACGAGGCCCGGAACGAAGTGGACGCGCTCGGGTGGGTAGCCGGTCGAAAGCACCGCCCGTCGCAGGTCCTCGAACGGCAGGTGCTGGAGCTCCTTGATCTTGACCGTCTCGTCGAAGAACTCCGAGATGTGGGTTCCGGAAAGCATGTAGTCGTGCTCGCCGGGTGGCGGGACGTATTCGAAGGTGTCGAAGAGGTGCAGGTCCCGGTCGGTGACTCCGAGGTCGAGCAACGTGTAAGCCATCAGCATTGCGCTGCCCCCGCGCCACACCCCACACTCCACGAACGCGCCCGGGACGTCCGCGCGGACAAGATAGCGGACGGCCTCGACCAGTCCGATCATCGCCTCCGACGTCGTCATGGTGAACGGTCCGACGCGCTCGATCAGCCCCGCCGTGAACGGGTCGCAATCCGTCGGGACCGCATGCGTTCCCGGGGGCAGCTTCGGCGCGACTGCGTAGCCCAACCGGTCGGCTGCCTCGCGTACGGGCCGATCGACAGCGCGCCGTAGCGCGCTGGAGAGGCGGGGGTTGATCGCGCGCCCTGACATGCGCAACAACATAGCGATCGTTCTTTGGAGCGATTGTGGGCAGCGGTCGAGTCAGGCCAGCCCGTACAGGTCAAGCTCGGGGCCGACGAGCTTTCGAAGCAGACCGAAGTCCTCCTGAAAGCACTCCATCAGCGCCGCCGAGCGGTCCGGGCTGGGACTCAGCTCGGTTGGCGTCAACGGCCGGCTCAGGCGAAGCCGCTCATACAGCGGCCGGCTCTTCGCGATCGCGATGGCAGCCCGCTCGAACCCCGCCCCGCGAAGCCCCCCGGATACCCGCCGTACGCGAGCGCGGGCCACCAGCTTGTCGCCCGATCGATTGTGACGGGCTTTCGGGTCTGAGGGTCGCCACCCCGCTGGAAGCCCAAGGTGCACGAGAACCTTGTCGATCACGCGGCCCGGATCTTCAGTGAAGTCCTCCGCCCGCACCACCAGCAGCGATTCGGGTGGGAAGGCCTTTGCCCACCGGTGAAGCTGAAAGCCGTAGCACGAGGCCAGGAAGTAGTGCGAGTCCCAGAGGATCGCCTCGTCGAGCGCGCGATGCTCGTGCCCGTCCGTGGCCGTTTGCCTCCAGGCCGAAACCATGCGCTCGACCGGGTGACGAATCATGTACACGATCCGAGCGTCGGGAACGAGCGCCGCCGCCCTCTCTGGAACTGCCCGGAACTGCGGGAACATCGTGTACCCGGGCGAGAAGTCCCCGCGGCGCGCGGCCGGGCCCGCAAGCTCGTAGAGGGACTCGTACCAGGCCAGGCCGCGGTCAAGCGCACCAGGGTGCGGGAACAGGAAGTTCGTCTCCTTCATGGGCGGTACGAACACGTCTGGATGCTCCTTCAGGAACGCCCACAAGCTGGTTGTCCCGGCCTTTTGGGCGCCGATGACGAAGAACGTCGGAAGCATGCCGGTGAATCTAGTTGGCGTTCTCAGTGGCGGCCGCTTCCTCGATGCCCTGGTCCAGCATCAATTCGGGAAAGCGAAGGTTTTGGCCATCGACCTCCACGTCGGCCTCGAGGTCGGCGATGCCGATCGTTCCCGGGCGCCCACCGGCGTAGATCAGGAGCCCCTCGAAATCCTCGTACAGGTCGCGGCCGTCCCGGTCGGTGACGATGAGCGTCAAGCGATACGTGCCGCCACCGAGTCGGCACCTGAAGTTGATCTCGACGTCGGTCTCGTCGCCGCTCGTGAATTTCCGCCAGTCGCCTGCCAGCGTCCGCGTCGCGAACGCCAGTGTCCCATCTTCGGCGTATATGCGAAAGACCACTTGGGGGCTGTCGACGGGCCGGTCGAACTCGAGGTGGGCTCGGTAGGTGACGGGCTCGTCAGGGCTCGGGTGAAACGTCGGGCCGTCGCGGCCATCCAGACGACGGTCGGTGACTCGGACGGGTGGGGCAGTGTGCTCTTCCCCAGCGCCGATTGCTTCATCCGAGGAAGCTGAGAGGAGCTGATGGTGACGAGCAATCGCCTCGCCCGCATCTCCGTCGTAGACGATTTCCCCTCTCCGCAGGAGCAGGGCCCGAGGGCAGAGCGCTCGAATCGCGTGCATCGAATGGCTGACGAGCAGGATTGTCGCCCCCTGCGACTGGATTCTGCGCATACGCTCGAAGCACTTGAGCTGGAAGCCGATGTCGCCGACCGCTAGGACCTCGTCGACGAGTAGCACGTCGGGATCGACGTGAACGGCGACCGAGAATCCGAGGCGCATGAACATTCCGGACGAGTAAAACTTGACCGGCGTGTCGATGAACTCTTCGAGCTCGGCGAAGGCGACGATTTCGTCGAAACGGAGCTCGACCTCCCGGCGGCTGAGCCCCAGGAGCATGCCGTTGACGTAGACGTTCTCGCGACCGGACATCTCCGGGTGAAACCCGACCCCGACGCTGATCAGCGGCGCGATCCTTCCCGTGATCTGAACGCGGCCGCGGCTCGGACGGGTCACGCCGGCGAGTAATCGAAGCAACGTGGTCTTCCCGGCCCCGTTGCGACCAAGGATGCCAACCGTCTCTCCGCGCTCGATCGTGAAATCGAGATCGCGAAGCGCCCACAGGTCGGTTCGGGACGGCCGCCAAACCGGAAGGATCGATCGGAGGAGCATGGCCTGCTCGCTCAGCTTCGTGTAGCGCTTCGCGACGCCTTCGACCCGCATCACGACGTCCGGACTAGAGCCCCGGTAGGAGGGCCCAGCGCTCAGGGCACTTCGCTTCGGCAGAGATTTCGGCGATTTGTGGGGCGCCTCTGGCAAGGGTCGTGACGATACCGCTTGGCCCCCGCGGAAGGGAAGGGGCGATGGAGAGGCCCAGCGACGTCGCCGGCAACTGACGGTAAATGGAATCACCAGGTGCTGCTCGCGCCGGCCAGGACCGCCCCGACAGCTTCCCACGTGCCAATTGCGCTCTTCCCGTAACGCACGCGGTAGCGGCCATCGACCCCTTCCTGGACGACGCAGTACGCCGTGGTCGGCGAGGCGTTGCAGAGCGTCAGGGTCCGGTCCGCGCGGCCGGCAGCGACCCCAATGGTTGTGGGGCGCACGTCAGCCGTCGGCTTTAGCTCTCGAGATTGCAGCGGAAAGCCGTGAATTGCGCTGTCCAGCTTTGTTAATGCTCCCGGGTCGAACCTTCGAAACGTTCGTCCATGCTCGAGATAGTACGTTCGCGAATCCTCCCAGGCCCGGATGAGTGTGTCCTGCGCGCGGCCGTCGGGGCTAAGTGGATCGGGCCGGCACGACGTCACTCCGGTAGCTCGTGCGAGCGCGCAGTATGCGGGTCGCGCCGCCAGGTTCTCCCGAAGCAAGCCGAAGTTGTCCAACCAATTCCCTGAGTCGCTGGTCGAATCGTGGGCCTCGTGCGCAAGCGCGACCTTGACGTAGGGCCATCGCCGCAGCATCTTCAAGCTCTCGCCGAGGTACCTCGCCTGGGTGGTCTGGTCAAGACAGAGCGGGCTTGGGGCGCAGGTCGGGAACCCGAACTCCGTCAGCCACAGCGGCTTCGCCGCGTCACCGTTGCGAACCATGATCCGATGGATCCACGGGATCCCGGCGCTGAACGAGTAACGGCGGCCGTCGCCAGAGCGGCGGTGCGGATCCGGCCATGCCGAAAATTGGTTGCCGAATCGAACGTTGTACGGATGAATCGAGATCGCGTCCGAGAATCGCTGGATCCCCTGGTCGTATAGGCGCTGGAGGAATTTTCCGTCGCTGCCGGCCAGTGCTCCGGCGACGACGGGAATCGCCGGCGCGACGCGCTTCACCCCGCGATAGGTCGCTTTGACCTGGGCGGCGTATGCCTTCGCCAGCCCAACCTCGCCCGGGGCTCGGAGGAAAAGGTGCTGTGGGTGGTCCGGCTCGTTCAGGACCTCGATTCCTGCCAGATGCGATCCCCATCGCCGAGCGACAAACGCCGAGTAGCGCGTCAAGCCACTTAGCATGCGCGGAGGGTATGTCGGGCCAGGCGTTCCGACGTAGCCTCGCCCGCACGTCGCGCGGGGAAAGCTCGTCGCCCAGCAGGGCGGTCCGCCCACCGTCATCAGGATCCGCATTCCTCGCTCAGAGGCCGCTTGAACGTAATCATCGACCCGATGCACATAGTGCCAATCGATCCGATTCGTCTTTGGCTCAATCCAGAACCACGGGACTGGGACACGAACCATCCCCACGCCGGCGGATTGCATTCGGTTGAGAACTGCTCGGTCGATCGCGCGATTGAACGCAGGCTCACCGTCGGAGCCGATCGGTTGCTCGGGGTGGTCGTTGACCCCGAGCGCCGCGCCGCTGGTCGGCGTGCCCGCCCCGCTTCCGCAACCCGAGCATGCGGCGGCGGCCAGCCACGCCGCGACGAGAAGGCCCAGTCTCTCTTTGGTGGGCGGCCGTAACATCGCGTCAGACCCCTGAATGCAGGAGCGGTCGATCCGGCGGCAGGCTTCCTTCGAAGCCCCCGGCTGCGGCGAGGTGCCACGACTCGAACGTCTCGGCGAGGCGATCAGCGGTTAGTTCGTCTGCGAGCTGAATGCCCCGCCGCACGATCCGGTCACGAAGCCGTGGATCGCCGGCCAGTCGCCGGACGCCGTTCGCGAGCGCGACAGGATCGCCAGGGGTGAAGAGGACGCAGTTATGACCGTCGCACAGGATCTCGGCTGATCCGCCCACACCCGTGGCGAGCACGGGTGTACCGCACGCCATCGCCTCTACCGGCACGAGCCCGAAGGGCTCCTCCCATTCGCTTGGGAAGACCAACACGTCGGCGTTGCCGAACGCGTCTGCGAGCTCGTGTCGTTGAAGCTCGCCGAACCGGACCCGCTCTTCGAGCCCCAAGTCGCGCGCCAGCCCTTCGAGACGCGTTCGCTCTCCTCCCTCGTCTCGGCCGAACAGGGAAAGGGAGCACTCGGCCGGCAGTTCCGGCATCGCCCGGATCAAGGTCTCCACACCCTTACGCGGATCGAACCTGCCGACGTACAAGAGCCTCCAGCGCCAGGGGCGATCCGGCGGCTCTGCGAGGGTTGGGAACAGGGAGCGTTCGATGCCGCTGTAGACGATGGTGGAGACCGGAAACGACGACCACGGTGAGCTCTCAATCGAGCGCCGCCGGGTCAGCTCGCTGACGAAGCAGAAGGCGCCGCTCCGGCTCAGGTCGGGGAGCACAGTCGGCACGCCCACAATTGGGCGGGCCATTTGCCCCATCAATCGCCGCCCCCACGATCCGTTGAACAGCCCCGCCCACGAATCGAGGATCGTCCCGTAGCCGAGCCAGTTGTCGCACACCGCGTAGACGATCGGGAGCCCGCGCTCGATGACGGTCGTCAAGATGCCCAGCGACAGTCCACCGATCTGCCAGACGGATACGACGTCGGGTTCGACGTCCGCGAGCGCGCGCTCGAGCGCCGCCTGGTTGCGCCGCTCGAACTCCAGGCGGCCGCGGAGCGACGGCTTGAGCAGGCTGCCTCCGCGGACGAACGACAGAAGCTCTCGCCGGACTGAGCGCTCGTGGGCGGTCTTCGCATCCGGAACGCCGGCCACCCGTTCTTCGTTGCACAGGACCTCGACCTGGTGGCCGCGCTGCTCGAACCGGGTCATCACGTCGTAGCACGAGAGCTCGTACCCACCGAAGTGGTGAGGTGGGTACCAGTTGGTGATCGTGAGGATTCGCATCTCGGCTGCCGGTTGGCCTGAATACCCTGAGTATGCTGCCCGGCGGTGCGCATCGCCTTCACTCACGCCTACTGCTGGCCCGAGGTCAGGCGCGGGGCAGAGCGCTTCATACAGGAGCTGGGCGCCGCGCTCGTGCGGCGGGGGCATGAGGTGACGATTCTCTCAGCCGCGTGGGAGCCGACCGACTCCGAGCTCGACGGGGTCAAGACGGTGCGGCTGAGGCGGCGCAAGGAGGACCCATGGCGCCACGAGGCAGACTTCGGCCGTCACCTGCTTCCACGCCTGCTGATCGAGAGCTATGACGCTGTCCACTCGATGGGCCGTTTCGACGCGCTGGCCTCGATCCGGGCGGCCAGGGTGCATCGAAGCCGGCGCACGGTCTTCACGGACCTCGGAGTCCCGATCCGCTCCTGGTGGGAGGCGCAATCGCGCGCCCTGGGACGGGCAAGTCGCAAGGTGGTTCGGGGCATCGACGTCTACAGCTGCATGTCGCCCTGGGCGCTCAGCCACCTCGCCCCGGAGTACGGGCGCAACGACGGCGTGGTGGTCCCGGGCGGTGTCAGCCTCAAGTCTCTCGTCCCGGCGGATGCACGCACGCCGGACCCGACCATCCTCATCTCCGGCGCTTTCGCGGAGACCGGGAAAGGACTCCCTTACCTGCTCGAGGCGCTGGCGATCGTCGCCGAGACGGAGCCGTCGGTGAGCCTCTGGCTCAGCGGGCCAGGGGATCCGGCCGAGCTCCTGTCCCGGGCCCCGGCCGCCGCGCGCGAGCGCACGCAGGCGCTGGGCGTCGGGGACCCGGACCGCCAGCATGAGCGCTATGGCCGGGCCTGGGTCACCTGTCTGCCCTCCCACACCGACTCGTTCGGGATGGCGTTGGTCGAGTCGCTGGCCTGCGGAACGCCGCTCGTCGTCAGCAACAGCGGTGCGCCGCAGGAGCTCGTCACCGAGGGCGTCACTGGCGAGCTTTGCAAGCTCGCCGACCCCGAAGCGCTGGCCCAGGCGTGCCTGCGCGGCTTCGAGCTCGCCCGGCGCCCGGAGACCGTCGGGGCGTGCAGGGCGACGGCGGCGCGGTTTGATTGGGACGCGGCGCTGGCACCGCTGGTCGAAGAGCTCTACCGGGGTGCGGCTCATCGCTGATCGTCCGGAGAGCCCGGTGACCCCTTCCACCGGCTCGCCGGTCATCTCGGTGATCGTTGCGGCGCGCGACGCTGCGTCCACGATCGCGCGAACACTGAGGGCTCTGGCCGCCCAGCGCGGTGCTCCCGCCTTTGAGGTGATCGTCATCGACAACGGCTCCAACGACGAAACCGCCACCATCGTCGCCCAGGCCGAGCCGAAGGTCCGATTGATCAAGCGGATGCGGGGCGCCGGGGTCTCGGACGCTCGCAACGACGGCGTCGCCGAGTCCGTGGGAACGGTGCTCGCCTTCACCGACGCCGACTGTGAGCCCACGCCCGGATGGCTGGCTGCGGGGATGGCCGCGCTCGAGAAAGCCGACCTGGTACAGGGGCCTGTCCGCCCGAGCCCTGACGTTCAGTGCGGGCCGTTCGATCGCACGGTATGGGTCACCGTCGAAGGGCTGTACGAGACCTCGAACCTGTTCGTCCGTCGTTCGTATTTCGAGCAGGTCGGCGGCTTCGAGGAGATGTCCGGCGAAACTGGCGTGCTCGCGCCGTTCGGGGAGGATGCCTTGTTCGGCTGGCGGGCCCGCCGGCTCGGCGCGAGGTCGGCGTTCCATCCCGATGCGCTCGTCTACCACGCAGTGTTTCCGCGCGGACAGCGGGGCTTCATTGCGGAGCGGGCGCGGCTTCGGTATTTTCCGGCCCTTGTTGCGCTCGTGCCCGAGCTGAGGACATATCGGTTCCCGGGTTTCTTCTTGACTCCTCGTACCAAAGCGTTCGACGCTGCCCTCGTCGCGCTCATTGGAGTCGCTGTGTTCAGACGCCGCGCGCTTGCGCTCGGGGCACTGCCCTACGCGACGATGGCCTGGCGCGACGCCAGGTGGTGGGGTTCTCGGCGGAGATTGGCGATTGCGGCCGTGTCGCTCGCGGCCGATTTCGCTGGGGCCCTCGCGCTCGTGCGCGGCAGCCTGGATGCAAGGACGATCGTGCTTTAACCCGGGCCCCTCAATCCTAACCCGCGTGAAGCGGACATGGATCGGGTGGAACGAGGCGATGTGTCACAAGCATCAGAGCCGCGGGCGGGAGGCGAGCGCCCGGTGCAGGACGCCCTCCTGCCATGAAGCGGTCAGAAGCCTCAGTGCGGCGCGTCGAGCCAGATTGGAAGGAGTGCGCGGCATCTGAGGGTGCTGATTGAGCTGGACGGTGTAGAAGCGCGACGCGTCGGTGACTTCGAATCCTGCTGCGTAGAGCAGGCGCCTGTGGCCGGCCGCATTTGCCAGCCACCATTGGCAGAACTGGCCGCTTCCGTTGAGGCGGAACCATGGCCGACCGCGGGCGAGGATCGTTGCCCAGAGCTCGATCTGCTCAGAGGAGACAAAGATGCCTTCGCGCTTGGTGACGCGGCGAACCGCCTCGAGGGCTCGGACCGGGTCTCGGAGGTGGAGGAGGAGCGAGCCGCAGACGACGACGTCGAATTGGCCGAGGTCGGCAGCGTCGAGATCGTAGATATTGATTGCCCGCCAGTCGACCCGAGAGCCGCTGAGCTCGGCCAGGAGTCGAAAGCCCGCCCCTTTGGGCGGGCCTCGCATGGCCATGTGGCGCTCGTCGACCGCTCCGGGTACGTCGGGGCGCGCATCGGGCGGCCAGTCCCAGAGCGTGTGATCCTCGATGTCGGTGGCCACCACCTCGGCTGCCCCCCGTCGTTCGAGCTCGAACGCGAAAAAGCCGTCGTAGGTGCCGATGTCGAGGCAGCGCTTGCCGCGCACGTCGGGAAGCGGAATGCGGTCGAGCGCTGCCCGCAGGTCGAACCAGCCGGGCGTAGTTAGGCCGGGCGCGACGTCGATCGTGTGGTACCAGAACGGGTGCGCCTGGATGCTCGCGCGTGCGTCCGCCCCGAGCTCTCCTGTCAGGGGCGTCATCGGCGCGCGATTATAGGTCGGGGACCTCGGCCGTTGCCAGTCGCTGGCTGCGACGCGCTCAGTTCACTGGGGTGGCGTGGGCTTCATGAGCAGAGCATCCTGGCTGTGGTTGATACCTCCTTCTGAGACGGACACAACGTCGAACCACGGCTTCCAAGCCCGTTCGGAGTAAGCGGGAGTTTGGAACGTCAGGCCATACTCCCCCTGGACGCCCGAGAAGTCACGGTCGTTTGCGCGGGTTCTGACGTATGGAACGAAGCAGAATTCGCCGACGTCATCGAGGTCGGGCAGCTCTCGGAGGCGTCGCGTGAAATCCGCGCTGTTGCTTGCCACGCGGCCGCTCCGGGCCTGATCGATTAGCTGCCGACCGCAGGTTGTGACAAGAACGCGCCCGTCTTCGGATGTCACCCGCCGCAGCTCTTCGATCCATTCGAGCTGCGCCGCCCTGTCCAGATGGGTGAGGATCGAAATCGAATACACGAAGTCGAAGGCCCCGTTGGGAACCCCCAACGGGGGCGAGGATCGGTTCACGAAGAAGCGGGACGATCGAATGTTTCGAGATGCCCAGGCGATTGCCTCCGGATCCACGTCACAACCCGTGAAGTCAAGGTCGGGTCGGTCGTGGAGCACGTGCACCATGACGCGCCCGCAGCCGCAGCCGAAGTCGAGGACCCTGGCGCCGGGCTCGAGAACCGACAGAAGTGGTTCCAAGTCCCTAGCGATCTGGCACCCTCCCCCCAGATACTCGGATGGCCGAAAGCCCGCCCCAACGCGCGACCGGAGCCGCAGACCGGGGATAGTCGGGGAGGCCGGATGGTGGCGCCGAGTGATCGCTATCCAGAGCCGATCGACCGGCCCGGCCGCAGCCTTCAGCAGGCGCTTCGCCCAGAGCGGCAGCATCCGGATCAGTCGATCGAAAAGGCTCATGTTTCGCGTGATATCTCGGTATTGGGTTCGCCTGTGGGCTGGCCCGCGCGCCCGTAGTCCGGTTTGAGCTTCATTGCGAGCTTGAAGCCGGCACGAGCGAAGACCACCGGTTGTACGAGGAGCCCTGCAAGCCCATGGTGCTTTCGCATATAGCGGGCCATACCGCGGTGTGTCGTGAGCACCCAACGCGTCGAGGCCTGGCTGATGCTCACTCCACCCGCGTGAACGATCTCCGATCGGGGCGTGAACCAGACCTCCAAGCCAGTCTCGGCTGCACGAGCGGCCCAGTCGATGCCCTCCCAGTCGAGCTCGAACCGCTCGTCTTGAAGACCGATCTCCGGCAGGGCCGAGCGTCGCACGAGATACGCGGCCTCCGCGCCATGGCCGATCTGGCGTTCCTCGTCGTGAGCCCAGCCGTCCCACCAAAACGCTCGGCTCGTTCCGTCGGCGGCGCGACGATAGGCCGAGCGTCGGCCGAGCAGGGCATCACCGATGGTTGGCAGGTCGCCGGTGCCCGTCTGTAGGGTTCCGTCTGGATGCAGCAGTCTGGGGATCGCAAACGCGGCCCTGGGACGGCGCGCGAAGAGGTCGAGCAGAGCGTCGATGCTTCCCTCCCGAAACACGACGTCAGGGTTGCAGAGCAGAATCGCCTCACCCGTCGACGCCTCGATGCCTTGGTTGTTGGCGGCTGCGAGCCCGCGGTTGGTGGCGTTAACGATTACCTCTGCCCACGGAAACTCGGCCCGCGCTCTCTCGGCGCTGCCGTCATTCGACGCGTTGTCGATCACGACCGCGTCCCACGAGCACAGTGGGGGATGTTCCACCAGCGACCGCAGGCAGGCGCGGAGGTACTCGCCAGGGTTCCAGCTGACGATCACGATCGAGACCGACGTAGGGATGCTCATTGGGGGCGAGGGTAGAGGCGCGGGGAGTCAGCCGGTTCCGCGGAGCCGGTTTCGGAGCTCACGCAACCGGGTTCTCGACCGGAGCCGGCGGCGGAAACGGTTCACCAGCGAAGCCCCGTCGCGGGAACTCGGCTTCGTGCAGTAGGGCTGTGCGGCCCAGCCTTGGAGATCGATCAGCTGCTCCGTCATCTTCATGAACACAGCGGTGGTCGGGAACCGGCACTCGGTCCGCCATCGGCCGGTGTCGGCCTCCGCCTCGAGGAACTCGCACAACACGTCGCCGGTCCGGATCTGCGTGTCGTCCACAACCAGCAGGCCGCCCGGCCGAAGACGGCTGGCCGTGTACCAGTAGTCAACGAATACGGTGGGGAAGGAGTGGTCGCCGTCGATCAAAACGAAGTCAAGCGACTCGGGGCCTAGGCCCGGCAGTACCTCTTGCGAGAAGCCCTCGCGAATGGAGACGTTGCTCAGCGAAATGCCGCGTTCGTCGCACCAGCGCCTGATTCGCTCGTGCTCCCATGGCGCCGGCGACACAGCGGTGTGCTCCGAGCCGGCGATTGCGAAAGCAACGGTGCTGTACCCCGAGCCAGTTTCGACGGTGCGGTCGCCGGGCCGCACTCGCTCGACGATGAACTTCAGCACTTCCGGACTGAGTCCGATCTCAAGCGAGTCGTTGGCGGTCCAGCCGTGAAAGCCCCACCCGCCGTCGATCAACTCCTCGAACGCCGCGTGAACCGCGAGGGTTTTCCGCTCGGAATCGCCTTCGTCGAGATCTGCGGCGCCCATGAGTCGCGCGTCAGAAGTCAGGCCGCTGAGCCGTGCCGGCCGCGAAGCAGGCGTCGCCCGAGCGCCCCCAGCGAGAGGAAAAGCATTCCCCCGATGACCAGGAGGACGAACCAAACGAACGGCGTCGCGGGGTAGTCGACAATGGGCACGGACCCGCCGCCGCTCTCAGCGGCGTCGGGGGGGGACGAGGCCAAGCTCGCACCGCTGGGCTCCTGGGTTGCGATCGGCGTGCCGACACTTGGGCCTGGGGAGCCCGTGTTCGTAGCGACGCGCGGTGCGGGCCCCGGTGGGGACCCTTGCAATCCCGGAGAATGGTGTCCGGGCGGCACGTACTGGTCGCAGACCGCGCACGCCGCCCTGGCCGACGCCGGCGCAAGTACGATGGCGACTGCCAGGGAAGCGGCGAGGAGCAAGCCCGTCCGCCGGCAGAGGCAATACGCGATCAACGTGGCGACTTCATAGGTAGCGTGAACGACTCGTGACCGATGTTGTGAGTGTACAGCCGAGTCTCAGCGGTCAGGCGAGACATCTGCGCACCGGCCCTGGGGGCGGTGGCGAGCGAACGGCAAGGCCCCGTGCGCTGGTCGCTCGCCGCGCCCTGGTCTTCGCGATCGCCGCAGCGTTGCCCTTCTACCTCGCCGTGAGGAATGGCGGGTACGACCTGGTCGTTCGTCAGGAGGTGGGCCTTGTCTTGTGGATCGGCATCGCCATCGCTGTGGCCGCCGGGGTCCTTCCTCGCGGGCATCTTGGTCGGCCGCAGGTGCTGCCGCTCGTCGCGATCTTGGGGCTTGGCGCGCTCAGCACGCTGAGCCTGAACTGGACGGGAAGCAGCGAGCACACGCTTGCGGAGGTCGCCCGGATCGCTACGTACGCCGGCATCGTGTTCCTCGCAATCCTCGGGCTGAATCGCTACACGTGGAGATCGGCGGCGGCGGGGCTGGGTGCGGCCGCGCTCGGGGTCTGCTTACTGGCCCTCGCCTCGCGCCTGGCCCCGAGCCACTTCTCGAATTCGGTCAGCTTGTTTTTCGCTACGGATCGGCTCAGCTATCCCCTCAACTACTGGAACGCGGTGGGCGCCTGGGGCGCGATCACGCTGGCGATGGGTCTCAGTTGGAGCGCGAACTCCTCGCGGTTCACAATGAGATGTGCGGGGCTCGCCTCCGCCCCGGTCGCCGGCCTCACCGTGTATCTGACCTACTCTCGCGGCGGAGTCGCCTCGGCCGCTGCCGCCATCGTGGCGTGCCTGGCGCTCTCGCGCAATCGCTGGACTGCGGCGGTGCACTGCCTGGCCGCACTCCTCGCCACCGGCGCGCTGATCCTGCTTGTACGAAGCAAGCCTGAGATTGCGCACGCCACCGGAAGCGCCGGCGGCGGGGCGGTCCTGCTCGCCCTCGTGTGCGCGTCGGCTGCTTGCGCGGGCGTCGCCGCGATCACGCAGATGGCGCGTATCGATGCCGTCCGCCTTCCATCGCCGCTGGCCCGACGCGTGGTGCCTGTGGTCCTGGTCGCAAGCGCGCTGGCGATCGCCGTCGGGGGACACGGCGTGATCTCTCGCGGCTGGGACCAGTTCGTGAACCAGCGCACGGCGGCCGACAGCAGCAATCCGACCGAGCGCCTGACGACCACCGGCGGCACGCGCCATGACGTCTGGAGCGCAGCGCTCGACGACTTCAACGCGCATCCGTGGGGCGGCAGCGGCCCGGGCACTTTTGAGTTCTGGTGGGCGCGCCACGGAAAGGGCCACGAGTTCGTACGCGACGCGCATTCGCTCTATCTCGAGGAGCTGGCGGAGCTCGGTCTCCCGGGATTTCTTATCCTAGTCTGCTTCCTCGGCTCGTTGCTTGCCCTCGCGCTCCGCGCCCGCGCGCGGGCCCAACGATCGTCGGACGTGGCTGCCACAACGGCGATGTGCGCCGCCGGGATCGTCTTCCTGATCCAGGCCGGCGTCGACTGGCTGTGGGAGGAGACGGCCGTGGGAGTCCTCGGCATCGGCGCTCTGGCGGTGGCGGCCTCGGCCCTTATCCAACGGAGGAAGGGGCGCTTGTCGTGGACGCGTAGTCGGGCTTCCATCCTCGCGGTTGGTATGGCGTCGGCCCTGGTCCTCGTCCCCGGCATGGTCTCCTCCTCGCGCGAAGGCCAGTCGGAGGCCGCCCTTCGCGCGGGTCAGACCGCTGAGGCCGGGACTCTTGCCGACGACGCCGTCGGTGCCGCGCCCTGGGCTGCATCTCCCTACGAGCAGCGCGCAGCCGTCGAAGATCGCCAGGGGCGTCTGAGTGCAGCACGCGACGATCTCCGCGAGGCGATCAAGAACGAGCCGGCCGACTGGCGCCAGCTCCTGCAGCTCTCGCAGGTCGAGCTCGAGCTCGGTGACGACTCGGCCGCGCGGGCCGACTTCAGGCGCGCGAACGACTTCAACCGGGTCTATCGGCCGTATGGATCATTCGAGGAGTTTCGCCGTGCCGCAACGCCGGGCTGCCTAGTCCTCGGCCCGCTCGTGTGCGGCAACACGGGCGCGCTTGTCTCCTCCGCCTCCTGCCTCGCCGCTCCACCGCCGCTGATCGCCGCGCTCGCGAGCGGGCTGTCGCAGTTCGCGGTTGTTCGTTCGTTAGCCCGACCGGAGATCTACTACGTAGCCGCAGCCACGGGTAGCGGCCCCGCCCTCTGGGTGGCGGACCGGGTCTCGTACACCTCGGGCCAAGGAACGGTGGTTCCGCTGAACGAGGCCGCCAGGAGCGCCTCGCCGGCCGGTACGGGGCTGAACCCGGCCTCCTACGCGGTGTCTGCCACAGACACTGATGCTCTTGCTGCCCTGGCCTGCCTGGAGAGATAGGACCGCGTAGGCTTTGCGGGCCCTGCGGGGCAGCGAACGATGACTGACTCTCAGTTTCAGCAGGAGATTGACCAAACGGGGGACCACCCGCTGTTGGACGAGGTCTCGTCCTTTCCCTGGTACCACACGATTGAGCTCGCTCCGGGAGTGGTTACGCCGGGCATGTTCGACCATCGGCCTGCCGTTGATCGGTACCTGGTGCCGGAGGACCTTTCGGGCCTCCGGTGCCTCGACGTTGGAACCATGGACGGCTTCTGGGCGTTTGAGATGGAGCGCCGCGGCGCCAGCGAGGTCGTCGCGGCGGACCTGTCGAGCCCTGATGAGCTCGACTGGCCTCCCCTGTGGCGCGCGCGCGTCCCTCCGACGCTCGATGAAACTAAGGAGAAGAGGTTCGCCCTTGTCCAAGAAGCTCTCGGATCGTCCGTGCAGCGGATCGAGCGCTCCGTGTATCAGCTGGACTCCACGCTCGGCGAGTTCGATCTGGTCTTCTGTGGCGACGTCTTGATCCATCTAAAGGATCCGGTGACGGCCCTGCAGCGGATGCTCTCGGTCTGCCGGGGAAGCGCCATCATCTGCACGCCAATCCGCCGGTCCAGGTTGAGACGCCGTCGCCCGCTCGTCGAGTTCGACGGGATCGATTATTTCCAGTGGTGGCTGCTCAGCGAGGCAGCGCTGGAGCGGATGATGCTGGCGGTGGGTTTCGACCGGGTGGAGGTTGGTAGACGCTTCGAGCTGCCGGCCACCGCCGGGGGTCCGTGGAAGGGTCTCCGAGCCGTCATGCGCGGGTTCGCATAACTGGCCGGCGCGAGCTCTACGAACGATGCTGAGTACGAGCGCAGCGCGCATCCTCGATCGCTTGGGCGACGATGATGTTGTCCTCGACATCGGGGGGTGGGGACGACCGTTCACTCGGGCTGACTGGGTCATGGACCTCATGCCCTACGAGACCAGGGGGCTATACGGTGCCGACGGGCCCGCCGAGGAGCGCTTGAGTCCCGACAGGTGGATTCAGCGAGACATCTGCGATCGCGAGCCGTACCCCTTTGCCGACAAGGAGCTGGACTTCGTGATCTGCTCGCATACGCTCGAGGACATCCGGGATCCAATTTTCGTCTGCTCCGAAATGATCCGGATCGCAAAGGCCGGCTATATCGAGGTTCCCTCCCGCTTGGAGGAGCAGTCGTACGGATTCCAGGGGCCGTGGGTCGGCTGGGGCCACCACCGCTGGCTCATCGAGATCGAGGACGGGGCCATCGAGTTCGTCTTCAAGCATCACGTCCTTCACAACCGCAGCTCCGATCACTTCCCTCCCGGATTCCAGGAGGCGCTGCCAGCCGAAGCAAGGGTTCAGGTCCTTTGGTGGGAGGACAGCTTCAGGTGCGAAGAGCGGGTCTTCGTCTCGGGAGAAGAGCTGGACCCTTATCTGGCCGACTACATCAGGGAGCACCAGGCCGATGTGTCGCCGCAGCCCGTCCGCAGCGGAGGTAGGCGGAGTGCGGGGATCCGAAACCGGCTCGTCCGCCGTCTCTCCAATTCGCCTGGTCCCGCTTCAGAGCGTGATGCCAAGCCCCGAGTTGCGGATGTCAATCCTCCAAACGAGCACGACGAGATCCTCCGGCGCGCTTTTCCGCACACGATGACCGGGTATACGCGCCTGAAGGCGCTTGTGGACGCCGTCCGCTACTGCGACGAGCGGAACCTCCCGGGAGCGTTTGTCGAGTGCGGCGTCTGGCTAGGCGGCTCCGTTCTCGCCATGATCCTGACCCTTCAGGATCTCGGACGCGAGGACCGCGATATCTACCTCTACGACACGTTCGACGGGATGACCCCGCCGACCGATAGCGATACCTCGCCGATCGATCCTCCCGCCATCGAAACCTGGCGCGAGGCCGAGAGCCGCGGGGCGCAGCCCTGGCCGCACTTCGACCCCGGGGTCTTCAACGAGGACAAGGTGCGCGCCCTCTTGAACGACACCGGGTACCCCGAGGAGCGCCTGCATTTCGTGCGTGGTCCCGTCGAGGAGACGATTCCCGCGACGATGCCCCGAGAGATCGCCCTGCTCCGGCTCGACACAGACTGGTACGAGTCAACGCGTCACGAGCTGGTCCATCTCTTCCCGCGACTCGGCAAGAACGGGGTCCTGATCGTGGACGATTACGGTCATTGGCAGGGATGCCGGCGCGCCGTGGACGAGTACTTCGCAGACCGGCCCCCCCTCTTGCTCCACCGAATCGACTACACGGCTCGGATGGCTGTCAACGCCTAATGCGCAGCCACGCCCGTCGAGCTGCCCGGACGGGCCGGCGTAAGGCGACTCGCGCCTGGCTCGCCACTGTCCGGCCCTCCAGGCGCACGGTGGGCCACGGGGTCCCGGCCCGGTGGGCGAAGTAGGTGTCCCTCAGCGGGTCCTCGTTCAGCACATGCCATGGCTTCAAGATCGGCGGGCCCTCGAAATGGCGGATGGCCGGCCGGTCTCGAGCTTCTTCGCGGGCGCGAGAACCATACGCGTAGATGCTCCACGACCATTCGGAGAGGCTGGTCATGGCATTCCACCGCGGATGCAAGTCTCGGCGACGCTCACCGAGGATGACATTGAGCGTGTCCTGATCTGGCAAGACGAGATTCCGCTTGTTCGCGACACCGAACTCGCGAAGGCGCTCTGCGCACCGGTCGCGTCGCATGCAATCCAGGTTCAGAAGCAGTACCCCGCTGTTGAAGTAATCCCGGGGATCGTCGATGCCGAGACTCGCGATTCGTCCCAGGTCGTGCAGCGGCGGGACGTTGGCCACGGATCCGACGTAGGCGTCGTCGAGGTCCGTTGCGAAGAGCTCGTCGAGAGGCTTCAGGACAAGACAGTCGCAATCCAGATAAAGGACGCGTGCGACCGCCGGGAGCAGGTCGGGTAAGAAGATTCGAAACCACATCGTGCGCGATATGTACTCCCACTCCGGCAGGCCCTCGGTCAGCTCGGGCGGCACGAGGATCGAGTCGAGCGTGCCGCCCATCGCGGCGGTCATCCCCTCTAGCTTGGTCAGCTTGTCCGCCGGAACGCTCTCGTCGTGGAGGTAATGCACGATTACGCGGCGTTCCCCGCGGTGGGACAGGACGGAGTGGATCATCGCCGCGCTGTGCGCCACGTAGCGATCGTCGGTGCTGCAGGCGACGTGGATCTCCACGTGTCAGGTCCGTTCGAACAGGTGGAAGTGGTCATGGAGCTGCAGGAGATCGCGTATCGCCACATCGCTAATCATCGGCTCTCGAAGCACGAGCCGGTAGCCGGCCGACTTCAAGAGGGGTGCGAAGTCGAGCCGGCTCCCATCCGCCTCCATCGTGAGTAGCCCCTCAGGCTCGTTGGGGATCAGGAAGAACCGGGGGACCTCGAGACGCACGAGCTGGGCGACCCACCACTCCACGGCGGCGTACGTGCATTCCGAGAAGCTGTGGATGTTCAAAGCGAGATCGAAGGAGCCGGTCTCCAGTTCGTCGACCTCGTCGAGCGCGACGACTCTCGCCGGCGGTGCGACGTCCCTGTAAGCGAGGTAGTACTCGCTTAAGAACGTCGAGGTGGCGATCGCATCGACGCAGCAGTAGTCGGCGATGTTCGGCAGCGCTGACGCCATCCGGTGGGCGAGCCGCCCGTAACCCGCGCCGATGTCGAGTATCGAGATATCTTGGAGGTCGCCAAGCCCGAGGGCACGATCGAGAAAGGAGATCTCGCCGACCGAGTCGAGGAGGTCCCGGCTGATCGGCCGTCTGCCGGAGAACATGAAGCGCCAGGCCCCGAAGAGACCGTCCTCGTCGAAGCGCTCGAGCAATCCGAGGTGATCGTGTCCTTCGACGTCCCGTAGCAAGAGGAAGTACTTGAGCTCGGTGACCCGGATGGATTCGCGATAATGCCATGTGAAGAGGGACTCGCCGCGAAAGTGGGGGAGATCCACGAAGGTTTCGACGGCCTCCTGGTTCCAGCGCGACGCAGAGTTAACCGGGAGGTCGAGCGCGCTGTAGCGTCGACTCAGGTCCTGGAGCCGGGGATTGTCCTCACGCAGCACCCCTTCTGCCGAGGCCGGCAGCGGGACCGAGTCGTCGTACCCCGAGCTGAGATAGCGAGCGTCGTCGGCTGCGAGCAGGTCGTCGACGCGTGACGGGGTTCGGAATCGTCGACGCAAGTTTGATGCCAGCCGATTCACGGGCCGGCTAGTCGCTCGGCGGCGCGTCCGCGGTAAGCGCGGGGACCGCCGGCTCGAGGGCCGACCACACCTGCCGAAGCTCCGGTGTTGCGTCTGGTCCTAGGCACCACGTGTCGAAGCCCTCTTCCATAAGCTCGTAGCCGGCCGCGCTCAGAGTTTCACGACACGTGTCGCGGCGCGCCTCGGAGAGATGGAAGTGCTCGAAGACGAGCAACCGAGGGGAATGTCGATCAAAATTGATCAGCTTGATGATCTCATCGTCGTATCCCTCGGTGTCGATGAGCAGGAGATCGAGCCTCTCAATCCGATGTTTGTCGCAGAGCGATTCGAAGGTCAGGCACGGCACCATGGTGGTCACCAGCCGTTCGCCGATGTCCTGGATGTGGCGAGCATGGCTGAGGACCGTGCTGGGGGAGAACGAGCCGATGCCGTCATACCAAGCAGGCAGCGCATCCACCTCGCCCGGCCGCGCCTCGCGCAGGTGGTAAAAGGGGAGCGAGCCGTCGTGATCCGCGATCGCGACGTTTTCGAGGGCCACGCGGTCGAAGGATGCGTAGTTGTGCTGGAGTCGTCTGAACACGTACGGGACGGGCTCTACCATGACACCCCGCCACGGGAACGCAGCGATCAACGGACGTAGGTGATCGTGCTGCTCACCGTCGTTCGACCCGATCTCGACGAAGAGCGCCTCGGTGTGCGATTCGGCGAACGCGCGCAGCAGCTTGGGGCCAGCGAGGCGCTCGGCGAGCGTCGGACCCGAAGTCTTCGACCGCGAACGGATCAGCCGCCTGGCGCCCGCGCGAAACAACTTCGTCATCCGGCGGGCTTAGTAGCTACCACGGCGATCACCAGGGCGTTGAGGCGCCGGCTCTCGTCGCTCTCGACTCGGTCTGCGATTTGCACGAGCGTCTGGCTGACGATGATCAGGAGGGGCCGGAAGGGGCGCGGGACGAATCTGAGCATGCTGTCTTGAAAGAGTTGAAGGCCGATCGCCGCCATTCCCATGATCCCCTCAAGGTGAAGGATTTCCAGCCCGGCCCCAGACACCACGTGCGCTAGGCCCGCGGAGGTCCACCGCCAGTAGTCCACCGGATCCGGGTGGTACATCATCATTCCGTGCGTGGACAGCAACAGTCGGCCCCCCGGCTTGAGCACGCGGAAGCATTCGGACAGATAGATCTGCGGTTCCTCCACATGCTCGAGCACCTGAGTCGATAGGACGAAGTCCATCGAGGCGTCGCTGAGCGGTAGACGGCCATCGGGATCGATGACGACCTCCGCCGCAGTGTTCCCCGGGAGATCGGCGCCGATGAACTCGCTTTGGACGGGGAACAAGTCGCGGTAGGGGCGGTCGGCGCAGCCGTAGTCGAGGACACGGCACCCGGGCTCGGGCCCGAACCGCTGGACGAGGCGCTCGATCCTCCGTGGAAGCTCCCGGGCGATGTAGGCGAGGTGGTGCGAGCGTGGCGGCGATCGCAAGACGCCGCGGTCAACGTCCTGGAACGATCCAGGTGGTGGGAGGGCTGCAGCCCTCGGATCGTCGCTGGCCAACTGTCTTCCCTCCGGAGGCATCGTGTCAAGGGTAGCCTGGCTCGCTTGAGGCTAGACATGGACATCTCCGTAAGGTGCTCGGGGCCCCCCGAGTGAGCCTGATCCGTCACCGCCTGCGAGCGTTGCGGCTCGCGGCCAAGACCCGCGCAGACCTCCTCATACGCCGGGCGGCGGCCCGAATGGGCCTCGCCGTCATGCCGACGGACTTCTACAGCCCGATCCCCCGAGTCCCGCCTCCCGGCGACGAGATCTGGTCACGGGAGAGCCGGTTCGGAGTCGATACCAAGTCGCAGATCGAATTCATCGAGAACGAGCTCACGCCGTATCTGCGTGAGTTGCCCGACGGCCTCCGGGCCGCAGAGCGGTACGGGTTCGGCATCTGGAACGGGCAATACCAGGCTGGCGATGCTGAGCTTCTCTATGCCCTAATCCGCTGGTTGCGGCCGCGTCGGCTGCTCGAGCTCGGCTCCGGCTATTCCACGATCGTCAGCGCTGCCGCGGTGATGGCGAACCTCGGCGAGGGACATCGCACCGAGCTCATCGCTGTCGATCCCACGCCACGCACGCTGGTTACCGACGAGATAGAGGGCTTGACGAGGCTCGAGCGTCGCGATTGTCGGGAGCTATCGATGGAGCGCTTCCTGGACCTCGCGGCCGGAGATGTCCTCTTCGTCGACACCTCGCATATCGTCAAGCTTGGCAGTGAGGTCAACTGGCTGGTCCTGGAGGTCCTGCCTCAACTCGCCGCCGGAGTTTGGGTCCAATTCCACGACGTCTTCTTGCCGTTCGAGTACCCGCGCTACCTGTACGACTTCGACAGCTACTTCAACGAGCAATACCTCGTCCAGGCATTCCTCCAGGGCAATTCTGAGTGGGAGGTGAAGCTCGGGGTGGCAGCGCTCCATCGGCGCGAGCGAGAGCGACTGGGTGCATTGATCCCGAGCGTCGCCGCCGGGCATCCGGACCCCGAGTGGGCGGATACCCAGCCCGCGGCATTCTGGATTCGGCGAATGGGCGGATGACAGTGGGCTCGGTGGTATACACCAGGAGATGCATCGCCGGAGCTTCCTCGTCGCCCTCATGTGGGCCGCCACCGTTGCGGCGGCTTCAGTAGCGGTCGCCATTGCGCATACCGCGGGAGTGGGCGGCCAACAGCGTTGCTTTGGGCAGTTCCCTTCGGTCGTCGCTGTCAGCGGAAACACGATCAAAGGAACCCCCGGGAACGACGTCATCGTCGCGGGACGCGGAAAGCAGGTGATCTATGGCTACGGTGGCGACGATCGCATCTGTGGCCACGGCGGTAGCGACTACGTCGAGGGCGGGACTGGCAGGGACAATATCTCCGGTGGAGACGCGATCGACTTGATCCTGGCTGGGCCCGGCAACGATCTCGTGCGCGGCGAAAAGGGGGGTGACCTCCTGGGAGGGGGACCTGGCGGCGACGATCTCCACGGCGAGGTCGGCGCCGACCACTTCAAAGGGGGCGTCGGGCGGGACAGCTGCTCAGGCGGTCCCGGTCACGACAGCGAGTTCGGCTGCGAGCGGCTGCAAAGCGTCCATCCGGTCAGCAGCGGCGGCCCCGCGTCGATTCGGTAGGCAACCGGCGTCGATCCCCGGGAAGGCCGCGGTTGACCTCCGTTATTATCGCCTGGGCGTTGGCAACACTGCGAAAGAACGCCCATCCAGCGTCATTTGAGCCCCGGCCTGCCGGGGTTTTTTCGTCCGCGAGCGCGCCTAGCCTGATTTCCTTGACGACTCGGAGGCGATGAAGCGTTGGAAGTAGAGATCGGTCGCGGCAAGAAGGGCCGCCGGGCATACGGGTTCGACGACATCGCGATCGTGCCATCGCGGCGCACGCGCGACCCCGACGACGTCGATGTCTCGTGGTCGCTTGGCCCCTACCGCTTCGAGCTTCCCCTGCTCGCCTCCGCGATGGACGGCGTGGTCAGCCCCGGATCGGCGGCTGCGATCGGCAAGCTCGGCGGCCTCGCGGTCCTGAACCTCGAAGGCATCTGGTCGCGCTACGAGGATCCCGACGCGAAGCTGAAGGAGGTCGCCGCCGCACCGCCGCACCACGCCACCTCGCTCATGCAAGAGGTCTACCGCGAGCCCCTGAAGCCCGAGCTGATCGCCCGGCGGATCGAGGAGATCAAGGCGGAGGGAGTGGTGGCCGCCGCCTCGCTGACGCCCCAGCGCGTCACCGAGCACTACGAGACGGCCCTGGAAGCCGGCCTCGACATCCTCGTGATCCAGGGGACCGTGATCTCCGCCGAGCACGTCTCCACGCGCTCCGAGCCCCTCAACCTCAAGGAGTTCATCGCCGAGGTCCCGGTTCCGTGCGTCGTCGGTGGCTGCGCCTCGTTCTCCACGGGTCTGCACCTGATGCGCACGGGGGCGGTCGGTGTGCTCGTCGGCGTCGGGCCGGGCGCTGCCTGCACCACGCGTGGCGTTCTCGGCATCGGCGTCCCCCAGGCCACAGCGATCGCCGACGTCGCCGCGGCGCGTGCCCAGCACATGCTGGAGACCAGCGAGTACTGCAACGTCATTGCCGACGGCGGCATGCGCACAGGCGGCGACGTCTCGAAGGCAATCGCCTGCGGCGCCGACGCCGTGATGATCGGCTCACCGCTTGCGCGAGCCAAGGAGGCGCCCGGCCGCGGATTCCACTGGGGCATGGCCACGTTCCATCCATCACTTCCTCGCGGCGCTCGCGTGGCCACCAAGCAGGACGGGACGCTCGAGGAGATCCTCCTCGGTCCTGCGCACGAGAACGACGGGACCTTCAACCTCATGGGAGCGCTGCGCACCTCGATGGCCACCTGCGGGTACGAGGACATCCGCGACTTCCAGCGCGCCGAGGTGATGGTGGCGCCCGCGCTTCAGACCGAGGGCAAGAAGCTCCAGCGCGAACAGGCCGTCGGCATGGGCTCCAACGGCCGCGCCGCCGTCGCCGAGGCGGTCGCCAGCGCGGATGACTGAGGTCCAGGCCGCGATCCTTCCCGAGCCCGACGTCGCCGACGCGTCGTCGGCTCCGGAGCCGGAGGTCGTCGGCCAGACCGTCCTCGTCCTCGACTTCGGCGGGCAGTACTCGCAGCTGATCGCCCGCCGGATTCGCGAATGCGGGGTTTACGCCGAGCTCCTTCACCACGACATCTCGCTCGAGGAAATCAAGGCTCGCAAGCCGGCGGCGCTGGTGTTGTCGGGCGGCCCCGCGTCGGTCTACGAGGCGGGCGCGCCGCCGCTTCGGCGCGAGCTCCTCGAGCTTGGCCTGCCGGTGCTGGGCATCTGTTACGGCATGCAGGCGATGGTGCTGCTCCTCGGCGGGCGCGTCGAGGGCGCCGAGGCCGGCGAGTTCGGCCGCACCGAGTTGAACCTCCTCGACGGCGGTGGGCGCCTGCTCGCCGGCCTGCCGACGGAGCAGCAGTGCTGGATGAGCCACCGCGATTGCGTCTTCGAGGCTCCGGAGGGCTTCAAGCCGCTGGCATCGAGCCCAGGCTCGCCGGTCGCAGCCTTCGAGAGCGAGGACGCACGGCTCTACGGGATCCAGTTCCACCCCGAGGTCGTACACACCCCGTACGGCACCGAGGTGCTCCAGCGCTTCCTGCACGAGATCGCGGGATGCGGTAACGACTGGTCGCCCGAGTCCGTGATCGAGGAGCAGGTGGCGCGGATCAAGGCCCAGGTGGGCGACGCCCGCGTGATCTGCGGGCTCTCCGGGGGCGTCGACTCGGCGACAGCTGCGGCGCTCGTCCACAGGGCCATCGGCGAGCAGCTGACCTGCGTGCTGGTCGACCACGGGATGATGCGAAAGGGCGAGTGCGCTCAGGTCGTGGAAACATTCCGCGAGCGCCTCGGCAACAACCTCATCCACGTCGATGCCTCGGAGCGATTCCTCACGAAGCTCGAAGGGGTGGACGAGCCCGAGCGCAAGCGCAAGATCATCGGCGAGGAGTTCATTCGCGTCTTCGAGGCCGAGGCCGAGAAGCTCGACGATGCAGGCTTCCTCGTACAGGGCACGCTCTACTCGGACGTGATCGAGTCCGGCGGCGACGGCCGCTCCGCCGACACGATCAAGTCGCACCACAACGTGGGCGGTCTGCCCGAGGACCTTGGCCTCGAGCTCGTCGAGCCGCTGCGGATGCTCTTCAAGGACGAGGTCCGCGCTGTGGCGAGCGAGCTCGGCCTCCCCGACCGCATCGTCTGGCGCCAGCCCTTCCCCGGGCCTGGCCTCGCGATCCGCATCGTCGGCGGCGAGATCAACGCCGAGCGTCTCGACATCCTCCGCGAAGCCGACGCGATCCTCCAGGAGGAGGTGCGCGCCGCCGGCCTCTACCGCGAGCTCTGGCAGTCGTTCTGCGTGCTGCCGGTTGTTCGCTCGGTCGGCGTCCAGGGGGACGGACGCACCTACGCCTACCCGATCGTCATCCGCGCCGTGACCTCGCAGGACGCGATGACCGCCGATTGGGCGCGGCTGCCCTACGACCTCCTCGAGCGGGTTTCGAACCGGATCATCAACGAGGTTCGGGGCGTGAACCGCGTGGCGCTCGACATCTCGTCGAAGCCCCCCGCGACGATCGAGTGGGAGTAGCGGTCAGGTAGACCCCGGCCGGCGTCCCTCGCAGGCCGGCGCCGCCACGGCGGCTGCCGCGAGCATGACGATGACGGGCTCGAGGGGTGCCCTGTACCGGGTTTCCGAGGCGACCGTGAAGACGACCGACGATGCCGCTGCAAGGCAGACCAGCGGGATCACGATCTCCCTGCGCTTGCGAATCCTCCAGAGCCCGAGGACGGCGAGCGGGAGCAGGAGGTAGTAGATCCCGAGTCCGATGGCCGTCACGGTCTTGGACCCCCCGACGAATCGGACCTCGTCGAGCGCATGCCCCGGATGCCGTACGTCCCAAAAACGTGAAAGCCCGTTCCAGTAGAACGCTTCGGCGACCGAGAAGGGGTGGGCGGCGACGTAGTCGAGGCCGGAATCGACCAGATCCGAGCGAAGCGTGGCATCGCTCACGGGACGGCCACGAGCGAGGACCGCAGGAGGATCTCTCAGCACGGGCCGCCAAGCCCACGGAAGGTTCGGGTCCTCGGCGGCTTGCGTGTTGAAGGTCCCGTAGATCGCGCCGTCCTGAACTGAGAGAGGGACGAAGCCGATGCCCTTCGTCAATGCGTTGCGAAGAGTCCAGGGTGAGACGACCAGCACGGCGACTCCGGCGGCGAGGGCCGTGTACGCCAGCCCCCGCCGCCAACCCGCGGCCAGCACCCATGTCGCCAGGGCGGCGGCGAGCAGGACGAAGCTGTTGGGACGAACGAGAAGGGCGAGGCCCACGAGCGCGCCGGTCGCGACAGCGCGTCGTGTCGTCGCTTCCTTGCCCAGGAACGTCAGCAGGATCGCGAGGGTGAGCGGAACGGCGAGGGCCTCGGGATAAAGCAGCGCCGAGTACTGCCAGATCAAAGGAAACGCGGAGACGATGACGGCCGTCCACATGGCGACCCGCCGCCCAAAGAAGCGCCGCGCCAAGAGCCAGGCGAGCAGGACGGTGGCAGAGGCCAGAACCGCCTGGATCGCCTCGACGACCCAAGGATGGGCGCCGAAGAGCGAGTACCAGAGGCCCACCCATGCGGGATAGAGGGGGGTCTTCCACGCGCTGGCGTGGGCAACCCCGAAGGGTGTCGTCGACCACCACCAGTGACCGGCAGCGAAGAACCTTCCCTGCGTGTCGTACTCGGGCTCGTCGCCGACGAGGGCGGCGTGGCGGTTGGCGATCACGAAGGCCAGCACCAGTGCGAAGGCCAGGGCCATTGCCGCGACGAGGATGAGTCGCTCGCGCCGCTCCACCGATCGCCACCCCTCGCGAAGGGCCTGGATTCGCGGGCTCACGGCCTGGTTTCCTCGCCTGAGAGCACCGCGTCGGCCGCGCGATCGCCCAATCTGACGCTGTAGTTGGTGCCCCGATCCTCAGGGTAGATCTGCGTGGTGGTAGCCAGGATCAGGCCCGGAACGCCGGTCTGAAGCGGCGGGATGCGGTCTGGATAGTCCGGCGTGACGATCGGCTGGGCCGCGGGCTCACGGGCGACGAGGGCCCGCCGCACCCAGTCTGCCGAGAATTCCGGGTTGATTCGCCGAAGCCACGGCTCGTAGGTGGCGAGGAGCACGTCTGCGTCGAGCTCGAGCAGGGGATCTCCAGGAGCGACGTAATTGGCCACGTAGACCAGGTGCCTGCCGCCGTAGTGCTCGGGGCCCACCAGGTTCGTCTGCTCGACCAGGCCCACGAATGGAAAATCGTTGGCGGCGACGTTGATCCAGTAGAACGGGGAGAAGGAGCGGTCGACCTCCAGCAGCAGGCACAGGGCGGTGTGATACTCAACGCTCTCGAGCCGCTGGGCGTAACCCGGACTGAGCGCACTTCGCAAGGCATCGTCGAGCAGCGCAAGGAAGATGTCGTGCGGGACTGTCGCGACCACGGTCTCATATGCTTTTGGGGCGGCGTGCGCCGGGAACGCTTGAGGGTTCAGGCCGGCCCGCCAGGAGTCGGCCTCGCCCCAGGTCAACTCCAGTCCCCGCTCGCTCCGGCGAAGCGACGCGGCCGGCTGGTCGATGAGGACCCGTCCTCCGTGCTCTTCGATCTTCGCTTGCAGGGTGTCGAGCAAGGGCTGCCAGCTCCCGCGGGGGTACCCGAGAAGCTCCCGACGGGTCTCGCCCCGTCCGATCCGCCGGCGCGAGGTGATCCGAGCCCAAAGCCATGCCATCGAGACGTCGTCGGCTCGGTCTCCGAACTTCCCGCGCAGCAATGGTCCCCAGATCTCGTTCCAGACCTCATCACCCATTTCGCGCTCGATCCACGCCCGGGCGGTGATGCCCTCGTAGCCCGAGAAGTCGGATCCACCTCTCACAACTCGAAAGACCCCGGTGGCGAGCCGGAGTCTTCCACGCAGGGAAAGCGGCGAGAACCTGAGGATGTCGAGGGGGCTGACGAACGGATAGAGGCGCCCCCTGGAGAACACCGCGACGCTCGATGGGCTCCACTCGATCGCGTCGGGCATGCCCAGCTCGTCGTAGAGCGCGGCAATGTGGCGGTCGCTCGTGAACAGGTGGTGGTAGTAGCGCTCAAGCGGCTGACTGTCTTCCAAGTCGATCGTCGCGACCTGCCCTCCCAGCCCAGGCCAGCGTTCGTAGACGTCCACAGATCGACCGGCCTTGGCGAGCCGGTAAGCGCATGTGAGGCCGGTCATGCCGGCCCCGATCACGGCAACGCGAGACACCTCGTCGAAATGGGAGTCAGGTGCGCCCGGCAGATCGCTCCCGGGAATTACCGCCGGCCCTGGTTTCGGCATTCAGGACTTTTTCAACGACGTAGAGAGGGCGGGCCTTCACTTCGTCGTAGATCCGTCCCACGTACTCGCCGATCAGCCCAACGGTGATGAGCTGAATCCCTCCGATCAACAGGACGGCTAAGAGCACCGAAGTGACGCCGGGTACGAACGCGCCCGCGATCTTGAGACCGATGGCCACGGGGATCCCGAGAAAGGCCACTCCCGAGACGATGAACCCGAGCAGAGTCGCGATCTGGAGCGGCACGTGGGAAAAAGACGAAATTGCATCGAGCGAGAAGCTGAGCATCCGCCGGGTCGTGTACTTCGACTCGCCGGCGTGTCGAGCGTCCCGCTCGTAGGGGACGGCGGTCTGCGTGAATCCGATCCAGACGCTCATGCCGCGAAGAAAACGGTTTCGCTCGCGCATCGAGAGAAGGACGTCGAGTGCGCGGCGGTCGAAGAGCCGGAAGTCCCCGGAATTACGCTGGAGGTCCAAGCTCGCCAGCTTCTCGAAGACCGAATAGAAGGCCCGAGAGGATGCGAGCTTCGTCCTCGATTCGCCCGCGCGGGCGGTGCGGACGGCGTAGACGACGTCGACACCGGCGCGCCAGCGATCCAGCATCTGCGGGATGAGCTCCGGTGGGTCCTGTAGATCCGCATCGAGCATCACGACCACGTTTCCCGAAGCGTGGTCGAGGCCGGCCGTCAGGGCGGCCTGGTGGCCGAAGTTTCGCGAGAGCGTGACGACCATGACCCGGCGATCCGCGGCCGCCAGCTCGGCGAGAAGATCCGCGCTGTGGTCGTTCGATCCGTCGTCGACGAGGATTAGCTCGACCGGAAGGCCCTCCAATGCTGCCATCGTCCGCCGGTGGAACTCGACGAGGTTGTCGGCTTCCTCGAAAACCGGCGCGACGACGCTGAGAAGGGTTACGGTCCTGGCTACGTTCTCGAGGGAGCCCGGACTCGTTATTTCGTCTTGGGGCATTCCAGCGCATGATCCCAGGAGCCCAGGACTCGAGTTGGGTCGCAACCTCCAAGCTAGGCTCGATCAATGCCGCTCCCCAGCGACCTCTACGACCGCGAGTACTTCCTCTCGGAGAAATGCGAGGGCTTCGATCGCTTCCAGCGCGATCGGGGACTCTCACGGCTCAAGCGTCGTGAGCTCGAAATCCTGGCGCCTTGGAGGGGGGAGGCCATGCTCGACGCGGGCTGCGGCCGCGGCGAGGTCCTGCTTGCGGCTTCCCAGCTCGGCACGAGCGTTGCCGGCATCGACTACTCAGAGGCAGCCGTAGAGATTGCGAACGAGACCCTGGCTGGGATTTCGGGCGCGGATGTCCGCAGGGGCGACGTCACCGATCTCCCTTGGCCCGAAGGATCGTTCGACCTCGTGCTCTTCGGGGACGTGATCGAGCACCTCGACTCAGACCAGGCCGCTGCCGCGCTGGCGGAGCTCAAGCGGGTCTTACGCACGGGTGGCCGCCTCCTGATCCACACAGCGCCGAACATCCTGTTCCTGTGGTTCGGCTTGCCGGTCGTCCGGATCGGCATGGCAGCGATCGGCAAGCGACAGGCAGTATCAGAGCTCGACGACTGGATCGCCGAGTCCAAGCGCTATCACGTCAACGAGCAGTCGGTGTTCAGCCTGCGGAAGGCGGTCCGGAGCGCCGGGTTCGCTGACGTCCGGGCGTGGATCGATCCGGATGTCGTGCGAAGCGGAGAGCATCACCTCACCGAATCGGTCGCCGGAGCCGGAATCGCGGCGCTCGGGGCGCGGCTTGCGGCGTCGCGGCCACTGCGGACGTTCCTCGGCAACGACCTGTACGCGACCGGCCGCCGCCCGTGACGCCTGAGCCATCGTGCGCCGCCTGTGGCGGGACGCAGCTCGAGCCCCACTTCCAGGTCAGGGGAGCGGCCGGCGATGAGGGCCTGATTCCGACCACCGACCGGTTCGGCACGGCGCTCGGCGACATTGTTTGGTGCCGCAGCTGCGGGCACATGCAGCTCGACTCGTTCCCGGAGTGGGCGGAACTGTCCGAGGCGTACTCCGCCGCCGCCTCGGACGACTACGTCGAAGAGGAGGCCGGCCAGCGCGAGACGGCGCGGAACATCCTCGAGCGGATCGAGAAGCGGGTCGAGATCGGCCGGATCGCCGATCTTGGCTGCTGGGTCGGGTTCTTTCTCGCCGAGGCGCTCGGGCGGGGGTGGGAGGGGCTTGGCGTTGAGCCCAGCGAGTTCGGGTCGACCTTCGCCCGCGAGCGGTTGGGACTCGACGTGACCAGGGCGGAGCTGTTGGAGGCCGAGCTCGAACGCGGGGCGTTCGATGCCGTCTTCATGGGCGACGTCATCGAGCATCTCCCGGATCCTGGTGCGGCGCTCGATCGAGCTCACGACATCCTGCGGCCGGGCGGAGTCCTCGCGCTCGCCCTGCCGGATTCCGGAAGCCGGCTCGCTCGAGCGATGGGCCCGCGCTGGTGGTCGGTGATCCCCACCCACATCCAGTACTTCACGCGCGACAGCCTTGCGCTAATCATTCGACGCCATGGCCTCACACCGATCGCAGTTTCGACCGCCCCGAAGGCATTCTCGGTCCGCTACTACCTCGGGCGCATCGCGGGCTACAGCCCCGTCGCGTCGCGAGCCCTCTTACGGCTGGCGGATCGCACCGGTATCGCCAACCGGATGTGGGCGCCGGACTTCCGCGACCGGATGCTGATGATCGCTCGCCGAGACGAAGCCTCGTGAAGGCGCTCCCGACCCGCCTCGACGGCCCGATCCTCCTCGACCCCGTCGTGCACCGCGACGAGCGCGGGTTCTTCACCGAGACCTATCGCCGCAACGTGCTGACGGAAGCCGGGATCGCCGACGACTTCATCCAGGACAACCACTCGCGGTCGGCTTACGGCATCGTTCGCGGGATCCACTACCAGCAAGGTATGGCGAAGCTGGTGCGCTGCTCGCGCGGGGCGATCCTCGACGTCGTGGTCGACCTGCGCCATGGCTCGCCGACCTTCGGCGAGTGGGAGTCGGCCAGGCTCGACGACGAGAACCTCCGCCAGCTCTACTGCCCCGACGGCTTCGGCCATGCGTTCTGCGTGCTGTCGGAGACCGCGGATGTCCTCTACCGCTGCTCCGCCTACTACGACCCGGAGCTGGAGGGTGGCATCGCCTTCGACGACCCCGAGATCGGCATCGAGTGGCCGGCAGCCATCGACCTGGTCGCCTCCGACCGGGACCGGGCTGCGCCTCGCCTGGCCGAGATCGAGCCCAAGCTGCCCTTCGATTACTAGCTCCTAGCTCCAGCCGTCCCAGCGCTCGAGGTCGGGCAGGGGATCGACCGGGTTGTCGTGCTCCCAGCCCTGGGGCCACTCTTCGAAATGGAGCATGCAGCCGACGGTGCGGGCATTGCCCGTTCGCCCCACGCGGCCGACCGTCTGCCCTGTCCTCACGCGCTGGCCGGGGTGTAGCGGTGTGGGTGCGATGAGGTGCGCGTAGCGGTAGTCGGTCGACGTCGCCCGGCCGTCGATCACGAGCCAGTAGCCGTAGAGCACCGGGTCGTAGCCGGCGGCGACCACGCGGCCGCCGCGCGCCGCCACCTCGCGCGTCCCGCAGGCCGCGAAGACGTCCTGGCCCTGGTGGACGCGACCGCCGCTGCGAGGTGCGCCGAAGCGCTGGATGGGGCCGCCGTAGCCGTGGGGACCTCGCACCGGGAACTCGTCGGGGAGCATCGTGAAGCTGGTCCCGGTGTCGCCGTGGCCATGAGTGAGCCCGACGCGCACGGCGTAGCTTCCCGCGGGCGCGACGCCGCCGCCTGCGCGGGTTCCGTCCCAGCGCAGCAGGTGGGGCGAGAACGGCGCGACATGTCGGCGGCGCAGGTGGGTGACGACGCCGCCGGTGGAGCGGCGCACGATGTTGATCTTGATGTCGCTGAGCGACCGGGCGCGAAATCGGTAGCGGATGTGCACCGCGTGGCCATCGAAAAAGGCCACGCGCGGCCGCGCGTGCGAGCGCTGCAGGCTGAGCGTGCGCGCCGGAACGAGCTTTCCCAGCTTCACCACCCGGACCGGCCCTTCCGCGAACGCCCGCGCCCGCCGCGGTGTGATCAGCGCCGGGCGCCCGCTGGCGGCCTTCGCGGGAATCCTGGCGCTCACCCGGCGCGAGCCGACGGCGATGGGCTTCGCCCCGATGCGCCCGCCGGAGCGACTCGGGAACTCGATCGTGGCGACGTGGGCGAGGTGGCGGCCGGTCCACCTGAGGGTCGATCCCTCGGCGCCGCTTCGCAACGCGGCGCAGTCCTCGACGCAGCGCACGCCGGTCACGCGCGGTTCCTTGCGGGCCGCATGGCCCTCAGCGGGCACGACCAGGAGCGCGACGGCGGCCAGCGCCGGCGCGAGCAGCGCCGCGCGGGCGCCGCTCAGCTCCATTTATCCCAGCGCTTGAGGTCGTCGGTGGGGTTTGTGACCCGTCCGCCCTGGTACCAGCCCGGCTTCGACCACAGCTCGAAGTGCAGGTGGCACACGGTCGCGTCGCCGGTCTCGCCGACCACGCCGATCTTCTCGCCGGTGTGGACCCGCTGGCCCTTGCGGACCAGGGCCGGATGCTTCAGGTGGGCGTACATCATGCTGCGGCCGTGGTAGGTGTTGATGACGACATAGTTGCCCGCCCGCGACTGGTACTTGCGGTAGTAGACCCGCCCGCCTGATGCGGCGACAAGCTTGGTCCCGCAGCTCGCCATGACGTCCTGGCCCTGGTGCCCACGACCGGCGGCGAGGCCGTCTCCGTAGGCGTGGCGAGCGCGCACCGGGAACTCGTACTGGAAGAACCGAAACCGGGCATCTGCGTCGGTTGACGTCTTGCGGCCTCCGAGCGGCGTGATGCTGAATCGGTAAGCGCCGTTGGGAGCCGGCGCGCCGTGCTCGTTCTCACCGTCCCAGGTGAGGCCGTTTTCGGCGTTCGGCTGGGCGTCGCGGCGCACGTAGCTGCGAACGACGTAGCCACCGGTGTGCTCGCGAATGACATTGATCCGCACGTCGGCGGGCTTTCGCGCGGAGAAGACGTAGCTGAGGTGCGGGTTGCGACGCCCGTCGTAGAACGCCTTGCCGGGCGTCGCCGTTGCCCGGCGGAGCTTGAAGCCGCTGACGGGCGGCAGGTGGTCGACGATGTGCAGCTGGGTGGGGGAGGTCGCGTGGTTTGCGAACGCGTCGACAACGCCGACCTTTCCGGTCCTTGCCGCGTCGGGGACGGTTGCCCTGACGATCGTCTTCGCGGCGGCATCGGGCTTCACCGCAACCCACTTCTTTCGCGCCGTGAACTGAACCTTCTTGACGTCGGCGAGGTGCTTCCCGGTCAGGGCGACCTTCGATCCCGCCACGCCGCTGCGAAGGCCGGCGCATTTCGAAAGGCAGCGCAGATCGCTCACCTGCGGAGCCGGAGGTGTGCCCACGCCTCCGCCTCCGCCCCCGCGCCAGGCGTGACTCCATGAGCCTGACGCGACTCCGGCGCCGAGCGCCGCGGTTGCGCCAACCACAGCGACCGTGACTCGCAGCGGCCGCGAGTTGATGGAACTCCCCCGGTTGGGCTCTGGGTACAACCTGGCTCTCTTTCGACTGGCCTGCGGAGTTAGCTGACGGGCTCGCGCCGAAAGAGCGGCGCTACGAGAGCGGTGCCTCGATTCGCCCCAGGCCTCTGGCATAGAGGTTCGCCAGAGGCCTCTGGTTCCCCCGCTCCGGGCGCCGTGGCGTCCGGATTAGGCAGGACTTGCGGGCGCCAGTATATCCCCGCCTCTAGATGGCGAAAAGGCCTGGATCGAGCCCCCGCGACGATCGAGTGGGAGTATCCGGCGCGTGTCGCGCGCGCGCCGGGCAAAGCTGAGGTTCGGGCAGGGGCTGACACGCCGGATCGCCCCACGCGTGGGGCTCGACGTGGTCTCCGCGACGTTCTACGGGCCGGTTCCGAAGGTTCCCCCGGTCGACGACCCGATCTGGTCGAAGGAGACCAGGGTCGACGTCGATACCGGCAGCCAGATCGAGTTCGTCGAGACGGCCCTGGCCCCGTACCTAGTAGGAGAGCTTCCGCAGGGCCTTGACCCTGCCAATCGTGCGGGATTCCGCATCTGGAACGGCCTCTACCAGGCCGGGGACGCAGAGCTTCTTTACGCGTTGGTCCGCTATCTGAAACCGAAGCGGGTACTCGAGCTCGGCTCGGGCTACTCGACCTTGATAAGCGCGGCCGCGGCGGCGGCGAACGTGCGAGACGGAGACGAGACTGAGCTCGTGGCGGTTGATCCCGAGCCGCGCGCCCTGGTGCCGGCCGGGCTGGACGGACTGAAGCGAATCGACTTCTGCGATTGCCGGGAGCTTCCGAACGAGCGGTTCTCGGAGCTCGACGCCGGCGACATCCTTTTCGTCGACACCTCTCATGTGGTGAAGCTCGGAAGCGAGGTCAACTGGTTGATCCTGGAGGTCCTGCCCGCGTTGAAGCCCGGGGTGTGGGTGCATTTTCACGACGTCTTCCTGCCGTTCGAGTATCCCCACTATCTGTTCGGGGGCGACGTTTACTTCAACGAGCAGTACCTGCTCCAAGCCTTCCTCCTGGGCAACGCAGCCTGGGAGGTGAAGCTGGCGATGTGTGCGTTGTACCGACGCGAGCGAGAACGGCTGATCGCGCTGGTGCCGAGCCTAGCCGCCGGTCCTCCCAATCCGGGTTGGGAGGACGTCGTCCCGAGCGCCTTTTGGATTCGTCGGGGCGAAGGCTGACGCCGCTTCTCTTCGCTCGAATCGACTCTCCGCCTTCCGCCAAGGGCAAGGGAACTCCCGGTATCATCCCGCGAGCCGCGCTCGGCCGGGCGCGGTTTTTTCGCGGCCTCCGAGGCTGCTCGAAAGCAGATGAAGACCTACGTAGCCACACCAGCCGACCGTCAGCGATCCTGGCACGTCGTCGACGCCGAGGGGCAGACCCTGGGCCGCTTGGCGACCCAGATCGCCGATGTCCTGCGCGGCAAGCGCAAGCCCGAGTACACGCCGCACTGCGACACCGGCGACTTCGTCGTCGTCGTCAATGCGAAGAAGATCCGGGTCACCGGCAACAAGCTGGCCGACAAGCGCTACTACCGCCACAGCGGCTATCCCGGCGGCTTGCGCTCGCGCACGCTCGCGGAGATGCTCGAGCGCCGTCCCGAAGAGGTCATCCGCAAGGCCGTCAAGGGCATGCTTCCCCGCAACCGCCTCGCCCGTCAGCAGCTGACGAAGCTCAAGGTCTACGCCGGCCCCGAGCATCCACACAAGGCTCAGAAGCCCGCTCGGCTGGAGGTGGCCGGCTGATGGCCGACGAAGAGCGAAACGAAGACGTGACTCCCGAAGAGGAGCAGCCGGCGACGCCAGACGAGGAGACCGCTCCCGCCGAGGAGGAAGCCGCTCCCGCCGAGGAGGAAGCCGCTCCCGCCGAGGAGGAAGCCGCTCCCGCCGAGGAGGAAGCCGCTCCTGCCGAGGAGGAAGCCGCTCCTGCCGAGGAGGACGCCACCCAGCCTGAGGATTCGTCGGCCGAGGCTAGCGGCGAAGTCGCGGAAGCTGAGGACGAAAGTGTTCCCGCGTCGGAGCCCGAGCCCGCCGACACCGGACGAATTCCGGCTCCGCCGGAATCACCGGTCGCTGCCGCTCCCTCGGAGGATGTCGGCGGAGTTGTGAAGGCCAAGGACCTTCCCCCCGGTGCCGAGCTCGAGCCGATCTCGCTCGAGCCCGATCGTCCCCTCGACGCCGAGGAGCGGGCACGACTCGAGGCCGAGGAGGAGGAGCGCGCCCGCTTGGAGGCCGAGGCAACCGCCGATGGCGGCGAGGAGCCTGTGGCGCGCAGCGGCCCGCGAATCGAGCTCGACGCCGGGCGCTCGATTCAGGCGACGGGCAAGCGCAAGAGCTCGATCGCGCGGGTGATCCTGCGCTCCGGCAGCGGCAGCTTCGAGGTCAACCGCCGCCCGCTCGAGGGCTACTTCCCCCGCGCCCACCTTCAGACCATCGCCCGCCAGGCGCTGGTCACCTCCGGCTACGAGGACAGCCTCGACGTCACGGTGCGCGTCCAGGGCGGAGGCCTCGCAGGTCAGGCCGGCGCCATCCGCCACGGCATCGCCAAAGGCCTCACGGAGATCGACGCCGAGCTTCGCGGCGAACTGAAGCGCCGCGGCTACCTCACTCGCGACGCCAGGATCAAGGAACGCCGCAAGGCGGGCCTCAAGAAGGCTCGCAAGCGCCCGCAGTTCTCGAAGCGCTGACAACCTCTCGCCGATGAGCCTCTTCGGCACGGATGGAGTGCGGGGGGTCGCCGGCCAGGATCTCACCGCCGAGCTCGCCCTCGCACTGGGCCGCGCCGCGGCGCTTTCCAGCGGAATCCAGCGTCCTCAGGTGCTGATCGTTCGCGACACCCGCGAGTCCGGGCCGATGCTGGAGTCGGCGTTCGCCGCAGGAGTCGCGGCCGGCGGTGGCGACGCCTGGCTTGCCGGCGTCCTCCCGACCCCGGCGGCCTCGGTTCTCGTCCGGGCCCACGGCCTGGATCTCGCCGCGGTGATCTCCGCCTCTCACAATCCCTGGCAGGACAACGGCATCAAGCTCTTCGGCGCTGACGGTCGCAAGGCCGACGACGCCTTCCAGGAGCGGATCGAAGAGCTGGTGCTCGCTCGGCAGGAGCCGGCGAACACCGAGATCGGCCGCGCTCGCAGCATCGAAAACGCCCTGGGCGACTACGTCCGTGAGCTCGAGCGCGCCTTTCCCCTTGATCTCTCGGGCCGGCGCATCGCGCTCGACTGCGGCAACGGCGCCGCCTACCGCGCCGCGCCCGGGATCTTCGAGCGCCTGGGCGCGAACGTCGACGTTCTCTGCGACCAGCCCGACGGGCGCAACATCAATGCCGGCTGTGGCGCGACCGACCCCGCGGGCCTGGCCGAGCGCGTCCGAGCCTCGGGCGCCGAGGTGGGCTTTGCCTTCGACGGCGATGCCGACAGGCTGACCGCGGTCGACTCCGAGGGCGGCATTCGCGACGGCGACGAGCTCATCTCGCTGGCGGCCACGGCGCTTCACTCGGCAGGTCGTCTCGGCGGCGGCGTCGCCGTGACGGTGATGTCCAACTTCGGGTTCCACGCCGCCATGAAGGAGGCCGGAATCGAGGTCGCGACGACGTCGGTCGGCGACCGCCACGTGGCGGCCGAGCTCCAGCGCCGTGGCTGGGCCCTTGGGGGCGAGCAGTCCGGACACGTGATCTGGACCGACGCCGGGCCCACGGGCGACGGCATCGCCGCTGCCCTCCTCGTGCTGCGCTCGCTCGCAGGGCGTGAATTGGCGAAGGCGATCCCCATGCAGAAGCTTCCGCAGAAGCTGGTCAACGTCAGGGTTCGCGATCGCGAGGCGCTCGAGGCCCGGGCGGCGGTCACCGAGGCGGTCGAGCGGGAGTCGCGCGCCCTCGAGGGCCGTGGCCGCGTGCTGCTTCGCCCCTCGGGCACGGAGCCCCTGGTGCGAGTCATGGTCGAGGCGCCGACCACCGAGGAGTGCGAGGCGACCTGCGAGCGCCTGGCCGTGCTCGTCGAGCGAGAGCTCGCCTAGCCTTACCCTGTACGTCTCGCATGTGCGGAATCGTTGGATATGTGGGCAAGCGCCCCTGTCGGGACCTCCTCGTCGCCGGCCTCGAGAAGCTGGAGTACCGCGGGTACGACTCGGCGGGCATCTCCCTGCTCGAGGATGGGCACATCGACACGGTGAGGGCGGTGGGCAACCTCGCCAACCTTCGTAGCGCGCTCGAGATGGAGCTCGGCGAAGGCGGCGGCGTTGCCGTCGCCGCCCCGCCGGCGACGGTCGGCCTCGCGCACACGCGGTGGGCAACGCACGGCCGGGTCACCGAGGAGAACGCCCATCCCCACGGCGACTGCACGGATGCCATCCACATCGTGCTCAACGGCATCGTGGAAAACCATGCCGAGCTGCGGCGCGAGCTCCAGGCCGAGGGCCACGTCTTCAGCTCCGAGACCGACGCCGAGATCGTCGCCCACCTGATCGAGCGCCACTACGACGGTGATCTGACCGCCGCCGTGCGCGAGGCCTTCGCCGAGCTTCGGGGGCACTACGCCTTCGTCGCAATGCACGCCGACCACCCGGCCGAGCTTGTCGCCGCGCGCCTCGAGTGCC
Source organism: Solirubrobacterales bacterium (assembly GCA_038237625.1). Classification (GTDB taxonomy): domain Bacteria; phylum Actinomycetota; class Thermoleophilia; order Solirubrobacterales; family 70-9; genus JAWVFM01. The sequence continues at coordinate 11,844 of JBBRYM010000007.1, read as the reverse complement.
CGCTCGTCATCGGGATCGGTGAGGAGGAGACCTTCGTGGCGTCGGCGATTCCCGCCTTCCTCAGCGAGACGCGCGAGGTGCAATTCGTGAAGAACGGCGAGGTCATCACCCTCGATCCCTCGGGCGCCCGCTTCGAGACCGCCGAGGGAGATGCGGTCGAGCGCGAGCACAAGGTGGTCGAGTGGGACGAGGACGAGGCCGAAAAGGGCGGCTACGAGACCTTCATGCTCAAGGAGATCCACGAGCAGGCGGATGCGATCGCCGAGACGATCACCGACCGCCTGCCCGACCTCGACCGGGTGGATCTCTCCGAACTTGACCTCCCCGCCGACTTTCCCACGAGGGTGGGCCGAATCGTCATCGTCGCCTGCGGCACGAGCTACCACGCCGGGCTGGTCGGCCGCTACGCGATCGAGCAGTGGGCGCGGATTCCGGTGGAGATGGACATCGCCTCCGAGTACCGCTATCGCAACCCGGTGGTCAACTCCGACGACCTCGTCATCGGCATCACCCAGTCGGGCGAGACAGCCGACACCCTGGCCGCGATGCGCCTCGCTCAGGAGGGGGGCGCCAAGGTGCTGGCGCTGACGAACGTGATGGGAAGCCAGGCGACCCGCGAGGCCGACGCGGTCCTCTACACGCGCTCGGGCCTCGAGATCGGGGTCGCTGCGACGAAGACCTTCACCAGCCAGGTGGCCGCCATGTACCTGCTCGGCATGTGGCTCGCCCAGGACCGTGGGACGCTGACGCCCGAGGTCATCCACAAGCTGATCGGCGAGATGAAGGCCATGCCGCGCGCCGTTCAGGAGACGATCCCGGCGGTCAACGACGAGATCCGCGCGATCGCCGAAGCGCACAAGGACGACAAGTTCTTCCTCTATCTGGGCCGCAACATCAGCCTGCCGGTCTGCCTGGAGGGTGCGCTGAAGATGAAGGAGATCAGCTACATCCCGTCAGACGCCTACGCCGCCGGCGAGATGAAGCACGGCCCGATCGCCCTGCTCGACGACTCGACGACGGTCGTCGCGGTCGCGACCGACAGCCCCATCCTCGACAAGACCCTCTCAAACGTTGCCGAGGTGCGCGCACGTGGCGCGAACGTGATTGCGATCGCCACCGAGGGCAACACCGAGGTCGCCGAGGTGACCGAGGAGACCATCTTCGTTCCGAGGACCGACTGGGTCCTGCAGCCCATCGTGGCGGTGCTCCCGCTGCAGCTGCTCGCCTACCACCTGGCGACGGCGCTGGGTCTCAACGTCGACCAGCCGCGCAACCTCGCCAAGACGGTGACCGTCGAATGAGCGGAGGGCGAGCTTGGCTAGGCATGGCGGTGGCGCTCCTCGCGGCGTTGCTCCTGGCCGCGTGCGGCGGCAGCAACGCCAGCTCGACGTCCGCGCCCGGCCCCGATCCGGCGACGGCGGCTCCGGCTGGCTCGATCTTCTATGGCGAGGCGACGATCCGGCCTCAGGGCAGCCAGAGCGGCGCTATCGACGGCGTCCTGACGAAGCTTCTGGGGACCACCGACATCGGCGGGGCGGTCACCCGCGAGCTCGACAAGGCGCTCGCGTCGGTCCAGCCCGGGCTGAGCTACGAGAGCGACATCTCCCCGTGGCTCGGCGACCGCGCCGCGATCTTCTTCGACAAGCTCGCCTCAGGATCGAATTCCAGCGGAGCGGTGGTCGTCTCAACCACGGATCCAGGAGCCGCCGGCGCGGCGGCGACGAAGATCGCGCAGGACGCGCCGCATAGCGAGCCGGTTCATCAGGCGACCTACAAGGGCGTGTCCTACTCCACCCAGGGCTCTGGGGCCTTCGGGGTCGTCGGCGAATTCCTGGTCGCGGGCACCGAGGACGGCTTCAAGGCAGCCGTGAACGCTTTCAAAGGCGATTCGCTGGCGGAGGCCGAGAGCTACAAGTCGGCGCTGTCTTCCGCGCCGGACGACCGCCTGGCGACTGCCTTCATCGACCCCAAGGCGCTCCTCGACGCCGTCGCCAAGTACGGAACGGTCGGCGCCAACGGGCTCGATTTCCTGCATCTGGTGCAGAAGGCGTCGCTCGAGCCGATCGTGGCCTGGGCAGACGCGACTCCATCCAGTATCGGCCTTGAGCTCTCGACTGCAGCGCCGAAGGACGCGGCCGCCGGCTCGCAGTCGCTCATCTCCGGCTTTCCGGCCGACTCGTGGCTTGCTTTCGGCGTACACGGGGTGGGTCCGGGGCTCGCCAACGGACTTGATTCCCTGGCATCCCTCGCCCCCGGGACGTTCGGGTCGAGCAACCCGGCGGCGGCTCTCGACCGGATCCGCCGTCTCACCGGCCTCGACCTCCCGAGCTTTGCAAAATGGCTCGACGACGTCTCCGGCTACGTGTCGGGCTCCAGCGTGTTCTCGCTTGGCGGGGCCGTGGTGCTGAGCTCCCGCAACGACTCGGCGGCTGCGAAGACCCTCGATGAGATCCAGCGCATCCTTCGAAACGACGTCGACCTCAAGGTCAGCACGCTCGGAGCCGGCTCGTCGGGCTTCAAGGTGCAACCCTCGTCCGCGCCGATCGAGATCGACGTCGAGCAGCGCGGTGGCAAGGTCGTCGCCGGCCTCGGCGTCGGCGCGGCCGACAGGGCGCTCTCCCCGGACACGACCCTCGGCGACTCGCCCGCCTTCCAGTCTGCGACCGATGCCCTCGGCAGCGGGCTCGCCCCCAGCTTTTACCTCGACTTCGCCCCGATCGGCGGCTTCCTCTCGCTTTCGGGCGCATCGGCGAATCCGCAGATCGAGCAGGCGAAGCCCTACGTCGACCGGCTGGACTACGTGGTCGCAGGCTCAGGCGTCGTCGACGGCCGGATGCTCTCGCGCCTCGTGCTCGGGGTCAAGGACGGTTCGGGAAGCACGAGCGACGTCACCGCGGCGCTGACCGCCCCGTAGCGCCGCAAGCGCCCTCAGTAGATTGGGCGCGTGCCCGAAGCTTGGCTCGAGCCGCTGTTCGACGCCGCGGAGATGCGGGCCACCGACGCCTGGGCGATCGACGAGCAGAAAGTTGCTTCGCTCGATCTGATGGAGGCGGCTGGTGCCGCACTGGCCGAGGCGGCTCTCGCGCGTGCCGAGCCGGGTCCGGCCCGGGTGGTTTGCGGAAAGGGCAACAACGGTGGCGACGGCCTGGTGGCTGCGCGTCACCTGGCCGCGGCGGGGCTCGACGTGGAGGTTTTCCTGCTGTGGCCGGCGCGGGAGCTCTCTCCGGACGCTGGCGCCAACCTCGAACGGCTCGGTCCTGCCGTCGTCCACGAAGCCGGGGCCGGCATCGAGCTGTCCGGGTCGGGGGTTGTGATCGACGCGATCTTCGGGACCGGTTTCGAGGGTGCGCCGCGCTCCCCGGCGACGGAGGCGATCGCTGTGATGAACGATTGCGATGCCGCGGTCGTGGCGGCGGACATCGCCTCGGGAGTCGACGCCTCCACGGGCGAGGCCGAAGGAGACGCAGTTCGGGCCGATGCTACCGTCACCTTCCACGGGGCCAAGGTGGGTCACATGGTGCGCCCGGGGAAGGGATTGACCGGCGAGCTGATCGTGGCCGATATCGCCATCCCGCCCGGATCGCCCCCGGCGGCCGCGGCGGGGGTCATCGCTGCCTCGATTCTGGATGTCGCGCCGCGGCGCGGCGTCGATTCGACCAAGTTCAGCTCGGGCCAGGCGGTCGTGGTAGGAGGATCGCGAGGCCTCACCGGCGCGGTCACCATGTCGGCGCTCGCCGCCATCAGGGCGGGGGCGGGCTACGCGACGGCGGTCGTTCCGGCCGACCTCGAGGCGATCTTCGAGGTCAAGCTCACCGAGGTCATGTCGCGGGGGGTGGCGGGTGGCGAGGGCCGCCTGGCCGCTGCCGACGCCGACGAGATCCTCGCCGCGTGCGAGCGGGCCGGGGCTGTGGTGCTGGGTCCGGGTCTTGGGCGCGAGGAGGATTCGCTCGAGCTCGCTCGGCTGGTCGCCTCCCAACTCGATGCACCGTTGGTCCTCGACGCCGACGGATTGAACGCCCACGCCGGGCGCCTCGGAGACCTGGCCGGCCGCGCGGCGCCGACCGTCCTCACGCCCCACGCGGGCGAGCTGGGACGGCTGCTCGACCGCTCCTCGGGTGAGATCGGCCGCCGGCGGCTGGCGTGCGCGCGCGAGGCGGCCTCGCGGGCGGATGCGATCGTGGTCCTGAAGGGCGACGACACCATCGTCGCCAGGCCCGACGGCGAGGTCGCGGTCAACGCTCTGTCGAGCCCGGCGCTCGCCACGGCCGGAACGGGGGACGTCCTCGCCGGGACCATCGGCGCGCTGCTGGCCCGCGGCGTCGAGCCCTTCAGCGCCGCCGCATGTGGCGTTCACGCCTGCACGCGGGCGGGAGTGATCGCCGCCCAGCGGACGGGCTCGGCGGAGTCGGTGATCGCCACGGATGTCGTCGCGGCGCTCGGACAGGCTCTTGCCGGCGAGGCGCTCGAGTGAGCGCCGTCCGGGCGCTCGCGGTCGTCGACACTGGGGCGATAGAGCGCAACTGCCGCAGGCTCGCCGAGGCGGCGGGGGACGAGACGACGCTCTGCGCGGTCGTCAAGGCAGACGGCTACGGACACGGCGCGGTGGCGTCGGCTCGGGCAGCGCTTGCCGGCGGCGCCGAGCGACTGGGCGTCGCCACGGCCGCCGAGGCCGCCGAGCTTCGCGACGCCGTTCCGGACGCCTCGATCCTCGTCCTCGGGGCTCTGTCGCCCGAGGAGCTGGATGTCGCGCTCGCCGCCCAGGCGGAGGTCAGCGCCTGGCGCTTAGAGCACGCTGAGTTGATCGCCGAGCGGGGCGCTGCCGCAGGGTTCCGCCCGCGCGTGCATGTCAAGCACGACAGCGGCATGGGCCGGCTGGGGGAGCGCGACCCTGGCGAAGTCCTGCGCGTGCTGGACGCGGTGGCCGGCGACTATCGCCTGGAAGCCGCTGGGCTCTGGACCCATTTCGCGACCGCGGACGAGCGCGGTGACTCGTTCTTCTCCGAGCAGCTGGAGCGCTTCAGCGCTCTTGCCGAGCGCGCGACGGCGTCCCACCCCGACCTCCTCGTCCACGCCGCCAACAGCGCCGCGACGCTTCGCGAGCCGGCGTCGCACTTCGGGATGGTCCGCTGCGGGGTGGCGATCTATGGGCTGGATCCCTTCGGCGCGGATCCCGCTGCGCAGGGGCTGGAGCCGGCGCTCGAGCTTCGCTCGTACGTCGCCGACGTCAAGCCGTTTGCGGCCGGTACAAGCGCGGGCTACGGGCGCAAGTGGAGTGCCGCGAGCGACACGAAGGTCGGAGTGCTTCCGATCGGCTACGGCGACGGCCTGCGCAGGGGCCTGACCAACAACGCCGATGTCCTGATCGGCGGCCAGCGGCGGTCGCTTGTCGGCACCGTCTCGATGGACAACATCACCATCGATCTCGGGCCCGGCACCGAGGTGGCCGCGGGCGCCGATGCCGTTCTGATCGGCGCGATGGGGGAGGAGCGGATCCTCGCCGAGGAGCTCGCACGGGCCCTCGGCACGATCAACTACGAGATCACCTGCGGGATCTCGGCACGCGTTCCGCGCGCCTACATGCGCTCGGAGGGACCCGCGTGAGCGCGCAGCTCGCCGAGCGCCTCGCGACCGCGCCCGCGGTGGCCGCCGCCCGGTCGGGCCTCGCGGGTGGCGATGGCTGGGTCGTCGGCGGAGCGGTTCGCGACGCCGCGCTCGGGCGCGAGGTGACCGACGTGGACCTCGTGGTCAGCGCGGACCCGGCAGCCGTGGCGCGGTCGGTTGTCACGCAGGTCGGCGGGCCGCGATTTTGCCTGTCCGAGGAGTTCGACACCTGGCGCGTCCTGGGCCCTGGAGGCGCGTGGCACCTCGACGTGGCCCCGGTACGCGGGTCGTCCATCGACGCCGACCTGCGCGCGCGCGATTTCACGATCAACGCCATGGCGCTGCGGCTTGACGACCTTGCCGGGGCGGTGATCGACCCCACCGGAGGACTTGCCGACCTCGACGGGCGCGTGCTGCGTGCCGCCTCGGATCACGCCTTCGAGGACGACCCCCTGCGGCTCCTGCGTGCCGCGCGGATCGCCTCCGTGCTTGCTCTCGACATCGACGCCGCGACCGCCGAGCTCGCACATCGCTCCGCCTCGCGAGCGGGGGAGCCCGCCGGAGAGCGCCAGCTCGCCGAGCTCCGGCTGCTCCTCGGCGGCCCCGCCCCGGTGCGAGGCCTCGAGCTGCTCGACGAGGTGGGCGCCACCGCCGGGGTGCTGGCCGAGCTCGAAGCGGTCCGTGGCGTCGAGCAGAACCCCAACCACCACCTGGACGTGCACGGCCATACCATCGCCGTCCTCGAGCGGTTGCTCGAGATCGAGACGGATCTGGAGGCCTATGCAGGCGAGCGCGCCGCCGAGGTCCAAGCGCTCCTCGACGAGCCGCTGGCCGACGAGATGGACCGCCGCACGGCGCTTCGCTTCGCGGCGGTGGTTCACGATCTCGGCAAGCCCGCGACCCGCGGGGAAACGGGCGGCTACGTGACCTTCATCGGCCATGACCGGGTGGGGGCGGAGATCGCCCAGCGGATCTGCGAGCGGCTGCGCGCCAGTCGCAGGCTCGCCTCCTACCTCGCCGGGATCACGGCCAACCACCTGCGACTCGGCTTTTTGATCCATGAGCTGCCGCTCAGGCCCCGCCAAAAGCTCGAATACCTGCGGGCCACGGATCCGGACTGCGTCGACGTCACCGTCCTGACCATCGCCGACCGCCTGGCTGCCCGCGGCGGCGGGGCGGTCGCGGCCGAGCACATGGTGCAGTCTCACCTGGACCTCGCGCGCGAGATGATCGCCGCCGGCCTCGACTGGCGCCGGCAGGGGCCGCCCCGCTCGCCGCTTCGAGGGGATGAGCTCGCTGCGGCGCTTGGCATCGAGCCGGGTCCGGAACTCGGCCGCCTGATCTCCGAGGTCGAGGCGGGGGTTTTCGCCGGCGAAGTGAGCTCGGCCGACGATGCGGTGGCCGCGGCGCGCGCGGCGCTCAGTAAATAGGCTCCGGGCGGTGAACGCCGATTGTCTCTTCTGCGGGATCGTCGCGGGCGACGTTCCCGGCCAGGTCGTCGATTCCGACGAGCACACGGTTGCGTTCATGGACATCAATCCGGCCACGCGCGGACACGCGCTGGTCGTGCCGCGCGAGCACGCGGTGGACCTCATCGAGATCAGCGACTCCGATCTCGAGCACACGATGGTCGCGGCGCGCAGGCTTGCCCGGAAGATGGAGGTTGCGCTTCAGCCCGACGGCTTCAACCTCATCAACGCGTGCCGGCCGGCCGCGTGGCAGACCGTCTTCCACTTCCACGTCCACGTCATCCCCCGCTACCACGACGATCCGCTGAAGCTCCCGTGGATCCCGCGCGGCTCCGATGCCGGCACCATCGCCGCGATCGCGGAACAAATTCGAGGAGCCGAGGCGTGAGCGCCCAGGTGCGCGTGGAGCGCGACGGGCCGATCGCCTCGATCGTCCTCGACAACCCACCGCTGAACCTGTTCGGCGAGCAGGTCTTCACCGACCTCGTCGCCTGCATCGACGAGGTCGAGGCTGCCGACGACGTCCGCTCTGTCGTCTGGCGGGCGGAAGGGGACATCTTCAGCGGCGGGGTCGACGTCCACGTCTTCCAGAAGCTGGTCGAGGCCGACGAGGACGGATCGCGCACGTTCGGGCAGCTGCTCGGGCCGGTCAAGCGTCTGGAGGCGCTTCCGGTGCCGACGATCGCGCTGATCCATGGGCTCTGCCTGACGGCGGGGTGGGAAGTCGCCCTTGGGTGCGACCTGATCTGGATGGCCGAGTCGGCGAAGGCAGGGCTCGTCGAGACGGTGGTGGGGCTGACGCCGGGCGCGGGCGGGACGCAGCGGATGGCCGAGCGCGCGGGACCCGGCCGTGCGCGTGAGTTCGTCTACACGGGTGGCCTCTTCGACGCCGCCACCCTGGAGCGGTGGAACGTCGCGAACCGGGTGGTTGCCGATGAGGAGCTGATGGAAAAGGGCATGCGGTTTGCCCGGCGGCTCGCTGAGGGGCCGACCGTCGCGCATGCGGCGACGAAGGCGATCGTCCGCGGCTACCTGGACGGGGGCGTTGCCCGCGCCGATGAGATCACCGCCGAGGTCGCCGGCGCCCTGTTCGACACCGAGGACCTGCGCGGCGCCGTGGCGTCGTTTCTCGAGGACGGCCCCGGCAAGGCGACTTTCGAGGGCAAATAGGTTTTCGGCGGGCTTTGTGCCCGCTGCTACCCTCTTCCGCCGCATGGGCAAGGAAGAGAAGATCGAGATGGAGGGCGAGGTCCTTGAGGCCCTGCCCAACACGATGTTCAAGGTGAAGCTCGAGAACGACCACGAGGTCCTCGGGCACATCTCCGGCAAGATGCGCCGCCACTACATCCGCATCCTTCCCGGCGACAAGGTGAAGATCGAGCTCTCGCCCTACGACCTCGACCGAGGTCGAATCACCTACCGCTACAAGTAGCCGAGCGTAGTCACGGCTTGGGCGCACGCTGCGCATCATCCGTGCGCCCGCGCCGGCCACCATCGCCCCATGCCCGGCGATGGCCGCGAAACGTTGCCCACGGTCGCGTTTCGCGTCCACGACCGAACGAAGGGGTGGCTGGACCGCGCGATTGCGAAGATCGCGCGCGTCCAGTATGGAGTCATCACCCTGGAGCAGCTCGTTGCGCTCGGGCTGACTCCGGCCGGTGTCCGTGCACGGGTTGCTACGGGCCGCCTTCGTCACCTCCATCGCGGCGTTTACTTCGTCGGCCCGGCGGACGTGTCAATAAGGGGACAGTGGTTGGCGGCTGTCCTGGCGTGCGGCGAGGACGCGCTGCTCTGCAGCATCGACGCCGGGGCCCTCCACGACTTACTCCGACCCCGGCGAGGTCCAGCGAACGTCCTCGTTGCCCGCGGTGGCGGCCGTGGACACCCGGGCATCAGAGTTCACCGCTCCCTCGACATCTCGGATACTGATCGCTCCCTCGTTGATGGGATTCCTTGCACGTCCGTCACGCGGACGCTCCTGGGCATCGCCGCAGACGCGCCGGGTCTGCTGGACATCGCCTGCAACCAGGCAGCCACCAGGAGCGAGGTCGACCAGGACGAGATCGAGGCACTCCTCGCGCGCCTTCCTGGCAGTCGTGGTGCTCGGCGGCTTCGAATCGCCGCCGGGCTGGCCGAGCCGGACCGCTCCAAGTCCGCGCTCGAGCGCCGCTTCCGGGCGCTCTGCCGCCGCGCGGGATTGCCCGCCCCCGCCGTCAACGAGTGGATGGCCATCGAAGGCGAGGAGATGCAGTGCGACTTCGTCTGGCACGCCCCGCGTGTTGTCGTCGAGGTCGATGGCTGGCGAACGCATCGCTCGAAGCAGGCGTTTGTCAATGACCGCCGCCGCGATCAACTCCTGCGTCTGCACGGCTGGCAGGTCGTCCGCTTCACCTGGGACGACGTCACCAAGCGCCCATCGCACGTGGTCGCGGTGGTCACCGTGATGCTCCCGCGCTGATGGACGAGAAACGCGACCACAGGCAACGGATCGCGTCCATCGCCGGAGGGCGTGGGGCGTTCGCGGTCTAGGCCGTGATGCGGTTGAGCTCGCGCAGGGCCAGGGTGCCCAGCAGTGCGATCAGGCCCGCCAGGGCCGCGAACGCCGGCCAGGTGCCGGCCAGGGTGATGCTTCCGACGAAGCCCTGACGCGCCGCTTCGATCACGTGGGTGACGGGGTTGACGTCGGCGACGGTGTGCAGCCAGGGCTGGAGGCGATCCGACGGCGCGTAGGCGGTGGTGAACAGGACGGCGGTGAACATCCCGGCCTGCATCAGCGGCGCCGCCGCCTGCGAGCGGAAGTGCAGGGCGAGCATCGTCCCCCAGAGGGCGGCGACAAGTCCCATCCCCATCACGAGGATCGCGACGATCAGCAACCCGTCGACTCCCGGGAAATGGACGCCGATCGCGAGGCCGACGATCAGCAAGAACGTCGCGGGAATCAGTGAGCGCACCGTGGCCGATCCGACCAGCCCGGCGAGCAAAACCCAGCGCGGAGCGGGGCAGGCGAGCAGGCGGTCGAACCAGCCCTGCTCGATGTCGCGGGCGAGGTTGACGCCCGTCGCCGCGCCCGTGAAGCCGGCTCCCTGCAGGAGGCTCACCGGGATGAGAAAGCTCTGGTAGTTGTCGCCGGTGAATCCGCGCAGATGGATCAAATCGCCGAAAACCGAGGTCAGGCCGAGGAAGAAGATCGTGGGAGCAAGTACCCCCGGGATCGCCGCCCCGGGAACGCGGACGATCTCATTGGCCGCCCGCCGGATGAGCGCCGCGATCATGGCGAAGCTCTGGTTGTTCAAGGCCGCGGTCACTAACCCCTGCGCAGTCGCGCCTTGAGAGCGTTGTTCGAGAGCCACATGCTGAACGCCGCGATCCCGGCGATGGCGGCAACCGCCTTCGCCAGGGAGGCGGCGTCGAGCGAGAAGGCGATCGGATCGCGGATTCCGTCGACGATCAGCGAAATCGGGTTGTACTGGGCGACCGTGCCCGCCGGCCCCGTGATCAGGTCGGCCGGAAAGAAGGCATTCGAGAGGAACAGGATCACAAAGACGAGCGGGAAGAGGCCCTGCACCACCGAGGCGCTGCCCGTGCGCAGCGCGATCGCGGCGCCGATGCCCCCGAGGGCGACGGCGGCGAGCGTGATCAAGGCGATCACGAGCAGCGCTCCCCAGACCCCGTCGTTGATGTGGGCGCCGAAGACGAGGCCGAGGATCAAGAAGTAGGTCGCCGAAAACGCTCCGAGAGCCGCGGTGCCCGCAAGCCGGCCGAGGACGATCGCAAATCGGGGGACCGGCGCTGCCAAGAGCCGGTCGGTGAAGCCCATCTCGATGTCGACGGCCAGCGCGATCCCGCCGCTGTTGGATGCGAGGAGGGCCGACTGGATCATCGCCCCGGCCAGCATGAAGTCGAGGAAGCCATTGACCTGCGGGAAGCCGGGGAGGTTCACGGCCGCCGCGGCGCCGCCGGTCTGCACCGCAAGGAGCAGCGACGGGAAGATCAGTATCGGCGCGAGCAGCTGCGGGCGGCGAAACGTCTGGCGAATGGCGCGTGCCCCCAGCGCCCGGACGACGCGCAGAGTGGTCACGAGCTCGTCGCTCACACGCGCTCCTCGGCGACGGCGGCGTCGGGCTCGTCGTCGCCCTCCAGGTGCTGCCCGGTCTTGGCCACGAACACGTCGTCCAGGGTGGGCTCCAGCAGGTCAAGCGACTCCACCGCCAGCCCGGCGTCGTCGAGAGCCCGCACGACCGGAGCGACCCCGGCGGCCCCCGTCTGAAGCTCCACGAGCAGCAGGCCGTCCTTTGCGGGCAGGTCACGGCCGAACTGCGCCAGCACCTCGCGTCCGCGCTCCCGAGAACCCTCGGCGAGCCTCACCTCGAGGTGCGCGCTTCCGACCTCGGCCTTGAGCGACGCCGGCGTTCCCTCGGCGACGATCTTGCCGCCGCTGATGATGCCCACGCGGTTGGCGAGCTCATCGGCCTCCTCGAGGTACTGGGTGGTGAGGAAGACCGTCGTCCCCTCGGAGTTCAGGCGCGAGACCTCCTCCCAGATGGCTTTGCGGCTCACCGGGTCGAGGCCCGTGGTCGGCTCGTCGAGGAAGAGCACTCGCGGCTCGTGCACGAGCGCCGAGGCGAGGTCCAGGCGGCGGCGCATGCCTCCGGAATAGGTCCCGACCCGCCGGTCGGCAGCCTGGACCAGCCCAACCCGGTCGAGCAGGATCTCGGCCTTGGGGCCGGCCGCCGGCCGCCGCCACCCCGGGAGCGGCGCCCGGCAACCCAAGAAG
>JBBRYM010000006.1:0-152453 GCA_038237625.1 Solirubrobacterales bacterium | reverse complement strand
TTGTCTGCTCGCTGCCGAAGAAGACGAACACCACCACGATCCCGATCCCGAGCAGAATTCCCAGCCCGATCCCGAGAGCGCGATCGAGCGGCCTCATCGCGGGGCGCGGTCCCGCGGCCCGGGCTCCAGGCTCAAACGCCGTCGAGCAGGCGCCAGTTTGCGCGATACGCCGCCGTGGCGGCCGCTACGAGCTCGTCGTCACGCCCGGAGCCCGCGATCTCGGCAATCAGCTCACGGCCCTCGCGAGCGTGTTCCACGTCGAGGCTCTCGTGAACGGCGAAGTACTCGGTCGCCGGGCCCGCGTCGAACCCGTAGTTGGATGTGAGGCCATCAAGCTTCGTGCGTGAGATTGCGGGCTGGCTTGACTCGATTGCGAACAGGCGCGCCAGCGTCGCCAGCGAATCATCGTCACGGGTCCAACTTGCGACGCAGGCCTGCGTTTCCGGAGTGGTCGTGGCGTTGCGGACGCCGCCGGTCGCATCGAGGAAGCGGTCCCAAAGCTCCACGTGATCTCGCTCCGCACGCGCGTGCTCGGCGAGTTCGGAGCGCTCGGGGAACGCAGTCGCAACGGTCTCGCTCATGTCCGCGATGGCCGCGACCGCGTGGCGGTACTGCCCCGTGTAGGCGGCCAGCTCCGCCGCGCTCAGCTCGCCGGCGGACCACCGGGCGTAGAACGGGTGACGCAACACGTTCCAGCGCTCGCGGGCGGCCTCGATTCGATCCCAGGCGGTGGTGGTCAAGCTCGCTCCTTCACGGGTTGGGTCGGGCGCAGGATACCGTGGGGCCTCGATGCGACCCGAGCGTCAGGACATCGCGGCGCCCGAGTGGCTTCCGAACACGCGCTGGCTGTGCAGCGAGCCCAAGCCGATGAGCGCTCTCACCGCACGCGGGCCGGTGCTCGTGCACTTCTTCGACTTCGCCCAGCTGAACTGCATGCGCTCGCTGCCGTACGTGGTCGAGTGGGAGCGGCGGTACCGGGCACGCGGGCTCGTGACCCTCGGCGTCCATTCCCCGCGCCACCCGTTCACCGCCGAGACGGGATCGCTCGAGGCGGCCCTGACGCGCTTGGGCATCGCTCACCCGGTCGCGGATGACTCCGCCTACTCCGCCTGGCACGAGTACGGCTGCGAGGGCTGGCCCTCGCTCTTTCTGTGGGGACGCGGGGGCGTTCTGCGCTGGTTTCACTTCGGCGAAGGCGAGTACGAGATGACCGAGCTGGCGATCCAAGACGAGCTCGAAGCCGATGCGGAGCGGGACGCGCTGCCCGCGCCGATGACGCCGCTGCGGCCAACGGACGCGCCCGGGGCAGTGGTTGCCGCACCCACGCCGGAGGTGTTTCCCGGTGGTTCGGCGGCCGAGCCGTGGATCGGAGGCTCGGAGGAGCTGGTTCTCGACTACTCAGCCGCAGGCGCGTTCGCCGCGGTGGACGGAGAGGGCGAGATCTTCGCCAGAATCGACGACGGGCCCGCCGCCCGGCTTACGGTGAGCGAGGGCGGCCTCCTGGCGTTGGCCGAGCACCCGCGCCATGAGACTCACGAGCTGGCGCTGCGGGCAACCGGGGGCGTGCGCGTGTGGGCCCTGTCGTTCGCCGCCGGGGTACCCGACTAACCCACCTCGAGGGCACGGGCGGCAAGGTCGGCCATCAGCGGGCCCAGCTCCTCGGGCGTCCAATCCGACGCCGAGGAAAGCAGCATCCGTACGCCACCCTCGCCGATCGAGGCGAGAAGCTCGGCGTAGAGCGGGGCGCGTCGGGTCGCGTCCTCGACCTTCGCTTCACCGAGAACGGGTTTGATCAGCAGCTCGACCTGCGACACGACCGCCGCCCTGCCGCGACGAAAGCGGCGGGCGACGGCGGGCTCGGCACCGTGCTCTGAGCCGAAGACCACCCGCCAGGAATCGGGTGCGCTGGCGGCCGCAGCGAAGAGCGCCGTGAAGCCGTTGACGAGCAGCTCGCGCACGCCTTCGACCCGCACCGCCTCCGGAAGCGCGGTCCGGACCGCGCTCAAAAGGCGCTGTTCTTCGCGCTCGAGGAGGGCGCCGAAGAGCTCCTCCTTGCTCGGATAGCACTCGTAGACGACCGGCTTGGTGATGCTCGCGGCAGCGGCGATGGCATCCATGGACGTCCCGGCGTAACCGTGCTCCACGAACATCCGCAGGGCGGCGTCGAGGACCAGGGGCCTGCGGCGCTCGGGCCCGAGATGCTCCGCCCGTCGGCGAGATTTCGTCGTGGTCACCGATTCCTACCGGTTGGTAGCATTTTTCCTACGCATCGGTAGGAATATTCCCACACCCCCCGGAGGAGAGGCCTTGAACGACCAGCCCGCACAGATCGACCCCGAGAACCTGGAGCCCGCCGCGCTCAGCGAGCTCGTCACGAACCTGGAGCCGGGCGCCCTCAACGACCTGGTCAAGGGCCTCGACACCGAGGCGATCAACAAGCTCGTTCGCGCCGCCGATCCGGAGACGGCGAAAGCGCTTCTGCGCAAGGTGGACCCCGGCACCTTCGATCTCACCTCCATCGACCCGGGCGCGATCGACGCCGATGTCTTCGACCCCGACGTGGTCGCAATCGTGGTCGGCTCGACGCCGGAGGCCAAGCTCGCCGAAGCCATGAGCGGCCCCATTCGCGAGGTGATCGTCGGCGAAGTCTTCCGGCGAATGCCGGAGCGGCTGAACGCGGCGACGGCGGCCACGGCCGATGCGGTGATCAACTGGGAGATCTCGAATGCCGGCGGCGAGCCGGATCGCCACACGGTGCGCGTCTCCGGCGGCGCCTGCACGATCGAGGAGGGACACGACTCCAATCCCCGCGTCAGCCTGCAGATGGACGCTGTCACGTTCCTGCGCCTGGTGACAGGCAACCTCAATCCCGTGACTGCCTTCATGGCGGGTCAGATCACGATCACCGGCGACCTCATGTTCGCGGCCTCGGTGACGGCGCTCTTCGACATTCCCAGCGGCGCGCCCCCGGCCGGCGCACCCGCGGCCTAGGGTTCGGCACGGGCAGGGCTCACGCCCGGGCTGCGAGCTCCTGGCGAATCTCCTTGGGCAGCATGAAGCGCACGTCCTCTTCGACCGTCCGAAGCTCCGAAACCTCCTCGGCTCCCCGGTCTTCGAAGTAGGTCACGAGCTCGGTGACCAGCTCGTCGGGCGCGCTGGCGCCGGAGGTGATGCCGACTGTCTCGACTCCCTCGAGCCACTCCTCGCGAACTTGGCCCGCGTTGTCGATCAGATGCGACTGCGTCCCGAGCTCGCGCGCGACCTCGACGAGGCGGTTGGAGTTGGATGAGTTGGTCGAGCCGATCACGAGCAGGAGGTCGCATTCGCGAGCCAGCTGCTTGACCGCGATCTGACGGTTGGTGGTCGCGTAACAGATGTCATCGGACTTGGGCGAGGTGATCGCCGGGAACCGCTCGCGGAGCCGGGCGATGATCTGGGTGGTCTCGTCGACCGAGAGCGTGGTCTGGGTGATGTAGGCCACCTTCTCGGGGTCGTCGACCTCCAGGTCGTCGACATCGGCCTCCGTCTGCACCAGCACGATGCTGGCCGGCGCCTCGCCGGTGGTTCCCTCGACCTCCTCGTGGCCCTCGTGCCCGATGAGGACGATCGTGTAGCCAGCCTCGGCGAACCTGCGCGCCTCGACGTGGACCTTGGTCACCAGCGGGCAGGTGGCGTCGATGGTCCGCAGGCTGCGCGCCCTGGCGTTGTCGTGGACCGCCGGCGCGACGCCGTGCGCGGAGAACACCACCAGCTCGCCCTCGGGCACCTCGGTCTCCTGCTCGACGAAGATCGCGCCACGCTCGGCGAGCTGCTCGACGACGTGCTTGTTATGGACGATCTCCTTGCGGACGTAGACAGGCGGCCCGTACAGATCCAGCGCCCGCTCGACCGTCTGCACCGCGCGATCGACCCCTGCGCAATAGCCGCGCGGGGATGCGAGGAGGACCCGCTTCGGGGCATGGGTCTTGGCCGCGACCGCCATGCCCACAGGGTAGCGATGGGCGGTCAGGGCTCTCGCAGGACACTCGCTGCGATCAGCCTGCCGACCGCGCGCAGGGAGCCGCCGACTAGCCCTGGGGGATCCTGAGCCAGACGTCGGCGCCGCCCCCTGGGCGGTTCGCCACGCCAGCATCGCCGCCGTGGGCGAGCGCGATCGCCTTCACGATCGAGAGGCCGAGTCCCGCGCCCGCTCCGCCGCGTGCGGGATCCGCCAGGCGGAACCGCTCGAACGCGTCCGCCAGGAACTCCGGGGCGAAGCCCGTTCCCTCATCGGTGACGTGGAACTCGACGCTGGCGCCGTTCTCGCGAGTCGAGAGGCGAATCTCGCCGCCACCGTGACGCAGCGCATTCTCCACCAGGTTCGAGAGGGCCTGCTCGAGCCGCACGCGGTCGCCTCGCACCGCGGCGGCCGTAATGGGCTCGACGACCAGGGTGCGACTTTCCTCACCTGCGCGCCCCGCGAGGCGTTCACGGACGGTCTCCAGGATGTCGTCGGCGTCGAGGACTTCCGTCTTCAGCGCCTGGCCACGATCGAAGCGGGCGAGGACCAGCAGGTTCTCCGCGAGCAGCGAAAGCCTGTCGGCCTCCTCCGCGGCTGACACGATCGAGGCGCGGAGCTCCGCCTCCGATCCTCCGTAGCGAAGGGCGAGCTCGAGCTCGCTCCTGTGCATCGCCAACGGGGTCCGCAGCTCGTGGCTGGCGTCGTCGACAAACGCGCGCTCGCGCTCGAGCGCGGCCTGGATCCGGTCGAGCATGGCGTTCAGCGTCTCGCCCAACCGCCACAGCTCATCGCGCGCCGGCGGCAGGGGCAGCCGCTGCGAGGACTCCGCGGCCGAGATCTCGGCCGCCCTGCGACGCATCGCCTCCACGGGCCTCAGCGCCCCTCCGGCGGCGGCGTACGCCGTCAGCGAAGCGAGCAGGAGCGCCAACGGCAGACCGATCAGCAGCAGCGTCTGGAGGCTCGAAAGTGCCTGGTCGCGGTCGGCCAGCGACCGGCCGACCACGACGACCAGTGCCTGATGCTCGAAGCGAATCCCGCTCGCGACCAGGCGGACGGGCTCGGTCCCGAGGCCCGGCACCCCACGGCGCTCGAAGGCGACCGGCGCTCCGGGCTGCACGCCGGCCAGGTCGGCGCTCGTGAGGACAGGAGGCTCCGGCCTCTGAGCCGGTGCGTCGAAGACCATCCCTGACGACGTCAGGACCTGGGCGAACTCCTCTCCCCTCGCGGCGAGCGCCGTCCGGGCGGCCTCGCCCAGGCCGGCATCGGATACGCGAATCTGTCCGACGAGCTCGGAGGCTCGGGCGTGGAGGTCCTGGTCGATCGAGTTGTCGAGCTCCGTGCGCAGCTGCTGGTGCAGGAAGACTCCGATCCCGGCGAGCACGATCGCCATGACCGCAGTGAAGGCCAGCGTCACTCGCAGCCTGATCGGCAGGCGGCTCAAGCTCCGCCGTCCTCGCGCAGGCGATAACCGGCCCCGCGAACCGTCTCGATGCTCTCGACTCCGAACGGCTTGTCGATCTTGCGCCGAAGGAACCGCACGTAGGAGTCGACGATGTTCGACCTGTTCTCGTACTCGTAGTCCCACGCGTGCTCGAGCAGCGCGTAGCGCGACAGCACCTCGCCCGGGCGCCGCATGAAGGTCTCGAGCAGGGCGAATTCCTTCTTGGAGAGCTCGATCTCGTCGTCTCCCCGCCAGGCCCGATGGCGCGCAGGGTCGAGGCGGAGGGTTCCGACCGAAAGCTCGGTGGGGCGCTGCACGGCGCCCCGCCGCACCAGGGCCCGCAAGCGGGCGAGTAGCTCAGCGTAGGAGAAGGGCTTGACCAGGTAGTCGTCGGCGCCCGCGTCGAGCCCGGCCACCCGATCGCGGACCGCGTCGCGGGCGGTCAGCATGAGAATCGGCGACCACACCGCATCTGCCCGCAGGCGCCTGCAGACCTCGAATCCGTCGATTCCCGGAAGCATGACGTCGAGAACGATCGCGTCGTACTCGGTCGCCGCAGCCATCCACAGGGCGTCCTCCCCCGCATCTGCGATGTCGGTGGCCATTCCCTCGTTGCGAAGCCCGCGCTGGATGAGGGTTGCGAGCTTGCGCTGGTCCTCGACGATCAAGACACGCACGTCACGGATCTTCCTCTTCCGAAGATGAAAGTTCTATGAACGGCCTTCAGCCGATGTGTGGAAGCGCCGCGAGGGCGGCGCTCCCCACCGCTCCGAGGCTCGACGCGCACACGTGACTCAGGTTGTCCTTCGTCGTGTGGAAGAAGGCGCCGGGCGCCGGGCCGGGGCCGTAATGGAAGTCGATGAGGTCGACAGCCGGGATTCCCTGCTGCTGGAAGGGAGTGTCGTCGTCGAGCACCCCCTCCGAGCTGCCCACGAACGGCGAGCCCCGGCCCGCCGCCGAGGCGAATAGCTCATAGAGGCCCCGGTTGGAGTTGGCCTCCAGCGGTATCCGCAGGTCACAGTCGCCCACCAGGTCGAAGAGGACCATGGCCTTGATCGAGCTGAGCGCCGGCGCCCCTTTGACGCCGCTGCGGGCGTAGCGGACGTACTGACGGCTGCCGCGGTCGCCGCCGCGAAGGAACGCCCCCCGGCTGTTGCTCGAGCCCGGAGACTCCTCAGCATCGAAAAGGACGAAGTCGAGCTCAGGTCCGTGCCACCGCGGCGCCAGGTCGCGGGCCAGTTCGAGCACGACGGCCACGCCCGATGCGCCGTCGTTGGCGCCCACGAAGCCCGGGACCTCCTTGGTGTCGTCATGGGCGCCGATCACGACCGAGCCCGGCGTGGTTCCCGGGATATGGCCGACGACGTTCAGGTAGGGCTGTTGGGTTCGAACCCCGGAAACGCCTGCGGCCCGCAAGCGGCGCGCGATTAGCAGGGCCTCGCGCAGGTTCGCGGCCGATCCTGCAGGGCGCGGTCCAAGCGCGACCTGCGCCCGCAGGTCAGCGAATGCACGTCGGGCGTCGAACGCGGCGGGGGCGCGACTTGGGACCCGCGCCGAAGGTGGCACGGTGGGTCGGGAGGGCACGCCGCCGCACCCCGCAAGGCCCATCACTACCGCGACCGCTATCAAAGCCCGACGCACTCCCGCGAGGCTAGCGACCGACTATGTTCTTGCCATGGCTCAGGGGCACATGGACCGGCTTTCCGCCACCGACATGTCGTTCCTCACGAACGAGAGCGACACGAGCCACATGCACGTGGGCGGCATCACCATCTTCGAGGGCCCACCTCCCGCCTACGACGATCTCCTCGAGCACGTTCGCAGCCGCCTGCACCTAGTCCCGCGTTTCCGCCAGAAGCTCGCGCATCCCCCGGCCCAGACCGGACGCCCGTTCTGGATCGACGATCCGAACTTCAACCTCTCCTACCACGTCCGCCATTCGGCGCTGCCGAGCCCGGGCTCCGAGGAGCAGCTGCGCCGCATGGCCAGCCGGATCTTCTCCCAACAGCTCGACCGCACCAAGCCCCTCTGGGAGCTGTGGCTCGTGCAGGGGCTAACACGGAAGCGCTTCGCCCTCCTCACCAAGACCCATCACGCCCTCGTCGACGGCGTGTCGGGCGTCGACATCGCCACGGTCCTCTTCGACCTGCAGCCGGTTCCGAGCCCAGCCGAGGGCGACGACGGCTGGGCGCCGCGGCCCGAGCCCTCGGCGGTGGCCCTGGTGGCAAAGTCGATCGAGGATCTGGCCACGTTCCCCACGCGCGCCGCGCGCCGCGCCGAGCACGCGCTTGCGCGGCCACGCTCGGCGATCGGCCGCGTTACCGAGGCGCTCGAGGGAGTCGGGGAGATCGGCTGGGCATTCGCGAACCCTGCGCCCGAGGTTCCGCTGAACGTCGAGATCGGCTCGCACCGGCGCTTTCAGTGGGTGCGCGGAGACCTATCCCAGTACAAGCAGATCAAGGACGCCTTCGGCGGCACGGTGAACGACGTCGTCATCACCGTCGTCAGCGGAGCCCTGCGCCGCTGGCTTCAGAGCAGGGGGATACGAACCGAGGGCCTCGAGCTGCGAGCGCAGATCCCCGTCTCGATCCGCGGCGAGGACGAGCAGGGGCAGCTCGGCAACAAGCTGACCGTCATGCGGGCGCCGATTCCCGTTTACATCGAGGACCCGGTCGCGCGCCTGCAGACCGTGGCCGCGGCCATGGACGGGATCAAGCAGTCCAAGCAGGCGCTCGGCGCGGAGATGATCTCGCGCTTTAACGACTTTGCCCCGCCCACGCTTCTCGCCCAGGCCGCTCGCGTGAACTTCTCGACACGCCTGTTCAACCTGGTCGTAACCAACGTACCCGGGCCGCAAGTTCCGCTCTACGTCCTCGGCCGCGAGCTCGAGGACGTCTTCCCCGTCGGCTTCCTGCCGCCGAACCAGGGCCTGTTCGTGGCGATCATGTCCTATAACGGCGGCATCAACTTCGGGCTGCTTGCCGACTACGACGCCCTGCCCGATCTCGATGTGATCGCCGAGGGGCTCGAGGAGTCGGTCGCAGAGCTCCTGGAGGCCGCCGCGGCCTACGGCGCCGCGCGCGCGGTTGCGGCCGGCAACTAGCCGTTCTTGACCGAGTTGTAGAACGCCTGGACGGCGGTGCCGAAGTACGGGCCGTAAAGCGTGTTCGCATCGCCGCTTCGCGAGTAGCTCGTCAGCGAGACGAGCCTCCCCTTGCCATCGACCCAGCCGCCGCCGCTGGAGCCACCGGTCATGTCACAGGCGATGCCAATCGTCGCCGGCTGGCCCCCGGATCCGTCGGGGCCCTTGTAGGGCGAGTCACAGCCGAACTCAGTCTGGCCGTTGAACGGGCTCTCTGCCGGGTAGCCGATCGCGTGATAGGTGCGCTGGCGACTCAGGTTGAAGCCCATCCGGCGGCCGCCGACTACCGATTGCAGCGTCTTGCCGTTGCGCGGCGCAACGGTCGCCGCCCCGACGTCGTAGCGCAGGTCGCCGCCGGTGACTTCCCCGAGTGGATCGATCGTGGGGTGCGACCCCCGCCATCCGGGGGTCGCGGTAGTCGAGCCCGGCCATTTCCCGAACGGGCTGCGGCCGTGCGAGTAGGCGGGAACAAACATCCACTTTCGCACCGAGTTGCCATTGAAGCTCAGAAGTGTCTGGTCGTAGGAGCAATGGCCGGCGGTGATCACCAGGCTCTTCGAGGGCGCCCTGACGGCCGTCCCGGAGCACTGGTAATCGTACGTCGGCGGGCCTTGGACCGTGAAGAACACCTTGCCGTGGGCGCGCAGCGGGCGGCGATTGATGTGGCGGATGCGGTGATGAAGCGGCGCCTTGGCGGACGAGGCTGTTCCTGCGGCCCCGGGCAGGCTCAGGGGGAGGGCCGAACGCATCCTTTCGGGGGTCCAATAGGCCCGCGTCACCTTGGCGGACGGCACGGCGGAGGCAGGCGCCGCCGGCGCGCCGGCGAGTGCCGCCGTCATTGCGACGCCTGTCGCCAACGCAGCCGCGCGACGATGCCCCCGCAGTCCCACCTCGAACATTGCCGAAACTGTAGCCGCCATCGGCCGTACCATTGCCGCATGAGCGAGGACCCAA
Organism: Solirubrobacterales bacterium; assembly: GCA_038237625.1. Taxonomy (GTDB): domain Bacteria; phylum Actinomycetota; class Thermoleophilia; order Solirubrobacterales; family 70-9; genus JAWVFM01. Next base: position 142,916 of record JBBRYM010000006.1, on the reverse strand, counting down.
GAGGCCCCGATACCCCGTTTCGCTACCACCTCGAGCTGACCCCGGCCCAGCTGAAGCTGACCCACACCGCGCTGCGCTCCCTGCTCGACGACTTCGGTCACGACGAGGAGGACGTCCGGGCGATCGTGCAGGAGGTCTTGGCGAAGCTTCCGGACGAGCACGCGATCAGGGCGATTCAGCTCGACCGCGAGCCCGCGGCTCAAGAGACGGCGGCGGCGACTCTCACCGAGGTACCCCCCACGGAAGTGCCTGCGCCGTCGACCGGCGACGACGGGCCGCCTGACTCCGCGGCCTAGCGGCCGCCCGTTTTCGTGAGCTTTCCGGTCCTCGTCGGCGTCGTGCTTGCCATTGCCACGGCATTCACGTCCGTGGTCGGGTTCCTCTACAAGCACCGAGGGGCGGTGGAGTCGCCTGCGATCGAGCGCGGGCGGCCGGTGCGCAGCTCGCTGGTTCTATTTCGCTCACGCGCCTACACGCTCGGGATCATCATTGCGACGGCGTCTTGGGCGCTCCACGTGGGGGCGCTGTCTCTCGCACCGATCTCGCTCGTGCAGTCCGTGGTCGCGGGCGGGCTCGTGCTGCTGACGGTGACTGCGGACCGGCTCTTCGCCCACACCGTGACGCGCCGCGAGTGGATCGGGGTTTGCCTCGCCGCCGCCGGCCTCGCGTTCCTCGCGGCGACGCTGGGCGACACGGCCCGCAGCGCCCATTCCGACTACGAGGTCACCCGCCTCGTGCCGTTCATCGCCATCGCGGCCGGCGTGGGGTTGGTGGTCGCGGTGGTCGCGCGCCCCGGCGCCCGCCAGGGCGTGATGCTCGGAGCCTCGGCCGGCCTTTTGTGGGCGGCCTCCGACACCTCCATCAAGGCCCTGTCGGGACGCCTCGACGACGGCGCCGCGGCGGTGCTCTTCCACCCCCTCGCCGCAGTGATCGCCCTCGCCTCCTTCGCGGGCCTGCTCGTCTCGGCGCGAAGCCTGCAGCTCGGCCGGGCCGTTCCGGTGATCGCGGTGACGAGCGTCGCCGCCAACGTGGTGACGATCGCGGCGGGACCGATCGTCTTCGGCGAGCCGCTGCCGAACGAGCCCCTGGGCGTTGCCGCACGCATTGCCGCCTTCGTGCTCGTGATCTCGGCCGCGGCCCTGACGCCGGCGCCGGCGGGAACTCCGGAGTACGCGGAAGCTTGAGGATCAATGGCGGGGCGATGCCAAAGCCAGGCTGCCAGCCCCCGGGAGGAGCGACGCATGAACATGAGGGCGTTCGCCATTGCGGGGTTGATTCTCCTCGGGCTCGGGTTCGTGGCCTGGCGACCTGCCGTGGTCCTTGGTGTTGAACCCGGAGCGCTGGCGAGATCGGTGAGCGGGGAGGTGGGTGGAAGCTCAGTCGGATCGAATTGCCGCGATCGCGGAAGCGGCGACTGGTTCTGCTCCGTCATGGATCGCGAGGGAAGCTCCGGCACGGGCTACAGCGTGAACACGCGCGGGCTTGGATGCTGGGACGCTGCGCGCGTTGGCCGGCCGGTGGGTGAACTGCAGGCGACGGCCTCGGGCTGCATCGGCTTCTTCGATGAGCTCAGCCCGCTCTAGGCGACTTCTGGACGAGATCAGAACCCCAGCACGAACTTGGCGCCCTTGAGTCGCCTCCTTCGATTCCGGCCTACTCCGAAAGCCCGGCGGCTTCGAGGGCGGCGAGGCGACTCAGGAACCCTTCGGCCTTAATCAGCTTTCCGCCCTGAACGGTGAGCACCCAGCCCGTCGGGGAGTCAAGCTCCAAGCCACTCTCTCGCCCCCGTGTGTGGATTCGCCCAAAGACCAGAACGCGATCATCGAGATCGCGAAACTCGGTGGGCTCGATCCGGAGTTCGTCGAAGCTCTGTTCCGAGTTTGCAAGCCACTTACGAACGCCCTCATGACCCCGATAGGGCTCTCCCTCGACTCCCCCGACGATCGCCGAGTGAAGCTCGAACCCTGGATCGAGATGGGAGAGGAATCCGTCGATGTCGTGCCGACCATATGCATCGAATGCTTGGCGCACGATCTCCACGTTCGCCTGCGACATCACCTGCTCCGACAGCCCCACGGCCTCAAGCGCCTCGGCCTTACTCTGGTACAGGTCCATCCTCGTAGGCCTGCCATCGTTGATCGTGAACACATGTGCGGTGGAGAACTCGAGCTCGATGCCGGTGTGGCGCGCTCGTCCACCGAACCGGACTGACACCACCAGCCTGTTGCCAGCCTCAATGAATTCCTGCGGTTCGAGCCACATCTGCTGGAAGGCTTCCATTTGGGAGGCGATAAACCGCAGCACTCCTTCGTATCCATGCCACTCTTCGCCGCCTGCCAGGAGGTCGCCTTTCGTGCTGAGCACGATGTTCGGATCCCACACTTCGTGGGCGAGGGGCAGAAGATCATTGACGTCGCCGCTCTTGTACGCGGCGTTCAGGGCGGCGTAGCTTCGCCTCACCAGATCTCCGTTCCCCCGCGACATCGCCTACTCCGACAGCCCGGCGGCTTCGAGGGCGTCGGTTCGTTCGATGAACGCCTGGCGGCGGGTGATCATCCCGTTCTCGACCGTGAAGACGCTCCAATCCACGGCCTCGAACGGCACGCTTCCCTCCTTGCCTCGCCCTTGCCAGCGGTGGGAGACAACAACCCATTTTCCCGCATCGATGAGCTGCTCCGCGGATACGCTGAGCACCTCAAAGGCCTCGTAAAAGTGGTCGACCGCCGCTCGAAACCCGGCATGGCCGCGATAGACACTGGCGTCGGGGAGGTCGGAGCGGTCCTCCCAGAGCAGCTCTGGATGCAGGAAGGGTTCCGCCGCCTCCGCCCCGCCGACGATGAAGGCCTCATAGGCTCGTCTCACGACCTCCACGTTCTCCTCCGACATCGCCCGCGCAGTATCGCGCAGGCGGAAGTGGGTGCGAGGGGCTCAGATTTGGCTTAGATGCCGATCGCCTAGAACCCCAGCGCGAACTTCGCGTCCTCGGACATCATCTCCGCGCCTGGAGGCCAGCTCAGTTCGCTGAGGGCGGAATGGGTCGCGTAGCCTGTGCGCAAACTACCTGCGGGCCGGGGAGTCGGGGACATATTTCGGGACACGCAACCGAAAGGCTCCGTTACCCGAGCCTGATCGCCGAGAAGGGGAGAACGCGGACGCACCGCGACATGCTCCGTCTCCGCACGCGCCCGATGTCACGGTCGCGCACTTCCGCCTACGAGAAGTGCGATTTCGGGACCAGCCTCGAAGGTGTCACGACGGCGCCAAAGCTCCCTATTCAGACCACGCCCTGGGTCCGCGCTGGCTCGGCACACAGGTAGCAGGGTTTGGTCCGGCAGAAAAATGTGAGGGCGGTCGCGTTGACGGTCCGCTTCTCTCTGATGGGTTCCGAGGCGCTGCGTATCGCGAGACGGAGTTCGACGCGAGGACGGGAGTGCCTGCGGACCTCGCTGGAGATGGTCGGGCGGCGTGCCAGCCGTGCGAGCTTGGCCCGTTTAGGGGCCTTCGCTCGGATCACTCGGCGTTTGCGGGGTGGCCGGCATGCCGCGTGGTTTAGATCGCTCCAAAAACTCCGGCGCCGTCGGATGGGCCTCGGCTTCTGCGCCGGTGGCGGGCTCGCGGAGAATCTCCTCACCAAGGGCCGACTTGGTGGCCTCGAGAACCTCGGGGCCGACGACCGTAGCGAGGGCCAAACCGAGCGCCAAGGACTTGGCGTGGTCGGTGATGTCCTGATCCTGGCGGATCTTCTCCAGTTGCACGCCGAGAGCGGCCTGCTCCGCCGGATCGAGGTTCTGCATGAGCGCCGAGGCGATCATCTGCAGGCTGTCCTGGGCCTTGTCATAGGAGATGTCGCTCATCAACCCCTTGACTTTCTCGGCTCGCTCCGTGGCCATCTTGCGATCGACGCCGCGATCGGTGGCGGCCAAGATAAGGCTCAGGAAGGTGCTCGGTCCGACGCCAACGTCGCTATTGCCGACACGCACCGTGAAGAGGGCAGAGCGAAAGAACGCCATCGCCCCAAACCCCGCGACCAGTAGCCGCGTGGGAATGACCGCGCCGCCGGTCGCACCGAACTTCCAGTCATACGTCAGGATCAGGCCCAAGGCACCGATCGAGGCCATGGCATTGATCGCGACGTAGAGGCCGCCGGGAAGACTCCGAAGCGCCTTCCAAGGATCGTCCTTGTAGCGCGAAACCAGCTCGCCAACGCCAACGCCGGCACCGAACAACCCGACTGCGGCGTACTCAGCGAGGTAGCCGGCCCAGGTCAATCCTGCCCTAATCCGGAAGCAGCGCTTGCCCGAGCTCGGTTAGGCGGACTAGATCGTGATCGCCTTCCTTGGAGACCTCGATCAGGTTGGCCTTGCGAAGCGCCTCAACTGCCTGGGCAAATTCAGACACGGACCAGCCGCTCGTGCCTAGCCAAACTGGCATCGTGGCAGGCAACTCAGAGGAGGTCAGAAGCTCGATCGCGCGACTGCCGCTCGCTTCGGTGCTCGACTCCTCGACCGAGGGCGTAGCTGCCACGTCGGCGCGACGCAGAACGTTCTTAGTATCGAAGTAGGCCCCGAGAGAGTTAGTCGCGCCCATCAGAAGACAGTTTAGCTCGCCGGACCGTCGGCCAAGTCGAATTTGTGTTAGTCAAGTCGTCTGAAGTGGTGTAACTCCTCTTCGGGGGCTTCAGGCGGCTTGTAGTTCGGCAACCCCCTTTCCCTCATCGCCCTGGTCCTCGAGGACCAGGGCGAGCGATTCCTCGGAGAGGTACCGGACCGACGACCCAGCTGCGCGGCGCTACTGGAGCGGCGAGGAGTGGCTAGACAGCGTCCCGTCGAGGTTGCGACAGCGGTGGCTCAAGCTGCGCAGGACGGGCTAGCGCTCCGAGTCCTTCGCCGACGTTCTTTGGCTAGTGCAGCCTGTCCCACAGGGCGTTGGCGAGCCCGCCCAAGGTTGCCCCACCTGCAGCTGCGATGGGCACGTGCTCTTTTATGCAGGCGGACATCGTGAGGGGATCGCTGCAGAACGCCGCGCCGACGAAGGCCCCGAAGATTAGCCCAATGGCCATGCCACCCATGCGCCCAAACTTACTCAAGGTCCCCCACCAACACGCCGCCCGCACCTCGTGCGCCGTCGGCAGAACAACCTGTCCGGATCATCCATTTTCCGTCTCGCTGCGGAGATGGGCAACAGCGCCGCGACATCCGCCGTGTCGGTCGGATCAAGAGCTTCACCGACGTCTTCCTCGGTTCGGAAGAGCCATCGTAAGCATGTCGGGTCGTTGAGCATCAACGCCAACCGCTCGGCCTTCGCGGCCACACGCCCTCAGCGCGCGAGCGGTAGCCCGCGCCGGCCGGCACTCTGACCGTTTCGGTTGCCGCCATGACCAGTCGAACCCCGGACGCTCGGAGCATGCCCCTCCTGAATCCGTCCAACCTCCAGCTCCTCGACCCAGCTTTCGATCGCCTCCCGGCGGAAGCGCCGGTACCGCCCAAGGGCCACGGTCGGGATCCGCCCCTGTCGCGACTGCTCGTAAACCCAGCTGATCGGAACCCCGAGGAGGTCTGCGACATCACCGGCGGTCATCAATGAGCCGCTCATGTCCTCTCACGCCCGCGGCCGGGGAACTGCGCTGACGTCGTGAGACCGTTCAATGCACGGAGCTCGACCCGAGCCTCGGCATGCGTCCTCGCAATCGCCCGTTCTACAGCCGCAGCGATCACCGGCCCGGGCACGTAGTAGCGGACTCCAGCGATCCATCGGGCCCGCCTCCAGGCCCGCACGATCGTCTCCAACCGCTGCGGCGCTTTTGGCGTCAGCTCAACCTCGACGCCGAGCACCGCCCCGTCAAGGCTGACCGCGAGATCCGCCCGATGCCGGATTTCCGAGCCATCTGGGCGCTCGCCCAGCACGGCGCTCGCCAGCGGGCGCCCCTTTTCGGCCTCAAGCTGGCGAATCTCCCGCTCACTGCGGACCATCCCCACGCCGAACTCCCGCTCCAACAGGAGCGCCACCTCCGTGCAAGCGATCCAGTGACCAACGAGCTCAGGGCGAATCTGAGCGGGCTGCAGCGCCACAGCGCCGAATCGAAGGCCCCGCCTAGTCGCTCGGATCAACGCGGGTTGGCCGCGAAGCGTCTCGATCCGCTCCACCAGGCCCTCGGCGCTGGCTTTAGCAACACGCCGGTAGGCGGCCGTGCGACCAAGTCCAAACCGCGTCGCGATCTGCGCAATCGTTGCGGCACCCATCCGCCCGACCCACCGGACGATTTGCCAGTCACGCTCCGCCGCGCTGCTCGGAGCGATTCCGACGACTGATGCATTGATTGATTTGCTGAGCTGTAGCTGCGACGCATTGGTGGTCATTTCGCCCTTTACCTAGGCGCATGTGGCGTGGCTTTGTGCCCGTTCGACTCGGCGCACAGAGGGGGCGAGCTTCCGCCCGGACGAGCAACAACTCACCATCGCGGCTCGCAACGGGGCAGCTCGTCGATTTCCACATCAATCCCTGCCCGGAACTGCAGTGTGAGCCCCAGCCACGCCCGCGTACCCGCTCGCCACTCCCACCGCCACGCGCGTTCCAAGCTCCGCTCGGACAAGCAGACCAATACCCCACCGATGTCGAAGGCAACGGCGCCGCCGTTGCCGGGCTCCAACTCGAATCCTCGTTCAACCTCGCCGGCGAAGATGAGGACCTCCTCCTCGCCCGCGGCCCGTGCGCCGAGGACCCGAACTGACACCCGCGAGCCGATCAGCTGATGTAGCGCCGCGAGGGTTCCAACGAAGTCGCATTCGCGCTCGCTGGTCTCGAATGAGGACACAGCTTCCTGAACCCCGCGCGTCACCAGCGGGCCCCTTCACAGTCGAAGCTCGCGTAGTCGCGAATTCGCCTTCTCGACGCGCTTGCGGACTTGGCGAGTTGACAAGCCGAGCGTGCTGGCGATCTCGGCAGTCCCGAAACCGGCGGCGCTCAGCAGCAGGACAGCCCGCCACTCTTCCGGCAGCTGCGCGAGGAGCTCACGCTCACGCGCGAGAGCCTCCCGTTCGACGACCCGCTCGAGCGGTTCCGCGGGATCCACGCCTTCGGTCCTCGAGGCATCCCCTGCGCGCTCGTCGAACCGATCCGAAGCCGTCTCGGCCACGAGCCACCGCGCCCGTCGCCGCTCCGTTCGCAGGAGCTTCCACGTTGCGGACTGCACGCACCGCACCAGGTAGCGACGGACGCCGAGCAGGTCCGACGGATCGCCGGGAAACGCGCTCATCAGCTGGGCGAAGCCCTGCTGCACCGCCTCGTCCAGCTGGTCGTCGCGCGCGCCTGCGTTGTATGCGACGCCGCGGAGCATCCCGGAGCTCTCCTCGGCGATTCGGGTCGCCGTGCCTCGGAGGATCGCCGCGTCGGCCGGTGTGGGTCGGGGGGACATGGCCGACCCTCAGCACGCTCTGCGTGCCAACCTGGGAGGCCGTCAACCCGACCCACCCCGGACACCGGCCTTGACGAGGCCTCGGCCCGAAAATTGCAAAGGACCGACTCATAGGATCTGCCTCGTCGGCGTCGCCCTCCAAGGCCTGCGCCCCTCCGACCGCTGTTCGATGGTCGCGAATATTTAGCTCGCACCAGATGGGTGCGACTTCCCCCTCGGCAGGCCGCGGACTCTCGCCGCCGATCACCGGATCTGTCGCTCGGCGTCGACCTTCCGGCCGTGATCGTCCCAACGCAAAGGGCGGCGGGCTTTCGCCCGCCGCCCGGCACGTAGGGATGAGGAGATCCCGATCAGAACGGAATCTCGTCGTCCTCCGCGTCACCCTCAGGAGGCGGCGCCGTCGGCGCCGCGCCGTTCCCTGAGAGGAACTGAACGCGGCCGATGACCTGGTGCTTGGAATGTGGACTGCCGTCCTCGGCCTTCCACTCCGAGTAGGAGAGGCGGCCAGTGACGCCGACCTCGCGACCCTTCGCAAGATGCGACGCGCAGGCGTCTGCCTGCTTCGCGAACGTCACCACGTCGACGTATGTGACGTCGCCCTCGCGCATGCCATTGACGGCGACGCGCATGGTGCAGACCGGCTTGCCGTTTGCGGTATTCCGCAACTCTGGATCGCGTGTCAGGCGACCGATCAGGTTGACGGTGTTCATTTGGGCCTCCTTCCGGCGTGTGCCGGGGCTCGTTGGACTTGCGAAGCGATCTCCTGCGGCGCTCCGCCGCCGCTTATCGTGCGAAGCAAGAAGTCCCACTGGCCTCGGCCGCGCAAGGAGGCCCGAATCTCGGCGACCATGCTCGCCAGCCGCTCCGAGTCACGCGACGCCCGGCGCCGGGAAGGCGTAGACCCATGCGGGTGGTGGCGACAGTGCCGACGCGCCAAACGACGAGCTCACCCACGAAACGTGGATGTGGGCAGTCGAGCCAGCGTGGTTGGGGTCGCCGTGCTGCGGATAGCCGTTGTATCCGACGAACTGAATCGCGGGAATGAGCTTGCAGGCCGGCCGGGATCCGGATGGCCCGCAGCCAGGCGTCCAGCCAAGGTCTCGGGCGAGCCGCTCCGCCGTCTCGCGCCAGTGGGAAATCGCCTGGGAGCCAGCGGGAACGAGGTCGACCGCCGTGCCGTCGCCGTGAGTGTGGTGCCCAGCCTCCCGCGCCGCGACTACCCGAAGGTGATAGGTGCGCAGGATCCACGCAACGTCGGCATAAATGCGTGCGTCCACCTGTTCGAGCGCACGGCCGCCGGCCATCCAGCGCGCCGGCAGAGTCCTGAAGGCGCGCGGTGACGTCAGCCGAACGGCCCGGTCCAGCGCAGCGCTCTCGCTTCCGGCGGCACAGACCGCGTCTGCGCCGCTGCCCAAGTCGCCATACCGCCGTGCGTAGGCCAGGACCTGCTGGACGTACCAGAGCGCGTGGTTGTACGCGAAGATCGCCTGGTTCCAATTCGCGGGCGCGCCGCTTGCGTGCAGGTAGTTGGCTGCAGCATTGATGGCGTCGCTCGGGTCGAACGGATCCCTGCGTCCGTCCCCGTTGCCGTCGACGCCATACGTTCGCCACGTAGACGGCAGGAACTGCATCCAGCCGATGGCTCCGGAGCTGGACGTTGAAACGTTCCGGCCAAAATCTGTTTCGATCCTGTTGATCCCCGCGAGGATGGCCGGACCACGAGCGCCAAGCTGGAACCGCCGGGCGGCTGCGACATAGATCGGCGCGAGGCGCTGCGGCACCCCGTGCACAGGGCGAGGCTCGCCAGCCGTGCACGCCGCGGGCGCCTGACTCGTCAGGGACGTCGCGCCCATGGAGGCGACCGCCAGAATCAGAGCGAGGACCCCCAGGCCGCCGGCCGTCAGCCACGCGAATGGCCTGCCTCGGGCACCTCTTGGAGCATGAGCCGGTGACTGCCCGCGATTCATTCACCGCCCCAGTCCGGCAACTCGCCAGCGATGCCCTGCGCGGCGCATATCGAGGGGAATCGCCCCGCGCCCCCCTGCCTCACTCACGCTTCCCACGAGCTCGCCCGAAACGACGCGTCCGCCGAGGACGTCCCCTGGAACGAAGACCCAACGCGTGACGCGCATGGGGTCGCGAGGCTTCTCTCCGGCGGGGAGTTGGGGCGGCATGTCCAGTAGTTGCCGCGCAAGTGCCCGGCTCGCGGTCGTTCGCAGCGTGCCCCTGACGACGCGACCGGCCTCCCCGGTCCGCTCGAAATGCGACAGGGCTACGAAGAACGCTGCGCCGACGGCTTGAGCGCGACGGGCTGTCAGGCCGCTCGACTCCTGGCGCCCCGCGGCCCTGTCCCCTCTCGCGCGATATCTCCGACGGCGGCTCAAACCCCCTTCGTCCGGCCTTGCCGCACCGGCATATGACGAGGTCACCCTTCCTGCCGAGGATCCACCAGGGCATCCCTTGACGTAGAGGGCGTAGCCGACGAGAAGCAGGAGCATCGCCCCGCGCATTCCGATGCGCTGATTCCGACTCACCGGCTGAGCCCCCTTCTCGCCGCCATGCGGCTCCGCGCCTGTCGACGGTGGCGCCCGACATCCTCCGATTGCCGCACTCCCCGCTCCGCGTGGGCGCGACCGCCGGAGGGCGGCGCTTCAACCGTCCCCGCGGGCCGGTCGGCAACCGCCCCAAAGGCCCTCCTGTCCTCACCAAGCTGGCGATCAACCTCGGCGTGGGCCTCTCGGCGCTCTTTGCCAGACAGACCTCGGTACCGCTCAGGGGTCAAGCCGACTCGCCAAGCGTGGACATCGGCCGTGACCGGGCGGTCGATCTCCCGCCGCAGGCCCTCCCGCTCCTTCTCCACGGCCTCAGGCGGGAAGCGCCGGCCCGTAGTGCGCTTCGCCTCATCGGCATGCTCGACAAACGCGCGAGCGCGCTCGGCCGGCTTCCTGGCTTGCTCAACTCGTCCGCTGAGATCGCGGCGCCTTCCCTCTAGGACCTCCGCGCGTCGCCGTTCTGATGCGTACTTGGCCATATGCCTCTCGCGCGCGGGACCGTCGGTGCGCTCGGCCAGCCGGCGCGCCTCTCGAGCGCTGCGCACCGCGTCGGTGCGTTCACCGGCAACGCTCCGCAGCTGCTCTTCGCGCGCGGCCTGCTCCGCCACGAGCGACCGTGCCGCCGTGTAGCGCGCCCCCAGGCGCTTGCTCGCCTGGCGGTCGAGTGACGAAGCGGCGGCCGATTCCACAGCGTCACGGCGCGCCGCAACGTGCCGGCTCGCGCCCCTCGCCACCGCCCTCCGGCCGACGGTGGCCGTCTTGCTCGCCGCAGCACCGGTCGTGCCTGCGACCCGGGCCACTTGCCCGAATGCGAACAGGCTTCCCAGGCGTCCGACCGCCCCCCACCCGCCCGCGCCGTTCCCCACCGAGATGAACGAGAGGATGTCGTTCCGCTTCAGGAACAGGGCCCACCAGAAGGCCGACATGACCAGGAAGCCCATGAACGCCCCCGCTCCGGTGGGAACGGCATCCGAGATCACCGTCGTCCCGAACAGCGCTACCGAAAGGAGGGCGGCGTAGACAAGCTTTGAGAGGAGCGCTCCGAGAAGCGTTCCGCCCCAGTGAAGGAAGGCGGCCCGCCCCCGCTCACCGAACGCCGGGAGGAACAGCGCAAGCGGAGTGATCAGAACAAGAACGAAGGCAACCGCCGTCTGGACGAAGATGCGAATCGCGAGCCATGCCAGGAGCGCAATCCCCCCGAGCAGCCCGAGGCCGACCAGGATGACCAGCGGAAGCCTGGTCCACGCTCCGCCACCGCCCTGGATCGTGAGGTACTTGGAGTAGGGGTACTGCCCCGAGAAGCTCTCCCAGAGCGAGTTCCTCGCCGGAGAGCCGGGGCTGCTCCGAAGCCAGATCTCCGCGTTCGTCCGCGGAGCGGGAAGCGACCGCGCCACCCTGGAGCAGTCGATCGGGTCGCCGTTCAAGAATGCCGTGAGGATCAGCTGCGCCCGGAATCGTCCGACCTGATCGAGGTACGCGTTGTCCAGGCACACCGTCCTGTTCGCCGTCGCGAGCAGGCGAGGATCGGGTGCGGACAGTGCCCAGCCCAGATCCGAGAAGTTCAATGCAGCGAATCCCGGCAGCGTCATGGCGTCCCATGCGCGGGCAATCGAGCTCCCGTAGGACGCGGACGGGTCGGAAAGAGAGCCGCGCTCGGGGGCCGCGATGACGTCCTGCGCCGCCGCATTCGAAAAGGCCGCCGCGGTGCCTACCGTGGGCTGTGGATGATGAAGAATCCAGAGAGCCAGCAGCATCAGGGCGACGCTCGCGAGCGATCCCGAGATGCTTGATGCGATCTGCCTCTGAACGAGACTGCGGTAGAGAGCCCAAGCTCCTATGCCAACCATCGCGGCTACGAGCCACGGGGAGGTGAACGCACGATAGAAGCGTTCAAGCCCTCCCGAAAGGGAGGCCATGACGTGGTTGTCGCTGAAGGGCGCGAGCGCGAGCGCCCAGCTCAGGAGCGTCAGAATCAGATTCAGGACGAACAGCAGGGCCATCCAGATCGCCTCGGCCAAATGCGCCAGCAGCGTCTGGAAGTTGCCGACGATGTTGTCGAGGCCCGTGTCGATGTGAATGTCGAACCCGTAGTTGGAGGTCGGGTATCGACCCTCCGGCGTGCCGGTGATTTGGCAGTTGCGCCGCTCGCCGCTGCCCAGACCCTGACCGCATGTCGGGTCCTGGATCTGGAGAGGGTTCACCTGGCCCATGTCGCTTCCGCTGCGCCCCGTGCTGGTGCCCTGGTTCGGTTGCGTGCCGGCGCCGCTTCGGACCCCGCTAGGCCCCGGGCCCCTGCCAGTCGGACGGCCATGCGGCGTCCCGTTTGGCTTGCTCGCCGCCGTCGCCGTCACGGAAACCTGAAGCGACAGGGCCGCGAGCCCCGCCAGTATCAGAGCCAGAGCACGGAACCGCCCCGAGGCCAACCAGCGGTCATGCCTCTGATCTCGCCGCGCCGGCACTCTTCTCGTCCGTGCCCCTACCTCACGACTCACCGCGGCGCCCTCCGCTGCCGCCGAGCGGGGTCGTCCCAAGGGCGTTCAGGAGGCGTCGGCCAGGATCCACGCGCATGGGGATCACACGCCCGGCGACATCCCGCAAAAAGCACCGGCCTGCGCGAAACGAGAGCAGCCGCTCGACCAGGCTCTCGTCCTCGGGATCAAGCCGAAGAAGGGCGAGGGCGCGTTGTGCCTCAGATGCCGTCTCAACGCCAAACGCCATGTAGGTGCCGACGAGCGGTTCTAGAGCCTCCGCATCCCCTACCAGCTGGGATGCGAGCAGCGGAGTGACGGCCAGCGTCCGCCCGAGTCGGGAGAGACGCTCTAAGAACGCCTGCCCCTGTGCATCGAACAGGAGCGCCCAGGCCTCGTCCAGCGCAACGACCGAGTGGGTACTTGCATCCGCGGCCCCAAGCCGCAGCGCGTAGGCCGCGAGCAGACGAAGAACTGCCCTGCTGATTCGCTCGTCCTCCTGGAGCTCTGACCTACGCACATCAGGGCCGACAGAAACCAGATTGCGAATCCGCAGCGAGACCACCTGAGCCGAGCACGCCTCCCGAATGTTCTGGCGCGGCGCCCCGTAGCCGAGCTTTGCGAGGCCGGCGTCCAAATGCACCTCAAGCGCTTCGGCTGCTTCGTTGGCTCCAAGAGCCCGCAGGGCTTCGACCACGCTGCCCACCGTGCGGGCGCCGGCCTGCTCTGCGGCAGCGATGGCGCCCCGGATCTTGGTGCGCCACTCGCCGGGAATCGGATCGGGGAGGATCCCGATCAGAAAGGCATAGGTGAGATCGGCGCGCAGCTCGTCCGTTCCCACGCGCATCGGATCGAGGAGCCCGCGATGGCGCTCATCGGGGCCGAGCTCGATCACCTCCAGGTCGTCACGAATTCCTGGGAGCGCGTCGAGCCGGTGGTCTCCTTTCGGGTCGATGTCGACGATTGGCGAGGACCCCTGCAGGAACGCCTGGAACAAGAGGAGCTCCAGGGCCACGGTCTTTCCAGACCCAAGGGACCCGGTCAACAGCACGGTCGGGGGACGGTCGGTCTTCGACGCTTCCGCGAGGTCGAGCTGGACCGGGGAACGAGAGCCCGTCAGGGCATAGCCGATGTACGGCCCAATCTCGGAGCCAGCGGTAGCAACCGCCGTCGGGACCATTGCGCCGAACTGCTCGGGCAGCAGATGCGCCAGGTACTCCCGTGCAGGGAATGGCTGGGCCGGCATCGCAGCGAGGAACAGTCGGTGCTGCTCGCCGAGTGGCCTGTGCAGTTGGATTCGGCCAAACTCAGCCCGCAGCCGCTCGACCCGCTCCTCGAGGGCTTCCGGCGTGGCCGCGCCTACCGCCAGCGTTATCGCCGAGCGGAGAAAGGGCGGCCGATCGGAATTGCCGAGCCGAGCCTCCAGGTCCCGCGCGGCGTAGGCGCGCTCCGATGTTGCGACCGTCGGTCCATGCTCGCCGTAGCCCTCCTCCTTGGCCTGCTGGTCCGCGTCGACCATCCGCTTTCGCGCCAGCTTCTGGGCAGCCGCGTTCGAGACCCAGGAGCAGCTGAACACCGCATCGACAGGAATTCCGCACTCCAGTGGCGTGAACAGCAGCTCCGCCTCGCCCGAGGGGAAGAGCGCCTCGTCAGGCAGAGCGCCAACCACGAGGAGCGCTTGGTGAGAGGCGCCATCCTCGGTGTCGATCCGGAGAGCACGCCTCCCGATTTCGACTCGACTCTCGTGGAGCCGCAGCAAGTCATGCTCGTACGGCGCGAAGGCCGTCGCGCCGCTCTCCTCCTCAATCAGGATGGCTTGTGGGCGCCAGTTCTCGTCGAGCCGTGGGCGCGCCACGCCTCTCGTGTACGCAGAGCGCACCAGCTCAACCACCTCCCCCGAGCGGGCGCGATCACAGGGCACCGAAACGAGCACCCGGTCGAATGCCCTCTCCTCCGCTCGCCGAAGGTCGGCCAGCCGCCTGCGGGAAATTGCGCGGGCGTCGGACAGTCCGATCGCCCGTTTCAGCTCTCGCCACGGCTCGCCGAGGCCCGCTAGCGACTGCCCCGAGGCCGCCGCGACAAGTCGGACGAACAGGAAGGTCTCTGATCGGACTGTCTCGCGACCAGCCAGGCGGCCTTCGTGCTCACTGAGGTACTCGCGAAATGCGTCAGCGTGCCCATGCCGATCGTCCATCGTCGTGAAGGCTCGTTCCGTGTACTCGGTCGCGCTCCATTCCCGCGCGACGCGAACGATCTGGAAGTCAGCCTCGACCCGGTAGGCGAACGCCTCGACCCGCTCTTTCAGTTCGAGCTTTCGGCTAAGCGAAAGCCCTGGATAGCTCTGACCCTCCAGCCGATAGCCGGCCCACACGTCATCTGGAGTCCGCCAGACGAGATTTCCGTGAATGAAGTAGTGCGGTGCCCTCACCTGAAGATCACCGCACCTCCGGTCGGGACCGCGAGCTCGTGTCCCGGGCTCAGCGCCCGTCCTGGCGCCCCCGCTCGGATCGAGACCTTGGTCGCCCCCGCGAGCCCGCGCCCGCCTCGGCGCCCCACCCTGCGCTCCACTTGCAGAACCGCCGGGTAACGCAGGATGAGCCGGGCAGGACCCCGAATCCGACCACGGCGGTAGCTGGCCTCGTCGCCGGCCGGTGCCAGCTGTATTCGCTCAATCACCAGGCTGGAGCTCCCACAGGCCGGCGCTCGCCGAAGCCCAGAGAGGGTCTTCGCGCGAAACGCATAGCGGCCCGCGGATATCAATGCGCAGTGCGGCGGGCGGCCGTCGATCCTCCATGTCGAAAGACCCCACCCGGCGAGAACGGGCAAGCCCACGAAGCGAATGCTCGCCGGCACGAGTCCGACCAACGGGCCCACCACCGGAAGACGCGTCGTGACAGCGACGGCAACGGCCATGGCGACCACGTAGAGCACGGCCCGGACCCCGACTCCTCCGGGCATCGGAAGCCGCCAGCGGTCGATGCGGTAGACGCGTCGCTCGACTGCATCGAGCACCGACCGGTAGGACCTGACGTACAGAGGTTCCCTCGCGGCCATCAGCGGTCAGTGACCCGTCGATCTCAGAAGATCGCCTGGTAGATGCCTCTGAACGCAGATTCGGCGCCGTGCGGGTCGAAGATGAAAAGCCCAGCGATCAAGCCCGCGACCACTGCGCTAACCGCCATCGCGATGTTGCGCTGAAGGAAGGCAGCGATCCCAACAGCTCCGACGAGGACGAGGAGCAGCGGTCCGAGCCACCCCGCGAGCAGGTCCGCCAGGCGCTGCCCGGCGTGGCTTACCTTGCCGCCGCCAAGGCTTTGAGCGGCCACGGTTGCTGGGACTACAAGCGCCACCACCAGCACGGCAGCACTCGCTTTGAACAGACGGAATCTCATCTTGGTCCTCCTAGCGACCGGTTTGCGTGCGTCTCAATGAAGGTCACTGCCACCCGGCCTTGAGCGCGCTCAAGGCCGACGTCGTACGTCAGCGTCCACACCGCACCTCTTGAGTCGGCGGCCTCCACGGTCACGGCGACGTCACCCGATTGAGACGCGTCGGCCCACGCGACTTGGTCAACCGAACGGACCGAAAGCGCCGCGTCCAGCGGAGCCAGGGAGGCGCCGGGGGCGAGGTCCGCTCGCAGGTTGAGCGTTGCTCCGCCGAGGTAGTTGCGGACCGCGCGGGCTGCAACCTGGCGCACGGCCGGGTCCGCCACGTCCTCGAGCACGGGCAAGGCAGGTCGGGCCCGGTCCGGGGGGGCCACGATCGCCGGGTAGCCCGCCAACTCAAGAGCTCCGCGATGGCCTGAAGCGACGGGCACAGCCAGATAGACGGTGCGCCGCCCGACCACTGCCGCCACGGTCACCAGCCGCTCCTCGCCACGCCCGCCTGCAACGCCCGCGATGCGTGTGAAAACCACCCGCTGGCTCTCCCCGGCTGGCGGAATGAGCCCAGCGTCCGCATCCATGCCGCCCGGGAGGAACGGGCGGAGCGCTCGCTCGCGCCGACTCAGATGCTGTCCGTCGTACGTCAGATAAACCCTCGCGTATGCCTGTGCGAAGTCTTCGAACGGCGTCGAATCAGTCTGAGAAGTTGCTCTCGAATCCACCGTTGTAACTGGGTGGGCCAGGGTGCGGAGCCCGACAAGCGACGTAATTGCGACCGCTCCCATGAAGAGGAGGCGCGGAGCCAGTGCCTTGGCGCGCTCGAGACGCGCCGAGCGCGTGAGCGTCGACAAGCGGGGGGCGCGATTCGTCACGGCCCGAACTCCCGGGCCACCACCGCTGAAGTAGCCGGACGCGAGCCAGCCCTTGCGTTGTCCGCCTCAGTTGCGCCGGTGCCAGAGTCGAAGGAGGCCGTAACCGAGGGAATCGGTGTGGCCACGACGGGCGGTACCTGGGGCGCTGGGGTCGGGAGCTGCTCTTGATCGCGCGCTCGCTTTGCGTGTGCTCCCGCCGCTTGGAGAGCCGCCGCGCTCGAAGGGTGTCGACGCCGATCCCCGGGTCGTCGGGCCGGAAGGGTCGGGTGCGGTGGGCGCGCCAGATGACGCGCCACGCGCCCATCGGACGGCCGCGCACCCGACGGGCTCCGCTGACTCGGTGTCAATTGGTGCGCGACCACGAACGCGGTCAAGGCGCCCGCCACCAACAGTGGCGCCCACAAATGGCGCGCCTGCGACGACCGCGACAGCACCCATCGTTCGAAGATGCCTCGTACGGCCGCCGCGCGCGCCAAGCCGCCCGTCGTGTCGTCCTGCGACTCGCGTGCGGCGGGCCCCTCGCGATCGCTGAGGGCGCTTGACATTCGCTCGCTGCCCGTCGACCGCTGGCTGGGTGTTGTGACGGACGCAGGCTCCGTGTCCGAGAGGACCCGCTCATCCCCAAGCACGAACACGTCACGCCCGCGCCGGGCTCTCATAGCATCGCTCTGAGTTGCCTACCTGTCACGCCCTCCCTAGGCGCAACTCAGTGCGGAATGTCCCCTTGCTAGGAAAGCGTTTCGCCGCGGCGCCAGCAACAGTCTCGAAAACCGTTTCGGGCCTCTTGGGTCCGACGAGGGTTCGAATCCCTCCCCCTCTGCCAATTTGTCCTCTTTCGAACCCTGGCCCGCAAAAACAAGCTCGGGCCGGGGTTCGGAGGGGGCGCCGTTGGACGCCGTCGACAGGTCACGCAGCAGATCGCTGGCGACATCGTGAACGAATGGCGAGAACGGGCATGAATCCCGCGGCATTCCCATTCCGGGTGGCAGGAGGCCCTGCCTCTAGCCCGTCCGGGGGGCGACACCACGCTCCTGTGTGAGGCGAGAGGCGAGCGCCCGGAGGCTTCACAATCCCACGGATCTATTCCGTGTCGCCGCGAAGCTCAGCCCACTCATCCTCGCGATGCGCGTCCCGCTCATAGGCCTCGGCAAGCTGGCGCAGGATGCGGGAAGTTCGTGGCCAGTTCCCCGCGGCGACCTTGGACCAGTCCAAATATCGAACGGCAAGCTCACGCTCTTGCTCCCCGCCGTCGAAGGCCCCCCTGCTCGTAATGCCGCGAGAGTTGATCACGCCCACGTGGATCCCGGACTCAATGCTGGTGCTTCCGATCGTCTCGATGATCTCTCTCACCGGTTCGGCAGGCCAAATGCCGTCGGCTCCAGGTGGGCTCGAAGCAAGGACCTGCCCGATCTGCTCGTCACCGATATCGGCCCGGTCGGTTTCAGCGAGAGCCAGACGAGCTTGGCGCACCCATTTCGTTAAGTGATCGCCATCAATCGACCCGTCGTCGCGCCGGCCCGGTAGCTCAGGCCAGTGCGCTAGGACCCACCAAGCGTGATGCGCCAGCGCTTGCTCGTCCTCGGTTAGCTGCCGCTTGGCCTGGTTCTTCCCACGGTAAACACGTTCGACCAGGCTGACAAAGAGCTTCGGGTCGTCCCCAAGTGCCGCGAATAGGGCTCGGGGTTGGCGGTGGTGTTCGAGCGGGAGAAAGAAGGCGAACTCATAGGCGGCAAGCGTCTCCTTATCGCATCCTTCGGCGTCTAGGTAGTCGAGCAGAAGCCCCACCTCATAGCCTGGAGACTGCGATGGGCCTGCCGTAGGGTCAGCTTGCCGCGCAGCGTTCAGCACCTCCATTATGAGAGCCGGAGTTGCCGAGGTCGAGCCGTCTTCTTCTCGCTTATTTCGGTGGGCGTCGAGGGCGAGCAGGTCAACTGCAACCCATGCCCGGCCGCGAGCCAATAGCTCCCGAGCCGAACGCTCCACGTCCTCTGGTTCAACGATGCGAGGTTGCGCTTCCCGCCAGTACGCGTCGTGGAGGTCGGCATCCATCTCAGCGAGGGTGTCCCAGACTTCGCTCGTTGCAGGCGCCTGAAGGGCCAGGATGATCCGCCGCTCCTGAGACCTCATTTCAGGGAAGTCCAACGCTTCACGCAGCCATGTCATTCCGGGCGCCCCAAGCTTTCGCTGAGCCCAGCTCGCGGCTACCTCGCGGAGCTTCGGATTTTCCGAGTCAAGCCATGCAAGTAGCTGCGACGTCAGGTCCTCAGGCGCAACCATTCCGAGGACCCAGCCCAGCTGGCCTGGAGCTTTGCTTCTCTCTGCGAGGTCGCGCAGCCCATCGATGGAGGCTTCGTTGAGCGTTTCCTGAACGGCGCGAGTGCGAAGTTCGAGCAGCTTTTCCTCGTAGGCCTGGTAGTCAGCGTCATCCACTTCCGGGAGATCCGGACGCCAGTCAAAGAGGTAACCGAACCTGGAACTCTGCTCGGGCTGGATGCGATCGGCAATCGTCTGCAGCCGCGCGAGCGGTGCATCAACCATCGACCAGTCCGCTTCGGGGAAGCGTCGATGGCGCGCTACCTCCTTCTGAATCGCATCCCAGAGTCCCAGGCGTTGTTCGGCATCGAGGGGCTGGTGCATCGCGTAGCTCTCGATGGCGTCGAGCACCTGGGTGCGAGAGCGGGGCGGGAGCGGGCCGAGACGTGTCGCCAGCTCTGCCCAGCGCTCCCCATCATCCCCCGCCAGTTCAATAGCCAGGGTGACGAGATGTTCGACGTACTCGACCCAATCTCCAATCGCAACCCCTCGGCTCTCGGGCTTCCAGTCGCGATGCCGAGGCGAGCTAGGGGGGGACGAGGTACCGTGAGAACTCGGCCAAATAGCCACGAGGAGTTGCCATCCGGTCGTAGGCACCCGCCGACAGATTTGCTCGACCGCACGCATTTTGGTTTCGAGAGGGGCGCCCGTGTGGCGAATCCAGCCCACGAAGACGTTGCGCAGGCTTTCCAGCGGGCGGTTGGCTAGCCGGCCACCGGGATCGACCTCTTGGAGTCGGGCGAGGACGTAAGACGCTTGGAAGAGATGGTTCGGTGACCAGCACAGACCCTCTAGAGCCCAGAGGAGTCCGGTATGAGGAGATGAACTGAACATCGCAGAGTCTTGGTCTCGGTCCTGGAACATTTCGGCTAGCAGCGGCTCGTCCCGCTCGAGGTCTTCGTTCATTGCGTCAAGGAAAACGTCCGGGGCTGCCTCAGCGAGTAGCGGAAGCACGTCGGCTAGCGACTGCCAGGTTCGCGCGGACGCCTCGGCATTGGCCTTGCGGAGCAAGTCGCGCACAACGAGGTGAGCGTGCTCAGGGCCAGTCATGCCATCGGAGAGCGCCGCGTTATCCGACGATCCGAGCGACGCGATTCCGTCGGCGAGCCCGCGGCGCAGAGTCGAAGAATATCTGCGCGCAATCCCTTTGACGCTTGCCATCGGGCGCTCCTGTGGTTCTAGAGAGAGGGTCGGGTCGCTCTCAAGCAAGACGTCCTTGGCCGCCGCCGCCCAGCGCTGGAGATCGCCCGTTGTGAGGCTGTCTCGCAATAGGAGGAGCGCCTCGTCTCCAGAGGCAATGTGCCACTCGCCGCCGGAGCGAACAAACGGCCGATCAGCCGCTGCTCGCCAGCGGTTCAGGGTGCGCTCAACGAGCGGCCACTCTGCGTCGGTTACTTCCTTTACAACTGCGAGATCGTCCTCGCTTGTCGTCCAAGCTCCGACGAGGGCGAGTGGGGCCAAAACGTCCGCCGTCGGGGAATGAGACCAAGGAGGCTGGGCAAGCCGGGGATCTCGCGCCAGCCTTCGGATGAGAGACGGCATGCTGCGACGGGCCAGTGCGGCGAGGTGGTAGGACCTGTCGGAATCGATTCCCGCCGACTCCAGCGCCTGACCGGCGGCGAGCCTTTGTGGACGGGATAGCTCGATGGTTCTGCCACGCACAAGTTGGTCGCGGCCGACCGGGACCAAGACGTGGTGCCCGTGCGCTAGGGCGTTCGGAATGTCAACATTCTCAACCAAGGGGAGTAGCAACATCCGTCCCGGCTGAGCGACCACGCGGTCCCAGACCTCTGCGGATGCGACGGTCAGCGGCGACTGAACGGGCTTTGCCTCGTCGGTTGACATGGCTTCAATCGCCGCCGCCGTGAAGGCGATCGCGTCGTCGCGCCAGTCGGCTTGGAGCGATAGGACATTCGCGGGCCCCGCGACGAAGTCCTCAAGCGCCTTCCTATGGTCGCCGCGTCCGGCAAGGAACAGGTCGCGAGGAAGGATGGGATCTGTTTGCGCCCGGAAGCGGGACCACCATCGATCCAAAGTCTCCGCGTCGCGGGGCCTCCGCCCGAGATGCTCGGAGATCCAATAGTGGACGGCTGGAGTGGCCTGAAGCCAGCCTTCGAGATCATCCGCATCGAGCACTCGGACATCGGCGAAGCTAGCTTCGATCCGGCGAGCATCGGCCCACGCGTTGCCGCCGGGCCAGCGCCGTGGGGTGACGAAGATGAAGATCGCATCCTCCGAGGCGGCCCCCAGGGGATTGCCACGACGCTTCTCGTAGTCGTCGTCGGCCTTCTGTTTGGGTCGGGCGCCCACCCCTAACTCGATAAAAAGTGGGCCAGGTGGTAGGTACGCGCTGCCAACCGAGTCGGCACGCCCATCCCAACCGGGCGCTGCGACGCCCTCCCCCGCACGGACCGAAATGTTCGTGACGCCAGGCGTGGCCACAAGGAGACGTCGGACTAGTTCAGGAAACCTTGCTTGAGCCTCTCGTGTCGTCGCCCATTGGCTCAGCTGCGTCGCGTCGACGAGCTCGGGTCCGATCGTGCGGCGTTCATCTTCGAGAGAGGCAACCGGCGCACCCCGCTGCCGCTCAAGTCGCTCGACATCGCGGACATCGAACCGGTGGAAGCGAGAGCCTGGGACCTTGGCCGTTGGGAGGATGCCGCGACGCGCCCAACTTCTGACCGTGTTTTCGTGCACTTCGAGCCGCCGGGCGGTTTCCCGAACGTTCAGGTATCGGCCCGCAGCGTCACCTACATCCATAAAGCGATGATACTCTGGGTGTTGACTTTATCAAAACATCGGCCCCTGCTCACACCATCGTTAGCTCCGTCAGCGGGATCTCCCAGATCCCGACGGTCCCTCAACCGCCCGGCGGAGGATCTCATCCAGCGGAGCGGTTGAATTAGCAACGAGGCCCGGAAAGGAGCGCTCGGTCGATTGCGTGAGCGGCAACGCCGTTCTCCGCTGACCGACACCGGTACGGAACCGGTCCTGTCTAGGAGATTAGATCCACTAACCAGCGACCTTCGGACTCCTTGACCTGAATGTAGCCGCCATCCGCGAGAGTCGCGAACGCCGTCCGTCCGTTTACCATGATCCCCACCACCGCGTGATCGGATGAGGGTTCAGATCGTCCGGGCCGCCCAAAGATACGTTTCATTCTGGTTGCACATACATCACGTTTGTTTGGTGCTCTATCGAACGCAATGGACTGCACAAGATCATCGCATGCCCGCCCGAAGTCGTTTGACGCGAGAGCAGCGAAATAGTCATTTACAACCCCCGTGATCGCGGCCCGAGGGTTGGATGATCCTCCGCAGCCAGAGGCACCCGCACCGATTAACGCGATCGCACAGGCGCAGATAAACATCCGCCGCATGATTGATCAGGCCGCGGCGTCATGCAGATAGACCGCGACGGGGGGGGACAGCAACTCGTGACGAGCGGTCGCTCAGGTTTCAAGTCAAGTAGCCGGTCTCGACCGTCGCGACTAAATTGGGAGCTGTATTTGTACCCCAACGCCGTTGCTCCCCGCAAACTGGCCATCGCACTGCTTGAAGTTGGCAGTGTTGCCCCAAATGTCTTCCGTCACTCGGAAGCCGTCAGCGATGAATTGTCTACCTAGCTCCTCTCGGCCTTCATCAAAACCGCTGCCGTCGGCAGAGTGTCCGTTCGGGTACACCGAGTCACCGCACCCGTCTTCGGGCACGATCCGTTCGTGGTGCGCATCCCCGACGCTCTTGTGGTTGTCGGGAGGCGATCCTGGTATTCCCCAAATGCGAATGTGATAGCGCGTAATATGCAGATCGCCCGCAGAAGCATTTTGATAGTCCATCAAATGGCAGTTGTATCCGCCGTTAGCAGCATGCACGCTGAGCCACTGCGGATCGCCAGAATTGTGGTTCCATCCAGTGGCGTTCGCGGTGACAGTCGTCGCGTTCGTCGCGCCACCATGGTCGTAATACAGGGCGTCAACCGGATCACTGCCGTCGTTTTGGCAATCACCACCAGTCCGCTGGGTATAGGCATGAGAGAAAGTGGGAAAATCAGCTGAAGACGCACCGGCGAACGCCAGGCTCCCAAAGATCGCCACGGCGAGCCCAAGCACTAGGCGCGTGCGGGATCTATCTGTTAGCTGATGCAAGAAAGCGTTCCGGTCAGTGATCCTGGAGCAGGCGCTGGAAGGCTCGATGGAGCCTGGCCACTGCTCGCTACAGCGGTGTTGGGCGCAAGGTTTGGCGGGTTAGGAATTAGCGATGCAGCCGCTGCTTTTACCTCGCCCGGGTCAGTGCCAAAGATCACGACGGTCGATCTGTCGGTGTAAACCTCGGTGCGATTGCCGCCATCGAACACCGCAACCCGAGCAGCAGAGTCGTTTGCCGGCGGATCGAGGCTCGGAATCTCATTACTCGCGTAGCTGGCGAGGCTGCGTTCACAAGCTGGCCAAGTCTGAACTTCAAGCGGAGGCTGACATCCCTGGTCGCTTCCGGAAACGCAATCTCCATAGATGTAGGACAGGTAATTCGCCCGGGTCGGCTGCGATGCCTGAGGGAGATCACAGCGGCGCAGAATCGCCATAAGTGGCAGGCCATTGAAGCTCCGCCCGAGTGAGTACGCCGCAAAGTTTGTCGGCTGGCTTCCAGGGGTGCAGCCCATCTTGGTGCGGGTCGTTTGTCGATCGGTCGTGCTGCTAAAAACTTGATCGGATACACGCGGCACCGGAACTTGGACGGTGCTCTGCGCCGTGCTATGGCTCAGGCGCGTTCCGGCGGCAACAAGTCCACAGACTCCGATAGTCATGCATGCCCCGAAGACCCTATTCGAATGAAGTCGCAGCTCAGGCCCCTCGGCGCTCAGGTTAGCACGAAAAGTCACAAGGTGTGAGGCTTCGCGAGAACCGACGAAGGCCCCTCTACTTACGGTGGACGCAAGGCGCGGGTCACGCGGCTTCGCGAACTGAAGTCAGGCGCGAGAAGCGAGCGCCCGACCAAGGGCGACCGCAGCCAGCGTCGTAACAAGACCAACGACCGTGTAGACCTCGGTCCAGAATTGCCAGTTCTCGCCGGCTCCACAGCACCCCCACCAACCATCGTTGAGGCCGATTTCAAAAAGCGGCCTAAGCACGATCGGCAGGAGCGCCACCCACCACCGCCTAAGGAGCAGGCCCGCTAGCGGTGGCATGATCCAGATAACAACCGAGAGGGTCAGAGGAGACAGAGCATAGCCCGCCCTTTCGATCACGCAGCGAGGGAGCAGGTTTGTAGGGGAGGCGCATACGCCGCAGCCCAGCGCTTGGCGGATTCAGGAGAGCTCAAATCGACCATCGAAGAGGTCTTCCGCTTGATCGATGGACCTGAGCCCCCGTCCAAAACAAGTGCTGAGACTGACGCTAGCTCCACGACCTAGTTGTAGCTACCCATGACGTTGTTCCAGCTCGGCAAGCCGAGCTGCGGGCGGCCGGTGGCCGAGGGAGCCATGACGTCGGGTGAAGTTGTAATGGGTGAGCCATCCCGGTAGCGCCCTGGTGCGCTCCGCGGAGCTGCCGTAGATGGCGCCGTAGGCCCAGCGGTTCTGCAGCGTTTGGATGAAGCGCTCGGCCTTGCCGTTGGTCCGCGGCCTGTAGGGCTGGGTGAACAGGTGCCTTAGCCCGAGTTCGCGGGAGGCGACGACGTGCACGGTGGAGCGGTAGCAGGAGCCGTTGTCGCTCATCACTCGCTCGACCGTCACCCCCATCGAGCGAAACCACTTGCAGGCGCGCCGCAGAAAGCCCGCGGCGGTCTCGCCACGCTCATCGGCGAGGACCTCCGCATAGGCCAACCGGGTGGCGTCGTTGACGCAGACGTGGACGAACTCCCAGTCGGTGGCGCCAAGGCCCCGGGAGCCGACCGTGAACTGGCTCTTGCGATGGCCGAGGACCCGGTGACCGGCGCCTCTCTTCGAGATCCGCCCAAGCTTCTTGACGTCGACGTGGACGAGCTCGCCGGGACGCGCTCGCTCGTAGCGGTTGGGCGGCTCGGGCGGATCAAGGCGAGAGCGCTTGCCGAGGCCGATTCGCTTTAGCCACCTGGAGACCGTCGAGAGCGCCAGGCCGAGGACCTCGGCGATCTCGGCGGCGGTCATCCGCAGCCGCCGCAGGGACTCGATTGCCTTGACCGTGCTTGCCGGCAGCTGCGTCGGCCGACGCCTTGGTGCCGAGCTTCGATCAACAAGGCCGGCCTCGCCCTCGGCGCGAAAGCGGGCGACCCACTTGCGAGCGCTGCGCTCGCTGACGCCGGCGGCCTCGGCCGCCGCCGCCAGCGACCAGCCTTCCTCGAGGACTCTGCTGACCAGCAGGCGGCGGCTTTTCGGACAGGTGCGGGCGTTAGCGTGGAGCTTCATTCGGTGTCCTCCTTGGACTGGGTGGTTTCGACACCCCCAGCCTCCAAGGAGGCCCGGATGAACAACGTGGTGAGGAACTACACCTAGTCCTCGCCCGATTCCATAAACGGGCGACCTGCGCTTGAACGTCGGGGTTCGAAAGCCCACCCAGCAGGGCCGCTTATACAGCCAGATTCGGGGCCTGGGCTTGGATCCACTGCCGCGTTGAGGCGCCGATCGCGCGGATCCCAAACTCCGCTGGAGACCGCTCAAGACCGAAGGGCGAATCCTCCGAGAATCAATATTCCGAGCCCTATGGCTGGGATCGCTTGGACCCAGGACAAGAGAACTCAGCCGCCGTTGATGCCAAGCACGGTGAGCTCCGCCGTCGGGACCACTCCGTCTGCGCTCGAAGGCTGAGCGCACTGCAGGGCGACGTGGTGCGTGCCCGCACCCAATCGTGCACTCACCCTGGTGATTGAAAAGCCCTGAGTGGCACCTATGTCCGTGTTGTCCGTTGCAGACTCGCCCGGCGAGACAACGTCTTCCGAGGGAGTTGCGCCGTCGATGCCGATCCCGCATTGCACGCTGGCCGGCCCGCCGTTGCTCACGAACTCACCTGCCCCTATCAGCAGGAGGTGACCTGGGTGCCGCAGCCGGACCGATGTCGTTGCACAGTCCAAAAATGTCGCACTAGAGGGATCGCAATTTCGCCTGATGTCGCTTCCGAGCGGCGCGAACTCCGATGCCTTCAACGCGGCCTCGTCGACCTGCTTCCCCTTGAGGCTGTTCGGCCTCACATCCCGTCCGCCGACGGCCTTGTGGTTCTTGAGGTCCGCGCTTCGAATGCTGTTATTGCGTATGTTGCCCGACCCAATCTCCCCGGCAGCCCACGCGGCGCCGCCGCCGACCACGCCTGCAAGCGCAAGTGTCGCCGTCACGTTTGCGTAGCTCAGGTGCTTGCGAATGTCCACTGCTCGCTCCTCTCCTCGCGCCCTGGACGCCCTCTATCGGGAGTTAACCCTGAGTCCCGGCGCGGCGCCCTCCCGGAGCGCCGTGCCGGTTCGGTCCTTTCAGCCACCGCAGTTGGGCGTCTGCACTCGATCGAGCACCGTGACCCTCTTCGTCTTCGACGTCGAAGGCGCTTTGTATGGCCAGTCGCCTTCTCGCGCCACCTTCACGCGGAAGCGATACCGCACGTCGTAGCAGTAGATCGGCTGGAACTTGTAGCCGATGCGGTAGTGCCCATTCGGTCGAGTCCGAAAGCCTTCCTTCACCGTATGCCACGTCTTCGGGGCCGACCGTACCTGAAGCTCTAGAAGCTTCCCGCCGTTGGGAATCCGAGCGCCCTTATGCGCGATGTGCCCACGAAACACCACGCGCTTCTTCTCCGGGACGTGCCGTCGAGACGGCCGAAGCGTCGCCTTCGACTTCACAACCAGGTGGCCGCCGCGAGCGTTCGCATCCAGGTACCGACGTGTTCCCGCGTAGGCTACGGACACACGGCGCGATGGCCCCGCGGGCAAACGCAGACCCCAGTGCCCGTGCCGATTGGTCCGCACGTGCGAAATGCGTTTCCGAATCAGCGCTCCCTGTCCGTAATGCTCGACCACGGTCAGCTTCTGCCCCCGCACCGCGTGCCCTCGGGCGTCCCGGAGGTGGCCGCGCACAGATGAGCGCCTGCCGTAGGGGATCACCTCGCGCCTCGAACCGCCATGTGCAAGCGCCGCGGTCAGCTGCACTCGTCCCTTGAGCGGGAAATCGAGCACCATTGGCAGGCCGTCCTCCCTCAGCGTCGTCACGGTCGCATTGCCGGCGACATCCGCCGCCTGAGCTGCGAACTCGTAGCTCCCTGCGGGCACCGCGGTCGAGTCCACCCGGGCCCGCAACTCACCGTCGACAATCCGCGTGGGAAGTGGAGTCCAGTCGCCTGCTCCAGCAGGGCGGTAGAGGATCTGTCCCGTGGAGACGCCCGACGTGGGATCCCCGACAAGTGCTCGGATGAGCTCAGGGTCGCCCGGATTTTGCTGACTGGCGAAGACGAGGGTCGGCGGTGTGTTGTCCACGGCGACTGTGCGCGTGTCGCAGGTTCCATTGCCGGCGAAGTCGTCCGCGCAGACCGAGAGGGTGTTGTCGCCGTCATGGAAAGGGAGGTCCGAGGAGCTGGGATACACGCTTCCGGAGATCCCGCCGGTGCAGGGACGCAGTCGTGCAGCCGTATGCGTCGCGGGGATGACGCCCGGGCAGGCACCCTGCTCGGGGCTTCCGAGCTCTGATCCATTCACGCGGACGTCCAGCCTCTCGAGGCCCGAACCCTGGTCGTCACCGGAGAAGCTCAGTAGCTGGGAGCCGCGGTGCCAACCTGACGCCGCCAGTGCCCCGCCGACGCTCAGGGTCGGATCGGAGAAATCCGCGACGGTGAGCTTGACCGAGCGAACGTAGGTCTTCGCGTCACCCGAGGCGGGACAACCTCCCGCGTCCTCGCATCGCAACGCAGCGACGAACTCGTCCTGCGGAGGACCCTGCCAGCTCTGGCCTCGAAAGACCCCGCCGCTGTCATCGCCGTTGGCGACCACAAATGTCTGCCTGTGTTGCCCGTCAGCCATGTACAGGCGGGCCTTATGCCCGTTGTCCCGCCGCAGCTTGGCCTCCGCGTGCACCCCAACGATTCCCGTTTGGGCCGGCGCCGACCAGGTGAACGAACCCTCGTCGCCCTGATCCGCCCGCCACACATCTGTCACCTCGAGAGCGCGATCAGGGTCCGAGCAATGGCGGGCGACGTTGTATGGGTGAACCTCTCGGCTCTGGGCATCGGCCGAGCCGACGTTCAGGGGGTCGCATTGCAGCACCCTGTATGTGCTGCCAGCGCCTTCTGCCCGGGTCCCCGTTGCGAGCCACAGGAGCGCTACCGCCCCGAAAGCCATAGCCCGCGTTCTCGTCTGATTGCGTGTCATTCGCTGTCCTCCATCACGGTCCGAACTCCCGAGCCACGTCAGCCGAGCTCGCTTGGCCGCCCGGGGCGTTCGCCGGCGGGGGCGCAGGAGCGGCTGAGACAACCGGATCAAACTCCTGCACAGGTGCAGGAGCGCTCGAGCTCACAGCTGGACTGACGCTCCCGGTTGCCGACGAGTCGCTCCTGGTGGCCGGTGACGACTCCTTGCGAGCCGCGCTCGAGTCGGCCCCGGCGGCTTGTGCCTGCGCAATGACTTTGTGCAGCAGGAGCGAATCCGCACCCGTGGGGGCTCCGGAGCTTGGCGCCAATGCGCTCAACCGGGCTGGTGGGCCCGCGCGGTGTCCATGGCTTGTCCCCGGCACGAGACCCGTAACTACGCAGGTCGCAGAAATGGCCCCTGCCGCGAGGCACCCGAGCGCGATCTTCGCGGCGGTGCCTGCACCCGCAAGCTGCGCCGCCAGCCCGCCGGCGCCCGCGGCTCCGGCTCGCCCAGCTCCTGTTCCGCTCAGCTGGGTGGCGGTCTGTTCGATGGACGGGCCCCTCCCGACCCGATCTCGCATCGCGTCGATGGCGTTGCTGATCCGGTCGAGCACAGCGGGAATCGCCGCCGGCTTCGCGAACGGCGCGGGCAGCGCGGCGGCCGCCCCCCGGTGCAGCGCAAGGAGCTCACGCACGTGCCGGCTGGCTACTGGATCCGCGTCCATCAGCCGGCGAGCCCGTCTCTGCTCCGCTCGGCTTGCCGTTCCGATGATCACCTTGCGAAGCAGCTCGCGCTCGAGCTCCTCGAACCGCGCGGGATCGAGGGCCTCCTCGATGCTGGCCAGAGCCCGCTCAAGACGCCCGTAGTACTGCTTCCGGGTCAGCCCGAGCGCCTTGCGGCTTTCCCGCGGCTTCAGCCCCTCTACAAAGCGGGACCGGTAGACCGTCTTTTGCTCCGGTGTCAGCCGCTCCGCAGCCTCGATGGCTCGTGCGAGCTCGGCACGGAGCGCAATGTGCTCCACGAGGTCGACTCGCGGATCCGCGGTCGCCTCAAGGTCGATCGGGGCGTCGCCGGACGGACGGGACATTCGCCCGCGCCGGAGATCGCGAGCGTCCCTCCAGGCGATCTGTTTCGCGAATGCCGTCGGGTTCTTGATGAGGGTGCCGGCCCGTCGACTCTGGATCAGCTCTGCGAGGGCCTCCTGCGCAATGTCCTCGACGTCCTCCTCCGAGAGCCCGCTGAACGTGAGGCGAAGGTGCCGGATCAGCGCGCGCCGCAAGGCCTCCAGCTCTGCCCGCTCGTCCTCGGCGCCCCGCGAGAGCGACGCGGTCCCTCCATTGACGGCAACAAGCGCAGGGGCACCCTTCGTGCCATCCGCCGGCACCGGACGCGTACCTGTCTGCACGGGACTCATATCCCCTTAGGCGCAGCGGCCTGGTTTTTGTCCCCGGCCTGCGCCTCAGCGTCCAGTCTATGCCCGTACGCCGCGAATCTTCAAGCGCCAACCGTCTGCCGACGGCCACACCGTCACCCGGCTGGCTGCCTGCTTCGAGCCAGGCTCGATAACGATCGCCTCCCCCACCGCCAGGCTCTTGAACTCATCCGGATGGCAGACATACTCTCGCTCTCGAGTCCGGCTTCCGACACGCTCTCCTCCAGAGGCGCGAAGTCCCCCGTAGACGCGGCGAGTCGTCCGCCACGCTGCGCGCGTTCCCGCCACTCCCGCCAGCGTCTCCGCACTCGCCGACTCTGGCTGGCGATGCGCGACGACGAAGTTGAGCTGTGTCAGTACCCGTCTCGAGAAGCTCTCCGCTGACCCGCCCTCCGCATCGACATCGTAAAGATCGGCGATACCTTGCGTCGCGAGCAGGACGCTGATCCCCGCCGAGCGCGACCGTGATAAGACCCGGAGGATCTGACGAGCGCCCACGGCCGCGAACTCGTCGATCGCGACCAACCCCAAAGCGGGCCGTTCTCGCTGGAGCTCGCCGGTCAGGGATACCAAGTCCGAGACAATCGACGCACCCAGCATCTGCGATGCGAGCGGGTAGCGATCGGCGTCCAGACGAAAGTAGAGGATATGGCGGTCCTGCCAGGTCTCCGCCACGTCGACGCTCGCGCCATCCTGAGGATCGAGCCATCGCCCCAGGCGTGACTCCCCGAGCACCGCCAAGCGATCGCGGACACCGCCGAGCTCGGTGCGCTGACGCGCGGAGAGTGAATCGAGGTAACGGCGCAGCCCATCCGCCATTGTGGGTTCGCATCGATCCCCGAGCGCCTCGAGGGCGTCGGGCTCCATGTGCGCTACCAGGGAGGAGAGCGAGATCGGGACGCCGACCTCGCTCAGCACCCGGAGCTCCCACCCAAGGTACCGCTGCGCCTGCCGGAGATAGTGAGGCTCGCTCCAGTGCTCTCCGGCGAGCGCCTTGTCCGCGATCTCAGTCGCGTCGCCACGCGAGAGCGGGTTGTAGATCGAACCGCCGTCGGGGGTCCACTCGATGAGCCTTGTTTTACGACGACCCGCCGCCATCGCGAGGTGTTCCCTCAAGCTCGGGTCGCCTTTCGGGTCGACGCAGACGACCGGGAGCCCCTGGTCGATGTAGGCACCCACGATCGCCGCTGTGGTCACTGTCTTCCCTGTCCCGGGCGCCCCGACGATCAAGGCCCGAACACCTTGCTCGGAGCCAAAGGGCACAGTTGCCGGCTTGCCCGACCGCGCTACCCCTAAGGCAAACCGAGTCCCGGTAACCCGCTGCGCACGCGCCCGCTGCCTTTCCCTTCGCGCGATGACCGCAGAAAGCACCCCGGTTCGATCACGCTCCAACTGTGCCTCTTCGCCGCCCCGCTCCAGAGCTTCACGCTCCCACGCGAATCCGATCGAGATTGCGGTCAGTCCGGCGATGCCGACGAGTACCGCCACCTGGGAGCTCACCGATCCGAGTGCCACGCCGATCGCAACCACGGGACTCGCCCAGCTCCAACGGGCGCCCATCGACCGCAGCGACAAGTGCAAACAGATCCCGGCAAACATACCCACCAGCCCGACGACGGCCCAGCCAGTCAACGCATCCGCCGCGGCCCCCAGATCGGGAAGTCGCCGATGCCCATTCGCAACCCCGCCTACGACTGCCCCCAGTTCGGTCCAACCAGCCATCACCGTCCCAGGCGCCTCAACCCCCACAACGTCCCTGTCTGACTTCGGTTCACCTCAGGTCATCAATCGCTCACAAGAACCACCCGTCCACCCCCTCATCCATTCCCAACCTCTATCCCGCTGCCGCTGCCGACCCCGTGCACACTTCTTGTGGGTGCGGGGTCGGCAGCGGCGGCGGGCCGCAACCCCAGCAACCAAGCCAAGTAGGGGTGGACGGGCGGTCCATAGTTTCGTCCGCCCTTCCAGCGGCTCTATTGCCCGACGCTTCCCACTGCGACTACGGCCACCACTCGCCAGTTAACGCCGAATCCAATAGGGGGTTGCCCCGCGCTCAGCCTCGATTGTTCCGCCAAGTTGCGGCTCTCGGACGAGGCGGCGAAGGAATCGAACCTTCCAAGCGCCGGGCTACGGCGCCCTGCTGGTTTTGAGGACCAGATGAGCCACCAGACCCCTGCCGCCCCACGTGAGGAGGACCAGAGATGTTATGGCCCGCGCACTCGCCGCAAGACATGCACGTCGTCCTGGCGAACGGTGAGCCCCTCGTTGTCGAGGTGCTCGAGGAGCGCCTTTGCGTACTTGCGGCTGATGCCGAGCGCGTCGCGAACCGTTGCCAGCGAGACCTCGCCTCGGTGGCGCGCAAGCTCTAGTGCCCGCTCGCACGCGTCCTCCAAACGCGGCTTCGCGTAGTAGACACCTCGAGCGATCATGGCGGCGCGATCCGCGCGCAGCAGCTCTTCGAGCAGCCCCTGTGCCTCGGACGGCGCGATCCGCAGCCCTGCTGCGAGATCGGCAACCGAGCGCGGCTGCGCGCCATCGGCGTCAATCACCGCGAGTACCACCTTCGCCCGGGTGCTGAGACGAGCCGGGGCGAGCTCAGCTGCCGGCCGTCGATCGGGCTCGGTCTGGGCGGCTTCTTCGCGGCGGACGGCCTTGAGTCCGCGCTCGCGGATTCTCGTGAGCCGATCGGTTGCCGGGCCGTCGCCGTGGCGGACCGGCGCCGGGTCCAGCACGACGCCGCCGCCGATCGTGTCCGGCGGCGAGATCGAGCGGATGACGAACCGGTCTCCGCCCCTCGCGATGAGCGGCGCCTCCAGTCGCAACTGCGCGAGGCCATCCCCGAGATCGACGAGCCGCGCGGGCCCGCCCCGGGTGCCGTGGTGGACCTGAACCCGAGCCGACGCAGGCTCGCGGTCAAGGTGAAGGTGCACGTCGATGCGATAGCTCGGGCGCAGGCCGCTGTGCGGCGAGGCGATCACGTCGCCCGGCTGGACCTCGCCCCTGTCCACCCCCACCAGGTTCAGCGCGACCCGGCACCCGGCGACGACGCTCTCCACGGCCGTGTCGTGTATCTGAATGGAGCGGACCCGAGCTACGAGCCCATGCGGCAGCGCCTCAAGCCGATCTCCCTGGGCGATAGAGCCCGACCAGAGGGTCCCGGTGACGACGCTCCCGATCCCGTGGAGGGTGAAGCTTCGATCGACGTGGAGAATCGCGGCGTCGCCGCTTGCCTCAGGTGCGTCGGACCTAGCAATCGCGGCGGCGATCTGCTCGCGCAGGCGGTCTAGCCCTGCGCCGGTCCGCGCGCTCACCGCAACGACGGGCGCGCCTGGGACTGCTCCTGCGGCCTCCTTCATCGCCAGCTCTAGCGCCTCGGCGCCGACTAGGTCGCTCTTGGTGACGGCCACCACGCCTGACTCGATTCCAAGGGCACTCATGACCGCGAGGTGCTCACGCGTCTGCGGCATGACGCCGTCATCGGCGGCAACAACCAGCAGGAAGGCGTCGACTCCCGTGGCCCCGGCCACCATCGTTCGAACGAGGCGCTCGTGGCCGGGCACGTCAACGACGCTCACGAAGCTGTCGTCGGGCAAGTCGAGGCGCGCGTAGCCGAGGGCGATCGAGATGCCGCGCCGATGCTCCTCGGCGAGACGGTCGGTGTTCTTCCCGGTCAGGGCCTGAACGAGCGCGGTCTTGCCGTGGTCGACGTGCCCCGCAGTCCCCAACGTCCGCCCCCGCTCAGCGCGCGCCAAGAGCGCTCCCCACGCATTCCGCGCAGCGCGCGATCTCCCCCTCCGCGATCGTCCGAGGGTCGAGGATCACCTCGCCGTCGGCGATGCGGGCGATCACCGGCGGCTCCCCCACACGCAGCCTCGCGACCAGCTCCTCGGCGCCGAGCCCTCCCGTTACCAGGGCGCAAACGGGACCCGGTAACTCGAGTGTCGGCAGAGCGCCGCCGCCGGCCCGGGCCGTCGCCTCGCAAACGCGCGCAGCCGCTCCGATCGCCGACACGAGCAGTTCGGCCTTGTGGCGTAGCTCCTGGTCCGGTGCCCGCAGCATCGAGATCGCGGGGACTTCATCCGCCCGGCCGTCGCGGTGCAATCGCAGCGTCGCTTCGAGCGCGGCCAGCTGGAGCTTGTCGATGCGCATCGCCCGCGCCAGGGGATGCGACCTGCAGGCCTCGACCGCGACGCGCGTGCCGGCGATAACGCCCGCTTGAGGCCCGCCCAGGAGCTTGTCGGCGGAAAAGCAGACGAGATCTGCCCCTTCAGCCACCGCCGACCTGATCGCGGGCTCGTCTGCGAGCGGCTCAACCGCCCCGGATCCGAGGTCGTTGATGAAGGCGATGCCCCGTGCATGGGCCAGGGCGGCTAACTCGGAGCCCGCGACCGCGCTGGTGAACCCGACCATGCGGAAGTTTGACTGGTGAACACGCAGGATCGCCGCGGTCTCGGGTCCGATCGCCTGTTCGTAGTCGGAGATCCTTGTCCTGTTGGTCGTCCCCACCTCGGCCAGGACCGCGCCTGACTGGTTGAGAATCTCCGGGACTCGAAACGACCCGCCAATCTCGATGAGCTCTCCCCGAGCTACCAGCACCCTGCGGCCGTTAGCGTGGGCCGCCAGCGCAAGTAAGACCGCCGCGGCGTTGTTGTTGAGGGCCATCGCCGCCTCCGCGCTGCACAGCTTCGTGACCAGTGGCTCAACGTGGTCGTGCCGCGAGCCCCGCTCGCCCGTCCGCAGGTCGATCTCGAGGTTCGAGTAGGTCGATGACACCGAGGCGATCGCCGCTTGTGCTTGAGGCGCTAGGGGCGCCCGTCCGAGGTTGGTGTGGAGGATCACCCCGGTCGCGTTGATCACCGCGACGACGCTTCCCTGCTGGGCGCTCTCGACGCGCTCAGCGACCGCCTCGCGAATGGCATCGAGGGAGGGCTCGAGTGCCTCGCCATCGAGGATCCGGCCGCGTACGCGAGAGATCTCGTCGCGGGCCTCCCTCACGGCGACGGCATGCGGAACGCCGTTCAGGTTCGCGGTCACCTCCTCGACGGACGGGAGGAGCCGTAGGCGATCGATCGCCTTCGCTTCGGTCATCTCAGGGTGAGAGTACCCTCGGCTGGTGGCCACCACCGCTTCGGAGGTTCGCCTCACCGAACTCTCGCACGGCGCAGGCTGCGCGTGCAAGATCGGGGCGGCGCAGTTGCGGCCGATCCTCGCCGGCCTAACCCTCGCGACTGCACCGGAGCTGCTGGTCGGTACTGAGAAGTCGGACGACGCAGCCGTCTACCGGCTTCGCGACGACCTCGCGATCGTCCAGAGCGTCGACTTCTTCACCCCGATCGTGGACGACCCCTACGACTTCGGCCGCATCGCGGCCACGAACGCTCTCTCCGATCTCTACGCGATGGGCGCTACGCCGCTCCTCGCGCTCAACCTCGTAGCCTTCCCGCTCGAAAGTCTGCTGACCTCGATACTGGCCGAGATCCTGCGTGGGGGCGCGGATGTGGTCGCGGCCGCGGGAGCAGTTGTCGGCGGGGGTCATTCGATCGATGACCCCGAGCCCAAGTACGGCCTAGCGGTCACCGGCACCGTCGATCCTCGCACCACCCTGACCAACGCTGGGGGACGGCCGGGCGATGGGCTTTTCCTGACGAAGCCCTTGGGCGGTGGCCTCGTGACGACGGCGGCCAAGCGCGGCCTCGCCGACGCCGAGACCATCGCGGCGGCAGTCGAGGTCATGACCACCCTCAACGCGGAGGCGGCTGCCGCCGCCCTAAGCGCCGAAGCGCACGCTGCGACCGACGTAACTGGCTTCGGCCTGCTGGGGCACCTCCACGAGCTCTGCGCGGCGAGCGGATGCGCCGCACAGATCGAGGCGTTCGCTGCGCCTGAGATTCCGGGCGCTGAGGACTTGGCGAAGAACGAGCGCTGCATTGCCGGAGGCAGTCGGCGAAACGCGGCCGACGCGGCCTCGTTTGCAACGTTTTCGGACAGGGTTCCCGTCAACCGCCGTGTATTGCTCACCGATGCCATGACGTCCGGTGGCCTCCTCATTGCGGCGCCGGCGGAGGCGGCTGAACGGGCGCCGGGCGTCCGGATCGGCCAGCTCGTCGAGGGGGACCCAGGTGCGATCGCGGTCGGCTGACCTGATAGTCGTACTGCGGGCGCCACCATTCGGGCGAGCCCGATTCATGTCCTTTCTTCGCGCACCCCGCCGGTATGTCGGTCGCCAGGACTCATCAGCGACGGACCTTGGATTCGGGGGGACGCAATACAGAAACCCACCGGAACCCGCCCCTTGACCTGGTCGGGTTCCAGGTCAAAGACGGGAGGCGCGGTGGAACTGCTACGGCAAACGGAAGCACATAGCTGAACCCTTGACCATCAACCTGAAAGGCGTAGCATCCTGGGC
Source organism: Solirubrobacterales bacterium (assembly GCA_038237625.1). Lineage (GTDB taxonomy): Bacteria > Actinomycetota > Thermoleophilia > Solirubrobacterales > 70-9 > JAWVFM01. Next base: position 106,789 of record JBBRYM010000006.1, on the reverse strand, counting down.
TGGGTACGCGTGCCCGGAAGAGCGCGTAGCGCCACCCCGGGGATTGGGCGGACGCACCCCGCGCGCCCAAGGCGGGCCAGTCCATCGCACCGGCCCCGAGTTCAAGTCCATTCGCCAGTCCGGGTCCGTTTCGAAATCGAATTGGTCCCCTTCGGTCAGTTCGACCGCCGCGGATCAGCACGGGTCCACGGTACGTGGGTCGACTGATCGCCATAGCGCGGACCATTCCGCCTCTGTCACCCGCTTGAAACCCCGCAATTCGTGGCGCTTCGCCGGCAATCCAGACGTAGACGGGGCCTTGCTTGAGAGAGCCGCCAACTGGCGCCAGAGCCCCTTCGCCGGGAACCCCTGGGAGTCCCAATACTCCAACCTCCGCCCCCTGCCCGACACAGCTTCCCGGCACGCTATGGGCGAAGCCCTTCGGTAGATCCACGGTCGGGAGCCGAAGCGGGGTCGCCCTGATCGGGAACGTCGCCCCATCGGAAGTCTGCGTCACCGAGCCTCCGCCTGCACACCCCGATGAGAGGACAACGCTCACGCACACCAAAACAGCCGCGGTGGCTCCCGCTCTGGTAACCGGCGCCACACGCTCACCCACATGCCCTCCGGGGGCCTGACCCGGTTCGATCACCGACTCCCTGGCACCCGCTTATACATATTGATATGACAACGACGCCACAAGTGCACTAATCGAACTTATGCTGTTGCACCTTGGTCCAGCATATGCGTGGACACGAAGATAGAGTGGCTCATTCTCCGTTGTTCCATCTTGGTGCGTGAGCATCAGTAGCTCTACCGTGCGGGCCGACGATTTCACTCATTAAGCACGAATTAGCCCGCCTTGCGGCGGGCTATCAGCGGTTGGGGCCGAGGGGCGGCGGGTCCGACGAAAAGCGCGACGCGCGGTCAGGCTGATATGCGCGGATCCGGGTGGCAGCAGGACCGGGTTTCGTCGAGAGGGCCCGCGATTTCCGTGGTCTAACAGGCGCGAGCATCTGCGCTGAGATTGAGGCCAGTGCTGTTCCCCGTGTTTACCTGCGATCGAGCCGGCGGCGAATGAGGTGCGCGTCCGCCGGGCCGGCGGGAGTTCGCCGCGACGGGTCGATGGGGGCTCGCCTCACAGACTCCAGACCAGGGTGGAAGACAATGGGGCCTCCTAGGGCGCGACGCCCGCGTCACCGGCCACCTTCTTCGACTCCGCTCACCAGGACCGACGAGCCCGAGACAGACAAGCCCGCAACATAGTCGGTCACGCTCGATGGACTCCAGTTGTCGAGCAGTGAACCCGAGTCTGCGCCGAACACAGCGAATCCGTTCCGCTGCTCGTCGTTCACCGTCTTGAAGTCGCCGCCGAGGTAGAGGGTTGGGCCCGCGACCTGGAGCTCCAAGTCGAAGAGCTTGTCATCTCCCAGCCGAGGGCACGAGAAGCCGGGGGCAAGCTGACCGGAGGCTCGGTCCAGAGCCACAACGGAGTTGCACTCCTGGTCGTTGACCCCGGTGAACTCTCCGGCGATGTAGATACGACCGCCCGTGGAAGCGATTCCGGTGACCGTTGGCAACGGAATATTGCACCCAGCGGACTCCAAGCAGGCGATGCGTACGCTCGGGAAGGTGGGGTCGATTGCTCCTGTGGTCTGACTCAGGGGAGCAAAGCCCGTGACTGCGTGGCCATCCACGGAATCGAACGATCCACCGACCAACAAATCCCCGCTTGAGACCGCCAGCGATTGGACACATCCGCCGCCTCCTTCTCCAGCAGACGTAACCGATGGGGCAAAGCCCGGATCCGATTCACCATTGGCCGTCTTGACCGCGATCAGCCGACATCTGATTGTACTGCTATTAGTGGAAGTTGCGCCATCGAAGCCACCGGCCACAAACAGACTAGATCCATCGGCCGCGAGGGCAGTGATCTCTTGCGAAGGAGAGAGCGTCGTTTGCCAGCCGCTAACCAGGCCTCCCGTCGCGGCGTCTAACGCCGCGACGTTTCCGACGTCCTTTCCGTCTACCGTCGAAAAGGAACCGCCAACGTATAGCTGACCGCTAGCCAGGGCCAATGTCCCATACGTGTAGCGGGGAGGCGCGGAACCTTCGAGAGTTGGGCGCCAATCAGGGTCAAGGGCGCCGTCTGCCTCCAAATGAGCAAGGTGTTCCCGGGCCTCACCATTCACCGACGTGAAGGTCCCTGCGATGAACCAGCCGTCATGGCCGTCGGGCACCGCAGAGGTGATGATCCCATCGGTGTGAACGACTCCCTGGACGGCACCGGACCGGCTAATGACTGTCCCCGAGCCACTGTCGAACCAGGATGAAATCTCGTCAACGGCCGCGCTTACAACTGTGCGGCCCGGGATGAAGAGCAGAAGGCAAGCAGCGAGCAATGTGCCAGCTGCGGACAGATGTCGAACGCGCACCGGTTGCATGCGCAACGTCCGTAGGATTCGGAAGCGCCGACTTGTCTGGCCCCGCGGTTGGAGCATGATCGAGCGCGCAATTTCGTCCACGTGAGCCGAGTCCGTGAGCGTTGGAACATCCTCGGGTGGAACGGGGTTACTTAATTGCAACGTGTCGAATGCGGTATCCATAACGTGTTTCCTTCAGTAGTTTGCTTCTCTAATTGCGGTGGCGCTAACGGGGTGTCGATCAGCTAAGTCGGCGAGCCGGCGACGAGCACGGTGCAGACGGATCGACGCGGCATTTTGCGAACAGCCGAGACCGATGGCTAGCTGAGATACAGAAAGCCCTTCCCATGCCACCAACGTGAGGATCTCTTGCTCGTCCTGGGACAGCTGGCGAAGCGCATGAACGACTCGTTCGAGCTCCTCGCGCCACTCCACAGCAGAGTCCACTCGATAGGGATCACGCGGGGGCTGCGACGTCAGTCGCTCGAGAAGAGCCTCCCTTCGTTGCCGAGATCGTCGCTGATTAGACAGCACGCGCCTCGCGACTCCGTAAAGCCACGGCAACTGATCGATCGCATCCGGCGCATCGCCGAGGCGGCGCCAGGCAATGGCGAATGTCTCCGCTGCGAGGTCTTCAGCCTCGGCAGCGTCAGAGAGACGCCGTCGAAAGTAGGCTAGGAGATACGGGAATTGGGTACGGAACAGCTCTCGAAAACGGGTCGTCGCGGCGTCCTCCATGGCATTCAGCCGCACATGCGGGCGTCGGAGATCGCAAGCGCCCGCTCCACGCCGAGCCCCGAGTAGCCATGGATACTTGGACTAGGTGCCACCATCTTGCTCATGTCCGCCTCAGCTCAAATCTTTCGCGGTCTGACGCGGCCTATCGGGCCGATCCGGACGGAGTGGCTAGTCGGTAATTCGAAGCGAGCTTAGAACCTGGTTGGCGATGGAGAGCTGATCGTCACCGGGGTTGCTGCCAAAGCCGCCGCGGAGTGACAGGGCCCTCTTATCGATCACGTAAAACCGAATGAGGAATGACGGCAGGTAGTTGACGTATAGGTCACTGAGATCTTTGCGAGCGATGGTCAGCGGGAGCGCACCGTAGCTCCAGTCTGAATCGATGTCGGGGAGGTCTGGAGGATGAGGCCCTAGGTCATCGAGCTGTAGGAAGGTGTCTCCGGGCTTCATCGACTGCATCGTGTGCCAGCCACCCGCGTCCCCCGGAAGCAGTGCCCGCGTCGCAGCTTGCACCGTAATGGCGTCCTTCGCTGAACCCTGTTGAATTCGCGCGTCCCATCCATCGGGGACCGTGATGCTGTAGCCGTGCGCTTGGACATCCATTTGAGTGCTCCTTCGTCGTAGATCACATCAGGGTGAAAAGCAGGGCAATCAGGACCGCGGCTTGCATTCCCAGCGCTGCGCGGTGAGCGGCCGGCTGCCAGCCGCGCAACTTCTCGACAAAGGCTTCGAGTCGTTCGGGGCTATGGACCCTCGCAACGAGAAAGATCACGACAGCCCTCATAGCGCCAAAGGTGGCGCCTATCAAGACACCTCCGCCCAGTGATCCAGAAAGGAACGCGGCGACAAACGTCAAGTAGACGAGAGAAGTCGTCACGACGGTGACGACACCCAAACCGAGTTGAAAACCGAAACCAAAACCGTATGCCCAGCCTCGGTATCGAGTCATCCACGCGTCGTCCACCTGTCGGCGCACCGATGGGAGACGGGTCCCCTGGGTGCCAAAGTCGGCGATCAAGCCAGCTAGGACCGCAACACTGATAATCGTGATGACGAGCTTGGACCCGGCACCATCCACCACTGACACCACGGGGGCACCCACGGATCCGAGAAACGCTCCGAGGGCGGCTCCGCCAAGTATCGAGCCAGCGACGTAAAAGCCAACGGTGATTGGCCATCTCGACCCGCGGCTCCGCTCACCGAGCGGAGTGATGCTTCCCAGCACTGACGCTCCTCAGGGCGACCAGGAAGAGCGGACGCCGGCCATCAGCGCAAGCGCGGAGCCACTGACGATGACGGCGGTCTCCGGATGCGTCATCCCGGCGCTCCAACGTCCGCGGCAAGCGTGTCTGCGGACACTACGGGACCTGGCCGAACCGAAGCGTCCGCTGCCGCATCTGCGATCGCCTCCTCGCAGAGAGAAACGGCACGGCTCCAGGTATCCGCCGATCCCTGGCCGCGGACTTCACCCCGGTCGATGAACATAAAATATGGCGAGCCGGGAACCTTGTAATCGGACCAAGCGGTCGATGAGAGGATCGTCTCGATCTCGCCCGATAGCTTCCTCAGACGTGCAATCGACTCCTCGCGCTTGTCCTTTGCCAGCACGTACACCTGCACTCCTGGCGGTGCCTGCACCCGCCGAGGGTCGCGAAGCTGGGCCCAGAGGTTCTCGCAAGTCGAACATCCGGTCGTGAGAAACGTCAAGAGCGCTGGGTGATCAATCCTCCCGGAAGCCAGGGGAACGGAAATGCGCTCGCCCGAAAGAGAGGTGCCGGCTATGTCGACGGCTTCCCGGACCGTCCCTAGCTCGGATTCGTCCGGAAGTTTCGCCCAAGTCGCTTCGGGCGCATCCAAGCGACGCAGGATCTCCGCATGACTTCGGAGGAGGGCGACGACCAACAGCGCCAGAAGCCCGACGACGACCGCTTCGACCGTGACTAGAACAAGCACCGAGGCCCCTCCAGACACTCCTAAACCTGCGCGCAGGTGGGCGGGGTGTCACACGATCCAACCGAATGACCTCCCCAGCAGCACGCCGGCGGATCCGCATTTCGTCGAGTGATCCTGCAATGGATAAGATCCCCGAACTGGTTCCACTTATCGCATCCGTTGATAGCGCCGCAGTTCCCGTAATCGCGCGGCAAGTAGCAGTGGGGGCGGTTGTTGCAGTTCTGCCCACAACACTTCTTGCCATCTCCGCAGCTGCCGCAGCAGTCGATGTAGGCAACACCGGAGCACCACCACCACCCGCATTTTGCCGTCTGGTTAGGGCAGTCGTTGACACCCGTAATCGCGCAACAAAAGCAGGTGAGCGAGTTGTCGGTGCAGCAGAGGGCGTTGGAGTTGCAGTCACCGCAGACAACGGCGTAGGCGGGTGCCGGACGGAGCAGATACCGAACGGGGGCCACGGCCAGAGCGGAAGCTCCGATGGCGACTCGCGTTAGGACAGTTCGGCGAGACGAACGCGAGTCAATTGCGGAGACCGCCAAATCCAGCAGCTTTGAATCACGCGGCATGTGTTCTCCCTTCAGGAGGGGCGGTGCGTGGATCTTGATACGAGGTCCAAGCCGACGGTAGATACGCGACAACCGCATAGAGCAAGTACGCGATCGTGATGGAACCGACTGACACGGGTGCGGCCAGGTCCCCGAGGTCGGAAGTGAATGTGATGAGTCCGGAAACACCCGGCAGAACTGCAAGCAAGCCGCCCAGGCACATTGCAGTCACGTTCAGAAAGACGTGGGTGATGCTAGGGGGTGCGTCGTGCTTCCCGATGCACCCGCACGACGTGAGCGGAACGGCGGACCGCATTGCCTTTACGAGCACGCCAGCAAACAGGCCGTACATGCAAGCCAGCGCGACGGCTCCGCCCGAAGGCAGAAAGAGGGCGGTACTGCCAACCACAACCTCCGCACAGCCGAAAGCGCGCACTCCGAAACCGCCCAAAGGGAACCCGAGTTCCCGAGTCGCCCTACGGAGAGGGGTGGGATCGTGGAGCTTCACGAGGCCGCTTGCGACCAGCAATCCTGCGGCCACGAAGAACGGAACTGCGAGGGTGTCTACCACAGCCGAGCCGGGGTCTGTCCTAGGGACACAGACACCATACGATCAAAGGCGGACAACCACGCTCTCCCGTTCACATTTACCCTGTGGTCGGGGTATACACCCGCGGCCCCGCCGTGTCAAGCGCCCTGGCAGGGGCGGACCCAAGGCCTCCGGCCGGGTTCCCTCGAGATCCCAGGCGGTTCACGTTCGTGCCTCGGGGTTGCCCCATCCAGCGAGGCGGCGAAGTGGTCGAACCTTCCAAGCGATGGGTTTCATCGCCCTCCTGGCTTTGAAGGCCAGATGGGCCACGGGCCGGTGCCGCCCCACGAAGTGAAGACTAGTCGCCCCCGGATGTCCGAGGAGCTGAATCCCGTGCCAGAGACGTGATTCCCTCGCGCACCCTCAGGGTCGGACACCCTGGAGATCAAGTCCGGCGCTCCGGAAGGCCGAGCTAGTTGGGATTGAGGAGCCGCCGGATGAATCCCTTTCGCCGTTTGCTCAAGCCCACGTCGTTCATCTTCCGCACCAAAGGTGCCACCAAGAGACCGAGCTGCGTCAGGCTCGCCTTCTCGGGCCCGCTCGTGTTGGGAGATGCGTCTGCAGACTTAGGCGGGTCGGTCAAGAGATCTCGAATCTACGTGGCCGGCCGCCAAGTTCCGCTGTCAGATGGAGTTTCGAAACGAGCCGTTTAATGGCAAGACCTACAAGTCGGATTGGCAGGTTCCGACGGATCGCCTCGACGATGCCGAGCGGCTCATGAACGTCATCGACCCCGACCTTCAGGAGCCCGATTGGGCAGGCTGCCATCGCGGCGCTCATCACGGCGGGTGTCCTCGGCGCTGGCAAACCCGGTCTCGGCGCGGTCGCCTTTCTCGTTCTGACGGTTGCCTGCCTTAACGCCGTCAACCTCATGGATGGCCAAGACGGCCTCGCCGGCGGTCTCGGAGTCTTCAGCGCCGTTGGCCTTGGGGTGACAGCCGAGGCCCTTGGCATAGGTGCAGCCCCTCTTGCATGGGCACTGCCCGGTGCTCTGGCGGCCTTCCTCTGGTGGAATCGGTCGCCAGCTCGCCTCTTCCTTGGCGATAGCGGGGCGTATGTGGTTGCTGCTGCCTTGATGATCTCAGCCGCTCCCATCATGCGCGAGGACCCCGTGACGGGTTTTCCCTGCTGGCTGCGCTCTGCTTGGCGCCGTTCGCCGGAAAACTCGTTCTCACAGTCGTCCGTCGTCTGCGTAGCGGGGCCGAACTCGCCAGCGGAGACCGCGAGCACAGCTATGACCGTCTCGCTACCCGCTGGCGGTCACGGGCCCGCTCGACGTATGCCTTCTGGACGCTCGGCGCAATGGGGGCTGGCTGGGCCATCGCGCTTGCGTCAGCCCCCATCGGCACCGCCCTAGGTTTGGGAGCGCTCGCGCTGTGTACCGGCACCGCACTCCTCATTGCATTGACTCCCCGCCCCATCTCCGCCGCAGCTGGGGTTCGCGGCGAAGCCTCGAAGCAGGCGTCCGGTGTCGCTCCTAGCCGAGAAGCGGAACTCGCGGCCGCAAGGACGTCAGCTTGATTTCGTGCTCTTGGCAGGGACGACGCCAGGGCCCGGTTCCCGTACCCGGGAGCATCGGTAGGCGGCGCTGATGGCGCGCGCGGGCAGCGCGCTCGGGCAGTCGCTGAAGAACTTCCGCGTGCTGATTGCCGGCGAGCTGGCCAGCAAGACGCCATGAACGGTCCGATCAAGGGATACGCCGGCGACCTGCGACCGCCACCGAGCGCAGAACCGGCGTGGACCGCTCATGGCACCTACATGACCCTTCGAGTCAGCACGTTCGATACCGCGACTTGGGACCGCTCCTCCCAAAACGACCAAGAGCGCTCGGTCGGCCGTTTCAAGGTCTCCGGCGCGAGCCTCGACCTCAGTGATGACCCGGCACGCATCGACGAGTCGCCGGCGTTCGTCGCCGATCAGTCCTCGACGGTCGTCCCGCTCGACTCGCATGTCCGTAAGTCGAACCCGCGGCGCTCCGAGGAAGACGCTTTGCGGCGCATCTTCCGGCGTGGCTACCCGCTCATTCAGACTGCTCCTGGAGGCTCTCCCGCGGGCTTGTTTTCATCAGCTACGGGCGGACGCTCTCGACCCAGTTCGAGTTCATCACGAGGGCTTGGCTTCGCAATCCGGACTTCCCAACGCCCGGCGCCGGGGATGACCGGCTCCTCTTTCACGGCCTCGGCGAACGGGTTCTCGGGGGCGGCTACTACTTCGTTCCGCCGCGTCGAAACGCCCGCGAAGGCTGGAGTTGGACGATTCCGGCCGCGACCGACACTCCGCCAAGCTGATGGGCCCTAGCGTCAATGACCGATCGAGAGGGAGGTGAGACGAGATGACGACCGAGCTACAAACGCTCCTGCTACTGGTGCTCGCTGCTAGCGCCTGGGTGGTGTTCGCCGAGCACCCAACCGCGCAGAACCTGCGCGTAGCGATCATCGACACGCTGGCGCTGTGATCGCAAATCATTGGGCGTACGCTCCTCGGCAATAACTGCCAGTGGGATGCGCGCGGCCCTCGCCGAGGTCCCGGCCGGCACCGAACTGCTCGCCGTGCTCGTCGACGGAAGCGAGGTCCCCTGTCTCTCATCGGGCAGGGATGACGAGCCGCTGAGGCGCCAGGATTCCGGCGAGCCCATCGATCTGCTCACCGTCGAGACCGTCCTGATGGACGCCAACTTGCCGCCAGGCCCCGAGTAGGCGCGACTCTTCGCCGGAACGCCCGCCATTGACCGAAAACTCGCGCGAAGACCAGAATCCCGGTATCGAGCCCCTCGTCCGAGGCATTTGGAATCGCCATCGAAAACCTGAAGTGCCCGTCCTGCGAGACCGAATTTCGACCGATGGACCGAGGCACGATTTGTCGGGAGTGCGGCCGGATAGCGGGTCAGCGGCGTTACCTCCGCTCGGGCTGTCGGGCGTTGACATCGAGGCTGGAGTGCGACTCGTGCGGCGCCGGCAAGCCGCAGGATGTGAAGCCTGCGACGGCCGGCTCGAGCCGTGGGCTGGGCAGTTCTGGCCGGACCGGAAGGGTCGAGAGATGCAAGGCGAAGTAGTCCGGGGCCCTGTCCTCGTTGTGGCACCGTCCTGACTTCCAAGGACGCCGTGTATGGGATCGACTGGGATTAGGTAACTCGCCGACGTCGGCTAGCTGTAATCCCTGAGCCCGTTGTTTCATCCGGGCCCCCTTGAAGGCTGGTGGTGCCTAAGCCACTAAGCCTCAAGGAGGTAATCCCGGATCAAGCTCCACGCTAACGCTGCGCTCAGCCTGAACAAGCGCAAGCTTCTGGTCTCACGCGTCGTCGATCAGGGATGGGCGCTCGGCGAGGCGGCGAGAGCCGCCGAGACGAGCGAGCCGACCGCCCGCAAGTGGGTCCGCCGCTACCTGGCCGAGGGCGAGCCTGGCCTTCTCGACCGCCCCTCGGCCGCCCACGAGGTCCATAACCGCACCCCCGAGGACCGCGTCGGGGCAATCTGCGCCCTGCGGCGGCTGCGGATGACCGGCGCCGAGATCGCCGAGGTCATGGGGATGGCGGAGACGACGGTCTCGGGAATCCTCACCAGCTCGGGGCTCGGCAAACTCGGCCGTCTCGGCCTCGAGCCCGCAGTCCGCTACGAGCGCTGCCGCCCCGGCGAGCTCATCCACATCGACGTCAAGAAGCTCGGCCGCATTGCCCGTCCAGGGCATCGGATCAGCGGCCAGCGCGGCCGCGCCGTTGCCGGCTATCACCGCAAGCGCTACTCGCTCGGCTGGGAGTTTGTCCACGTCTGCGTCGACGACGCGACGCGCTTCGCCTACGCCGAGGTTCTCGCCGACGAGAAGGCAACCACGGCGATTGCCTTCCTTCGTCGCTGCCTGGCCCACTACCGCCGCCATGGGGTCACCGTCGAGGCGGTGCTCACCGACAACGGCTCCGCCTACCGCTCGGCAATGCACTCCATCGCCTGCCGAACCCTGGGCCTCAAGCACCTGCGGACAAGGCCCTACCGCCCGCAGACCAACGGCAAGGCCGAGCGCTCATCCGCACGATGCTCGGCGGCTGGGCTTACGGGGCGATCTATCGCAGTTCGGCCGAGCGCACCGCGGCTCTCGAGGGCTGGCTATGGCGCTACAACTTCAAGCGCAACCACGGCGCCCTCGGCCGAAGGCCACCGGCAGCTCGACTTGCCGAGCTGAGGAACAACGCGCTCGGGTCTTACAGCTAGCCGGGCGCTCGGCCCGCCGACCCGCGACACCGGTGATGAGGAACGTGACCTGCCGGTCTAGTCCGCGCGAGTGGCCAGAAAATGGGCCCGACCCGCCACCGGAACCCGGTAAACGGCATCGGTGTCTCGCACGCGCGGGTTGTCCTGGAGCTGTCGATACGTAGCGGCAGACGCGGCCACGCGCGACCCACGCAGCGCTACCCACTTTCCTGAGTGGCGCTTAGCAGTCGGCGAAGAGATCGGTGCCTTCGTTGAGACGGTGTTCTGGCCCATTGGTCCTCGAATCAAAGTCGGCCGCAGCGCTTAGTCTTTCGCGCTGTCGCGGCAGGATCCTATTCGGAAAATCTAGGTGGCAACGTTAACGATTAGCTATGAGACCGGCACCGTTCCGCATGTTCTGGTCCAGCTAGACACGGGTAACGGCTTCAAACGGGTCGTCGGAGAGATCGACAGCGGCTCCGTCCGCAGTCTCTGTCCGCTGCATTTTCTGCCAGAACTGGGCATCTCCGAATCCGACCTTGTTCGGAACGATATTCCCGGAACCCCAGCTGTTGGGCCGGAGTTCGACACGTTCTCCGCGCAGGTCGGAATTACCGCGCAAATCATGATCCCCTCCCCGGACAACGACGTCGTGCCGTGGGGCCGGATCTTTCCCATGGACCTTGTCTTCGCGGAAACCGATTCCCTCCTGCTCGGCCAAAGCGACTTCTTCCGCTGCTTCGACGTCAGCTTCATCAACGGGGAGCCCGACGAGGGAACCGCCATCGAGTTGAAGCGCTGTCCGCCGCCGCCGCGGGTCTGAGCCGACCGGCGCTACCGTCACCGATGAGACGTAGCCCGAGCCGCGATCGGATCAAAAGTCACGCCGCCGTTAGCTCGCCGCCGCCGAAGCTAAATTCTTCGCGCCATGCCCGGCGTATTCGTTCAACTCCAATGTCCCTCCTGCCATGCAGACCAGGAGCTCTCCCAATCGGCGGCGATGCCACCAGCGATGGGCGGTCGCAGGCGACACGCTGAGGGCGGCAGCTGCCGCCCTCAGCGTCATCCCCTGATCAATGAGCTCGCAGAGCGCGATCCGCCCTGCCGGTCCGAGAGCAGCGTTAGCGTGAATCTTCATCCGGGTCCTCCTGTGGTTGGGGCGTCGAACACCCCAAGCCTCTGGGTGGGCCCGGATGGCTTTTCAGCCGTTCACAAGGTGTGTGGGCGGGTCAACTAAGAGGCGCCTATTCACCCGACTTACCGACCCTAACCGATACCAAGACCCTGTTCCCGATGGTCTAGAGGACACTCCCGACCCGGGATACGCCATCAGACATTCCACAGCTCGACTAGCAGTGACTGGATGAGAGGATTTGAGCTCGAGGGCCTGGCGCAGAATCGATCTTTAAAGATCCCAACCAGATTGCGGGCTTCGAGTTTAGTAGCGGAGGTATCAACCGAGCTGTACTTGTAGAGCCACATCAGGTAGAGAGCGGAATAGGCATAGCCACTGCCTGGCTCAAACACGGCGTCCATGCCGTTTGGGATGCCGGCAGCGCCGGTCCAAGCTGTGCAGCTGGTGTGGCTCGGATCTCCGGGCTGGTTATGCCGATTCTCGTGGATCAGTAGATAAAGAGAATCAACGTAGCGATTCGTCCACAGAGTGAACGAGCGATTGAGGTGCATGACGCCGCCGCCGGCGTCATTTAGGGCCGTGTCAAGAGTGACATTGATCGTCCGGGTGTGTGTCTTGACAAACTCATAGAGCGTGAGGCCTTCGCTAAAGGGGGTCGGCTGGGCAAAGCGCTGGTGGCGCAAAACGTCGAGCTTGGCAATGACTGCAGTCTTCGAGGGATCGGTTGAGCTTTGGTCGAAAGGAAAGCCGGGGTAGCTGGCCCACGACTTGGTCGGGTCGCCAGCAGAGTCATCGATCCAATTGAAGGTGAAATCACCAAGAACGCGATCGATCTCGGCGGAGGCGGGCCGTGCCTGGTAGAGCTCCCAGAGGTCGGCAAAGACGCGTACTGAGCGAGCGCGACTGAGCCCATGGCCGGACAAGGTAATGGCGTGAGTCCCGACTGACAGCTGATGATCTGTTGGGCCGGTGCCGAGGTTGCCATCGATGTCAGAGCTCCAAGACAGGTCGCTGCTATCGGCGAGGGGATTGCCACTGACATCAAGGACGCGTGCGTCGAGATGTACCGCCTCTCCACTGACAAAGCGCTCTGAGCGCAATGGGCTTGAGATATCAATGACGCCGCCAAACCAGGGCGTGACCGCTAGCGAGGCCCCCTCGAAACCCGGCCCGAGTTGCATCGAGTGGCGGACGTCGCCGTTTAGGGCCAGCGTGTGCAAGTGGTCAACGCCGTCGTTTGCATCGTTGCCGACGAAGTAGAAGAGATCTTGGTGGAGGGCGTAAGCCAGGCCGCCACTGGCCCTCAGCCCCGCCCCCATCAGTTTGCTGACTTGGCCCTGAAGAGTGAACTCGTAGAACCAGGTAAAGCCGGTGTTGTCTGTGGAGAGGGCAAAGAAGCGATCCCTCAGTCGTTCGTAGACCAGTCCGCCCCACTGACCTTGGCCAAGCGGAAAGAGCGGCGTGGCAACTCCGCTGAGACTGATTTTGTGGAGCATGGCCAGACCAATCCCGCCCGTGTTAGAGATGCCGTAGAGGGCATCGTCGGGGGCGTGGTAGGCGAGGCCACCAGTTAATCCGGCCGGCAAGGAACCGGTCTGTTGTTGCATCTGGCCGCTGAAACCAAAGCTGAGCAGGCTTGGTGATGCACCGCCTTGGGAGACGCTGTAGAGACTCCGCGAGCTTGGGCGGTAGGCCAGCCCGCCGGAGACGATGGCCGAGCCGAGTGACGCCACCGGGCTAGCCCCCACCCCGACATCGATACTCATCAGCTGAGACTGACCGCCTGTCTGTGTGATGGCGAACAGGTCACTCATACCGATGACTCTATGCTCGCTAGAGCATCAGGTCAAGGAGCGTTGAGCTAACACGCAGGTCGACAAGCCGACGCAGGGCAACGATCTCATCCCCGGTCCGCCCAGCGCAGGTAGGTCGGCCCGTGCTTGGTCAAGGGGCCGCGGCGATCGGAGTCTCCTGGGCGCTGCTCGAGGCGACGATGCACGCGCTAAAGCACCCCGCCTACGCCGAGCGCTATCAGCGAAACAAGAAGCGCCTGGGCAAGCAGCGCGGCGCCAAGGTCGCCCAGATCGACAAAAGGCCCGTGTAACCGGTGAGCTTGGCGGGCATGGAGCGCGCCGCAATAAAGCATCAGTCGTAAGTGACCAAGGACAGCCGTTCGAAATCGAGGACAGAGTCTAGACCCTATGCCCCAGTCAACCCGAGGGGTTGACTGGCGAAGCTTAAGGCCGGACGCTCCTCGCGGGGGTTTGTCTGGCCGGAGAAAAGGCTCCGGCTGACCCCAAGAGATGAGGAGGTCCGGCCATGACCGAAACAACGACGTGGGTTGGGCTCGATTTCCATGCCCGCTCCACCCACGCAGCGGCGATCGAGGCGATGACCGGAGAGCCCGGTTCGGCCCCCGAGTCGAGGAGCCGGTCGCATGGCTCTCGCGCCTCGAGGGACCCGTCAGCGCCTGCTAGGAGGCGGGGCCGACCGGCTTCGGCCTCTATCGGGCGGCGAAGGCCGCGGGAATCGCAATCGAGGTGATCGCCCCGGGCAAGACCCCGCGCGGGCCCTCGGATCGGATCAAGGCCGATCGCCGCGACGCCGAGCTGCTCGCGTCAGCTCTCGGCCGAGGCACTGACGCGGGTGGTGGTGCCGCCGGTCGAGGTCGAGGCGGCCCGGTAGGGGCAGAAGGCGGTAAGGCATGCCCGAGTCGGCGAACATCCAGCCTGAGCCACTGGGCCAGTTACTGGTGTCAGCGGAGTTGATGCGGGCGGCATAGCCGCTTGGCAACGCCGCGAGGCTGGTCGAGGCATCAGCGAGCAGCAGCAATACCCGGACCTGGGCCCCGGGGAAGGGGGTCAAGCCGCGGCTGTGGACCTGGACAAAGAAGCGGTCAACGCCGGAAATGTCAACCGTCTCGGTGTGGCTGCTGGTGTCTGACCAATCGCCGATGTTGACGGCGAAGTCGAGAAAGTCAGCCTGCGAGCCCAACGCCGCATCTACTGCGCCGGAAGGAACCGCCACCGTTGGTAGGCACCGTCATTGCGCGCCATCGTGTAGACGTCCTCGGAGGTGCCATCGAGCGCGAAGCCGGTCGCCACGTTGACGACCTCCCAGTAACCCTCGCCGTCCTCGAACAGTCGCCACTTCTGATAGGCGCCCTCGTTTGGGTTAAAGGCGTAGACCTGCCGTTCGGCGTTGCTATCCAGTCTCCCGCCAAGGTTCGTCCCCGCCTCCAGGTCCTCCCACTTGAAGGGCCCCCCGGTCTTGAATCGGTAGCCGATGTCTGCCGCTTCAACCTCCCAAACGGCTCCCTGACCGTCGGGGACGGGCATGATGTGCGGGGCGTCCGTCCAGAACCCGGGGCCGCCCCTATCCGTCGGCTTAAGCTCGTAGCCGGTTGCTTTGCTCTGAATCCGGTAGAGCTGTCCGATCGCGGGCAATTCCTGTGTCATGTCCTGACGCTATACCCCCGTGGAGCCTCGGGCAACCCAAGCATCGGAAAGGTCCAGTCGGCGACGGCGTCGAGGAGTTCGAAGAGCCGAGCGGCTGCTTCGTCTTTGACGAGGCCACCGGCGCTCAACGAGACCCGATCGACTCTCAAGCAAGCCTGAAACCCTCGAGCGTCCTGGCCCACAAAGCCATAGATCCCCCACTGAGACGTCTTCAGATCGGGAATGGGTATGGGCGGGCTAGGTATTGAGCTCGGTCCGCAGCCCGGCCACATCGTCGGTGGCGACATCGAGAATCGCGTTGCCGCACTCGACGCAGTAATTCTTCTTCCCCCGCTCGCCGCATCTCGGATCACGAGGCAGCGCTCGCCACCTGCGATGGAGTGCTTCCCGACCGTCGTGGTGGCAAATGCGCTTTCTCGACGACAGCGTTCATGAGTTGTCGAACCTTCGCCACTAGCTCGCCGCCAATGAGTCACACAGTCGATCCCGGACCCGGTCGCCGATGTTGTCAAGTGAGGCCAGCGCCTTCTCGGTCTGCTCGGCGGAGAGCTTCTTTCTGGACCAAGCAAGCAGACATAAACGCGCCAGGATCAGGCACGATTCGGGCCGATGCTAAGCCGGAGAATCGAGCGACGACGCTGGGGGCTCTTACGGGCGGCAGAGGCCGCAATCTGCCACCGCTACGGCGAGCTCGACTTAGCGCTCGCCGATATCGCCGAGGATCTGGACTGCTCGCCCCGGCAGCTCCAGCGGGTCTTCCGGGAGGCAGCCGGCGAAGACTTCCGCAGCTGCCTGCTACGGGTCAGGATGGAGCGTGCCCATCAGCTGCTGTCGCGGAAGAGAATCCGCTCCCGATTCGGACAGTTGCCCCTATCGTGGGCTACCGAAAGCCGTCGGGGCTACGGCAAGCCTTCCTGCGGTACTGGGGGACCAACCCCCTCAGAGGTGCAGCCGGGAGTGCCTGAGGAGCTGTACGGCGAGGTCTTCCCGGCCGACGAATCCCTCTGACACCAAGATGGAAAACGTCAAAGGCTGTCAAGGCCGCCCAACCCACCAGTGGAACTCGGCACGCCCAGCCATGCATGTCGAGACTGTTGCTGCTTGAGCGCTCCACTCGGCCTCCAGCGATTTTGGATCGCGACCTGAGCGAGGGAATGGGACCACATTGGGACCACGGAAATCGCTCGGTGCGCTAACCAGAATGCGAAAACCCCCGCGGGTGCGGGGGCTTTCGTAGTAGCGGGGGTGGGATTTGAACCCACGACCTCCGGGTTATGAGATCGACCGTGCGAGAGATTCTCGACTCATCTCAGCTGAATTCATGCGTGACGAGACACCTTGAGTCGTCTGACTTGCCTTCAGATTGATACCCGAATTGATGCCCGACTCGCCTGGCGCCTGGCGCGACTCGGAGTTGTGGCAACTCTGGTTGGCCGGCGGGCTAGGCTCTGGCTGTGGACCATGAGGCGCTGATTAGTCGCGCAAGCGATCCGGGAGTCGCCGACAACTGGCCCACCCGCGGCGGATGGGATCGCCTCGTACGTCTCGCGTCCAGCAAAGGTGAAGGCCCCGCGCCAGCATCGGCCGCCCTCTGGGAGGCAATGTGGCGCTGGGATTCAAGAATCACACCGAAGCGTTGGTCCCACGATGGCCCCGATCCGAGAGAACAGCTCAACCCCTTCCTTCCCGCGCGCTCTTCGTTCGTCGACCCTCGGCCCGAACCCCCCCTACCAGACCCTCTTGCATCAGCATTGGTGGAGTCGGCGATCCAAGCCGAGACTCTGCCGGGTTGGTGGGATCCCGTGACCCTGGTCGAGCGGTATGAGCGTCTGCGGACGCTGTCTGAGCCCTACCTGCAAGCGTGGTCAGAGCGCTACGAGGGGGATTTCCGCGAACTGTTCGAACCCCGCCTTGAGCACGAGTGGTCGGAAGCCCTGCCCGATCTCCTCGATCGCCACGAGGTGGCTATGACCCGTCTCCTGCTGATCGGGCACCCACCGACCACTCGCTCACTTCTTCCGCCCTTGCTTGGCGTAATGGCGGAACAGGCGGACGGGCCTGTCTGGGAGCTTGTGCGGGTGACAGAGCTTGCGATGGGGCGCCTGCCCCTCGCCCGCAGACTCGCCACGGGGACTAGGGTTTCTTTCAGGCTGCTTGGCAATCTTCAAAATCTCCGAACGGACCCAGAATCGGAGCTGTACCCCGGCGATCGCCTTGCGCTCGCGGCCACGGTGGCAATAGGGACGGGACGGGGTCGCCGTCGAACGGCGGCAACCAAAGCGCCCTCACATGTCGAAACGACTCGCCAGCCGCTAGATCAGTGACTGACATCCTCGAAATAGTTCATGTGTCGGACGTTCACCTCGGTCGCCGGAACCCTCGGTTATTGCACAGGGCGATGGGCGTTCGCAGGGGGCCCTCGAACATCGCCGCGGCACTCGCCGAGGCTGTGGGCCGCCTCGTAAGCCGAACGACGCCTAGAACGATCGGGGTCCTCTCCGGAGATTTGTCGACGCTCGGGAACGTCGCGGACGTCGGAGAAGCTTGTTATTGGTGGAATAGCTGTTCGGGGTCAGACTCGATCTACGTCCTTGGAAACCATGACTTCTGGAACGGCCAGCCACTCAGAACGGGTGCCCGACACAGCCGGGTCCATAAGGAGATCCGCGCCGCCCATTGGCCGATTGATCAGACGACAACCGTGATCGTCGGCGACATGCGTATTTCAATCCATGAAATCGACACCACCCCGTCCGAGGAACTCACCGGCCTGTACATGAACGTGATCGCTAGCGGCGAACTTCACCCACCGATTGTCGCTGACCTGAAGTCCCGCCTTGACGCTCAAGCCCCCTGGGATTCAGGTCCAGACATCAGAGTTCTGGTGATGCACCACCCCGTGGACCGAATGCGCAAGTCAACCGCCGCCATCGCCCAATTGCGTCAAGCTGGCTCAATCGAACTGGTCTTGGCCGGCCACACTCACAAGCACGCATTCGCAACCTATGGATTTCGGCAGGCGACGTGCGGTTCGTCAACCTTGGAGCACAAAGGCGAACCCCCCTGCTTCCTCGTCCACAGGCTCACCAGCGATGGAGGCTCGTGTGATTTGCATGCCGCGCTCTGGCAGTTCGACGGATCTGCCTTCGTCGCTGCCTAGCGACGACCCCTTAGACGAGTTCGTCCGATCCGCAAAGGGGCTTCTCAAGCTCCATTAGATCGAGCGCCACTGCCGAAATCAGATCGCGCTTCTCCCGCCCTGTCTTCGAGGTGAGCCTACTTCAGACTCGCCAAGCGATCGGGACTCCAGCTTTGTGTTAGGAAGGTGGCGACGAATGCGGCGGCGGCAGCAGCAGCGACCTGTTGCCACTCCTTGGGTCGATCGGGTTGACCAAGTCAGCGATCCCCCGCACAACGGCCCAATCGAGCCGTGCATGGTGACATTTCAGACGCAAGCCAGCACTCTCCATCTCCACGGCGTATGCGCGGTCATGAATCTTCGCTAGCTCCTCGCCGCTGCCATCTTCAATTAGGTCCTCGCCGCGGCCTCCTCCCGTTGACCGCCGAAGATCTTGCCTTCTTGGGCCAGGAGATCGAGTGTCCTGATGCGAGCGTCGAGCAGCAGGGCCATCAGACTCGGCCCCGGCTCGCCGTCGACGACTGAGTGGAGCCGCAGCCCCTCGTCGCCCGCAGCTTTTTTGTCGATCGTTAATGTTGAAGTTCACCGATGTCGGAGGCTTGTCCACAATGGCCACTAGCTGCGGCGCGTTGAACGCGAACCGGCCGAATTCGGCGGCGTAGATCTGCCACCAGAAGGAGACAACGCGGCCGGGCAGTCCCCACTCCTCATCGGTGAGGTCGCGAACTACGAAGAGCTCGATTCCTCTGTCGCGCGCATAGCCTCTGCGCCCTCTTCGAAACCCGAGGTCGTGAAAAGGACACCCTTAGATGCCCGCAGGTCTTCGAGCGTCGCGGCGAGAACATCGATGCGCTGGCGGTCGACTTCCTCCTTCCACCGCTTGCACTCGATGATCGTCACGTAGGTGATGTCGCCGATCCTGTGCGTGAGCCTGACGTCGATCTGTCGATTGGCCCCGGACTTGCCGGCCTCGGTGACGTCGTGTTCAACGAGAACGGTCGGATCGTCGCTGAATAAGTCGGCCCACGAACTTCTCGAACTCACGCCAGTCGACGAGCTGATCGATGAAGGCCGGCTTGCTCACGCGGACAACGATAAGCGCGCGCCACGTCCAGCCCCGGACTCTTCAATCAACCTGGCCAGCGATCAGGCTCTGCTTCCGCTCCCCATGCGGGGAACCCTGTCGCTGCGCTTTCGACGCTATCGCTCTGCACCCAATTCAGCTGACTTTCTCTGAGCTAAAACTCGAGATTGTCAGCCAGCCCAGCGACTCTTCAGATTACGAGGACCGCACAGTGCGAGATCTCACCGCCGCTCATCTGGTTTATCTGGTCTGTCTCAACGGGACGTGATCGAGCCGACGCGGGCGTGTTCCGGTTGTAGCGAACTCCTGCGCTCACGATGAGCTCCCCCGGCGCCAGCCCGCGCTTCGCCACGGTCGTGACGAGGCCGCCCGCGAGCGGACTCGTGAGGAAGAGGAGGTCGCCGGGCCGCCCACCGGCCTTGGTCAGCGCCTGATCCGGGTGGACCACGCCGGGCACCGCCAGCCACGAACTTGGGCTCGGGTCGTCGACTGATTCGAAGGCCCTTGTCCGCAGCCTCAGATCTCGCAAAGAAGTCGGAAATTGCGAGAATCGATGAAACGCCGGTCCGTACTCTAGATAGATTGACTTATCGAAATATCTTGACTCGTCTTTCTGGCGGGCGTAGGCCGCGAGAAGAGGAGGAAAGAGCACGTAGGCGCCGCGCCCACGGCGTGACGCCTCGACAGACAAGGAGGGTCGCGAATCGTGCTTCATTCATTCGGGTGCGGCGGAAGCCAAGTACGTCGGATTGGTGGTTCTTTGGCGGTAGCGATCGCCGTGATGATCGGTGCGACAGGTGCCGCTATCGAATCCGCCCAAGCACAAGGCACAGCTGGAACACCGGCGCAGAGGGTCGTAAACCTATCTCGGGACTCTGCCCTAACAGCCCCGGCGCCGGCAAACGACGGGTCAGTCGCCAAGCGGACGGCTCCGTCACTCGTCGGCGTGACCGCCGCTGATGCAAGCGCCTGCGGAGATGGAAGGGTCTGCTTCTGGTCGTCGACCAACTACCAAGGCAGTACCAAGGTGGTGGCTGATTGCACGGAGTTCGGAGGAAGGGGATGGTTCTACATCCTTGGAGCTGGGCTGTACTTCAACTCCGCGAAGAACCGCTGTGCGAGCCGCAAGGTGGAACTCGGAACCGCTCTGATTGTCACCAAGTGCCTCAATGCGGGCGGTGAGGATCCGAGTATCGCCGACAGCGATAGGTTCAAGATCGGGATATCCAACTCGAATTGCTGAGCCTCGTCTGATTGGCGTCGCCTTTGCTCGGCCCCAGCGCTGCTTCGTACGAGGCAGCCTGGGGCCGGCGCCAACTCGGCGCGTGAACTTCAACGCGGCGTGCGGGCAAGAACTACCGTGAGCGAGTCCACCGCGGATGCTGAGGAGATCCTCGCTTCGGTAGGGGAGCCGGAACGATTCGCGGTCATCTTCGATCGCCATTATGCGGCGATTCGCGACTACCTCGGGCGCCGGATAGATACGTCGCGCGCCGATGACTTGGCCGCCGAAACATTCGTGGTCGCGTTTCGGCGTCGAACCGCCTACGACGCTACCTATGCAAGCGCTCTTCCGTGGCTTTTCGGGATCGCGGTGAACCTCCTGCGCCGCCATCGACGCCAGGAGCACAGGGAGCTCCGAGCCTATGCTCGCGCCGCGTCGGAGCTCTCCCGGCGTCCTAACGAGAGCGACGCGCATGCGATGCCGGCCGACCTCGCGTCGCAGCTGGCGAACGCAGTCCGCTCGCTAAAGCACCGGGATCGAGACGTCTTGTTTCTCTACGCCTGCGCTGACCTCTCCTACGCCGAAATCTCGAGAGCACTGGGGATTCCCGTCGGCACCGTCCGCTCTCGCCTGGCACGAGGGCGAAAGCAGGTGCGTGAACTTCTCGAAGGGGAACGGACAAGACCGAATGAAGGGACCGTCTACCGGGAGAGCGCCTGATGAATGAGATCGACCTGATTCGCAGCTTCAGAGCAAGTACATCGTCGCGCAACGGAACAGGAGCGCAGCGTGCGCGCACCAGACTCATGGACACGGTCGACGCGGAACGAGGTTCCGACCCCCACCAGTCTTGGGCCCTGGTGGGGAGCGGACGCCACCGGCCCTCTCGACGTGTGGTCTTCACCGCCGCGGCGTTCCTCGCCCTCCCCACCGGATACGCGGTCGGCAAGACAACTGGAGTCTTCGGAGGTGGGACCGTAGTCCTAACTCCCGAAACCGCCACACCCGCACCTCCTCCGCAGTCAGAGTCCAAGTCCGCTCGCCGCCTTCCGGAGGGCACGATCGTCCTGACCCCACAGACCGCTACTCCGGCGCCGCCCCCCGCGGACTCCGGATCGGCTCGCCGCGCTCCCGGCCGGGTGATCCGAATCAGTCCCGGGACCGCGAAGTCGGTTGGAGGACCGAGCAAAGATCTACGCTAGCGTGGCTCCTGCCGCGCTCGTGACGACCATCGCCAACTCGATGGTGGCGCTGGCTCACCGCGCCGGGCGTGCAACCAGCGGACTTGGCTCCAGCGTCCGCGATTACACGAGGTTTCTTGACAAAAACTGGGCCTACGCTAGTATTGCTTGTCGCTGAGTGAGCAGCTAGACCTGGTCAAAGGGGCATTCCTCTGGTTGTCTCGTCCAGATAGCCCTCCGTGAATACATGGGCAATTGGTCTATCCGCTGCGCGCACCTGATAGACGCTAGGAGCTTGTCGCAAGCTCCGGCGAGGACCGGATCACCCACGGAAGCCGGGCGAAGGACCTACTGCTTGGTCCGCGGCCGCTCCCCGGAAGCATCCGTCGCACGGTGATAGTGCATTATCGCGGTCTCGACCACGTGGGGCGCCGGGCCCTCAGAGCCCGCCAATCTCGTAGCGGCCTCAGCGTGGAGCTCCATCACGCGCTCAAGTGCCTTCGCGAAGAGATCAACGAGTTCCGTGTAGCCCTCTTCGTCCAGCTCGAGCGGCATCCAACTGACGTGAGTCCGGGGCTCATCGAAACCGCCCTCGCGGGCTGCAGCTACGACGTGATCCCAGATCTGTTGCAAGAGGTGGTCGAACAGCCCACGCCGCGTGGCCAGGGGGATTTGTTCCCAATGCTCGTCATCAACGAACGGTCGGGCACTAGCGCGGTAGAAGTGCTCCAGAGCGCCCCGCACCGGCCTGGTGTCAACAAGCTCGATGGCGCCGTACTTCTCGAGGATGCGCATGTGGTAAGAGACATTCTGAAGTCGCTCCCCAAGGTCCTTGGCCAGCTGTGCGGGGCTGGCTACCCCGCCCGCCAGAGCGTTCAGGAGGCGCTGCCGGAGGGGATGGGCGATCGCCTTGATCAGCGCTGCGTCAATGAGGTTTTCAGTCGAGGAAGCCATCGGCGCCAAGTTCCTTCGCAAGCCTGCGGCGGGCTCGGTGAAGCTGGACCTTAACGGTACCTTCAGGCATCCGAAGAACACGAGCGATCCCTCCCTGCGTTAGATCCCTCTCATATCTGAGCGCAAGCAGGAGCCGCTGCTCGGGCGTTAGCCGGCGCAAAGCGGTCTGGATGTCGACGCGCATCGGGACCGCTCCCAAACGATCGTCGTCTTGACCCTGGCGCTCGGCGTAGTCCGCTTCTCCAAGATGTTCGAGCTGCTGGTGCCCGTTGGCTCGCAGCGCTTCGTTGCGGACGATCGCCCTGAGCCACGGCCAGAGCAGATCTGACTCTCGCAATTTGTCTCGGTACCGCCAGGCGCGAGCGAGCGCCTCCTGCAGCACGTCCTCGGCGTCGCGAGGGTCCCGGCAATAACGACGAGCTGTCGGAAGGAGGCGCGCCCGGATCTCCTCCCACGACGGATGCTGGCCCCTACCTTCCGCAGCGAGGCCCCTGCCCATCCGCCAACCAGATCACGTTCGTTGGTGAAACGTTTTTGAGTAATCGGGAGGTCTTTATCGATGTGGCGCGCGAGAACACATCGGCGGAGCTCGCCTACGAGCGCACGGCCCCGTTCTATGACGCGTTTACCGCGCACCACAACTACAAGCTGTGGTTGAGCCGCCTCCTTCCGGCGGCGCGCTCTTGCGGGCTGCGCGGCACGCGTGTCTTGGATGTGGCTTGTGGCACCGGCAAGAGCTTCATGCCGCTCCTCGAGGACGGGTGGACGGTCTGCGGCTGCGACATCTCCAAGCGCATGTTGGATCGGGCCCGCGCGAAGGCGGGCGACCGCGCTCAGCTTCAACTGCTGGACATGCGTCGCCTGCCACGGCTAGGGCAGTTCAACCTGATCGTTTGTCTCGATGACGCCATCAATTACCTCGGCAATCGGCATGAGCTAGTCCAAGTCTTTCGTGGCTTCGAGCGGAATCTGGCCCCCGGCGGCGTAGCTCTCTTCGACACAAACACCCTCTACAGCTACCGGACCTTCTTTGCCTCAACTGAGGAGCTCACGGTCGAAGCTGGCCGGCTGCGCTGGCGTGGCGGGGCCACCAAGTCGACGCCGGCCGGTTCGACCGTCGAGGCGGTTCTCGAGTTTCTCGATGAGCCAGAGCTGAGTCCGGCGGTTCACCGTCAGCGCCACTTCTCAGCCGACGAAGTCGCCGCTGCCTTGTCACAGGCCGGGCTCACAGCCGTCGACGTCCACGGCCACGGCCTCGACGCCGAGCTCGAGCAGCCACTCGAGGAGCTTCGTCACACCAAGGCCATCCACCTTGCCAAAGCGACCGATTAAGGAGGTGACAAGTGAAGCTCGAGAAGCTCCAGAAGCCAGTCGCGCCCGGCGCGACAATCTGGAAGGGAGCCTGATGGCGGAGGGCGGTTGCGCGCCCGGTGCGCGACCGCCCCCTTTCCAGCAGTTTCGGCTAAAGCGCTCCCTCCAGCCGATCGCGGCCTCGGATGGTTGTCTCTATCTACTGCGCAGCGGGCTGGGCGACGACTTCGTGCTGGGCATGCCTGCGAGGCACGAACGGCGGATCATCGAGGCACTGCATCGGGGATGGGTCGACCGCGTCTCGCTGGCTCGCGCCGCGGGAGTGAGTTCGCGAACCATCGACGACGCTCTCGATGACCTAGCGGTTCTTGGGTTGCTCGAGCGTCGGGCTGACGATGACCTCCTAACCGACTACGAACGCAAGCGGTTCGATCGCCAACTGATCTATTTCGCCGATCTGGCCGACCGTCACAGCTCGGGTCCAGCCATCCAACGGCGTCTCGATCGCGGCACCGTCGCCATCCTCGGATGTGGCGGCCTCGGCTCGTGGGCGGCGAGTGCGCTCGCCGCCGCGGGCATTGGACGAATTCTCCTTATTGACGACGACCGAGTTGAGCTCAGCAACCTCAACCGTCAGTTGCTCTTCTCCGAGTCGGATATCGGACTGCTCAAGGTCAACGCCGCGGCGGCGGCGCTCAAGGTTCACAACGCCAACCTCGACGTCGTCTCGATCGCGAAGGAGATCGATTCCGCCGAACGACTCAGCGCTCTCGTTAGCGGCGCCGACGTCCTTGTTGCTACCGCCGATCGCCCTCCCGACCGCCTTCCCGGCTGGATCAATTCGTGCTGCCTGAAAGCGAGATTGCCTTACATCAGCGCTGGCCAGTTTCTGCCTCAGATTCGGATAGGGCCGATGGTCTTGCCTGGCGAGAGCGCTTGCCAGGCCTGCCTGGAGACTCAAGCTCGGGCCAGCTTCCCGTTGTTTGATGAGGTCGCGGCGGTCAGAGCCCGTGACAGCAACCCAGCGTCGACCCTCGGTGCGGCCTCCGGGCTCGTCGGCTCGATTCTCGCGATGGAGGTAATCCATCTCCTCGGCGGAGCATGTCGGCCAGCGACCGTCGGGCAGGCGTGGATCCTCGACGTCCGCACACTCGGCTGTGAATTCGAAAGGGTCCACCGCGATCCGAACTGTCCCGACTGCCGCACCTCGCTAGAGGCACTCTGAGTCCCCGCATCCCATCTCCGCCACGGGACGAAGTCGCTTCAGGCGTCGTTATAGTCTAGATGTCCTGAGTAATCACCTCATGCGAAGGCCGCGAGGAGAAACCTGGTGAACGACACGGATGCGCTGGCTCGGCTAAACGACATTGAGCACATCGTGGTCTTGATGATGGAAAACCGCTCCTTCGATCAGATGCTTGGCTACCTGACGATGGGAGGCCTTCCCGAGGTCGAAGGCCTGACCGGCAATGAAACGAATCCCGACGACGAGGGTGAGGAGCGACCAGTCTTCCAATGGGGAGCCGACGAGACCGTCTTTCACCCCAGCGAGGATCTGACTGGAAAGATCCTTGACCCGTGCCACGGGCCGGACTGCGTCGCGAAGCAGCTTGAAGGCAAGAACCGCGGCTTCATCACGAACTTTCTCGATACGCGCTTCGACAAGCGGCACCACAAGATCGAGCTAACGGACCAGCGGTACCGCGACTTCCCTATGGGCTACTACACCGGTGAGCATCTGCCGGTCTATCACCACCTAGCCACGAACTACTGCGTCTGTGACTCGTGGCATGCGTCGATTCCGGGCGACACCTGGCTCAACCGCTGCTACGCCTTGGCCGCGAAGACCTCAGAGACGGTTGGTGCCAAGAGCGGGCTCCTGCGGCACCTCGCGCACCTGGTCGACGTCAGCCGGCTTGAGAACCTGCCCATCTTTGAGGTCAGCGCCTTCACTCGCCACCTGGAAGATCATCAGTGGCGCTGGTACTCGCACGATCCGGCAACTCTGCGGGCTGCGGATCCTGAGTACCGCAAGTTCCTTGAACATCGTGACAACTTTGCCTACTTCGACCGACACCGCGTCAGTTTCGTCACCGAGGCCGCGGAGTCGCTGATCCAGACTCACGACAGCTTTCTTGACGATGCCGCCAAAGGTGATCTGCGAGATGTCTCCTGGATCGATCCGAATTTCGTCGACCTCAGCGTCCTCGATCCGAATTCAAATGACGATCACCCGCCCTCGGACGTACGGGCCGGACAAGAGCTGGTTTTCGAGGTCTACGACGCGCTCGTCAACAGCCCGGATTGGCAAGACACGTTACTCGTCGTCACCTACGACGAGCACGGCGGCTTCTTTGACCACGTTGAGCCCCCGGTGGTCGATGACGGCTCGCCCTACAAGACCCTCGGTGTCCGAGTGCCGGCACTAATTGCCGGGCCACGCGTACGGAACTTCGTCTGCAAAGACCTCTTTGACCACACCAGCCTGATCAAGACCATCCTTCTGCGGTTTGCCTCCCAGGAGGCAGTCGCCGCCATGTCGGCACAGGTCGGACACCGACGCATCGAAGAGGCCAATCACCTCGGTCTCGTTTTGGATGAGACGCCGCGGGCGGAGACACCCGACCGCGGCAACCTGCATCGCGCCGTCGAGGAGTGGCGTCGCGCGGGCCGGCGTGCTCGACGAAGCGCCGAGCAGGGCCAGGCCTCAACGCGGGGTGACGGCGCTGGCCATCGACAGGAGCTCACCGATCTAGCAGATGACGTCACTGCCGTTTCGATCGCCATGCGTGCCGCCGGATTGCCTCCTGGCCAGCCCTGAGAGCAGCATCACCGTCATGAGGCCGGGCGGAGACAGCGCTAGCCCCGGCTGCGGGCGACGGGTTGGGTGCCGAAGGCAAGATCTCTACTGTCGTTGATCCGATCGACAGCACAGCGTCACTATCCGCCCCGGTCGAGCTCCGCCACGGATTCGTATAACTCGCGGCGATCGTTTCCGCGTTGCTTGCCCCAAGACTGGACGGCGCTTGAGGCTTCGTACTGTCGAGCGCACCGCAGGCCGCGCCGGACGGTGGAGCAAGCGTGCCTTGGGTGGCACAGGAAGCATGAATTGCGATACAGGGCCAGCTGGGAATACGGCGCAACTGCGCGCCAATAATCATTGATGTTGCCGGAGACGAGCGGATCCAGTTTGCAGGGCTCTCCCGCCGCACAACTGGTCGACGACTTCTCGCCGGGCTTCAACGACATCACGGCTTGCGGCTCGGCGACCTCAGTGCTCGCGGCGATCTCGATCGTCGCTAGTGCTCCAGACCGTAGCCGTTGCTCCTCGCCATCTCGTATCCAGCCGGTGTTAGTCCAGGTTCTTCGGTCCCTCGCCCCGGGCGGCGTCGGGGCTACTGTCCTTCCGGTGGCGTCGTGTCCTTGTCTGCGACGCCGGGTTCGTCGCCCTTCGGCGACGTCAAAGATTGCTTCGCTTCCGCTGGCGTAGTGCCCGGGTCCATCGCCGCAGAATCTGGCTTGTCGGTGCGAAAAAGGGTATTGAACACCTCCCCGAGCTTCGCAATCGCCTGCTTCGAGAAGAGGCCTACAAGCGAAGCGAACGCCGCGGTACCGTATGCGTTGACCTCCGTACTCGCGTTTTGGCTTCCGAATAGGCCGCCGCGGATGCCGAGATAGACAATCAGCGCAAGGACCGCCCCGCTCAGGAGGCGGAAGCCATACCACCAGATCCAAGCCACCTCGAGCTTGCGATTCCCGACCCAGTAGACGAACGCCAGGCTCGCCTGGACGAAGCTACCGAGCGCACCAGCGACGATCGCCAGCACGAGCAATCCGCTCGACTTGTTCAGTGATAGGTCGAAAGCGCCCCAGAGAAACCTCACGGTACTTTGGGATTGAGCCGCGGAGTCTTGCTGGGCGGCGGTGGCGTTCGTCGGGAGGGTCGGATCGACGACCGGCCAGAGGTTGATCAGCGCGCAGATCAGGGCGACGCCGAGTGCCGCGATCAGCAACGCCCAGAAGATGGTGCCAAAGCGGTTTACGTAGAGCTTGGCGAGCCGATCAGGTGAACCGGCGAACCAGTTTCCTCGCGACCGCCTCCACTGCGGCTTGTCGATGTCTCCTCCTAGGTTTCTTTGGACCGAGTTCCTAAGTGACGGCTGCGTAAATGGCGAGTCGCACTGCGTCGAATGCCAAGACCCGATTCGGCCGGCCGCCGGGCGTGTGCGCGGTGATCGTCACCGGGAACTCGGTCTTCCCGGCTTCGACAAGCCGATGAACTGCTTCAGTCACGGTGACGATGCGGATGGCAGGCTCGAGCTGATGGGGGGGCCGGTAATCGAACGGATCGCGAACTTGAGGGACGTCGCAATGGCCCACGTCGCCGAAGCAGCCGCCGTGACCGAAGATGAAAAAGGAGCCGGCATACGAAGGGTGTTCGCGTCCGGCGTCCGCGGGAAGGCGCCGCGGGGCGTCGAGGTAGACCCGGCCCTCGAACGAGTCCCCGGAGTGATCTAGCCCGTAGAAGATCAGGTCGGCGCGAGAAAACGGCTGCTCCGGTCGGGGGAGCTCGATGGGATTCGAGGTAAAGCGCTCACGCATGGCCGGGACCTTGCGCCGCGGTGGTCGAGCCCGCATAGTCGTACCCCAGTTGGGTTATGTCGAGGGTCTGGCGGACCGTCATCGGAAACGGCGGGAGCGCCCGGTCAAGCAGGTTGGGCGGTGGACCGGCGCCCGGGTGGGCGAGCTGCCAGAGGTACCAGCAGCGATCGATCATCGAGTGATGCGCCCAGAAGATCGGGTCGTAGGCGGCGACCGAGATGTCGCTCATCGTCCCGCCCACCCAGGCGTGGACCCCGCCGTGAATGCTTTCGAGTTGTGTCTGGAATGTGAAGAAGTCGTTGTTGGCAAGAATCGCTGCCAGGTCTCCGGGGCCGGGTAGGAAGCTGGCCGCCCCAGGCTGGCGCGAGGTGCGGGTCTCCCTCGGATTCCGCCGCCCTTGCGCTTGGATCGGCGAGTCGTAGAGCGGGTTCGCTCGCCCCGAGAGACGCCGTCGGTCATAGGGCTCCGGGATCTCCTGGACGCGCGTCCAGTCCCACCACGGGAGCGTCACGCCCGGCACCCGATCTTGAAGCGCCTTCTCGATGAAGTACAGGTAGGCCCGGTGCCACGGTAGAAAGATTGGCGAGTTGTGGGCGCACGAGATCGGGAGCGGCAGTCCATGGATCCCAGCCCAATGCTGGTAGCCGCGATCGTCTGAAATCCCTTGGGCAAGCGTGATTGCTTGCCGGAAGTCGGCGAGTTGCTGCGCACTTAGGCTCGAGGCGTCCCGGCGGTGGCGAAGCGCGGTCGGGGCTCGTTTCGCGGATGCGACGCCAGCCGGACTCATCGCCTATTCCTCTTGTGGCGGGAGCGCGGCCGGGGCCCGGAACGCCGCGCCGTGGTTCGGCGCGGACTGAGCGCACGTTTGAGCGCGGCGCCGCCGGCAACGCTGGCGATAGGGGCGAACGTCAGCGCCGCCTCCTCGACCGGCACTCCCATGACGTGCGCCAGGACCACCATCAGCCGCGAGGGGGGAAGGGATCGCTGGCGGGTGGAATCGTGTCGTTTTGGCGAATTTGCCCGTCGCGGCCTTGGGTGACCAGTTCGCCCCCGTCGCTGTTGTTGAGTATCCGCCGGGCTGCCCGGATTGCTTCGTCCTGCGTGTCGTGACGGGAGCACGCACGCGAGGCACCCGGCGAGTGCGCCGTCCAACCGCCATATCCCGCCGTCCAACCGCCATATCCGTCTGGCGAGACCGTCCTGCGGTTGGCCGGAGGCACCGAAACGCCTCAGTCGGAGATCTTCAGGAAGTGCCGCATTGCCTCGCCCCGCAGCATAGACTGACGACTCTTGTTTAGTCAAGATACTTTGAGGAGAAGAGAAGTAGCCATGTCGCTTGTACGTCGCTGGTCGGTCACTGCTTTTGCAGCCGCGCTGACTGCCATTCCCATCCTTGCTGCGACGGTCGTGGTCATGGCCCCGACACCAACGGCGTCGGCTGGCGACAAGGACTGCTCGGACTTTCGGAACCAGCGGGCGGCCCAGCGCTACTTCCGAAAGCACCATCCCAGGCAAGACCCGAGTGGGCTCGACGCAGACCACGACGGCATCGCTTGCGAGGACAACCCATGCCCGTGCAACCACCGTTGGCCGCACGGATTCGTCGCCCGCATCACCCTGGGCGCTCCCCTCCGCGTCGCGATACCAGACGGTGGCCCGCTGGCGCTGGCACATCACTGACAGCGCTCATCATGACTCCGAGGCCGGGAGCAGGCCGGTGCATGGGGCCGGATCAGGCATGAGCGCGGTTACGAGCTCACGCGACGGACTAACCCTTGCTGCTCATCGCGGTGAGGGTGCGGTGCTCCTCGCCTTCGAGGTCAACGAGGGGCTTCACGAGGACCTTGCTGGCTTTGCCATTCGCTACCAATCGCCCGGGGGGATGAGCAACCCGTCTACAACCGACCCACATTCACCGATCCCGTGACCCGCGGCCACCACTCCGGCCGAGCGCCGGGCGATTTCCGCGCCGAGCGATCAAGCGCCGTTTCAGAAGTTCCACTGGGTCCAACTTCCCTCAGCGGGTTCCATCTGGAGAATTCACCTACACGGCGACGGCAATGCGCATTTAAGGACGGCACCGAGGATCAGCTCGAGGCGGGGCCGGAGACCAGCATCGACATTGACCTCCGCGAGGACACGCATTCGGCGTTCTCGCTCGGCTTTACCCGCGGCTACGTCTCCTCCCCCGGCCTACGCGGATCTTTTCGACAACGCGCCGCTCTGCCCAGAGCCGCCGACCTTCGACTTCGACACCGCGCCTTACGTGGACCAATGGCGCTGGCTCGGTTTCCAGACGCGAGAGCTGGTCTATGGGATCCTCGACGAAGCAACCAAGGACCCGGACGCCAAGCTCGACGTCCTCGCTTTCGACTTCGACGAGCCGGACCTGATCCGCGCTCTCCAGCGCCTCGGGTCCCGGCTCAGGCTCTTCCTCGATGACTCGCGTAGTCATGTCGCCCATGACGATGAGGACGACCCGCCCGAGGTGGAGGCTAAGCAGGCGATCGTCGAGTCGGCGGGCGGCGCCAACGTCAAGACCGGCCACTTCAGTGCCCTCGCCCACGACAAGATCATCATCCTCACGCGCGGGGACGGGATCCGGAAGGTCTTGTCCGGCTCCGCCAACTTCTCGGTTCGCGGGCTTTACGCACAATCCAACAGCGTCTTCGTCTTCGACGGCGAAGACGTAGGTGCGCTCTATGCCCGGATGTTTGAGGCAGTCTGGACTGAGGCGTCTGGCTTCCGTTCGGCCGATCTCGCGAAGGAGTGGTTCGACCTAAGCGGTGACGGCCTGCCGGCAGCGGCGGTGAGCTTCGCGCCGCACTCGGACTCCGCCGTATCCCTCGACCGGGTGGCGGCCTCGATCGACGGCGCTGAGAGCTCGGTCCTGTTCGCGATCATGAATATCGGGACGGCGAGTGGGCCAGTGATGGACAAGATCGAGCACATCCGGGACCGCAAGGACCTGTACGCCTACGGAACGACTCAGGCCCTAAACGGGGACCTTAAGGCCACCACCCCGACGGACCCTGACTCGCCGTTCATCCCTTGGAGCTACCTCAGAAACAGGGTGCCAGTCGCCGGGACCAATGCGTCCACGGGTGCAATCGCATGCCGTCGCGAGAGAGCGAGCATGATGGTGGCAAGGTCGAAACGCGACCGCCAGTCGCGTCGGGTTTGTGTCTCCAGGTAGTGCGCGCTCGAGAGAGGCAACGAAAGCTGTCCGGCTTCTACTCCCGCACGGAGCACGAGAAGCGCATCCGCGAAGGGGTGCGCCCTTTGACTGCCCCTTCTCCGCGCCCGCCAGATCGATCCATTTGTTCTGATCCAGATAGATCCGCTTCACCGCCCGAGGGTAGCTCGGCCCCTCGCGGTCGAGAAACGGCATGCAGAATCACCGAGCGCGCATCCGATGCAAGACGTGACGCGCGGAGCGCAGAACGTCCTGTGGAGCATGGCCAGACTGGTCCCACCCGTGTTAGAGATGCCGACTGAGGCACCACCGTTGATCGCGAGGTAAAGGAGACCCGGCGGGCTCTCAGCTGCGGCGAGCGGTCGGTCCTTGTAGCGACAAACAAGCTCGCCCAGTCCAACCCCAGCTCCGGTACGGCTACCGAACTACGCGGGGCCTCTCGCCCGTGTTGTCAACGCGAGCAATCGGCGCTACTGTGGCGTTCTCAATGGGCGGTCCGAGGAAGTCGAGACGGCTAGAGGCTGGATTCACACGGTTAATCAGGACGGCTACTGGTGGAACGAGGGCGAGGAGCGAGCCCCGAGCGCTCATGCGACCAAGGAGGCCGCTGTCGCCGGCTGGGCGTGAGATGGCCATAGCGCGACGGACCGAGCACGTCATTCACAACATGGACGGCATGATCGCCGAGCGAAGCAGCTACGGCTCGGATCCTTACCCGCCTCCCGGATAGCGAGCGCGGCGTATCAATGACGGCTGTTTCTTCTGAGGGCGTGGGGCAGTGACGGATCCCCTTGTCCTCCTCGGTCGCCTGGTCACGTTTGATCCGGCGCAGCCGATGATCGATAACGGTGCCCTGTACATCGGCTCGGACGAGAAGATTGCCGGCGTACAGCGCGGAAGCGACCCGCCCCCGGATGGCTTCGACGGCGCCCGGCGAGTTTCGACCCGGGGTGCGATCTACCCGGGACTGATCGACCTCCACGGCCACATGGTCTACAACGCCCTGCCGCTCTGGTCGCCTACAGGACGGACCGAGCCGTATACGACTCGCTACCAGTGGCCCGGCACGGACGGCTACGAGGCGCTGATCTCCGACCCGGCGAATGCGCTCGGCGCTCTAGCCGGCAAGGCATTGCTCAAGTACGTCGAGGTCAAGGCCGTCATCGGCGGCACGACCGCGGTTCAGGGCTCGGCCAAGATGGCCTACCCATACGAAGGCTGGCTGGTTCGAAACGTCGAGTACGAGACCTTCGTTACCGGCAAGAAGAGCGTCTACCAATCGGCGCTGCCGCTGCGCGACGACGCCGATTACGAGGCCGACGCCCAGCACATGAGGGACGGCGATGCGTTCATCTACCACCTCTGCGAGGGCACCGATCCCGGCCTGATCGCCGAGTACACAAAGCTTCGCGACGAGGGCTGCCTGCAGCCTACCCTCGGCGCCATCCACTGCACGGCATTGGAGCGGGCCAACTACGACGAATGGAGCTCCCAGGGTGGCTCGGTGATCTGGTCGCCGTTCTCGAACCTCTGGCTCTACCGGGACACGACCCGAGTCGACGATGCAAAGAAGGTGGGTGTCCGCGTCTGCCTGGGCGCGGACTGGTCGCCCTCAGGATCGAAGAACCTGCTCGGCGAGCTAAAGGTCGCCGACATGTGGAACAAGGCTCGGCTCGGCAAGGCCTTCAACGATCAGGAGCTCTGCGAGATGGCGACCTGCAATCCCGCGGACGCGCTGGGATGGGGCGACCGGCTCGGGCGCCTCAAGAAGGGCCTGCACGGAGACGTGCTGGTGACCACGGATCGCGGCGGCGACCCCTACCGCAACCTAATCGAGTCACGGGAGCGGGACGTGCTGCTGGTGGCGATCAACGGCCAGCCCTTCTACGGGACCACCGCGCTGGTCAAGGCGACTGGTGCCCAGAACGCCGAGCCGATCGCATTCGGGCGCCTTCGCCGCTCGATCGTCCTCATCTATCCGGGCGTTCAAGACGCGGACATGGGCTGGGCGGCTGTGCTGGAGGACATCGCCAAGGCGACGAAGGATCCCGTTGCCCGCTACCTCGAGATCGAAAAGCTTCATCAGGTTGGCAAGCCGCCACCGTGGCTGATGACCGACAAGCCGTGGGACGACCCCTCGCAGACCGGCAAGCCGGTCCCGGTCACGGTCGAGATCCCCCCGCTCGACTCGCTGAATCACGACCCCGCCTACTTCACGGCGATCAAGGCAAGTCCGCTCCATGGCGGTTTGCTCGACCCCGTGCGGGAGTACTACGGGACCCTGTGACGGGGCCGAATGACCCCTGCCGTTAGCTCGCGGGGGCGTGCCAAGTCAGCGTGTGGCCGTCGTCCGGCGAGGGGCGCTCGACCGAGTTCTGGGCGCCGCGCGGACTCGTGCGCACCCACGAGTCATCGCCGAGGAAGGCCGGCCCGCCGAAAGGCAGGTCGCGGCGCGGGATCACCGCGTAGTCGGCCTCGGTGAATGAAGCGCCGTAGTTGGCGCCGCCGTTGTCCCCGTCCGCGTCAGGAGTCACAACCCCACGCAGCTGGCCAACTGCGGCCCGCCACGCGTCGAGAAGCACCTTCTCGTCGCGGCTTGAGGGATGCGGGACCTGAATGAGCGGCACGTTCGGGCGAGGCGTCCAGAGCGCTACCGCCGCCTGCGCCATCTCGCCGAAGGCGATGATCGCTTGAAGCTTCGGTCCGGTCGCGGCGTCGTAGAGCTCGTTGCGCCACGGCAGCTGGGCCTGGTCGTCAAGCCTCGCTTTCTCGGCCTGCGCCCTACTGGGGTGTAGCGCGTAGGCCCAAGCGTTCAGGCACACATACGAAGTTGTCAGGCCGAGCTTAGTGAGCAGGCCTTGGACGCGCTGACCGGCGTTGCCGACCAGGCTCCGTCCCGCGATCCGCTCCGTTGGTCCGGGGTCCGAGGCGACACACAGAAGTCGTGCCGAGCCGTCCAGGCGGCCGCGGTAGAACACCGGGCCCCAGTCGAACCAGAAGTCAGCCTCGACGGGCGGATCGGGCACCCGGTCGAACAGCGTGGCCAGCTGAACCGAAGGGCCGCGATCGAAGACCGACATTGGTTAGGTGCCTCCAGCGGGGGAGAACATTGCCGCGAACCTACCAGCCGCACCGGGCGAGCAACGCCTCGCCTTCAAGAGATCGAAGGTCAACGTTCTACTGGAACGACGGTTAACTCTCGCCAGCAGCTCCCAGCGATGGAAACGATCGCGGCGTGAAACCTCGCGCGAGAGTCCGATTGGAACGCAACCCGGGTTCTATTGAGCTGCCGGACAGCTATCGACGCTGGTGATGGGACTCCCAGCCTGGAGTGAGTATTGCGTCGATCCGACGCTCAAGGCGATGGTGCCGTCTGAGCTTGCGTGCAGCTGACCGCAGCGGACTGCCCCGTCGGAGGTCTCCACGAGCGCGCTAGAGCTGGACGGCTCGCTACTCGCGATCCCGGCGTGCCAGGCAATCCCGACGGCGAGCAATAACGCCGATGCTGCGACAAGCGCCCCGGCTCGTGAGAATCGGAGCAATCTGGAGGCCCTCGCCGCACCGTCGGCCGTCAGTTTCTTGAGGGTTGCCCCATCGAGCCCTTGCACTCGGCGGGGCGTTCCTTGTGCGGCGAGCGCCGCGAAGAGGATCGCGGCGCTCGCGAGCAAAGCGGTGAGGACCGATAGCCAAAAGACCAAGTTGCCGGTGGCCGGGGTGAGCTTCGAGAAGGCGTCCGGCCCTTTCACCGCTGCAACTGTGCCCCCCACTCCAAGCAGCGTCGTGATTGTCGCTGCCCATGCCGTTGCGGTGCCCTGAACAGCCTTCAAGGCTCCATGCACCGCATCCGTGGCCTCGCTCTCCCACCGCTTGTCATCCGGGTCGTCCCCCCATCGCTCCGGCACATCGAAAGGCAGTAGAGGTGCTGACAGACGCCTAGCGACAGCCCACACGGCGACAGAAGCGACGGCTCCCCCGACGAGGACAACAAAGCATGCGACCCAGAACGCCATCGGGGCTAGGGCTCGGGCCGCATGACGCGTCCGTGACTCCCGCAGCCAGTTACTCCTTCGGGAGCTCCTGGATGTTTCACGGTGCAATTACAGACGGCTGCTGTATGCGCTGCGGGCTGACGCTTCGCTGGGAGATCCACGATGATCATTTGGACGACGGACGTGGATCCTTCGCATCTCACGGTCATTTCGTGATGACAACGCGGGCACTTGCCTTGCTTGAGCCAATCCGGACCCCGGTCGTGCCACCCCCAAGCGCCGACCGACTTCTGCCAGTCCAGATCAGTCTTGCTCTCGTAGCTAACGGGCGTAGTCACTTAGACGGGTCGCTCTGACTGAATCTGCATCGTCAGGCTGGTCGAGCAGCATGGGCAAATGACGGCTTGCACCGTGCCGTTGTCCCGTACGAGCTTGATCTGATGCTGGCAGTTCGGACAGGCGATCGCGAAGATGCCCGATTCGTCCATCGGTCCTTGCTGCCTGCTCTGGATCGTTTCCGGGGCCTCGGCCTCCGCCCTCTGATTGCCCACCTTGCCTGCGGTTTGGGTGTCCATGTATGAAAGCCCAGTGCCGGGGATGCCTAGCGTCGTCGTCCTGCGACCCGAGGTAATGAACGAACGTCTCGCTCCAGTACGACCGACGCTCTTCTTGCTGAGGTTCAGGGGAAGCCCCGGGGCGATCTGCTTGGTTTTACGAAGCCGGAAGTAGCCCATCGCTCTCGCCCTATCGTAGAGGCTGGCATTCCGTCCGCCCCAATACTTGCATTGAGGTCCAACGCCGAATCACATTGGCCTGTTCTAGGGTTTGGCAGTGGCTCCAAGGGCTTACTCGCGCTATTGCCTATCGTCGTCGCGGTTGGCTTGGCAGTGAGCCAGGCCGGGTTTGACGGAGACCTCGAACCCAGGACATTCCGTCCTGGCGAGAGGAGACCCTCCGCCGATGCCAAGACCAAGCAAATACCCCGACGAGCTCAAGGAACGCTCCGTGCGCCTCGTCTTCGAGTCCGGGCGACCGATCGCGCACGTCGCACGTGATCTCGGCGTCAAATGCGAATCGCTTCGACAGTGGGTGCGCCAGGCCGAGGCCGACGGCGGCCAGCGCAAGGACCTGCTGACCTCCTCCGAGCGCGAGCACCTCAAGGAGCTCGAGCGCGAGGTTCGCGAGTTCAGAAAAGCCAACGAGATCCTCAAGGCGGCGTCTGTTTTTTTCGCCAAGGAGCTCGACCCGCCCCGACCGAGGTGAGCGCGTTCATCGACGAGCGCCGCTCTGACTTCGGGGTCGAGTCCATTTGCCGGACCCTGGGCGCGTCGGCGTCCGCCTACTACCGGCGTCGATCGGGCCCGCCCTCGAGGCGGGCCCTCGAGGACGAGCGCCTGCTCGCGGCAATCCGAAAGACCCACAAAGAGAACTACGAGGCCTATGGCTATCGGCGCACCTGGAAGCCCCTCGTTCGCGCCGGCGAGCGGGTCCCCCGCTGCCAGGTCCAGCGGCTGATGCGCGCCAACGGGATCCGCGGCGCCAAGCGCCGCGGGCGGCCCTGGCGCACGACCAAGCCCGATCCCGAGGCCCACCGAAGGCCTGATCTCGTCGAGCGCAACTTCACCGCGGATCGGCCGAACCAGCCCTGGGTCGCCGACATCACCTTCCTGCGCTGCTGGGAGGGCGTCAGCTTCCTGGCCTTCGTCATCGACGTCTACTCGCGGATGATTTGTCGGCTGGCAGCTCGCCGCGCACATGCGCGCCGACCTCGTCCTCGACGCCCTGCGGATGGCGCTCGGGATGCGTGCGGGCGGCGCCGACGTCGAGCTCGTCCACCACTCCGACCGCGGCAGCCAATACACCTCAGCCGAGTTCACCCAGGAGCTGACCGACCACGGCGTCCTCGCCTCGGTCGGTTCGGTCGGCGACACCTACGACAACGCGATGGCCGAGTCGTTCGTCGACTCGCTGAAGACCGAGCTGATCTCCGACCGCGGCCTTCGCAGCCGCTCGGCGCTCGAGCTGGGCGTCGTCGAATACGTCTCCTGGTTTAACCACGATCGCCTCCACGAGTCGCTCGGCGACATCCCGCCGGTCGAATTCGAGGCCCTGCACGCTCACTGGCCGCCGCCCGGCTCCGCTCGCCCTACGGGCTCGCTACGCCGGGCGCCTGAACCCCACTACGCTGATCGATGAGAGATTGGAATCCAATGAAAACGGTCTCCGTGGAACCCGGGCTGGCTTATTCCGCCAAGGCGGCGAACAAACGGGACCAAATTGGGACCACGGACCTGGCATGAGCTCGCCCTAGACAATCGGAAACCATGGAAACCCCTGGGTTAGCAGGGGCTTCCGTAAATAGCGGGGATGGGATTTGAACCCACGACCTCCGGGTTATGTGCCGGAAGTCGCGATCTGTGTTAATCGGGGAATTACGGTCCCCTCCGCCCGGGGTCGGCCGTCTCGCCCGTATTCGAGATGAGCGATGACTGCGTCGCGGCCTCGCGTCTTCTCGAGATGCTCACCCAGCTCGGCGGACACATACGCACGCAGCGAGGAGTTGGATGCCTTGACCTCGTCGACAAGCTCAGCACGTCCATCCACAAGCGCAACGATGTCCTCGAAGTCGGGTGAGCCGAAGTAGTCGCCCTCGCCCCGCCCGGCAAACGCTTCGAGTTTCGTCGCAAGCAGATACGCGGGTGGCACACATCGAATTACCGCTCCCGAGGGGAGCGAGCGCTCCACCGCCTCAGACAGAGCGGCGCGTTGCCACTGATTTTCGAACCCCAGGATGGACGCGTCTGCCGGGATCGCATCGACTTGGAGATCGTCGGGCCCAAAGAGAAAGCGGCCGAGCACGGACCCTTCGTCTCGGAAACCGGCCGATCGCAACCGCGCTTCAAATCGGTTGTACTCGATAAGAGTGGTCACCTCCACGACGACGACATCGACGTCGGAGGTCGGCCGAAGCGGCGGAGCCGCTTCATCGGTGATCCAGAGTGAAAGCGTCGCCGCACCAAGGAACACGACGTCGTTCCGAATTTCGCCGAGTGCCGCAGCAGCTTCCTCAAGAAGCTCAACGCTCACGCGTTGTGTCCCAGATCCGCCGGCGGAGCTCACTCGAAGCCAGCTTGCGTTCCCTTGCGCGCCCAACCCGAATCGCGTCGATTAGGCCAAGCCATTGCGCCATCTCGGGGTCGCTCGAGACGAGATCGACTGCTGCCTCTGACACCGGTTCGAGGACGGGCCCGCGAGACGTCCCGTGCGAACTCGGCCAGACCGGGCTTGGGCCGTCGCTGGCCAGCGCACCACGCAGAGGCTCGACGCCCCATGCGGTCGGAATGCCGCGACCTTCTGCGCCCAGGTCCCCCGGGATTACG
The DNA here is from genome assembly GCA_038237625.1 of Solirubrobacterales bacterium. GTDB lineage: Bacteria > Actinomycetota > Thermoleophilia > Solirubrobacterales > 70-9 > JAWVFM01. The sequence goes on along the minus strand of JBBRYM010000006.1, from coordinate 67,727 downwards.
TACGGAACGCCGTGGAGAAGAAATTCCTCGACGTTGGCTCGGTTTAGCTGCCTGTCGGAGTCCAGCAACCTCGCGCTCTTAAGGCGGCTAACACTTCGGTGCAGTGCGGCCACATCCATTTTCATTTCTTTGCCAAGCGCACGGAAGGTCCATGGGCCGGGGTGAGCCGTAAGCCACACCAGGACCAGCACGTCGTTGCCGTTGAGCATGCTCGTATAGTAACCGATGTTGTTACGTTGCGCAACATCGCAACGCTTTTCCCGGTCGGCGGCGACTTTAAGCGCGGTGCTCAGTCATCGACGTCGGGATCGAGACTGGCCCACCTCGTACCCTCGTTCACGACGCGGCGGATGGCCGCGCTGGGCCACGACGCGCATCCCTCGCGACACGGCATTGCGAAGCGCTGCAGCGCCGGATCGCTGGTCGAAAGATCGAGCGCCGTGACGCTCTCAGGTTCGTCGAATCGTCCCGTGGCTGATAGGCGCGCGAGCTCGCCGGCGAGCAGTAGCCCGGCGGTCGCCGACAGGAACGGTAGCGCTGCATCGGGTTCCTCAGGGCTGATCTCCCCCTTTGAACACGAAGTCTGGGCCATGTCGGTAGGGATTCGACAGGTGAGGCAGTCGTCACGACCAGGCACATGTCGATGGAGCTGCGCCTGCCAATGTCTGCTGGTCGTAGCATGGAGCAGGATGGGCGGGATACGCGCCTGCAGCGCCGGACGAACCGCTCGTTCGTTGGCAAGCGGCAAAATCACGTCGTAGGTGGCGTCGACCACCGTCGCGTCGTCGCCGTACCAGTGAGCCGACGGTACGCCTTCGGGGATCATCCGGCCTGCCGCCAAGACCGCCTTGCTCTGGCGCCGGCCCGCGAACTCTGTGTCGGCGGCGGCGAAGAGGATCTGGCGGTTAAGGTTGGAGATGTCGACCGTGTCCGCGTCGGCGATCGTCCAGGTCCCCGCGTAACCAAACATCGACAGCCACCAGTCGAGCGCGGCACCAACCGCCCCGGCTCCCACCTGAAGTACCGAGCCGACATCGATCGGGCCAATCGCCGGCCCCTGGTCGCGGCCGCGCTGGCTGCGCGACCACAGTGAGAAGTCTCCCTCGCCGAGGCCCAACCGCCCGAGCTGGCGGCGAAACGCTGCCGCCGCGGCCAGGCAAGCGGCGAGCGCCGCCCCGCCAAGCGAGTCCGGCTCAACCTCTCGGCGCAATCCAAAGCTCGCGACCCAACCCTCCGCGCCGATCTGGATTTCGTTCTCACGAGTCGTCTGGCCGAGGCCGATCGAGACCAGCGGCTCGCCGCTCGGCGCTGCGTCGACCACGTCGATGTCACGCCACGGATGGATCTCGTGGGCGAAGCCGGCGGTCGCCTCCTCGAGGTCAACATGCCCGAACGGACTCGGGCAGAGGAGCGGCTGCGAGAGGTCGCCGACGATCACGAGGTGCTGGTGGGCACGAGCAAGTAGGTTCACCAGCGAGGTCGCGAGCAGGTGGCCGGCGGGAGTTTCGATGTCGGAGCCGAACTCGATCACGACCGGCTCGTCCGTCGCGTGGTAGTCGCCGACGATCATCTCGGTGCGCGAGTCGAAGGCCGCTTCGAAGTTAGCTCGGTTCATCGCAGGTCGACCGCCCTAGGAAGGATGCGGATCTGGCTGCAGGCAGAGGACTCATCAACCATGACCCAGCGCCCACCCTGAAACTGGTGGATGCCGAGTGAGTGCACCGGCTCAAGCCCGACCATTCCGTAGTGCGGAGCGACAAAACTCACCATCCCCTCGTAGGGCATGAAGACGAGCTCGTCGTCTCCCTTTGAGTGGTCGGTCCAGTCTCCGGGGTGTGAGTGAAGCTGCGCGATCAGGGCCAGGCCGAGCTTGCGAGCCTCCGCGATCACCTCGAGCATCTGCTGCTCGGTGCAAAGCACCCGTCTGCGGTCGTGCTCGGCGTTGGGCGCGACGGCCGTTGTGACCAGCGCATCGTCGCCCGATCGGCTGCCGAGAAGGAAGACGATGCCCTCGTGATCGCCATCGCGCCCGCGGTAGGTGGGCAACAACCGCGCCGCCGACCGCCAGGCTCCCTGGGCGATGGCCAGCTCGCCGAGCATCGGCCTCACTGGCAGGCGGGGTTCTTCGAAGATCGTCATGGCAGCGGCGCCATCCGGCCCGCCGAGTGCACGACCTCGCGCCAGATCCGGTCGAGCATCGCGGCGATCGTGAGGGCGAGCGTCTCGGCCTCGCGGACGTTCTGCCAGTTGCCGAGGTCGCTCCACTCGGGATGGGGGCCGTTGTGGGCGGCGTAGGCGAGGCGGTTGAAGTGAGCGCAGATCACCGCGTTCGGGTGCAGGACGGTCGCAGGGAACGGAAGCTCGGTGCCGCCGGCGGGGAAGGCGGGGCTGCCGATCTCGTCCTTGGTGCAGGGGCCGACAAATCGCCACGCCGGCGGAATCGCGCGGTAGTCGTCGAAGTCGCCGAGCAGGAGGTAGTCCTCGGCGTCGGACCCGTTGCCGTTGCGCGACGGGCCCGCCAGCGCGAGCTCGAGGTGAAGCGCCTCGGGATCGGCGTCGAGCGAGAGCTCGTGGCGCTCGGCCCAAGCCGATGCAGCCGCGAGCTCTTCCTCGACGATCGCGACCGAGGTCGCATGGGGGACGAGGCCCACTAGACGCCGCCGCCGATGTCGATCAGCTCGAGGCGATCACCGTCGCGCACGCCAGCCGCGACGAGCTGCTTGTCGCGGGGCAGGACCTCCTTTCCGTTCGCGAGCGAGGGGTTCCCGGAGGTGTGACCGAACGCCTTCGCGGCCTCGGCGGCAGCATCGGCGACGAGCATATGCTTGTCCCAGGAGAACTTGCGCGGCTTGGTCTCGCCGGGGGCGTAGACCACGACGTCGAGTGTGTGCTTGCCGGGTGGCTTGGGCTTGTCCTTGGTCTCTGGTTGTGCGGGGGTCATTTCGAATCGGCTCCTTCCGTTGCCGTGGACGAGGTTGGCGCGAGGATGGCCCTCGTGGTGCTAAGCATCTTAGCAGTCAGCTAAGACGCTTAGCACCAGAGGCGTTCTTCCCTGATCCCAGGGGTTTGAGTTGGTGGTGGGCGCCCTAGCCGGCGAGGCGCAGGCGCCGGCCGGCGCGGCGCGCCTTGCGTTCGGCGACCAAGATGAAGTTGCAGCGCTGGTTGAAGAATGCTTCGGCGGCGAACTCGACGGCGGTGCCCGCGCGGTCGGGGATCGAGATCGTCTTCGTCGGCGGGTCGACGGCGAGCTTGGCGGCGTTGATGATGTCGGCGAGCGGTGCGCGCTCTCCTTCGAGGGTGCTGAGGTTGCGATCGGGCAGACGATCGATCAGGCGCCCGTGACGCTCGCTGAAGGTGGCCGATTCGACGCTTTGCCAGATGGGCAGGAAGCCCTCGGCGCTCGGGTAGCGGCCCGCGATCAGCAACGCTACTGGGTCAGGGTGATCTTCGACGTAGTGATGCAGGGTCGCGTGGAAGGAGGCGCCGTACTCGGGCTTGAGCGCGATTGGGGTCCGTATCGAAAGCTGGTCCTTGAGCGCTTCGCGATGAAAACGCCCACCTTGGAAGATGAGCTGCGCGGCACCGTAGTTGGCCTCGGCCTCCACCTTGGCCTTGAGCTCGCGGTACATCGTCTCGTCGGCGTCGAGACGAAGCGTGGGACCATGCCACTCACACATCTGATGGCTTGCCTCGTGGGCGTCGGTAAACAGCACGCGCGGTTCGGGCTCGGTGAGATCGACGAACACCGTGCGCTGCCACAGCGCACCGAGGATTCGCTTCCACGCCGCCGGCTTCTTGGCTTCGAGTTCGGGCGGAAGCTTGCTCATGTCGATCCGCTCAACCACCCCAGCGGCCTTCTGCACGGCGTTCATCGGAGTGGGGAAGACACCGACGACGTCGGCCTCGCGCAGCGTGGCCTCGGCCAGCTGGGCAATACGCCGTCTGGTGAATGGTGAGAGCGGCTCAGTCACTTCGTTTCTTGTTTCTCAGCTGTGCCATAAACCCCAACACTTCGTCTTGATCTGCGACCGATAGCTCGCCGAGAGCGCGCATCGCCGCGGTCGTGCGCTGGCGCTGGCGTGCCGAGGTTTCTCCGTTGGCGCTCTTGCCGGTGCGGCGCAGTAAGTCCTGGTAGTCGAGGTCGTAAGCGACGGCAAGATCGAACAGCATCGACAGATCAGGTTTCGCGATCGTGTCGTTCTCTATCTGAGACAGGTGCGCGTTGTGGATCCCCGTCATCTCCTCGACTTGGCGCAGGCTCTTGCCGCTCTTCTCGCGAGCGTCCTTGAGCACCTGGCCGAGGGTTTTCGGCATAGCGAGTCCTCCGTTCCGTGGTCATTGTCATCGCTCATAGCATCGCAGACTGCTAAGCGGATTTGCATCGGCGTCACATTCGGCATGCGAGGCGGTGGGCTGACAGCATGCGCCGTCGCTATCGCACAAGCGCGGCAGGAGAACAGTCGCCAGCCCCGCGTTCCGGGGCGCTCGGCACTAGCCGGGCGAGAGAGATGGGACCTTATTGGGACCACGAACTCCTGGCATGCCGACCGCAGATACGAACAAGGCCCGCTTTTGCGGGCCTTTTGTTCTATAGCGGGGGTGGGATTTGAACCCACGACCTCCGGGTTATGAGTTCTGACGCGCCAGGTTTGCTCAGGCGAACGAGCTAATGGGAGGTCAGGCGCGATCACGTCGCGTCAGCACGGATCGGCTCAGAATGGGACAGTGAATGGAGCCAAGCCGCTGGCTGACCGGCTCTACCTCGACTCGATCCGTGCGGGACCCAGCTGACCATCGTCGAAGGCCGCAGACAGCCGCCGTGCCGCGTCGTGCTTCGGCTTGAACTGCAAGTAGAGCTGCGTCGTGCGGAGATCTTGGTGGCCCATCCACTCCATCACCTCGCGGCTGTCGGCCGCGCGGATCGCATGGGTTCCGAAGGTGTGGCGGAGGTCGTGAAACCGAAGCCTGCGCAGCCCGGCGCGGCCCACCGCCTCATGGAAGCGACGCGATACGACGCGGCCGATCTGGTGACCGCCGTGAGGCGCCGCGAAAACGAGATCGTCAACTTCGGTGAACTCGTTGCGCTGACCCAGCCGAGCAAGAGCTGAGGCGACCTCCTCGGCAAGCGGCACCGCCCGCTCCTTCCCGCCCTTCGGCGTGGTCAGACCAGCCGTGGTCATGTTCTGCCGAACGTGCACCGTCGCAGTGTCGAAGTCGACATCACGCCAGCGCAGCGCGAGTAGCTCGCCTCGACGCAGGCCCGTAAATGCCGCGGCCAAATAAAGCGCTGCCTCCTGCTCGGACGTCGCCGCCCGCGCGAGGGCAAGCACCTCCTCTCTGGAGTAGACGTCGATGTTGGCGCGCCTTCGCTGCGGCCGGCGCTCGACGTCGTTAACGGGGTTCGCTGGCAGTCCGAATTTGCGTTTCGCCCAGCCGAAGATGTCTGAGAGCACCCCGAGGTACTTGTTGGCTGTCCGATCCGAAATACCCTCCGCCAATAGCGCGTCCCGGTAGCGCTCGACGTCAACCGCCGTGATCGCCTCGAGTCTCGTGTGCTGTCCCACTACACGCGCCATGCCGGGCTTGAGACGACGCATCATGTGCTCGTAATCGGAGAGCGTCGAGGGCTTCAGGTTGCGGCTGCGCTTCCAGTCCAGCCACTCCTCACAAGCGGCGTCGAACGTCGCCCCGGTCTTGACCATGCCGGGGAGCTCGCCCCGCCGAGCCTGGGCGAGGACGTCGTCAAGCCAGGCCTTTGCGCTCTGCTTGGTGAAGTAACCGCTGGGAGGCTCCGATCGCGAGGACCAATGCGGGCCAATTCGCCGCTGCACCTGGCGGCCGTCTGGGAGGCGGTACTTCGCATACCACTGGTCCCCCCGCGAGCGCGCGACCCTGAACACATGGCCCGAAATCGGTCGTGCAGGCGCAGCTCGCACGCTCGCACTCTAACCCAATCTCGGGACATATTCTGGGACATATCCCGCTTCTGGTCGAAGGCGGCAGTCGCAAGACCGCTTGTCTGAGGCGAATCAGAACCCCAGCGCGAACTTGGCGTCCTCGGACATCATCTCCGGGGACCACGGGGGGTCGAAGACCATCTTCGGGTGGACCTTGTCCACTCCCTCGAGCTCGCCGACGAGCTCGCGCATCTGCTCGGTGACCTGGGGGCCGATCGGGCAGGCGGGGGTGGTGAGGCTGAACGTGACGTAGACCTCGGGGCCCTCGACCTCAACGTCGTAGACGAGGCCCAGTGAAACGAAGTCGAGGCCGAGCTCGGGGTCGATGACCTCTTCGAGCGCCTCGTAGACGTCTTCGGTGGTGACCATGGAATGATCGTAGCGATGGCGTTGCTCCTCCTCCTGTTCATCGTGCTGCCGATCGCGGAGATCTACGTGATCGTCAAGGTCGGCGAAGCGATCGGCATCCTCCCCACGCTGGCGATCCTGCTCCTCGACGGGTTCCTCGGCGCCGCCCTGGCGCGCTCGCAGGGGGGCGCGGCGTGGCGGCGCTTCAACGAGGCCCTCGCCTCCGGCCGCGTGCCGGCCCGCGAGGTCTTCGATGGGGCGATGGTCATCGTCGGCGGCGCCTTCCTGCTGGCGCCTGGGTTCATCACGGATGCCATCGGCCTGTGCCTGCTCCTGCCTCCCACCCGCGCCCTCCTGCGTGGGTTCATCTTGCGCATTGCCAAGGGCCGCGTGCCCGTCGTCGGGGTGTTCTCGACCGACCCCCGACGGCCCGCCGGCACCGCGCGTACGGAGGCCCCACGCCCGGGAGGCCGCCGCGCCTACGACTACGAAGGGGCTGCTCGCGAGGTCGAGGACCCCGAGCTGACACCGGGAGGGCCTGACGATGGCTGAGGCGCACGCCCTCGCGGTTCGGATCGAGCCCCAGGGTGACGCCATCGAGGTCGAGTGGGACGCCGCCCTTCTACGGGCGATGGCATCGGGCGAAGACGTCAAGCAGCCCTGGCAGGTCAACGGAGAACTGGATTGGGAGCGCTGGCACTCGCTGAGCGTTCTCTCCGCTGCGTTCGAGGACGAATGCGTTCTGGCCTACGCGGCCCTTCGCCCCCGCAACGCCGGCGGGCATGACGAGGACGTCGTGGTCGCGCTCCACGGACGGGCCGGAGCCGAGCCCGTACCCCTAGAGGACGTCCTCGTGTCAACCCAACGAGACGCCGCGGGCGGGCTCGTTCGCGTCAACCTCGAAGCGTCGCAGGGGGCGGATGCCGCCATCGTCCGCGCCGCGGGCGACGTCGCCTCGCGCGCCGATGCCGAGCCGGTCGAGCGGAGCTTCTTGGCGATGCGGATGGCGGGCTCGGAGGGATTCGGCACGCTCGACGTCCTGAGCCGCCCGTGAGCACGGATGGCCGCATCGAGGTGGTCATCTCCGACTTCGGCGGCGTCCTGACGACTCCGCTGCTCGCGTCGTTCGCGGCGGTCCAGGACCGGACGGGGATTCCGATGGAGGCCCTTGGGAAGGCCATGACGCGCATTGCCGAGGACGAGGGCGAGCATCCACTCTACGAGCTCGAGCGCGGAAGGATGGCCGAAGTCGACTTCCTCGAAATCCTGGGGGCGGAGCTCGAGGCGGAGCTCGGCCACCGGCCCGAGCTCCACCGCTTCAGCGAGATCTACTTCGAGGCCCTGCATCCGAATGAGCCGATGATCGAGCTGATGCGCCGGGCTCGGGACGGTGGCCGGCGAATGGCGCTTCTCACCAACAACGTCCGCGAATGGGAGCCGCGGTGGCGAACCATGCTCCCGGTCGACGAGATCTTCGAGCTCGTGGTGGACTCGGCCTTTGTGGGGATGCGAAAGCCTGACCCCGGTATCTACGAGCTGACCCTGGAGAAGCTGGGGAGCCCGAATCCCGAGACCTGCCTGTTTGTCGACGACGTCAACGTCAACTGCGACGCGGCGCGGGATCTCGGTCTGCGCGCCGTTCACTTCCGCTCCAACGATCAGGCGATCGAGGAGATCGAAGCGGCGCTCGGCGGCTGAGCTCAGCCGCCGCCGACCGCAGCGGGCTCCGGTTCGGCGCGCCTCTCAGCGCCGGTCTGCTCGATGAGCGGGGTCCCGGCGACCGCGCAGTGCGTGCAGTGCTCGCCCTCGGCGTGCACGTGGTCTTCGCCGGCGAGGACGTCGTTGGAGATCGTGAACCAGGCCAGGATGCCCCCCGCGGCCGCCGCGGCGGCGGTGATCAGCATCGCGGTGTGAAAGCCGTCCTGCAGCGCCGAGGCGTTCGCGTAGTCGGAGCCGGAGATTCCCGCCAGTACGGGCAGCGCGGCCACCGCGAAGAGCTGAGCGGTTCGCGACACCGCGTTGTTGACGCCCGAGGCAAGCCCGGAATGGCGGGCGGGCGCTGCCGCCATGGCGGTCGCGGTGATCGGGGCCACGGTGCAGGCGAGGCCGAGGCCGAAGACGATCATCGCCGGCAGCACGCCGCGAACGTATGAGTCGCCCATCCCGAGCTGCGTCATGAGCAGCATGGCCGCCGCGATCAGGAGCGGCCCGACGGTGAGCTGAAGCCGCGGCCCGATCCGGGTCGCGAGCGCGCCCGAGCGCGAGGAGAGCGCCAGCATCAGCGCGGTGATCGGCAGCGACGCCGACCCGGCGGCGATCGGGCTGTAGCCCAGCGAGACCTGCAGAAACACCACGAGCAGGAAGAACACCCCGCCCAGCGCGCCGTAGACCGCGAACGTGACGACGTTCGCGCTCGTGAACTGGCGCGAGCGGAAGATGTCCAGCGGAAGCATGGGGTTCGCCCGGCGCTCCTCCACCTGCACGAACGCGACGAGCGCCGCGACGCCGATGGCTCCCACCGCGATCGCCGTGGCGGTGCCCACACCTCCCCGCGCCTCGATCAGCGCGAAGGTGGCGCCCGCCAGCCCGATCACGGCCAGGGCGGGGCCTAGGTAGTCGAGACGTCCCGTTGCCTCGGTGTCGCGCGTCTCGGGGACGTGGCGGCGCGAGGCCAGCACCACGAAGAGGCCCAATGGCAGGTTGATGAAAAAGATCGCCCGCCAGGACACCGCATCGATCAGATAGCCCCCTACGAGCGGCCCCACCGCTCCGGAGATTCCCGTCAACGCCGACCACGCGCCGATCGCAGGGGCGCGGTCTTCGGGCCGGAAGGTGGCCTCGATGATCGCGAGGCTCGCCGGCGTGAGGAGAGCCCCCCCGATCCCCTGGAAAACCCGGGCGCCGATGAGGACTTCAACGCTGGGAGCCGCCGCGCAGGCCGCGGAGGCAAGCGTGAACCACACGACCCCGATCTCGAACATCCGCCTGCGCCCCAGTCGGTCCCCCAGCGCCCCTCCCAGGAGGATCAGCGCCGCGAGCGTCAGCAGGTAGCCGTTCAGCACCCATTGCAGGCCGCTGACGCTGGCGCCGAGGTCCTTGCCCATCGCCGGCAGCGCGATGTTCACCACCGTCGCCTCGAGGAACGCGATCCCCGACCCGATCACCGTGATGGCGACGATCCACCGCCCCTGGCGCGATTTGAACGAGATCCCCATCGCGGGGGACGCTACCTATTGAGTTCAGCGGCCCTCGAACGGCCCCGCGGAGCCGCTAGTTGTCTGAGCCGGCGCGGTCCCAGACGTAAAGCTCGACGGCTTCGGCCGCGAGCTCCATCAGGCGCGGGGGCGAGAGCCAATCGAGGACGGTCTCGAGCGCGCGCTCCTCGGTGACGCCGGCGTCGACGGCTTCCTCGCCGCGAAAGCCTGCGGCGAGCTTGAGGGCCTCGCGACGGTTGTCGCCCAGCGACGAGAACGCCCCCATCAGGAAGTCCCGATTGGGAAGCGGGTGGCCGATGTCCATCGAGGCGTGCCAGGCGGCGAGCATCGAGATGTCGTGCTCGTCGAGCTCGGAGATCGCCCGCGCGTAGTGCGACTCGAGCTCGTCGTCGGGAATCTCGTCAACCCAGGCACGAACCGCCTCGCCGAGGAGCTGGCGGCGCGCCTCGCGGCCAACCGAGTCGGCGATCGCGCGGATCGCGTCGGCGGGATCGATGAAGCAGAGGGTCATCGCGGCCGAAGATAAGCCCGTCATCGGACGTCAGCGGCGGGGGCTGACGGGCGACCTATTCTGAAGCGCATGCCCGTCTCGCTGATCGTTGGTCCCCCGAACTCCGGCCGCGCCGGAGAGCTCCTGACCCGTCTGAACGCAGTCGCCGGCCGCGAGCCCGTCCTGGTCGTGCCTACGAGCCAGGACGCGAGCCGTTTCGAGCGCGACCTCTCGGGCGACGGCCGGGCGTCGATCGGGATCTCCCTGCGCACGTTCCGCTGGCTGTTCACGGATCTCGCGGAGGTCTACGGCGTCGCCCTCGGGCCCGCCCTCTCCACGCCGGAGCGACTGGCCCTGGTGAGAGTCGCCGTGGCGTCGACGCCGCTTCGCGTCCTGCGCCGCTCGGCCTCGCGACCCGGATTCGCGCCGGCTCTCGATTCACTGCTCAGCGAGCTCGGAGCGGCCCTGATCGGTCCCGGCCAGCTGGCCGCGGCGGCCTCCGATCTTCCCGACGGCGACGCGGAGTCCGAGCTCGCGGCGCTGCAGGAGACCTATTGCGAGTTGCGCGACCGCATGAGGCGTAGCGACGAGGGGCTCCTCGCCGAGCGCGTCCTGGCAGCGGTGCGTGCCGACCCCGCGATCTGGGGCTCCAGGCCGCTCTTCGTCTACGGGTTCGACGACCTCTCGGTGGCGCAGCGCGAGCTTCTGGTGGAGCTGGGCGGCCAATGCGAGGTCACGGTGGCGATCAACTACTCCGACCGCGTCGCGCTCGGCGCCCGGGCAGGGCTTCTTGCGGAGCTTCGCGACGAGATCGGCGTGGGCGAGACGGTCGAGCTTCCCCACGCCGACGGCCACAGCCCGAGCCGGACGCTGGTCCACCTCGATCGCCACCTGTTCGAGGGCGACGTCGAGCGAATCGAGCCCGACGAGGGCCTCGTCCTCATGGAGTCGGCCGGCGAGCGCGGCGAAGCCGACGCGATCGCCCTCGAGGCAGCCAGGTTGATCGCCGCTGGAGCCGAGCCCGACCAGATCCTGATCACGACCCGCCATCCTGCGACCGACGGCGAGCTCATCGCGGCGGTCCTGGAGGAAAACGGGCTTCCGGCCGCTCTCGAGACATCCATTCCGCTCGAGCGGACCGGGACGGGGCGGGCGCTTCTCGCCCTCTGCCGGGCTGCCCTGCCCACCGGGACTCCGGATGACATGCTCGCCCACATGCGCTGCGATCCCACGGCTCCGCCTTCGATGGTCGATTGGCTCGAGCGCGCGGTGCGCCGTGGCGAGGCCGAGACCATCGATGCGATGTTCGAGGGTTGGGAGACCCCGCCCCGCCATCTGGCGAGGCTTCGCGGCGCCAAGGCTCCCGGTGCCCGCCTCGCGGCTCTCGCCGGGATCGCCCGGAACATCGCGGAGGGGCCCCACGCCAAGCGCGCCCCGCTCGCGGGCGCCGGTGGCGAGGATTCACCGACCCCGGTGGTCCCCCTGGAGCTGCGCGCCGGCGCCGCGGCGGCCGAGCTTCTCTCGGAGCTGGGATCGATCGGCGGCCTCGCGGGCGTCGATCCGCCCGACCTCGAGGATGCGATCGCCGCGATCGAGGGCGCGGGGGTGCCGGCCTGGCGCGGCCCCGCGGAGGGACGCATTCGGATCGTCAGCCCCTACAAGGTGCGAGGGGCCAGGGTTCGCTTCCTCTTCTGCGCCGGTCTTCAGGACGGCGCCTTTCCGGCTCGCGGCGGCCTCGACCCGCTGCTCGGGCCCGAGCGCCGCGCGGCGCTCGGCTTCCCCGCGCTCCGACGCCGTGACGCTGCCGAGGAGGAGCGATTTCTCTTTCACGCCTGCGTTTCGCGCCCGCGCGAGCGCCTCTATCTGAGCTGGCGCTCGTCCGACGAAAACGGGGCCGCGTTGTCGCGCTCGCCGTTCGTCGACGAGGTGACGGATCTGGTCGCCCTCGGCAGCGAGGAGGCGCTGACGCGCGTGCGCGGCCCCGAGCGCGTCGTGCCTCTGCCCGGCGAAGCGACCACCGAGCGCGGCCGCAGGCGCGCCCTCGCGGCGCTCGAGGCCCGGCTCGAGCGCAAGCCCCGAGGCCTGCGAAACCAGAAGGTGCTGGCCGACATCGCCGGCCGCGATGCCGTGAGCGCCGGCTCGCTTGAAGGCTGGCTCGGCTGCTCCTACGCGTGGTTCGTCGACCACGAGCTCCGCCCGCAGCGCCTCGAGCCCACAGCCGACCCCCTGTGGCTCGGGGGAATCGTTCACAAGACCCTGGAAACGCTCTACCGCGAGCATCCGGGCGCCGACACCATCCCTCGCCCCGGCGACCTCTCGCGATGGCGCAAGCGCATGCGCGAGATCCTCGCCGAGCTGAGCGCGGATTCGGCCCGGGGCGCGGAGCGGCGGACCGCCATCGCCCGGGTGCAGGCGCAGCTCGAGGCATTCCTGGAAGAGGAGGCCGCAAGCGAAACCGAGTTGCGCCCGGTTCCCGAGCTGTTCGAGTGGAGCTTCGGCTTCGGCGAGGCCCACCCCGATCCCCTCGGGCTCGGGGACCTTCGGGTCCACGGCTTCGTCGACCGCGTCGACGTAGGGCGCGATGGCCGCGCTGCGATCGTGCGCGACTACAAGACGTCCAGAAAGGTCTACGGCGTCGGCGCCTTCGAGGATCGCGGGCTCCTTCAGCTCCCGCTCTACATGCGAGCGGTCCGGGACATTCTCGGGCTCGAGACGATCGGCGGTCTCTACCACCCGATTGCCGCCTATCGCGACCGCCGGCCACGCGGCCTCGGGGTCAAGGGCGACGAGCGCCTCGCCGGACTCGATCTCGTTCGCACGGACCTGCTGGAACCCGAGGACTTCGAGCGCGAGCTCGCCGATGCCGTCGGCCGGGCCACGGAGGCGGACCGCGAGATGCAGGCAGGAGAGATCCGCCGCAATCCCCTCGGCGGGCAGTGCCCGAGCTACTGCCACTTTCAGCCCATCTGCCGCAAGGAACGGGCGCTCGGCGCCGAGGGCGACGACGAGGACGACGACGGATGAGCCCGGCAGAGCAATCCCCCGCCCCGATGTTCACGGGAGAGCAGGCCGCCGCGGTTGCCGCGCGCGACCACGACGTCTTCTGCGAGGCGGGGGCCGGCAGCGGCAAGACGCGGGTTCTCGTGGGCCGCTATTGCGACGCCCTCGCCGAAGACGGCGTCGACATCGAGGGCGTCCTCGCCTTCACCTTCACTGAGCGGGCCGCAGCCGAGCTTCGTCAGCGCGTGCGCGCCGAGCTCTTGCGCCGCGCGTATTCCAGTGCCGACGCGGTCCGGGAGCGCGAGCTGCGCACCCTCGCACGGGCGACCGAGCGCGCATGGGTCATGACGATGCATGCCTTCTGCCGCCGGCTCCTCGGCGCCCACCCCCTGGCAGCAGGACTGGACCCGCGCTTTCGCGTGCTTGACGAGGCCGAGGCGGGGCGTTTGCGCGAGCGCGCGATCGCCGAGGCCGTCGCCGCCGTAACCGAGAGCTCCGCCGACGGCGTGCGGCGCGCCCTCGCAGCCTTCGAGGGATGGCGGATGGGAAAGATGACGATCGGCCTTTACGAGCGGCTTCGAAGCCAGGGAATGGCCTCGCCGCGCCTGCCGGAGCTGGACCCTCCAGTCCGCTCCGAGAAGCCCGGAAGCGAACCCGGCGAGCCGCTCACCCCCGCCGAGGTCCGGGCCGCCGAAGACGCCCGCGACGCGCTCGCCGCCCTGGTCGCCGAGTTCGGCGACCGCTACCGCGAGCTGAAGACCGAGCGCTCGGCTCTCGACTTCGCCGACCTCGAGCTCGGGGCACTCGAGCTCCTGCGGACTTCCGAGCCGGTGGCCGCGCAGTGGAGGGGCCGCTTCGAGCACGTCATGGTCGACGAGTTCCAGGACACGAGCCGCGTGCAGCTTGCGCTCGTCGAGGCACTTCGCGGCCCCGAAACCCGCCTTTTCGTGGTCGGCGACGAACAGCAGTCGATCTATCGCTTTCGCAACGCCGACCTCGAGGTGTTCCGGGCGGAGAGAGCGCGTGCTCTGGGCGCCCCGGGCTCGGCGGTCATGGCCCTGCGGGGCAACTTCCGCTCGACCGCGTCGATCCTGGGAGCGGTCAACTCCCTCGGCTCTGAGCTGCTCTGCGACTACGAGCCGCTCACCGGTGGCCCGGTCGAGCCCGATCTGCCGGTCGACCTGCTGCTGACCAAGGACACCCGCGGCAAGGACGTCACGCGCTGGGCCGACGTGATGCCCGAGAGCGAGATGCCACCTTCGGAGAGCAGTCCGGTGTACGTCGCCGAGGCGCGCGGCCTCGCTCTGCGGCTTCGGGAGCTGGTCGATGCCGGCGAGATCAAGCGCAGCGAGACAGTCGTTCTCCTGCGGGCCTTCACCCACGTCGACGCCTACCAGGAGGCGCTCGCGCGGGCCGGCCTCGACCCATACGTCGTTGGCGGCCGCGGGTACTGGTCGCAGCAGCAGGTCGAGGACCTCACCCGCCTGCTCGGCGTGATCGCAAACCCGCTCGACGACGAGATGCTCTTCGGGGCCCTGGCCTCGCCCGCTGTCGCCGCCGGTCCCGATGCCCTGTGGCTCCTTCGCAAGGCGGCGGGCGAGGGCCGCCACGTATGGCCAACCGTCGATCGTGCATTCGGCGCGGGCGGCCAGGATTCCGGCGACGAGGGAGGCGAATGGCTCGAGGCGATCGACGCCGACGATTGCGAGCGTCTACGCCGTTTCTGCTCAGCCCTGGCCGCTCTGCGGGCAGCGGCACCCGTCGTGACGCTCGAGGAGCTGATCGAGCGAACGATGAGCACGTTCGACTACGACATCGAGCTCCTCAGCCGCCGCGACGGCACGGGGCGAATGGCCAACGTTCGCAAGCTGATGCGCCTCGCGCGCGACTTCGAGCACCACGACGGGCGCGACCTCACTGCCTTCCTGGCCGCCGCGGAGGCCAGCACCCGCCGCGACGAGCGCGAGGGGATGGCGCCCGTGACCGCCGAGGGACACGACGGCGTGCGGGTGATGACTGTCCACGCGGCGAAGGGGCTCGAGTTCGAAGTCGTTGCCGTGCCCGACCTCCAGCGCGGCCTTGCCGCGGGCCATCGCCACGCGGACGTGCTCATCGACGCCGAGCACGGCGGGACGAACCCGAGGTTCGGCATGCGGCTGGCGTTCGAGACGGCGAAGTCCTTTGGCCTGTGGCAGCTCCACGACTTGAGCGAAGAGGAGCAGTCGAATGAATGGGATGAGGGCGCGCGGCTGGTCTACGTCGCCGCGACGAGGGCCCAGCGGCGGCTGATCTTGAGCGGCGCATTCAAGGAAAGCGACCTGGAGATGCCCGATGAGCGCAAGGCAACCGACTCGCCCATCCGCCGCTTCCTGCCTGCTCTCGCTGCGGCGGGCTGGGACGGCGGCGATGCCGACATCGCCCATCCGCCGCTGCGGATCCGGGTCAGTGCCCCCGGCCAAGAGGAGGTGGCACGGCTGAACGCCAGGCCCGAGCCGATCCCGGCGGCCGACCAAGCGGCCGGAGCGCAGACGGCGATTGCTCTCGCCGCGCCGGGTCCGCGCCCGGTCCCGGTCGGTCACCTCTCCTACTCCTCCCTCGCCGACTACGAGCGCTGCGGCTATCGCTTCTACGCCGAGCGAGTGCTGGGACTTGCCCCGGGCGCGCTCACCTTCAGCGACAACGACCTGACCGACGCCGAGCTGACCGAAGAAGACGAGCCCGCCGGGACAGTCGAGGACGACCGGGTCTCCGCGGAGCACCGCTCGCGCTCGCTCGTCTTCGGCAACGCCGTGCACGCTGCGCTCGAATGGAGCGCACGCAACGGGTGGCGCGAGCCCGACCCGCAGTGGCTCGCAGCGCTCGTGTCCGGAGCCGGCCCTGGTTCACTCGAACGCGCCACCCGCCTCGTCACCGGCTGGCTCGGGTCATCCCTGCGCCGGGAGCTGGCGAGCGCCCAGGTCCGGCCCGAGGTCCCGTTCGCGCTGCCGCTCGGCTCCACGATCGTCCGCGGCAAGATCGACCTCCTGGCCCGAAACGGCGCCGGCCCGGTTGTCGTGGACTTCAAGACCGACGCCATCGGCCCCGGCGGAGTCTCCGAGCCCGGGGAGCACTACCGCGTCCAGCGCGAGCTCTACGCGCTGGTCGCCGCCGCCGCTGCGGGCGTGGAGGGCGCACCGGTTCGGGCGATTCACCTCTTCCTCGAGGCGCCAGAAGAGCCCGTGATCGAGACCATGGGCCTGCTGGAGCTCGATGCCGCGCAGGCGCGGCTCGCCGAGCTGGTTCGCCGGATGCGCGAGGGTGACTACGTCCCGACCGCGAATCCAACCCGTCAAATCTGCGCGGGCTGCCCCGCCGCGTGGAACCTATGCCCCCACCCGGCCTGGCGCCCCAGGGTGTGAGCCAGCCGCTGCTCTTCGCCTACGGCTCGCTGGCGAGCTCGGCCAGCGCGGCGGCGACCCTGGGTCACGAGCTCGAGGCCCGTGGGGTTGCGCGCCTCGACGGCTGGCGACGGCGCTGGTCGCTCGTCCGCGACAACGAGGCTAGTGAGAAGACCTTTGCCCGAGCCGACGACGGCTCGCTGCCGCGCTTTTGCCTCGGGCTCAACCTCGAGCCGGCGCAGGGCGAGCCCGGGCCGAACGGCGTCCTCTACGAGGTGAGCGACGCTGACCTCGAGCGCCTCGACGCTCGTGAGCTGCGCTACGACCGGATCGACACCGGCGGGGTCACCGCATACGTCGCCAAGCCGGGCAACTTCGCGCCCGAGCCGCCACCCGGCGCCGTGATCATCGCCGCCTACCTGAGGACCATCGAAGCGGCGTTCGCAACCCGAGGCCCATTGCAGCTGGAGCTCTTCCGCGCCACGACGGACCAGCCACCTGTGGAAGTGATCGAGGCGACGCTGGTCGCCGACGAGATCCCGCCGGGGAATCCCAGGGCATGGTGAGGAAAGCCCGGAAAGTCGCTTCGCTACCCTGATCGCAGGGTGGAAGCTGCTCCGACTGCGACGAGCGGGACCAACGGTCCGGCCCCCGTCTGCCCCGATTTTCACCACGCCGTCGAGATGATCGGCAAGCGCTGGGCGGGCGCGATCCTGTGGACCCTGGCCGAGGGCCCGCGGTTCTTCGGCGAAGTGTGCCAGGCCGTCCCAGGGCTCTCCGACCGCCTGCTGTCGCGACGCCTTCGCGAGCTCGAGTCCGAGGGATTGGTCTCGCGCGTGGTGCACGAGGGCAACCCTCCGCGCGTGTCGTACTCGCTGACGGACAAGGGCGAAGCCCTCCAGCCGGCCATTCGCGAGCTCGGAGCGTGGGCCAAGGCCTGGAAGGCTTAGGCCTAGGCGATGCAGGGGCCCGTCCCTGTGGGCTCCAGCGTCCCATCCAGGGCACCGCTGACCGCCGCGTCCGGCACCCCGAGGCCGCCCTCGGGCCCGGTCTCGTTGGCCGCGAACACCGTGGCCGCGACACGCCCGTGGGCGTCCAGCACAGGCCCTCCGGAGTTTCCGCTCCTCACGACGCCCCGAAACGGCGTCACCTGCCTGCTGATCGGGCCGCGGCCGTAGGAGTCCTGGGTGCGAACGGTTCCTGTCCGGCCCATTCGAGCGGGGGTCGCCGTGAGCGGGCCATTCTCGGGATAGCCCACGATCGCTGCGCTCGTGCCGCTCGACGCCGGATGAAGCTTGAGCGCCGGCAGCCCGAGACCCTCGACTCGGAGAACGGCTACGTCGTTACGGGGGTCGTAATGGACGACGGTCGCGTCGAAGGTCGTCCCTCCCGGTGCGATCGCCTGGGTGTCGTCTTCGCCGGCGACGACGTGGGCATTGGTGACCACCAGCCCGTCCTTCACCGCCCAGCCGGACCCTTCCAGGCCAAGGCCGCAGGCCGTGCCGATGACCTTGACAACCGATCCCTCCGCGCGGCGGACAGGAGCCGAGTGAAGGGCATTCGAGTCGGGGGCGGGAACGCGGGCGCTGGGCGCCCGCACCGTGGGTGCCGGGTCGACCCGCCGCAGCACGTTCAGCAGGATCCCCGACGGCGGCAGCTCGTCGTTGAGCGCAGTGAGGATCGTGGAGTTGCTGATAGCGCGGCGCAGGTCGCGGGAACCAGGGGCCGTCGCCTGGAGCACGACGACACTGAAGGCCCAGGAGACCAGCAGCGCCAGCGCCACCAGCAGGGCGGTTCCGGCGGCCGCGTCGACGAAGCGGGTGAGCCCAAGCCGAAGCCGGCCCGGTCCCAGTCGCACCGCCACCGCGTCCATCAGCGCCGCCCCGACCGCCCCGGCGAAGAGCGCCACGAGCAACGCGATGACAGCCGCGTAGCGCGAATCGGAGCCGCCCGCCAAGAGCGCCGGCCCCAACCTTCCTCCGAGGATCGCGCCGCCGATAAAGCCTACGAGCGGGAGGGCGCTGCGCACGAAACCCAGCTGCCACCCGACGAGCGCCGCCGAGAGCGCGAACAGGCCGATGCCGATGTCAAACGCGGTGCTCACGAGAGCCCGCCTCCTCGCGCGCGAGGGAAAGGCCTGCCCGACGCGAACACACACACAGACTAGAGCCGCGATTGGCGGGTACCGACCAGGCCTGCGATTGGCGGCCCCGCCGGCGTTCCGAGCGCTTGAGACTCTAGATTTCAGGACGAACGCTTAAGTCAGACGCAGAGAGCGCACCCGTGAGCCCAATCAGCCCCCAGGCCCAGCGCCGGCGTCGGCTCATGACCCGCGCGCTCCCGATCGCGGCCGTCGGGCTCGCCGCGTTCGTCACGGGGGTCGTCGCCGGGGCGGGATCAGGCGACCTCGACTCCGCGAAGCGCTTCGTCGCCGCGTGGGAGCAGGGCGATTACGCGGCGATGCACGCGGAGCTCACGGGCGCCGCGGCGTCATCCAACCCGATCGCGGAGTTCACGGCGTCTTACGAAGACGCCAGCCGGACCGCGACGATCTCCAGCATTGACACAGGCTCCGTCGAAAGCGGCAAGGACGCGAGCGGAGGTGATGCGGCGGTGGTGCCTGTGACCATCAAGACAAACGCCTTCGGCGAGCTCAGCGGGCACCTGGTGCTGCCGCTCTCGGGAGGCAAGGTGGACTGGGACCCGACCCTCGTATTTCCTGGGTTGCGTGCCGGCGAGAGCCTCGACCGCCGGACGCGCGTGGCTCCCCGGGCGCCAATTCTCGCGCGCGACGGCACCCCCCTCGCTACCGGGCCGGCAGCGGCGCGAACCTCCCCGCTGGGCTCCGCGGCGCTGGCGGTAGCGGGGTCGGTTGGGACGCCCAAGGCGGCCGAGCGCCGCCGGCTTCAGGCGCAGGGCTATCCCGCCGGCACGCTCACGGGCCTGACCGGCCTCGAGCTGGCCTTCAACGACCGGTTGGCGGGGACCCCGGGGGGCGAGCTTGTCGCGACGGGCCCGGGCGGCGATCGCGTACTCGCCGAGACTCAGCCAGTACCGGGCAAGCCCGTGCACACCACGATCGACCCTGCTCTCCAGCAGGCTGCGGTGACCGATCTCGGCTCCACCTACGGCGGCGTCGCGGCCCTGGACGCGAAGACGGGTCAGATCCGTGCGGTGGCGGGGCTCGCGTTCTCGGCCCCGCAGCCCCCCGGCTCCACCTTCAAGCTGATCACGACCACCGCGGCACTCGACGCAGGCATCGTCAAGCCCTCCGATACCTTCGCGTACGCGTCGGGCTTCACCGTCGATGGGCGCGAAGTGGCGAATGCGGACGGCGAGATCTGCGGCGGGACGTTCGTGCAGGCGTTCGCGCAGTCGTGCAACAGCGTCTTCGTGCCCCTCGGGCCCAAGCTCGGCTCCGACCGGCTGGTGGGCATGGCCGAGAAATACGGCTTCAACTCGCCTCCTGCCCTGTATGACCGGCGGGCGCTCGCATCGGTCAACCTGGCGATGTCCACCATCCCAAGCCACATCGACAGCGACCTCGATCTCGGCGTCAGCGCGATCGGGCAGGGCGAGGTTTTGTCCACGCCGCTGGGGATGGCCTCGGTCGCGCAGACCATTGCCAACAAGGGTGTTCGCGAGCCGACGAGCCTGGTTACCGATTCCAGCCTGCGGGCGGAGGCGAAGGCGGTGCGGGTCACCTCGGCCGACACGGCCGCAACGATGCGCGATCTCATGATCGGGGTCGTCACCTCGGGCACCGGGACTGCGGCGGCCATCTCCGGAGTCACCGTTGCGGGCAAGACCGGCACGGCCGAGCTCGGTCCGCTGACGCTCGCGCCCGGGCAGGATCCGGGCTCGGTAAAGCAGCGCGTCGACGCCTGGTTCACGTGCTTCGCGCCCGCGAGCGACCCGAAGCTGGTGGTCGCCGTGATGGTTGTCGACGCCGCCGGAGCGGGCGGCAGCGTCGCTGCGCCGATCGCGCGCGAGGTGCTGGCTTCGGGTTTGGGAGTTGGCTAGTCGCCCGGAGGGAAGCCGATTGTGCATGCAAGCAGGATCAGCGCTCCCCCGATGATGGCCACGACGCCGCCGACGGTTTCGTCGGCCGCGGCGAGAAGGGCGCCGAGGATCGCCACGCCCGTGCCGGCGACGTAGATGTTCCACCAGCCGCTGCCGGGGCGCCGGCGCTCCGCGGCGCAGAGCAACCCGATCGCGACGACGACCCCGAGGCAGCCCCACCTCACCGCGGTCGAGAAGAGATCCAGCGACACGATGGTGGTCGCGATCGCCGCCGCGATGAGGGCGGCTCGAAGGCCTCCGCCAGTCTCGGAGAGGGTGGGCCCGAAAGCCAACGGCTAGAGGTCCAGCTCGATCCGGCCGGTTTCGCCCGTCGTCGACGGGATCTCTAGCTCGAGCGGGCGGTTCTCGGTGGCCGTCTGATCGATCAGGAAGAGCACGAGCGATCCGCCGATCGGCCCGTTGCCGGCAGCCGACTCGGCCGAGGGAAGCGATGCTCCGCCGCCAATCTGCGAGCCCAGCTGCAGCGAGAACGGATTGTCGAACGACACGGAGTCGAAGCGGTTGCCCTCAGTGTCGACGACGGTCAGCTTCGATGGCAGGGCCTGGGCCGTGTCGCCGTTGTTCTTGACCTGGATGAACACGCCGAGGTAGTACTGGGTGTCCGGAAGCTGCGGAGCGCCCTTCAGGTAGGCCGCGTCCTCGACGTCGGCGGGGTTGAGGTAGCGCGTGATCACCACGTTGTAGGAGATGTCGCCGAGCTCCACGGGCGCTCCCTCTTTCGCCGTGAGGCCCTGCTGGTCGGAGCCGCAGCCGCCCAGGAGCAGCACTCCGGCGATGGCTGCGGCGGCAAGGGGGATCAGGCGGGCGGTCCGCATGGCGGCGCGATTCTATGCGACGCCGCCAGGCGAGCGGCCGGACGCTGCCGCTCAGCCGGGGTTGCGGTCGGCGCCCGCAACCTCGATCCGCGCCGGCGCCGCTCCCGACTCTGCGAGCTCGCGAAGCCGCCCGAGCGAGCGATTCCACTGTCGCCTGAACCAGCGCTCGGCACCCCGCAGGCCGGCGCCGGTATCGGCGGCCCGGTCGGCGAGGGTCTGGGGCTCCATCACGAATGTCACCGTCAGCTCGCAGCTGTCCGCGCTGGGCCCCTCCACCAGCTCCCAGACCGTGGCGATCGGGATGCGATCGAGGCGCCCGCCGTGGCCGCGCTCGACGACGCGGTGGGGGGTTTCGATCTCGGCGATCACGCTCTCCATCCAGATGCCGCGGTCGGGAATCCGAAAGCGAGCGGCCGCGCCAAGGCCGGCGGGCTCAAGCCGTTCCAGGCGGTATTCGTCGAGGAAGTGATCCGTGAAGGACGGTCGCACCGAGAGGTCGGTCAGCAGTTCCATGACGGCTTCGCGCGGCGCGTCGATCGAAGTGCTGGCGGAGACCGGGCCCATCCGAGGGCGATTCTATTTGGGGGAGCGCGAATCGGTTCTGCCGCAATTTGCGATCGAAACGCTTGTGCCACTTGGCTCAAAGATTTCTCTTCGTTTACCATCGCTGCGTAGCGGGCAAAAGTGGCTTCACCGCCAAGGAGGAGAAGGCTGAGATGCCGTCGGGCGACACCCAAACAGTTTCAGACAACAGCGAGACCCACGACGCGGGCGAGTCAACCCTCGAGCTCAACGGGCCCGGGTCGCTGGTCTGCACCGAGTGCGGCTTCGCCCTCTCCCTCATGGCCCTCGAGGAGCTTCCGAGCGCCTCCACCCTCCCCACCTGCCCCGCCTGCGGCGGCACCAAGTTTCGCCGGGGATCGATCTTCGACCACCACACGATGGACGCAGACGCCATCACGCCGGAGCTCTCAGCGCCGGCCTGGCTTGCAGAAGCTCGCACCGACGCGGCGAGCGACGAGCCCCACCTCGCGTGGTTCGACACCGAGGGCGAAGGACCCTGCGTCATCCGCCTTCCGGAGGGCTGGACGCGTATCGGCCGCGGCGAGGCCGCCGACCTCCGCCTCGACGACCCGAGCGTCTCGCGCCGCCATGCGTTGGTGGTCCGCACCGAGACCGGCGAGCTCCGCGCCCTCGACGACCGCAGCCTGAACGGCCTCTTCGTCAACGGCGAAAAGGTCGAGTGGACGAAGCTCGAGGACGGCGACGAGCTGGAAATCGGCTCGTTCCGGCTTTACGTGATCGACCCGAGCGACGGATCGGCGGACTGAGGACTTCTCACCGGGCGCGCCCTAACCCGGCAGGGCGGACGCGGAAGCTCGAAAAAAAGCTCGCGGCGTAGCCGCGAGCAATATCTTCTGGCGAGAGCGGAGCACCTGCCGGAGTTGTTCTTACTCCGTGGAGATGTTCGGGTCGGCCTGGACCTTCTCCGGCACGATCATCAGGAAGTTCTCGGGAGCGTTCGCCGCGAGGCTCATGATGCGGTCGGCCTCCGGCTTTTGATCGGTCGCGCGCAGCTCTGAGGCGTAGTGGCCGAGAAGATCCTCAACGTCGAGGATTCCCTCGGCGTCGAGCTCGGTGACGTGCACCTTGGCGCCCTCGCCGAGGCGGCGCTCGATCGCTTCGCCGTCGAGGTTCCAGTCCGGATTGACGCGGGCGTAGATGCGCCCGCCGGTCATGCCGGCGCAGGCCCAAGGGCCGAGATCGCCGAGCACGACAGCCCGGCCCGAGGTCATGTACTCGAAGGCGAACCCCTTGGCGTTGGCGCGGTCGACCACGCAGCCGCGCGCGTCGTCGAGCGGCGCTTCCGGCTCGCCGCCCAGGACCACGTCGGCGCCGGAGAGACGGATGCAAAAGCGTGAGTCGGCCGAGCCCTGAACGAAGAGACGACCGCGCTGTGCGCCGTAGGCAAACGACTTACCGACGGAGCCGTTGAGGCGGTTCCCATTCGCGCCCTTGCCCTTCATGATCGAGAGCGTCCCGCCGAGCATCGCCTTGCCGACGCCGTCTTGAGCACCGCCCTCGACGCGCATCGCGACTCCCCAGGCGTTGAAAGCGCCAAAACCCTGGCCGGCAACAGAGCCGCCGTTGAAGTCGAGCTGGGCGAGGACGTCGTCGGAGCCCTCGGGGGCGCCGTCGTAGATTCGGGCGCGTGAGAGCGCTCCGGCGAGCTCGGCGCCGAGGACGCGGTCGTTGGCGTTCATCGAGCGCTCGAACTGCCGGTTCACGGTGTCTCCCGCGAGAACCTGGCCGGCGAGCGCTCCGACCTCTGCCGAAGAGGCCTTCGCCTCCATGCGAATGGGTCGCGCGACGACCAGGCCGGCCTCGGCGCGAGCCTCGGCGAGAACCTCCTCGGCCACCGGCACCGGCAGGTCGGCAGGTGTCAGGTCGAGGTACTCCTCGAGCGGGGTGATCAGCTCGGCCAGGTCGAGGCGCTCGGTGGCCGCGACCTGTTCGAGCAGGTCGTAGCGGCCGACGAGGTCCTGGGCGCGCTCGTAGCCGAGCTCGGCGACCACACGCTTGACCTCCTCGCCCATCGAGCTGAAGAACCGGGCGCAGTTCTCGGCCGCCGTGAAGACCTCCTGGGGGGTGAACTTCTTGAGGCCGTGCTCGGTCGCCTGCTCCACGGTTTCGATCTGGGTGGCGATGCCGACGTGGCACGTATCGAGCTGACAGCCGCGACAGATCGTGCAGCCGAGCGACACCATCGCGAGCGTCCCGAAGGCGACGCGGTTGGCGCCCATGCAGATCAGCTTCACGACGTCGTAGGCGTGGCGGTAGCCGCCGTCCGCCCAGATCTCAACGCGGTTGCGGATCCCCGCCTCCATCAGCGCCTGGTGCACGAGGCGGGTGCCGATGTCGGACGGCAGGCCCACATGGCGCAGCGCGTGCTGGCGGGCAGCGCCCGTGCCACCCTCGAAGCCGGACAGGGTGATGATGTCGGCCCCTGCCTTGGCGATGCCCAAGCCGATCGTGCCGACATTCGGGACCACGGGGACCTTGACCGAAACGCGAACGTCGGGGTTGACGGTCTTCAGCTCGTCGATCAACTCCGCCAGGTCCTCGATCGAGTAGAGGTCGTGGTTGTTGGACGGCGAGATGAGGTCCGTGCCGGGTGCCGCATTACGGGCGGCGGCGACCTTCTCGGAGACCTTCTTGCCGGGCAGGTGCCCGCCCTCGCCGGGCTTTGCGCCCTGCCCGATCTTGATCTCGGCGACGTAGGAGCTGTTCAGCATCTCCGCCGACACCCCGAAGCGACCCGAGGCGACCTGCTGGCCGCGCCACTTGCGGTACTGGCCGTACATGTCGCGGATCTCCCCACCCTCCCCGTTTATGCAGAGGATGTTGATCTGCTTCGCCGCCTCGGCGTAGGCGCGGAAGGCCGACTCCGACTGCGAGCCGAAGCTCATCGACGAGATGACGAGCGGGTAGGAATGCTGGCCGACGCTCGCGTCGACCCCATCGGCCTCGACCGGGGCCCGGTCCGAGCGCAGAGCCATGATGTGGCGCATCGAGATCGGGCTCGCCGCCTCGAGCTCGCGGACCTTGTCGGAGTACTCGTCGTAGGTCGCCGTGCCGTTGGCCGCGGCGACCGCGGCCTTGTAGACCTTGGGGTAGAAGCGGAAGGTTTTCGCCGGCTTGCCGCCGGAGTCGCGCAGGAGTGCCAAGCGTGCGTCGGACTCGGCGTCGAGGTCGGCGAAGCCGACGCCGGCCTTCTCCGAGCCCGCGAAGGAGGGCGTCTGGAAGATCTCGGCAAGCTCGGGCTTGATCCCGATCGAGGAGAACTGGCGGGCGTAGCCGCGGGTCTCGTGGATGCCGATGGTGGAGATAACCTTCTCGATTCCCTTGCGTAGCGCGGCGCAGATATTGCGGATGTCGTTTTCGTACTCGTCGACGCAGATGACCTCGAGCATCACGTAGGGACAGACTCCGTTGGCGCCAAGGCCCAGGGCCAGGACCACGTCGTGGACGTTGCGAAGCGCGCCTGAGCGCAGCAGGAGCGAGCAGCGACGGCGGAGGTTCTCCTCGCCGGGCCCGACCTTGAACTGCTTGAGCGCCTGATCGATCGCCGAGATCGAAAGGTGCGGGTCGAGGAACCGGCGCTCGCCGTCGTAGACGGTGCGGTCGGTGAGGACGATCAGCTCAGCCCCGTCGCGGACCTTCTTGACGGCCTCCTGCTTTATGCGCCCGATTGCGCCCTCGGTGGTCTCGGATTCGAGCAGGGCCACGTCGATGGCCGCCGCGCGGCCGCGGAACTCCTCCCACAGATCCTCGAGCACGTAGGTGCGCTCGTCGCGAGCGATCTGGCGATAGGTGGAGTCCGACAGCGGGGCCAGGCCGTGGTGGCCGCCGAGGATGACCGAGAACGAGGTCTCGACCGAGAGTGTGTCGGTGGCCGCGTCGTGGATGGATGGACGACGGCCGAAAAGGGCTCGCGTGGAGAAATGCTCGATCTCGCGCTCGCGGTCGATGGCGGGGTTGGTGACGACCGCGACGGTCTCCTTGAAGTAGTCGGCCAGGTTCTGGCGCTCGGGCGATAGCGCCGCGAGCGGGCCGTCGTAGCCGAGCGAGCCAATCGGCTCGGCGCCGTTGGTAGCCATCTGCTGACAGAGCTTTACGTCGTCGCGCTGCCAGCCGAAAGCGGCGAGGATCCCCTCCTCGACCTTGACGGGCTCGGCTGGCCCGGCGGACGTGTACCCGGGGATCTCCGCTCCCTCGAGCGGCCCACCCGTGATCAGGACGCGCGCGTACGGAGCTGCCTCTTCGGCGCCGGTCCTTGCCAGCCAGCGGCGCGCAACCTCGCGCTGCATGTCGGCGTGCTCGGTGAGGGTCGAGCGGCGCTTGGAACGATCGATCGACACCATGAATTTCTCGCCCGGACCCAGGGGCTTGGGCTCGGAGACCATCTCCTGCACCCCGACGACGCCTGGTTCGGAGCTGAAGATGAAATCGTCGGCCGTCTCCACCTTCCACAGCGGCCGCAGGCCGAGGGCGTCGGCCGAGAACACGCACTCGTCGGCGTGGCGGGCGATCAGCGCAACCGGTCCCTGCGCGAATGGGCCCATGGCCTCACGCAGGTACATGTAGAAGTCGTGGAGGTCGGAGGGAAGGGTGCGGATCTCGTTGACGATCGGCGGGACGACCATCTCCATCGCCTCGGCGAGCGAGAGCCCGTCGACACGCATGAGGCTGTCGACGACTCGGTTGAGGTCCTGAGAGTCGGAGTTGCCCGGCTCGATCTCGACCCCGAGCATTCGGCCCTCCTGGCGCAGCTGCTCGATCGTGTTGATCTCGCCGTTGTGGCCGAGGACAGTGAAGGGCTGGACGCGGCTGAAGGTGGGCCAGGTGTTGGTGGAGTAGCGGTTGTGCCCGAAGCATCCGATGGTCTCGAAGCGCTCGTCGCGAAGGTCCGGGTAGTACTCGCCGAGAACCTTCGGGGTGCCCATCACCTTGTAGACGCAGGTGGCCGAGGAAAACGACGGCACGTGGACGCCCAGCTTCTGCTCGAGCTCGAGCATCAGGCCGAAGATCACCCGCTCGGCGCGGTCGGCGTCGGCGACGAGCCCGGCGATCTGCCAGAAGACGGGCTCCTCCTCGCGCGCGGTTGGCCCGAGGGCGTGAGAGTCGACGGCGCCGACTCGCTCCGCAAGGATCCTGAACCCGCCCCGGTCGAGGATCTCGCGGGCGTCGTGGCGCACCTTCTCGACATCCGTTGAGCGGTCGACGAAGACGTGGGCGACGGCGAAGGCCGGGTCGAGCGAGAGCGCCGGGTTGTGCCCGCCGGCGCGGATCTCCTCGGCCCAAATCTTGCGCGGAATGTCGACGAGGATGCCGCAGCCGTCCCCCTCGCCGTCGACGTTGCCCGCGCGGTGGAGCATTTTCTGGAGGTTTTCGAGGGCGAGCGTGACCGGGGCGCGGTTGGGAGTCGCGTCCTTGCGGACCGACGCGTAGATCGCGCAGGCGTCCTTGTCCTCCACGCTCGGGGGCGAGACGCGCGGGCGCCAGGGAAGCTCGGGCGAGTAGCGAAACGGCTCGCCTGAGCGAGCGACGCTCTTTTCAGGCCCGTGGGACGCGCGGGCGCGATCGGTGGACAAGCTGACCTCCCGGGTACCGCGCCTTCTTCGAGCGGGCGCGCGACGGGCAATGGGACAGCCGGAAGTATAAACCGACAACCTGGGGGCGAAACCCGGCTTATGGCGACTTTCTTACTCAGTGGGTAAGAAGCTCGACAGCCCGGCATCGCTCGAATCGGCCATGGCGCGGATCGCCGCCACTCAGCATGGCGTCATCACCACCGCACAGTTGCTCGCCAGTGGGCTGAGCGCGAGGATGATTACCGCCTGGACGCAACGAGACCGTCTGCACAGGGTCTACCGCGGCGTCTATGCGGTGGGCCATACGGCTTTGAGCAACGAGGGAAGATGGATGGCGGCGGTCTTGGCCTGCGGCGAGGATGCCGTTCTCAGCCACCTCTCGGCGGCCGAGCACTGGGGGCTTCTAAAGCATTTACCTTCCCGATCCACGTCTCCATCCAGGGATCAGGTGGCAGAGCGAGGCGCCTGGGACTCGTGATTCACCGTCTTCCCTCATTGACTTCAACGGCAGTTGCCGTGCAACCGCGTCACGGTGACCACGCCGGCGAGGACGATCGCCGACCTGCGGCGGACCGAGGACGACGAGCTGGTGAGCCAGGCCGTCAGGGCTGCGAACTACAAGCGGATGGAGATCGGCAATGAGGATGGCGATGGCGGAGCGCGCTCTGAGCTCGAGCGGAGCTTCCTGCGGCTCTGCTCATCTCGGAAGATCCCCAGGCCCGAGGTCAACCTTCCGGTCGGGCCCTACACCGTGGACTTCGTCTGGCCGTTCGATCGCGTCGCGGTCGAAACCGATGGCTGGTCTGCTCACCGCGGCCGCCAGCGTTCGAGGACGACCATGGCCGCGATCTCTTCCTGCGCTCGGAGGGCTACGAGGTGCTTCGGTTTACCTGGCGGCAGGTCACCGAGGAGCCCGATCGCATGGTGGGGGTCCTTCGCCGCTACCTCGCTGCCGACTTCCTTACTGCATAGGTAAGAAAGTCGCCAGAAGTGGGGGCGGGCTTATAGTTGCCGCGATGTCGGCGACGATCGCGGTTCTATCCCAGAAGGGCGGGACGGGGAAGACGACGATGGTGCGCTCGCTCACGGACGTCTTCGAGCGTCTCGGTCTCGATGTCCTGGCGATCGACGCCGACCCGCAGGGAAACCTCTCCGACTACTTCGACACCGATCCCGACGCGTCCCCCACCCTCACCGAGGTCCTCCAAGGGCAGGTCAGGGCCGCCGAGGCGGTTCACGGCCGGGTCATCCCGGCAAACCTGACCCTCGCCGAGGCCGAGTTGATGTTGGCCGGAAAGATCGGCCGAGAGGTGACGCTTCGCAACGCGCTGCGTGACCTCAAGCGAGAGCGGGACATCATCCTCATCGACTGCCCGCCCACCCTGGGCCTGCTGACGGTCAATGCCCTCTGCGCGGCTACGTACGCGATCCTCTCGACGGAGGCACAGTACTTCTCGCTGCAGGGGATGGAGCAGGCGATGGAGGTCCTCGACCTCGCACGCGACAGCCTCAACCCGGAGCTCGAGCTTCTGGGGGTGTGCCTCAACATCGCCAACATGCGCACCCGCCACGCGCGCCAGACCCTCGAGGCCCTACAGGAGCGATTCGGAACAAAGCTATTCAGATCGGTCATCCGACAGTCGATCGCCTACGCCGAGTCGGCCGAGCGCGGCGTGCCGATCCTCGACTACCGCCCCGCCCGCGGGGCGGACTATCTCTCGCTCGGCAGTGAGATCCTGCGCCGGCTTGGACTGCACGACCTGCTGGCGACCCTCGACGAGGTCAGCGCCGAGCTGGTGCCCGCGGGCGCCGGCCGATGAGTGACGGCCCCGACAGCCCAACTGCCCTCGAGGGGGCGATCGGGCGCTACAACGACGCGTGGAACGCCCACGACCTCGACGCGATCATGGCCATGCACGCGCCGGACATGGTCTTCGAGAACCACACCGCCCACGAGTCGGCGCAGGGAGAAGAGGTCCGCGGCCACATCGGCGCGATCTTCGAGACCTGGCCCGACATCCGCTTCGAAGGGCGCCGCACCTACGCTCGCGACGGGCTCATCGTTCAGGAATGGACGGCGACCGCTACCCACGAAAACCGCATGACGCGCGGGGACCTCGTTGCGGAGCCGACCGGCCGGACGATCACCTGGGACGGGCTCGACGTGATCCCGTTCGAGGGCGGGCTGGTCAAGCGCAAGGACGTCTACTCGGACTCGGTCTCGATCCTGCGCCAGCTCGGCCTGCTGGACTGAAACGAGACTGAACCTAAAGGGGGTCAGACCCCTTTGGGTTCTAAAGCGCGATGACCTCGGCGCCGTCGGGCGTGAACGCCGCGCGGCGCACCTCTGCCCAACCCTCGCAGCGCTCGCCGAGCTCGGCGACGACCTTGCCGGTGTCCTGCCAAAAGCACCAGACCAGAACGGTTGGCCCCGCGCCGGAGATCGTCGCCCCCAGGGCGCCGACCTCCTCAGCAGCCTCGACGAGCTCGAGGGAGCGCGGATAGAGGCTGCCGCGAGCGGACTGGTGCAGGCGGTCGCCGAGCCCTCGCGCGATCAGACCGAGGTCCGAGCGCTCGATCCCCAACACGAGCTGTGCCGTAGCGGCGACGTTGGCAACCGCGTCTTCACGCGCTACGGACGGCGGCAGCGCAGCCCTGGCCTCGTCGGTCACCACCTCGTGGGCGGGAATCACGAGAACCGCCTCGACGCCCTGCGGCGGCTCCAGCAGGGCCGGAGCACCCGCCCCCGGCGGGCAGGCGACGATCCCTCCATATAGCGCCGCCGCGACGTTGTCGGGGTGGCCCTCGAGCTCGACCGCCTTGGCGAAGATCGCATCGCGGTCGATGCCAAGCTCGTAGAGGTGGTCGGCGGCCAGGAGCCCCGCGACGATCGCCGCTGCGCTCGAGCCCAGGCCGCGAGCCAGCGGAATCTCGCTGCGAATCTTGAACTCCAGGGCGTCGGCCGGGTGCAGGACCTCGAACGCCTGAACGCAGAGGTTTTCGCGCCCCAGCGGAAGGTCGAGCTCGCCGACATCGACGGTGAGCGCCTTCCCCTCTCCGACCTCGAGCTCGACGTGGAGTCCGATCGCCGCCGCGAGCACGTCGAAGCCCGGACCCAGATTGGCCGAGCTGGCAGGGACGCGGACGACTCGGTGGCGTTCGGTCATCGACTCAGCCGGCCCGCTCGCGGCTTCGGCCCGCGACCCCTCCGGCAATGATGCCCTCCGCGGGAATCTCGCCCCGCTCCAGAACGACCGCGTGGCGAACACGCGCGCCATCGCCGATCTGCGCCCCGGGGCCGATGACCGCCGGGCCGTCGATCCGCGCGCCGTTCCCGATGAGCGCCCCTTCGCCCATCAGCACTCGCCCCGACAGCTCCCAGCCGCCCTCCATCGATTCTCGGCTCTCCTCGTCGAGGCCGCCGTCGAGGATCTCACCCTGGGGGTCGACCCCGACCTGACCCTCCACCACGTCGAGGTTTCCCTGGACGAATTCGCCGAGCGAGCCCACGTCGTTCCAATACTCGTCGATGGCATGCACGTGGAACGGCACGTCGCTCTCCAAGAGGGCGGGAAAGACGTCCTTGGCGAAATCGATCACCGGATCGGCCGGGAAGTAGTCGAATACCTCCGGGCTGAACGCGTACATCATGCAGTTGGCGAGGTCGGAGAGCGCCTCGGCCGGGTCGGGCTTCTCCTGGAAGCCGAGCACGCGGCCGTCGTCGGAGGTGACCACGACGCCCAGCTCGCTGACGTTCGTCGCGCGCTTGCAGGCAAGCGTTGCCACGCCGCCAAAGCGCTCGTGCGCAGCGACGAGCGCACGCAGATCGATGTCGGTGAGCGCGTCGCCCGCGAGGACCACGAAGGTCTCTCCGGGAGCCGTGAGGAACTCGGCCACATTCCGCACCCCGCCCGCGGTTCCGAGGAGCTCTTTCTCGTATTCGTACTCGAGGCTGACCCCGCACTCGGAACCGTCGCCGAGAGTCTCGCGCACGACGTCGGCGAACCAGTGGACGTTGGCGATAACGTCGTCGAATCCCTGTGCGCCCAGCAGCCGCAGGATGTGCGCGATCACCGGGCGGTTTGCGACCGGGACAAGAGGCTTCGGGACCTCGTAGGTGAGCGGGCGAAGCCGTGTCCCGAGTCCGGCTGCCATGACCATCGCTCTCATCGGTGTCGATTCTTTCTGACTGTGGGCGGTAAATGCGAGGCGCCCCCGAAGGGGCGCCTCGCAACACTGGCTGGACAGATCTCGCTCCGCCCTTTGCGCCGGGGGGACTGGGTCCGGCAGCGTCGCGAGGGTGTCCCGGGTGGATTCGCCAGGCGGGTCCAGCCGCCTGTTTCGGCCTAGCGGCCGGGCACCTCCAGAGTCCCGTAAGTACTGTCAATCAACTTCGGACCACCTCCTTTCCCTGGTCCATCTATCTAAGCAGATGGCGTGGCCGGCACGACGGGTACGTTGGGGCGGATGCCCCCCGCCGAGGAGCTCCGAGTCACGTCGCGCCTTTCGATCCCCCTGAGCGAGGTCGAGGTGCGCGCCAGCCGGTCCTCCGGCCCGGGAGGACAGCATGCAAACGTCACTGCTTCGCGGATCGAGGCCGTCTTCGACGTCGAGGCGTCGGCGGCCCTGAGCCCGGAGCAAAAGCACCGCCTTCGCCAGCGCCACGGGGCACGCGTCACGGCGGTCGCCCAGGATGCGCGAAGCCAGGCGCGAAACCGCGAGCTGGCGCTCGAACGACTTGCCGATCGGATCGCCGGCGGGCTGCACCGTCCGAAGCCAAGACGCGCCACAAAGCCGGGGCGGGCCGCGAAGGAGAGACGGCTCGGGAGCAAGCGCCGCCGTGGTGAGACCAAGCGCATGCGCCGCCCGCCCGACGCCGAATAGCTCGAGCCGAGTGGTCAGCCGTCGAGCTTCGCGAGCTCGCTTTTGAGGGCGGTGATCACGTCGACGGGAGTCGGGTCGACGCCGCGCTGCGCCGCGAGCTGCAGCGACACCAGGTCGCCCAGCATCACCGCCCGCAGGAGACGCTCGGTGGGGGTCGCCCCCTCGGTCTCGATCGAGACGACCGCGCTCGCGGCAGGGGCCATGAGGTCTGCCGTGACGGCAAACCGAGCGCGCAGCCTTGGGTGCTGGTCGCAGTCGGTGAGGAACACGGCGGAAAGGGGTGCCGGCCCGGCTTTACTCCAGGCGACGATCTCGTTGTGATCGGCCTCGGGAAGCTCCTGCGCGTAGGCCGGCGCCTTGGCGTTCTCGTTGATCTGGGTCTTCCAGCGCACCGCGACCGGCGCGGTCAACTCGGCTCCGAAGACCACCGGGATGGTCCCCTCCAGCTGCCCGGCCACCTCCGCCGATCTCCTCACCAGCGCGTCGCGGTTCTCGGCGAGGCGGGCGGCGGCGGTGTCGATCTCGGTGTGCAGCCCGTCGCAGGCACCACCGAGCGCCGCGATCTCCACCGCGGCGGTGAACATGTAGCCGACCGCCGCCCGGGGCTGCAGGCCCGACGGAATTCCGATCACGGGGACGCCGTCGCGGCGAGCGGCGTCGGCGAGCTCGCCGCCGGTTGTCGCGGCAAACCGCCGTGCGCCGAGCGCCTCGGCCGCCGCGTAGCAGGCCAGCGTCTCCTCGGTGTTGCCCGAGTAGCTCGAGCACAGAAACGCGTGGTCGGCGGGTAGGGAACTCGGCGGATCGTAACCGCGCACGGTGAGGAGTGGACGCGTCAGGCGATCACCCACCGCCGCCTTGGCAAGGTCGGCGCCGATCGCTGACCCGCCCATGCCGCAGACGACGATGCCAGAGCACTCGAACCGCTCGAGCCGGGCAGATTCGACGCGCCAGAGCGCATCCGCGAGATGATCGGGAAGCGCAAGGACGTCGTCGAGCTGACCGGCGCTGTCGACTGCGCGGATGCGCTCCAGCGCCTCTGCGGTGGAGCTCATACGGCCACCACCTCAGCGGGGGCCACCCTGGAGTCCGCAGCGACGGTCGCCCCATCGGCTACCCGGGCCTCATCGCCGATCACGGCGCCCTCCATGACTCGTGCCCCTTGCCCGATCTCCACGCCGGCGCCGAGAATAGCCCCTCGGACGTCGGCGTCGGCGGCAATCGAGCAGCTCTCGAGGAGGGCCGCGCCTCGCACGGCAGCGCCACCGGCGACGCTGGTCCCGGCCCCGATCATCGCCTGAGGGCCGACTCGGGCGCCGGGATCAACCGAGGCGTTCGCAGCGACGAAGACGCCAGAGCCGTCGGTGGCGACATCCGTCTCCACGCGTTGGTCCAGGATGTCCCAGGTCGCCCGGAGGTAGCGCTCCGGCGTGCCGATGTCCATCCAGTACCCCTCCAGGCGCAGCCCAAAGAGACCTTGCCCGGCGAGCCGGGGAAAGACCTCGCGTTCGATCGAGACGGAGCGCCCGGACGGGATCAGGCCGACGATGTCCTGCTCGAGGACATACGCACCGGCATTGATCTCGTCCGTGTCGGCCTCCCCCGGGTCGGGCTTTTCGAGGAACTCGGTCACCTCGCCCGACTCCCGCCGGCGAACGAGGCCGTAGGAGAGCGGGTTTTCGACCGGATATAGGCCCAGTGTTGCGACGGCATCGTTCTCGGCGTGAAACTTCTGCAGCGCGGTGAGATCCAGGTCCGCTAGGCAGTCACCATTCAGGACCATGAAGCGCTCGGCGAGCAGTCCCCGGTCGGCGGCCAGACGAATCGGCCCGGCAGTTCCCAGGGGCTCGTCCTCTTCGACGTAGCGAACCGTCGCGGCCGTTCCGAAGCCGTCGCCAAGAGCGTCCCGCAGGCGGTCGGGCTTGAAGCCGCAGGCCATGATCACGTCGTCGACTCCATGGCGTACGAGCCAATCGACCATGAAGCGGATGAAGGGCCTGTCGACCAGCGTCAAGGCCGGCTTCGGCCGCGTGAGCGTAAGCGGACGAAGGCGAGTTCCCTCGCCGCCCACGAGGACGAGGGCCTGCATCAGCGCGCGGGCGACGCGGCTGGGCGACCGATGCTCTCGTAGGTGAACCCGGCCTGCCTCATCGCCGCCGGGTCGAGGAAGTTGCGTCCGTCGACAAGCACCGGCGAGGCCATAGCCTTCGCGAGCTCGGGCCAGTCGAGATCCTCGAACTCCGGCCACTCGGTCACGAGGATCGCCGCGTCGGCGCCGGCGACGGCCTCGGCGGCCGAGTCGGCAAGGGCGACGGCCGGCAGCAGCTCGGCGGCCCGCTCCTCGGCGACGGGGTCGTAGGCGACGACCGTAGCCCCCTCTCCCTGAAGACGCGCAGCAAGCACCAGGCTCGACGCCTCGCGCATGTCGTCGGTGTCGGGCTTGAAGGAAAGCCCCAGCAGGGCGACGCGCTTGCCCACGAGCGTGCCCAGATGCTTGGCGAGCTTGCCGATGACGCGGCGCTTTTGAAGCTCGTTGACCTCGATCACCGAATTCAGCAGCTGGAAGTGATAGCCGGTGTTGCCGGCAAGCTGCTTGAGCGCGCTGACGTCCTTGGGAAAGCATTGACGCTGAATCAATCCACCGGAGCCAACGATTGTCTGACTGCCGGGAACCTTGAGCGAGTACACGCGCTCGGACGCTGGACGCGTCGTGGTTCCGACGACCCTCACCCACGCCGGTCCGCCTCCGAAGAACTGTCGGTAGCCGGTCGGCTTGATCCGCTTGGCCTGGCGGCCGATCGCGGTGAAAACGCCGTCCCGGTCCCGCTCCGGCACGAGAAAGTCGATCGCCCGCTCCACCTGATCCGCACCACTAACACGCAGCCAATGCGTCTCCTTGGTCGACTTTGCGGTACGCCCACGGCGCCAAGAGCAAACGAAGCCGAGCTCGCCGAGCATTCGGGACACGCCATCAGCAAGCTCGTCACTGATCGTGCCCCACTCGAGGATCACGGATGGGCCTTGGTTGATCAAGGACCACGAACCGTCGCCCTCCCAGATGCCCGAAAGGAAGGCTCGCTTTCGCTCAGGTGACTGGCTCCACGCCAGTTCCGGGATGCGCTGGCTGTAAGAGAGGAGCCCAAAGCCGGCGATCTGGACCCACCACTCCGCGAGGATTCGGGATGACAGCGACACCACCTTGGCAGTCGGCGCCCGCCTGATCTTGGCGGAAACGCCCTGGCGGGCCCAGTAGCGCACAACTTCTTCCGCAAGGTGGTCCTCGTGCTCTGGATGAAAGCTCCATGAGAGCTGCTGCCGTCCGCTGTCGCGATCGCGAGCGATGTGGCCTTCGGCGACGTACAGCCCGGCGACGCGCCAGAAGGACTCGTCGAGCTCGATGGAGGCCGTGCAGAAGGTTCCGTTCTTCGCCGTCCCAAGGGTGGCCTCTCCGAGGCTGATCTCGGCAAGGCAGGCTTCGCTCAGCCGCAGGGTCCCGGTGCGCTTCACGTCACCCATACGCGCCGTGGGCCTGCGGTGATTGGCGAAGATCTCGCGCCGCTCGGCCGGCGACCGGCTTGCCAGAGCGGTGATCGCCTCGGCCCCGGGCCTGACCATGACGTTTTCGATCGGGACGTGCCCATCCTCGATCGCCCCCATCAACGAGTAGCGATCGGGCTCGCAGCCGGGCACTGACCCGACCGCGAGTGGCAGCCAGTCCTCCTCAGTGAGGTCGCGCGCCAGGACGTGGGTGAGGATCTCACCGTCTCGTCCGTCCCCGACGATGAACGGATGGTCGGCGGTCACCGTAACCCGCCTTCCCATCTTGGTCCTGACCTCGACCATCTCGCCGACGTAGTCACGCTTGGTGAGCACCGACACCGGCATCCACTCCGGCTCCGGCTCGCCGGGCACCCAGGACCACACATTCAGCGACTCCGGTTCGATCGCCTCTCCGTCCACAGCCGCTTCGTCGCCGCCGGCGAGCCCCCACAGTTGCTCGAACGTGACGAGGCGGGGCGACCCCCAGAGCTTGACCAGGAGGGTCTCTTTGCCGGAGAAGCAGCTGCCGCCGTAGCCGATTCCCGCCCGCAGGAAGCTCGAGCCGATTCGCTGGTCCAGCCCCATCCCGCGGGCGACCTCGGTGACGTCGGCCCCGACCTCCTCGCAAACGTTGGCGATCTCGTTGATGAACGAGATCTTGGTCGCGAGGAACGCGTTCGCCGCAAGCTTGATCATCTCGGCCGAGGCGACGTCGGTGCGCACGATCTCGCCACCCAAGGGGGCGTAGAGAGCTTCGACGGCGGCGGCGGCCTCGTCGCCCGGATCCGTGCCGATCACGACGCGGTCGGGATGCATGAAGTCCGCAACGGCGGTGCCTTCCTTCAGGAACTCCGGGCACGACACGTACGAGAGCTCCGGGGCGCGGCGGCGGATCGCCGCCCCCGTCCCGGCCGGAACGGTGCTCTTCATCACCAGCGCGTGCTCACGCGATCCCGCCAAGCCGGAGACGACGGCGTCCACCCGCGACAGGTCGGCGTCACCCGAGTAGGTCGGCGGAGTGTCGACGCAGCAGAACAGCAGGCGGCGGCCCTCGAGCAGCTCCGACATCTCGGCGGTGAAATGCAGGCGCTCGCGGTTGCGCTCCAAAAGCTCAGCCATCCCCGGCTCGTAGAAGGGCGCCTCACCCCGGCGGAGCGCATCGACCTTTTCGGTGAGGATGTCGAGGGCGACAACGTCGCTGCCAAGCTCAGCAAAGCAGGCCGCGGTCACGAGGCCCACCCAGCCGATGCCGACTACTCCGATCGGTGCCCGGTCGCTCATCTCAGAGCTAGATGATTGATTCCACGGCCTCGCGTGCGTGGGGGCGCGCGGGACCAAGCCGGGCGTGGCCGATGAGCGAAGCCCGTACTGAGAAGTACGGGCGAGTCTCGGAGGGCGCGATCCGGCGCCGGTATCCGGGCGTCATCCGCATGCGTGAAGTCGTGGGATCACTCATCTAGGGTACGTACTTGACCATCGACTCGGCCATGCCGAGCATCTGGTCCTGGGTCATTGTCTCGAGGAGGTCGTTCTCGACCCAGTAGGCGGCATCATCCGTCCGCCAGGCGACCTGGCGCAGGCGCCCGTTGTCGTAATAGAACATGAAGTCGTGCCCGTTGATCGTCTTCGAGACGGTCGGGTTGTCGAGGATCGGGGCGTCGCGCCAGTTGGTCCCCGAAAAGCCGAAGTAGTCGGTGTAGTTGTAGCCCCCGGTGCCGTACGGGATCTGCGCGACGATCTTGTAGCCGAAGTACTTATGGCCCCCGCCACCGTCGATCGTCAGTCCGCGGGTGTTGTCCGGGTCGCCGTTCAGGGATTGGGTCAAGAACTCAGCGCCCGGTGGCAGCTTCGTCGGGTAGTAGACCGGAATCCCGATCGGATCTCCCTTGGCGGTCTTGGTCACCTCGGAGGCCGCCGCCGGTCCGCTTGACGTCGCGTCCACAAGGGAGCCCGACGTCGGGTGGGGCGCGATGTTCGACTCGGGCGGCTTCTTGGTGCCATTGGGCGCGGTCTTGCTCTTGGCGGGCTTGCTCGGGTTCGACGAGCTGGTGCTCGTCGTCGCCGGCGTCGACGACGAGACCGAGCTCGAGCCGAGGAACTCGCCAACAACCTGCTTGATCGCCGAGCTCGACGCGGTTAGATAGGTGTCCAGGGGACCTCCGGCATTCGCCGGGAAGTGGATCTCGCGCACCTGCGCATTCCGGGCCGAGAAGAGAAGGCGTCCGAGGCCGATCAGTTGCGGCAGTCCCGTGATGGTCGACGTCGTCGCCTTCTTGAAGATGTTGGTGAGGTTGGTGTAGTCGTCGATGAACTTCGTCGCGGGCACCTGAGCCCGCGCCTCACGCAGGAACGCCTGCTGGCGCGCCGAGCGCACGAGGTCGTTGTCCTCGTGGCGGTAGCGGACGTACGAGAGCGCGTTGTAGCCGCACATGCGCTGGTAGCCGGCCGGAATATTGATCTCGGCGTATTGGTCGATGGCAGCCAGCCCGGCATTCGAGTGGTAATAGTGATGATCGACGTCCACGTAGACGCAGCCGATCTCGTTCACGGCGTTGGCAAACCCCGTGAAGTTGATGTTGACCACGACGTTGGGCTTCAGGCCGGTCAGCTGCGTCACCGTTTCCGTGGCCAGTTTCGGCCCCCCGTACGTGTAGGCCGCGTTGAACTTGTCAACCCCGTGCCCGGGAATGAAGACCTTGAGGTCCCGCGGGATCGACAGCAGGTTGATCTGGCCGGAGGTCAAACGCAGAAGGATCGTCGTGTCGGAGCGGCCGCTGTCGGTCTCGCCGGGGCGGCGATCCGAGCCCAGGATGAGGATCGTCTGCGGTTTCCCGGGGTCGACATTCGCGAGCGTGCCCTGAAGGCCGTGAAGGCCTCCGAGGCCGTCGAGCAGGTTCTTCGCCGCAACCAGGCCGGTGACGGCTGTCGCGGTCGCCATGGAGACAACGATGAGGACGGCGCCGACGACGAAGCGCATCCAGACCCCGCGCTTTGGCGGCTCCCCCACATCCACGACGGCCGGCTCGGGAGGAGCCGGGGGCGGAGCCTGCGCCACGGCGGTTGCGCCCGCCACCGTTGCCGGCGGCGGGGTCGCCGGCGGAAGCTTGGGGGCGTGGGCGGCAGTGCGCGCGCGAAGGCCCTGGAGCGCGGCCTCTGCGGCTGCCTCTTGCTCGGAAACCGCGAGGGTGTCGGCCTCGATCGTGTCGCTGCGGGCCGGCGCCGGAGCGGGCGTCTCGGCGGCCTTTGGCGGTTGGGGAGCCGGCGGCGGTTCGGGCTCTGCGGGTGGCTCGGGCTCCGCCGGAGGATCCGGCGCTGCGGGTGGCTCGGGCTCCGCCGGAGGCTCCGGCTCTGCGGGTGGCTCGGGCTCCGCCGGCGGCCCGGGCTCCGCGGGTGGCTCCGGCTCCGCGGGTGGCTCCGGCTCCGCCGGCGGTTCGGGTTCGGGCGGCGGCTCGGGTTCGGGCTCCGGCTTGAATTCTTCGAAGTGGTCCGCTAGCTCGTCGTCGAGCGCCTTGTGAACGGCGTCGATCTCGTCGGTCACGCCGCCCGGCGGATCCGCCGAGCCGTCCTTGCGCGATCGCCCGGCCCAGGTCGCGGGGACGGGGTCATGCTTTTCGCCGTCTTCGGCGGGAGGCAGCTTTTCGTCGGTCAAGCGGGGCTCTCCGTGAGGTGCGTGACAAAATCCACGATCGAGCGCCGGTAGGCGCGGAGAGAGGGCACAGAGACCCATTCGTCCGGGCCATGGTGGCCTCCCCCCACCGGGCCGAACTCGACCGCGGGAACCCCCGCGCGCAAGAAGGAGACGGCGTCCGAGGCACCGTCGCGACCGACGCTGGTGACACCGTCGGTGTGGTTGCGAGCCGCGGCGGCGCAGAGCGCCCGCACGAACGGTGAATCGGGGTCGACCATGGCGGGCTCACGACGGAACGTGGAGATGACATTGGCGCCGGGAAGCGCGCGCACCTCCTCGAGGATCTCCTCGGGGTCCTGCTCGGGCAGGTGGCGTACGTCAACGTCGATCACGGCGAGGTCGGGCACCTTGTTCAGCGCGTCCCCGCCCCAGATGCGACCCAAATTTATGGAGGGGCGGTCGAAAAGCTCGGAGCTGCGCGATGCGAACGGTAGCGACTCGATCTGGTGAAAAAGCTCGACTGCCCGCAGGATCGCGTTGTCGCCGAGCCACGGCGTGGCTCCATGGGCTGCGCGGCCCTGAACCTCGATCCGCATGGCGAACACTCCCTTGGCGGCCACCCCGATGTGCATGTCTGTGGGTTCGCCCGTGATCGCGAAATCCCCCAGGAACCCCTCCTTCACGAGCAAGTCGCCACCTCGGTCGGACTCCTCCTCGGACTCCTCGTCGGGCACGACGCCAAGCCGAACTCTGACGTCATTCTGATCACGAAGGTCCGCGAGGGCGAGCAGGAGAGCAGCAACCGCGCCCTTCATGTCGTAGGCGCCGCGTCCGATGAGCCTGTCGCCCTCGACGGCGGGCTCGAACTGCTGGGGCCGTGCGGGCACGACGTCGAGATGCCCATGAAGGAGGACCGTCAGGGCCGCGTCCGGGGGCCCGACGTCGGCCACCAAAACCGGCAGGCCGCGCACCTCGAGCTGTGTCGTCTCGATCTCGCGCGCCTCGAGCCAGCCCTTGACGAAGCCGGCGCAGAGCTTCACGCCGTCCGCCTTGGAGCTGTCGTAGGCGATCAGCCGCTCTGCCAGCAGGCGTTCGTCCACGGCGCCAGTATTGCGGGGGTCAGACCCGAGTGGTCGAGAGGGTCGAGCCCTGGCGGGACCAGGACTGACTCCCGTCGCCCTTTCAGCCTTCGGCGATCTTGATGAACGCCTCGGCGCGAGCGACCTCGCGCTCGGCCTGCTCGCGCGCGGCCGAGTCCTCGTCGGCCTCGTCGCGGCGGCGCTCGGCGTCGGAGAGCTTCTCCTTCAGCGCGGAGACATCGAGGTCGTCCGGCGGCACGGCCTCGGAGACCAGGACCCGCGCCTCGTTGGCAAAGACCTCGAGCCACCCCTCACCCTGGGCGTACCGGAGCGTCTCGGAGTCGGAGACGTGGAGCCGCAGCTCCGCCGGCACCAGTCGCGCGAGCATCGGAACATGGTTGGCGAGGATGCCGACCTCCCCGACGCCGGTGCGGGTATTGAGCTGCTGGACCTCCCCCTCGTAGACGTCGCCGTCCGGGGTGAGGACGTGAACTGCGAACTCAGGGTGTGCCAACGAAAGCCTCGCTAGTCCTTGTCGCCCGTGATCTGGTCGATCGAGCCCCTCATGTAGAAGGCACCCTCCGACAGGTCGTCATGCTTCCCGTCGAGGATCTCGCGAAAGCCCCGGACCGTCTCCTCCACCGGGACGTACTCGCCCTCGCGGCCGGTGAACGCCTCGGCGACGAAGAATGGCTGCGACAGAAAGCGCTCGATCTTGCGGGCGCGCGCAACCGCCGTCTTGTCCTCGTCGGAGAGCTCGTCGATCCCGAGGATGGCGATGATGTCCTGGAGCTCCTTGTATCGCTGCAGGACCTCCTGGACCTCGGTGGCCGTGTTGTAGTGCTCCTCGCCGAGGATCTCCGGTTTGAGGATGGTGGACGTCGAGTCGAGGGGGTCCACCGCCGGGTAGATGCCCTTCTCGGAGATGGCGCGGGAGAGTGTGGTGGTCGCGTTCAGGTGCGCGAACACCGACGCCGGCGCCGGATCGGTGAGGTCGTCGGCCGGGACGTAGACCGCCTGGATCGAGGTCACCGAGCCCTTGCGGGTCGAGGTGATCCTCTCCTGGAGGCCGCCCATCTCGGTCTCAAGCGTCGGCTGGTAACCGACGGCTGAGGGCATGCGCCCCAAGAGTGCGGAAACCTCGGAGCCGGCCTGGACGAACCGGAAGATGTTGTCGATGAAGAGCAGCACGTCCTGCCCCGACGTCTCGCGGAAGTACTCCGCCATGGTCAGCCCCGACAGCGCCACGCGAAGCCGAGCCCCGGGAGGCTCGTTCATCTGGCCGAAGACGAGCATCGTCTTGGAGATGACGCCTGACTCCTTCATCTCGAGCCAGAGGTCGTTACCCTCACGCGAGCGCTCCCCGACACCGCAGAAGGCCGAGAGGCCCTCGTGCTCCTCGCCGATGTTGCGTATCAGCTCCTGGATGAGCACGGTCTTGCCAACGCCGGCGCCGCCGAACAGGCCGACCTTGCCACCTTTCGCATAGGGGGCAAGGAGATCGATGACTTTGATCCCGGTCTCGAGGATCTCCTGGGTCGGCGCTAGGTCCTCGACGTTCGGGGCGGACCGGTGGATCGGCCAGCGCTCCTCGGTCTCGACCGGCTCCCCGAGGTCGATCGGGTCGCCAAGGAGGTTGAAGATCCGCCCCAGGGTGGCCTCGCCGACGGGCACCGTGATCGGCGACCCCGTGTCGGTCACCTCCTGCCCGCGTTGCAGGCCGTCGGTGGCGTCCATGGCGACCGCGCGGACGCGATCGTCGCCCAGGTGCTGCTGGACCTCGAGGACGAGCTGAGACGCCTCCTCCTCGGCGCCCCGCTTGAGCTCGATTGTGAGCGCGTGGTAGATCTCCGGCAGGGTGTCCGGGAAGACGGCGTCGACGACGACGCCCGTCACCTGCTCCACCGATCCGACGTTGCCGCCGTTCCCCTTGCTCGAGTTGCCGTTTTCCTCAGCCATTTTTCTCCTTCAGCGCTATCAGCCCAGCGCCTCGGCGCCGGCCACTACTTCAAGGATCTCCTGCGTGATCTCCGCCTGGCGGACGCGGTTCATCTCCAGGGTCAGCCGGTCGATCATCTCGTCGGCGTTCTCCGCCGCGTTTCGCATTGCGGTCATGCGGGCGCCGTGCTCGGACGCCGCCGATTCCAGCAACGCCCTGTAGATGGAGAGGTCCACGTACTCCTCGAAGAGGTGCTGGAGGATCTCCTCCGCCTCCGGCTCGTAGACCCACAGGGCGCGCTTGTGCGCCTCGACGAGCTCCTCGTCGGCGTCCGACTCCTCTTCCTCGACACCCTCGCCGAAAACCTCCGCCTCGTTCAGTGGCAGAAGGCGCTGGCGTCGGACGAACTGCGTGAGGGGGGATACAAAGCGGTTGTAGACGATGTCCACCCGGTCGACCTCGCCGTCGATGAAGGCCGCAACGAGGTCTCGTGAGATCTCGCGGGCGTCGGTGAACGAGGGCCGGTCGGTGAAGCCGATGTAGGACTCCAGGACCTCCTCGCCGCGGAAGACCATCGTCGAGTTGCCGCGGCGTCCCACGACCGAGTAGACGGTTTTGGCGCCGTCGCCCTCGAATTCACCTTTCAGCCGCAGCCCCTCCCGGATGATCTGGGTGTTGAAAGAGCCCGCCAGGCCGCGATCGCCGGTAACGAGCAGCACGGCGACGTTCTCGTGGTTTTCGCGCTCCTCGAGAAGCGCTACGCCCCTGACCTTGGCGGGTGCCGCCTCCGCGACCTGCTGCGTCATCTTGCGAATCGCCTGGGCGTACGGACGCAGCGCTTCGATCCGCTGCTCGGCGCGGCGCAGCCGCGCGGCGGCGACCATCTCCATCGCCCGGGTGATCTTGTGGATGTTCTTGACCGAGGCGATGCGGGTCTTGACTTCCTTCTGGGTGGCTATGCCTTGGCCTCCTCGGTCTCGCGGGAGTCGTCACCCGAGGGGTCAGACCCCTTGTCGTCGTCGCCCGCGTCGTCATCCTCGCCGGAGTCGGCGTCGGCCCGGGCCGGCGTCTCCTGCTCCTTTTCGTCGCGGATGCGGTCGGACTCGCCCTCCTCCAGCGGGTTGCCATCCTTGTCGAAGTCGGGGCCAAAGTCGTCGATCGCGTCGGCGATCGCCTTGCCCAGAGCCTCCTCATCGTCGTCGGAGAGCTGCCCCGATTCGTTGATGCCGTCGATCAGGTCACCGTTCTCGGAGTGCAGGCGGTCGACGAGGCGCGCGAGGAACTCCGGTACGCGATCCGTCTTGATGCGGTCGAGGTAGCCGCCCGTCCCCGCGTAGATCGAAGCGACCTGGTCGGAAACCGAGAGCGGCTGGCGCTCTTTTTGGTTCAGCATCTCGACCAGACGCTCGCCGCGGGCCAGCGAGCGCTGGGTCTCGGGGTCGAGCTCGGAGCCGAACTGCGCGAAGGCCTCGAGGTCACGGAATTGCGAGAGGTCGAGGCGCAGCTTGCCGGCGACCTTCTTCATCGCCTTCGTCTGCGCGTTGCCGCCCACCCGTGACACCGAGATGCCGACGTTGATCGCCGGCCGGACGCCCTTGTAGAAGAGGTCCGACTCGAGGAAGATTTGGCCGTCGGTGATCGAGATGACGTTGGTCGGGATGTAGGCCGACACGTCGTTGGCCTGCGTCTCGATGATCGGCAGCGCCGTCAGCGAGCCTCCGCCGAGGTCGTCGTTCAGCTTCACGGCCCGCTCCAAGAGGCGCGAGTGCAGGTAGAAGACGTCACCCGGGTAGGCCTCACGGCCAGGCGGGCGGCGCAGCAGCAGCGACATCTGCCGGTACGCGAAGGCGTGCTTCGTGAGGTCGTCGTAGATGCAGAGTGCGTGCTTGCCGTTGTAGAGGAAGTGCTCGCCCATCGCGCAGCCCGCGTAGGGGGCGATGAACTTGATCGGAGCGGCCTCGTCGGCAGGCGCGGCGACGATGATCGTGTTGTCCAT
This sequence comes from Solirubrobacterales bacterium, assembly GCA_038237625.1. Classification (GTDB taxonomy): domain Bacteria; phylum Actinomycetota; class Thermoleophilia; order Solirubrobacterales; family 70-9; genus JAWVFM01. The sequence continues at coordinate 23,224 of JBBRYM010000006.1, read as the reverse complement.
CGCGCCGTTCTCGGAGAGCATTTCCTTCACCGCCACCACCGTCGACATCCGCTGCCCGATCGCCACGTAGATGCAGACCAGATCCTTGTCGCGGTTGTTGATGATCGTGTCGAGCGCCACCGCCGTCTTGCCGGTCTGGCGGTCGCCGATGATCAGCTCGCGCTGCCCGCGGCCGATCGGGATCATGCCGTCGATGGCCTTCAGGCCCGTCTGGACGGGCTCGGTCACGGGCTGGCGCTGAACGACGCCCGGTGCCTTGAACTCGGCAGGACGAGTCTCCGAGGTATCGATCTCGCCACGGTCGTCGAGCGGCCGCCCGAGCGGATCGACCATCCGCCCCAGGAGCCCCTCGCCAACCGGGATCTCAAGGAGGTTGCCTGTGCGCTTGACCGTGTCGCCCTCGACGATTTTGTCCCAGGCGCCGAAGAGCACGGTGCCCACGTTCTCGCGCTCGAGGTTGAGGGCGAGGCCTGTGACGTCGTGCGGCAGGTCGAGCATTTCCAGCGACATGCAGTTGTCGAGCCCGTGGACGCGGGCGATCCCGTCGGCCACCGACAGGACGGTGCCAACCTCGGAGAGGTCCGCCGCACCAACGTCCAGGCCCTCGATCCGCTCGCGCAGGATCTTCCCGATCTCGTCTGGCCTGATCTCCATTTAGGTGGGCTCCTTCATTTCTATTTTCAAATCGTTGACGGCCCGGGCCTATGCGGCCTGAGCAATTTCCTTGCGCAGGCGGTCCAGCTTCGCCCGCACGCTCGCGTCGAGCACGCGGTTGCCGACCCGCAGGACGAGGCCGCCGATCACGTCCTCGTCGACCACCGCGTTCAGGTCGATCTCGCGCCCGGTCTGCTTTTGGATCTCGTCGCCGACCTTCTTCACTACCTTGGGATCGAGCTCGACCGCGCTGGTCACCGTGACGTCGAGGCGCTTTCGCTCCTCCGCCCACAGCTCGTCGAAGGCGCGGCGAATCGCGAAGATGACCGGCATCCGGTGCTTCTCGGCGAGAAGCTCGAGAAAGTTCATGAATTCGTCGCCGGCGCCGGACACCGCCTTGGCGATCGCGTCCCCCTTCTCCGCCGAAGTGAAGTACGGGCTGAAGAAGAACGTCTGCATGTCGTGGCTTTCGCTCATGGCGTCGGCGAACTGGCCGAGCTGCTCGTGGATCTCGTCGAGCTCGTCCTTCTCCTTGGCGACGCCGAATAGGGCGTCCGCGTATACGCGAGCGACTTCTTCCATTACTCGCTTTCTGCCCCGGCAAGCGCGCTGAAGTCCACTTCCGACAGCGCCTCTTCGATCAGCTTCCGGTGATCGGCGTCGTCGAGGCTCTTGCGCGTCACCTTCTCGGTCGCGAGCACGGTCAGGTCCGCCACCTCGCTGCGGATTCTCTCGAGAGCCCGCTTGGTTTCCATCTCGATATCAGCGCGCGCCGCGGCGACGAGCTCCTCGCGCTTGGCCTTGCCGGCGGCGGTGGCGTCCGCGATCGCCGCCTCCGACGCCTTGCGGGCGCGAGTGACGATGTCGTCAGCCTGTTCGCGGGCCTCGGCCAGCCGCTTGCGGTAGTCGGCGAGCATCTCGTCGGCCTCGGCGCGCTGCTTCTCCGACGCCTCGATGTTCTCGCGGATCGCGTTGGCCCGCTTTTCGAGCGCCTCCTGGATGCGCGGGAACGCGGTGCGCTTGAGGACCCACATCGTGAACAGGAACAAAAGGAGGGTCCAGAGCATGAGTCCGAGCCCGGGCGAGACCAGGAAGTTGCCGCTGGATGAGGCGAGCGGGAGCATTTCTATTTGTCTGGTTCCTTGGTCCTACGGCCTAGAGGAAGAAGGCGATGAGGCCGAAGATGAACGTGTAGAACGCGACCGCTTCGGTGAGCGCAAAGCCCAGCCAGCGGATCTGCTGCAGCTCGTCCTTCATCTCGGGCTGGCGGGCGACGGACTCGATCTCCTTGCCGAAGATGATCCCGATGCCGATGCCGGCGCCGATCGAGCCGAGCCCGGCGCCGACGCCGAGGGCGATCGACTTGCCTGCCTTCTCGACGTCGCCGGTTAGGGCGGCGATGGTTGTGAGATCCATTAGATGTGCTCCTTGTTAGTGACTCGCGGCTGTAGCGCCGCCGAGATAGATCGCAGTGAGGGTCGCAAAGATGAACGCCTGAAGCGTCGCGATCAGCCCCACCTCGAGGATGAAGAAGGCGAAGGCGAGGGGGAACGTAAGCGTGCCGAGAGCGGCGATGCCGAGGAGGACGGCGAGGCCGCCTCCCATGAATAGAAGCAGGAGATGCCCGGCGAGGATGTTGGCGAAGAGCCGCACGGACAGCGAGATCAGGCGGGCGAAGTGGGAGATGGCCTCGATGCCGAAGAAGAAGCCCTTGGCCGGGGCGTTCATGTCCTCGAGTCCCGGCGGGAGCCAGCTCGCGAAGTAGGGGAAGAAGCCTTTGGCGCGGATCCCCTCCACGTGGTAGGAGATCCAAACGACCAGGGTCAGGACCAGGGGTATCGAGAGGTTCGCAGTCGCCGCGTAGAGCGCCAGCGACGGAACCTGCAGCCCGAAGATCGTGAGCTCGTGCTCGGTGTTCGTCGGCAGCGGCAGGAAGCCGATCATGTTCGAGAACCAGATGAAGAAGAAGAGGGCCCCCAGGAACGGAAACCAGCGGGCCGCCATCTTCGCGTCGAGATTCGTGCCGGTGATGTTGTTGCGCGTGAGGTCGTAGGCGAGCTCGACCATCATCTGGGTCTTGTTCGGCTCGCGCTGCATCCGCCGCGAGATGTAGGTCATGACGCCGATCGTCAGCCCGCTCGCGAGCACCAGGTAGAGGACGGCCTTGGTGATCGACATGTCCACCCCGCCGATCTTCAGGTTGATCCACGGGTCAAGGAGGAACTCGTTCTGCGGCTTGAAGGCGTTGTTCTTGCCCTCGCTGCCGAAGAACACCCCGATCGCGATGATGATCAGGAAGTAGAGCGCGAAGCCCAATGCGATCTTGCGGCCGCGGCTCACGAGCTCTCCATACCCTCAAAAGCGCGCGAAAGCGCCTCGGAGGCCAGTGCAACCGTCACCAGGATCGCGGCGAGGACCGCCGCGGCAAGGCCATCCTCGCGCTCGCCCAGGATCCCGACCAGGAGTATCGGCAGGGTCACCACCCAGAGGCGCACGAGGATCGATCCCGCGAGCACGCCCACCGCTCCCCGGCGGACGCCTTCCGCGAGCGAGCGCGCCGCGTGGCGCTCGGCGGCGAGCTGGACACCGCGCTGGGCGATCCATGCCGCGGCGAGCACCGCGTAGCCCGCCATCGGCAGGCTGGCGATCAGGAACACCGGCAGCGCGAGCGCGAGCAGCGCAAGGTCCAGGTAACGCACCCCGATCCCCGCCCGCCGCGGGGCCCGCGATGAGCTTCCGTCTAGCGCGAGCGTCGACACTGAACCGGTTGGCGGCGCCGGCGAATCGCACGGCCCGGCCGACCTGTCACGCATGCGTGCCGCGTTCGCCGGGGCGGCGAATCGGCCGGCAGGCGACTGCCGGCGTGGCGCGCGAAGCCGCTGCGACGGTGGCACCGCCGCCCCTGCCTGAAGGCCTCGGAGTCGCCGCGGGAGTCGAAGTCTGGATCTGGCAAGCGTTCGGTCGGGCTGTGGGGACGGGACGGCCGGCGAACAACCGAGAAGGTGCGCGCCGGCGGATGGCGAATATATCCGAATTCGCCCAATCTCCGGCCGCCCTTCGGAGGGGCACGAGCCGATCGTGACGAAGTCTCAGGGCGGGTCGTCCATCAGCTCGAACTCCCCGGTTTCCGGGTTGACGATCGCAAAGCTCCCCGTCTCGAGCTCGCGCGAGACCCCGGCGTCGATCTCGGCCTCCGAGGGTGTCTCTCCCGGAGCCGCCGCGAGTTGGCGGGTGCGAACCCGGCGGAGCTTCAGGATCTCGAGGACGTACACGAGGTAGACGCTCGCCGCCGCGGCCGCAAGGCCGAACGCCAGCACCACCGCTGTCCAGCCGGCGTTGAAGTGGCCATGGTCGTCGCTGTAGGGAACGAACCGCAGGGCCAGCGCGAGAGCGGCCATGATCGTCGCCCAGCCGTACAGGTAGGCGAGGGTTCGCCGCTGCGAGAAGCCGATGTTCGCCATCCGGTGGTGGAAGTGCCAGCGGTCGGCCTCGTAGATGGGTCGGCGGTACTTGATGCGCTTGGCGACGACGAAGCCGGTATCGAGGATCGGCACGGCCAGGACGATCATCGGGAAGAAAAGGGCGACGACTGCGTTCGTCTTCAGCGCTCCCTCGATCGCGATCACCCCGAGCAGATAACCCAGCAGGTTCGAGCCGGTGTCCCCCATAAAGCTCGACGCCGGCGGAAACCCGTGGCGAAGGAAGCCGAGCGCCGCGCCCCCGGTCAGAGCGGCGAGCACGGCGGCATAGGGGCGGTCGAGCGAAAGCGCGATGATCGCGAGCGTCACCGCCGAGATCAGGCAGACCCCGGCGGCCAGCCCGTCGACGCCGTCGATCAGGTTGATCACATTCATCATCCCGACGAGGCCGATCAGGGTGAGTAGCTCGCCCAGGCGTACGTCGCCCAGCACTGGAGCGTTGTGGATGAGGATCGTGTGCAGGTCGACGCCGCCCACGAACGGCAGCGTGAAGTCGACCACCGCGACGCCGTGGAACACGACGAGCAGGGCCGCGAGGAGCTGCCCAAAGAGCTTGACTCCGGCGGGAAGCTCGAGGACGTCGTCCGCCACCCCGATGGCAGCGGTCGCCGCCGCGCCGCCGAGAATCGCCCAGGTGAGCTCCACCGTCGGCAGGAAGAGGACCGCCGCGAGCAGCGCGCCCGCCAGCATTGCCGCCCCTCCCAGCTTGGGAGTCGGAACGCTGTGGAGGCTGCGCTCGCGAGGGTGATCGATGGCGCCGATGCGGTGAGCGAGGCGCTCAGTCAGGGGAACGAGCAGCCACGCAACAACGGCCGCGACCACGAACGCGAGGAACGCGAAGATGTCTGGGGGCTTGCCGTCGACGAACATTCAGGCAGCTCCAAGAACTGCGTCTGCGAGGAGCTGCGGATCGCGCGGGTTTCGAACCCCGACGGGCTCCCTGCGCTTGACGAGGCGAAGGTCCTCGGGGCCCGCGAGCACCCGCAGCTCGCCTGATGCGATCAGCGCCTCGTCCACCGCACCCATCCTCCCGCTGAAGATCGTCCAAACCGGCGTTCCCAGGGCGACCGCCTCGCGGTTCATCGTCCCGCCCGCGCTCACAACGAGATCGGCCAAGGCGATGAGGCTCTGCGCGTCGATCGCCCGCTCGGGGACGACGATGTTGGGGGCGCCGCGACGGGCGAGCTCCACCCGCTGCCCGTCGGTTCGCGGGATGACGATCGCGACCACGGAGTCCTCGTTCGTCAGGCGCTCGATCACCTGGGCATAAAGCGAGTTCGGCGCGTGGTAGGCCGAGGTCTCCGGAGGTGGGCGAACGACTACCAGGACCCGTTCGGCGCCCACCCCGAGCTCCGAGAGCACAGCGCGGTCCGGTTCGAACGCGGCGAGGTAGTAGTCCTCCTTCAGGCCGGGATAGCGAAAGAGCTTGCGCTCGGGGGCCCCGGCTCGCCGCATCGCGTCGACCGGAATGGCATCGGGCACGACGACCAGGCGCGACGCCCGGAATGCGAGCTGGCGCTGAAGGCCGGCGTGCTCGTAGTCCTGCATCTCGACGAGCGGAAAGCGCAGAGAGCTCGCGACCACCGCTGCGTCGACCGAGCCGTGCGCGAGGGCGAGGGCGAAGCGCCTTGGCCGCGCCCACCGGATCAGGGCGGCGCTTCTGCGAGCGAGGGCAAGCGCTTTCGCAGGGGCCGAGGAGCCGCCGTGCGCGCCGATCGCCTCGTGCGGAAGGCCCATTCGCTCCAGCAGACCGAGCGTCTGCCCGTATTCGCGCGCGGTGATCGCGACCTCGTGCCCGCCCGCTTCGAAGCGCTCGATCAGCGGCCGCAGGACGATTGGGTGGGCCGCGGCGGTGCAGTCGACCCAGATCCTCACGCCCGCAGCCTAATTGCCTGTGGCTGTCACACTTGCGCCGCCATGGCCGACGCCAGCTCAGGTCCGGGCGCGCCGGCTCGCGACGTCAACAACATCGGCACGCTTCGCCTCCTTGGAGCGCTTGCCGTTCTGTTCGGCCACAGCTTCGTGCTCGCCGGGGGAGCGCATGCGCGCGATCCCATCTCCGACTTCACGCGAGTCATCGCTCCGTACGACATGGGCCTTCCGGGTGTGGGCGTTGCGATGTTCTTCGTTATTTCCGGCTACCTCGTGACCCAGAGCTACCAGCGCCGGGGCAACCTCCTCGCCTACGCCGAGGCCCGTCTGGTGCGGATCTATCCCGCCCTAATCTGCGCCGTCGCCGTGGCGATGCTCCTGGGCGTAGTGATCACCACGGCAGGCGCCGGGAGCTACCTGACCAGCCGCGCCACCGTCGGCTACGGCGTTCACAACTCGACGCTCTACGACCTGCGCTACACGCTTCCCGGGGTCTTTGGCTCGAATCCCTCTCCCGCGGTGAATGGCTCGCTGTGGACGCTGCCCGTGGAGCTCCGCATGTATGGCCTCGTCGCCGTCGCGGGCGTTCTCGGCGCGGTGGGGAGGCGGACGGCCTTCAACCTCCTGCTGGCCGCGATCGTAGTGGCGAGCCTTGCCTGGCCGGGCAACCCGATCCTCGCCAAGCCCGACCACCAGCAGATCGCCGTCTTCTTCCTCGCCGGCGCAGCGCTCTTCGTCAACCGCGACGTCCTGCCCTTCACGACGGCCGGCGCCGCGCTCGCCGTCGCCGCCACCGCCTTGGCAAGCCTCACCGGCGCCTATCCCCTCGTCTTCGCATTCGCCTTCGCCTACGTGATCCTCTGGATCGGGCTGGCGTGTCCCATTCGGCTGCCCAACCTGGCCGCCCGCGGGGACTTCTCCTACGGGGCCTACCTATATGCGTTCCCGGTAACCCAGTTGTGGATCCAGATCCTCGATCCCGGCTCGGGCTGGGCCGTCGCGGCGCTCGCGTTCGTGATGACGATGCCGCTGGCCGTGCTCAGCTGGCGCTTCATAGAGCAGCCGGCGCTGCGCCGAAAGGGAACGGCGGAGCGCTGGCTGGGGCGCCGTGGCGGGACCCGCGCGGCGGCGGCGAAGGCTCGATAGCTCGCAGGGCCTTGCTACTCGCCGTCCGCCATCGCGCGGATCGCGATCAGCGGCGTGACCACCGCGCCGAGCGCCACGGCGAAGACGGTCTGGTAGGCGATGAAGCGCCCGTGCGAGAGGTCGGGGAAGTCCAGCGCCGTCATCGCGATCAGCATGGGTGGCGCGAGCAGGGCAACGGCGGTGAGGCCGATCGCAGCACCTCGGCGCGGGCGCGACTCCGGTAGAGCTGCAAGCCGCCCAGGCGAGGAGACGCGCTTGAGCGATCCGGCTTCGACCTCGTCGCGCACGACCTTGGTCGCGAGCAGACAGGTCACGAACGGCAGGAGAAACAGGGTCCCGATCAGGGTCCATGCGGTGCTCGGCCTGACCAACGGCGGCTCCCACAGCGCAATCCGGTCGTGGCCGGCGACGCTCACGAGATCGATCGCGACGTTCACGACGATGTTGATAAGCGCGGTGGCGATGAGGGCGTTGACGAGCACCCACCGCCGATTCGGCGCCGGCAGGTCCCTCCAGGCCGCCGCCACGTCGCCCTAGGCCGCAACTGCCGACAGCTGCGGGTAGAGCGGGTAGCGCTCCATCAGCACGGCCGTGCGCTCGCGCAGGGCGGCCTTCTCGGAGTCGAAGCGATCCGAGAGGGCGACTCTGATCACGTCGGCGATCTCGCGCATGTCGTCCTCCACGAGGCCGCGGGTTGTCAGCGCCGGAGTGCCGATGCGAAGCCCGGAGGGGTTCATCGGAGGGCGCTTGTCGAACGGGATCGCATTGCGGTTGACCGTGATCCCGACCTCCTCCAGTCGCGTCTCGGCGGTCTTGCCGTCGAGGCCGGTGGGCGTGAGGTCGACGAGAACCAAATGCACGTCGGTGCCGTTGGTGAGGACATCGATGCCGCCGGCCATGAGCCCCTCGGCGAAGGCCCGGGCGTTGGCCACGGTCTGGCGCTGGCGAGCCCTGAAGGGCTCCGATTGGGCGATCGCGAGCGCCACCGCCTTGGCAGCGATGATGTGCATGAGCGGCCCCCCCTGCTGGCCGGGAAAGACGGCGCGGTTGACTTCGGCGGCGAGCTCGGAGCGGCAGAGGATCATCCCGCTGCGCGGCCCGCATAGGGTCTTGTGGATGGTCGTCGTGACCACGTCGGCGTGCGGTACCGGACTCGGATGCTCGCCGGCGGCGACGAGGCCGGCGAAGTGGGCCATGTCGACCATCAGCCGAGCGCCGACCGAGTCGGCGATCTCGCGAAAGGCGGCAAAGTCGAGGTGGCGCGGATAGGCCGACCAGCCGGCGACGATCAGCTTCGGGCGGTGTTCGTGGGCGAGGCGCTCGACCTCGTCCATGTCAACGCGCAGGTCTTCGCGGCTGACGTGGTAAGCGATGACCTCGTAGAGCTTGCCGGAGACGTTCAGCTTCATCCCGTGGGTGAGGTGGCCACCGTGATCGAGCGCCAGCCCCATGATCTTGTCGCCGGGGTCGAGCAGCGCCATGTAAGCGGCGTTGTTGGCCTGGGCGCCCGCGTGGGGCTGAACGTTGGCGTGCTCGGCCCCAAAGAGCTCCTTCGCGCGGTCGATGGCGAGCTGCTCGGCGACGTCGACCTCCTCGCATCCCCCGTAGTAGCGCTTGCCCGGGTAGCCCTCGGCGTACTTGTTGGTGAGCACGGAGCCGGCCGCATCGAGCACCGCCTGGGGCGCGAAGTTTTCCGAGGCGATCATCTCCAGCGTGTTCTGCTGGCGGTGTAGCTCGCGCCGCAGTACCTCGGCGATGGCCGGGTCGACTTCGGCGAGGGGAGCGGTTTGGAAGTCGGGGGGTAGGTCGTTCATACGCTCGCGTTCATCCGTAGTCGGGGTTCGGCAATGAGGGTGACAGAAGTTATGGGTCTCCGCCGACGGAGAGCCGGGCCTAGCCCAACGTTCGTCCCAAAGTCCACCCTATAGGGGGGCATTTGGGACGTTCATGGGCCGGGGTTGACATTTATTGATCGGTCGGTTATAAACCCCGCGAGGAACCCCCGGCAACGATCAGAGGAGCGCGCATGGCCGCCACCGATTCCACCATCAACACGACCCGCGACACAACGGCGGACGTCTCGACCGAGGACGAAGCGCTCGACGTTCTCATGGACGCCGACATCGACAAGGTCATGTCCGGTCTCGACCGGATCGTCGAGGCCGCCCCCTCCTACGAGAAGCTCTTCATGCGCTGGCAGCGCCAGCACTGGTCCACCGAAGACTTCGACTTCAGCATCGACAAGGAGCAGTGGAACACCCCGGGAATGTTCACCGAGGAGGAGCGCAAGTTCCTCGACTTCGGGTTCTCCGAGTTCTTCCTAGGCGAGGAGCGCGTGACCGTCGAGCTCCTCCCCTTCGCCATCGCGGCGCCGACCCTGGAGGCGCAGGCGTTCCTGACGACTCAGATCTCAGACGAGGCCAAGCACGTCGTCTTCTGGGACCGCTTCTACCGCGAGGTGCTGGGCATCGAGGCCACCAGCCTCAACAACATGGTCGACAAGCAGCGCTCGGTCGTGAACAAGGAGTGGGAGATCCTCTTCAACGGGATCCTCCACGACTGCGCCGAGACCCTGCGCAAGGACCCGAGCGATTTCGGCTCGCTGGTGCGCGGCGTGACCGTCTACATGGTGGTGATCGAGGGCATGCTCGCGCTGACAGCTGCGCGATTCATCATCAAGGCCCTGAAGGAGCGCGGCTGGTTCCCCGGCTTCACGGCGGGCTTCACGGCGGTGAATCGCGACGAGTCGCGCCACGTCGGGTTCGGCGTGAAGTTCCTGGCCGATGCGATCAAGGACGACCCCTCCAACGCCCAGATCGTCGTCGACACGCTGAAGGAGTCGCTGGCGGTTGCCCCGCTCGTGTTCGTTCCGCCGTGGGTGGACGACCCGTACAACTTCCAGACGCCCTTCTACCACTCGTCGGAGATCTTCGAGTACGCGATGAAGGCGCTATCGAAGAAGCTCGCGGCGATGGGGCTCGACCCCGCGATGCTGGCCGAGGGCGCTCCCGCTTGAGCGCCAAGCCGGTTGCCGAACGAGCCCGCCCCGGGCGTCCGTCGACGGGCGCCCGGGAGCGGATCCTCGCCGCCGGCCTCGAGACGCTGCTCGCCGACGGCTACGCGGGCCTCACCACCGCGAAGGTGGCGGTGCGGGCGGGTGAAAACAAGGCGCTGATCGCCTACCACTTCGGCTCGAAGGAGGGCCTGGTGGCAGAGGCCGCGCGTAGCCTGGGCGAGCAGATCACCGCCGAGATCGTGACCGGGCTGCGCGATGCCACTTCGCTGGAGGGAGTGGTCGAGGGCGTAGTGGCGGGCGTGTGGCGGATCCTCGAGCGCGACGTGAGACTGGCGCGAAGCTACTTCGACCTGAACGCCGTGTCCGTGGTCGAGGACGGCGTGCGCTCGGCGCTTCGCGAGGTGAAGGACCGCTGGCGCGAGGTGCTCGCGGAGTTCCTGCGCGATGCCGGCGTCCCTGCGCGCCGAATCCCCAGCGCCTCGGTTCTGCTCATGGCCGGGGTCGAGGGACTTTCCCTCGAGTGGATCGAGCGCGGCGGAACTCGAGAGCTCAAGGCGGCGCGCCGCCTCTTCGAACGCGCAGCTGTCGACGCGATCCGCAGTTAGCGCGAACGTCCGCGGATAGGCTCCGTGCACCTACCAGAGGAGAAAGATGAGCACCGACGAAGGGCTCCGAGGGCGTCGCGAGGCGCTCGTTCGCGAGCACATGGAATCCGAGAACGTCCACGACTTTGACACCACCATCGACACCTTTGACCATCCTCGCTACGAGATCATCCCCACGGGAGACGTCTTCGACGGCGAGGAGGAGGTGCGCAAGTACTTCGACGACACGCGTACGGCATTTCCCGATCAGCGCAATGAACTGATCGAGCTTCACCACGCCGACGATGCGGTGATCGCCGAGTTCAACCTGCTGGGAACGCACGAGGGGCCGCTTCGTGGCATTCCGCCTACCGGCAAGGAGTTCACCTGCCGCTGCACGGCGTTCTTCGTCTTCGAGGGCGAGAAGCTGGCCTGCGAGCGGATCTACTTCGACGCCGCGACGATCCTGGGACAGCTGGGCCTCGTCCAGCCCGGCCCGACGCTCACCGATGGAGAGGAATCATGACCAACGCCAACCAGCAGCTGATCGAGCGCTTCTACGCCGCGTTCGCCGCAGGCGACGGAGCAAGCATGGCAGCCTGCTACGCCCCCGACGTGCAGTTCTCCGATTCGGTGTTCCCCGACCTCAAGGGGTACCGGGCCGGGGCGATGTGGCGGATGCTCACGGAGGGCGGCGGGGACCTGAAGATCGAGCTGCTCGAGCACGAGGCCAACGACGAGCGCGGGTCGGCGCACTGGCAGGCGCGCTACGTCTTCACCGAGACGGGCCGGCCGGTGCTGAACGACATCCGGGCCGCGTTTCGGTTCCGCGACGGCCTGATCGCCGAGCACCGCGACACCTTCGACTTCCACCGCTGGGCGCGCCAGGCCCTTGGGCCCATGGGGCTCCTGCTCGGTTGGACTCCGATCGTTCGGGGAGCTGTGCAGAAGAAGGCCGGCGCCCGACTGGACGAGTATGTGGCCGAGCACCCGGCGCCCGGCGCTTAGCGTTCCGCCGAGGCGCCGTTCTCGATATCCGTGATCTGATCGACGCGGCGCTGGTGGCGGCCACCCTCGAAGTCGGTTTCGAGGAAGCGCTCCACGATGGGCTTCGCCTCGTCGGCCGAGAGCCGGCGGCCCGCCAGCGTCAGGACGTTGGCGTCGTTGTGGCGGCGGCTCATCTCGGCCTCGTCTGGATCATGCGCGTTCACTGCCCGGACGCCGTCGACCTTGTTGGCCGCCATCGAGACCCCGACACCGGAGCCGCAGACGATGACCGCGATTTCGGCCTCACCGTCCGCGACCAGGCGCGCGGCCGCCTCGGCGTGGACCGGGTAGTCGGTCGACTCGTCGGAATCGGTGCCCACGTCGGTGACCTCGTGGCCCGCCTCGATCAGCTGCGCCTCGACCTCTTCCTTTAGGTCGTAACCCGCGTGGTCTGATCCGACGGCGATCTTCATGGGCGCGACGATACCGAGCGGAGAACCCGGTCCACGTCCGTGGTCGACAGGGTGCCTTCGCGAAGGATCGACCAAGAGCCCCCGGCATCGAGGCCGGTGATGTCGACCACGGTCGACGGCAGGCCGGTCAGCGCACCGTTGTCGATGGCCAGGTCCGCCCCGTCCACGATCTCGGCTGGAACATCGCTGAAGTAGCCCGGAGCCGGGGCGCCGCTCTGGTTGGCACTCGTCTGGAAAATCGGGCAGGCCGCGCCCGCGAGCGGGCCGTCGATGAGGCGGATGCCGAGCCGCTCGGGGTCCTCCCGGCACGCCAGCGGATAGCGGCGCTCCGGATTGGCTATGACAAGGGTGACCGGGCCGGGAAGCAGGGCGCCTGCTGCGGCCGCAGCCCGCGGACCGAGGCCGGCGACCAGCTCGCGCAGGATGAGCGGGGAGAAGTACATGATCGCCGAGGGCTTGCCGTCGTCGCGGCCCTTGATGGCGTGGATCCGCTCGATCGCCACGGCATTCAATGGGTCGCACGCCAGGCCGTAGAGGCCGTCGGCGGGGAAGACGGCGACGCCGCCGGACTGGATCGTGCTTTCAAGGGCGGAGACAGCTGCGGCGGCGCCCTCGTTCTCGATCGAGACGACCTCGGTCATGCTCGACGGCCCACGACAACTCGCTCGAGTCCGGCGAGGTCGAGGCGGCGGGAGGTCTGCGTGAAGCCGCCGGCCTGAAGCAGGCGCTCGACCTCGGGCGCCTGCCCCGCGCCCACCTCCAGGGCGATGGCGGCGCAATCCGGGCAATCACTGAGGAGATGCCTGATCGGGTCCAGGCCGTCCGGGCCTCCGATGAGCGCTTCCCTGGGCTCGTACTCTCGGATCTCGGGCGCGAGGGTCGCGAAATCGCCGTCGGGAACGTAGGGAAGGTTGGCAACGACCAGGTCCTGGCGACTTATCCACCCAGACGGTGGGTTTCGCGCCAATACCTCGAAGGTCGCCCCCTCATTGCCCATCCCTAGCCGTGCCGCGTTGGTGCGGGCCACCTCGATAGCCGCAGCCGAGGTATCGACACCCAACACGCGGCACCCCTCCACCTCGTCCGCGATCGCAAGCGCGATCGCCCCCGACCCGGTGCCGACGTCGAGAACGCTCGACGGTTGAAGGTCCACCGCCACCTCCACGAGCAGCTCGGTCTCGGGCCGCGGGATGAGCACCCTGCGATCGACAGCCAGCTCGATGTGCCGAAAGCCCTTGCGCCCAAGGATGTATGCAACTGGCTCGCGTCGCACGCGCCTGCGCACCATCTCCCCGAAGCGCCGCGCCGCAGCCGGCTCGACGCCCTCGTCATTGCTTCTGAGAAGGACCGCCCGGTCCCATCTGGTGGCGTCGCAAAGAAGAATCTCCGCATCCAGTCGCGGCGTGTCCACCCCCGCTGCGCGCAGCGCGTCCGTCGCCGCCCCCAGCGCCTCTCCCACCGTGCCGGCGGCCACCGTCGTCATTCGGAGCTGGTCTGCGCCTCCAGGCGGGCGCGCTTCTCCTCGGCGGCGAGCGCGTCGGTGAACTCGCGCAGGTTGCCGTTCAGGACGCCCTCGAGGTCTCCCGAGGAGACCTTCACGCGATGGTCGGTGACGCGGCTCTGGGGGTAGTTGTAGGTGCGGATCTTCTCGGAGCGCTCGCCGGAGCCCACCTGGGCCTTGCGATCGGCGGCGATCTCGGCGTTCTGGCGCCCGAGCTCACGCTCGTAGAGTCGCGCCCGCAGCACACGCATCGCCTTGTCGCGGTTCTGCAACTGGGACTTCTCGTCCTGCATCGAAACCACCATGTTCGTGGGCTTGTGCGTGATCCGCACTGCGGAGTCGGTCGTGTTGACCGACTGCCCTCCCGGCCCGGACGAGCGGTAGACGTCGACCTGGAGGTCGTTGGGGTCGATCTCGACATCGACCTCCTCCGCCTCGGGCAGCACCGCCACGGTCGCCGTCGAGGTGTGGATCCGCCCCTGCGACTCCGTCTTCGGAACCCGCTGGACGCGGTGGGTCCCCCCTTCGTACTTGAACACCGAGTAGGCGCCGTCACCCTTAACGCCCAGCGTGAGCTCCTTGAAGCCCCCTTGCTCGGCCTGGGACTCCGAGAGGACCTCCGCGCTGAAGCCGCGCTCCTCCGCGTAGCGGGTGAGCATCTTGAAGAGATCGCCGGCGAAGAGGGCTGCCTCGTCGCCGCCCGCGCCCGCCCTGATCTCGACGATCACGTCCTTGTCGTCGTTGGGGTCGCGCTCGACCATGGTCAGGCGGATGGCCTCCTCCAGCTCCTCGAGGCGGGCCGGCGCCTCGTCGACGACGCGGCGAAGCTCGGGGTCCTCGCCATCCTCCGCCAGCATCTCGCGTGCTCCCTCGAGGTCGTCGCGGAGGCGACGCCACTCTGCCGCAAGGGCGCTGGCCTCGTCGAGCTCGCGGTACTCGCGCCCTACGGCGGCGTAGCGCTCGCGGTCGCCGATCACGTCGGGGTCCGACATCTGGCGCTCGAGGTCGGCATGGCGCGCCTCGATCTGCTCGACGAGCTTGGAGATCATGGCCCGATTGTGACGGGGAGGACGGCCTAAGCCACGATCTCGACGTTCGCAGACGCCGCCTCGGGCGTCTCCACGGCGAGCACGGCCTCGAGCGCAGCGATCGCGACGGCGAGCTCCTCGCGGTCGGGCTCGCGGGTCGTCAGGTTCTGGAGCATGAGGCCCGGCCACATGACCGCCCGCACCCAGCGCTTGCGGCGGTGCTTGCCCGCCAACTTGATGAGCTCGTAGGAGAGGCCGGCGATCAGCGGGACGCCGAGTATGCGCGACGCGAGCAGCCAGTACCAGGCGGGCAGGCCGAGGGGCGCGAAGACGAAGATGGCCAGCACCATCACGATGAGCAGGAAGCTGGTCCCGCAGCGGGGATGAAGGCGTGAGTAGGTCTCGGCGCGGGCCGGCGTGAGCCGGTCGCCGGCCTCGTAGCAGGAGATCGTCTTGTGCTCGGCGCCGTGGTACTCGAAGACCCGGCGCAGGTCAGACACCTTGCTGATTCCCCACAGGTAGGCGATAAAGATCGAGGTGCGGAGGACTCCCTCCACGAGCCAGAAGAGAATGGAGGAGCCGAGCTGGTCCTTGATCAGGCTCGTGGCGCCAACCGGGACCACGAAGAAGAGCC
The DNA here is from genome assembly GCA_038237625.1 of Solirubrobacterales bacterium. Classification (GTDB taxonomy): domain Bacteria; phylum Actinomycetota; class Thermoleophilia; order Solirubrobacterales; family 70-9; genus JAWVFM01. Next base: position 7,850 of record JBBRYM010000006.1, on the reverse strand, counting down.
CGATGGCCAGAGCCATCGAGAGCACGATCGTAAGCCCCCACATGAAGCCGCCGATGGGCTCTGCGTCCTCCTCGTCGGCAAGCTGGGCATTCGCCGAGAAAGCCAGGGCGCGGAAGCCGATCTTCAGTGACTCGACGAGCGCAACGACTCCCCGGATCACCGGGACGCGCCAGATGCGGTGGCGCTTCGCCCACGAGACGAGGGGCTCTGAAGAGACGTCGATCTCGCCGTCGGGCTTTCGCACGGCGACCGCCCAGGTCGAGACTCCGCGCATCATCACGCCCTCGAGGACCGCCTGGCCCCCGATCGGAGCGTCGCGGGAGGCGACGGGCAGGCCGTCCGGCATGGGCTCCGCCTGCACGCGCAGGCGCCCGTTCGCCGACGCGTCGGCGCGGATCTCGGCCTCCAACACGCTTGTCAGAGCTAGCCGCGGCGGCTGCGCGCCGCGCGGCGGCGGAAGCGCTCAACCCGCCCGCCGGTGTCGACCAGCTTCTGCTTGCCGGTATAGAACGGGTGGCATTCCGAGCAGATCTCGACGTGGAGCTCGGGCTTCGTCGAGCGGGTGTAGAACTCGTTCCCGCACGAACAGCGCACGTGCGAGAGGACGTAGTCGGGATGGATTGCGCTCTTCACACTTGAAATTCTACCGAGCGGCACAAGACCTCCTCAGGCCTCTGCCCTGACCCCGTCGAGGATTCGGTCGAAGATTACGACCATCTCCTCGCGCGCGGCCTGCGGGTCTTCGGCTCGAGCGACCACCATCGCCGCCTCGTCCAGGGCACCGAGAAGGACGTGCGCAAGCGGCCTGACCGCCACCGGGGAGAGCTCGCCTGCGTCGATAGCCGCCTGGAGGGCCGCCTCCACAAGGCCGAGGCCGTACTTGGATCCGATCTCACGCCAGCGCTCCCAGCCGAGGACCGCCGGGGAGTCGAGCAACACGATTCGCTGCACTTCGGGCACAAGGCAGTGATCCAAAAACGACCGGGCTCCCGCCCGCAGCGCCTCCATCGGATCGCCGCCGGAGAGGGCGTCTTTCGCAATCTTTCGGGTTACCTCCTCCTCGATCTGCTCGTAGACCGCCTCCAAGAGGCCCTCCTTGCCCTCGAAGTGGTGATAGAGCGCGCCGCGGGTGACCCCGGCGGCGCGCACGATCTCCTCCGTGCCGACCCCCGCGTACCCCCGATCGGCAAAAAGCCGCCGCGCGGCGGCCATCAGAGCGCCGCGTGTGGTCTGAGATCTCTCCGTCTGGGTGCGCGTAGACATGCAAGCAGTCTGTATGTTATAACGTACCGACTGTATGTTAATTCCCGCGTCAGAGAGGACCGCACGATGACCAGCGCCACCGTTCAACTGCCGGAAGGGCGGATTGCCTACACGGAGACGGGGGACGGCCCGCCGTTGGTCTTCGTGCATGGGTTCCTCGTTGACGGAACCCTCTGGAGCGAGGTGACTCCGCTCCTCGCCGATCGCTTTCGCTGCATCGTGCCCGACCTGCCGCTGGGATCGCACCGGGAGGCGATGAATCCCGACGCCGACCTCTCCCCTCCCGGCGTCGCCCGGATCATCGCGGGGTTCCTCGAGGCGCTCGATCTCGAGGAGGTCACTCTGGTCGGGAACGACACCGGGGGCGCGATGTGCCAGCTCGTCGCCACGAACCACCCCGAGCGGCTCGGCCGGCTCGTCCTCACTCCCTGTGATGCCTACCGCGACTTTCTACCACCGGCATTCCGCTACCTCCAGGGCCTCGCCCGGATCCCGGGGGCGCTCACCTTTCTGATGCAGTCGATGCGGCCCCGGACGATGCGGAGGATGCCCATCGCCTACGGCTGGTTGACCGAGCGACGCCTGCCGAACGAGCTCCTCGATCGGTGGGTCGAGCCTGCGATGACGAACCGGGAGGTCCGCCGTGACGCGGGCAAGCTCCTCCGCGGCATCTCGAGCCGCTACACGCTCGAGGCGGCCGAGCGGCTAGCGGAGTTCGATCGCCCAACCCTGATCGCGTGGGCATCGGAGGATCGGTTCTTCAAGGTCGAGAACGCGCGCAAGCTGGCCGCGACGATTCCGGACTGCAGGCTCGAGCTCATCGACGACTCACGGACGTTCGTCTCGCTCGACCAACCGGAGGAGCTGGCGCGACTCATCGGCGATTTCGCCGCCCCGCAGCCGGGTTAGGCTCACTTATCGTCTCCGCCAAGCTCGCGCGGCGCCAGCTCGGCGTCGCCGCGAGCGACGGCCGGGCGGCTAGACCTCCTGGTAAAGGGGTCCGTCGCCGCCCTCGGGCATCGTCAGCCGGCCTCCCTTGGCGTTGATCGCGCCGCACTGCACGCAGTTGGAGGCGGTGACGTGGACGTCGACCGTCGCCGAGCCGCTGGCGAGCTGGTCCTCCGGGATCTCGTAGACCTGTGCGGGGCAGAGGTTGACCCAGGTCTTCGCGAGCTCGCGCGGAACGTGGTTCTGGACCTTGACGTGGTTGGGAGCGTCGTCGCGGGTGGCGTTGCCCGACAGGAAGACCGAGTCGAGCTTGCCGAAGGTGAGCTTGCCGTTCGGCTTCGGGTAGCTGCGGTTGGCGCCGCCGTCGTGCATCTCGATCTCCGTGTCGGACTCGTAGTCCCACTTGCCGCCGGGGAAGAGCCCCTTGGTGATCGTCATCGCACTCGCGATCGCGCCGCCGACGAAAAACCCCTTGGTGAAGGGCTGGCGCATGTTGCGCGAGTCGAAGAGATCGGTGCCGATGACCGACTTCTTGACCTTCTCGTTGTAGCTGTCGAGGTTCACCGAGTCGTTCTTAAGGGCCTCGAAGATCGTCTCGGCGGCGTACATGCCCGCGTAGAGGGCGTAATGCACGCCCTTCAGCGTCGGGATGTTGACCATGCTTGCCGCGTCCCCGGCGATCGCCATTCCGGGAACGGTCAGGCTGCGCGGCATCGAGAAGAACCCGCCCGAGGGAATCGTCTTGGCGCCCCATGCCGTGCGCTCGCCGCCCTCGAGCATCTTGGCGATGAAGGGGTGCGTCTTGAGCTCCTGCAACATGTCATGGCAGGAGACCGTGGAGTCGGCGTAGTCGAGGCCGATCACCAGGCCGATGCAGAGCTTGTCCTCGCCCATCGGGTAGATGAAGCTGCCGCCGAACTCGTTCCACTTGGCGGCCTTGCGAAGCGGCCAGCCCATCGTGTGGATCACGCGGTCGAGAGGCTTTTGGACCTTCCAGACCTCCTTCACTCCGAGCTCCCAGCGCACCGGCAGCTCGCCTTGGAGATCGAAGTAGTCGGTCGCGGCCTGCGTGAGATGGCCAAGAGTGCCTTCGGCGAGGACGGTCGCCTTCGCCGTCAAATCCGACCCGGGCTCGAAGTTGCCGAGCTCCTTGCCGTCCTTGCCGCGACCACGGTCGCCGGAGCGGATTCCCCTGACGATGCGGTCTTCGACCAGCAGCTTGTCGGCAACCGTTTCGGTGAGGATGTACGCGCCCTTCTCCTCCGCCTTCTCGGCGAGGAAACGCGAGAGCTTCGAGACCGAGATCACGTAGTTGCCATGGTTGCGGAAGTTCGGCGGCATCGGCTTGAGGGGAAGTGCCGCCTTCTTCGTCAGCAGGTAGACCGCGTCCTTGGTGACCTCCTGATAGGCGAAGGGCCAGTCGGATGGCTCGATGTCGGGAAAGAGCTCCCGCATCGCCGAGGGATTCATGTTCGCTCCGGAGAGCGTGTGTGCGCCGCAGACCTTGCCCTTCTCGACGACCGCCACGGGCACCTCACCCAGGCTTTCCATCAGCTCGGGCTCGGTCGCCAGCAGGTCGAGCAGGCGGTTGGCGCAGGCGAGGCCGGCGGGGCCGCCGCCGACGATGGCCACGCCCACCTCGATCCGCTCGTCCTCGGGGTCGGTGGGCTCGACAACCAGGCCGCGCTCGTCGAATGGAGGCGGGAAGTCCTTTGGCTCCACCGCCGCGCCAGGAGCTGCCATGGCTTTCTCAGCCACCCTTCCTGGCCTTGATCGCTTCCGTCAGCTTCGGCAGGATCTTGTGGAGATCGCCGACGACACCCAGGTCGGCGAACTCGAAGATCGGCGCGTTCTGGTCCTTGTTGATCGCCAGGATGTTCTCCGAGCTCTGCATGCCGACCTTGTGCTGGATCGCCCCGGAGATGCCGGCGGCTAGATAGAGCTTCGGCGCGACCGTCTTGCCGGTCTGGCCGATCTGCGCGGAGTACGGATACCAGCCGGCGTCGACCACGGCGCGGGTAGCCGCAACGGCGCCGCCCATGGACTCGGCGAGCTCCTCGGCGAGCTTGAAGTTGCCCGCCTCGCCGAGGCCGCGGCCGCCACCCACGAGGATGTCGGCGTCCTCGATGTTGACGTCGCCGCCGCGCTGCTCGCCGCGCTGCACCATCCGGGCCTTCGAGGACCACTCGGAGAGCTCGACGTGGACGTCGACGACCTCGGCCGTGCCGCCGGTCTCGTTCGCGTCGAACGCGTTCAGGCGCCCGATGATGATCCCGGGCTCGCCGACGTAGCCGACATCGACGATCGCGGAGTCCTGCAGCACCGGCCGCTCGGCGATGAGCTTGCCGCCGTCGACCTTGACCGCGGTGACCTCCATGGTCACTCCCGCGTTCAGCCGCGCTGTGAGGCCGGCGCCGATCTCGAAGCCGAGCAAGCCGCCGCCGAAGAGGGCGTAGTCGTAGCCGTTGTCGGCGATGACCTTGGCCATCACGTCGACTACCGGCTGCGCGAGTCCTTCGGGGGCCGACTTGGCGCGATAGACCTTCGCGGCGCCGTAGTTGCCAAGGCCGGCGCAGGCATCGTCGGCGATCTCGCCGACCACCACCGCTGCCGCCTCGGAGCCGAGCTCGCCCGCGAGCTTCGCGGCCTCGGAGATGGCTCCAAGGGAGTTCTTGTTGAAGTTGCCCTCGTCGTCGTGGAGGGCGTAAACGAGAATGCCAGCCACTTAGAAAACCTGCCTTGCCAGGCGGGCAAACATGCTTTCGCGCCTTACGTCGCTCATCTAGATCAATTTCCTTTCGTCAAGCCAGGCGACGATCTTCTCGACCGTCTCGTTGGTGTCCTCGTCCTCGATGATCTCGCCGACTTCTTTTGGGGGCGGCGGGTTGATGGCGAGGACCTTGGTCTTCGAGCCCTCTTCGCCGACCTCGCCGGCTTCGATGCCGACGTCGCCGGTGGCGTGCGTCTCCAGGGGCTTCTTCTTCGCGCCCATAATCGCCTTGAGGCTCGGGTAGCGCGGCTCGTTGATCGCGTCGCCGACCGAGATGACGGCCGGCAGGTCCACCTCGACGGTGTCGTAGCCGTACTCGGCCTGGCGCTCGCATGTGAGCTTGCCGTCGGCCACGTCGATCTTGATGACCTGGGTGAGCGACGGCATCTTCAGATGGTCGGCCACCACCGCGCCGATCGTGTAGCACTCGCCGTCGTCGGACTGCTGGCCGAGCAGGACCAGGTCGGGCTGCTCGGATTCGAGCACCTTGGCGAGGGCATAGCCGGTGGCGCACACGTCCGAGCCTGCCAGCGCGGCGTCGGTGAGATGGACCGAGCGGTCGGCTCCCAGCGCGACGGCCTTGTGCAGGGCGCGCACCGCCGACTCCGGGCCCATGGTCACGGCGACGATCTCGTCCACCTGGGCGTTCCCGCCCTCGCGGATCTGCATGGCGGCCTCGATGCCGTGCGTATCGAAGGGGTTGAGGTTCTTCTCCCCGGAGCGGTCGAGCCGCATCGTCGAAGAGTCGATCCGCTTCTGCACCGCGGCGTCGGGAACCTCCTTCACAAGGCAACAGATCTTCAAGTTCTTGAGCCTCCTTAGCGAGTTTCGCGGCCGGGCGAACGAAGAGCAATTTGGGGCCGGCCGTTGCGGGCGGGGAATCTTATCGTCCCGGATACCCCCTTGACTGACCAGTCAATCGGTCCGTTGCCTCCTGCTACGGCGGGCTGCTGCTCAGCAGCGGCTGGAGGTCTAGCGATCTGTAAAGCCTGACGCCGCGCTCAGGCGGGCACGGCGCTGCGAATGAAGCCGACGATGTCGTCGGTGGAGGCTCCGGGCGTGAAGACCTCGGCGACACCGAGATCCTTGAGCGCCGGAGCGTCGTCCGCGGGGATCGTCCCCCCCACCGTCACGACCACGTCGTCGGCGCCCTGCTCCTTCAGCAGGTTGATCACCTTCGGGACGAGGGTCATGTGTGCGCCGGAGAGGATCGACAAGCCCACGGCGTCGGCATCCTCCTGGATGACGGTGGCGACGATCTGCTCGGGGGTCTGGTGAAGGCCGGTATAGATGACCTCCATGCCCGCGTCGCGCAGGGCGCGGGCGATGATCTTGGCTCCACGGTCGTGGCCGTCCAGGCCCGGCTTGGCCACTACAACGCGGATCTTGCGCTGCTGCGTCTCGGTTTCAGCGGCCGCCGGCACGCCTGGGATCGTAGTCACCGGCGCGCCAGCGGGGCGCCGATCCTAGGCCTCGCGCTCGATAACGACCTCGCACTGATCGATGGATTCCCGCGTCCCGGGAGTGTCGGTGGCATCCATCGAGCGGAAGATCTCGTCGGCTGCGCTCATCGCATCCTCGGTCTCGAAGAAGCCGATGAAGACTGCCGTCCTTTGGGAGGAATCGTGGAGCAGCTTCATGGCCTTCGAGTCGACGCCCGGGGGCGGGCCGTCGCTCTCGTCGACCCGAGCCTTGACGGCCTCGATGCGATCGGCATCGACCCCGCTGAACCTGACAACGCGTGCGTACAAGTGAACCTCCTGGTCGTGGTCCAGTCGATCCTATCCCCGTCTCGGGCGCAGCCGCGCCTAGTTGAGCCGCCCACACACGTTGTGAACAGCTGAAAAGCCATCCGGGTCCACCCAGAGGCTTGTGGTGTTCAACGCCACAGACCTAAGGAGGACCCGGATGAAGGTTCACGCTAACGCTGCCCTCGGACCCGCAGGGCGGATCGCACTCGTCGAGGCGATCGAGTCGGGGATGACGTTGAGGGCGGCAGCTGCCGCCCTCAACGTCGCTCCAGCAACCGCCCATCGCTGGTGGCATCGCCGCCAGGCGGCAAGCGATCAGGAGCTCGCCTCGGGAACTTGGCTTCGCGATCGAAGCTCTCGCCCCGCTCACCAGCCCCGGCGTCTGAGCGCGGCAGAGGAGGAGCCGATCCTGCGGGCCCGGCGCGAGACCGGCCTTGGACCCGGCCGGCTCGCAGGGATCTGTCGCCGAGCCCGTTCAACGATCTGGAAGGTGCTCCATCGCCACGGCCTCTCGCGGCGTCCAGCGGCGCCTCGGGAGAGCTACCGCCGCTATGAATGGTCGCGCCCCGGGGCTCTGCTTCACGTCGACACGACGCGCCTGGCGCGCTTTGCGAGCCCTGGTCATCGCGTCCGCGGGCGCTCGACCCAGAGCCGCAGCGACCGCCCCGAGCTCGGCTACGTCTTCCTCCACGGCGCCGTCGACGATCGCTCCCGCTACGCCTACGTCGAAGAGCACCGAGACGAGCTGGGTGCCACCGCGGCCGCCTTCATGCGCCGGGCGATCGAGCACTTCGCGAAGCTCGGGCTCGAGCCGCCGGAGGCGGTGATGACGGACAACGGCAGCTGCTATCGCTCCCAGGTCTTCGGGGCGGAACTCGAGCGAGTCGCCGCCCGCCAGATCTTCACCCCGCCCTACACGCCGCGCTGGAACGGCAAGGTCGAGCGCTTCTTTCAGACGCTCAAGCGCGAGTGGGCCTACGCCCACTCCTGGCCGAACTCAGCACGGCGCTCGAAGGCCCTGCCATCCTTCCTTCGCTACTACAACCGGCGACGCCCCCACAGCTCGCTGGGTGACCGGCCTCCGATCAGCCGTGTTCACAACGTCCGTGGGCAGGACA
>JBBRYM010000005.1:0-172150 GCA_038237625.1 Solirubrobacterales bacterium | reverse complement strand
TCACGCCAGTGACGGTGGAGTCAACGTTGAAATACCACTCTGGTCGAACTGGATATCTAACCTCGGTCCGTGATCCGGCTCAGGGACAGTGCCGGGGGGGGAGTTTCACTGGGGCGGTTGCCTCCCAAAAAGTAACGGAGGCGCCCAAAGGTTCCCTCAGCACGGTCGGAAATCGTGCGTAGAGTGTAAAGGCATTAAGGGAGCTTGACTGCGAGACCGACGGGTCGAGCAGGAACGAAAGTTGGGCTTAGTGATCCGGCGGTTGCAAGTGGAAGCGCCGTCGCTCAACGGATAAAAGGTACTCCGGGGATAACAGGCTTATCGCTTCCAAGAGTCCACATCGACGAAGCGGTTTGGCACCTCGATGTCGGCTCGTCGCATCCTGGGGCTGGAGTAGGTCCCAAGGGTTGGGCTGTTCGCCCATTAAAGCGGTACGCGAGCTGGGTTCAGAACGTCGTGAGACAGTAAGACCTTGCTGTCTATAAATCTGGCTAAATGCTGGAAACTCCGATGTATCCCGCACTACCAGTGGCCACCGACCTGTCCGGTCGGTCGGCTACGGTGACAACGTGACGGGTGCGGACAATCAGCAGGAAAGGCTGGACGGCTACATCAGTGGATACGTCGACGGGGAAGGAAGCTTCTCGGTCGTCGTCAATCGCAATCCGTCGTGTCGAAGCGGATATCAACTTGTGCCTGAGTTTCACGTGAGCCAGAACGGCGAGCGTGACCAGGTGCTTCGGTTGATTCAGCGGCGATTCGGAGATTGCGGCTACATCAAGCCAAATGGCCGGCGCGATCGGGCGCTCGTTTACGTGGTTCGCAAGAGGGCGGATCTACTGGCGCGAGTGATTCCGTTCTTCGAACGGGCTCCGCTGCTCTCTTCTAAGCAGCGTGACGTCGAGAAGTTTGCGTCGATCGTTCGGTCGATGGCACAAGGACGCCATCGCGACCAAGAGGGCTTTCAAGAGCTCCTCGCGGTAGCTCTGTCGATGAACGGCAATGGCCGTTATCGGCGGGTGCGATGGGCGGATGTCATCAACAGCCGTACAGAATCCTCAGAGACTGCACGCCAGACAGTGATCGCTTAGCGGTCGTCTGAAGATACAGTCCGAACTGCGTGGCGACACGCAGAGCTAGGCAGAAATGTCCTGGCCCTCGAGCACTCGCTCGGGAGTAACAAAGTTGTCGGTCCCTATCTGCCATGGGCGTTGGAGAGTTGAGAGGAGTCATCCTTAGTACGAGAGGACCGGGATGAACGCACCTCTGGTGTACCTGTTGTCCTGCCAAGGGCACCGCAGGTTAGCTACGTGTGGACTGGATAACCGCTGAAAGCATCTAAGCGGGAAGCCAACCTCGAGATGAGCTCTCCCATCCCCTTGAGGGAGTAAGACCCCTGGTAGACCACCAGGTTGATAGGCCGGCTGTGAAAGAGCGGTAACGCCCTCAGCAGACCGGTACTAATGGGTCGAGGTCTTGACGGTTTACCTTTTTGGCCTGCGTGCAGTTTTCAAGCCCCGCCGGGGCGCGGAGCGAGGATCCACCGATCCCGCGACCGTGGCCTCGAGCAGTCTCGGTGGCTATAGCGAGGGGGAAACACCTCTTCCCATTCCGAACAGAGCCGTTAAGCCCCTCAGCGCCGATGGTACTTGGTGTTCACACGCCTGGGAGAGTAGGTCGCCGCCGGTTCTTCATCGAAAAGCCGCCCTTTGGGGCGGCTTTTCTCGTTTCGGAGCGATTGATCAGGCGGCGATGCGCCGGCGGCTGCGGGAGTCGCAACCGCCGCGGGCCGCGCGGGCCGCGGCGGGCCGGCGGAGCGCCTCCCAGTCCGGCCGGTGGCCGGAGCGCTCGCGACACGGTCCATCCGCGGTCTGCGGCTCGAGCCCGTACTCGCCAAGGGTCGCGAAGTCGATCGTGAGATCGATCACGCTGAGGAGGCGATGGCTCATTGATGAAAGCTTCGTTGACATCCCGGCCACCCTAGGGGGCCTCTCGGACAGCACATACGTTCGTGCAAGGGATCTTGCAACGAGCAGACCTGGGGCTCGAAAAACGGCTCTGCGACAGGGTTTGCGAGCACCTCATCGCCGGCGTCCGAAGCTGTGCGCAGCGGGCAGGGACACCCCGAGATCGGCGATCTCGTCGCGCTCGCCTGCGCCGTCGCGACCGGTCTCGCGCTCGGCGGGCGGCTCGATCGGCCTGACCTTCGCCAGCGGCAGGTCGGGGCGCTCGAGCCTGCGCATGGCGTCGACGACGATGTTCATGTTGGCGCCGCGGCGCTCGAGCCGGCCGATCACGTGCACGAATGGCGCGGTGCGCACGGCCATGCGGTGGCGGTCGTAAACGGGCGGGGGGATGATCAGGTTGATCGTTGCCCATTCGTCCTCGAGCAGCATGAATACGATCCCGTTGGCCGTCGCCGGGCGCTGGCGGGCCACGACCATCCCCGCGGCCTCCACCCGCGTGTCGGTTGGCAGCTTCCAGAGCGTCTCGCTGGTCTCTGGCTCGCCGGTGAGCTGGGGGCGAATGAGGCTCATCGGGTGGGTGTCGATCGTCATTCCGGTGGACTCGTAGTCGGCCACCACCAGCTCCCAGTCGCCCAGCTCGCGAAGCGATGGGGAGGAGGGAGCCGCGAAAGGCAGCGCGATCTGCTCACCCTGGGGCGTTCGCTGGGCCGCGGCGGCAACCCCCAGCCGCCAGAGCGCCGGCCGGCGGGCGGCTGCCGTGCCCGCCTCACCCTCGGCGACGATCTCGTCGCAAGCGCCCGCCCAGGCAAGACGCTCCAGCGCCGCGCGCGAAGCCCCCGATCGCCCCGCGAGGTCGGCCAGGTCGCGATACGCGCCGCCGCGCCCGCGCTCGGCAACGACCGCTTGGGCATCGCCCTCCTTCAATCCGTTGACGTAGCCAAGGCCGATCCGCACCGCAAGCGACGGCTCGACAATGCAGTCGACCGCGCTCGCGTTCACGTCGGGACGCAGGATCTCGATCTCCTTTCGCTGCGCCTCGTGCACCAGCGAATCCGGCGGGTAGAAGCCCATCGGCTGCTCGTTCAGAAGCGAGCAGAGGAGCTCCGGCATGTAGTGCACCCGCAGCCAGGTGGACTGGTAGGCGAGCAGGCCGAACGCAGCAGCGTGCGCCTTGGGAAAGCCGAACCCGGAGAACCCTCGCACCTGCTCGAAGACCTTCTCGGCAACCGCCTGCGTGGCGCCTCGCGCCATGGCCCCCTCGATGAAGTCGCCGCGGTAAGCGAGGATCGCGGCCTCGGAGCGCTTGCGGCTCATCGCCCGGCGCAGCCCTTCCGCCTTGCCCGGGCTGAAGCCCGCCAGCGCCATCGCCACCTGGATGACCTGCTCCTGAAAGACGATCGTTCCCAGGGTGTCGGCCAGGATCGGCTCGAGCGATGGATGCTCGTAGGGCACCTGGTAGCCCGGATCCGCCCGCAGCGCCTCCTTGTGGCGCAGGTACGGATGAACGGCTCCTCCCTGGATCGGGCCCGGGCGCACCAGCGCCACCTGCACCGTCAGGTCCTCGATCGACTCCGGCAGCGTGCGGGTGAGCATCTGCATCTGCGCGCGGCTCTCGATCTGAAAGACGCCGGTGGTCTCGGCGCGCTGGATGGCGCTATAGACCTCGGGGTCGTCGAGCGGGATCCGCGAGAGGTCGATCGACTCGCCGCGCACTCGCGCGATCTCCTCGATCGCCCGCTCGACCGCCGAGAGCATTCCGAGTCCCAGCAAGTCAATCTTCAAAAAGCCCCCGTCCGCGCAGGAGTCCTTGTCCCACTGGGCGATCCGCCGGCCCTTCATCGCCGCCGGCTGCACCGGGCAGATGTCGATGAGCGGCTGCGTCGACAGGATCATCCCGCCGGGATGCTGCGAGGCATGGCGGGGGAGGCCCCATGCCTCGCGCGCCAGCGCCGAAAGCGCCCGCCAGCGTCCGGAGCGTGCCCGCTGCGCCCCGATGGCCTCGGCGAGGTCGCGCTCCACCGACTCTGGCCGGTCGTAGATGTCCAGGATCCCCGCCGCCCGCTCGATCTCGCCGGCGGGCAGCCCCAGGACCTTGCCGAAGTCCCGCACGGCCGAGCGCGAGCGGTAGCAGGCGAAGGCGCTGACAAGGGCCGAGCGCTCGGAGCCGTAGCGCTCGTGGATGCGGGGAATCAGCCGCTCGCGGATGTCGCGAGGGAAGTCCAGGTCGATGTCGGGGGCGTCGGTGATCTGCTCGTTGAGAAAGCGCCCGAGGAAGAGTTCGCCCTTCACGGGGTCGATGTGGGAGAGCCCGGTGAGGTAGCAGACCACCGAGCTGACGCTGGACCCGCGCCCGCGCCCGGGCGGCAGGAGCATTCGCGCCGAGTCGCGCCCGCGCACCTCGGCGGCAACTTTGCGAGCCAGCTCGAGGATGTCGTAGTGCAGCAGGAAGAATCCCGAGAGCCCGAGCTTGGCGATCATCTGCAGCTCCTCCTCCAGCCGGCGGGCCGCCTCGCCGCGCTCGGGCATTCCCGCGTAGCGATGTCCCAGACGCGCCCTGCAGATGGCCGCAAGGGCGGGGTCGGCGCTGGGGTCCTCGCTGCCGGGATAGTCGTAGCCCAAGTCGCGGGTGAGGTCGAATTGCAGGCGCTCGGCCAGCCGCGCGCTTTCGCCGACCGCGTCGGGGTGCTCTGCAAAGCGCGTCGCCATTGTCGCCGGAGAAGCCATCGCGCTGGAGCGGTTGCCGCGGCGCCCCGGCTCGGTCGACTCGAGCGTGCCGTGCAGGCGCACCGCGACGAGCGCGTCTGCAAGCAACGCCCGCGAGCGCTCATGCATGTGAACGTTGCCGGTTGCCACGCTTGGAACCCCCAGCCGCTCGGCGAAGCCCCCCAGCCAGCGGTTGCGCGCCCGGTCGTGGCGCCAGAACGGGCGCTGCAGCTCGACGCGAAAGCGCTCGCGCCCGAAGATCCCGACCAGCCGACGGCCGAGGGCCGTCGCCCGCTCGATCTCGCCGCGTTCCCAGCGCCCGGCGAGTGCTCCGTCGCGCGCGCAGCCCGACAAGCAGATGAGCCCCTCGCTGCGCTCCTCGAGTGAGTCGAGGTGCAGCAGCGGCGCCAGCGGCTCCGCGTCCGGCTTGGGCCGGGTATCGCGGTGCGCTTCGGTGACGAGCCGGCAGAGGTTTCGGTAGCCGATGGCGTTCTCGACCAAAAGCGTCAGGTGGAAGGGCTCATCAACGGCTTGGCCGCGGGTCCTGTCGATGACCGTCATCTCGGCGCCGGTGATCGACTGGATGCCGGCCGATTTGCAGGCCTGGGCGTGCTCCATCGATCCCCAGAGGCCGTCGTGGTCCGTCAGGGCCAGGGAGGAATAGCCGAGCTCGGCGGCTCGGAGGGCAAGCTCCTCCGGGAGCGAGGCGCCGTCGCCGAAGGAGTAGGCCGAGTGGGAGTGGAGCTCTACGTAGGGTGCCGTCACGCTCGCTGCTCGAACCACTGGCCGTCGGCGGCGGGTTCGCGAAAGACGACGAGGTTGCGCCCGTCGGCGAGCACGACCTCGAAGTAGCGGCGGCTGAGGGGGGCGGGAGTCCACCAGCGGTCCTCGACGAGCCATTCCTCGCGAACCGCCTCGACCCCGATGCCCGCGACCGTGACCGGCACGCCGCTCTGCCCGGCCCTCACCGCGACGGGCAGCGGCCAGTAGATCCCGTCGGGATTCATGCGATGCCCTCGCCTTCGGGGAAGGGCGTCAGCGTCGCCCGGCGCTCCGGCACCCGCGAGGCCGGATCGAGCTCCAGCACCCGCAAGACGGCCTCGCGCCCGCCGGCCGCGCGCACCTGGCGGACCGCCTCGCCGAGGCGCTCGCGGCGGCGCTCGTTGCTGTCGTCGTGGAGCGTTGCCTGGGCGCCCTCCGCCTCGCCGAGCTCCAGGGCCCGCAGGGTCAAGCCGGCGGCGGGGCTTGGCAGCTCGGTGAGCTTTGGCGTGAGCGCGAGGCGAAGCCGCTCGCGATCGGCGCTCGCCAGCCGCAGCGTGACATCGACTCGCCAGCCGCCGCCGGAGACGAGCTGGGCGGCTAGGCGCAGCCTGCGGATCGACCTTCCCCGGCGAGCCGGGTTGGCCAGCAGCCGGTCGACCAGAAGCTCGGCCACGCGCTCGAGCTCCAGCCCGGATGCCGCCTCGTGGAGCTCCAGCCGTTCCGCGATGTCCTCCCGCGGCTCACGCGGGCAGAGTGGCGCCTCGATGCCGCGGGCCATGGCCAGGGCCACCAGCCCCGCCTCGCCGAAGCGATCGGCGACGGCATCGTCGGGAAGCGCGGCCAGCTCGCCAAGCGTGCGAATGCCGAGGCGCTCGAGAAGGCCGGGGATGGTCGCCCGCTCCCAGTTCGATGCGAGTCGCTCGGAGAGCAATCGCACCGAAAGCGGGGCCAGGAAGGCTTGGGCCGCACCGTCCGGGACCAGCACGAAGCCGCTGCGAACCACGGCCTCCGGGCCGGGGCCCCGCCGCCGGCGGACACGCCTTGGCGGCATCGCCAGCGCCGCCGCGTAGGCGCCAAGGCGGCTGGGGCCGGCGCCAAGGCGGACAGGCCCGCCGATTACGCCTCCCGCACGCACCAGCACTCCCTCGACCGAGCCTCCCCAAAGCCGCCGCAACCCGCCGGCGGCGAAGAACGCCTCGCCGGCACAGTGCGACTCGATGCCCGCGCCGATCCCCTCTAGCCGCCCCAGCGTCGTCTCCCACGTCTCTTCGGCCTGCTCGGGGTCGGGCTCCGCCAGCGTCAGCTGCGGACAGCGCGAGAGGGCCTCGCCGAGGGCCATTCCGGCGCGAACGCCGAACGCCTCGGCGGCTCCCGACGTCTGGCCGATGACCTGCGGGCCACCGGGTTCGGGCGCCAGCGCCAGCGCCTTTCCCATCAGCTCCCGGCGCTCGCCCAGGACCGTGAGGAGCGAGAAACGGGGGATGAGAGCGCACGCAATCGGCATACGAACACATGTTCGTACATCCTGCGGCGGAATGCAAGCAAGTTATTTTGCGATTCCGGCGGATCTCCTTGCGACCGTGGTCATTCGCTCCAGTCGGCGAGGTAGTCCCACCACGTGGGGCCGAGCTGATTGAAGCCGCGCGAGCGGATCTCGCAACCCATCGCGATGTTTTCACCTTTCCTGTCCACGCCCGAGACCTCGGCCCGACACCAGTGACTCCAGGATGCCTGGAAGCTCGGCGAGATTCGGAGTCTCCATCGCCGCCTGGCCCGAAGAGGGCTCGCCGAGCCGGTTGATCCACACGCACGGAATGCCGAGCGCCGCCGTCGGGGCAACGTCGTGAAAGACGCTGGCGCCCACGTGCACGTGTCTGCCCGGGTCGGCCCCGGTCGCCTTCTCGAACGCCTCCCAGTGCCCGGGCGCCGGCTTGTAGGAACCGATCTCCGAGGCGACGATCGCGAGCTCGAACGGGACGCCGATCGTCTCCATCGACGCCTCGATGAACTCGCGGTCGGTGTTCGAGAGGATCGCGAGACGCCAACCCTGCTCGCGCAACGTGGAAAGGGCGGCCCTAACCTCTCCGAAAATGCACCATCTCGGCAGCGAGCGGCCCAGCGCGTCGCGCTCGCTTTCGGGAAGCTCGAGTCCTGCGCTCGCCGCGCAACCGATCAGCGCCTCGCGCATGACCGCGCCGTAAGAGGCGCGTGGATTCGCGCTTTGGATCTGCGGCTCCAGCTCGTGGTAACGAGCGAGCAGCCGCTCCCTCGACTCGGCTCCGAACAGGCGCTCGAGCTCGTCGCCGATGCCCCGGTTCCAGTCGATCAGGGTTCCGTAGCAGTCGAAGGTCGCCCAGCGCGCGGAGTCGTCCATGCCGAGATCCTTACCGATCGGACCCGCTGGGCCATCTATCTGATCTCCGGATCTGACATATCTGCGTTTCGGATATATGCTGCGCGCGAGTCCGGGTTAAGGCACCCGGGGAGAGAGGTAAACGAGGAGGAAAACTCGTGTTGAGGAAAACAGTCGGAAGCTGTTTGGCACTGGGTGCCGTGGTTGCCCTAGGCGCCTGCGGCAGCAGCAGCAGCACTTCGAGCACCAGCGGCAGTAGTGGCAGCACCAGCGGCACCGTCGACATCTATTCGAGCCTGCCGCTCGTCGGTGCGTCCACCGCGCAGACCAAGCCGATGGTCAACGGGATCAAACTGGCGCTCGATGAGGCGCACGGCAAGGCTGGAAACTTCGACGTCAAGTACACGTCGCTAAACGACGCGACCGCTCAGGCCGGCCAGTGGGAGGCGGGGCAGTGTGCGACGGACGCGCGCACCGCGGTCGGCGATCCTGCGACCGTCTACTACATCGGCGAGTTCAACTCGGGCTGCACCGAAGTGTCGCTCCCGATCCTCAACCAGGCCGCAATTCCACAGGTGAGCCCTGCGAACACCCTCGTCGGGATAACGACCGACGAGCCCGGGCATCTGCCGGGTGAACCGGACAAGTACTACCCGACGGGGCAGCGCACGTACTTGCGCATCGTGCCGCGCGACACCATCCAGTCGGCGGCCGACCTCCAGGCCATGAAGGACGCCGGGTGCACGAAGGTCGCGGTCGCCAACGACAAGGAAGCCTACGGCGCCGGCCTCGCGACTCAGCTGGAACTCGGAAAGGACAAGTACGGGCTGACGATCACGAGCAACACGGGGATCGATCCGAAGCAGCCCAACTTCCGCTCCTACGCGTCGACGATCAAGGGTGAGGGAGCGGACTGCTTCTTCTTCGCCGGGATCGTTTCGAACGGAGCGGTCCAGCTCACCAAGGACGTCAACGCAGCCCTACCGACCGCCAAGATCTTTGGCGCCGACGGAGTCTGTACCGGCTCGTACACGAACGAGAAGGAGGGTGGCGTCCCGGCGAGCATCGACCCGCTGATCGAATGCACGGTGGCGACCCTGAACCTGGCCTCGCTGCCGGGCGGCGATAAGTTCCTCACTGCGTACAAGGCAAAGTACGGAGATGCGAACCCGGACCCGTACGCGATCTATGGCTACGAGGTCATGAAGCTCGGACTCGACACGATCGCAGGGCTGGGCGATCAGGGGAACGACAAGGCGGCTGTGCTGAAAGCGCTGTTCGCCACGAAGAACCGCAAGTCGGTGCTGGGCACCTACGGGTTCGATCAGAACGGAGACACGACGCTGAAGGCGTACGGTCTCTACAAGGTTGGCCCAGACGGAAATCCGCTGTTCTTCAAGGCGCTATATCCGTCTAGCACGAGCGGCTAGCGGAGGCGAGCAGCGAATGAGCGGGAGGGAGGAGGACGCCGGCGGCGTCCTCCTCCCGGCCCGTTGACCAGATAACGTCGTAGGGCAACGTGGAAGCAAGGTCGCTCGCCGCGCGAAGAGGCCCAGGGGGCGCTCGCCCGTTTGCGGTCCTCCGCGCCCACGCTGGGGCGTGGAGCCTGATCGCCGTCATCGTCGCCCTGCCGATCTTCTACGGGATCAAGGACCTCTCATCCGGCTATCAGGCCGGGGTGATGGGCAGCCACGCGATCATCAATCACGATCTGTCGAAGCTGGGCGGAAACCTCGTCCAGGGAATCTCCAACGGGGCGATCTGGGCCCTGATCGCGATCGGGTACACGCTCGTCTACGGGATCATCGAGCTGATCAACTTCGCCCATGGGGACCTGTTCATGATCGGCACGTTCGTCTCGGTGGGGCTGTGGGCGACCTTCGGACTGACTCTCGCGACCGGGACTCTGGGCCTCGTGGGCGGCCTGCTGGTCGTGTTGATCCTCGCGATGCTGATCTCGGGCAGCCTCAACGTTCTGATCGAGCGGGTCGCCTACCGGCCATTGCGCAATGCGCCGAAGCTTGCGCCGCTGATCACGGCGGTGGGCTTCTCGTTCATCCTCCAGAACGTCGGCCTGCTCTGGCGCGGCGGCTCGCCGCAGGGGGTCACCGACCTGTTGCGCCAAAACCAGACGGTCTTCCACATCTCCGGCGTTGCGGTACACCGCGCCGACCTGCTGTCCGTGGGCACGGCGATTCCGCTGGTGCTCGGGCTCGGATGGTTCATCTCCAGGACCCGCTCCGGCCGCGCGATGCGGGCCACTGCGCAGGATCCCGAGGCGGCGCAGCTGATGGGCATCAATGTCGACTCCACGATCTCGCTCACGTTCCTCCTGGGCGGCATGCTCGCGGGCGCCGCCGGCCTGATCTACGCGCTCTACGAGACCAACGTTTGGTACTTCCAGGGCTTCGAGGCTGGGCTTATCGCCTTCACGGCCGCGGTCATGGGCGGTATCGGAAATGTGCGGGGCGCGGTGCTCGGTGGCTTCATCATCGGGATCATCCAGCAGCTATCCGACTCCCGGCTCGGGCCGCAGTGGACAGAGGCCGTCGTCTTCGGCTACCTCATCGTGATCATGGTCCTGCGCCCGAGGGGCCTCCTCGGAGAAGAGACCAGGGAAGCGGGATGAGATGAACGAGCTCCTCGCACAATTTCGGGATTGGCGGGATGCGTTCGTGCGGCGCCGCAACCGGATCGTTCCGAGTCTGCCTCCCTGGTGGCAGCGCGCTCTCGTTGCAGTACTGATCGTGGCCGGCATTCTGCTGCCGTTCGCGTTCACGCAAACGAGTGGCTTCCTGGACGCGACCATCAGGGCCCTCGCCTTCGTCGTGATGGCGCTGGGCCTCAACATCGTCGTCGGATTCGCGGGACTGCTCGACCTGGGCTACGTCGCCTTCTACGCTTTCGGCGCCTACTGCGTCGGTTGGTTCGGCTCCGGCTTCTTCTTCAACGCACACGTCCATGTACTCGTGTCGTCGATGACGGAGACGATCGGCATCCACCTCAACTTCCTGCTCATCCTCGTCTGCGCAGTGCTGATCACGGCGATAGCGGGCACGTTGATCGGCTTGCCAACGTTGCGCCTGCGCGGCGACTACATCGCGATCGTGACCCTTGCGTTCGGGGAGATCATCGGCGTGGTCGCGGTCAATGGGACGGACATCCATCTCGGCCAGATGACCCTGACGGCCGGCAACCTCGGCATCTCGGCAGTCGACTCGCCCTATTTCCCGGGGATCGGGAAGTTCGATCTCCTGCATTTGCGGCCTTGGTACTGGCTGATATTCGGGATCATGCTGCTCGTCTTATTCGTCAATCTGCGCGTCCGTGACTCCAGGCTGGGCCGCGCGTGGGTGGCATTGCGCGAGGACGAGGTCGCCGCCGTCTCCACGGGCATCCCGCTGGTGAGGACGAAGCTCATGGCGTACGCGATCGGCGCGGCATTCGGCGGCATGTCCGGAGCGTTCCTGGGCTCTTACGACAGCAGCGTGAACGCCAGCCAGTTCGAGTTCTCGTTCTCGATCTTCGTGCTGTCGATGATCATCGTCGGCGGCCTCGGCTCGATCTGGGGCGCCGTGCTCGGAGCGTTGCTGCTCTCCTACACGAACTATTACCTGATACCCGACGTGTTCAACCACCTGCCGTCGACCTTCGGGCTGAACTTCGACCTCACCGACCTCTCGTTCGGCATCTTCGGTTTCGTCCTCGTTCTTGTGATGGTCCTGCGACCGCAGGGCCTGATCCCCGAGCGAAGACGCACGCTCGAGCTGACGGGGGGAAGGGGCGGCGACGGCTTACCCAGGGAGGCCCCGCGATGAGCGGCACAGAGCTCAAGGGCATGCCGCAAAAGCGCCCGTCGGCCGCCGCGCTCATGCGCGTGGATCAGGTCCGCAAGGAATTTGGCGGCCTTGTGGCGGTGGGCGACGTTTCGGTGGACGTTCCCGAGCACTCCATCGTTTCGATCATCGGACCCAACGGCGCCGGCAAGACGACCCTGTTCAACATGCTCACCGGCCTCTATAAGCCGAGCGCGGGGAGCATCGTCTTTCGCGACCGCGCGATCACCGGAAAGCGCCCGGACGTGATCAGCGGCCTCGGCATTTCGCGAACCTTCCAGAACATTCGTCTGTTCCGTGAGATGACCGCGCTCGAGAACGTGATGGTGGGTCGCCATTCCCTCATGAAGGCGAGCCTCTTCGGCTCGATCCTCCGCACCCCCAGGGTTCGCGCGGAGGAGCGCAGCGTTCGCGACAAGGCCGCTGAGACGCTGGAGTACGTGGGCCTCACCCCGGCGCAGCTCGAGCAGATCGCGAACAACCTCTCCTACGGCGACCAGCGCCGTGTCGAGATCGCCCGGGCGCTTGTGTCAGACCCCACCCTTTTGCTCCTCGACGAGCCGACGGCGGGCATGAACCCGCAGGAGTCGGATCAGCTCACCGGTTTCATGAAAAAGCTTCGTGACGATCTGGACCTCACGATCCTCCTGATCGAGCACGACATGCGCGTCGTGATGGACGTCTCGGAGCGGATCACGGTCCTGGACCATGGCGAGAAGATTGCCGAAGGCCCCCCCGACGAGGTCCGGGCCAACGAGCGCGTGATCGAGGCCTACCTCGGAAAGCAGGAGAGCTGAGTGGCATTGCTGGAGGTCAATGAGGTTCGCGCGTCCTACGGCGCCATCGAGGCGCTTCACGGAATCTCGCTCGAGGTGGGCAACGACGAGGTCGTAACGCTGATCGGCTCGAACGGAGCCGGCAAGTCGACCACGCTGCGCACGATCTCCGGGCTCATGCCCGCAAGCGGCGGCACGGTCATTTTCGACGGCAAGGAGATCACCCGGCATCCGGCGCAGGACATCGTCGGGCACGGAATCGCCCTCGTGCCCGAGGGCCGGCACGTGTTCCCCCGCATGACCGTGCGCGAGAACCTCGACCTCGGAGCGCACCGTCGCCGTGGCATCAATACCTCCGAGGAGCTCCAGCGGGTCTTCACGCTGTTTCCCCGCCTGGAGGAGCGCCAACGTCAGAAGGCGGGGACGATGTCCGGCGGCGAGCAGCAGATGCTGGCGATCGGCCGCGCGCTCATGGCCCGCCCGCGCCTCCTGATGCTCGACGAGCCCTCGATGGGACTGGCGCCCGTCCTGGTCCAGCGGATCTACGAGACCATCGCGGAGATCCACAAGACCGGGGTGGCAATCCTGCTGGTCGAGCAGAACGCCAACTACGCGCTCGACATCTCCGACCGCGGCTACGTGCTCGAGACCGGGCAGGTGGCGATCGCCGACGCCTCCGAGCAACTGCGCAACAACCCCGAGGTTCAGAAGGCGTACCTGGGGGCATGACGGTCCTGGCCCTCATCGGCGCCAAGGCGCTCTACCTGCTGTTCGCCTGGCTGCTCTCGGCCGCGATCGGCGCCGCCGTCGCCGAGCGCAAGGGCTATGGCGAGCGAGTCGGGCTGACCTTCGGGCTCCTGCTCTCGGTCGCCGGCCTTCTGATCGTCCTGCTCCTGCCGGGCCGCCCGGGCTCGCGCTGGAAAGAGGACGGGTGGCTGCCACGACGGCGCACCTGATGGCATCGGCGCTTGCGAAAGGAGTCTGACCCCTTTAAGTAGGATCAGGCCCGCATGGGCTTCATCCAGCCCTCACCGCCCCCTGTAGACGTCGAGGAGTGGCGAAAGCTTCCCCATCTCGCGCGCCTGCGCCCCCTCGTCCAGGACTGGGGGATCAACGGCTTCGGCACTCCCACCGCCGTCTATCTCCTCTACGCCATCAAGCTGGTGGTCTTCTCGATTGGCGCCGCGCTGGTGATCTCGACGACGCCGGGGCTCGGCGGCCTTCCGAACATCAACGAGTGGTGGACGGAGCCGATCGTCTTTCAGAAGCTCGCCGTCTGGACCGCGCTGTGGGAGGGACTCGGCCTTGGAGCCGGCTCGATGCCGCTGACGTTTCGGTTCGTGCCCCCGATCGGAGGCGTCCTCTACTGGCTCCGCCCCGGCACGGTGCGCCTGCCGCCATGGCCCGACCGGGTGCCCCTTACCCGCGGCACCACGCGGACCATCGTCGACAACGTGTTGTACGCCGGCGTGCTCGCCACGGGCATCTACCTGCTGGCCTCATCCGGACAGGACGTCGCCGGGACGAGCGCGGGGCGGCTCGATCCCACCGCGATCGTGGTGATGCTCGGGCTCTGGGCGCTCCTGGGCCTGCGCGACAAGGTCTCGTTCCTCGCCTTCCGCCCCGAGGTCTACGGGTTCCTCCTGATCGTTTTCCTGTTTGGAATCTCGAACCTGATCGCCGCGTCGCAGGTCGTCCTTTTCTGCATCTGGTGGGGCGCCGCCTCGTCGAAGCTCAACCGGCATTTCCCGTTCGTCGTCTCGGTGATGATCTCCAACACTCCCTGGAACCGCTCGCGCAAGGCCAAGGCACGCCTGTGGCGAGATCACCCCGAGGACATGCGGCCGTCCCGGGTCTCGGCGCTCGCGGCGCACCTGGGCACGGTCATGGAGTTCACACTGCCGCTCATCCTCCTGGTCTCCAAGGGTGGCTGGCTCGGGACGATCGGGGTGGTGGGGATGATCATCTTCCACATCCACATCACGTCGACATTCCCGCTGGCGGTCCCGCTGGAGTGGAACCTCTTCATGATCTTCGGGATCCTCTTTTTGTTCGGGCACTACGGGGCAGTTCCGTTCGCGATCCACAGTCCGCTGCTCGTGGTGGTGCTGGTGACGATCGGCGTGGCGATCCCGGTGCTGGGCAACTTCCGGCCGGACCTGATCTCGTTCCTGCCCTCGATGCGCTACTACGCGGGCAACTGGGCGACCAGCCAATGGCTCTTTCGCAAGGACTCCGATGCGGAAGACAAGCTCGACCGCTCGATCAAAAAGGCCGCTCCCATCGTGGTCCAGCAGCTGGTCAAGGTCTACGACGACCGCGAGCTCGCGGAGCTCCTGCTCGCGTCGGGCCTTGGCTTTCGCTCGATGCACTCCCATGGCCGTGCCCTGAACGGGCTGATCCACCGAGCTGTTGACAACGTCGAGGACTACCACGTGCGCGAGGGAGAGCTGGTCTCGGGTGTGGTCAACGGCTGGAACTTCGGCGACGGGCACTTTCATGACCGCCAGCTGCTCGATGCGGTTCAGGAACGCTGTGGATTCGAGCCCGGCGAGCTCCGGGTCGTCACCCTGGAATCGCAGCCCGCTGGGACGCCAACCCAGCACTACCGGATCTATGACGCCGCGGCCGGCCTCGTCGAGGAGGGTTACGTGAGGGTCGCCGACATGGTCGAGCGCCTCCCTTGGCTCGACGGGAGCGCCTCACCCAATTTCCCCGTCGAGGTCGTCGGCGGGCCCGGCGCCGCACCGGGGCCCGAGCCGACCGCGGCCGCGCCCGCGTGAGCGACGCGATAGTCGTCGGCTCCGGCCCCAACGGGCTAGCCGGAGCCGTAGAGCTTGCTCGCAGCGGGCTGCGAGTGACCGTGCTGGAGGCGGAGGCCACGATCGGCGGGGGGACGCGCTCGGCTGAGCTGACCGTTCCGGGGCTGGTGCACGATGAGTGCTCGGCTGTCCACCCGATGGCCTGCTCGTCGCCGGCCTACAGGCGGTTCGAGCTCGAGCGCCACGGCCTGCAGTGGTGCTGGCCCGAGGTCGACCTGGCCCACCCGTTGGATAACGGAGAGGCGGGCGTGATGTTGCGCTCGATCGAGGCGACCGCTGAAGACCTGGCCGCCGACGGGCTCGCTTGGAGGCGAATCTTCGGCGCGCCCTCGCGCGCGTTCGAGGCCCTCGGCGACGACGTGATGGGCCCGATGCTCCACGTACCGAAGCATCCCCTGCGTCTCGTGCGCTTCGGGATCCCCGCGCTGGCGCCGGCAACCCTGATCGCTGGACGATTCAAGACGGCGGAGGCCAGGGCGCTCTTCGGAGGTGTCGCGGCGCATTCGTTCAGCCGCTTGGGCGCCCCGCTCAGCGCCTCGGTGGGTATGGCGCTCATCTGCGCCTGTCACGCCTTCGGCTGGCCCGTCGCAAGGGGAGGGTCGCAGGCGATCGCCGATGCGCTGGCCACGGCCCTTGCAGAGCACGGCGGGAAGATCGAAACGGGCAGACGGGTCGCCTCGCTCGCGGAGCTCCCCGATGCCGACGTCGTGCTCTTAGACCTGGCGCCTCGCGCGGTTGCCCGGATCGCCGTCGATCGGCTCCCGGCAAGGATCGCGCGCGCCTACCGCCGCTACCGCCACGGGCCCGGTGCGTTCAAGGTCGACCTGGCGGTCGAGGGCGGGATCCCCTGGACCAACGATGCCGCGCGGCACGCCGGAACCGTCCACGCGGTCGGTTCGTTCGACGAGCTTCGCCACGCGGAGGACGAGGTCAACGCCGGCCGCATGCCCGAGGCACCGCTCGTGCTCGTCGGCCAGCAGTACCTGGCCGATCCCGGGCGCTCCTCCGGCGACGTCAACCCGATCTGGGCCTACGCGCACGTGCCCAGCGGTTACCCGGGCGATGCGACCGAGGTGGTCATCGGCCAGATCGAGCGGTTTGCGCCGGGAGTTCGCGACCGTATCGTGGCGACCGCGACGCGTGGCCCAGCCGAGCTCGAGGAGCGCAACGCCAACTACGTCGGGGGCGACATCATCACCGGCGCGAACACCCCCCGCCAGATCCTGATGCGACCCCGGGCGACCTTCGATCCCTACGCCACCGGCATTCCCGGCGTCTACATCTGCTCAGCGGGCACGCCGCCGGGCGCGGGCGCGCACGGGATGAACGGTTACAACGCCGCCCGGGCGGCGCTGGCCAGGTTGGGCGCCTGAGCGCGGTCATACTCCGGGAGTGGCACACCGGGCGGCAGTCGTAGTTTTCGTGGCAATCGCGCTGGGAGGCTGCGGCGGGAAAGGCGGCGACACCGTTACGGGCTTCGTCGGCGTCGTCCCCGGCGACGCCAACCCGGCCGACGTCCAGGTCATCGAGGGGTGGGTCAACGCCCTCAGGCAAGGCCACATCAGCGCCGCGGCGGGGTACTTCGCGATCCCGAGCGTCGCCGAGAACGGCGTTCTGGTCCACATCCGCACACTGGACCAGGCGAAGCTCTTCAACGCATCGCTTCCCTGCGGCGCACGCGTCATCCGGGCAGTCAGCGCCGGCAAGTTCACCACCGCGACGTTCCGGCTCTCCGAGCGGCGCGGCCCTGGCGCCGGATGCGGACCGGGAGTGGGGGGGGCGGCGCAGACGTCGTTCGTCATCCGCGACGGGAAGATCGTCGAATGGCGGCGCGTGGGTGCAGGCGGACCGGGCTCGAGCGCTCCGTCGCAGTCGGCCTAGCGGCTCTCTGAGCGCGCCGAGCGCCGACCAGGCCGCGTGGCGTCAGCGGACCTGGAAGTGGACGGTCGTCGGCACCGTGGCCGGCACGCGCGCGCCCTGGGAACAGCCGCCCACCCGCAGCAGGTGGCCGCCCTTGGGCAGATTCACCTGGAAGTAGATCGAGTGGCCCGAGTTGCAACTCGGGTGCCTCGCGTAGCGGCGCCGGGCCTGGCCGGAAAGGTGGAGCCGCTTCAGCGAGATCGGGTTGTTCGGACCGAGCCCGCCGCTGCGGTTCTTGGGGGAGCGAAACGCGTAGGGCTTGCCGTCGATCGTGATCGACCCGTTCACCGGGCACCGCGGCAGCGACGAGGCGACGTGCCCGAGCACGGGGCTCTTCACCGCCTGCCCCGCCCGCGGCGAGCGAATCAGAGCCTTGATCTCCTTGACCGCCGGCGGCTCGCAGGCGCCGGCCGGCGGCTTGGAGGGGGCGGATGGAGCCTTGTTGCCCTTCGCGGGGGCGGGGGCCGGAGCGGGCCCGGCGCTTTTCGCGAACTTCTCGATCAGCGCCGCGGTCTGCGCCGGCTTCTCGACGTTGGGCGAGTGCCCGGAGCCCTTGATCATCTCGATCTCGGCTCCGGGCACCGAGCGATATGCGTCCGCGGCGTCCTGGGGGTGGTCCCAGATCTGATCCTCGGATCCGAAGATCACCTGCAATGGCACGGCCGCGGAACGAATGCGCGCGTCGAGGGGCTCCGCCGAGGTGAAGTCGTCTTCGGCGCTCGCGAGATCGTCGTAGGAGGTGTAGGTCATTGCCCGGAAGTCCGCGACGACCTGGTTCGGATCGTCAAAACCGCTGGAAATGTCGTATCCCGGAGCAAACGCGGAGCCGTAGCTGTCCTTGATGATCGAGTCGAGAAGAACCCGTCGCAGAGCCTCGCCGATGACCGGGACATACCCGAGCCTGGCGAGAAACGGAAGCCCGCCAAAGCTCGAGTCGGGAGCCTCGTCGATGATCACCGCGCGGTCGACCAGCTGGCTGGCCTGCTGAGCCAGCGACGCCGCCACGGCGGCCCCGAGCGAGTGACCCACGACAACGGCTCCCTGAATTCCAAGCTTGTTCAGCGCCGCCGCAACGAGCTGGGCCTCGGAGTCCATCGAGTAGCCGTTGGCGGGCTTCGCCGAGCCGCCTTCGCCCAGAAGGTCGAGCTGGATCACTCGGTGGTCGCGTGCAAGGCGGGGCGCGAGGTGGTCATACCAGTGAAGCGAGCACGCGTAGCAGGGGATCAGGACGATCGGCGCGCCCGGATGAGCGCTCTGCGCCGGCGTGTCCACCACCTGCATGTCGCCGCCCGGGAGATGGAGGATCCGAGCTCCCTGGGCGGTGATCGATGCGGGCTTCGTCTCCGAGTCGACGACAACCGCGTTGATCGCAAGCAGGACGACGAGGCCCGCAATCAGCCCGAGCAGAACCTTCCAGCGCCGCTTCATCTTTCGTGATTCGGCGGTCCGAGGCCCAGATCCTGCGCGTTCTCGGCCAGGGCATCGATTACCAGCTGGATGTGCTCGGTCTCATCAACCCCAAGCTCCTCGATTCCGCGCCGCACTTCGTCACGGCTTACCCCGGCGGCAAACGAAGGCTGCCTCAGCTTCTTGCGCACCGACTTCGGGGCCATGCCCTCGACCCCGGTGGGTCGCACGAGCGCGCACGCGCCCACGAAGCCGGACAGCTCGTCCACCGCATAGAGGGTCTTCGCCAGGCGCGTCTCGCGCGCAACCCCCATGAAGTCGGCGTGGCCGGCGACCGCATCGATGATGTCCCGTGGCCAGTCGCGGCGCTCGAGCTCGGCGATCGCATAGCGGGGATGGCCGGTATCGAGGTCGGGGTAGCGCTCGTAGTCGAGGTCGTGGATGAGGCCCGTGATGCCCCAGCGCTCGGGGTTCTCGCCGTCCTTGCGCGCGTACGCGCGCATCGCCGCCTCCACGCCAAGGACGTGCTTTCGCAGTGAGTCGGAGGCGATCCACTCGCAGACCAGATCCCACGCTTCCGCGCGCGTCGGCTCGGGCATAAGTCGTCCTTTACCCTAGCCAGTGACCTGGGCGGCACGGCTGCCCACGGAGATTCTCTATGGACAAATTCGTCATCAACGGCGCCGTGCCCCTCTCTGGCGAGATCACGCCCGCGGGGAACAAAAACGCCGCTCTTCCGATCCTCGCCGCTTGCCTGCTCACCGACGAGCAGGTCGAGCTCGCCAATGTCCCGCGCATCCGCGACACCGAGGCGCAGGTGGCCCTGCTGGTGAAGATGGGGGTGAGCGCGGAGTGGGGACCCGACAACACCCTCGCGTTGCGCGCGAACTCGGTATCCGAGACCTCGCCCGACGAGGAGCTCGCGGCACGTATCCGCGCCTCGTTCCTGCTCGCAGGGCCCCTTCTGGCCCGCTTCGGAGAGGCCCGCATGCCGCCGCCCGGCGGCGACTTCATCGGGCGCCGACGACTCGATCCGCACCTCGATGCGTTCCGCGACATGGGCGCCTCGGTCGAGGGCGACCGGTCGATCGAGATCAACGCCGGCGGGGGTCTGCGGCCCTGCGCGATCTTCATGGACGAGCCGTCGGTGATGGCGACCGAGAACGCCCTTATGGCGGCCGCGCTGACGCCGGGGCCGACCACCATCGGCAACGCGGCGTGCGAGCCGCATGTCCAGGATCTGGCGCGGCTGCTCGTGAAGATGGGGGCGGAAATCGACGGGATTGGCTCCAACGTCATGACGGTCCATGGCCGCGACAAGCTGGGGGGCGCCGAGCACCGGATCTGCCCCGATCACATCGAGGTGGCGAGCTTCATGGCGCTGGCCGCCGCGACCAAGGGTGAGCTGCGTATTCGCGACGCGGCGCCGGAGGATCTCCTCGCGATTCGCCGCCAGTTCCGGCGCCTGGGCCTGCAGACGATGGTGGAGGGCAGCGACGTCCTCGTCCCACCCGAGCAGGCGCTTCAGATCCGTGACGACATCGGCGACGCGATCCCCAAGATCGACGACGGCCCATGGCCCGCGTTTCCGGCCGACCTCACGTCGATCGCGCTGGCCCTCGCCACGCAGGCGCGCGGAACGATCCTGATCTTCGAGAAGATGTTCGAGAACCGGCTGTTCTTTGTCGACAAGCTCGTCGCCATGGGCGCTCGGATTACGCTTTGCGATCCCCACCGGGCGATCGTCAGCGGTCCGAGCCGTCTTCACGGTGAGCGCGTCGAAAGCCCCGACATCCGCGCGGGCATGGCGATGCTCATCGCGGCCCTCGCTGCCGAGGGCACGTCGGAGATCGGCAACGTGGTTCAGATCGACCGGGGCTACGAGCGCATCGAGGAGCGCCTGCGCGACCTCGGCGCGCGGATCGAGCGCGTGTCGGCCGAGCGCGTCCACGCCTAGCGTCGAGGGCTTGTCATGACCCACCCGACCCCACCCGGAACCCGGGACATCCTGCCTGACGAGATGCGCGAGCTCCGCCGCCTGGAGGCCGCGCTCGTCGGCGTCTTCGAAGCCAGCGGCTACGGCGAGGTCTCGACGCCGACGATCGAGTACCAGGAGGTCCTCGCGCGCGGCGACGAGCGCGGCGCTCCCGCGGCCCACCGTTTCTTCGACGAGCAGGGCGACCTCGTCGCGATGCGCTCGGATATGACGATTCCGATCGCCCGGCTTGTGAGCGACCGCTTCGCGGCCACCGAGCCGCCGTTTCGCTTCTTTTACGTCGGCAAGGCCTACAGGGCAGTTCGGCCTCAGCGCGGGCAGATGCGCGAGTTCACACAGGCCGGCATCGAGCTGATCGGCGCCGATGCGCCGGAGGCCACCGCAGAAGTGGTGGCAGTGCTTGCGAGCGCCCTGGATGCTGCGGGGCTGCCGCGAGCCGTGATCGGCATCGGGCACGCCGGACTCTTCCGTCAGCTCCTCGAGGACATGGGCGCCCCCGCCGAGGCCCGCCAGGGCGTCCTCGACCGCCTCGCCGAGCATGATCTCGTCGGCCTCGAGGCCGACGTGAGGCGGCTCGGCCTCGGTCGGCGCGAAACCGAGACGCTGCTACGGCTGCCCTCGCTGCGTGGCGGCCCGGAGATCCTGGACGAGGCGCGCAAGCTGGGCGGTGAGCCGGTCGCTCGGGCGGTGGCCCGTCTCGCGGCAACCGTCGACGCGATCGAGGAGCGTGGGGCGGGCGGGCGGGTTCGGCTCGACCTCGGGTTGCTTCGGGATCTCGGCTACTACACCGGTGCAATCGTGGAGGTCTACGACCCGGCGCTTGGCCACATCCTCGGCGGCGGTGGCCGCTACGACGAGCTCATGAGCCGATTCGGGCGCCCGCTTCCGGCCGCGGGCTTCGCCCTGTTCCTCGAGCGCTTGCACGTGGCTGTTGCCGAAGAGGAGCGCCTCAGCAGCCCGCAATCGACGATCGCTGATCAGGGCGCGGGTGCGTCTTGAACCCGGCCCTCGTGTCTTCGGTGAGAACCGCGGCCGTCGACGGGCCGCTGCGGCTTGCGCTCCCCAGGGGGGCGCTCTTCGAGCCCACCCTGAACCTGCTCGACGGCGCCGGCATCGACACCGCGGAGCTTCGCGGCGACTCGCGATCGCTCGTGTTCGAGGTGGACGGCATCGTCCTCGTGACAATGCGGCCCTCCGACGTCCCGACATATGTCGAGGCGGGCGCGGCCCACGCGGGGATCACCGGCAAGGACGTCCTGCTCGAGCAGTCCGACCGGGTGGTCTATGAGGTCCTCGACCTTGGCTACGGACGCTGCCGGATGGTCGTCGCCGCGCGCCGCGGGGACGACGGCCTGGCTGAGGCCGAGCGCCGCCTGGGGCAGGTTCGCATCGCGACCAAGTACCCGCGGATAGCCGAGCGCCACTTCGAGGCGACCGGGCGCCAGGCCGAGGTGATCGAGGTCAAGGGCTCGGTCGAGCTGGCGCCGCTGGTGGGGTTGGCCGACGGCATCGTCGATCTCGTCGACACCGGCCGGACCCTGGCGGAGAATGACCTCGAGGTCCGGGAGGAGATCGTTGCCTGTAGCGCCCGGCTCGTTGCCAACCGCATCGCCCATAAGCTGCGCGCCGCCGAGGTGGACGCGTTGGTCGACCGGCTGCGGGGCTCGGCGGCGACGGAAGAGCCATCGTGAAGGCTGAGCGGATCGAATGGGATGGCCGTGATGCCGGCGCTTTGGCGCAGCGCCTGCGTTCGCTGATCACGGGCCCGCCGGCTCTGAGCGGAGAGGTGGCCGCCACCATCGAGCGGGTGCGGTCGGGCGGCGACGCCGCGCTTCGCGAGCTCGCCGAGCAGTTCGGCGACGCCGCGCCCGAAAAGCTGCGCGTTGATCCGGAGGCGATCGAGGCCGCCCCGGGCCTGCTCGAGCCCGAGGTGCGCGAGGCGCTGCGCATCGCGGCGCAGAACATTGCCGCCGTTGCCAAGGCGGAGAAGGAGGCTGCGCCGCCGGCCATTGTGCAGTTCGAGGCCGGCCACCGCGTCGAAGTGCGTTCCGAGCCGGTCGCCGCCGCCGGTGTCTATGCGCCCGGAGGCCGGGCCTCCTACCCGTCGTCGGTCCTCATGTGCGCGGTGCCCGCGAAGGTCGCGGGTGTGCGGAGGATCACCGTCGCAAGCCCGCCTGGGACATCTGGGCGGCCGAGCGCGGTGACCCTCGCCGCCTGCTCGATCGCGGGCGTAGACGAGGTGTACGCGGTTGGCGGGGCTCAGGCGATTGCGGCTCTCGCCTATGGGACCGAGTCGATCGAGCCGGTTGAGGTGATCGCCGGCCCGGGAAACCCTTACGTCAACGAGGCGAAGCGGCTTGTCTTTGGCCATGTGGGCATCGACGGTATCGCCGGACCCAGCGAGCTGGTGGTCGTTGCGGACGCGGGAACGGCCAGGGCGCAGTGGATCGCGCTCGACGTCGCCGCCCAGGCCGAGCACGGGGAGGACAGCCCCGTGACGGTGATCTCACCCGACCGTGCCCTGCTGGATGACGTCGACCGCGCAGCGGGAGAGCTTTGGAGCGACCGCGCGAGCGTTTGCCAGGCGCCGCTTGCCCTGGTCGAGGTCGCCGGCATCGAGTCGGCGCTGACGCTCGCCGACGCGATCGCTCCTGAGCACCTGCAGCTCGCGTTCGCCGGCGCCGACGAGACAATCGCCCGCAGCCGCGTCGCCGGATGCGTGTTCGTCGGGTCCCGGGCGGGGACCGCGTTCGGCGACTACGCAGCGGGATCCAACCACGTCCTGCCAACAGGGGGGGCTGCGCGCCACGGCGGGCCTCTCGGCGTCGGCACGTTCACGCGACGCAGCTCGATCGTGACGATGACCGCATCCGCCGCCGCCACCCTCGCGCCCACAGTGGGCGCCCTCGCCCGCGCGGAGGGTTTCCCTGTGCATGCAGAATCCGCTGAAGTGCGCGGCGGCAGCGAGCCGCGATCGGAAATCAGTGATCGGTAACCAGAGATGACCAGGACAGCCGAGATAACACGCACCACCGGCGAAACCGACGTTCGCCTCGAGCTCGGCCTCGACGGTGGCGACGTCGCGGCTCGCACGGGCGTCGGGTTCTTCGACCACATGCTCGATCTGGTCGGCCGTCACGGCCACCTGGCGCTGGCGGTCGAGGCCAAGGGTGACCTGGAGACCGGCGCGCACCACACGGTGGAGGACGTGGGCATTGCCTTTGGGCAGGCCCTCGACCGCGCCCTCGGCGACCGCTCCGGAATTCGCCGCTATGGCCACGCCGTGGTCCCCATGGACGAGGCGCTCGGAACGTGCGCCATTGACATCTCGGGCCGTCCGCATTGCCGGTTCGAGGCGGAGCTGCCGCCGGTCAACATCGCGGGCTTCGACTCCGAGCTCGCCGAGGAGTTCTTCCGCGCCGTTGCTGCCAACGCAAAGCTGACGCTGCATGTGGGCGCCCGCTACGGGGCCAACGCGCACCACATCATTGAAGCCTGCTTCAAGGCGTTCGCGCGTGCGCTGCGAGAGGCGGTGGCGATCGACCCCGGGCAGGAGGGGGTTCCCTCGACGAAAGGGACGCTCACGTGAGCAAGCAGCGAACGGCGAGCAGCGGGCAGCTGCGATGACGCGAGTCGCGATCCTGAACTACGGGATGGGGAATCTGCGCAGCGTCGAAAAAGCCCTCGAGCATCTCGGCGAGGAGCCGGTTCTCGCTACCAACCCAAAGGAGGCGGAATCGGCCGATGCGGCGATCCTGCCCGGTGTCGGGGCGTTTCCCGAAGCAATGCGCCGCATTCGTGAGCGCGGCTTCGAGGAGCTGCTGCACGCCTGGGTGGAGGCCGGGCGGCCGCTCCTCGGGATCTGCCTGGGGATGCAGCTCCTGTTCGGCTCGTCCACGGAGCTCGGCGGCGCGGAGGGCCTCGCGATCCTCCCGGGGGAAGTCACGGCACTGCACGCGCCCGGCCTCAAGGTCCCCCACATGGGTTGGGAGGAGGTGCGTTGGGGAAGATCCGGCGAGCTCGCCGATGGCATCGCCGACGGCACGCCCTTCTATTTCGTGCATTCATTCGCCGCGCGGCCTGACGACCCCGCGGATGTGGTCGCCACCGCCGAGTGGGGCGAGCGGTTCGCCTGCGTAGTCGCTCGCGGCCCCACCTGGGGCGCGCAGTTTCATCCCGAGAAGTCGAGCGCTGCCGGGCTGCGGCTGCTCGGCAACTTCGCGCGCTCGGCGTCGCGCACCCGCGCCGCGTGATCCTCTATCCAGCGATCGACGTGCGGGGCGGCCGCGCTGTGCGTCTCGTTCAGGGCGACTACGACCGAGAGACGGAATTTGACTCTGATCCGCTGCGGGCGGCGACGCGCTGGGTGGAGCAGGGCGCGCGCGCCATCCACGCCGTGGACCTCGATGGCGCCCGCGCGGGGAGTCCTCAGTGTCTGGATCTGATCGAGCGCATCGTCGACGCCACCGGCGTCCCGGTTCAGCTCGGCGGCGGGCTGCGGACGGCCGAAGCGATCGACGCGGCCCTAGCGACGGGCGTGGAACGCGTTGTCCTCGGCACGGTTGCGCTCACCGACCCGGCGCTCGTCGAGGCGATGGTCGCGGAGCATGGCGGCTCGCGGATCGTGGTCGCCGCCGACAGTCGCGGCGGGCACGTCGCGGTCGAAGCCTGGGAGCGGCCAAGCAACACCACCACGGCGGACCTGATCGAAGATCTCGGAGGCCGTGGCGTCGGCGCCTTCCTGTTCACTCCGGTCGAGGTCGACGGCACGCTCGGGGGTCCGGCGCTCACCGAGCTCGAAGTCGCTGCCGTTGCCGCAGCCCGCGAGGGCGCGGGGCTCCTGTACTCGGGCGGCGTGGGCGCCCTCGAACACCTACGGACTCTGGGCGCCCTCGATCTACCGGCCCTCGAGGGCGTAATCGTCGGCCGAGCCCTTTACGACGGCCGCTTCACGGTCGCCGAGGGACAGGCAGCGCTGGACAGCTAGCCTGAGGACATGTTCTGGCTTCGCATCCTCGCCGTCGCCCAGCTCGCGCTGACCGCGAGGCGCCACCTCGCGCTCTTGGAGCCCGACGAGCGTGGGCGCCTTGCGAACCTCGTCAAGCAGTCGCGCGGCAGGCCCGGGAGGAATCTCTCGGCAAACGAGCGCGAGGAGATGCTGCGCCTCGTCCGCAAGCTCGAGCCGGCCAGGTTCGGTCGCGCCGCTGCGTCGGCGGTCACCCGCGGGCGCGCCCCAAAGGCGTAGAGGCACCACCCCGCTGGTGGCGCTCAAGCGAGTCATCCCCTGCCTGGACGTCGATCAGGGCCGCGTCGTCAAGGGCACTAACTTCGTCGATATGCGCGACGCCGGCGATCCGGTGGAACTGGCGGCGCGTTACGACGCCGAGGGCGCCGACGAACTCGTATTCCTGGACATCACCGCGTCGCATGAGCGGCGCGAGACGATCGTCGAGCTGGCGCGACGAACCGCATCGGAGGTCTTTATCCCGTTCACGATCGGCGGTGGAATCCGCTCGGTCGCCGACTCCCAGGCGATCCTCGAGGCGGGCGCCGACAAGGTGTCGGTCAACTCCGCGGCGCTCGAGCGCCCCGAGCTCATTGGCGAGCTGGCCGAGGTCTTCGGCTCGCAATGTGTGGTGATCGCGATCGACGCCAAGCGCCACGGCGACGGGTGGGGCGTCTACGCGCAGGGCGGGCGCGTCCCCGTGGAGAGCCGCGAGGCGGTCGCGTGGGTGCGAGAGGCCGTCGAGCGCGGGGCGGGGGAGGTGCTGCTCACCAGCATGGATCGCGACGGGACCAGCGACGGATACGACATCGACCTGACCCGGGCGGTGGCCAGTGCCGTGGGCGTCCCGGTGATCGCCTCAGGCGGGGCGGGGGAGCTGGAGCACCTGGTCCAAGGAATCGTCGACGGCCACGCGGACGCGGTCCTCTGCGCGTCGATCTTCCACTACGGCAAGTTCACGGTCGCCCAGGCGAAGGCGGCCATGAGAGAGGCCGGTGTGCCCGTTCGTCAATGAGGGAGGCGTGATCGTCAACTTCTGCAGACAGCTAACGGTTTCCGTTGGCAACTTGCATTAGTTCGTCGATTTGGCTCCGTGGTGGTGCTTGGGCTTCTGGTGCCCCTGCCCCTTTTGATTCCTGGAGTGGGCGGAGGCATTTGTGTGCTTCTTCGGCTTGTGCTTCTGCTTCGGTTCGTACGCGATCATCGCTCCGCCGCCGGTGAGGTAGATGCGCTTGCCGTCGGAGATCACCGGGTTGTACTCGCCGAGCGGCGTGGAGAACTTCTTCTTGCCCGTCTGCACGTCGAAGCCAAACGTGCCGATGTTTGGCCCGATCACGGAGATGTAGACCGTGCGGCCGACCACGCTGGCGGCGCCGAGGATCGGCCCACCGACGTCCTGGTTCCAGAGCTCGTCGCCGGTTTTCGCGTCGAGGGCGTAGAAGTGGTGGTCGAGGGAGCCGATGAATACCGCCGGCTTCGTTCCCGGCACCGCCGCGACCGCCGGAGCGGAGTAGATCTCGTTGCCTGTCGAGTGGCTCCAGGCGACCTCGCCGGTCTTCTCGGAGAAGCTGTAGACGCGGTAGTCCTTGCTGCCCGCGTAGACCCGCCCGAACGCAACGGCGGGGGTCGAGTAGAAGCTGCCGTCGCGTCCGAGGCTCAGCCCCTCCGACGCCGATTGCCAGTTGACGTGCCCGGTTTTGGCGTCGACCGAATAGAACTGGCCCGCGTAGTTGCCGAAGAAAACGTCGCCGTGATCGATCGCGACACCTCCCTTGACCGCTCCGCTGGTGTGGATCTGCCAGTCGATCGAGCCATCCTTGGCGTTGAGGGCGAATACGTCCCCCGTCTCACAACCCACGATCACCTCGTTGCCGTAGACCACCGGCGATGACTCCGAGCGGCCCGGCAGAGGGTGGCGCCAGATCAGCTTGCCGTGCTTGCGCGGATCGAGGGCCAGGACCTGCCCGGGTTCGAGGGTCACAGCGAACAGCCGGCCGTGTGAATACGCCGGAGAGGAGGCATTCAGTGAGCCGAGATCGTGCTGCCAGATCACCTTCCCGGTATTGGAGTTCATCGCCCGGATCGTCGCGATCTTGTCGATCAGATAGAGCGTGTGGTCCACCAAGATCGGAGAGAACTCCAGGAGTTGGCTTGAGAGAAAACGCCAGGCCTCCTTTCCGGGCGTTCCGAAATGCTTTTCGGGGAGATAACGCGTGCGCTGAGGATTCAAGCCATAGACCGGCCAATCGGTGGTCTGCCCCGGCTTCGGCTTCGGCTTATTTACCTGCTTGGCGAATCCGACGTTCGGGTTCGAGACATCCCCCGGCCGCTTGAGATTGTTGTAGGCGAGCAGGGAGACCGCGGCGATAACGGCGATCGTTCCGCCCACCACCAGCCCTTTTTGCAGCGCGCTGAGCGCGCGCCATCCGGCAAAGATTCGACGCATCGGGAGTCCGATGGTAGGGCAGCGGCGTAACGTCTCCGCATGCGCACAAGCGACACCGATCTCGCGGTCTTCGCGCGCCTGGACGAAAGCATCCCGGCGCTTGGCGCCGTTCGCGCTGCCCTGTCAGGGCGGTCGGCGTGGCTCGTCGGGGGCGTGGTTCGCGACCTCCTGCTGGGACGCGAGCGCGCTGACGTGGACGTAGTAGTGGAGGGTGACCCGGTCGAGGTTGCAGCAAGCCTGGAGGGCGAGGCGCGAGCTCACGAACGCTTCGGGACCGTCGTCGTCAAGGGCCCCGGTTTTGAGCTCGACCTGGCGCGAGCGCGAGCTGAGAGCTACGCCCACCCGGGCGCTCTTCCGGAGGTGCGGCCGGGAACGCTGACCGAGGATCTAGCCCGGCGCGACTTCACGGCCAACGCCATGGCTGTGCCACTCTCGAGCCCGGGCGAGCTCATCGATCCCCATGGCGGGCTCGCGGATGTGCATTCCGGGATCCTCCGCGTCCTGCATGAGCGATCCCTGCTCGACGACCCGACGAGGGCGATTCGGGCTGCGCGGTATGTCTCGCGGCTGGGCTTCGTACTCGACCCCGAGACCGAGAAGCTCGTCCGGGCTGCCGACCTCAAAACCGTTTCGGCGCAGCGAATCGAGAGCGGGCTGCGCAAGCTGGCGGGAGAGACCGAGCCCGCCATGGCTCTTGGGCTCCTCGTGGATTGGGGGCTTGCGCGGGCCGACGTCGAGCGCGCAGGCACAGCAATCGCCGTGGCGAGGCAGCCCCGGTTCGAGGGGGTCGACGCAGCCGCAGCGTTTTTGTCCGCCGGCGCCGTGGAGGCCGGTCTGTACCGGGCTGTCGCGGCCGATCGCGCGGAGGCGCTCGCGACGACTTCCGGGGGCCTTCCATCGGCGCTCACCTTCGCTGCCAGAGGCGCCAGCGGGGTGGAGCTCGTGCTCGCGCGGGCCCTGGGCGCACAATGGATCGACGACTACGTCGACTCCTGGCGCGGCGTGCGCCTGGAGATAGGA
Source organism: Solirubrobacterales bacterium (assembly GCA_038237625.1). Classification (GTDB taxonomy): domain Bacteria; phylum Actinomycetota; class Thermoleophilia; order Solirubrobacterales; family 70-9; genus JAWVFM01. Next base: position 143,137 of record JBBRYM010000005.1, on the reverse strand, counting down.
GGCCACGATCTCCTCGAGGCCGGCGTTCAGGAGGGGCCGCGGGTCGGGGCGGGTCTCGCCGAGGCGCTGCGCCGAAAGCTCGATGGCGAGATCTCCGGACGCAAAGCCGAGCTCGAAGTGGCGCTCGGGGCCGCGCGCCGGTGAAGGCGAAAGGGCGACTCCGTTTGGCGGCCGTGGCGGCACTCGGAATCTGCGCAGCGGCGGCCGCGCTGATCGTCGCCACAGGGAACACGAGCAGCACCACCAACGGCAAGTCGGTCGCTGCGAAGACGAGCAGCGGGGCCGAGCCTGGCGGCTCGGGTGGATCTGCACATGCGGGCTGGGTGGCCCACCGTGGTCCCGTCCCGATTCTGGAATACCACGCGATCCAGCCCCCGGTGGCGAGCTCCTCCTATCCCGAGCTGTTCGTTCCCCAGGCAGATTTCGAGGCGCAGATGAGCTGGCTTCACGACCACGGCTACGAGGCGGTCACGCTCTCGCAGGTCGAGGACGCGTGGAATGGCGCGGGCCAGCTGCCACCGAAGCCCGTGGTGGTGAGCTTCGACGACGGTTACCTGAGCCAGTACGTCGGCGGCTTTCCGATCATGCAGCGCTTCCGTTGGCCCGGAGTCCTCGACCTGAAGGCTGCGGGCGCCGATCTCCCCGACGCCGATGCTCAGAAGATGATCGACGCAGGCTGGGAGCTCGCCTCGCACACGATCAACCATCTCGACGTGACCACCCTCGACGCGGCCGGTCTCCAACACGAGCTGGGCGACTCCAAGCGAATTCTGGAGAGGCGCTTCGGCGTGAAGGTCGAGAACTTCTGCTACCCGGCGGGGCACTACGACCAGGCGGCAATCGCCGAGCTTCGCGCCGACGGCTACACGGGCGCGACCACCGAGCTGCCGGGGCTGGCGGAACGCACCGATCCCTACGCGCTGGCCCGGCTCGAGATCGAGTTGAGCGACCACCTTCCGGGATTCGTCGCGAAGCTCCGGGGTGCTGTGCCCCAGGGCCCGGCGCCACCCTCGGCATGATGAAGTGGCGCGATAGCGGGGAGGTCCGTTGGCTCGACGCCGATCTCGGCCCTGCCCGTGCCGCATTCACGACTCGCCTGGGCGGCGTCAGCGCGGAACCGTTCGACACCCTGAATCTCGGCCTGTTGACCGGTGACGACCGCGACACCGTCAAGGCGAACCGCGAGCGCGCCTGCGCGGCCATCGGCGTCGAGTCCGCGAACGTGCTGAGCGGCCATCAGGTCCACGGCGCCGAGCTTCAACTCCGCGACGCGCAGGCTCGGCCGAACGGGTTCTCCAAGCCGGGGGCCGAGCTCAGCGAGGCCGACGGCCAGCTGACCGGGACGCCCGGCCTCGCCCCCCTCGTCCTCGTCGCGGACTGCTTGCCGGTAGCGCTGGCGAGCCCCCGAACGGTGGGGATGCTCCATTGCGGCTGGCGTGGGCTCGCGACCGGGATCGTCCAGCGAGGCGTCGCCGCTTCGGGTGCCACGCGGGCAGCGATCGGCCCCGGCATCGGCCCGTGCTGCTACGAGGTCGGCGAGGAGGTCCTTTCAGCGTTCCAGCACCTCGGTTCCGGAATCGCCGATGGCCGCATGCTCGACCTGTCCGAGGTGGCCCGGTGGCTTCTGGCGGAGGCGGGCGTCGACGAGGTCGAGGTCGCTGGGCTGTGCACCAGCTGCAATCCTGACCTCTTCTATTCACATCGGCGCGACGGGGGGCGAACCGGCCGCCAGGCGGGGCTGGCGTGGCTGCGAGCATGAGCCCATGGCCGAGCTGATCCGCGGCATCGATACCGGGCGGGTGCGCGAGAACCTCGAAGCGGTTCGCGGGCAGGCGGGGGATCGGGTCGAGGTACTCGCGGCGACCAAGTACGTCGCGCCGGAGGAGATGGGAGCTCTCGCGGAGGCCGGCGTCACGCTCGTCGGCGAAAACCGCCTTCAGGACCTGGAGACGAAGCGAGAGCGCTGGGCCGATGAATTCGAGTGGGACTTCATCGGGACGCTTCAGAGCCGCAAGGTCAGCGCAATCGCTCCGCTGGTGCGGCTGATCCATTCGCTCGCCAGCGAGTCCGCACTCGAGCGGCTGGCGCGCCTGGAGGACGGGGTCCCCGGCGTCCTCGTCCAGGTGAACGTCGCCGGCGAGGAGGGCAAGGCCGGGATCGCGCCGGACGAGCTCGGCGACTTCATCGCCCGCTGCCCCTGCCCGGTGAGTGGGCTGATGACGATGCCGCCCTTCACCGAGGACCCGGAGGCCTCTCGTCCATATTTCGCTCGCCTCGCTGAACTCGCATCCGATCACGGTCTCGAGCGGCTCTCGATGGGGACGAGCCAGGACTGGCAGGTTGCGGTCGAGGAAGGCGCCACGATCATCCGGCTCGGCAGCTGCCTGTATGCGTAGTTGCAACGGGGCGCCCAAACGGCGGATAATGGGTAAAGGAGATCCGCCCGCCGGGGCGAACCTCGCCGAGACATGGCTATCCGAGACACATGGCACCGCGCTCTCGTCTACTTCGGCCTTGCCGATGATCCGGACTACATCGAGGATGCCTATGAGCCCGAGACCGGGCAGTCGGACATCTACGAGTCCGCTGCGCCCCGTACCGCGACCGTGAGCCGAATCGGCGAGCGGCGTGCGCGCCGTGACGAGATCGACGACATCTTCGCCGACGAGGATGCCGGCCGTCCGCGCTCGCTGCGGCCGGTGGCCGGCAACGGCGGGGCTGACGTGCGGGTTCATCTCGTGAACCCGAACAACTTCAACGACGCCCAGGAGATCGCCGACGCGTTCAAGCAGGCGACCCCGGTCATCCTGAACCTCCAGACCACCGACTCCGAGCTCTCCAAGCGCCTGATCGACTTCGCCTCGGGCCTCACCTACGCCCTCGAGGGCGGCATGCAGAAGATCGCCGACAAGACGTTCATGCTCACACCGCGCAACGTCGAGGTCTCGGCCGAGGAACGCGCCCGCCTGGTCGAAAAGGGCTTCTTCAACCAGAGCTAGGGAGTCGGCCATCTGATCCCTACGCTTCGGCCGATGAGGATCGGCTTCGCAGGCGCGGGGAACATGGCTGCAGCGATGGCGCGCGGGTGGGCCGCGGCGGATGCGGACGGCCCCTCGTCCATGGCCTTCTGCGACCTCGACGCCGAGCGGGCAGCTGCGCTCGCAGCGAATGTGGGCGGCGAAACTCGGGCGAGCCTCGCCGAGCTGCGCGACGACTGCGACGCCGTTCTGCTTGCGGTGAAGCCCACGGCTCTCGACGACGTCGCCGCCGAGCTTGGCGGCACCGCTCCGGCGATCCTGTCCGTGATGGCCGCGACCACGCTTGATCGCCTCGCCGAGGCCTTCCCCGGGGTGCCGGCCATACGCGTGATGCCGAACCAGCCAGCCGAGGTCCGCCGTGGGGTTCTCTGCTATTCGGTCGACGACGCCATGGACGCGGCACTGGCCGGACGGCTGGTGAAGCTGCTGGGCGCGGTGGGGGAGACCGTCCCGATGAGTGAGGAGCGGATCGACGCCGCGATGGCCGTGATGTCGTGCTCGCCTGCATACATAGCTCTCTTCGCCGAGGTTCTCGCCGGAGCCGGGGCAGACGAAGGGCTGGACCCCGAGCTAGCTTTGGAGCTCGTTGCGGGAACCCTGGACGGGACCGCCGCGCTGATTCGAGCCCGCAGCCCGGCGGCCATCCGCGCGGCAGTGGCCCCTCCCGGAGGCGCGACTGAAGCGGGCCTCAAAGCGCTTGGCGAGAATGGCTTCGAGGATTCGGTCCGGGCCGCGGTCACCGCGTCGCTGGAGCGCTTTCGATGAGCGTCATCGCTGGTATCTCGCGCGCCGACATCTACGACTACGTCGCCGCGCTGTTTTTGGTCTACCTCGTGATGATCTTCATCCGCGTGCTCATGTCATGGGTTCCGCGCATGCCGTACAACCCGTACCTGCGGGCGACGGTCGGCTTCATCGAGGAGACCGTCGACCCCTACCTCAACGCCTTTCGGTCGGTTCTGCGCCCGCTCGGGTTCGGGGGGATGGCTCTGGATCTCAGCCCGATGCTGGCGATCCTCGTCCTCTTCGTGGTCCGCGACATCATCCTGCGCGCGATTCTGGGGCAGTGAGCCTGCGGGTCAGGGGGCTCCTGGTGGCTCTCGTAGTGATGGGCCTCGACCAGGCGTCGAAGGCTGCGGTGACGTCATCGCTTCGGCTCGGGCAAAGCGAACGCCTGCCGCTCGGATTTCATCTGGTTCGAACCGAGAACCGTGGGGTGGCGTTCGGCTTTCTCGGCGGGGGTGGCGCGCTGGTGGCGACGCTGACCGTGGTGGTGCTGATCGCCGTCTTGGTCTGGCTCTGGCGCCAACCGGAGCGGCCCGGCCTGTGGCTTGCCGCAGGGATGCTCGCCGGCGGAGCGGTCGGCAACCTGATCGACCGGGCCCGGCTGGGCGCCGTCACCGACTTCATCGACCCGCCGGCGTGGCCCGCGTTCAACATGGCCGACGTCGCGATCACCCTGGGCGTGGTGGTTTTGGTGACGGTGTCGCTGGCACCTGCCTCCGAGTCCCCGTGAACGCGGCCGACGAGATTCGCCTGGTCCATGTCGAACAACGCTTTGCGGTCGTCGACAAGCCGGCGGGCCTGGTGGTGCATCCGGCGCCGGGACATCGGGAGGGGACGTTGGTTGACGCACTCGGGCGCCTCCTGGGCGGCGGCGCGGACGAGACGCGACCCGGCATCGTCCACCGCCTCGATCGCGACACCTCCGGCCTCATGATCGTCGCCCGCGACGATGAGGCCCACCGCCGGCTCTCAGACGCGATCAAAAGACGCGAGGTCTCGCGTACCTACCTCGCCCTCGTGGCCGGCGCTCCGCGTTCGCGCTCGGGGACTATCGATGCGCCGCTCGGCCGCGACTACCGTGCCCCTGAGCGACGCGCCGTCGGAGGCAGGGCGCCGCGCCCGGCGGTGACACATTTCGAGATCGTGGAGAAGCTCTCGCGCCACAGCCTCCTGGAGGTGCGGCTGGAAACCGGGCGAACGCACCAGATCCGGGTCCATCTGGCCGCGATCGGCGCTCCCGTTGTGGCCGACAACCGCTACGGGGGACCGCCACTCGACGGGCTGGATCGCCAGTTCCTGCACAGCGCGCGGCTGGCTTTCGAGCATCCTTTCGAAGCGTCGCCCCTGGAGTTCTCGTCCGAGCTTCCGCCGGACCTCGCGGCTGCCCTGGAGCACGCTCGCTCTCTACACTCGCGCGCGTAAAGCAAGCGATCCTCCTCGGGAGCGACGGGGCCCTGCCCGGCCCGAAGCCCAAGCGGCTTCGAAGACCGGGTCCCCGCATCGGCCCGCAGAGTGCAATTCAAAGCGAAAAGGAAAGTCAAATGCCCGAACCCGGGATCAAGGAGCTGCTGGAGGCAGGCCTGCACTTCGGCCACCAGACGCGCCGCTGGAATCCACGTATGGCCCGCTACATCTTCGGCGAGCGCGACGGGATCCACATCATCGACCTCATGCAGACGGAGAAGCTGCTCAGCTCAGCCCGCAGCTTCGCCGCCGAGATCGCCGCGCAGGGAGGATCGGTCCTGTTCGTCGGCACGAAGAAGCAGGCCCGCGACGCGGTCTCAGAGTGGGCCGGACGCTCCGGGATGCCGTTCGTCAACCAGCGCTGGCTGGGGGGTCTTCTGACCAACTTCCAAACGATCTCGGCGCGCATCGACCGACTGCACGAGCTCAACAACCTGAAGGCCGAGGGCAAGTTGGACCTGCTGCCCACCAAGGAGCGGATGACCATGGAGGCTTCGCTCGAGCGCCTCGAGTACAACCTTGGCGGCGTTCGCGACATGAAGCGCCTACCACAGGCAGTGCTGGTCCTCGACCTCAAGGCCGAAACCATTGCGGTGCGCGAGGCTCAGCGCCTGCGGATTCCGATCATCGGCCTGGTTGACACCAACGTCGACCCGATTCCGGTCACCTATCCGATTCCCGGTAACGACGACGCGATCCGCTCCTGTCGCCTGGTGGTTCAGACGATCGGCGAAGCGATCGAGGAGTCAGCCAATATCTACCGCGAGGCCGAGGCCAAGCGCCGTGCCGAAGAGGAAGAGCGCCGGCGACGCGAGGCCGAGGAGAAGGCCCGCCGCGATGCCGAGGAGCGCGCGCGGAAGGAGGCACAGGAAGCAGCCGCCGCAGCGGCCGCTGCCGAAGGGGCCCAGGCTCAGCCCGCACAGGCCGGAACGGAGGGGACACCGTGAGCGCGGACGTCTCCGCCGGCGACGTCAAGGCCCTTCGCGAACGCACCGGCGCCGGCGTGCTCGACTGCCGGGCAGCGCTTGCGGAGGCTGGCGGCGATCTGGACAAAGCCGTCGAGATCCTGCGGGTGAAGGGCCAGGCGTCCGCCGCCAAGCGCAGCGGGCGAGCGACCGGGGAGGGCACCGTCGCCTCCTACATCCACTCCGGAGGACGCGTCGGCGTGCTGGTCGAGGTGCGCTGCGAGACAGATTTCGTCGCCCGTGGCGACGACTTCCAGGAATTCGCCCGCGAGGTTGCCCTGCACGTCGCGGGTGCGCCGTCGCTACCCGAGTTCATCTCCGCCGATGAGATCACGGAGGAGGCGCGCGAGTCGGAGCGCGCGGTCCACGAGGCCAAGGCGCGCGAGGAGGGCAAGCCGGAGGACGTCATCGGCCGCATCGTCGACGGCCAGCTAGCCAAGTGGTCGAAGGAGGTCGCGCTGCTCGACCAGCCGCACATCAACGCCGACCGCTACGACGGCAAGACGATCGAGGAGCTCCGTGCCGCGCTGGCCGCCAAGACCGGCGAGAACATCCAGATCGCAAGGTTCGCGCGCTTTGCCGTCGGGGAAGACGACTAGGGCGGAGCCCTTCGCGGCTGTCGCCGTGATGGAGACGGGACCCGGACAGAGGCACCGCGCCGCAGCCAGCTCCGCTGGGTTACCGCGACGCAAACCTCCCCGCCCGTCCGCAGAGCGCGCTGCGGTCACGATCCGAGGTCGAGCAGGCTGATTGCTCTGGGCAACGCCGCGTCATAGAGCATGCGTGGGGGTTCCACGCAAACCTCGACCCGGTTGCATTTTCGAATCGAATTTGCGTGGTTAGGCTCCCAGAAGGCCAGACAGCCGATTACTTTCGAATCCGCCAGGACTGGCTCAAGGTCGGCCGATAGGGCTCGATGTCTGGCGCCGTCCTGCTTTGTATGCGTATATCGCACACAATCCAGAACAGCGACCGGATTCGGCGGCGCCAGCCGCCGCTTTTCGCCCCTCGTCGATATTCGTGTGCCGCGAGGGCAGTGGAGCGCGCCGACCATCTAGGGTTCACCCGGTGGCCGACCCTGCCTTCACGCGCATCCTTCTGAAGCTCTCCGGGGAGTCGCTCATGGGATCCCTGGAGTACGGGACCGATCCGCTCGAGGTCCAGCGCATCGCCCGTCAGGTTCACGAGACGGTTCAGGAGGGCGTCGAAGTTGCGGTCGTCGTCGGCGCCGGAAACATCTACAGGGGCCTGAGCGGTGCCGCGGAGGGGATGGACCGGGCGACAGCGGACTACATGGGAATGCTCGCGACGGTGTTGAACGCCCTGACGCTTCAGGACGCGCTGGAGAAGGTCGGCGCGGACACCCGAGTTCTTTCGGCGATCGAGGTCACCGAGGTCGCCGAACCGTACATCCGCCGCCGTGCCATGCGGCACCTGGAGAAGGGCCGGGTGGTGATTTTCGCCGCGGGCACGGGCAACCCGTTCTTCACCACCGACACCGCGGCGGCGCTGCGAGCCCTGGAAATCCACGCTGAGGCGATCCTGATGGCGAAGCACGGGGTGGAGGGGGTCTACGACGCCGATCCTGCCGAGGTGCCGGACGCGCGCTTCTTCGCCGAGATCACCCATCGCGAGGCGATCGAGCGCGATCTGCGGATTATGGACTCCACGGCGCTCTCCCTCTGTATGGACAACGAGCTGCCGATTCACGTCTTCAACGTCGCCGACGAGTCCAACATCGCCCGCATCGTCAAGGGCGAGAAAGTGGGCACCCACGTTCACTCCGGCGCGCCTCGAAGCGGCGATAGGGTCCCCGCCTGATGGCCGAGGCCGATATCACCGACGAGTTCCTTGCCGATGCGAGAGAGCGGATGCGCAAGTCAGTGGAGTCTTGCCGGCACGAGCTGGGGACGGTGCGTACCGGACGAGCAAGTCCTCACCTGCTCGACCGGATCGTCGTCGACTACTACGGCGCCGAGACCGACCTCCGCCAGCTGGCCAACGTTGCGGCTCCGGATGCCCGCCTGCTCACCCTGACCCCCTACGACAAGAACTCCATCAAGGCCATCGAGAAGGCGATCATGGAGTCGGACGTCGGCTTGACCCCGTCCAACGACGGCAACGTCATCCGACTTCAGATCCCGGAGTTGAACGAGGAGCGCCGGCGCGAGCTGGTGAAGGTCGTCCACGGTGTTGCCGAGGAGGGGAAGGTCGCAATCCGCAACATCCGCCGCGACGTGATGCACGACCTGCGCGAGCTGAAGAAGGAAGGCGACCTGGGCGAGGACGACGAGCGTCGCGCGGAGGCCGAGCTCCAGAAGCACACCGACGCCGCCACCAAGGAGATCGACGACCTCCTCAAGGCCAAAGAAGCAGAAGTCCTCGAAATTTGAGCTGGCGGGCCCAAGCCGTGGCGCCCAAGTACGTAGCGATCATCACCGACGGCAACGGGCGCTGGGCGGCGGAGCGACGCCTTCCCCCAATCGAGGGTCATCGCGCCGGCGCGGACGTGGTCAAGGCTCGCCTGCGCGACGCGGCCGAGCTCGGCGTCGCCGAGCTCTCCGTCTACTCGTTCTCCACCGAGAACTGGTCGCGTCCGACGGAGGAGGTGGCGGGTCTCATGAAGATGTTCGGTGAGCGCATCGACGCCGAGACGCCTGAGCTCGATGCGGAGGGCGTTCGAATGCGGTTCATCGGCCGCAGGGAAGGCGTCGCGCCCGAGTTGGTGGAGCGAATGGAGTGGGCCGAGGCGACGACCGCGACAAACGAGCGGATCACGCTGTTCGTCGCATTCAACTACGGCGGTCGTGCCGAGATCATCGACGCGGCGCGAAGGTTCTCCAGGGGCGGCGAAGAAGAGTTCCGCGATGGCCTCTACGCACCAGAGATGCACGACCCCGATCTCCTGATACGCACCTCAGGCGAGCTTCGGACTTCGAATTTCCTGATCTGGCAGTGCGCCTATTCGGAGCTCGTCTTCCGCGACGAGCTGTGGCCCGACTTCACCCGGGAGGCGTTCGAAGCTTCGCTCGCGGAGTACAGCGAGCGCCAGCGCCGCTTCGGCGGGCGGTAGGCGGGTAGGCTCGCGCGATGGACTTTCCGCCTCGGCGCGCGCCGTCCGAGGGGCAGAGGATCAGGCTGACGCTCGACGTCGACCCGCCTCCTGCGCCGCGCCCGCGGCCCAAGCCCACAGTCCCCTCGGGCGGCGGATCCGAGACCTTCGCCCGCGTTGCGTGGGCGCTGCCCTGGATCGTGGTGATTGCCGCCGCAATCTCGGTCGGCGGACTTTTGTTCGCTGCGGCCATGGCCGTGTTCGCGTGCGTGGGCCTGGCCGAGCTCTTTCGCATGGGCCGGGACGCCAAGCCGTTCGAGTTCGTCGCCTTCGGCGTTGCAATCTCCCTGGTCCTCGCGGCCTACTACGGCTCGCAGTTTCAGATCGTGATCGTCGGAGCGGCGGCGTTTCCCGTGATGTTTTTGGCCGCCGGCTTGCGGGACGAGCGGGGCGGGGTCACGACGTCGCTTGCGTTCACGCTGCTCGGGATCGGATGGATCGCGATCCCGTTCGCCCACGCTGTGCTCCTGCGCCAGCTTCCGGTCCACGGCGGGGCGCTGCTAGTTGACGTTCTCGTCGGCACTTTCCTTACCGACACGTTCGCGTACTTCGGCGGCCGCATCCTAGGCGCGCACAAGCTCGCCCCCCGGATCTCCCCGAACAAGACCCTGGAGGGTCTGGCGGTCGGCATCCTGGGGGGCACGATGGCCTTCTGGTTCGCCGGCCTTTACCAGGACTGGCTAACCGGCTTCGACGCACTGACCATGGGCTTCTGTGTCGCCATCCTCGCGCCCATTGGGGACCTCTTCCAGTCGATGGTCAAGCGCGATCTGGGGGTGAAGGACACCGGGCGACTCTTCGGACCGCACGGGGGCGTCCTCGACCGCCTCGACGCGGTCATGTTCACTGTCGTGGCCGGGTACTACCTGGCCGTGGCGCTGGTCTACTAGCAGCGCTTGCCGCTGGGATAATCGGGGCCAGGGGTCGGCTTGTCGTAGAGGGGAGCGCCCAGGTTCTGCAAAAAGCGGGCCATCTCCTTGCCGGAGTTGGTCTTCTCTCCCTCGTAGTAACAGCGCGCGGCGCGCGGCTGGCCCGATCGATCGGCCCAGCCCCACTCCGTCCCTGTGCCACGGGGAAGGGCCGTGGCGATCTTGTCGCCTGCGGAGACGACCCGGCCTCGCCTCGCGAGGTGCTTGAGGGTCTCGGCGACGAAGATCCGGTCGCCCGCGTGGTCGCCGTTGAGAAGCTTGTAGACCATGTAGTGGCCGCCGGGCCAGCCCGAGTGGCTGTCGGACACCAGGATCTTCGCATCGCCGATCGCCCGCACGGGCGTCTTTTGCCTCGGCACGTAATCAACACCCATGTCGATGCGGCTTGCGTACCAGGCGCGGGCGTGAATCGGGTTCACGTAAGAGGCATCGGCGCAGCTCGACTTCGGCCCGATGCCGCCGGAGCCCCCGCAACCGTTATGGCGATGGGATGCATCCGCAGCGGTTCCGCCCACGGCGATCGCGCATGCTCCCGCGAGGGCTGCGAGCACTGCTGTCTTGTGCGGCAAAGCCATTCTCCTTGGGCTGCCTGCGGGGTTAGCTGTCGGGCTGGCGCTCTAAGGAGCAGCGCCCCCACACACCAGGTGAGTTCGCCCCAAATTCCGGTTCCCCCGCTCCCGGGCGGCATGGTGCACCGCGGGATTCGGCGTTGGCTGATGGGCGCGGGGAAGGTAGCACACGCATTAGGACGCGCTAACAAATTGCTCACAGTTGGAGGACGCTCAGAAGAGCGCCGTGCGCACGAATTCGAGATCCGTCCGCATCGCCTTGGCGCCGCCGGGGGTTTCGCACACCACCGGGGCCTTGGCAGCGCGGATCATCGTCCGCAGATCGTCCTCGCCGACCTGGCCCGCTCCGAGGTTCGAGTGGCGGTCGGCTCCGCTGCCGGGCGGGTCGCGGGAGTCGTTGGCGTGGAGGAGGTCGATTTGCCCCGTGATGGCGCGTACTCGCTCGACGGCGTCACCGAGCTCCTCCCCTGCGGCGTGCGCATGGCAGGTGTCAAAGCAAAAGCCCACGTCGGCGCTGAACTTCCCCCCGGCGATCGCCTGCCAGAGGCGCCCGAGGGCATCGAAGCGCCGGCCGACGGCGTTGTCCCCGCCGGCGGTGTTCTCGATCCAGACCGGTACTTCGCTCTCGAGTATCTCGAGCGTGCGCGGCCAGCGCCCGACGCCGGCCTCGATCCCGTCCTCGGCGTGTCCAGCGTGGACGATCACTGCGGCCGCTCCGATCGCTGCGGCGGCGTCGCAGGTCTGTTGGAGGATCTTCCGTGATCCGTAGCGGATGTTGTTGCGCGGCGAGCAGACGTTGATCAGGTACGGCGCGTGGACATAGATCGCTATGCCGCACTCGCGAAGCTCGTTCGCGTCCGGTCGCTCGGGCGGGCGCTTCCAGCTCTGCGGGCTCGAGAGGAAGAGCTGCAGGCACTCGGCGCCGAGGTCGCGGGCGTGGGCGAGCGGGCTTTCGCGGGAGACGTGCGCGCCAACTGGCTGAGCCGGGCTCATCGGGCCAACGTACTAGGCCGCCCACCTGAGCGGTTCGGCCCGCTCCCTACACTGATCCGGTGCCCAAACGAGTCCTGATTCTCGGCAGCACGGGTTCGATCGGCGAGCAGGCACTCGACGTCATCGCCCGCTCCGAAAGCCTCGAGATCGCCGGCCTGGCAGCCGGCAAGAAGTGGGAGCGAGCCCTCGAGCAGGCGCGCGAGCACGGCGTGAGCGCAGTTGCGATCGCAGATCCCCGGGCGGCGGCGCTGGCTGCGCCCACGCACGACGGACCGCTGTTCGCCGGGGAGGAGGGGGTGCGCGAGCTGATCGCCGCTTCGGGCGCAGATTTGGTTCTCAACGGGATCGTCGGCACCGCCGGCCTCGGCCCCACGATCGTCGCGCTCACCGAGGGCATCGACGTCGCGCTCGCCAATAAGGAGAGCCTCGTGGTGGGGGGCGAGCTGGTCATGGCCCTGGCGGAGGCCACTGGCGCACGCATTCTCCCGGTGGACAGCGAGCACTCGGCGCTTTACCAGCTGATCCAGGCCGGAGGTCCGGGCAGCGTCGAGCGGCTGGTCGTGACGGCGTCGGGTGGGCCCTTCCGCGGCCGCACCGAGCTGAGCGGGATCACCCCCGCCGAGGCGCTTGCTCACCCGACCTGGGACATGGGGGGGCGCATAACGGTCGATTGCGCGACCCTCATGAACAAGGGCTTCGAGGTCATCGAAGCGCACCACCTTTTCGGGATTCCCTACGAGCGGATCGACGTCGTCGTCCATCCGCAGTCGATCGTGCACGGGCTCGTGACCCTGAACGACGGCGCGGCGCTGGCCCACGCCGGCAACCCCGATATGCGGGTTCCGATCTCCCACGCCCTGCACCACCCGGAGCGGGCGGACGTGCGGGTGGCACCGCTCGATCTCCCCGCGATCGGCGAGCTCACATTCGAGGAGCCGGATCTCGACACGTTCGCCTGCCTGCGGCTGGCCCGCGAGGCGGGGGAGCTGGGAGGTACGGCCCCGTGCGTGCTGAACGCAGCCGACGAGGTGGCGGTCGCCGCGTTCCTCGCCGATCGGATCCCGTTCACGGCGATCGCCGAGGTCGTCGGCGCGACCCTTGATGCGATGCCGCTGGTTGCGCCCTCGCACTTCGACGACCTCTTCGCGGCCGACGCCGAGGCGCGCAGGCGCGCCGGGGAGCTCTGCCAGGGCGCGGGGGCGCTGCGATGAGCTACGTCCTCGCGGCCGCGGGCTTTGCGGCGCTCGTGATCCTCCACGAAGCCGGGCACTTCGCGGCTGCGAAGGCCGTGGGGATGCGCGTCGAGAAGTTCTATCTCTTCTTCCCGCCGGCGATCTTCAAGGTCAAGAGGGGGGAGACCGAGTACGGAATCGGCGCAATCCCCCTCGGTGGCTTCGTGAAGATCACGGGCATGAATCCCGAAGAGGAGCTTCCTCCGGAGATCGCCGCCCGTGGCTATTACGCGCAGCCGGTCTGGAAGCGGATCGTCGTGATCGCCGCGGGGCCTGTGGTGAACATCCTCATCGCTTTTGTCCTCCTCTTCGGTCTCGCCTTCGGCGTGCAGAAGGCGACGACGCTTTCCGTCTCCAGCATCGAGAAGGGAACCCCCGCAGCGCAGGTCCTCCAGCCCGGCGACCGGATTGTCGCGGTCGACGGCATCCGGGCCTCCGGAGGCGACGTCGAGGCCGAGGCGACCAAGATCGCAAACGAAGTGAACTCGCATCGGTGCCCGGGCAAGCAGTCGAATGGCTGCGTCTCACCGCAGCCCGTCCATTTTGTCGTGGTCCAGGACGGGCGGCGCAAGGCCTTCGACGTCCACCCCTATTACGACGGCAAGGTCGATCGCCACCGCGTCGGCTTCAGCTTCGCGGGCACGGGCCTGGTCCCGCTGGGACTCAGCGTCCCCCAGGCCGCGGGTCGCTCGGTCGACGCGATGTGGAGCGTCACGAGCGGGACGGTTTCGCGGATCGCCCAGCTCTTCAACGCCCAGGAACGCAAGAAGCTCCACGGAATCGTGGGCTCGTTCGCCATCACCGAGCAGGCCGTGAGCTTCGGAACACGGGAAGCGCTCACCCTGATCGCGATCATCAGCCTGTCACTCGCGGTGGTGAACCTCTTCCCATTCCTGCCGCTCGACGGCGGGCATATCTTCTGGAGCGTGGTCGAGAAGCTTCGCGGACGGCCCGTTCCGTTCCGCGTGATCGAGGGAGCGAGCGTGGTCGGCTTTCTCCTCGTGATGTTGCTCTTCGCCGTGGGGCTCTCGAACGACCTGTCGAGGCTCGCGGGGCCCGGCTTCCACCTGCGCTGACTCCTGTAGCTTTGGGCCTCGAGAGGAGGAGGTTCCATGGAGTCGACGACTGCTGAGAGAGGAACGGAGCGACCGGCTGCGCTGGATGCGAAGACGGCCTGCGAGGCGTTCCAGGCGACTGCTTGCGCCCATCCCGACCGTCCCGCGATCCGCACCAAGGGCGACGAGTACACGTGCACCTGGGGCGAGTACGCAGAGCGCACCCGTGAGATCACCGCCGGGCTGGCCGCATTGGGCGTCGAAAAGGGTGACACCGTCGCGCTCATGCTCACGAATCGGCCCGAGTTCCATTTTGCCGACGCCGGCGTCATGCACCTCGGGGCGACCCCGTTCTCGATCTACAACACCTACACGGTCGAGCAGATCGAGCACCTGATCGGCGATGCCTCAAGCAAAGTGATCATCACCGAGCAGGCATTTGTCGACACGGTCCTGGCGGCGGCCAAGTCCTGCGACGCCGTGGAGGACGTGGTCGTGGTGGACGGCGATCCGCCCGAAGGCACGATCTCCCTCGACGACCTGATCGGGCGCGGGTCCGACGACTTCGACTTCGAGGCCACCTGGCAGACGGTCGAGCCCGACGACGTGCTCACCCTCATCTACACCTCCGGAACCACCGGGCACCCCAAGGGCGTCCAGATCACCCACGCGAACATCTGCGAAACGGTCCGCTCCTACGACGACATCATCGACTTCCCCGACGGCGGCCGCATCGTCTCCTACCTGCCGATGGCCCACGTGGCCGAGCGCAACGTCAGTCACTACCTGCCGATGCTCTGCGGCTTCACGATCACGTGCTGTCCGGATGCCCGCGAGGTCATGTCCTACCTGCCGGAGGTAAAGCCCACCTGGTTCTTCGCCGTGCCCCGCATCTGGGAGAAGCTGAAGGCCGGCCTCGAGCAGATGCTGGCGTCGGCGCCGGAGGAGCAACAGGCCAAGAGCAAGGCGGCGCTGGACGCAGCCCTCGAGAAGGTGAAGCTCGAACAGGCCGGCGAAGAGGTCCCCTCCGAGCTCGCCGAGAAGGTGGCGAAGGCCGACGAGGAGATGTTCTCCCACCTGCGCGCGCATCTGGGCCTCGACGAGGTCGAGGCCTGCAACGTCGGTGCCGCGCCGACGCCGCCCGAGGTCATCGAGTTCTTTCACGCGCTCGGCATCCCGCTCGCCGAGCTCTGGGGGATGTCGGAGACCACCGGCGCGGGCACCTGCAACCCGCCCGACCGCATCAAGATCGGAACGATCGGCCCGCCGGCGCCCAACGTTGACATCAAGCTCGCCGACGACGGCGAGATCATGGTCAAGGGCCCGGTAGTGATGAAGGGCTACCGCAACCTGCCGGAGAAGACCGCCGAGACCTTCACGGACGACGGCTACCTGCTCACAGGCGACATCGGCGAGTTCGACTCCGACGGCTACCTGAAGATCGTCGACCGCAAGAAGGAGCTGATCATCACCGCCGCCGGCAAGAACCTCTCGCCGGCCAACATCGAGGCGCGCCTCAAGCAGATCCCCCTGGTCAGTCAGGCGGTCGCGATCGGCGACCAGCGCAAGTTCATCTCGGCGCTACTCACCCTCGATGCCGAGGCAGCCAAGGCCTGGGCCCGCAAGCACGGCGTCGACGACGACCCCGCCTCGCTCGCCTCCAACGAGGAGCTGATCGCCGAGGTCGAGAAGGGCCTCGAGGCGGCCAACGAGCACCTCGCGCGCGTAGAGCAGGTCAAGAAGTTCAAGATCCTGCCCGCCGACTGGGAGCCCGGCGGCGAAGAGCTCACCCCCACGATGAAGCTCAAGCGCAAGCCGATCGCCGAGAAGTACGCGGACGAGATCGAGTCCCTGTACGGCTAGCGTCGAGTTACGAGTTCCTCTCGCATAGCGAGATCAACTCGTAGTTCGAGCTAGGCGGAGGTCGCGATCGCCTCGACCGATGCGTAGCAACGGTAGACGCCCAGGCACCTGCGCCTAATCAAGGCTCTCTTCGCGATACTGCCACCATGAGCTCCGGGACGATCACCCGCCGGCGCCTGCTGGAGTCCAGCGCTGCGGCCGGAGCCGGAATCGTGTTGTCGAAGGTTCCCGGGGCGGCCGGTGCCACCGCACATCACCGTTACGTCCATCGCGCCGACGTCGTCATCGTCGGCGCGGGCTTTGCCGGTCTCACAGCGGCCCGCGAAATTGCCCGCAAGGGGCATTCGGTGATCGTCCTCGAGGCCCGCCGGCGCGTCGGCGGGCGAGTCGAGAACCATCACCTCCCCGGCGGCGCTGTCTCCGAGCGTGGTGGGACCTTCGTCGGCCCCACGCAGAATCACCTCTTGAAGCTCGCCAAACAGATGGGCGTCAAGACCTTCGACACGTACGACACGGGCCAGAACCGCTACATCAATGGCGGCACTCGCCTGGACTACAGCGATACGGGGCCGCTCGGCACGGCACCCCCCGATCCACTCCTGCTCCCGGATCTGACGCTCGCGGTGACCGAGCTGGATCAGATGTCGACGGAGGTGCCCGTCGACGCTCCATGGGAAGCCGCAAAGGCCGCGAAATGGGACAACCAGACCCTGGCCACTTGGCTCTCGTACAACACGGTCAACCCCGACTTTCGCCGCAAGCTCGCCCCGCTCGCCACCCGGCCGATCTTCGGCGCCGAGCCGGGCGAGCTCTCGCTGCTGTTCGTTCTCTTCTACATCGCCGCATCGGGCAACGAGCAGAACCCGGGAACGTTCGAGCGCAACTTCAACACCCGCAACGGGGCTCAGATGTCGCGCTTCGTCGGCGGCTCACAGCTCATTCCGATCCGCATGGCGAGGCATCTGGGGCGCCGCGTCATCCTCGGCTCTGCCGTGCGGCGGATCGAACAGTCCAAGCATGGGGTCCGGGTCGTCTCCGACCGCCGGACCGTCCACGCGAAGCAGGCCGTGGTGGCCGTGCCTCCAGCGCTTGCCGGGCGCATCCGCTACGAGCCGCTCCTACCGTTCGCGCGCGACCAGCTGACGCAGCGCCTGCCGCAGGGGACTCTCGGCAAGGTCGCCGCGCTCTACAAGAAGCCCTTCTGGCGCGACGACGGCCTCACCGGCAGCGTGGCCTCGACCGACGGCTTCATCAGCTTCACCGTCGACGACTCACCGCCGGACGGCAAGCAGGGCGTCATCTTCGGATTCGTCGGCGGCGACAACGCTCGCGCGTTCTTCCGCATGCCCTTGAAGAAGCGCCGCAAGGCGATCATCGCCGAGCTGGTCGACTTCTTCGGGCCCCAGGCCGCGCATCCCGAGCGGTACTTCGAGACCAACTGGTCAGCCGACGAATGGAGCCGCGGCTGCCCCGTCGGCGTCCCCGGCCCGGGCCTCCTGCACGCCTACGGCGACGCGATCCGCAAGCCGGTCCGCCGCATCCACTGGGCAGGGACGGAGACGTCGACTTACTGGAACGGCTACATGGACGGCGCGGTGCGTTCGGGCGAGCGGGCGGCCGCCGAGGTTCTGGCGGAACTGTGAGGAGTCGCGCGCCGGCGGCCATGCTCGCCGCCGCCGTGGTGATCGCCCTTGGCGCCGGGGTCGGCGCTGAGGGGGCGGCGAGCCGTGCCAGGTTCGACACCCGGGTGCTCGCGCTGATCCCGCGTCCGGGGTTCCCGGCGCGCGCTTATGTCGGCCGCCACGGCCACATCTACGAGGGGACCTACGACAACCCGAGCGGCGACAAGGTTCCCTCTCGTGTCCTCGAGTACTCGCGGGCCGGAGCGCTGCTTCGCTCCTGGACGATCAAGGGCCAAGACCTCTCCGGGCCGCACGGCGTGCAAGTTGCGACCCGCGATGCCCGGGGGCGGCTGGTTCTTCTCGACAAGTCACCGCCGCGGGTGCTGACCCTGAACCTGCATAACGGCCGCCAGCGAACCTATGCGCGGTTCCCGGACCTGCCCGCGTGCAAGGCGGGGGCGTTGGACTGCTCGCCGAGTGTGATGGACGACCCGACGACACCCAACTACGCGGCGTGGGGGCCTGACGGCTCCCTCTACGTGACCGACTACCTCCAAGCGGTGATCTGGCGCGTGCCGCCCGGGGGCGGGCGCCCGCGGGTGTGGGTGGCCGATGCACGCCTGGACGGAAGCCAGTTCGGAGCCACCGGAATCGTGCTGCAGGCCGACCGCCGCACGCTCTTGGTCGGAATGCAAAGCGAGGGCGGGGGAGGAGCCGGCAACCCCACGACCGGCCGCATCTATTCGGTCAAGATCCGTCGCCACCACAAGCCCGGCGCCCTCGAGCAGTTGTGGGAGAGCAATCCTCTCGACGGCCCCGACGGCTTTGCGATCGGTCGCTCGGGCCGGGTCTACGTCGCCCTGACCGTGGCCAACCAGATCGCCGTGATCTCTCCGAAGGGCCAGGACATCGAGCGCTTTCCCTCGACTCCGCTGAGCGGCGAAAACGGCTCGTCCGTGCCGTTCGATAACCCATCGAGCGCCTGGTTCGACGGTCGCAACATCGTGGTGGCAAACCAGAGCTTCATCGCCGGCAACGCAGCGAACCAGGCGATCCTCAACGTGCACGTGGGTGAGAAGGGCCTGCGGGAGCTGATTCCGCGCACCGCGGGGCAGTAGGCGTTGGTTTAGTGGCGGCTTGTGGTCGCCATGCTGGTTTCGGAGCTAAAGCCCCTCATAGCCAGATCCGCGTCGCTGTCACAATGTTGAGTCCATATGGCTTCCAAGCGCCAGATCTGGGTGAAGGACGTGCCCATCGGCGGCGGGGCCCCCGTCGCCGTGCAGACGATGACGAAGACCGAGACGGCCAATCTCGAGGCGACGATGGCGCAGATCGCCGACGTCGCCGACGCGGGAGCCGACCTCGTTCGCGTCGCCGTGCCGCGCGAGAAGGACGTCGACGCCCTGAAGACGATCGTCAAGGAGTCGCCGATCCCGGTGATCGCCGACATCCACTTCAACCACACCCTGGCGCTGAAGGCCATCGACGCCGGCGCCCATTGCATCCGCCTCAACCCCGGCAACATCGGCGGCCGCGAGAAGGTGGCGGAGGTCGCCGAGCGGGCGACGGCCGCGGGGGTCCCGATGCGCATCGGCGTCAACTCCGGCTCGCTGCCCAAGCACCTTCACGAGCTGGAGCGCACCAAGCCCGTCGACGCGCTGGTTCAGGCCGCCGTGGGGTTCTGCGAGCTCATGGAGTCCCTGGATTTCGAGAATTTCAAGGTCTCGATCAAGTCGACCAACGTCCCCAACACGATCGCGGCCAACCGCCTGCTCTCCGAGAAGGTCCCGTATCCGCTTCACCTCGGGATCACCGAGGCGGGAACGAAGTGGTCGGGATCCCTGAAGTCCGCCGTCGGGCTCGGCACGCTGCTCGCCGACGGCGTCGGCGACACGATCCGGATCAGCCTTTCCACCTTCCACGCCGAGGAGGAGGTCAAGGTCGCCTGGGAGATCCTCAAGGCCCTTCAGATCCGCGAGCGCGGCCCGGTGCTGATCGCCTGCCCCACCTGCGGGCGGCTTCAGTTCGACATGGACACCGTCGTCGCCGAGATCGAGCAGCGCTTGGAGCGCTATCCCGAGCCGGTCGAGGTGGCGGTCCTTGGGTGCGCCGTGAACGGGATCGGCGAGGCCTCGCACGCTGACTTCGGCATCGCCGGCGCGAGAAACGAGGGCCTGATCTTCGCCCACGGCAAGCCGCTGCGGAAGGTTCCGCAGGACGAGCTCGTGGACGCCCTGTTCACGGAGATCGATCGCTCGCTCGACCGCGGCAAGGTCGAGTTCGACGAGCGCAAGTCCGCGGAGGGCGCCGAGTGGCTGCGCAAGATCGAGGAGGAGAACGCCGGCGAGCTGACTCCTGAGCGCATCGCCGCGATGGAGGCGGCCGCTGCCGAGGCCGAGGGCCGGGACGTGACCGCCGAGCCTTTCCTGAAGCCCGTAAAGCCGCGCCTCGACGAGGAAGCCTCGCCGACTGCGAGCCGGCGTTTCACCCGCGCGTAGGCCCAGCCGCGTGGAAGCGATCGACCACCTCGACCTCGTCGTCAGCGACCTCGAGTGTTGCTGACGGGCCTCATCCGCGCCAGTTCGGCGGCCGAGTAGCGGTGCCCGCAATGACGGCAGGTGAGCGCGGTGAGCGCCACCTCGCCGCCGCAGCGGATGCACTCCAACCTCGGGACGCCGGTGCGAGGGCGGGCCGGCCGCGCCGCGACGGGGCCGGATGTCATTGGCGCCGGCTCTGGCGCCGGTTGGCGTGCGCGGCCCTCGGCGCGCGATCTCATGAGCTCCCGGTCCTCGGCGGTGTAGCGGTGCCCGCAATGCCGGCAACTGGGCGCGGTGACGGCCACCACCTTGTCGCACTGGATGCAGGCACGGGTCGGGACGAGGATCAGGAATCGAAGCGCCACCGCGAGGACCAGCACGATCGCGATCACCGTTACGTAGAGGGCGAGAGGGGACACGCCGATAGCTTCTCAGCTGCCCGTCGCGGGGGGCCGCACTCAGCGCCGCGGCGAGCCGCCCAGCATCCGGATCACGATCAGGAGCAGCGCGGCGCCGCCGATCGCGATGAGCCAGGTTTCGAGGTCGAAGAAATGCTTGACCTTGCCGATTCCCAGACGCGTCGCCAGGTAGCCGCCGATCAGGGCCCCGAGGATCCCGATCGCGGTCGAGCCCACGCATCCGCGCGGCTCCGTGCGGCCGGGCACGAGCGCCTGCGCGATCGTGCCCGCGAAGAGCCCGAGGATGATCCAGGCGAGAAAACCCATGCCTGGAGCCTAGCCATCGCACTCGGCGTCGCTCAGGCCGGTGTCGGATCCGGGATCACGCAGAACGCTCCCTCAGAGAACCCCTGCGGCTCCATGCCAAGCGCGCCGTTGAAGCGCGCCCGGAAGTTCTCGATGGCGATTGCGCTGGTCAACTCGACCAGCTGGCGGTCGCTGAACTGCGCACGAAGGCGACCGAATAACTCGTCGTCGACGTCGGCCGGGGTTCGGCTCATCGCGGTCGCGTAGTCGAGGGCCAGGCGGTCCAGCTCGTCGAAGAGCTCGCTCTCCCTGTAGCGGGGGAGATTCATGAGCTCGGCGTCGGTGAGGCCCGACCGCTGGCGGGCCAAAAACGAAGCGAAGTCCATGCACCATTCGCAGCCGACGACTGTGGCGGCGCGGGTCTCGGCGAGAATCTTCAGGCGCTCGGGAACGGAATGCGACCGCTCGATCGCCGTCTCGAAGGCTCCGTAGCCCAGGAGCAGCGGCACGTGATGGCGAAATACGTCGCCTGGGGTGGCCTCGCCGCCGTACTGGTGGCGGCTGTAGGCCCGGACGATCTTGGTCAGCAGGCCGCCCGGCGGGGAACCAACCCTGCTGGCGGAGCCGGCCGGCCGCGGCGTGTGGACGCGGGACCTGCCGTGACCGCGGCTGACCAAGCCGAGCAGCGCGAGCGCCGAGAGCAGGCCGAGGCCAAGCGAGGCGCCGTTGACGGCCCGGGCGCCGGAGCTGAGCACGTCGTCATTCGTGACATGGAAGATGAAATGGGGGATGCCGTAGGCGAGGTAGGCCACCAGCGCCACCTGCGCCAGGCGGCGCTCGAGGAAAATGGCGGCGAGCAGCATCAGCAGGCCGATGGCCAGAAACGTGGAGCCGACGTCCGTGACCAGGTGGCTGTCGTAGGGCCCATATGAGGGGAGCCAATGTTGGCCGGCGATCACCGGGAACGTTCCGTAGAACCCGGTCGGGGAGATCAGCGCCCAGATGCCCAGGGCGAGCTGGGGAATGCCGAGAGCGACGAGGCCGGCGCGCATTAGCCCGGCGCGGGGGAGAGGGCTGGTGGAGTTCTGCATTGGTACCTCCTCGGTTACCGAATGAATGTTCGGTTACGCGGGCATGATCTTACCGAATTACTATTCGGTTATGAGCGGCCCCGCAATCCGCAAGCGCCTGAGCGCGACGGAACGGCGCGAGCGTATCCTCGACGCGGCCACGCAGGTGTTCGCGGAGCGCGGCTATCCGGACGCCGCGATGGGGGAGATCGCCGGCCGGGCCGGGGTGGTCGCCTCCGTGATCTATGACCATTTCCACTCGAAGCGCGATCTCCACATCGAATTGCTCGAGCGCCACGGACAGTCCCTGGTTGCTCGCTCGATCACGGCGATCGAGCCGGGGGAGCCCCTCGTGATGTTTCAGCAGTCCATCCGGCTTTTTTTCACGCTTGTCGAGGAGGATCCGTTCGCCTGGCGGTTCCTGTTCCGCGACCCCCCGGCCGACCCGAAGATTGCGGCGACCTGGCGGCGGATCCACCAGACGGCGACGACCGGCATCGCCGCGTTGATCGAGATCGGCGCTCCCCCGCAGATGGAGCTGGAGGGGCTCGAGCGCCACACGGCGGCCCTCATGCTCGCTCGCGCGTCCCAGGCCGCGACCAACGGCCTCGTCGAGTGGTGGTTCGAGCACCGGGAGGTCTCGCGGGAGCAGGTCGCCAACGTCGCGATGGCGCTGCTGTGGGAGGGCTTCGAGCGGATGCTTGCGCGCGCCGGGTAGCCTGAGCGCCCGTGACACGGCTCTCCGGCTACTTCCTTCCCACCCTTCGCGACGACCCCGCCGACGCCGAGGCCGTCTCGCACCGGCTGATGATGAGAGCGGGGCTCATCCGCCAGCTGGGAGCCGGCCTTTGGACCTGGCTGCCGGCCGGATACCGGGTCATCAAGCGGATCGAGGCGATCATTCGCGACGAGCTCGACGCCATCGGCGGGCAGGAGATGCTGATGCCCGTCCTCCAGCCCGCCGACATCTGGAAGCGCACCGGTCGCTATGAGATCTCCGAGCTCTTCAAGCTCCGCGACCGCAAGGACGCCGAGCACGTCCTCGCGATGACGCACGAGGAGGCCGTGACAACTCACGTCTCCGGCGAGATCCGCTCGTACCGGGAGTTGCCGATGATCCTCTACCACCTGCAGGTGAAGGAGCGCGACGAGCCGCGACCGCGTGCCGGCGTGCTTCGGACACGCGAGTTCACGATGAAGGACTCCTACAGCTTCGATCGCGACGAGGAGGGTCTGGACCGAAGCTACCAATTGCACGTCGGTGCCTACGAGCGAATTCTGGACCGGTGCGGGCTGCGCTGGCACCGGGTGCAGTCGGACGTCGGGATGATGGGCGGATCCGGAGCGCACGAGTACATGGCGCCCTGCGCGGCGGGCGAGAACGAGGTGGCGCTCGCGCCTGGATATGCGGCCAACGTCGAGGTTGCGTCGGCGGAGCCGCAGCCGGTGGAGATGCCCCCGAGCCTCGACGTTCCGCGCGAGGTACCCACGCCTGGGCTGACCACGGTGGAGGATGTCGCAGGCGCGCTGGGCGTCCCTGCGGGAGCGGCCCTGAAGTCGCTTCCCGTGATCGTCGAGGGCCGCGGGATGGTGCTGGTGATGGTGCGCGGCGACCACCGCCTGAACGAGACCAAGCTGCGAAATGCGCTCGGCGCCGACTTCCGCCAGGCCGAGCCCGAGGAGATCGAGGCCGAGCTCGGCCCGCCCGGTTTCATCGGCCCCGTCGGCGCAGAGGTGCCTGTGGTCAAGGACGCCGCGATCCGCGGCGATGGCTTTTACGGCGGCGCCAACCGCGCCGATACCCACCTCATCGGGATCAAGCCGGGACGCGACTTCGAGTTCACCGAGCTCGACGTCCGCAACGTCGAGGCGGGCGACGTCGCCCCTGGGGGCGGCACGATCGAGATCGAGCCCGCGATCGAGGTCGGGAACATCTTCAAGCTGGGAACGCGCTACTCCGAGCCGCTCGGTGCCACCTACCTCGACGAGAGCGGCTCCGAGCGGCCGATCGTGATGGGCAGCTATGGCATCGGGCCGGCGAGGATCGCGGCGGCGGCGGTTGAGCAGGGCGCCGACGATCGCGGCATCGTCTGGCCCGCCGCGCTCGCGCCCTGGCAGGTGCATCTGGTTGGCCTGGGCAAGGCCGGTGACGAGGTGAGCGACGCGGCCGAAGGTCTTTATTCCCAGCTTCGCGACGCCGGGGTCGACGTCGTCTACGACGACCGCGGCGGCGGGGCCGGCGAGAAGCTGACCGACGCCGAGCTTCTCGGCTGTCCGCTGCGGATAACCATCGGCCGCCGCACGCTTGCGGAGGGCGAGGTGGAGCTCCAGGGGAGAGCGACCGGCGAGGACGAGCGGCTGCCGCTGGATGGGGCCGCAGAGGCTCTTGCCGCCAGGATCAAGCAGGGAGGCTGAGCCCAGGCCCGTGGCAGGCGATCCCGCAACGCCTCCGGGCTCGCCGCGCGCCCGCGGCTTTCGCCGCCTCACCGGCCTCGATCGTTCCGGGCCACGCCCGCGCCAGACCCGCCGCGGGGAGCCGCTGCGACCGCTCACCATTCCCAACCTCGTCGGGTACCTGCGCCTGCTCGCGATCCCGCCCTACCTCATCATCGCCCTCGGCTCCGGCGATGGCCGAGACGCCGTGGCGATACTGCTCTATCTCTGGATCACCCTCGGCGACTTCATCGACGGCTTCCTGGCGCGGGCCACCGGCCAGTACTCGCGCCTGGGGGCCCTGATGGATCCCGTGATCGACCGCCTGAGCGTGCTCTCGGGCATCGTCGTGTGCTGGCACTTCGAGCTCCTTCCCCGGTGGGGTCTCGCGATCGTCGCGGCCCGGGAAATCAGTGTCCTCGCGCTGTCGGAGCTCGCGATTCGCCGCGGCATCGAGATCGAGATCAACTGGGTCGGGCGGATCGGCGCCTTCCTGGTGTTCGGCGGGCTGTTCTGGACGCAGGTCATCGATAGCCCGCTCACCACGACCATCTTCGTGGCCGGGCTCGTGACCGGCCTCCTGGCAACGCTTCTCTACGTTCGGTCCGGGCGCGCACGCGCCGAGGCTCCCGAGCGAGCGCGGCCTGCACGCTGAGCCCCAAACGCTCAACCTCTACTTGACGTTTGCCAGACCAGCCTATAATCGTTTTCGGCGGCGGCAGAGGCTCGCAACGAATACAGGAGGACCAGCAAGTGGAAGAAACGTTCCCCGACGTCGGCTCGATGAGCGACGAAGAGCTCAAGTCGACGATCGAGAGCCTCAAGGACGACGAGCGCGAGGTCTCGTACCGGCGCCGCCTGCTGCACGGCAAGATCGACATCCTGCGGGCCGAGCTCGTCAACCGCCTGAAGTCCAAGCGCGACGCCGGCGGCTCACTCATCTCCGGTAACGACGTGCAGACCCTGACGGACATCCTCCTCGGCAAGGTCGAGAGCCCCGTGGGAGGGGAGGGCGACTGACGTGACCTCGAAGAGGAATCACTGACCGTGGCGGTCCACTGCCCAGAATGCGGGTTCGTCAACCCCGAGGGCGCCAACTACTGTCAGAAATGTGGCGCGTACCTGGGCCGCCCCGAGGGCGCGGAGGAGCCGACCACCATGACCTACCGGGTCGACGAAACCGGCGAGTACCAGCCGGTGGACATCGATCGGGAGGTCGACAAGTCCGGCGCAGCCCTCGTGATCCGCTCCGGCGGAGGTCGCGCGGGGGAGAGCTTCACCGTCGACGCCGAACGCGTGTCGATCGGGCGCACCCCCGACGCCGGCGTCTTCCTCGACGACGTCACCGTCTCGCGGAACCACGCCCTGCTCGTCCACCGCCAGGACGGCTACTACATCGACGACCTCGGATCCCTGAACGGAACGTATGTCAACCGCCGCCGCATCGAGTCCCACAAGCTCGAGGACGCCGACGAGATCCAGATCGGTAAGTACAAGCTGAGCTACCTGGAGCGATAGAGAGATGGCGATTGTGATGCCAAAGGACCAACGTACCGATCAGCCTCGGCCGGATGCCCATTCCCGGCCTCGCAAGGCGCTCACGATCGGGGCCGTCGCCAAGATCCTTGGGCAGGAGTTCGACGACATCTCGATCTCCAAGATCCGCTACCTCGAGGACCAGAAGCTGCTCGCGCCGCGGCGAACCCAGGGCGGCTACCGCCTCTACAGCCAGGCCGACGTCGAGCGCCTGCGGGCAATCCTGCGCATGCAGCGCGACGAGTTCCTGCCGCTACGGGTGATTCGCCAGGAGCTGGCCACAGGGGACTTCACCACGACCGACAGGCGGGGGGCGGATTTGGCAACTGCACGCCGCGCCGGGTCTGTGGACTCGGCCGTGCAAGCGCTGTCGCGCGAGGAGCTCCTGGATTCGTCCGGCGCCACTCCAGAGCTCTTGCGGGAGCTCGGCGAGTTCGGAATCGCCACTTCGAGGCGGGTGAACGGCCATGAGGTCTTCGACGAAACCGATCTCGAGATCGTGAGGGCGGCCAACGAGCTGTCGAGGTTCGGCGTTGCCGGCCGCAACCTCCGCGTGTTCAAGACCTCCGCCGACCGCGAGGCGGCGCTGCTCGAGCAGCTCGTAGGCGCCTCGCTCCGCTCGCGCAGCCCGGCGCGGCGCAAGGAAGCGGTCGAGAACCTCGAAAGCCTGGCCGCCATCTGCGGCCACCTCAAGCATCTTCTGCTCGTACGCGATCTCCGCCGCCTGAAGGGCGAGTAGGCCAATGCCGAAGGTCGCGCGTACGCGCGTGATCGCCGCGCGCCGCGACCGGGTTTGGGACCTCGTCTCGGACCCTCACCATTTACCGCGATGGTGGCCGCGGGCCTCGCGCGTGGAGGACGTCCACGGCGAGCCGGGAAGCAAGCGCGCCCGCTGGACGGTCGTGCTCACGACGGCGAAGGGCTCAGGCGTCCGCGCGGACTACCGGTGCACCAGCGCGGCTCGCGAAGAACGGTTCGTCTGGCGCCAGGACATCGAAGACACGCCCTTCGAGCGAATAGTCGCCTCCTCCGAGACGGGGGTGGAGCTGAAGGGCGCAGAGGACGGAACAGCGGTCACGTTGTACACCAGCGAGAAGCTCCGTGGGCTATCGCGACTGGGTTCTCCGATGATGCGCGGCGCGGCAAAGAGGCGGCTCGACGAGGCGCTCGACGGCATCGAACGGGCGCTGGTGGGCTAGATGAACGAGGCCGTTACGAAGTGGTGGGGATGGGGAGAGGAGGGCCGACGGCTCGAGTTGTCCGACCGCGCAGTGTCGATGCTGCGGGAGATGGTCGGGCCAGCCGAGCCCAGTCCCCGCGTGGAGTTGGACGAGGTGGCGATGCCCGAGGCCCGCGACCTTCCGGATTCGCTGCGAGCCATCGCTGGAGAGGTCGGACTTCTGGTCGCGCACGACCAGCGCGTGCGCCGGGCGGCAGGTCGCGGCTACGTGGACCTCGTGAACCTCCGATCGGGACGGCTGCCACAGGCTCCCGACGCGATTGCGCTCCCGGCGGACGCGGCCGAGATCGTCGCCTACCTTGGCGCCTGCGGGCGCGATGGCGTCGCCGTCGTCCCGTTCGGCGGCGGCACGAGCGTGGTCGGCGGCGTGACCCCAATCGCCGGGCCCCACCATGCGGTCCTCTCGCTCGACCTACGCCGGCTGCGGACGGTCGACGTAGATCGCGAGTCCATGACCGCAACCCTCGGAGCAGGCCTTCGCGGACCCGAGGCCGAGGCCGCCCTTCGCGCCCAGGGCCTGACGCTCGGGCATTTTCCACAATCCTACGAGCAGGCGACGATCGGCGGCTACGCCGCGACGCGCTCGGCGGGGCAGGCTTCGAGCGGCTACGGGCGCTTCGACGAGCTCGTTACGAGCCTCCAAATGATCACTCCCGTCGGCGAGCTGTCGACGCTCGCGACGCCGCACACCGCGGCCGGCCCGGCCCTTCGCGACCTCGCCCTGGGCTCGGAGGGAACGCTGGGCGTGATCACGCAGGTCACGGCGCGTGTGCGCCCCGCTCCCCAGGCTCGCCACTACGAGGGATTCTTCGTCGCGGACTTCCAAGCCGGCGTGGCGGCGTTTCGCGAGCTCGCCCAGGCCGGCACGCTGCCCGACGTCCTGCGGCTCTCCGACGAGGAGGAAACCCGGACCTCCATGGCACTGTCGGGCACAGGCGGGACCACCCGGGCGGCACTCGATGTCTATCTTCGCATCCGCCGGCGCGCGGGCGGGTGCCTGGTCATCGCCGGATGGGAGGGCGAGCGCGAGTCGCTGGAGCGCCGGCGCGCAGTCTCGACCAGCACGCTTCGAAGCGCGGGGGCGATTGCGCTCGGCCAGCGCCCCGGCAGGGCATGGCTTCACGCTCGCTACGAGGGCCCGTACCTGCGTGACGAGCTCATGGACCGCGGCTATCTCGTAGAGACGCTCGAGACCTCGCACGAGTATTCGCGGCTCACCGAGCTCTACGCCGGCGTCCGTGATGCCCTGCGGAAATCCCTGAGTTCAGGAGGCGCCTCTTCGATCGTCAACTGTCACGTCTCGCACGTCTATCCCGACGGTGCCTCGCTTTATTTCACGTTCATAGCTCCGGCACGGCCGGGACGGGAGATCGAGCAATGGCGGAGCGCCAAAACCGCCGCATGTGCGGCGATCGTCGCGGCCGGCGGAACGATCACCCATCATCATGGGGTGGGGGTCGACCACATGCCTTATATGCGCGACGAAGTGGGGGAGACCGGTATTGAGGCCCTGCGAGCGCTCAAGGAACGGCTGGACCCGGCCGGGATCATGAACCCCGGCAAGCTGATTTCCAGCGGCGCTCGGCTCTCAGCCGCCTGAGCCGGATGAGCCAGCGGGCGCCTTGCCCCGCGGCACCACGCCCCGCAGAACGGTCTGGCCGATCTCGGGAACGACGAGCTTCGGGTTCTTCTGCGCCTTCGCGAGCTTCGAGATCTTGTCGTGAAGCACCTGGGCCGAGGCGGTGGTGATGTCGATCGCCTGGATGCCCGCGATCAATGGGACCGCGACCGAGGGGATCGTGTAGACGTTGTGGTACGGCTGGGTGTAGTTGAGGAGGGGCGACAGGGGATAGGCCTCGCGCTTGCCTGTGTCGAGCACGAACCACGCCGCGTACACGTTGCCGTTCTGGGGTGGCGGGAGGTTGCTGATCTGGACATCGAGGAATGGCTGGTCGTTCGCTGCGGCACCGACGGTCGCCACCCCGGATCCCGGGCCGCCGCCCACGGCCTTGAGGTCGATCGGCACCGCGTTTTTCGGCGCGTTCGCTGCCGCCGAGGGGGTCGTCGTCGTGGTTCCCGCAGACGTGGTAGTGGACGAGGCGGTCGAGGTCGAGTCGCCACCGCTGAACACCCCCGCGATCGCCAGCACCACGATCAACAACACGACCGCGGCGCTTCCGAGCCCAACGAGCATCCGTGTGCGAACGGGATCGCGAGGGGGGCCGGCGGCTGTGGTCGCCGCCTTTCCGGCGGCAGGTCGCGAAGAGCGCAGGTGGGGAGCGGTACGCGATTCTCCGGGAAGTCTCGGAAGCTCGGCATCGGGCGCAATCGCGTGCAGCTCCGTGAGGAGGCGCTCCGCGAGAGCCCGATCGCCCGAGTCGTCGCGCAGGTGGCGAACCGCATCGGCTCGGCCGATCGGATCAGCCTGGCCCAGTAGGTAGTCGCTGAGCGCCACGTTTCGATCGGGGTCGCCGTTGCCGATCTCCGCCAGGGCCCAGCGAGCCTTGGAGCGAACCTCGTCCGCCGAGGTACCGAGCACGCGGGCGATGTCCTCATAGCTTTGACCGCGCCCGAGCAGCAGCTCGAGCATGGCCCGCTGGTCTGCCGAGAGCGCCACGGCTGGGAAGCGTAAACGGCGGGGCCCCTGCAAGCGCCGGGCGACTCAAGTCTTAACCCAAGCTCCAAAGTACCCTCGACGGCGGTGATCGAGCGCCTGAAGCCAAGACGGCTGTTGGTGCCGGCCGTGGCTGTCGCTCTTGCTGCGGTCCTCGTCGTGATTGCCGCGGGCACCTCCGGTGCGGTCTCCCCGGCGCCGCTCCCCAACGGCCCGCCCTCGGTGGAGATCAACGCGTCTGCACCGCCCGAGATCTCGCCTCGAGTCGCGGGGGTAGCCGTGCGGACGATCTCCTCGGCCTTGCGCGGCGATCCCGGCGTGGCAAGCGTCACGGCTTCGCCCGGGGCCGGGCGGCAAACGCTGATAACCGTGGTGCTGCGCAGTCACGACGTCCGCGATGCGAACGGCGAGATCGACCGGCTGGGAGCGGAGATCGATCCGGGCCCACTCGGTCTTCGCTACGACGCCGCTGCTCTGGACCTTGCGTCGGCACAGGCGTCCGTTGAGGGCGACCTCGGCCGCCTGGAGTTGTTGATGGCGCCGTTGGTCCTTGTCGCCCTGCTCGGGTTCATGGGCTGGCGGGGAGCCATCCTGGCGGCCCTGAGCGGGACCGTCGCCGTCGCAGCGAGCCTCATCGCGATCCGCGCAAGCAACGGCTATCTCTTCGCCGTGGCCCCTGCGGCCGCCATCGGGCTCGCGCAGGCAATCGAGCTCTCCTCGCTTTTCGTCGGGGTTGTTCGCGAGGAGGCGGATGTTGCGCCTCCCGGAGCGCCGGCGCGAGCTCTGCTCGCGTGGATTCGGCCCGCGGCCGCCGCGACCGCCGTGCGGGGGCTCATGCCTTTGGCCCTGCTTGCCACCGGCTTCCACGGCGCCGGTTCGGTGGCACTTGCGAGCGCGGTCGCAGCGCTCGGCAGCTTCCTGGCGGTATGCGTCTTCGGGGGCGTGACGCTGGCAGGAACCCGGCCCGGTGCCACGGCTCCCGAGGGACGGCTCTCCCGTCTCGCTCGCGAGTCGCCGCGGTGGATCGCGAGGGACGGGCGGCGACTTGCCGCGGCGCTCGGGCTTTCGCTTGCGGCCACGGCGGCTTTGGCCTGGCCTGGGCGCCGTGCGGTGTTCGATGCGCTTGCCGGAGGCGGAGGCGATGGCATACGCCACGGCCTCGGAATGGCGGCGATTTTGGCGGGCCTCGGAACCGCTGCGGCGCTGGCGGTCGGGCGGGGTGGCTTCGCACGCCTGCGGATCGCCGCCACGGCGGCGCACGTGCCGGCTCCCGCCGCGGCGGCCATCGGATTGCTGGTGTGGAGCGCGCAGGACGGGCACCTGGACGATGCGCTGACCGGCGCTCACGGGGCGGTTTACGGCGGCGCCGTGGCGGTCACGGCAGTCGCCGTCGTCACGATCGCCGCGGGACGAACCGTGATGGCGGGCGTGGTCACACATCGCGAGGCAAAGAGCGTCGGCGCCGTGGGCGCGGCGGAGCTCGCCGTGAGACGCACCCTGCCCGGCGCGGCTGTCGCGAGCCTCGTAGTGGCTGCGAGCTTCGGAGCTCTCGCGGGCGCCGGCCTTGGCATCGCGCGCGAAACCGGCGTTGCGCTGGCCGCGGGCGTCGTGCTCGACCTCATCCTCTGGCGGCTGCCCTTCTTGGCTTTTCTCGCGCGGTGGGGCGACGGGTACTCTCGCCCGGTGAGCGACGACGCTACCGCCCCGCAGGGCCTCTCGAACCTCCCAACCCTCCTCGGAATACAACTCGGCGAGCTCGGCGCCGAGGTGGCGCGCGCCAGCATGCCCGTGAGCGCCAAGGTCCTCCAGCCGTTCGGTGTCGTGCACGGCGGGGCGCTGAGCGCCCTTGCCGAGACGGTTGCCTCCTATGCGACCACGCTTGCCGTGCGCGATGAGGGGATGGTCGCAATGGGACAGGCCAGCGACGCCTCGTTTTTGCGGCCGATCTCGAGCGGCTCCGTCCACGCCATAGCTCGCGCCCGCCATCGCGGCCGCACGACCTGGGTCTGGGACGTGGAGATGACCGACGACGAGGGCCGCCTCTGCGCCCTCGTGCGGATGACGATCGCCGTCCGGCCAAAATAACTCCGCCGGCTCCTCCGCTCTCGCCAAGAATCTCTGTCCGCGGCTACGCCGCGGACATCTTTTTGTGCTTCGGCGTCCGGGGCCGGCGGGCTAGGGCCCACGCCGAAGAACACCCTGGAGCCGGCGGAGTCATTCCGCGTAGCGGTTCGTTATCGGGAGGCGGCGGTCGCGGCCGAAGGCCTTGGGCGTGATCTTGATGCCGGGGGGGGCCTGGCGGCGCTTGTACTCGGAGCGATCGACCATCGTGAGGACCTCGTCGACGACCTCGGCGGGCATTCCGCCGGCGAGAAGCTCCTCGCGTCCCAGGTCCTCCTCGACGTAGCCCTGCAGGATGCGATCGAGGACTTCGTAGGGAGGCAGGGAGTCGGAATCCAGCTGGTCTGGGCGCAGCTCAGCCGATGGTGGGCGCTCGATCACGGCCGCGGGAACCGGCTCGGCACCTTCGCGCTCGTTGCGGTAGCGGACGAGCTCGTAGACAAGTGTCTTGGGCACGTCCTTGATGACCGCGAACCCCCCCGCCATGTCGCCGTAAAGCGTGGCGTAGCCGACCGACATCTCGCTCTTGTTTCCAGTCGTCAGAACCAGCCACCCCGCACGGTTGGAGAGCGCCATCATCAGATTGCCTCGAATCCGGGCCTGAAGGTTCTCGTCGGCCAGATCCGGCCCGCGTGCGGGGCCGCCGGTCCCGGTCTCAAGATCCCCTCCCGCAACGGCGGGCAACATCGACGCGTAGGTCGCCATCGCCTCCTGGATCGGGATCTCGATGAGCTCAGCCCCGAGGTTCCCGGCGATTGCCCTGGCGTCCGCCTGCGTCTCGTCACTGGAATGGGGCGAAGGCATGACCACGCAAACCAGCCGCTCGGGTCCAAGCGCGTCGGCGGCAAGCAGGGCGACGAGCGCCGAGTCGATGCCGCCTGAGACTGCGACGAGGACGCGCTCGAAGCCGTTCTTGTCGACGTAGTCGCGCAACCCGAGCTCCAGGGCGGCGTAGACCTCGGCGAGCGGCTCGAGCACAGGCGCGAGGCTCTGCTTCGCGTTTCGCTCCTCTGGGCTCGGAACCTCAAACTGGCCGAGCTTAAGCGCGGCGCCGGCGCGGAGCGTTCCGGCCTCGAGCTCCAGATCGCACAGGATCAGGTCTTGTTCGAACTGGCGACCCCGAGCGAGCGTCGCGCCGTCGGGATCGGTCACAACACTGTGTCCGTCGAAGACCAGCTCGTCCTGGCCGCCGGCGAGGTTGCATAGGGCGAACACGGCGCCGATCTCGCGGCTTCGCTCGGCCACCATGCGTTCGCGAGCCAGGCCCTTGCCCCGGTGGTAGGGAGAAGCCGAGCAGTTGACGATGAGGCATGCGCCGGCTTCGGCCTCAGCGGTCGCCGGCGGCCCGCCGTACCAGACGTCTTCGCAGATCGTGAGGCCCACGGCGACCCCGTTGCACTCGATCAAGGCCGGTTCGGTCCCGGGCTCGAAGTACCGCTTCTCGTCGAACACCCCGTAGTTGGGCAGGAGGACCTTGCGGTACGTGGCGGCGACCTGGCCGCCGGCGAGGACGGCGGCCGCGTTGTGAACCGCGCCGTCGAGCTCGGGAAAGCCCACGATCGTGACGATGTCCCTCGACTCGGCCGCGATCCGTTCCAGAGCGCTCGCTGCAGCCTCGAGAAAGGACCTGCGAAGCAGGAGGTCCTCCGGCGGGTAACCCGTCACCGCCAGCTCTGGGAAGACCACGAGACTCGCCCCGGCGGCACGCGCCTTGCCGATCCACGCGGAGATCAGGCGCGCGTTGCCTTCGATGTCTCCCACGGTCGTGTCGATCTGGGCCAGCGCAAGACGAAGGCGGGCGGCTTTAGGCATGCCACAGAGTATGGAGAGGCGCTGGGCGCGGACGTGCCCGCGGCCCTATGCGCTGCTCGACGCGGCGCGGGTCGAGCGGCGGCGAGCGGTGCGCCGAGGCGAGGAGGTGGCGGTCGAGAAGGCCTCGGCCAGCTCCTGAATGGCCGCCTCGAGGTCGGCCGCGAAGTCGTCGAGGTCGGGCATCCCGTCATAGTCCGCGGTGAGGCCGAAGTCGACCTTGCCGTCGTAGCTCATCAGGCCTACGCAGAGGGCCTGGTTTCGCGCGAGCGGCACCATCGGATAGTTGTGAAGGAGCTTGCGCCCGAGCAGGTAGAGCGGGAATTGCGGGCCCGGAACGTTCGTTATGACGAGGTTGAAGAACCGCTGGCGGGCCTGGAGGCGGGCCGCCTGATGCATGATCGTCGGCGGAGCGAAGTCGGCGAGCTCGGTGAGCAGGTTGGCGCCGATTGCCTGCTTGGAATCCTTCAGATCGCCCATGGAAGCGCTCACCAGCCGCAGGCGTTCAGCGGCGTCCTCGCACCACACGGGCAGCGGCGCCATCATCGTCGAGACCTTGTTGCCCAACGCGCCGTGCTCCTCCGCCGCGCGGACGCTGATCGGCACCATCGCTCGTAGCTCCAGCTCGTGCGTGGAATGGCCGCGGGCGCGCAGGTAGCGCCCGAGCGCCCCGGAAACGGCGGCGAGGACCACGTCGTTGACGGTGCCGCCGCCTGCATTCTTGATGCCTTTGAGCTCCCCGAGGTCGGCCTCGACGGTGGCAAAGCGACGATATGGCCCGATGGGGACGTTTAGAGGCGTGTCGGGCGCGCCGGCGCCCGTCCGCGCAAGTGATCCGATTGCCTCGACGGCTTCGCGAGCGTTGCCGAGGGCCTGGCGGGGGGCGCGCAGCAACGCCCGGGCCCCGCGAAGCATCTCCGCGGGGTCGGTGGCACGCTCGAGGAGGGCATCGGCCAGGAGCTGGGTGTCGGAGGGCTCGGGCTTGGGGATCCAGACTGGGGGAGGGGCAGCCGGCTGCGGGTCGGGCTCCAGGTCGTAGATGACGGTGGTTATGTCAACCCCCGAGACGCCGTCGATCAGGCAGTGGTGGCTCTTGCCGACGACGGCGAAACGGCCGCCCTCGAGCCCATCGACGAGCCACATCTCCCAGAGTGGCTTCGAGCGGTCCAGGCGCTGCGAGAACACCCGGGCGGCGAGATTCATCAGCTGCTCTTTGGAGCCTGGCGAGGGGAGGGCGGTGTGCCGAAGGTGATAGTCGAGGTTGAGGTGCGGGTCGTCGACCCAGACCGGCCGGCCTTGGCCATAGGGCACGAACCGGAGCTTTTGACGGAACCTCGGCACCAGATGCAGCCGCGAGGCCACGTGGTCGCGGTACTCCTCGTACTCAGGGGCCCGGCCATCGAAGACGGCGGTGCCGGCAACGTGCATGTGGGCGGGCCCGTCCTCCAGATGCAGGAAAGACGCGTCGAGCCCGGATAGCCGTGAGCCGTGGGACATGCAACGAATATTCCCAGATCGTTAGGAGAGTGACCGGCGTCACACACAGAACACCTGTTCGCCCCCTAGCCTCCCGGGCCACGAAACGAGCAAAACGACCTGCCTAATCCGTCGCCGAGCGATTTGACGCTCACCCAGGCGAAGGAGCGGGGGGCGGAGACGCCGGCCAAGCTGGCTCGCGAAACCGCCAAGTCCGGTCAGACATAAGACCGGAAGCGAGCTGTCGCAACGCGGCGGCCGTCCTGCAGGCAGAGCCGAAAGCGAGGAATCACAATGCGTCGCTTCCGCATGAGGCGGAGACTGGGCGCCGTGCGCCGCCGTGCGCTCGGGCTGGCCCTGCCGCTTGCAGCAACCATCACAGCAATCGCCGCCTCCGGGGCAGCCCCCGCGCAGGCAGCGCAACCCAACCCGAAGCCGAAGGCCACGCTGAAGGCCGGCCGTGAGAACGTGCGGTTCGGTCATCGGGTGCGCCTGTCCGGCCACATCAGGGGTGCGTCCAACAAGCGCGTGGTCATCTACTTTCGGCCGCGCCGTCGCGCCCACAGCCACCCGAAGGTTTTCCTTCGCGCCGGCGACCACGGCGCGTACTGGACCACCATCCGCGCTCGCAAGAGCGGCACCTATAGCGCCCGGGCACAAGGGGCCAAGCGCAGCACCGGCGTGGACGTCCGCGTTCTCTCGCGTTTGCACACCAAGGTCGATCGCACCGCGATCGCCGGCGGCTCGGCGACGATCCGTGGTCGCGTGCTGCCCGGTACCGCAGGCCGCAAGGTGAAGGTGGAAATTGGCAGTCAGACGCTGACCACCCGTACCGACAGCCACGGCCGATTCGCCGAGCAGTGGCATGCGCCCTCGACGGGGCGCTACAGCGTCCACGTGAGAGCCGAGGGCGACCGCGTCGCGGCCGGCGCCGCCGATGGGGCCGGAACGATCGTGGTGTTCCGACACGCCGTCGCCTCCTGGTACGGGCCTGGCTTCTACGGCGGCCGGACCGCCTGTGGAGGCACGCTCGAGCCGGGCACGCTGGGCGTCGCCAACAAGACGCTGCCCTGCGGCACCAAGGTGACGCTCCGCTACGGGGGCCACCAGGTCACGGTTCCGGTCATCGACCGCGGCCCCTACGTCGCGGGTCGTGACTACGACCTGACGGCCGCCACGAAGTCACGCCTCGGCTTCCCCTCCACGGGCACACTTCTCAGCTCTAAGTGAGTAAGCGCCTCCTGGTCTCCGGCCGTCATTGCGGCGGCCGGAGAGGGGGTGCCGGGGGACGTCACCGGCGGCCACCCACACGATCACCTCTCGTAGACTCGAGCCGGTGACCGACGCCGAGGTCAAGAATCTCGAGGCCATCTCGCGGGCGATCGACCAGCACAACGCGGGCTGTCCGTTTCCGGCCTCCGAGGTGAGGATGAACCCATTCGAGATCGAGCGGCTCGGGTGGGAGGAGATCCGGGGGCTTCCGGTCGTCGGCGACGCCTCGCTGGGGACCGGAAGGTTTCGGATCGTCTGCTCTCAGGATGGTGACGGGTCCGAGCTCGAGGAGGTCGAGGCGGTGGGCCAGGAGATCGGCGTGGGGGCTCCGCTGGTGATCCCGCCGTCAGAGCTCAACGAGGCCTCCTAGGGACTGATGCCCAGATCGCTCGTCAGCTTCTGGGCCTGAATGTTCAGGGTCGTGAACTCACCCGTGAGAATCAGGATCCCGGTGGTGATCAGGATCGCGCCACCGATGCCGATGATCACGGCGTAGTGGCGCTTGATGGCGCTGAACGCGCCGGTCATCTCCGAGAAGGCGATTGCGGTGATCAGGAACGGAATTCCGAGGCCGGCTGAGTAGACGGCGAGCAGCAGGCCCCCGTGGAGCTCTGAGCCAGAGGCGCTGGCCGCGCTGAGGATCGACCCGAGGGTGGGGCCGATACAGGGCGTCCAGGCGATCGCGAAAGCGGCTCCGGCGACCAGCGGGCCGCCCTGGCCCGCGCGGGCCATCAGCGCGTCGACCCGCCACTCGCGGTTCAGGCGGGTCACGAAGGCGCTGGCGACGAACAGCACGCCCATGACGATGATCAGCACCCCCGAGACCTTCAGAAGGATGTCGTGGTTGTCGAAGAGGGCGCGCCCGATGCCGGTCGCCCCGAGGCCGAGGAGGATGAAGATCGCCGAGAACGAGGCGACGAAGATGAGCGCGGGCGCAAGGACGCGCCGCCAGCCGGCCTCCTCGAGCTCGCCGACCGCCACGCCCGACACCGCGGAGAGGTAGCCAGGGACCAGGGGTAACACGCAGGGGGAGAGGAACGAGACGATTCCCGCCGCGAGCGCCGCGAAGACGCCGATTCCGGAGGCGGGATCGCTCGCCATCGTGACTAGCTGAGCGCCGAGGCCAAACGGCGGCGGTGGGTGCGCGCGAGCGGATGGTCGGCGCCGAGGTCGGTGAAGATCGCGACCATGACCGCCCGCAGGAGGTCGCGGCGATCCGGATCGCTCTCAGCGGCGATCGCGTCCTGGAGCGTTTCGAGGGCCGCCTCCTGCTCGCCCTCATCCCAGGAGCGGAACGCGTCTTCGAGCTTGGAATCGCCGTCGCCGTCCGTAAGCCGGATTCGGGCCACGAGGCCCTCGGCGGTGAAGTTGCCGACCTGAGGCTCGAGGAGCTCAAGTGCCTCGTGGTCCTCGTCGCGGGCGAGCAGCATGCGGCCGAGGGCGACCGCCGCCGCGGGATGGCGTGGATCCACCTCGAGGGCTGCGCGCAGCGATGCCTCGTCGCCCGCGGCGACGAGCTGGTCGGCCTCGGAGGGGACGAGGCCATCGAGGAACTCCTCGATCTTCGCCGGGGGGATTGCCCCCGTGAACTCGGAGGCGATCTGGCCGTTCTTGAACGCCTTGACGGCCGGAATTCCGCGAACCCCGAAGGCGGCCGCCAGCGTCTGCTCGTGATCGACGTCGACCTTGACGAGTTCGACAGCACCCTCGCGGGCGGCTACCGCCTTCTCGAGCGCCGGCGTCAGCGTGCGGCAGGGACCACACCAGGCCGCCCAGAAATCGACGAGAACGGGTACTTCGCGAGAGCGCTCGATGACCCGCGCCTCGAAATCACGCTCCGACACGTCCATTGAGACTGCCGCCATGCCTGCGAGGTTAGCGGGGGCACCTTTTGCGTCAATGAAGTCGAAATGTGACACTTGACGCATGGAGGACTCCCTTCGCGGCAAGCTCCTGGTCGCCTCGCCGGCGCTC
The DNA here is from genome assembly GCA_038237625.1 of Solirubrobacterales bacterium. GTDB lineage: Bacteria > Actinomycetota > Thermoleophilia > Solirubrobacterales > 70-9 > JAWVFM01. The sequence goes on along the minus strand of JBBRYM010000005.1, from coordinate 104,723 downwards.
GTGGATCCGAACTTCGCCCGCACGGTGGTGCTGATCACCGAGCACAACGGCGAGGGCGCGATGGGGATGGTCCTGAATAGACCATCTGATACCGAGCTGGAGGAAGTCTCGCCTGAGCTTGCTGCCGCGGCCGGCAACGGCCCAATCTTCGTGGGCGGCCCGGTGCAGCCCGATGCGCTCGTCCTGCTGGCGGAATTCACGGATCCTGACATCGCCGCGTGGATCGTCGCGGCCGACGTCGGGCTCGCGTCGGCGGACGTGGACATCCAGGACCTCGATGGAGCCGTAAGACGCGGGCGCGCGTACGCGGGCTATTCAGGTTGGGGCGCGGGCCAGCTGGAGGCGGAGCTCGAGCAGGATTCGTGGATCGTGGAGGCGCCGTTGCCGCGCGAGCTGTTTCCCGAGAACCCCGACGCTCTTTGGAGCGACGTTTTGGCCCGAAAAGGGGGCCAGTACGCCCTCGTGGCCCGAATGCCGATGGATCCGTCGTTGAATTAGGCACTCAGGCGTGGTGCCTGAGTCTACGCACGCTAACCCTCGTTACGTAAACCTGAGCGCCGAGTTCCAGCCGATCGGGGCGGGACAAGCCGCCTTCATCATCACGAGGCAGCGTCAAGTTCGGAGCTGCGGCGCTCAACCGATTCCGAGTACGCCGCCGGGCGGTAGCGCAGGATCGGGTCGTCGGAGGGCTCGATTCCCTCGGTCAGGCGAATCGGGTCGAAGACGAAGGGCTCGCCTCCGGGCGGTCCGTCGGCGAGAAGTGCCGTGATCTCGAGCGTCCCGAGCTCCACGCGCTCGTCTGAGTCCCATTTGTCGGCCCCGTCGTGTGGATCGTCCCCCTGCGCGGCGACGAGCGCGGTGAGCGTAAAGCGGACGGAGCCGCGCTGGACGCGCTCGCGGATCTCCTCCTGGAGATAGTTCTCACCGCGGCTTTTGGCCTCCGATCGCGAGATCGAAGCCTCTCCGGCTGCCGGAACCCACGCGTAGCGCACCCACCGCTCCGTTCCGATTTCCGCAACCAGCTTGAAGGCGTGGAGAGCGTGGTATTCGACGGTGGCGTAGCTCGGCGGCGGCTTGATGGCAGGAAGAGCCTCGCCCATGGCACCGAGGGCCGCGGGATGGCGGATCAAAAACCACGGAATCTTCACCGCCCGCGCTGCGCCTGCCTCGTTCGTCTGAACCATCTCCAAAAACGACTCGGGGGTGGTAACCGCCAGGCGCGGGATCGTCTGGGCGAGGATGTCCGTTCGCGAGCCGTCCGGCAGCTGGAATGAGACCGCGAGCCCGCGAACGTCGTCGGTGTAGTCAGGCCGGCTCACGTCTCCGGCCCCGTTCGAGATCCGGATCGTGGCCGGGACGGCCCCGCCGGCGAAATGAGCGGCCTTCGAAAGTGACGCAGCCTGCTCGGCCGCGGTGAACGCTCCTTGGAAATACTGGCCCTTGGCATGCAGGGTCCTCGTTCCCGGGGTATGTCCGAAGGCCACCCGAATTCCGTCGATCATCTCCTTGGGCGTTGGCATTGCCAAAACCTACCTGCCGCGGTCCGGGAAGCCCACCGGGTTGACATAACCCATTGTCAACCCCGTCCCCTGCTTACATCCGCAGATGGTCGCCGAGCCTTCCGAGCGCGACGAGCTCGCCCCCATCCCCGCTTCCGGGCGGGTCTTCAGCGAGGAGATTCGAGTCGGGCCCGCCGACGTGACCCCGCAGAACCGCGCGAAGCTCGACGTGATCGCCGGCTGGCTTCAGGATGTCGCGTTCCACGACGTCGTCGAGGTGGGCGCGGAGGACGCCGGCTTCTGGATCGTGCGGCGCACGCGGGTGCGCATCGAGCGCTACCCGCGCTTCCGCGAGGGCCTCGCCGTGCAGACGGCCTGTCCCGGCGCGAGTCACGCCCTGGTGGAGCGCCGCAGCTCGGTGCGCGGCGACGCGGGCGCGGCGATCGAGGCAGTCTCGGTTTGGGCGAATGTCGACCCGCAGACTCAGACACCGGCCCGGCTTTCGGAGCGATTTCTCAAGTTCTACGGCCCGGCGCCGGGCTCCAAGCCACGATCGAAGCTTCGCCACCCCGCTCCGCCCGACGACGCTCGCCGCCACCGGTGGACCTTTCGCAGGGGTGATCTCGACGTCGTTGGCCACGTCAATAACACGCGCTACTGGGCCATCGCCGACGAGCTGATGAGCGGCGAAGGCGAATCAGTCCCCCTCGATATCGAGATCGAGCACAGAACGGCGGCGCCGGCGGGCGAGGCAGCGGTCGTCCACGACGGCGACATGCTCTGGGTCTGTTCGCCCGCCGGGGGCGTCTACGCGTCGGCCAGGCGGCTCGGCTAGCCGCGGCGCCAGCCGCCGCCGAGCATTCTCGAGAGCCGCCCTGCCCGAGGATTGGCCTTGAGCACCTTGGGACCCTTCTCGGGGGCCGGAAGCTCGGCGGCCTCCGCGGCGGTGAGGGTCAGGGTGACCCCCCGTTCCGCAGTGCGCGCCACCTCAGGCGCGTCGACAAACTTGAGGGCGCCTGAGGTGTCCTCCATGATGATCCCGTCGAAGATCCGCTCGGCATAGTTGTCGAGGACATCGTCGACCTTGCCGACCTGGACCTCATCGGATGAGTAGATGGGGGCTCCCCGCTTCACCGCGGAGTAGTGGATTGCCGCACCGTCGTCGATCACGCCTGAAAGCATAGGGAGCATGGCGGGCTACTCCGGCACACCACTGGCCAAGAAGCTCGGGATCACGGCGGGCAACACCGTCGCCCTCCTGGGCGCGCCGGGGGGATTCGGCGACCTGGTGGCACCGCTTCCCGAGGGCGTCGAGGTGCGCTCGCGACTCGGTGGCCATACCGACGTCGTGGTGCTCTTCGCGCCACGCCGAGCTGCGCTGGAGCGGCGCCTCGGCGCCCTGAAACGCGCGATCCACTCGGCCGGCAGCCTCTGGGTCGCCTGGCCGAAGAAGTCCTCCGGCGTCTTTACCGACATGACGGAGGACGTCGTGCGCGAGGTCGGACTACCCGAGGGCCTGGTCGACAACAAGGTCTGCGCCATCGATGAGACCTGGTCCGGTTTACGACTCGTGTACCGCCTGGTCAACCGCGGCTAGGCTCCCGCCCGATGCGTGCCGTCGAGATCGCCGCGGATCGCAAGCTCATCACCGTCGAGCGTGCCGACCCCGAGGCCCCCGGAGGGGGCGCGGTGGTCGATGTGGCACGGTGTGGCATCTGCGGCTCCGACCTGCACCTGCGCCCTTCGCCCAGAGTGCCCGCGGGCGCCGTGATGGGCCACGAGTTCTCCGGCACGATCTCGTCCCTCGGACCGGACGTTGAGGGCTGGGAGCTCGGCGAGAGAGTCGCCGTCTTTCCGTTCGTGCCATGCGGGGAGTGCGCGATGTGCCGGGCCGGAGCCGAAAACGTCTGCATGAGCGCCGCGGCGACCGGAATCGGCCTGGGAATGAACGACGGCGGCTACGCCGAGCGCACCGCCGTCGAAGCTTCCTCCCTCTTCCGCCTGCCCGACGAGGTGTCCGACGACGCCGGAGCCCTGGTCGAGCCATTTGCGGTGGGCATCCACGGCGTCGCGGTCGCCCAAGCCGATCCGGCGCAGCCCGCGCTGGTGATCGGCGCCGGGCCCATCGGCGTCATGACCGCCCTGGCGCTGCGAGCGCGCGGGTTCGGCACGGTTCTCGTCGTCGAGCGCAACGAGCGCCGGGCGCAGCGGGTGCGGGAGCTCGGTTTCGAAGCCTACGGGCTCGACGGTGTTCACATGGCGGTCGTCGAGGCGTGCGGGGGCGAGCCGCCGCCGGCGATCTTCGAATGCGCGGGCAACCCGGCCGCGCTCGGGCTCGCGCTGGAGCTGGTACGCACTCGGGGGACGATCGTGGCCCTTGGGGTGCTCGAGGAGCCGGTACCGATCTCGCAGCTTGTTCTGCTGATCAAGGAGGCGCAGATTCGTGGCTCGTTCACCTACACCCGGCAGGACTTCGCGGACGCGATCGACCTGATCGCTGCCGGGGCCGTCCCCGCCGATGAGCTCGTCACGTCGGTCGTCGATCTCGACCGCGCCGAGGAGATGTTCGCAGCCTTGCTGGATCCCGCCGGGGACGAGCTGAAGGTCCTACTCGCTCCCTAGTCGAGCGGCGACCTCGGTCTCGCGGCTGAAGGAGGCGATTTCCTTCGAAAGCTTTCCTCCTTGCCAGGCCAGCGGCGAGGAGCCCTGTTCCTCGATCAAAAAGCGCGCGCCGGGGATGCGCCGCGCCCACTCCTCCCCCACCGCGCGCGGATGACCCGGGTCGGCCTCGTCGCGGCTCGCGATGACGAGCGCCGGCACGCCCAGGCGCTCGAGTTCGGAGATGTCGTCGAAGGGCATCGAGCGTGGAACCTCCCGCAGCGCCCGCGCGACCGCCTTGGGATGGCGGTGAAGGCTCAGGCGGTCGCCCGCGATCCGCAGCAGCGTGTCCCGCCACTTCGGATCCAGATCCTGGTCGTAGGCGCGCAGGAACCCCTCCACCCCTCCCTGCTCGAGGCCGTTCGCAAGCAGATCCCAGTCCGCGAGGTCCCCCGAAGCAAGCGGAGTTGCAGCGCTCGCCGGGCAGATCAGCACGGCTCCGGCGACAAGGTCCGGGTGCGCCAGCGAAAAGGCGGCGATGGTGTGAGCGCCCATTGAGTGACCGGCGAGAACGGCCCGGCCCTCCCCCACCCCCGACACCATGCGGCCGAGGTCCGCGACGAGGCCCGGATAGTCGTATGGAACGCCGGTGGGAGCCGGATCGGACTCCCCATGGCCGCGCGCGTCGTAGGAGACGAGGCGGAATCCCTCGCGGAGGAGGACCTTCGAGCCGTGCACCACGTACCGCCTGGTGGCGGTGAGGCCGTGGGCGGCGATGATCGGCGGGCCGTCGCCGAGCGACTCGCCTCGCAGGACCGGGCCGTCGCCGGTTATCTCGAGTGCGGAGGGGGCGGCGACTGTCAGTGGATCGTGACCGAGTCGATCACAACCGGCTGAATCGGCGCTCCACCGGCGGAGCCCAGGGCGGGATTGGCGAGGCTCGCGATTCGCTCGACCGTGCCCATCCCCTGGGTCACGCGCCCGATCGGAGCGAATACCGGGTCGAATGTGGCCTGCGCCGGTGCGGTGACGACGAAGAACTCACCCGTGCTCGCTCCGATCGGATCCACCTGGGCCTTCGCCATCGCGACGAGCCCACGCCGGTAGGCGATGTTGCTCGGGGGCGTCTCCACGGCGGTGTAGCCGTGGCCTTTCGGTCCGGTGAACTGCTCGCTGCCGCCCTGGATCACGAAGTCCTTGACGACGCGATGGAAGTCCGTTCCGTCGTAGACGCGATCGGAGGCCATGTTCGCGAAGGCGTTGGCGGTGACGGGAGCCTGCTTGGTGTCGAGGGCGATCGTGAAGCTACCGCAGCTCGTTTTGACTCGGGCGGTGGCCTTCTGCCCCTTCTTCAGCAGCGGTTTGGGTGCGCCTTCGGTGACCGGCTTTGGGCTGATGGGCGGGACCGCCCGGCACCCCTTTACGTTGGAAACGTGGTTCGGAGTGACGGTCGCAACGGAGCTGCCACCCCCACCACATCCGGCGACAGCGATCCCAAGGATTGCCGCGGGCGCGATCGATTGCACGAGGCTCCGCATGGACGCGGAAGAGTAGTCACTCGGACTTGCGATGATCCGCGGCGTGAGCGAGCCGCGAAGCGGGCCCCCGGAGCGCATCCGGCTTACGGGCCGGTTGCTGACCGCGCTCATCGCCCACGCTCCGTGGTTGTGGCCCCTGCTGCGGCGCCCGATGCGCAACTTCTTCGCGGGCGTCGCCGGCAGCTGGGACCAGGGCAGCCCAGGCACCCCCGAGCACCTCGGTGCTTTGGCGAAGGCGGTGACACACGTCGACGTCGAGCCAGAGCGCATCATCGACGTCGGCACCGGGACGGGAGTTGGGGCGCTCTTTCTCGCCCGCGAGTACCCAAGGGCAAGCGTGCGGGGGGTCGACATGGCCGAGGAGATGGTCAAGATCGCCCGCGCGAAGGTGGGCCTCGACCCGGCCGGGCGAGTGGCCTTCAAGGTTGCCGACGCCGGCAACCTTCCCTACGACGAGGATTCGTTCGACCTCGTGACCCAGGTCAACGTCCCACCTTTCTTCGCCGAGATCGCCCGCGTCCTGAGGCCTGGCGGCTCGGTGATCGTGGTCGCGAGCGGCGGCGATCGCACGCCCTTCTACACGCCCCACTCCGTGCTCGAGCGGGGATTTCGACGCCGGGGAATCGAGTTCGCCGCGGAGGGAACCGTCGGCTCGGGAACGTATTGGGTCGGCCGGGCGACGCCCTGATCTAGGCTCCCCTGCGTGCCCGAGAAGCGCCGTTTCGTCCTGCTTGTCAATCCCTCCGCCGGCGGCGGCAAGGCCAAGGATCTCCTGCCGGCCGTCGAGGAGGAGCTGCTCACGCGCGGCCTCGACCACCGAACCGTCCTCACTCTGAACGTCGAGCACGGCCGCTCGGAGGCGCTGGCCGCGGCCAAGGCGGGCGAAGTTCCGGTCGTCATGAGCGGCGACGGGCTGATCGGCCAGGTCGGCGGAGCGCTGGCCGACCTCGGCACCGAGCGCGTCCTGATGGGCGTGATCCCGGGCGGACGCGGCAACGACTTCGCCCGCGCCGCGGGAATCCCCATGGACGTCCGCGAGGCCGTGGCCGTGCTCGAGGAGGGTCACACTCGTGATATCGACGTGGGTGATGTCGACGGAGCCAGGTTCTTGTGCATCGCGAGCTTCGGTTTCGACTCCGAGGCCAACCGGATCGCGAACGAAGCAAAGATCATCCGGGGCAACCTGGTTTACGCCTACGCGGCTTTGCGGGCGCTCGTGGCTTGGAAGCCGGCGGTGTTCGACCTCGAGCTCGACGGAAAGCCGATCACCGTCAGGGGGTTCTCGGTGGCGGTTGCGAACAGCAAGGCCTACGGCGGCGGGATGTTCATCGCCCCGGACGCCGAGCTGGATGACGGCCTGCTCGACGTCGTCACCGGCGGCTACGTCAGCAAGCTTCGCTTCCTGGTTAACCTGCCCAAGGTGTTCAAGGGCACCCACGTGGACGAGCCGGAGATCGACGTCCGCCGCGCCAAGGTCGTGCGGATCTCGGCAGATCGTCCCTTCTCGGTCTACGCCGACGGCGACCCGCTCGCAGATCTCCCGGCGACGGTGACGGTCCTGCCGCGGGCCCTGCGTGTCATCGTCGCCGCGCCCGGGAACTGACGGGATGCCAAGCCGGGCGTTCGCGCCAAAGGTGGCGCTCGCGCGCGCGACCGGAGCGCTCAGCCGCCGCAGCGGCCGCGGCGGCGGGACCACGCTGCCCGGGAGGCTGCTCCTGCGCATGGCCCCCGACGCGATCGCGCGCCTCGGCGCGCGACTCACCGGAGGCTCGGCGATCGTCAGCGCGACGAACGGCAAGACGACGACTGCGGGGATGATCGCGGCGGCGCTGCGTGCCGACGGTCGCGACCCGGTTCACAACCGCGCCGGCTCGAACATGACCTGGGGCGTCGCCACGGCGTTGTTGGAGCAGTCGGGCAGCGAGGGCCTCTTCGAGGTCGACGAGGCATGGCTGCCCAGGGTTGTGGATGAGCTCGACCCGGCCCTTGTGGTTTTGGGCAACCTTTTTCGCGATCAGCTGGACCGCTACGGCGAGCTCGAGCACCTTGCCGAGGACTGGGGCGAGGTCGTGGCCGCACGCGCGGGCCAGGCGAGCTTCGTGCTCAATGCCGACGATCCCCTCGTCGCCGATCTCGGTCGCGACCGCGATCTCAACCGCCGCGAAGGAATCACGTACTTCGGGATCGATGATCCTTCGCAGGCCCTGCCCGAGCTTCAGCATGCGCACGACGCCAAGCACTGCCGCCGCTGCGGGGCGCCCTACGACTACGAACGCAGCTTCATGGGCCATCTCGGGCACTACTCGTGCTCCAATTGCGGCGCCGGTCGCCCCGAGCCCGACTTCGTGGCGACGGCGATCGATCTCGACGGCATGCGCGGCTCGCGGATGACCATCCGCACCCCGGCGGGCACCGCGGAGCTTCGCCTTCCCTTCCCCGGCCTTTACAACGCGTACAACGCGCTCGCAGCTCTCGCGGCGGCGGTGGGGCTGGGTGTCGCGCTCGACGTCGCGGTGGCGGGGATCGCCGAGTCGCGTTCCGCATTCGGACGCGTGGAGACCATCCGGATCGGCGAGGAATCGCTGTCGATCCTCCTGATCAAGAACCCGGCGGGCGCGAATGAGGTTCTGCGAACGCTGCGCCTTGAATCCGAGTCCGCGAAGGAGCCCGCAGGGCTCGACCTGTGGATCGCGCTGAACGATCGGATTGCCGACGGGCGCGACGTGTCCTGGATCTGGGATGCGGACTTCGAGCTGCTTGCGGGATCGGTGAGGACGCTCGTCTGCGCCGGAACGCGTGCGCCCGAGCTGGCGTTGCGGATGAAGTACGCCGGCGTTCCCGAGGACCTCATCGAGGTAAGCCCGGAGATCGAAGAGTCGCTGGACCGCTCCCTCGAACGCGGCTCTGGCCGAGTTTTCGCCCTTCCCACGTATACGGCCCTTATCGAGCTCCACCGGCTCATGGCGGCCCGCGGTCTCGCTCGGGAGTTCTGGGAATGACGCCTACCTCGTCCCCCCCGTCGGCAGAGGCCGCGATTTGGCACGACGTCGAATGCGGCGCCTACGCGGCGGATCTCCCGCTCTGGCGAGAGCTCTCTGCGCGTGCCGCCGGGCCGGTTCTCGAACTCGGCGCGGGGACCGGCAGAGTTGCCCTCGCGCTCGCCCAAGAGGGTCATCGGGTGGCGGCGGTCGAGCGCGAGCCAGGCCTCGCCGCCGCCCTGAGCGAGCGCTCGGACGGCGCGGTCGAGGTTGTGGTAGCCGATCTTCGCGAGCTCGCGCTTGCCGAGCGCTTCGCCCTCGTCATCGCCCCGATGCAGCTCATGCAGGTAGTTGGTGACCCATCCGACCGCGACAGGGCCCTGGCGGTCATCGCGGCCCACCTTCACCCAGGCGGCGTCGCGGCCGCGGCGATCGTCGAGCATGCCGCCGAGGGCGAAGTCGCGGGTGGAGAGCTTCTGCCGGACGTTCGTGAGGTCGAGGGCTTCCTCTATTCCAGCCTACCCCTCTCCCTGCGGGTTTGCGACTCCTGGCTCGAGGCGACACGGCTGCGACAGCGGGTTTCCCCCTCAGGGGAGCTTGCCGAGGCGACCCACGTCGAACGCCTCCACCGCCTGAGCGCAGCTGACCTGGATGGCGAAGCGTCGCGAGCCGGGCTGGTGAGCTGCGGCCGAATGGCGATTCCTGGCGACGAGGCCTTCGTCGGGGCCACCGTCTGTCTCTGGGAGCGCAGGTGACGGCAACAACACTTCGCTTTCTGGCCCTCTACCCGGACCAGATGAACATCTACGCGGACCGGGGCAACATGCTGTTCCTCCAGCGTCGCTGCGACTGGCGCGGCATCGGGTTCGAGTATGCCTCGGCCGGTCCCGGCGAGGGATTCGACCCCGGCGCCCACGACCTGATCTACATCGGCGGCGGCCAGGATCGCGATCAGCGCCTCGTCGCGGCCGACATGCTCGAGACCAAGCGCGGCGCCATCGCCGCCGCGGTCGACGATGGAGCGGTGGTGCTGGCTGTGTGCGGCGGCTACCAGCTCCTCGGCCACAGCTACGAGCTCGGCGCCGAGCGGATTCCCGGCCTGGGCCTCGCGGACCTCGAGACCGTCCGCGAAGAGGGCCCGCGGCTGATCGGCAACGTCGCGATCGAGGTCGACCTCGGCACCGGCCCCGAGGTCCTCGCGGGATTCGAGAACCATGGTGGCCGCACCACCCTGGGACCAGGAGCAGAGCCCCTCGGGCGAGTTCTCAAGGGCTACGGCAACAACGGCCGCGACAAGCTCGAGGGGGTGCACCGCCGAAACCTTTTCGGCACGTATCTGCACGGGCCGCTCCTGCCGAAGAACGCCTGGCTGGCGGATCGCCTCACGCAGCTGGCGCTGGCGCGAGGCGGAAGATCCGAGCCCGAGCTGGCCCCTCTCGAAGACGCCGCGGAGCGAGCGGCCCACGCGTCGGCCAGGCGCGCCGCGGGGTTGGGCTGAAGAGCGAGTCGGGGCTAGCGCCCCGGGACCGCCCGGGCAGTCGCACGGCCCATGGGAGCGATCCGCCCCCGCGGCATTGCGCGGAAGAACCGCCCGGCCGTGCCACGGGCCTGATGAAGCTGCGAGCCGATCCGCGCGCCCGATGCACGGTTCACGGCCACCCCATGTCTGCGTGAAACCGCGCGGATGGTGCCGTGACGGGCCCTGGAGGCCCCCGTCGTGCACCGAACGGATCCTGACGATTGAGCCGATCCTGACGATCCGCCTTGGCCGGAGTCAGCCCCTAGCCGAGCGGGTGCCGGCCTCGCCGCGCGGGAGCTCAGGGTCGCGCTGAAAGATCCATGCCGGGCAGGCGTGGAGATCACGACAGCTCCGGAGTGCAGCGGGACCACCTTGGCGACGAGGCTCGCCGCAGAGTCGGTCGCCGCCTGGCCGGGAGAGGTCATGGCGGCGATCATGAGGACCGCCAGCGGCACGACCACCCGCGGCTTGGCGATCCGCGCTCGCCAGGATGGGCGTGGCGTCGGCGCGATCGCTCGCGCGAGGGCCACCGTGCGCTCACGGCGCTCGCCGCTCGCGGGCACCTCGGCTTCGCGCAGGCCCCGCTCGATCCAATCAGAGCTCATCGACGGCCTCCCCGTCGAGCTGCGCGCGCAGAGCCTGGAGAGCCCGGCGCAGGCGCGTCCTCACGGTCGCAGGCGGTATGGAGAGCAGCTCGCCGACCTCCTCGGACGAGAAATCGAACAGGTGGCGAAGGACGACGATCGCCCGGTCGTCGGGCGCCAGCGCGCCTAGCGCCTGCGACAGGTCCGTGGGAAGCTTTCCCGGCGCAGCCTCGTGCTGGACGGACTCGGCGGTGGTGGCGACCGCGATGCGGCTGCGCGCGCGCAGCCAGTCGATCGAACGGTTGGCGACGATGCGGTGAAGCCATGGTCCGATTGGCCGGCGCGAGTCAAAGCCCTCGATTCCGCGAAGCGCGGCCAGCAAGGACTCCTGGGCTATGTCCTCCGCCGCGGCGCCATCGCGGACGATGAGGAACGCAGCGCGGTGGGCATCGTGCCAGTGGCGCCTGACGATCGCCTCGATGGCATCGTGAGAGCCACGTTGGGCCTCGCGGATCAGCTCGCGCTCGTCCCCGCCGGAGTGGATGCGGGCGCGCAGGGCGAGCGGCGCTGCCAACGCCGCCTCGCCGTGGCCTGTGGATCCGTTCATGCCCTGTATACGGCCGGGAGGGGTCGTTTCGTTTCAGCGGCCGCTGGAGCCGAAGCCTTCATCGCCCCTGGCGCTCTCGGTGAGCTCGGGCGCCTCGGTGGGATCGGTCTCCATGTAGGGCGTGATCAGAAGCTGCGCGACCCGATCCCCCGGCGCGATCTCGAAGGCCTCCTCGCGGTCGGTGTTGAGGAGCAGGACGCGAACCTCCCCGCGATATCCGGAGTCGATGAGCCCCGGGCTGTTCACGAGTGAGATCCCGTGGCGCGCGGCCAGGCCGGAGCGCGGCAGCACCAGCCCTGCGTGGCCTGCCGGGATCTCTACCGCGATACCAGTACCAACCGATGCGCGCTCGCCCGGTCCGATCGTCAGTCGCTCGGCAGCGTGGAGGTCGAGGCCGGCGTCGCCGGCGTGCGCGCGGCCCGGCAGTTTGCCGGCGGCGCTCAGCAGGGTCACGGGAAGGTCCATCAATCGGTGCTGCCGTTGCCAGAGCCGTTGCGGGCGAACTCGGCGAACCGGTGTGCGAGGGCGGAGGGCACGCGGGCATGCACGACAACGCCCTCGGGACGGTCCTCGCGCTCGATCTCGCCGGCGAGATCGTGGAGCTCGGCCAAGCGAGCGCCGGCCGTGTAGGGCAGCAACAGATCCAGGTCGGCCAGCGTTGCGGCGAACGTCGCCTCGATTTCCTCGCCAAGCTCCTCGAGTCCCTCCCCGGTGGCGGCAGAGATCACGACCGTCTCGGGATTAAGCACGCGCAGCTCCTGTCGGGCGTCCTCGTCGAGGAGGTCCGCCTTGTTCAGCACAAGGAGCCGTGGCTGCTCGCGGGCGCCGATCTCGTCGAGCACCGACTCAACTGCGGACATGGTCTCCAGTCGCTCGGCCTCGGAATCGGAGGCATCGATGACGTGAAGGATCAGGTCCGCCAGAATCGTCTCATCCAAAGTGGCCTTGAACGACTCGACAAGCTGATGTGGGAGCTTGCGGATGAAGCCGACCGTGTCGGTCACCAGGTACTCCCGCCCGGAATGCTGAAAGCTCCTGGTGGTTGGATCGAGGGTATGGAAGAGCCGGGACCCAACGCCGACCTCGGCCCCGGTCATTGCGTTCAGAAGCGTCGACTTGCCCGCATTGGTGTAGCCCGTGATCGCGATTTGCGGCAGGGGTGACGACTGGCGCCCGGCACGCATCACCCCGCGCGATCGGGCGACTTCGCTCAGCCGCCGCCGAAGCCCCGCGATGCGGTCGCGGGCAAGGCGGCGGTCGGTCTCGATCTGCGATTCGCCCGGGCCTCTGGTGCCGATGCCCCCACCCAGGCGCTCCAGATGGGTCCAGAGCCCCCGCATCCGGGCGAGGTTGTACTCGAGCTGCGCCAGCTCGACCTGAAGCTTGCCCTCGGCCGTGTGCGCATGGTCCGCGAAGATGTCGAGGATCACGGCGGTACGGTCGATGACCGGCACGCCGAGGGCGGTCTCGAGGTTGCGCTCCTGGCGCGGCGCCAGCTCGTCGTCGACGGCGACGACATTGGCGTCCAAACGCTTGATCTCAGCCTTGACCTCATCCAGCTTCCCCCGGCCGAAGTAGCGGTCCGGGTCGGGGCGAGACCGGATTTGAATCGCCCTGCCCACGGTGGCCACACCCGCGGTGCGCAGCAGCTCCTCCAGCTCGGCGCAAGACCGGTCGGCGTCGGCCCGCTCGCCGACGACCGCGATCGCGAGGGCGCGCTGTGCCGCTCGCCGTGATCCGCCTTGTTCCATCACGCCGATGTTAGAGCGGCCATCGGGCCGCCTCGCGATAGCTAGGCTGCCGGGCGTGAAGGTCTTCGTCACCGGAGGGACCGGGTTCATCGGCGGCCACGTCGTGCGCATGCTGGGGGATCGCGGCGATGAGGTCGTGGCGCTGGTCCGAAACCCGGCGAAGGGCGCTGCGCTCCAGGAGCTCGGATGTGAGCTCATCACGGGCACAGTCGACGACGCCGACGCAATCCGCGGCGGCATGTCGGGCTGCGACGCGGTGATCCACGGCGCCGCTGTCTACGAGGTGGGCATCCCGAAGTCCCAGCGTGAGTCCATGCGCGTGGCCAATGTCGTCGGCACCGAGACCGTCCTCGGCGCCGCCCTAAAGGCCAAGATTTCCAAGGTCGTCTACGTCTCGACGATCGCAGCGTTCGGCAACACGCACGGCAAGGTCGTCGACGAGGGCTACCAGCACCCGAAGGACTCCTACACCTCCTACTACGAGCAGACCAAAGTCGAAGCTCACGGGGTCGCCAAACGGCTGATCGCCGAGAGCCTACCCTGCGTGATCGTTCAGCCGGGAGGCGTCTACGGGCCGAAGGACCATTCCGCTATCGGCAAGCAGATGAGCGATTTTGTCCGCGGCCGCCTGCCCGCTCTTGCGTTCCCCGACGTCGGCATGAACATGGTCCACGTCGAGGATGTGGCAGCGGGTGTGCTCCTGGCCCTCGACCGGGGCACGGCGGGCGAGTCCTACGTTCTCGGCGGCGAGATGACCACAATGCGGGGCCTCATGGTGGCCCTGGGCGAGGTCGTCGACAAGCCTCCTCCCCGGTTCAATGTCCCCACGCCAATGGTGAAGGCCCTCGCGCCAATCGGGCCCGTCGTCGGCAAGGTCATGGGGCAACCGCCGAACCTCCGCGAGCTGATCACCTCGGCCGACGGCGTCACGTTCTGGGCGTCCGACGACAAGGCTCGAGCCGAGATCGGCTATGCCCCGCGCGAGCTCAAGGCCGGGCTGGCCGAGACGTTCCCGGCCGCCGAGCGGAAGGCGTCGCTCGCCTAGCTAATGGGCAGGAAGATCGCTGGCAGTCCCGTCGCTCACGAGGACAAGTGCTCTCTGATTCGCCCCATTGCTTCCGTGATCCTTTCGTCGGGGGTTGTCAGCGAGATTCGGAAGAACCCCTCCCCCGAGGGCCCATACATGGAGCCGGGCGAGACGACCACCGCTGCCTCCTCCAGGACGAGCTCGGCGAAGGAGGTCGAGGTGTGCCCTTTAGGCACCGGCGCCCACACGTAGATGGTTCCCCTGGGCGCCGAGACCTCGACGCCGATGTCTGCGAGAGCGGCGACCACGAGATCGCGGCGGCGCGCATAGATCGCGTTCATCTCCGCCACCGCGTCCTGGGGTCCGCCGAGCGCCGCGGCTCCGGCCAGCTGAGTCGCCTCGAAGAGCCCCGAGTCCACGTTTGTCTTCAGGCGCCAGTACGTCTGGATTGCATCGGCGTTACCGGCGATGGCGGCGCAGCGCCAGCCCGTCATGTTGAAGCCCTTCGACAGCGAGAAGACCTCGACCCCGACGTCCTTTGCCCCTGGTGTCGCCAGAAAGCTCGGCGCGACGTAGCCGTCGTATGTGGTCTCCGAGTAGGCGTTGTCGTGAACGACGAGGAACTCGTGCTGGCGCGCCAACTCGATCGCCCGCTCGAAGAGCCCCTCCGGGGCCACGGCGCCTGTGGGGTTGTTCGGATAGTTGAGGAACATCAGCCGCGCGCGCTCCAGCGCTGCGGGGTCGATCGCGTCGAGGTCGGGGGCGAACCCGAGTTCGGGCTGCAGCGGCAGCAGCACGCCCTCGGCGCCCGCCAGCAGCGGGCCGCCCGTATAGACCGGGTACCCGGGATCGGAGGCCAGCGCTACGTCGCCCGGGTCGAGGAACGCGAAGCAGAGGTTGTAGATGCACTCCTTGGCCCCGATCGCCGGAATCACCTCGGTCTCGGGATCGATCGTCACGCCGAACCGGCGCTCGTAGAAGCCCGCGATGGCCTGCCGGAACTCGGCCCGTCCGCGATTCGTCGGGTAGCTCTGGTTGGCGGGCTCGGCCACGGCCGCCTGCATCGCCTCCACGATATGCGGGAAGGTGGGCGTGTCGGGATCGCCGATCCCGAGGCTGATGACGTCGATCCCGGCTGCGCGTTTGTCGGCTACGCGCCGCTCCAGCTCGGCGAACAGGTACGGAGGGATCGCCTCGACGCGCTTGGATGGGTCGGTGAGCGCCACGGTCGGGCCAGGCTAGCGCGAGGCGTCCAGGGCGGCGACGAGCTCGGGCGCGAGCTCTGCGGCGTAGACGGGCTCGGAGGTGCCGGTGAGGGTGACATCCAGCTTCGACGTGACGTCGACCATCAGCTCGCCACCGTCGAGGATCACCGTCAGCGGGCTCTCGGCTCCGCGTAGAAACGCGGCGACCGCCCCGCCACTGGCCCCGGTTCCCGACGACAGCGTCTCCCCCACCCCGCGCTCGAAGATCCGGGCGCGGACCCTGGAGCCGTCGACCGCGATGAACGAGACGTTCGTGCGGTTCGGAAACAGCCCGGAGCGCTCGATGCCGGGCCCAACGTCGGAGAGGTCGATGCTCTCGACCTCGTCGCCGGCGTCGATCACGCACTGCGGGTTGCCGACGTTGACGTGCTGGAACGCCCACTCGCGACCACCCGCCTCGACCGTCCCGCTTCCGTCGGGGGGGCCGTCGGGGTAATCGCCCGATGCCGTCGTGGCACGGCCGATTGCCATCGCGACGGTGCCGGGGCCGATGATCCGCGGCGTCACCACTCCCGCCTGCGTGAGGACTGTGAACTCGTCCTCCTCCGTCCAGCCGTGGCTTCGCAGATAGAGCACCGCCTCCCGAGCGCCGTTACCGGAAAGCTCAGCCTCCGAGCCGTCGGGGTTGAAGATGCGCAGTTCGGCGACGTGCTGCGGGTCCTCGGAGCGCTCCAGTAGAAGGATGCCGTCGGAGCCCGGGCCGAAATGCGAGTCGCACAGGCGCTGAATCCGCTGCGCCGAGAGCTCCCAAGGCAGCTCGTCTCGCTCGACGATCAGGTAGTCGTTGCCCAGCGCCTGCCATTTCTCGAACCTCATGCGGGCTCATTGTGGTCGAGACGCGCCACGATCCGCTCCGCGACGTCAGCGTCCGTGAGGCCTGTGCGGTCGATCAGCTCGACGCCCTCCATCCTGCGCATCCACGTCAGCTGGCGGCGCGCGAAGGCGCGATGGGCACCGGGCAGCGACTCGCCCTCACCGGCCAGGAGCGCCTCGAAGCCCAATGCCTTGTGAGCGGTGCGCGAGACTCCTGCCGCGTCGGCCGCCCGCACTTCGTCCGCGGCGCCGGCATCGAGGATCGCCCGCGCGCGGGCGCTCGCCTGCTCGCGGAGCTCCTCGCGATGGAGGGTCAGGCCGACGAGAGTCGTTGGCACCCGCGGCGAGCGCGACCACAGCCCATCGCTTCCGGACGGCGGGTCGATGCCCATCCGCTCGAGCCCGGTGAGCCTCGCGACGCGCTTCGCGTCGTTGGGATGGACGCCCGCGGCCACCTCTGAAGCGAGGCGGGCGTGGAGCGCGGGCGCGCCCTCCGTCGCCAGCTCGCGATCCACCTCCGCGCGTACTTCCGGGGGAAGCGGCGGGCGCAAGTCGAGATCGGACAGGGCGGCCCGCAGGTAGAGGCCCGTGCCACCCACCGCTATCGGCCGCCGCTTCGTGGTGAGCAGAGCGTCGATCTCGGCGTGGGCAAGGCTCGCGAAGCGCCCAGCGCTCCATTCCTCGTCAAGGGCCGCCACGCCGACGAGTCGATGCTCCAACCGCTCGCGCTCCTCGGCCGTCGGCGCCCCGCTGAGGATCTCGAGACCGCGGTAGATCTGAAAGGCGTCGCAGGAGACCGCCACGGGGTCTTCCCCACGCTCGCGCAGGCGCTCGGCCACGGCGATCGCCACTGCCGTCTTGCCCACTGCCGTGGGCCCGAAGATCGCCAGGACCCTCACGAGCTCTGCGGCGGGCCCTCGAAGGCGCCGCGGGCCAGCTGGCCCCGCGATGCCTCGCGGATCTGCTTCCAGGTCGGAGCTCGGCCGTCCGCGCCAGGGGGCACATCGATCACCGGCTCCAGCGGCAATCGCTCCGCGAGCCAGCGGAACTGCTCGGTATCGCGGCTCAGCTCCGGCCGGCAGCCCTGCAGGAACCCGGCGACGTGAAACGAGCGCATGTAGTGGACGTGTGCCAGCGCGTCGAGGTCCAGGCGGGCGTCGTCGTCGCTCATCTGCGGCCGGCGGGTGATCCGGTAGTTGTAGGCCGCGGGCAGCGTCGAAACCCGCTGCGGATCACGGGCCAGCGTCCCAGCAAGCGAGATCTGCTCAACGTGGTTGATGCCGCGCTCCGGCAGGTGCGGCGTATCGATCAGCGTGCGCAGGGCGTCGAGCCACGCCACTGCCAGCCCCGAATCTCGGCGCAATGCCACCAGGCCCGTGTTCCAATAGGCCCTGACGCGCTTGCCGGCCAGCGCCGTACGCGTGAAAGGCTGCTCTGTCACCCCCGTGAGCTCGTAGAGGCGCTGCCAGTACGGCTCGTTGGCGTGGCCCGGCCCAGTGCTGCCGTCGCTGACCCGCCCCACAGGGCTGACGGCAGCGTCGAGGGCGGAATCGAGCTCGAGCGCGACGGTCTCGCCGAGGACCACGCAGTCGGAGTCCGACAGCACCAGCACGTCCTCGGCGGCTTGCTCGGCTGCATGGACCATGCTGTGGACCTTGTTCGCCAGCGGGTAATAGTCGTGCTCGCGGTTTAGGGGTTCTTCGATCAGCTCGACTTCGAGCGCGGCGAGGGCTGCCTTCGTCTCTGCCGCGAGTACCGCGCCCTCCCGCGGCCTGTAGGCGGAGATCGGGCTCTGGGCGAAGCGGCCCCCGAAGCGGCGGATCGACTCGCACAGGAGCAGGGTCTCGCCCTCGAGACGCCCGGCCTCGACGCAGACCACGAACCGCAGGCTCATCGCGCGGCGAGCGGGGCGCTGTCGAGCCGTGAGGCGAGGTCCTCGCGGCCGCCCAAGGTCATCGAGGTCGCCGACTCGATCTGGACCCTCACCAGCTCGCCGGCCCGCGCGGTGCCCTCGAAGTTCACGGTCTTGTTGTGGCGAATCCGGCCGCGAAGTCGCGTCGCATCGGTGCGGCTCGGGCCTTCGACCAGAACCTCCAGCGAGCGGCCGACAAAGCGCTGCGCGCGCTCGCGGGCCCGTCGCTGGACCACCTCGACAAGCCGGCCCATGCGCTCGGTCTTGACCGGATGGGGGACGCGGTCGCCGAGGGTCTCAGCCTCGGTTCCGCGACGAGGCGAGAAGATGAATGTGAAGGCCCCGTCGTAGCCGACCTCCTCCACGACCTCCAGCGTCTCCGCAAACTCGGCCTCGGTCTCGCCGGGAAAGCCGACGATGACGTCGGTGGTGATCGCGCAGTCGGGCAGATGCTCGCGGATCAGCGCGACGCGATCGAGGTAGCGCCCGCGGTCGTAGGTGCGTCGCATCGCCTTGAGGATCCGGCTCGACCCGGACTGAAGTGGCAGGTGGATGTGCTCGCAAACCGATGCAAGCTCGGCATGGGCACGGATCACGTCCTCGCGCATGTCCTTGGGGTGCGGGCTCGTGTAGCGAAGGCGCTCGATTCCCTCGACGGCATCGATCTGCCCCAGGAGCTCCGCAAACGAGATTCGCGTTTGGAGCGGCAGGTCACGGCCGTAGCTGTTGACGTTCTGGCCGAGGAGCGTCAGCTCGCGCACTCCGTCTGCCGCCAGGCGCCGGGCCTCGGCGACGAGCTCTTCCGGGTCGCGGCTCTGCTCGCGCCCGCGAGTCGACGGCACGATGCAATATGAGCAGCGGCAGTTGCAGCCCTGGGAGATCTGCAGCCAGCCCTGGAACTCGCGCTCGCGGCGCTCCGGCAGGCGCCCCGCGAAATCTTCGAAGTCGAAGTAGCCCTGCGCGCTCAGGGAGTCGCTCGCGAGGAACTCGGCGAGCTTGTGGATCTGGCCTGGTCCGAACGCCACGTCGACAAAGGGAAAGCGCTCGAAGACCTCCTCCTTCACCGATTGCGCCCAGCAGCCGCCGACGCCGACGATTCGGGCCGAGTCTTCGGACTTCAGCCGCTTCGCCTCGCCGAGATGCGCGATGAACTTGCTGTCGGCCGACTCGCGGATCGAACAGGTGTTGAAGAGGATCAGGTCGGCCCCGGCACGATCGTCGCTGGGCTCGTAGCCGAGCGACTCGAGCATGCCCCGCATGCGCTCGGAGTCGTGCTCGTTCATCTGACACCCGAAGGTGGTGACGTGGTACTTCGCCATCGCTCGCGAAGTTTAGGCGCGTCTCGGGGCCTCCCCCGGGCCGCTACTTGGCGACGAGCTTGCCCTGCATGCCGGCCTGCTGGTGTCCGGGGACGTCGCAATAGAAGGTGTAGGTCCCAGGGTCGAGCTGCACTGTCGCCGACGCGCTCCCACCGGTGACGATGTCTGTCCCGCCGAGCTGCTGCCCGCTCGAGTCCTGGACCTTCACATCATGGCCGACGGGTGACTGGTTGGTGAAGTCGATCGTCACCGCGCCCGCCTTGGTCGTGACCGACTTCTGCTGGAACGCGAGGTTGCCCGAGGGGTCGGCGGAGATCTTCACCGTGCCTCCGGCTCCGCCTGCGGTCGTGGAAGTGGAAGCGGAGGTCGAGGTGGAGGTGGAGGAGCCTGCCGTGGAGCTCGTCGCCGTGCTCGTGCTCTGCGAGGTCGATGCGGGTGCTGTCGACGTGGTCGCAGCGGCCGCCTCGGCCTCCGTCTTGCGCTGCTCGTCCTGCGCGTTCAGCACGGCGAAGGTCGCGGTGGCGCCAACGAGGGCGACGAAGACCGCGATCACGCCGGCCAGGACGCCGCGGTTGGGAGGAAAGCTCGGCATCCGCAGGCCGACCGCGGAGACGATGAGCGCCCCCACGACCAACGATATCCCGAGTATGTAGAAGACGGTCTGATTGGACATGCGGGCGCGATCCTACCGTCGCGCCGGGCGCGAAGGCACGACGCCTGGGCCCCTTCTAGCTCGCGTAGGCGGTGGCTCTGCGCTCCCTGATCACGGTGATCTTGATGCGGCCGGGGAACTCGACCTCCTTCTCGATCGCCGCGGCGATCTCGTGGGAGATGATCGCAGCGGCCTCGTCGTCGACCTCCCCCGGATCCACGATCACCCTCACCTCGCGCCCGGCCCGCATCGCGAACACCCTCTCCACGCCCGCGTGTCGGCCGGCGATCGCCTCGAGCTCGCGCAGGCGGGTCACGTATTCCTCGAGAGAATCGCCGCGCGCGCCCGGCCGGGCGCCAGAAAGCGCGTCCGCCGCCTGGACGATCACGGCTTCCACCGTCTTCGGCTCGACCTCGTTGTGATGAGCCTCGATCGCATGGGCGACCGCCTCGGGCTCGCCGGCGCGGCGAGCGATGCGCCCGGCGACGATCGCGTGCGTGCCCTCGACCTCGTGAGATACGGCTTTGCCGATGTCGTGAAGGAGGGCTGCCCGCCTCGCAGTCTCAACCGACGCTCCGAGCTCGCCGGCGACGATCGCCGCGATTCCCGCACACTCGACGAGGTGGTCGAGGACGTTCTGGCCGTAGCTCGTGCGGTAGCGCAGCTGTCCCAGCAGCTCGATCAGCCTTGGGTCCAGGCCGTTCACATGAGCCTCGAGCGCCGCGCGCTCGCCCTCGTCGACGATCTTGCCGTCGATCTCGGTCTTGACGTTCTCGTAGGTCTCCTCAATCAACGGCGGGGTGATCCGGCCATCCGCCACGAGCCGCTCCAGGGTTATGCGCGCGATCTCGCGGCGAACGCCGTCGAAGCTCGAGAGAACCACTGCCGACGGCGTCTCGTCGATGATGACGTCCACGCCCGTGAGCTGCTCGAGCATGCGGATGTTGCGGCCCTCCCGGCCAATGATCCGGCCCTTCATCTCATCCCCGGGCAGCTCGACCAGCCGGGTCGTGGTCTCGCCCGCGTGCCGGGCTGCCAGGCGCTGCATCGCGACCGACAGGATGCTCCGGGCGCGGCGATCTGCCTCGTGCTTGGCCTCCTTCTCGAGCTCTACGAGACGCAGCCCAAGCTGGTGGCGGGCCTCCTGCTCGACGTCGGCCGTGAGGAGCTGCTTCGCCTCGACCGCCGTGAGCCCGGAGATCCGCTCCAGCTCCCGACGCTGAACGCGCTTGGCGCGCTTCAGCTCCTCGCCCTGCTGGGTTAGGTTGCGCTCGCGGTCGGAGAGTGCCTGCGATCGGCGCTCGAGCTCGCTGCGCTGGACGGCGAGCGACTCGACCTCGCGCAGCGCGACCTCTTCCATCCTCGCCATTTCCTCGCGTCGGGCCTGCAGCTCGGCGGCGATGGCGTCGACCTCTGCGGGGCTTGTAGGCGGCTGCGGGGTGGGCACGTGAGTCCGTGCGGCGGGGGTTGGCTGGGGCCGCGGCGGTTTCGCCTCCTGCGCGACGACCGGCGGCGGGGCGTCCTCACGAGCGCCACCCGCCCGTCGCCAGGGCGACCAGTGTGTGCGTGATTCCATGCCGTCTCTCCCTCCGGGCAGAGCCCGGCGTCCGGTTGACAGCGGTGGTCAACGATGACCACGCGGCCGGCGTGCCGGCGACACTGATGTCGGCTATGAGCTTCGCCGCAGCGCGGCGTCCGGATCGCCCCGGGGATCCTCCTTAGGGCGATCCGTCGCGCTCGCTGGAGCGCGTTCGAGGGTCGTGGTGGTCAGAAAGTCTCAAGTGCTCTGATAGTCGTCAATCGTGTCGTTCGGCGGCTGGCCGCCACCGTCCATGGTATGCCCGAGGGGGGGTTTCCGCAAGTGCCGGCGACTACGCAGCGAGCCTCTCAGCGGCGCGGACTGCCCCGTAGGCGACCTCGGCGGAATAACCCCTGCGCACCAAGAAGGCGAGCGCTTTGCCCCGCGTCGCGTCGTCGTCGAGCGCCCGGCCCCGCGCGAGGAGCTGCGCGAGCGCTCGTTCGGCGTCGCTCTCGTCACAGACGAGCGCGTCCTCGATGAGCCCGCTTGCCACCCCGCGCTCGGTAAGCGCGGCGCGGATCCTCTCCTCGCCCCAGCCGTCGAGCTCGCGTCTGTCTTCGGCGTAGAGGCGCGCGAAGCGGGCGTCGTCGAGCCCTCCGCCATCCTCGAGGCGCTCCACCACAGCGTTCGCAACCTCGGCGTCGAAGCCGCGGTGCTCCAGCCAGTCCCGAATTTGAGCGCTGGTCCGCTCCCGGCGGTTGAGCGCCCGCAGGGCGAGCTCGAAGGCTCGCTCTCCCGGTGGCCTTCCCGCGGCCTCAGGCGGCCTTTTCGAGCTCTCCTGCTGCCTCGGCATCGCCATCGCCGGCGGCAGGCTTTGCCCCCGGCGCTCCCCGGCGCTCGATCCCGAGCGCGTCGTAGAGCTTGGCCTCGATCTCGGCGGCGGGCTCGGGGTTCTCGGAGAGGAACTGCTTCGCGTTGTTGCGGCCCTGGCCGAGGCGAAGCTCGCCGTAGGAGAAGAACGAGCCCGACTTCTGGACGATGTCGTGCTCGAGCCCGAGGTCCAGCAGGCAGCCCTCGTTGGACACGCCGACGCCGTACTCGATGTCGAACTCGGCCTGCCTGAAGGGCGCCGCGACCTTGTTCTTGACCACCTTCACCCGGACCCGGTTGCCGACGGCCTCGGTGCCCTCCTTGAGGGTCTCGATGCGACGGATGTCGAGCCGCTGCGAGCAATAGAACTTGAGCGCCCGCCCGCCTGGCTGCGTCTCCGGCGAGCCGAACATCACGCCGATCTTCTCGCGGATCTGGTTGGTGAACAGGCAGACCGTGTTGGAGCGGTTGAGGTTGCCGGCGAGCTTGCGCAGCGCCTGCGACATCAGCCGGGCCTGCAGGCCGACCTGCTGGTCTCCCATCTGACCCTCGAGCTCCACGCGCGGCGTCAGCGCCGCCACCGAGTCGACGGCGACGACGTCCACGGCGCCGGAACGCACGAGCACATCGACGATCTCCAGTGCCTGCTCGCCGTAGTCGGGCTGGGAGATCATCAGCTCGTCGGTGTTGACGCCGATCCGCTTGGCGTAGATGGGGTCGATCGCGTGCTCGGTGTCGACGAACGCGCAGACGCCGCCGCGGGCCTGGGCCTCGGCGATGATGTGGTAGACGAGCGTCGTCTTACCCGAGGACTCCGGGCCAAAGATCTCGACGATCCGCCCGCGCGGGACGCCACCCACGCCCAGGGCGAGGTCGAGCGAGAGCGCGCCCGTGGGGATCACGTCGACCTCGAGTGCGGCCTTGTCGCCGAGCTTCATCAGCGAGCCCGCCCCGAACTGCTGCTCGATCTGCTTGACGGCGGCGTCGAGCGCCGCCTCGCGGGCCTTGACCTCCTTGGGCTCGGCCGAGCGGAGTGTCGTTGGGGTTGCGTCTGCCATCGGTTTCATCGCTCCTTCGTTCGCCACGCTTCAGGCGGGCGTCAAGTCGGTGCTCGCTAGAGGCACGTACTCCGCCCCATGCGAACTGAGGTTCGAACGGTAGAAAGTGAGTCGGACGGCATGAAACGCCTCGAGCGCGGTTTGATCGAGTGGCCCTGGCGTCTTCCTCACGCCGCCCTCTCCCTTCTTCGCGCGCACGCGCGCCACGCTCACGTGGCTCCAGAAGTCGCGCTTCTCAGGCTCGTGAAGACGACACTCCGCAAGCGCACTGGAAACCTCATCGGCCAGTTCCGTCGCCGTCTCGCTCGGGGCATCGAGGGCGTAGAGGCGCGGACGGCGTGTGGGCAACCCCACTGGATCTGGCTCGAGCCGCATCCCCACAGGACGTGCCGGGATCGCGTCCAGTGCCTCCACAAATTCGCCGATCTGCCGCTCCGGGGCATAGCCGATGAAGCACAGCGTCACGTGGAGCGACTTCGCCGCCACCGGGCGGAGCGCCGGATCGGTGAGCTCGCGCTCCTGCCAGGCGGCCAGGGCCCTCCGGATGTGCTCAGGCAGATCGAGCGCGACGAACAGCCGCGCTCGCGGGCTCTTGAGGCGTTCCTTGGTCACCCGGCGGCACGGTAGGCCCCGAAGCGGCGCGAGAAAGGCGGCAGATGCGCCAGACGAGTGTCAACTTCGAAAACTCGTCGCGGCGCCAGCGGAAATGAGCTGATGAGGGAGGCGAAGGAACCTCTCGAATTTGCCTCCCTCATTGCCTGTTCTAGAGATTTGCACTGCACGAACGCGGGAATAGGGTCCTTTCCCATGGAGCGCCCCTTTCCCCACGTTGACGGCGTCTCTCATCGCTTCGTCGACGCCGGCGGCCTGCGCACACACGTCGCCGAGGCCGGGCCGCCAACGGGTGAGCCAATCCTCTGCGTCCACGGCTGGCCGCAGCACTGGTACCTGTGGCGAGAGGTCATCGGGCCACTGGCAAACGCCGGCTACCGCGTGATCTGCCCCGACCTGCGCGGCCTCGGCTGGACCGACGCCCCGCCGGGCGGCTACGAGAAGGAGCAGCTCGCCCGTGACCTCCTCGCTCTAATGGACGAGCTCGAGCTGGATCGAGCCCGCTACATGGGGCACGACTGGGGCGGCTGGGTCGGCTATCTCCTCGGCCTGCGCGCGCCTCAGCGGATCGAGCGGCTTCTGACGCTCAACATCCTGCCGCCGTTCGTCAGCATCGACCTCCGAGGCGCGCTGAGCGCAAGGCGCCTGTGGTACCAGGTCGCGCTGGCTGCGCCCGTCGCGGGCGAACGAATCGCGCGAAGGCTTGCCCACCTCGACGACGAGGGCGCCCGTCGCCTCGGCCTCGGCGAAAAAGTCTGGAGCCGCGCAGAGCGTGAGTCCTTTCTCGGCCAGTTCGCGGAGCCCGACCGCGCCCGCGCGACGGTTCAGTACTACCGCACCTTCCAGCTCCGCGAGCTGGCGCCCTTGGTCGCCGGCCGCTATCGCCGCGATCGTTTGGGAACGCCGACGCTCCTGCTGTTCGGAACGGAGGATCAGGTACAGGACCCGAGGCAACTCGAGGGGGCCGAGCGCCGCGTCGAGATGTTCCGCTACGAGCTCGTGGAAGAGGTCTCGCACTTCATCGTCGACGAGCGCCCCGAGCTGGTCGCCGAGCGCGCTCTCGAGTTCTTCGGCTAGACGGGCAGCTCCTCGCCCAGCAGAAGGCGGCGGAGCATATGCATCGCCACCACCACCGAGCGGTCGCGGATGTCGGCGCGGCTGCCCGGAAGGACCACGTCGCGGGCGAGACTGCGGCCGTCGGCGTCGCGGACGTGGAAGCACACGTAGCCGACGGGCTTCTCCTCGGTGCCTCCGCCGGGCCCGGCGACCCCGGTGATTGCGACCGCGACGTCGGCGTCGAAGCGATCGAGCGCGCCACGCGCCATCGACTCGGCGACCTGCGGCGAGACGGCGCCGTGCTCGCGCAGCAAATCTTCCCCCACCCCGAGCAGTTCGACCTTCGACTCGTCCGAATACGAGACCACTCCTCCGGCGACGTAGGCCGACGCACCGGCGCGATCGGTGAGGCGTCCGGCGAGGAGGCCGCCTGTGCACGACTCCGCCAATCCCAGCCGATGCCCGACGAGAAGCTTGGCCAGCTGTTCGTCGGTGCTCGTGCCATCCTCGCTGGTGACGAACCCCGCGTGGCGCTCGCGGATGGCCGCGGCGAGGGCGAGAACCGTCTCCCGTGCCTCCGGGCGGTGGCGCACGTCGACCTCGAGTTCGGCTCGGCGCAGGCAGGTCGTGATCTCGAGTTCGCCGAGGTCCAACCCTCCGGCCTCGACGTCGCGAAGCGTCTGTGCGATCTCCGATTCGGGCAGGCCGAAGAGCCGCATGCTCATGGTCTCGATGGCCGGCGCGCGCTCCAGGATCGCCCGAACAGGCCTGGTGTCGAGCGCAGCCGGCCACAGGGCCTGCAATTCGCGCGGCGGACCGGGGAGCACGATCACCGTCGGCCCACCATCCACGGGGACGATAAGCCCGGGCGCCGTTCCGGCCGGATCGAGTGCCGTGGCCCCGCGCGGCACCATCGCCTGCTTGCGGTTCGCCTCGCGCAGGGCGTCCGGGTCGAACTTCATGCGCCGCGCAAACCCGGCGATGATCTGCGCGATCTTCTTTTCCATCTCGCCGTCGAGCTCCAGCGGTCGTCCCGCGAAGCGACCAACAACCTCCGCGGTGAGGTCGTCGGCGGTGGGCCCGAGCCCACCGCTGGTGACGATCAGGTCCACTCGCCCCGCCGCGAGAAAGCGCAGGGACTCGTCAAGGTCCTCGGGCCGGTCGCCGGTGACGATCAGGTGCGCGACCTCGACTCCGAGCTCGCCGAGGCGCTCTGCGAGCCACGGGCCGTTTCGGTCAGCGACCTTCCCCGTCAGCAGCTCGGTGCCCGTGGCGATGATTCCCGCGCGGACGCTCTCGGAGCTCATCGCCTTATTCTGCCCGACACCCGCAGGCGGCCAGAGATCGACGTCGCCTGTAAGGGGTAAACCCCTGCCACCTTGGGGGCGGGGGTTAGCCCTCGACGGGCTCGAGCTCGGTGTCGGTCGACGCCTCGCCGGCCGCGGGCTTTTCCTGAGCCGTGTCGTCGCCCGGTCCGAGAATCCGGCGCAGGTCCGCGCCGCTGGCCAGCACCTGGCGAGGCTTGGAGCCCTCGTAGCCGGAGATGATGCCGCGGCGCTCGAGCATGTCGATGAGGCGGCCCGCACGGGTGTAGCCCACGCGCAGGCGGCGCTGGATCATCGAGACCGATGCGGTTCCGCTCTCGACCACGATGCGGGCAGCCTCGTCGAGCAGGTCATCGCGATCCGGGGACATCTCCTCGTCGCGGTCGTCGAGGCTCTCCTCATGGGACTCGAGAAGCGCAACGTCGAACTCGGGCTCGCCCTGCCTCGCCCAGTGCCCGACGATCTTCGCGATCTCCTCCTCGGTGACGAAGCCGCCCTGGATTCGCTGAAGGCGGGAGGTACCGACGGGGCGGAAGAGCATGTCGCCCTGTCCCAAGAGGGTCTCCGCCCCGCCCTGATCCAGGATCACCCGCGAGTCGACCTGTGAGGCAACCGAGAAAGCGATCCGCGCCGGGATATTGACCTTGATCGTGCCGGTGATGACATCCGTGGAGGGTCGCTGGGTCGCCAGGACGAGGTGGATCCCGACCGCGCGGGACTTCTGGGCCAGGCGGATGACCGAGTCCTCGACGTCGGCGGGAGCGACCATCATCAGGTCGGCGAGCTCGTCGATGACGCAGAGGATGTGCGGCAGCGGGGGCCTTCCCGTCTTCTTGCGCACGCGGTTGAGCTCGACGAGGTTGCGCGCTCGCGCCTCCTCCATCACCCCATAGCGGCTCTCCATCTCACCGATGAGATTGCCGAGCACGTTGGCGGCCATGCGCGGGTTGGTCACGACCGGCGTTAGTAGATGGGGCAAGCGCTCGTAATGGTTCAGCTCGACCCGCTTCGGGTCGACGAGGACGAGGCGCACGTCGTTTGGCGAGGCGTGCAGCAGGATCGAGCAGAGCATCGAGTTGACACACGCCGACTTACCCGAGCCGGTGGTGCCGGCCACGAGCGCATGCGGCATGAGCGCGAGATCGGTCCATGCGGTCTGACCCGAGACGTCCTTCCCGAGCCAGACGGCCAGCGGCGACGACCCCTTCGGGCGACCTCCGTAGATGTCGCCCAGGCGGACCAACCTGCGGCGAGCGTTCGGGACCTCGACGCCGACCGCCTTCTTCCCAGGGATCGGCGCGAGGATCCGGATATCGGTGGACGCCAGGGCGTACGCAAGGTCGTCGCGCAGCTGCGCCACTTTGGAGACTTTCGTGCCCGGCGCAAGCTGTAGCTCGTAGCGGCTCACGTGGGGGCCGCTTACCACGCCCATGAGTCGCGCGTCGACGCCGAAGTGCTTTAGGGATTCGAGGAGGGCCTTGGAGACCGCTTCGCGATCGCGCATGTCCGGGCCCTGGTCGCCCTCGCTTTTCTCCAGCAGCTTGGGCGCTGCGGGCATCGCGTAGTCGATTTCCTCGGACTCGGTCACCGAGCTGCGCTTAACGCCCATCGGGGTCAGCTCCGGCTCGGACTCCGCCTCAGCGGCCGTCCCCGGCGCGGCGACCGGCGGGACGTTCTCGTCTGTTTGCGTCGCCTCGTCGTATGCGTACATCTCCCCGCTGCGCTCAGGCTCTTCCTCCTCGTCCGCATCCTTGCCGAGCTCACGCGGATCGTCGTCCCAGACGATCTCCCCAGTGTCGTCCTCGTCGCCCAAAACCTGCGTTATGAGCGGTTCGGTCGGATTGGCGCGAGTGACGACGATCTCCTCGCCGGCCCGCCCGGACAGCGGATCCAGGCCCATGCTCTGGGTGCGAACGCTCCGCGCGATCTCGCGCGTGCCGGTGCCGGCTCGCTGGGCGCCGCGAGCTGCCCGGGAGACGATGTCGGAAATCGTCGTGCCCGTCAGAAGCAGCGCTCCACTCAGGAGCATCAGTACCGCGAGGATGTGGGCGCCGAGGCGCTGGAAGAGCGTGGTCGCGGCCCAGTAGAGGGCCTCGCCGCCGCCGCCACCGTGCTGGGTGATGAAGTGGTGCTGGAAGTAGCCGTGGCGCAGGGGGTGCGTGGGGCCCAGACCGGTCGTTCCCGCCGCGAACGCCAATAGCAGACCGGCGAGAACCAGGACCGCTCCCGCGTTGATGGCAGACGGCGCCTTGATCACGGGGCGCATCACGAGCGCGACGCCCCACGCCGCGAGCGCCACCGGAGCGATGAACGAAACCCGCCCGGCTATGAGGGTCAGGCCGTCTTCAAGAATGGAGCCGACCCGGCCGCCGTCCCACGACATGTAGGTGACGAAAGCCAGAAATACGCCCATGGCGATGAGGCCGAGGCCCGCAAGGTCATAGTGGCGCTGGTCGAGCCCCTCGAAGGTCTCGCGGGGCTTGGCGCGCTTTTTGGGCGCGGGCTTGCGTGACTGCGCAGGCTTGCGCGCCGTGGAGCGCTTGCGCGCAGTCGTGCGCCGTTTGGTGCTCGAAAGCATCTCGTGGTGCTTCGACGCCTGGCGCTCGACCCCTGCGCACGCCTAAAGAGGTGGTAAATATCTGCGGAACGCCTGGCACACGCCTCTACCCTTGGCTAATGCTCCAAACCGAAGAGGTCACCGGGCGCGTTCTCGTCGTCGAAGACGATGAGGCGATCGCGGACGTCCTCAGGCGCACGCTACGCCAGGAGGGGCATGAGGTCCGCTCTGCCGCCGACGGAGTCGAGGGTCTGGCGATTGCCGAGGAGTTCGTGCCGGACCTCGTCATCCTCGACCTTGGGCTGCCCAAGCTCGACGGCGTCGAGGTCCTGCGACGTCTGCGAGCCGAAAGCGACGTGCCGATCCTGATCCTCACGGCCCGCTCGGAGCTCGACGATCGGGTCGATGGCCTCGACTCGGGAGCCGACGACTACCTGGTCAAGCCGTTCGAGCGCAAGGAGCTCCTCGCCAGGATGCGCGCCCTGATCCGTCGCCGGCCTCCTCGTGGAAGCGCCTCGCTCGCGGTTGGCGATCTTCGCCTCAACCCCGGCACTCGCGAGGTCTACCGAGGCGAGCGTGAGATCGAGCTGACGAATCGCGAGTTCGAGCTGCTCGAGTTTCTCATGCGCAACGAGCGCCTGGTCGTCTCGCGCGAGCGCCTGCTCGAGGAGGTTTGGGAATACGACCCGATGGCGATGACCAACACCATCGACGTCTTCATCTCTAACCTCCGCCGCAAGCTCGAGGCCGGAAACGAGCCGCGGCTGCTGCACACCCGCCGCGGCGCCGGCTACGTCGTCAAGGTCGGCACGTCCGAGGGCGATGCCTGAGCGGCCCGCGCGGCCGCCGTTTCGCCAGGCGTGGCGGCGCCCGCGGCTCTGGCCGGTTCGCTGGCGGCTGGCGGCTGTCTCTTCGGTCCTCACCTTCCTCATCCTGGTGACGTTTGCCCTCGTGGTTGGCCGACTCACCTCGAGCCGCATCCAGCACGACTTCGACACCGAGCTGGCCGACGCCGCCGAGTCGATCGCGGCACAGGTCCCCGCAGCGAGCCAGAGCTTCAACAGCGTTCCGATCAAGGTGCCCGATCTGGAGGCGATGGTGGGTCCCGGACCACCCGGCCTCGTCGTCCGCGTTGTCTCAGCGGATGGGGGCGTGTTTCGCGAGGCCCCCCGCAACGCCCCCAACCTCGGACCGCCCAGCCAGCCCTTCACCCGAACGGGCGACCTCGAAACGGCGAACGTTCTCGTGGGAGCCGGCTTCGGGCTCTACGTCCAGTACGCCCGCAGCATCGAGCCCACCGACGCCACCATCAACAAGCTCTGGCTGTTCCTTGCCGCCGGTGTTTTGGGGGGAACGCTGCTCGCGGCGTTCGTTGGCGTCGCGGTCGCCGGTCGCGCAATGCGTCCGATCGCAGCCCTCACCGCGACGGCGCGCGGCATCGCCGCGACCCGCGATCCCTCCCGGCGCGTCCCGGCGCCAACCACCGACGACGAGGTGGCGGAGCTGGCCCTGACCCTCGACCAGATGCTCCGCGAGCTCGACGCCGCTCGAACCGAAACCGACCAGATGATCCAGGCTCAGCGCGAGTTCGTGGCCGATGCCTCGCACGAGCTGCGCACGCCGCTCACGAGCATCCTCGCGAACCTCGAGCTCCTTCAGGCCCGCCTCGGAGACGCCGAGCGCCAGGGTGAGGAGGGCGAGATCATCGAAGGCGCGCTTCGCTCCTCACGGCGGATGGGCCGCCTGGTCTCCGACCTCTTGCTCCTTGCTCGAGCCGACGCCGGCCGCAGCTCGACCCGCACCCCCTGCGATCTCACCGAGGTTGCCGAGGGCGCAATGGCCGAGGTCCGACCCGTTGCGGGCGACCGGACCTTCGATCTCGATGCAGCCACAGGCGTCCCCGTCATGGGAAGCCCGGACGAGCTCCACCGGCTCGTCCTCAACCTGCTCGAGAACGCCGTCCGCCACACCCCCGCGGGGACACAGATCCAGGTCCGGGTTGGCCGACGTGACGGGAGGGCCGTACTGGAGGTCGCCGACGACGGCCCGGGTATTCCCGAGGGGATGGGCGAGCAGATCTTTGCGCGGTTCGTCCGCGGGTCAGGCCCCGCGGATCTCGCCCCTGACGGCGGCACGGGCCTTGGACTCGCAATCGTGGCCGCGGTCGCCGGCTCGCACGGCGGGACCGTCGAGGCGGGCAGCTCAGAGTCCGGCGGCGCCCGCTTCAAGGTGACGCTGCCGCTGGGCGAATCCGCAGCCGCGCCGGAGCGCCCGCGCGACCGCCTGAGCGCCGTTTAGGAGCGGTTTATCAGCCGGTCTTAGCGTTTCGAAGTGGACGAGACAACCCGCCCGTTGGGGTACCCCCGACACCACTCCAACGGGTGAACATTGGCTTTCGAGCCAATTGGCCCGCCGGTGGCTTCCCCTCCCTAGCCCCGGCGGGCCTTCTTTCGTCAGGCCGCAGACGGCAGACGGCACGGCAGGGCGGAGCGCGGGACTCCCGTCTGGGGGAGCGAACCCTACGGGCAGGACGAGGCGTCGATGCCGCGCTGGCCCTTCATCTCGTTGCAGATGGCCGTGACGTCGGCGCCGGCGAAGTGCATTGTGTCGGCGGCCACGAGGCCGTTGACGGCCTGCTGGAAGGTCTCGTTGTTTGCATAGCCGAACTGCGAGACGAGCACGTCGGTAACGATCGGAGGGTTGCCGCCCACCAGCGGCAGACTGTTCAGGAGGTCGATCAGGCCGCGCGACCAAACCTCACCGAGGCAGTGGACGTCTGCGCCGCTGAAGTTCTGATCGGGCGGGCAGCGACTCTCGGCGTGAGCGAAGGTATCGATCCCGTCTTTTCCGGTCGCCAGGCGCCCACAGGGCCTTACGCCCGGCCCGCCGTAGCCGCCGATGCCGTCCCAGTCGAAGATGCACCCCTCGGCGTGCCTGTAGCTGGAGAGGCCCGGGGTGATGTAGGTGTTCACGGCCGATTGGAAGTCGCCGAAGCCTTCTCCCAGCGAGCCCGCCTGGTCGGTCGAGCCAAAGCCGGGACGCTGAGCGTCCTGGATTGCGTGGCCGTACTCATGCACGACGACATCGCCGTCCTCCGCGTCGTCCACGCCCCCGGTTCCGTAGCGAATCCTGCGGTCACTTGGGAGATAGAACGAGTTGTCGTCGGGAAAGTCGTCGACCACCACCGTCTGGCGGGCCGGGTGGACGTCGCTCGAGCCGGTGAATCCGAGCGACCGGTAATACCTGGCGACCTGGTCGATCTGACTGTAGGCCTCGAGAGCTTCGAACTTGTTGTTCGAGCGGGTGACCTTGTTCCAGTTGAGGTTGCCCTTGCACACCGGCTTGCCGTTGTCATAGGCGAAGTTGGGATTACCCAGACGGGCTTCCACGTACGTTCCGACCAGGCAATGCTGGCCGCTCAGCAGGTCCTCGAGGGCCACCTGCCGGCGCAGCGCCGTCAGCTTCTTGGTGTCCTCGTCGTGGTGATCCGCCTCAAGAGTCCTTCCGATCCCCTTGTAGCCGCCGTTGACGACCACCGGATTCGGGGTGTACACCTTGGCCGATCCGGTCGCGTTCTGAGCGAGGCTTCGGACCGAGAGGACCTCCCCGCTCGCCGCGTCGACGAGAACCTCGAATGCGCCCGGTGGTCGGCTGGCCTGGAGTTCGACCTGGCGAACGACGGTCCCAGCCTTTGCGTCGATTGCGAGAGCTGCCGAAGGGCGAGCGTTCAGGGCACGCGTCTTGCTCGCCGTCTTGGCAATGGCGACCGCGCGCGCGGCAGTGATCCTCCGTGCCGACGTCGCAGCCGCCTTGGTGGCGGCCGGGATCTGGCTCGTGCCGTCGCCCACCACCACGGGCGCCACGCCGGGCGCAGCCATGACGGAGACCTGACCGTTCAGGACGGGAATGCCGGCCATCGACTGCTGATAGCTCGTGACCGTGACATTGCCGGAGGAAACAACACGAGTGCGGTCGAGCTGTGCAACCGGAGCTCTTGCGGCTCCAAGCACATGCGCGGCGCCTTGCGCGGAAACGGCTCCGGCCGCTCCTCCGGACACGGTGGCGCCCGCAACCACGACGGCCGCGGCCGTTGCGACTGCGATCCCGCCGCGTCTCCCTGGCCCAGGCGTCCCGCTCACTGTGTCGCGATCCCGCCGCGTCTCCCTGGCCCAGGCGTCCCGCTCACTGTGTCCAGGCTAGCAACCGGGAATCGGTCAAACCTCGACCACCACCGGCAGCACCATCGGCCGGCGGCGCAGGCGGTCGTAGGCGAACGAGGCGATGTCGTCGTGGAGGTTCTCCTGGATCAGGTCGGGCTCGCGCTCATCGTGCTTCGGGGCGGCGGCGAGCGTCTTGGTGACCACATCGCGAATCTCGTCATGGAGGTCGTCGATCTCCTCTTCCTCCAGGAAGGGGACCCCGCGGAAGATGATCTCCGGCGGTGCGACCTGGGAGCCGTCCTCGCTGGAGATGGTGGCGACGACGATGAAGACGCCGTCGGCAGAGAGCGTGCGGCGGTCGCGCAGGGCGACGTCGTCGGGATCGCCGATGTCGACGCCGTCGACGAAGATCATCCCGGCGCCGCGCTCCTCTCCCCACCTGGCTCGCCGCTCGTCGATCTCGAGCTCGCGGCCATTGTGTCCGGTGAAGATCCGCTCGGGCTCGATCCCAACCGACTTCGCCAGGTCGCCGTGCAGGCGCAGGCGCCGGTGGTCGCCATGAAACGGCATGACGTAGCGCGGCTTAGTCAGGTTGAGCATCAGCTTCAGCTCCTCCTGCCAACCGTGGCCCGAGGCGTGGATCGGCGCGTCGGCCGCCGTGACCACCGTTGCGCCGATCTGGAAGATCCGGTCGATCGTCTCGTTGACGGCACGCTCGTTGCCGGGGATCGGCGTGGCCGAGAACACGACGGTGTCACCGGAGTGCAGCTCGACGTCGCGGTGGTCGGCGTGCGCCATACGGCGCAGCGCCGACAGCGGCTCGCCCTGGCTGCCGGTTGAGATCGCGATCACCTTGTGATCGGGGAAGTCCTCGATCTCCTTCGGTGAGATCACCAGCCCGTTCGGCGCCGATGCGATCCCGAGGTTCGAGGCGATATTGAAGTTCTTGCGCATCGAGCGGCCCACGAGCGACACCCGGCGGTCGAGCGCGCCGGCCGCGTCGATCACCTGCTGAACGCGGTGGACGTTCGAGGCAAAGCAGGTCACGACGATGCGTCCTTCGCAGCGACCGAAGAGCTCCAAAAGCGCCGGGCCCACGCTCGACTCCGAGGGGGCGACGCCGGGGCGGTTGGCATTGGTGGAGTCTCCGCACAGGCACAGGACTCCCTCCCGGCCGAGCTCCGCGAGCCGCGAGATGTCGGCCGGGACGCCATCTACCGGAGTCTGGTCGAACTTGTAGTCGCCGGTGATGAGCACGGCGCCCATGTCGGTATGCAGGGCAACCGCGCACGCATCGGGGATCGAATGCGACATATGGATCATCTCCACCTCGAACGGACCGGCCTCGACGCGCTCGCCAGGGTCGATCACCTCCAGCGGTACGTCGCGCAGGCGGTGCTCGTCGAGCTTCGAGCGAACCATTCCGATCGTCAGCGCGCCGCTGTAGATGGCGGGCGGGATCCCCACCTCGCGCAGAACGTAGGGCAGAGCACCCACGTGATCTTCGTGGCCGTGGGTGAGCACGATCGCCTCGATGTCGTCCGCGCGCTCGCGCAGGTAGGAGAAGTCGGGCAGCACGAGGTCGATGCCCAGCATTTCGGCCGTCGGGAACATCAGCCCGGTGTCGACGATGACGATGCGCCCGTCGCGCTCGACGATCGTCATGTTCTTGCCGATCTCGCCGAGGCCGCCGAGCGGCAGGATGCTTATGGAGCTCGTCAAGCCGGACCGAGCCGCGTCACTTGGCGGCGCCGCCGGCGACCATCAGCCCGTGGCGCTCGAGCGCCGTTCGGACCGCGGTGCGCTCGGACTGGGTCGCCTCGACCATGGGCAAACGGAGGGCGCCTTCGATCAGTCCCAGCATCTCCAGCGCTGCCTTCACCGGGATCGGGTTGGGAGCGATCGTGAGCGCGGAGTACACGGCCTCGAGCCCGGTGTCCAGGGCACGAGCATGCTCGGCGTCTCCGGAGATGGCGGACTCGTAGATCTGGCGCATTTCAGCTCCGACGATGTGGCTGGCCACCAGGATTCCCCCAGCGCCGCCCATGGCTAGGCAGCGGGCGAAGACGTTGTCGTTGCCCGCGAGGACGTCCAACCCGTCGACTGGGCCAAGCTCCTCGTCGTTGGCCTGCTTGACGGCCACGATGGAGGGGATCGTGGCCCCGAGCTCCGCGAGAAAATCGCGGGGCATGTTGATAACGACCCGCGACGGGATGTTGTAGACGATCAGCGGAATGTCACCCGCAGCGTGAGCAACCGCCTTGAAGTGCGCATGCAGGCCCGCCCGGTTGGGCTTGTTGTAGTAGGGCGTGGTCACGAGCATCGCATCGGGCTCGAGGCGCGCCGTGTCGCGCGCCTGCTCGACGGAGTGGCGCGTGTCGTTTGTGCCCACGCCGGCGATCACGGACGCACGGTCGCCGATCTCCTCGCGCACCGCCGCGAGCAGCTGCAGGCGCTCTGGGTCGGTGAGCGTCGGCGCCTCGCCAGTTGTGCCCGCGACCACGACTCCGTGCGAGCCGTTGTCGATCAGGTGGCGGGCGAGCCGTCGCGCCCCGTCCACGTCGAGCTCGCCGTCCGCTGTGAATGGCGTCACCATCGCGGTGATCACGCCTTCGATACGCGCCATGGCCGGGATTATCGCTCAGGCGGGGGTCGCCGCGAAAACAGGCGGACGGCGCTCGGCCCAAGGTTGCGCTCGCTCGAGCTGGGCGGCGACGGCGATCAGCAGGTCCTCGCGGCCAAACGCAGCCGCGAGCTGAACGCCGATGGGCAGCCCGTCTTCGCTCTCGGCGAGGGGCAGCGAGATCGCGGGCTGACCCGTGACGTTGAACGGGCCGCAGAATCCGCCGGTCAGCTGAGCCCGGCGCATCGGCTCGATGGGATCGCCTCCCGGGTCGGCGTCGAAGGTTCCGAGCGGCGGCGGCAGCTCGCCGAGCGTGGGCGTCAAGAGCAGGTCGTGCCCGCCCTCGTACCAGCCGGCGACCGCGCGCGAGATCACCTGGTGGTGGCCGACCGCCAACAGGTAGTCGGCGGCGGTCTTTCCTCGCCCACCCTCGATCAGCGCCCACGTGACGGGCTCGAAGTCGTCAGGGCCGAGCTCGCGCCCGGCAAGCGCCGAGATCCGGGTCGCCAGGGCGGCCTGTCCGGCCATCCAGCGCACCATGAACGTGTCGAAGGCGCCGTCGAAGTTGGCGAATTCGCCTGGCTCGATCTGCTCCACCGAATGCCCGAGGCTCTCCAAGAGCTCCCCGGTGCGGGTGGCAGCGGCGACCACCGCAGGGTCGACGTCGTTCGGGATGACCTGCTGCGTCATCAACCCGATCCGGAGCCCCTTCGGGTCCGCCTCGAGCTCGTCGGTGTAAGGGCGCGATGGCGCGGGCGCGACGTACGGATCACCGGGAGCCGGGCCATGCACCGCCTCGAGTATCGATGCGGTGTCGCGCACCGACTTCGCCACCACCAGCTCTGCGGTCAGCCCCGAGAGGTTGTCCCCCACCAGCGGTCCCTCGGAGGTGCGCTGGCGCGTGGGCTTGAGGCCGACAAGGCCGTTCGCGGCGGCAGGAATGCGAATCGACCCCCCACCGTCGTTCGCGTGCGCTACCGCAACCATCCCGGAAGCGACCGCGGCTGCCGAGCCCCCGCTCGAGCCGCCGGTCGAGCGCGTCGTGTCCCACGGGTTCTTGCTGGGCCCGTAGGCCACGGGCTCTGTCGTCGGCAGGATCCCGAACTCGGGGACGTTCGTCTTGCCGATCGTCACGAACCCGGCGTCGCGAAAGCGCTGGCCCAGGTACGTGTCGAGGGGAAGCCTGAAATCAATGTCCTTGAGCACGCGGCTGCCGAGGTGAAATGGCTGCCCCGCGAGCCCGGCGCCGATGTCCTTGAACAGAAACGGCACACCCTTGAACGGGCCGTCAGGAAGCTCGCCCGCGGCGGCGGCGCGTCCCTCCTCGAAGAGCTCGTGGATAACGGCGTTGATCTCCGGGTTGAGTGTCTCGACCCGAGCGATCGCCGCCTCGGCGAGCTCCACCGGACTGACCTCTCCCGACCGAACGAGCTCGGCCAGCGCGGTGGCGTCAAGGTGCGCGAAGTCATCGCTCATCGGCGGCGGACTCTATTCGACCCCCCTTTGCCAGGCGCGTAGCGGCGATCGAGAGCCGCCTCCGTCGACTGCCCCGCCGGAATCGGTCGCAGGCGGGTGAGTGTGTAGCGAAGGGAGTCGTCGACGCAGGCGCGGTGCCAGTGGGTGTGCTTGATCTCGCGCGCCGGGTGCGATCTGCGTACGACGACGTGATCGGCGCCGATGGAAACTTCCTTGCCGCAGTTGGGACAACGGTAGGGCTTGCGGGAGATCGCGCGGATCAGAACGACCTCCTCTCCCTCCACGTCCGCTCCGACGAGGCTCTGGCGCTGGTCGGGAAGCTCCTCGTAGGGCTGCCAGCTCATGGCGCGGCTCAGATCAGGTTCTCGAGGCCGACCGTGAAGCGATCCGGCAGCTCTGCGACCTTCCGCACAGCGAGCAGGACGCCCGGCATGAACGAGCGCCTGTCGAGCGAGTCGTGGCGGATCGTCAGCGTCTGACCCTCGCCGCCGAAGATGACCTCTTGGTGGGCCACAAGCCCTGGCAGGCGCACGGAGTGGACACCGTTGACGTGGCCACCGGCCTGGGTGATCAGCTCAGCCGTGTGCTTGGCCGTGCCCGAAGGGGCGTCGAGCTTCTCGGCGCGATGCAACTCGATGATCTCGCAGTCAGGCATATGCTCGGCCGCCCGGCGGCTCAGCTCGATCATCAGCACGGCGCCGATCGCGAAGTTGGGCGCCACGAACACATTCGCCGGGTCTGCGCCCGGCGACCCTGCCCCGGCTGCCTCGCGAAGCGGCTCGAAGTCCCAGCCGCTGGTTCCGATCACCGCATGGACACCCGCCTCGAGGCAGGCGCGGACGTTCCCCGGCGCCGCATCAGGAGTCGTGAAGTCGACCACGACGTCCGCGTCACCGAGCACGTCCGTCAGCGCCGTTCCGAGCGAGGGGTCGGCGCGACCGGAGAGCTCCATGTCCTCGGCGGCCTCGACGGCCTCGCACGTCGCGGTGCCCATCTTGCCGGCCGCCCCCGACACGGCGACCCGAATCATGCTGCGAGCCCGGCGCTGATCGAGCCGACCGCCTTGCGAAAGCAATCCTCGTCGGCGCCGATGCAGGCTGCCGAGAGCGAGTCCGGGTCATAGAGCTCGTCGGCAAGCGCCGCGACGCCCTCGCGCGTGACGGCATCGACTCGAGCCAACAGCTCGTCGAGCGAGTAGAGCTCGACGTCGAAGAGCACCGAACGCGCGCAGCGCGCCATCCGCGCTCCGCTGGATTCCAGGCCGAGCACCATGCGCCCCTTCACGCCCTCCTTGGCCCTCGCGAGCTCCTCGTTGGAGATTCCCTCGGAGTGGAGCTCTCGGAGCTCCCGCCCGATGATCTCGCACGCTTCGTCGACGTTGTCCTCCCGAGTTCCCACGTACATCGCGACGGCGCCGTCGTCGACGAACTGCTCCGTGTAGGAGCCGACCGCGTAGGCGAGGCCTCGCTTCTCGCGCACCTCCCGGAAGAGCCGGGAAGAGCTCGAGCCGCCAAAGGCGGAATCGAGGACGCTGAGCGCGAATCGGCGGTCGTCGCCGCGTGAGATCCCCCGGCCGCCGAAGCACACGTGGTACTGCTCTGTCTCCTTCGGATAAAAGCGGAAGGTTGGACCTGGGACGGCGCCGTTGCCCAAGCGCTCCGGCGAGCCGGCATCGCCGAGGTTCAGGGCACGCTCGGCGAGACTGACGACCCGCTCGTGCTCGACATGGCCGGCCGCCGAGACGACCACGTTCGGCGGTGAGTAGTGCGCGTCGTGGTAGGAGCGGATCGCGGGAATGCCGACCGAGGCTATGACCTCGCTGCGCCCCAGAACCCGGCGGCCGATCGGGGAATCGCCATGAATCGCCTCCGC
The DNA here is from genome assembly GCA_038237625.1 of Solirubrobacterales bacterium. Lineage (GTDB taxonomy): Bacteria > Actinomycetota > Thermoleophilia > Solirubrobacterales > 70-9 > JAWVFM01. Next base: position 65,533 of record JBBRYM010000005.1, on the reverse strand, counting down.
GAGGACATCGTGGACGCGATCCTGCGGCTCGTCCTCGTACATCGCGATCTCCTCGAGGATCACCTGGCGCTCGGTCTCGACCTCGTCGTCGGGCAGCGTCGGCTCTGCAAGCATCGCCGCGAGCAACTCGAACGCTTCGTCGGCGTGCTCGTCGAGGAAGCGGACATGCAGCTGAGTGGTCTCCTTGCTCGTGGCTGCGTTAGCCGACGCCCCCATGCCGTCGAGGAGCTCGGAGATCTCGATCGCCGAGTGCTCGGGGGTGCCCTTGAAGAGCAGATGCTCGAGGAAGTGGGAGAGGCCCTCCTCCCCCGTTCCCTCGTCGCGCGAGCCCGTCCTGACCCAGAGGCCGAGCGCCACCGAGCGCACCGAGGGCATCGTCTCGGTGACCACTCGGAGTCCGGAGCCAAGCTCCGTTAGCGCTACGCCCTCGGGCAGGGTGGCGCTCGTCAACGGTCCCGGCGGCGGTCTCCACCGCGTCCGCGATCGCGGCCACCGCCGCCACCGTCGAGGCGCTCGCGATCTCGGCCGCCGGAGCGCCTGCCGCCGTTGCCGCCGCCGCCCATCGTGGGGTCGCCGGTGCCGACCGAAGTCAGCTCCTCGGCGGTCTTGTCCGCGATCGACGGGTCGTCGGAGAGACGCAGGCCGATGCGGCCGCGCTCGCGGTCGACCTCGACCACGGTGACGTCGAGCTCATCGCCCTGGCTGAGGACGGACTCGACCGTGTCGACCCGCTCGCCAGGCTTCACGTTGGAGATGTGAAGCAGGCCGTCGGTGCCCTTGGCCAGTTCGACGAACGCCCCGAACGTCGTGGTCTTCACGACCTTGGCGCCCTTGTATTGGTCGCCGACCTCGGCCTCCTTCGTCATCTGCTGGATCCGGGCAACGCAGCCCTCGACCAACTCGCCCGTGGGGGCGTAGATGCGAACGGTGCCGTCGTCGTCGATGTCGATCTCGGCCTCGAACTCCTCCTGGAGCCCGCGGATGTTCTCGCCACCCTTGCCGATGACCGCGCCGATCTTGTCGGGATCGATCTTGATCGACTCGATCGCCGGCGCGTACTTCGAGAGCTTCTCGCGCGGGGCGTCGATTGCCTCAGACATCTTGTCGAGGATGAAAAGCCGTCCCTTGCGGGCCTGCTCCAGCGCCTCGGTGAGGATGTCAAACGTGACACCAGTGATCTTGATGTCCATCTGCAGGGCGTTGATCCCGTCCTGCGTGCCGGCGACCTTGAAGTCCATGTCGCCGAGGTGATCCTCGACGCCGGCGATGTCGGTGAGGACGATGTAGCTGTCGCCCTCCTTGATCAGCCCCATTGCGACACCGGCAACCGGTGCTGAGACCGGAACGCCCGCCGCCTGCAGGGCCATCGAGGAGGCGCAGACCGAGCCCATCGAGGAGGAGCCGTTGGACTCGAGCGTGTCGGACACGACCCGGATCACGTACGGGAATTCCTCCTCGGCTGGCATCGAGGGCACCAGGGCCCGCTCGGCGAGCGCCCCGTGGCCGATGTCACGGCGCTTGGGACCGCGCATGAAGCCGGCCTCGCCCACCGAGAACGGTGGGAAGTTGTAGTGGTGCCAGAACCGCTTGGTGTCCTGAAGGCCGAGGTTGTCGACCTTCATGTCCATGCGGGTCGTGCCCAGCGCGACGCTCGACATGATCTGGGTCTCGCCGCGGGTGAAAAGCGCCGAGCCGTGAACGCGGGGCGCGATGTCGACCTCGGTCTCGATTGGCCGGATCTCATCCTGGGCGCGGCCGTCGGGACGCTTCTTGTCCACGGCGATCCGCTTGCGGATGGTGTCCTTTTCGAGCTTCGCGAAGGCGCGCTCGACCTCAACCTGCCTAGCAGGATCGATCTCGTCGCCGTCGGCGGCGTACTCGCGGAGAAGCTCTTCGGAGACTGCGTTGATCGCATCTTGGCGGGCGAGCTTCTCGGGGACCTGGGTAGCCTCGTCGAGCTTGCCGCCGTGCGAGGCGACGATCTTGTCCAGTAGCTCCTGGCTGATCTCTGGGGCGTCGACGGAGATCTTCTCCTTGCCGGCCTTCTGGGCCAGCCCCTCCATCGCGCCGACTAGCTTCTTGATCTCGCCATGGGCGATGTCGAGGGCATCGAGCACCTCGGCCTCGGTGACGCCGTTGGCGCCGCATTCGACCATCAGGATGGCCTCGTCGGTGCCGGAGACGACGAGGTCCATCTCCAGGTTCTCGTGCTCCTCCTCCGGAGGATTGACGACGAAGTCGCCGTCGAGCTTGCCGATCCGCACCGCGCCGACGTACTTGGCGACGGGAACGGGCGAGATCGCCAGCGCCGCGGAGGCGCCGTTCATCGCCAGGATGTCGTAGGGGTGGACGCCGTCCACCGACATCGGCTGGGCGACGAGCTGGGTCTCGAAGTGCCAGCCCTTCGGGAAGAGCGGCCGGATGGGCCGGTCGATCATGCGGGCGGTGAGGGTGGCCTTTTCGCCTGCCCTCGCCTCGCGGCGGAAGAAGGATCCGGGGATCTTGCCCGCGGCATAGTGCTTCTCCTCGACGTCGACCGTCAGGGGCAGGAAGTCCACGTCGCGGAGGTTCCCCACGGTGGCCGTGGCGAGAACCATCGTGTCGCCGCTGCGAACGACGACCGCTCCACCCGCTTGGCGGGCGAGCTTGCCGGTTTCGAAGGAGATCTCGCTATCGCCGACCTCCACCGCAACGCGGCTCACGTCAAACATACTCATGTAATTCAGTTGTCCTTTCGGGCGCCCGGTTGGCGCCCAGTGCTTTCAGAACTTTTCGTTCTCTAACGAGGCGGATGGTACAGATGTGTTCCTTGGCGGGCAAAAACCTCGAACAGCGATATGAGCGAATCGGTGGCACTTACGCGGCTACGCGACGCACCGACCCGCGCATCGCCGCGCAGATCTGGCGCGCCCTGGGCGATGCGCGGAGTGTGCTGAACGTCGGCGCAGGCACCGGCTCCTACGAGCCGCCGCACCTCGACGTCCTCGCCGTCGAGCCCTCGGAGGTGATGGCCGCGCAGCGTCCGCCGGACGCCCCGCCAGTGCTGATCGCCTCCGCCGAGAGCCTGCCTCTGCCCGACGACTCCCGCGACGCGGCGATGGCGATCATCACCATCCATCACTGGAGCGACGTCGACGCCGGTATCGCGGAAATGCGGCGGGTGGCGCGGGATCGCGTCGTGATCCTGACCTTCGACACGTGGATCACCACCGACTCCTGGATCCGCGAGTACGCGCCGCGAATCCGGGAGTTCGATCGCGACTTTCCCAGCCTCGAGCAGCTCGACCGCCTGATGGGCGGTGCCCGGCTCATACCCGTGCCGAGTCCCAACGACTGCGTGGACATCTTCATGGAGACCCTGATCGGAAGGCCCGAGATGGTTCTCGATCCCATCGTGCGCGCCAACTGTTCCGGCTGCGCGCGACTCTCGGATCAGGAGGACGCCCAGCTCGTCGAGCGGTTACGCGGCGACCTGGAATCTGGGGAGTGGGATCGCCGCTACGGCCATCTTCGTGAGATGGACGAGCACGACGGAGGCCTGCGCCTCCTGGTTGGGCCTAGCGCCTAGCGCTTAGCGGCGCAGGCCGAGGTCTGCGACCAGAGCGCGGTAACGGTCTAGATCGGAGCGCTCGAGGTAGCGCAGCAGGCGTCGGCGCTTACCGACGAGCATCAGTAGGCCACGGCGCGAATGGTGGTCCTTCGAGTGCGTGCGCAGGTGGTCGGTGAGGTAATTGATGCGCTCGGTGAGCAGCGCCACCTGGACCTCGGTCGATCCGGTGTCGCCATCGGAGCGGCCGTACTTGCCGATCAGCTCCTGCTTTTTCTCTGCGGTGAGGGTCATTGGGGAGGCGCGAAAGTAGCACAGAGGTCTTTCGCCTCAGCGACGTCCCGGTGCATCTGCGCGATCAGGTCCTCGGCCCCGGGAAACCTCTTTTCCCCCCGCAACCGGGCGATGAAAGCCACCCGCAAGATCTGGCCGTAGAGATCGACATCCTGATCGATGATGTAGGTCTCGACCAGGAGGCCGCGGCCCGTATCGAAGGTGGGCCTCACGCCCACGTTCACCGCGGCGGGAAGGCCGTTTGCGAACGCCGCGTAGACGCCGTGACCGGGTACGACCCATTCCCCGCTCGGCGCGATGTTGGCGGTGGGAAAGCCCAGGGTCCGTCCGCGCTTGTCACCGCTGATCACCTCGCCCTCGAGCAGGAACGGCGCCCCGAGGCAGCGCATCGCACCCTCGACGTCGCCCGCGGCGACGAGAGCGCGGATACGGGTCGAGCTCACCGTCTCGCCGTCGACCTCGACCAGGGGGACCACCCGCGTCTCGAACTCGCTTCGTGAAGAGAGCATCTCGGCGTCCCCCTTGGCCTTGGCGCCAAAGCGGAAGTTCTCGCCGACCGAGACGCGCTCGGCTCCAAGCGTCTCGATCAGGATTTGCTCGACGAACTCCTCGGCCTCGATATTCGAGAACTGCTCGTCGAAGCGGATGACAGCGAGCTCCTCGGCGCCCAGGCCCTCGATCACGTCGCGCTTTGCGGCGAACGGCATGATCAGCTTCGGCGCCGCATCCGGGTGCAGGACCGAAAGCGGGTGCGGCTCGAAGGTCAGCACCGTGTCGGCGCCCTTGATCACCTGGCGGTGCCCGACGTGGACGCCGTCGAACATGCCCACGGCCACGCGCCGAGGGCGCGGCTTGGCGTCGTCGAGAGCGGTGACTTTGATGCTCACTGCCCGAAGCGTTGCACGACGCGTTCCAGAGCCTCGCGGAGGCTGAGCGCTGCCGGTGCCTCGTCGATGCTGAACGAGCCGATCGCGGTGCGCCGCAGGCTTTCGCAATAGGCATCGCCGAGGTCCGCCACCAGGCTCCTCACGTAGGTCCCCGAGGAGCACTCGATCTCGAGCTCGACACGGTCCCCGTCGCGGCGGAGCTCCTCGAAGCGGTGGACGGTGACGAAGCGCTCGGGCATCGTCACGTCCTCTCCCCGCCTTGCCTTCTTGTAAGCGCGCTCGCCACCGACCCGTATCGCCGAGAAGGCGGGCGGGCGCTGGCGGATCTCCCCCTCGGGCAGCTCCAGCGGTCCCTCTGGAACCCTGCCGGTCTCGGTGATCTCCCCGTCAGGGTCCCCAGTTGTCGAGACAGCCCCGAACCGTGCGGTGGCGACGTACGTCTTGGGCAGGCCCATGAATCGCGCCGACTCGCGAGTCGCCTCACGCCCACAGAGAACGATCAGAAGGCCTGTCGCAAAAGGATCGAGGGTGCCGGCGTGCCCCGTCTTCTGCCCGCGCGCGCGCCGGACCTCGGTGACGATGTCGTGCGAGGTTGGCCCGGCTGGCTTGTCGACCAGCAAAACGGCCGGCGCAACGCCCTCAGCCAGTCGGGGTGAGCTCGTCACGGAGCGCGTCGACCAACTCGTCGTAGGGCAGGTCGGTCGAGAACCCGGCGGCGCGGGCGTGTCCCCCGCCCCCGTGCTTTCGCGCGATCGCGGAAACATCGATCGAGCCGTTCGTCGAGCGAAGGCTCACCTTACGGGCCGAACGACCACCGTCGGTCTTGTCGCGGACGACGGCGGCGAGCTGCGTTCCCTCGAGCGAGCGGACGAAGTCGATCACGCCCTCGGTTAGCACCTCGTCGGCGTTGGCCGCCACGTAGTCGTCGGCCGAGATGTAGGCCACGGCGAGCCTTCCCTCTTCGAAGCGCTCGACGCTGGCGAGGGCACGGGAAATCAGCCGTAGCTTCTCGATCGGCACTCGCTCGTAAAGGCGTCGGTAGGTGTCATGCACGTCCACCCCCGCGTCGATCAGTTCGGCCGCCATGCGGTGGGCGGCGGCGCCGGTGTTTCCGTACATAAACCGCCCCGTATCGGTCACAAGGCCTACGTAGAGGGCGCTCGCGATCTCCGGAGTGATCTGGGTCCCGAGCTGCTTGGCGAGCCCATAGACGATCTCCGCGGTGCAGGAGGCCTCGGTATCGACGAGGTTGATCGTCCCGAACCGCGTGTTGTCGTGGTGATGGTCGATGTTGACGATCCGGGCGCTCTCGCGCCGAAGGAACGAGACGGGCATCCGGTCGATGTTCCCGCAGTCGAGGAACACGAGGGTGCGGTCGACGACATCCGCGGGCGGCTCGTGGAAAACCTCCTCGAGCGGCAGGAAGCGGTACTCGACGGGGAGCGGGAACTCCTTCGCACCGAGAAACATCACCGAGTCCTTGCCCAGCTGCGACAGGATCGCTTGCATGGCTAAAAGCGATCCCAGCGCGTCACCATCGGGGCCTTCGTGGGCGGTTAACAGGAAACGGTCGTTACCCCGAAGCTCCCCGAGAACCCCCTCGAAGTCGGCCGCGCTCACTCGTCGGCCTCGTCGAGCAGCCGGGTTAGCCGCATCCCGCGCTCGGGGGTGTCGTCGTAGGCGAATTTCAAGGTCGGCGTGCGCTTCATCCGCGTCTCACGCGCGATCGCTGCCTGGATGAGGCCATGCGAGGACGCGAGGCCGGCGAGCGTTCGGTCACGCTCGTCCTCATCGCCGAGCACGCTGACGTACACGCGGGCAGATCGCAGGTCCGGGCTTGTCTCGACGCCAGTCACTGTCACGAATCCGATCCTCGGGTCCTCCAGCTCCGACGCGATCGCAGTGGCGATCACCTCGCGCAGGGCCTCGTTGACCCGTCGCATGCGCTCGGTCATCGCCGCCCGACGATACCGGACCAGCCTCAGCCCCGAATGTCCTCCAGGCTCAGCAGATCGCGTTCAAATCTGGAGCCCTGGGGAACGCGGCTCTCCACCCAGCGGCAGAGCTCGTCCGCCCTCGCGGAGACCTCGGCGTCGCCAACGAGCGCGCAGAGGAGCGCAGAGCGCTGCCAGGTGTCGTGGCCACCGGTCTCGGCCACAGCCGCCCCGAAGCGTTGCCGAAGCCCCGCCTTCAGGGAGTGGAGGAGCTTGCGCTTGGCCTTGAGGTCGTGGCTCTCGCCAAAGTGAAGCTGGATCGCGATGAGGCAAACGTACGCGCTCACCGGGTGAGGATAAGTACATGGCGGCAACGGCTCCGCGGAGCCGTTGCCTTACTCGAGCGTCTTCTCGATCTTCCTGATCTCGAAGGCCTCGATGACGTCGTCGACCTTCACGTCCTGGAAGCCCTCGAGGATGATGCCGCACTCAAGTCCCTCCTCGACCTCGCGGACGTCGTCCTTGAAGCGGCGCAGCGAGCCGATGCGGCCCGTCCAGACCACGGTTCCCTCGCGCACGAGGCGTGACTCGGCCCCCCGCGTGATACGGCCGTCGGTCACGAGGCAGCCGGCGATGACGCCGACGCGGGAGCCGCGGAAGAGCTCCTTGATCTCCGCCTGACCGAGCGACGCCTCGACCTCCTCGGGCTCCAGCATTCCCTCGAGAGATGCATGAAGGTCCTCGGTGATCTTGTAGATGACCGAGTAGGCGCGGATCTCGACGCCCTCGCGCTCCGCGGCGCGGCGGGCGTCGGCCAGGGGCCTAACGTTGAAGCCGATGATGACCGCGTTGGAGGCGGCCGCGAGCATCACGTCGGATTCGTTGATGCCGCCGGCGGCCGCGCGGATGACGTTGACGACGATCTCGTCCTGCGGCAGCTTCGCGATCTCGTCCTGGAGCGCCTCGAGCGAGCCGGAGACGTCGGCCTTGAGCAGCACTGCGAGCTCCTTGAGCTCGCCCTCCTTGGCGCGCCTGAAGACCTCGTCGAGGGTGATGTGGCGCGCAGAGCGGCGGGCGAGCGCCTCGGTCTTCAGGCGGTGAGCTCGCTCCTGGGCGAGCTGGCGGGCACGGCGGTCGTTCTCGGCGGTCTCGACCCTCTCCCCTGCTTCGGACACTCCGTCGATTCCCAGGAGCTCCACCGGGTCACCCGGCTTGGCTTCCTGGACCCGTGCGCCGGTGAAGTCGTTCATCGCTCGCACCTTGCCCCATTGCGGCCCGGCGACCACGGCGTCCCCGACGTGAAGGGTGCCGCGCTGGACGAGCATGGTCGCGACCGGCCCGCGCCCCGCGTCGAGGTGTGATTCGATGACCGTGCCCGAGGCGGGGGCGTCGGGATTGGCCTTCAGCTCCTCGAGCTCGGAGGTCAGCAGGATCATCTCGAGCAGGTTGCCGAGCCCATCGTGCGTCTTCGCTGAGACATCGCAGTAGACGGTGTCGCCGCCCCAGTCCTCCGGGGTGAGGCCCTGGGCTGCGAGCTCGTTGCGAACGCGGTCAGGCTGAGCGCCTTCCTTGTCGATCTTGTTGACGGCGATCAGAATGGGGACCTCGGCAGCCTTGGCGTGGTCGATTGCCTCGGTTGTCTGCGGCATGACGCCGTCATCGGCGGCGACGACGATCACCGCCAGGTCGGTGACCTTGGCGCCGCGGGCGCGCATGGCGGTGAATGCCTCGTGGCCCGGTGTGTCGAGGAAGGTGATCGTCTTGCCGTCGTGGTGCACCTGATAGGCGCCGATGTGCTGGGTGATGCCACCGGCCTCGCCCGCCGCAACCTCGGTCGTGCGGATTGCGTCGAGCAGCGAGGTCTTGCCGTGGTCAACGTGGCCCATGATCGTCACCACCGGAGGCCGGTCGGCCAGCTCGTCGTCGGAGTCGTCGAAAACGGGCTCCTCGGGAGTCTCGTCGGCTGCAGTCACCACCTCGACCTTTTGCCCGAGCTCCTCGCCGAGCACGAGAATCGTTTCGTCGGGCAGCGTCTGCGTCAGGGTTGCCATCTCGCCCATCCCCATGAGCTTCTTGATGATCTCGCCGCTGCCGACGCCTAGGGTCTCGGCGACCTCGCGGACGGTCGCGCCGGAGTTCACCTTGACGGGGTCCGGCTCGACCTCCACCACCGTGCGCTCGACCGGCTCCTCGAGAAGCGGGCGGCGGCGGCGTCCGCCACGACGCCTGGGAGGACGGCTTGGAGGCGGGGGCGGCTGGTGCTCGCGCCGCGAAGCTTGCGAGTCGATGACGACGCGGCGGCGCTTGCGCCCCCCCGCGCCTCCGCCTCCGCCCGCCGAGGGAGCGGGCTTGACGGGCTTCGGTGCCGCCTTCGCCGCAGGAGCGGCGCCGTCCGCGGCTGCGACCGGCCCAGGGTTTATAGCGGCGGAGTTGGTACCGGCCCCGTCGAGGGCCTTGAGCGCGACCTCCTCGTCGACGCTGGATGCAGCCGCCTTGGCCTCCACACCCGCCTTCGCAAGCGCCGCGAGCACCTCCTTGCTCGTCAGACCTCGCTCCTTGGCGATTTCGTGAACGCGCTTCTTCATACGGCGGGATCCTCGGCGGGAACAACTCCGCCGGAATCCTCTGAGGGAGCTTCGGCGACCGATGATTCCGGCTCTGCCGGAATTCGCCCGGTGTCGGCGGTTTCGGGTTCGGATGGGGCGGCAGGCTCAGCCGACTCTTCCGCGACTTCGTCGCTGGTTCCAGCCAGGTCCAACTCGGGCGCTTCGGCCGCCACCTCGTGCGTCTCGCCTGCAACGTCGGGCGTCTCGGGTTCCTCCGGGGGGGCTTCTTCCGACTCCTTGACGGCCTCCGGCTCCTCGGCGGGCGCCGCGGCCTCGGCCTTGGCCACGATCTCCGCCACGCGCGACTCATCGGCGTCGGGGTTCGCGAGCGTCGCGACCTCGTCATCGTCGAGGGCCGCGAGCACAGTGACCTGATGCGTTTCGAATCGGGCGAGCGCCTGGTGCTGAGGCAATCCGCAGTACCGCGAGCCGGGCAGCGAAGCGTTGGGACAACGACGGCCGGCGGAGAGGACCGCGGCGCAGCGGCCATCGGCGGCCTCGCCCTCGCCCTCGTACTCCTCATCTTCCTCGACGCTGAAGTCTGTTTCGGACTTGATGTCCACGCGCCAACCCGTGAGCCGCGCCGCAAGCCGGGCGTTCTGCCCCTCGCGCCCGATCGCCAGCGAGAGCTGGTCGTCCGGAACTACCACGGTTGCCTGCTTGTCCTGGTCGTCGACGAGAACCTCGCGGACTCGTGCTGGTGAGAGTGCCTTGGCGACGAAGCGGGCGGGCTCCTCGTTGTAGGGAATGATGTCGATCTTCTCGCCGCGAAGCTCCGAGACGACCATCCGCACCCGCGAGCCGCGGGGGCCTACGCAGGCGCCGACCGGGTCTACGCCGTCGGCGTGTGAGACGACGGCGATCTTCGACCGGTATCCGGGCTCGCGTGCGACGCCGACGATCTCCACGAGGCCATCGGCCACCTCTGGAACCTCAAGCTCGAAGAGCTGCTTGATCAGCTCCGGGCTGCGGCGGGAGACCACGATGCTCGGTCCCTTCCCCTCGGCGGAGACGTCGGTGATCACGGCCTTCACCCGCATGCCGTGGTCGTAGCGCTCGTTCCACACCTGCTCGGAGCGCGGCAGCAGTGCCTCGACGCGCTCGCGGAGCTGGACCAGCGTGTAACGGTTGTCAGACTGCTGAATGATCCCGGTGATCAGCTCGCCCACGCGGTCCTGGTACTCGTCGTAGACCATCATCCGCTCGGCTTCGCGGATCCGCTGAAGAATCACCTGCTTCGCGGTCTGGGCCGCGATCCGCCCGAAGTCGCCGGGGGTGACGTCGCGGCTTTCGATCTGGTCCTCGTACGGGGCGAGAATCTCGGGGTCCAGCTCCGGCTCCTCGGGCTCGCGCAGCTCACCCGTTTCGGGATCGATCGTCTGCTCGGCCTCCTCGGCGACCTGCGCCAGGAGCTTCTCCTCGAGCTCAGCCGGAAGGATCAGCTCGTAGACACGAAAGTCAGCGGTGGTGCGGTCGAGGTCGACCCGCGCGTAGCGTGCGGCCCCCGGCGTCTTGCGGTAGGCCGAGAGCAGCGCGTCTTCGAGGGCGGCCATGAGCACCTCGGAGTCGATTCCCTTGGCGGTCGCGACCTCGCGGACGGCATCGACGATCTCGCGGGTCATCTCGGTCCCACCTCCTGCCCGTCGGGGACTAGGTTGGAGCGGTCAATGCGGTCGATCGGGATCCGAAACTCCTGGCCGTCGGCCTCCACCTGTACCGCGTCCTCCTCGGCCTCGGTGAGGGTCCCGGTGAAGCTGCGGCGCCCGGAGAGGGGCTCGCGCGTGCGAATTCGCGCCCGGCGACCGATGTAACGCCGGTAGTGCTCGGGCTTGGTGAGGGGGCGGTCGATGCCCGGCGACGAGACCTCGAGCGAGTACTCGGCCGTGAGGTCACGAAGGGCTTCGGTGACGCGCTCGCAGAGCCCGAGGTCAACCCCCCCGGGGTGGTCGACGTAAATCCGAAGCGATTCGGCGGCTGGCTTTTCGAGCAGGATCAGCTCGACCTGGGGGTCGAGGTCGTGTAGGCGCTGCGCGATCGTGTTCTCCAACTCGTCCATTGAAATCTCCTCGCTTCCGACCCGGTTCTGGCGAAAGAAAAGGTGGGCCCGGGCCCACCTCTCGTCAGGGGTACGGGTACTGATGAAGCGCGAGCCAGTATAGCCACGCCGCCTCGCGCGCCAGGCGTGGCTGGGACCTCACGTAGCGAGCATCACCGTCACGGGACCGTCGTTCGCGAGCTCGACCGTCATGTGCTCGCCGAATGACCCCTGCGCCGCCCCAAGCACCTCGCAAAGACGCTCGTATAGTGGCTTCGCCTCTTCGGCCGGCGCCGCATCGGCAAAGCTCGGCCGGTTGCCGCGGCTCGTTTCAGCATAGAGCGTGAACTGGCTCACGCAGAGGATCTCGCGCTCGCCGACGGGCTCGTTCATTCGCCCGGAGGCGTCGTCGAAGATCCGCAGTGCCCTCACCTTGGTGGCCAGGCGGTCAGCGTCCTCTGCGGTGTCGCCCCGCCTGATTCCGGCGAGGACCAGCAGGCCGGGACCGATCGCCGCAATTTGCAAGTCACCCACGAGGACGCGCGCGCTGGTCACGCGCTGGATCAGGGCGCGCAATTCGTCAGCGGCGCGCCGCGCGCTCGCGGTAGATCCGGTAGTCACGCCGCTCGGGGCGCAGACAGGCCGCGATCGCGAGATGCCGGCGCGCACGGGTGGGCTCGCCGCTCAGCGTGAGAGCGCGCCCAAGGCAGAAATGCGCATAGTCGTTGACCGGATAGCGCTCGACGACCGCCTCGAACTCCCGCGCGGCCTCCGGGTAGCGACGCGTGCGGAAGTAGGCCCTGCCCAGCGCCTCGCGAACAGAGCTCTTCTCGGGAGCGATTCGCGCCGCCTTCGCAAGCGGAATCGCTGCCTGCTCGAACTCGCCCGCGTCGAGGAGCGACATGCCGTTGGTGTAGAGCTCGTAGAGGTCCTGATCAGGCACGCTTGGATTTTACGGAGCTACGCATCTCGTCCACGCGATCGAGAATCGCATCCGCGATCTCCGCCTTTGATGCCTCAGGGATGTGCCGCTCGGCCTCGGCCTCGACGATGGTCACCTCGTTGCGCTCCGAGTCGAAGCCGATCTGTGACCGCGAAACATCGTTGAAGACGATGGCGTCCACTCCCTTGCGACCCAGCTTTTCGCGAGCCCGGGAGATCGCCTCGGGACCGTGCTCGGCGGCGAAGCCCACAAGCACCTGGCCTGGCCGGCGCTCGGAGGCCGCCGCGGCGAGGATGTCGTCGGTTGCCGTGAGCTCCAGGGTCATCTCTCCGGCCCGGGGAAGCTTGCCGGGCGCCGGCGCGGCCGCGCGGAAGTCGGCGACGGCGGCAGCCATCAGCAACACGTCGGCGCCGGGCATTTCGGCGGCAATGGCCTCGGCGAGCTGCGTCGAGGTCTCGACGTCGATCTGGCGGACCCCGGCGGGCGCGGGCAGGGTCACGTTCGCGGCCACCAGGGTCACCTGGGCCCCCCTGGTGGCGGCGCGCTCGGCGAGCGCAAGTCCCATGCGGCCGCTGGAACGGTTGCCGATGAAGCGAACGGAGTCGATCGGCTCACGTGTACCCCCGGCGCTGACCACGACCCGCAACCCGTCCCAGGGGCCGGGCGCGTGCGGGAGAAGCCGCTCGATGCGGGCGGCCAGCGTCTCGGGCGAGGGCAGCCGGCCGACACCGTGCTCGCCGCGGGAGGCAAGCGCTCCCTCCTCGGGGTCGATCACATGAACCCCGCGCTCGGCGAGGGTCATGAGGTTTGCCTGGGTGGCGGCGTCGCGGTACATGCGGTCGTTCATTGCCGGCGCGACAGCCCGCGGCGCCTGACAGGCCACGAAGGCCGTGGTGAGCATCGAGTCGGCGATACCCGCCGCGAGCTTCGCCACGGTGTTCGCGGAGGCTGGAGCAATCAGGAAGACGTCGGCGTTGGCGACTATCTCCAGGTGCCCGATCGGGTCGTGCTCCGGCTGGCGATCGCCCGGGAACGCTCCGCGCATAGGGTCGTGCGCGAACTCATCGGCGATCACCGGCGCGCCGGTGATCGCCTCGAAGGACGCGGCGCCGACAAAACGCTTCGCGTTTGGGGTCATCACGACCCGAACGCCGTGGCCAGCTCGGGTCAGAAGCCGCGCAAGCTCAAGCGCGCGGTAGGCCGCGATACCACCGGTGACGCCAAGAAGGATTCGCGCCATCGACTGACGCCGCGCCCGCGGCTAATCCGCGGGCGCGCTGCGGTAGTGGTGGCGGATCTTGCCGGCGGCGAGTTCCTCGAGGGCAATCGTCAAGTAGTTGCCCGTGTGGGTCTCGACCATCGGCGGCGTGTACTCCTCGTAGCTGCCCTCGCCCAGGGCGCGGTAGTAGCTGTTGAGCTGTCGCGCGCGCTTGGCGGCAACCAAAACTGCGGCGTAGTGGGAGTCGACGCGCGCGAGGAGCTCGTCTTTGCGTGGCTTGATCATCAGCTCGCAGGATAGACCAGGTTCTCGCGGACCACGCGCTCGAGCTCCGCTGCCGCACGTTCGATCTCATCGTTCGTGACCACGTGCTGAAACTCCGGTTGGGCCGCGAGCTCGCTCTCAGCCGTTCGTAGCCGATCCGCAATCGCCTCGGCAGAGTCCGTCCCGCGCTGCTCGAGACGATCGCGAAGCGCCTCGGGCGAGGGCGGGGCGACGAAGACAAGGACTGCGTCCGGCATCGCCGCACGGACCTGGCGCGCACCCTGCACCTCTATTTCCAGCACCACCGACTGGCCTTCGGCCAGTCGTCGCTCCACCTCGCTGCGCAGCGTCCCGTAGCGATTGCCGCTGTAAGTCGCGTGCTCCAGGAAGTCGCCCTCGGTGGCGCGGCGGTTGAAATCCTCGGCGGTGTGGAAGTGATAGTCGCGGCCGTCGATTTCGCCGCCCCGGGGTTCGCGCGTCGTCGCCGACACCGACAGCTCGAGATCGTCGATGCGTTTCAGGAGCTCGTTGATGAGCGTGCCCTTCCCTACTCCGGACGGGCCGGTGATGACAAACACGCGCGGGGTCACGGCTCGCAATAAAACCCCGTCACGCGGACGGCCGCCCCGCTACCTGCGTAGGAATGCGACCAGTTCCGTGCGCTGGCGCTCCGAGAGCCCGCCGATCGTCTTCGACGGCGAGATACGGCACTGGCCGAGGATCTTGTTTGCCTTGACCCGGCCGTACTTGGGGGTGGCGATGATCATGTCGAAGACCTTCGCCGAGAGCACGTACTCGGGCGGGTCAAGCAGCAGCGTTTCGATCTTTGCCTTACCGGCCTTGAGGTCGCGCTTTAGCTTGGCGCGCGCGGAGCGAATCTCGTTGGCGCGGCGGAGGGCTCGCATCCTTTGTTCCTCACTTCTCTCGGGAACGCCGAAAGGAGTGGTGTCGACTGAAGAAGGGGCCACGGCGGCGGCGAGTATATCCGCGTGCCTGCGCACGCAACGCCGATTAAGGGTATTTCGCCGAAATTCGCATCGACCTCAAGTCGAGGTCGAGAAATTGGCGACGTCGGTGGCCCCATCCGCCGCCGCATTTGGGCGCTTTTGCAGGCCTTCGTCGAGCTCTCGGAGCACGCGTGCGGCGGCCAGGGGATCGCGAAAGGTAGCTGTGCCCACCGCCACGGCTCGCGCCCCCGCGTCCAAGAACGCAAGCGCGTCGGCTCCCGTTTCGATGCCTCCCATCCCGATCACCGGGATCGTGGCCGCGGCCGCAACCCGAGCCACCTGATCGAGCGCGACCGCGCGGACGGCGGCTCCGGAGAGACCGCCGCTGCCGCTACCGAGCACCTCCGCTCCGTGGCCCGGGTCGAACGCACGAGCCCGAAGCGTGTTGATGAGCGAGACGGCGTCCGCCCCACCCTCCTGTGCCGCCACCGCCACCGCCGCCGGGTCGTTGGCATTCGGCGTGAGCTTCACGATCAGCGGCTTATCGCTGTGTGGCCTGACCGCATCCATGAGGGCACGAGTCTCGGCCGGGCTGGCTCCCATGATCAGGCCGGACTCGACGTTGGGGCAAGACACGTTCAACTCCAACGCCGCCACCTCGGCACGGCCGGCCACGGCCTCCACCAGGTGGGCGAAGCCGTCGTGGCTTGGAGACATCACGGACACGACCAGGGGAACCGAAAGCTCGGCCAGCTTCGGAAGATCCTCCTCGAGAAATCCCGCGAGCCCCTTGTTGGGCAGGCCGATGGAGTTGATGAGGCCGCTGGGGGTTTCGTAGAGCCGCGGGGGCAGATTTCCGGCTCGCGGCTCGGGGGTGATCGTCTTGGAGACAAACGCGGCGAATGGAAAGTTCGCGATCAGCTCGTCGCCGAAAACCCGGCGCGCCGCGATCGCGTCGAAGGTCCCGCTGCCGTTCAGCAGCGGATGCTCGAGGTGAAGGCTGCCGATCTCGACCGCGAAGCTCAATGCCCCGACCCGGCCACGAGGGCTGTGTTTATCGCGGCCGCGTTCACCACCGGGCCGTCAACGCAAAGGCGGATGTAGCCGCCACCCGCAAGCGGGATGGCACAACCGAAGCAGGCGCCGAAGCCGCATGCCATCGGCGCCTCCATGGCGAGCTCTGCGGGAACGTCGCGCTCCGCGCAGAGAAGACGCACAGCCTCGAGCATTGCGGGCGGCCCACAGGCGTAGACCCCGGCGCTACCGGAGTCGTCGCCCTCCAGCAATACGGCCAGTAGGTCGGTGACAAAGCCCTTGTGCCCGGCGTGGCCGTCCTCGCTGGCCAGGCGGGTCTCGGAGCAGTCGAAGAGCTCGGTGCCCCCGGCGTGATCGCGATTTCGAAACCCGAGCAACGTGCGCGTTGGAACGCCCTGGGCGACGAGCTGCCGGCGAAGGAGGGCAAGCGGCGCGATCCCGATGCCCCCACCAACGAGAACCGCCCCCGCGGCCCCCGGGGCCAGCTCGGCGAGACCCGAGAACGGCGTGCCGAGGGGACCGGTCAGCAGCAGGCGATCCCCGGCTTCGAGCGCGGCCAGCGCCCGTGTGCCCGGACCGACGGCCTCCGCGAGGAAGTCGAGGCGGACTTGGTCGCGGCTACGCTCGGCGGCGGCCACCGAAAACGCTCGCGCGAGGTACGGCCGGCCGGTCTCCTCGCCCCACCCCGGCTTGCCGGTGAGCATGTAGAACTGGCCGGCAGCCGGCTCGGGCCCCTCGGCATCGAGCGCGGAGAAGACGACGTATCCGCCGGTCTCGCGCCGGCCCACGATCTCGCAGTCGCGCCGCCCAAGCGGCGCGAGCACCCTCTCCGTCACGAGACCGACCCTGCGGCCCCAGAGCTCGGTTCGACGGACTGCGGACTGCGGACTGCCGACTTCTCGTGCAGCTCCTGAAGGCTCACCGGCTCATGCCCGTTGGCCCGGCGCGCGGCGATGGCGCGCACGGCGGCCGAGGCTCCGGTCATCGTCGTGATGCAGGCGAGGCCATGGCGGATGGCGGCGTTGCGGATCTCGTAGCCGTCGGTCCGCGCGCCGCTGCCGGTAGGCGTGTTGATGAGGATGTCGACCTCTCCCGAGCGGATGTAGTCGACGACGTGAGGGGATCCGTCGGCGATCTTGTTGATCGCCGTCACGGGAACTCCCATCCGCGAGATCGCCTGCGCTGTCCCGTGGGTGGCGATGATTCGAAAGCCCATGTCGTGGAAGCGAGCCGCGAGCTGCGTGGCGGCCGCCTTGTCGGTGTCGGTGACGGTGATGAAGGCCGTCCCGCTTTCGGGAAGGCTCACTCCCGCGGCCGCCTGCGCCTTCCCGAACGCGGTCGGGAAGTCCGCGGCGATCCCCATGACCTCGCCCGTCGACTTCATCTCCGGGCCCAGCACCGCGTCGGCGCCGGCGAAGCGCGCGAACGGCAACACCGCTTCCTTCACGCTGACGTGCTCGGTCGAGGCGTCGGGGATGTCTTGGTCCGCGAGCGGCTCGCCCAGCATCAGGCGGCAGGCGATCTTCGCGAGCGGCGCCCCGATCGCCTTGGAGACGAACGGCACGGTTCGCGACGCGCGCGGGTTCGCCTCGATCACGTAGAGCTTGCCGGCCGCGACCGCGTATTGGATGTTGATCAATCCGATCACCCCGAGCTCGAGCGCGATGCGCTCCGTGGTCGCCCGAATCTCCTCGAGCATGTCTTCGCCCAGGCTCATCGGCGGAATCACGCAGGCCGAGTCGCCGGAGTGGACGCCGGCCTCCTCGACGTGCTGCATGATCGCGGCAACCCGCACCTCATTGCCGTCCGCCAGCGCATCCACGTCGACCTCGATGGCGTCCTCGAGGAAGCGATCGAGCAGCAGCGGATGGTCGGGTGACGCTTTCACGTTCGCCTCGAGGTAGGTCTGGAGGCCCTCGGGCGAGTAACAGATCTCCATGGCCCGGCCGCCGAGTACATACGAGGGCCTCACCAGCAAGGGAAAGCCGACGTCCTCGGCGATCGCCACCGCCTCGTCGGCCGAAAGCGCCGTGCCATACGGCGGATGGGCGATCTCCAGGCGCCGCAGCAGCGCGCCGAATCGGCCGCGATCCTCCGCGAGGTCGATGGCATCGACCGGGGTTCCAAGCAGCGGGACCCCCGCTTCGACCAGCTCCGCGGCGAGTCGCAACGGCGTCTGCCCGCCGAACTGGACGATGACGCCCTCGGGCTTCTCAACTTCCAGCACCGCCAGCACATCTTCCGTGGTGAGCGGCTCGAAGTAGAGGCGGTCTGACGTGTCGTAGTCGGTTGAAACGGTTTCGGGGTTGCAGTTGATCATCACCGCGTCGCGGCCCATCTCGCGGACCGTCATCGCCGCGTGGACGCAGCAATAGTCGAACTCGATTCCCTGGCCGATGCGGTTTGGACCCGAACCCAGGATCACCACCGAGTCGCGGTCGCCGCGACGCACCTCCGACGCGCCCGCGCGCTCGTGCGCCGAGTAGTAGTAGGGCGTGGCCGCCTCGAACTCGGCCGCGCAGGTGTCGACCGACTTGTAGGAGCGAACGAGGCCTTCGGTTCCGTCGCCATCGAGGGCTAGGGCCTGGAGCTCGCGCAAGAACCATGGGTCGATCGCCGTTCGGCGGTTCAGCTCGTCGACCGAGCACTCCCGCCGAAACGCCTCGAGAACGAGGTCGAAGCGATCATGCGATGGAGTTTCCAGGCGCTCGAGCAGCTCGTGGGTGGCGTCGGGAATCACGGCCGGCGAATCGAGCTCGCGGGAGCGAAGAGCCTTTGCGAACGACTCGCGAAAGGTGCGACCAATCGCCATCGCCTCGCCAACCGACTTCATGTGCGTCGTCAGCTTGCCCTCGGCGCCCGGGAACTTCTCGAACGCGAACCGCGGCATCTTGGTGACCACGTAGTCGATCGTGGGCTCGAAGGAAGCGGGCGTCGCCATCGTGATGTCGTTCGGGATCTCCTCCAGCGCATAGCCCACCGCGAGCTTCGCGGCGATCTTCGCGATTGGAAAGCCCGTTGCCTTCGAGGCCAGCGCCGAGCTGCGCGAGACGCGCGGGTTCATCTCGATCACGACGATCTCGCCGGTCGCAGGGTTGACCGCGAACTGGATGTTCGAGCCGCCCGTCTCCACCCCAACCGCCCGGATGATCCTGATCGCCTGGTCGCGAAGCTCCTGGTAGAGGTGGTCGGTGAGGGTCTGCGCCGGGGCGATGGTCACCGAATCGCCTGTGTGTACTCCCATCGGGTCGACGTTCTCGATCGAGCAGATGACGACCACGTTGTCGTTTCTGTCGCGCATGAGCTCGAGCTCGAACTCGCCCCAGCCGATAACCGATTCCTCCACGAGCACCTGGTTGATCGGGCTCGCGGCGAGGCCCTCGGAGACCACCTGGAGGAGCTCGGTCTCCGTGGTGCCCACCCCTCCACCCTGCCCCCCGAGGGTGAACGCCGGGCGGACGATGGCCGGAAGCTTGATCGAGCCGTCGGCGACGCCCGACTCGACCTCGGCAACAGAAGTGACGATCACCGACCACGGCACCCTCAGGCCCGCTTGCTCCATCGTCTCGCGAAAGGCCTGACGGTCCTCGGCGCGCTTGATCGCCTCGTGGTCGGCGCCGATCATCTCGACTCCCAGGCGGTCGAGAACGCCGTCGTGGTGGAGCGCCATAGCCAGGTTGAGCGCCGTCTGCCCGCCGAGCGTCGGCAGCAGCGCGTCGGGGCGCTCGCGCTCGATGATCGCCGTAACCGACTCGAGCGTCAGTGGCTCGATGTAGGTGCGGTCGGCGAACTCCGGGTCGGTCATGATCGTCGCGGGGTTGGAGTTGACGAGCACCACCTCGAAGCCGTCGGCGCGCAACACCTTGCAGGCCTGCACGCCGGAATAGTCGAACTCCGCAGCCTGACCAATCACGATCGGCCCGGACCCGATCAGGAGGATCTTGTCGATGTCGTCGCGCCTAGGCATGGGGGATCCCGGCCACTGCGCGCGCCGCTGCGTGGGTGCGATATGTGGTCAGCCGCTTCACGAGGCCCTCCTCGGCCTCCGCGATCGCTTCGTTGGCGCTGCGGCTGCCCTCTTGACTGATTGCCGTGGCGCTCACGTCGCCATCTCCAGGAAGCGGTCGAAGAGGTGTCGCGAATCGTGGGGGCCAGGACCGGCTTCGGGGTGGTACTGGACTGTGCAGCCCGGGACGTCTTTCAGGACCAGGCCCTCGACGGTGCGGTCGTAGAGGTTGAGGTGCGAGAGCTCCGCGTCGCCGAAATCGGTGGTCCAGCGCACCGGCTCGTCGGTCTCGATCCGCTCGCCGCCGTCCGGCGGGCGGACCGCAAAGCCGTGATTCTGCGAGGTGATCTCGATGACGCCCGTCTGGAGGTCCTTCACCGGGTGGTTGGCACCGCGGTGCCCGAACGGCAGCTTGTACGTCTCGAGCCCGACCGCGCGGCAGAGCAGCTGGTGGCCCAGGCAGATGCCGACCAACGGCTTCTTGCCCACCACCCCTCTCACCGTGTCGACCACGTAGTCCAGAGCGGCAGGATCCCCGGGCCCGTTGGCGAGAAACACGAGATCGGGATCCCGGTCGAGGACCTCCTCGGTCGAGGCTGAACACGGTAGAAGCGTGAGCCGGGCGCCGCGCTCGCGAAATTGGCGAATGATGCTGTGCTTGATGCCTGTGTCGATGCCGACGATGTGCGGGCCGTCGCCCGCGAGTTCGATGGCCTCGTCCGGCGTGACGGTGCGGGCCCAGTCGGCTCCGGTCATCGAGGGCTCGGCCGCGATGCGATTTCCCGCTTCCGCCTGGGGGACTTCGGCGGCAAAGATCCCGCCGCGCATGGCCCCTCCATCGCGGATGTGGCGGACCAGCGCCCGTGTGTCGACCCCGGAGATGGCGGGCACGCCCGCAGCGTCGAGCCAGTCGAGCCAGCCACCCTCGGCGTCGGCGGCATCCTCGGAGTTCTTCGCCTCGCGCATGATCACGGCGCGAGCGTGAGCGCGGTCCGACTCCATCGCCTGCGCGGCCACCCCATAGTTGCCGATCAGGGGATAAGTGAAGGTGATGATCTGACCGGCGTAGGAGGGGTCGGTGACTGCCTCCTGGTAGCCGGTCATGGACGTGTTGAAGACCACCTCGCCGGCGACCGGCGCTCGCGCGCCGAAGAGCTCGCCGTCGAAGCGAGCTCCGTCTTCGAGCAGTACGTAGCCAGGCTCGCCAACTGGACGTTCTGCGGCGGTCAAGCGACCGCTCCCATGGCGAAGGCCCGGTTGCGGTAGGCGACCTGGCCGGCGACGATCGTCGCGAGAACCCGGCCCCGCAGGGTGCGCCCAGTGAAGCAGGAGTTGACCGAGCGACTCTCCCAGCCGGACCCCCCCGCTTCCCACTCGGCATCCAGGTCCAGGATGGCGAGGTTGGCGCCCGCGCCGGGCTCGATTCGCGGCGGCTCGAGTCCGAATGCGAACGCGCCGGCGCTCATGCGCTCGACGAGGAGGTCGACCTCGATCAGGCCGGGGATCACAAGCTCCGTGTTGAGAACCGCGAAGGCGGTCTCCAGGCCGGTCACGCCCATCGCCGCCGACTCGATCGGCACCTCCTTCTCGTCGATCGAGTGAGGGGCATGATCGGTCGCGACGCAATCGATCGTGCCCGAGCGCAAAGCGTCGATCAGCGTCTCACGATCGGACGCCGCGCGCAGTGGCGGGTTCATCTTGAAGCGGGCGTCGAGGCTGCGGAGCTCTTCGTGGTCGAGGACGAGATGGTGCGGAGTCGCCTCGCAGGTGATCTGCACCCCCGCCGCCTTCGCTGCCTCAACCGCGGCGACGGACTCCGCAGCCGACAGATGCTGCACGTGAATCCGCGCCTCCTCGTAGGCCGCCAGCGCAGCGTCGCGGGCGATCATCGTCGACTCGGAGACCGACGGGACGCCGGCCAGGCCGAGCGCCGCCGAGACCTCGCCCTCGTGCATCACCCCCTTGCCCGACAGCTCCGGATCCTCCTCGTGGAGGGCGATCTGACGTCCGGCGATCCGCTGGTATTGCAGGGCGCGGCGCATCACCCGGGCGCTGCGAACGGGCAGCCCATCGTCGGTAAAGCCGATCGCACCCGCCTCTGCGAGGCCAACCATCTCGGTCAGCTCCTCGCCCGCCATCGCACGGGTCACCGTGGCGCAGAAGCCCACGGGAATGCAGGCTTCGCCCGTTGCTCGCTCACGCAGGGCGAGAATCGCTTCGGGGGTCTCCACCGGCGGTTGGGTATTGGCCATTGCGATGATGCCGCAGTAGCCGCCCGCGGCAGCCGCACGGGTGCCGGTCTCGATGTCTTCCTCGTCCTCCCTGCCCGGCGT
Source organism: Solirubrobacterales bacterium (assembly GCA_038237625.1). Lineage (GTDB taxonomy): Bacteria > Actinomycetota > Thermoleophilia > Solirubrobacterales > 70-9 > JAWVFM01. The sequence goes on along the minus strand of JBBRYM010000005.1, from coordinate 43,483 downwards.
GCGGAGGTGGACGTGCGGATCGAAAAACGCGGGAACGACCGTCAGGCCATCGCCCTCGATCCGCTCGCCTGAAGCGGCGTCCGTGGTCCCGGGCTCGGCGAGCTCCGCGATCTCGCCGCCGCGAACCACGACATCGCGCAGCGCGTCGATTCGGGCCCGGCGGTCAACGACCCGTGCCCCGGCGATCACCAGATCGCCGCCCTGCTCCCCCACGCCGCGCCAGTCCAGGTCGGCGATCGGCCGCTGCGAGTGGCTCACGCGGGCTCGCCGATCGGGGTGGGCGCGGCCAGCTCCGGCTGCGGGCGGGCAACGGCCTCGGTGCGCGGACCGCTCAGGACCTCGAAGAGGATCGCCATCCGCACGTAGAGGCCGGCCTCGACCTGCTCGGCGATGATCGAGCTCGGCCCGTCGATGGCTCCCGGCGAAAGCTCGACGCCTCGGTTCACCGGGCCGGGGTGCATCAGGAGCTGGCGCGGGCTGAGTCGGCGGGAATCGATCTGGTAACAGGTCGCGTACTCGCGGATCGACGGCAGATACGACTCCGCCATCCGCTCCCGCTGCATTCGCAGCGCGTAAACGACATCCGCCTCCGCGAGGTCGTCCAGGTTGTGACGAACGGCGCACCCGAGTGCGGCCTGCGCGCCGCGCGGAATCAGCGTCGGCGGCCCGCATAGCGTGACCTCGGCGCCCATCTTCTGGAAGGCCATGGCACAGGAGCGGGCGACGCGACTATGGAGGACATCGCCCACGATCCAGATGCGCTTGCCGTCGATGGCGCCGATACGGCGGCGCAGGGCGTATACGTCCAGCAGCGCCTGGCTGGGATGCTCGTGCTTGCCGTCGCCCGCATTGACGACCGCCGCCTCCGTCCACCCTGCGACCAGGTTCGCGGCGCCGGCCTCGCCCGAGCGGATCACGATCGCGTCCGGGCTGTAGGCGCTGAGCGTGGCGATCGTGTCCTTCAACGACTCGCCCTTCTCCACCGACGAGCCGTTCGACTTTACGGAGATCACATCAGCCGAGAGGCGCTTCGCCGCCAGCTCGAAGGAAGAGCTCGTGCGGGTGGAGGGCTCTAAGAAGAGGTTGACGATCGTCTTGCCGCGCAAGGCGGGCACCTTCTTGATGTCGCGCCTGCCCACTCCCTCGGCGAAGCTCTCCGCGCGCTGCATCAGGTGCTCGATGTCGGTCCGGTCCAGGTCGGCTATCGAAAGTAGATGCTTCACCCGTCCACCTCGGCAAGGGCCTCTTGGGCTTCGATCGTGACCTCGTCGACGCCGTCGACCTCCTCGACGCGGACGTGCACCCTCTCGGAGAGCGACGTCGGGACGTTCTTGCCGATGTAGTCGGGGCGGATCGGCAGCTCGCGGTGGCCGCGGTCGACCAGCACCGCCAGCTGCACTCGTGCCGGACGGCCGTAGTCGAAAAGGGCCTCGATGCCCGCCCGGGCGGTGCGCCCGGTGAACATCACGTCATCGACGAGGACGACCGTGCGGCCCTGAAGGTCGAAGTCGAGGTGGGAGGAGTGGACCACCGGCTGGGCACCAGGATCGCGCGAGTTCACATCGTCGCGGTAGAAGGAGATGTCGAGGTCACCGAGCGGGACGTCCGCTCCGGAAAGCTCTTCCACCAGCGCATGCAGGCGGGTGCCGAGCGCGGCACCTCGCGTGTGGATGCCGACGAGCGCCAGAGCCTGGCCTCCGGGGTTCTTCTCGATGATCTCGTGCGCTATCCGGGCGAGTGCCCGGCGCAGGTCTTCGCGGTCGAGGACGACCGTGCCTTCCATGCTCGCGCCCCTTCCTGGTCTCTCTGGACCTGATTAAAGGAACCGACCGGGCAACCCTAGCAAGCGGTTCCGGCGGCATGGGACGGATCGCGTCACCTCCGCGCTCCATGCGAGGATTCGTTCGATGGCGCCCGAGCCCATCGGTGGATCGACGCTCTCGCCCGAGGCCCGGGAAGTCCTTGACGTCCACCGGGCCGCGGGGCACCTGTTCGAAGCCGGGGGTGTGCGGAGCTTCGTGCGCCAGGAGGGGCATCCACTGGCCGCTCCCGTGGTGCTGGTCCACGGCGTGCCCACGAGCTCGTTCCTCTACCGCAAGCTGATCCCCCATCTCGCGGACGAGGGCGTCCGAGCGATCGCCTTCGACCTACCCGGCCTGGGGCTCGCTGCGCGGCCCGCGGGCTTTGACTACAGCTGGTCGGGCCTGGCCCGCTGGATGGGAGCGGCGATCGACGCGCTGGAGCTCGATCGCTGCCACCTGGTGGTGCATGACATCGGCGGCCCGATCGGCTGCGAGTGGGCCGTTCGCAACCCTGACCGCGTGCTGTCCTTGACGGCGCTCAACACGCTGCTCGATCCCGCCACGTTTCGCCGACCGTGGTCGATGCGGCCGTTCGCGATGCGAGGCATCGGGCCGGTTTATCTGAGAGCCACTCCGAAGGCGGGCTTCGCGTGGCTCTTTCGCCAGCTGGGAGTGGAGAACCGCAGCTCGATCAGCCGCGCCGAGATCGACGTCTACCACCACCTCTTGCGCCGCGGCGACGACGGACAGGCGTTCCTGAAAATCATGCGGGGCTTCGAACTGAACGCGGACAAGCGCCGGCTCCTGTGGAGCGGGCTTGCCGAGCGCCGCTATCCCGCACGGATCGTCTGGGGCGAAAAGGATCCAGCCCTCGGCCTCGACCAGCTCGCGATCGCGAAGCGGGTCCTCGCAGTCGACGATCCCACCCTGCTGCCGGCCAAGCACTTCCTTCAGGAGGACCAGGCGCCCGCGATCGCGGCCGTGGTCGCCGACCTCGTTGCCCCCTTGGGCTAACCGACGCCATCGGAGAAGGCGTCGAAACGACTGGTGCTCACGTGCTCGCGATCTCCCGGGGACGTGCCGGGCGAGCCCCCCGGTCGATCAGCCGCGGACCGCCCCGCTCGGGCACCGGCACTTCAACGACGTCGAAGTCGCGCGGAACGATGGCGGCAGCGAATTCCTCATGGGCCTCCGCGAGAACCTCGCGCACGTCGTAACGGGAGGAGACGTGGACCAGGGCGAGCATCTGCACGGCGGCATCACGGGCGAGCGCCGCCGCGTCGCGGGCGGTCGCGTGGCCAGTCTCGGCGGCCCGTTCGGCTTCCTCGTCCGCGAAGCTCGCGTCGTGCACCAGCACCTGCGCCTCGTGCGCAGCGATTCGCGTCATGTCGCAGGCACGGGTATCGCCCGTGATCACGACCTTGCGGCCGGGGCGCTCCGGCCCCAGAACCTGAGCCGGTTCGATGAGCCCCGCGGCTCCAGGGACGGCCTCGCCGGCCTGCAGGCGTCCGAAGTCGGGCCCGGCCGAAACGCCCAGGCTCTCTGCGGCCTGGGGGTCGAACCGCCCCGGTCGGGGCAGCTCGACCACCGCGTAGCCATTGGCAGGCATGCGGTGCTCGACGGCAAAGGGCTGCACGTCGTAGCCGTCGTACGGGATCGCCTCGCCGGCCGAGAGCTCCCCCACCTCGAGCGGATAGGAGATCCGCCCGAAGATCCGCCCCAGGGCAGCCATGAGCTCGAGGAGCCCGGGCGGGCCGAAGATGCGCAGAGGTACCTTGCGGCCCGTGAGGTCGTACGTCTTCAGAAGCCCCGGCAGGCCCAGGTAATGGTCGGCGTGGAGATGGGTGATGTAGATGTCGTCGATCGGTACGAGGCCGGTCGAGCGCTGCATCTGGCGCTGCGCGCCCTCGCCACAGTCGAACAGCAGCCGGTCTCCCCCGCGCCGAACCAGCACGCAGGCTGTGGCCCGGCGCGCGGTCGGCACCGAACCTCCGGTGCCCAGGAAGACGAGGTCGAGCTCCATTGCCCGGAGCCTAGATCGGCAGGCCCTACCGAGCACGAACGCTCGGCCGGCTGCCAGCTCAGTCCCGCGGCGCGTAGCGGTGGTGGAGCATCAGGTCGTTACCGTCGGGGTCAGTGAAGAACGCCATGTGGCAGACCCCGGTATCAAAGGTCTCGCCTTCGAACTCCACTCCCTTCGCCTCGAGATCCGCCCGTGCGGCGGCGACGTCGTCGACCCGAATCGCGATGTGCCCGTTCTTCTGCGGGGCGAACCCCCGGCCCAGCCGCGCCGGCTCCCAGATCCCGAAGCAGGTCTCCCCCACCCAGAACTCGTAGTTGGCCCTGTCATCGGCGCGGAGCCCAAGCGTGTCGACGTAGAAGGCACGCGTGCGATCGCTGTCGGTCGATGGAACCGCGACGAAATCGAGATCGTTCATTGAAATCTTCTCCTTGGTGGATGTGACACCGATCTTGCCAGGTGCACGGTTTAAGCTCGGGCGTCTCGCGCCCGTAGCTCAGCTGGATAGAGCGCATCCCTCCGGAGGATGAGGTCGCAGGTTCGAATCCTGCCGGGCGTGCTCACACCACCGTCGCCTGCAGCAGCGCCCCGATGGCGCCGCAGCCGAGGACAACCCAGAGCACGGTCACTTTGGAATGCCAGCGGCTGAGCGCGGCGAACGCGCCGATGGCGAGGATCGCGGTGGGCACGTCGACCACCGAGGTCCTCACGATGTCGACCGCCACCGACGCGATCAGGCCGATCACCGCCGCGGCGACACCGAGCAAGAAGGGCCGGATCCGTGGGTTCTCGGCCAAGGCCACGAACTGACGGTGCAGGAATATCGGGAACACGAACGCCGGCAGGAAGATCCCGACCGTCATCACCAGCGCGCCGGCGATGCCGCCCGCGACGTAGCCCACGAACGTGGAAAAAATGATCAGGGGCGCCGGCAGGATGCCGCCGATCGCGAGGCCGTCGACGAACTGCCCGCTCGTGAGCCAGTGGTGCCCGGCAACCGCGCTCTCGCGCAGGAACGGGATCACCGTGTAGGCGCCGCCGAACGTGAGGAGCCCAGCCTTCAGGCCCTCGAGGAAGATCTGCCCGACGAGCGAAACGGTCACCCCGCCGGCGACAACGCCCCACACCACCGTCGTTGGGGCCAGCGAGCTCAGGCGCCCGCGCCAGCGCCGCCCGTTGGTCCACAGCTCGTACGCGAGGCCTCCCCCGAGCAGGACCAGGACGAAGCTGGCGGAGGCCCACGTCGTGAGGGCAAAGGCGGCCGCGGCGATCAGCGCCAGCGGGATATCCGTCACGAACGTCGGTACGAGACGGCGGAGCGCCCTGGCGACCAGCGCCCCGACCGCCGCGGTCAGGCCGTAGAAGAGCGTGTCCAGATGCGAACCGAGGTTCGCCTCCACATAGAGAATCGAGAGCCCGAGCATCAAGATGAAGCCCGGCAACATGAAGCCCAGTCCCGCCGCGAATCCGCCCAGCTTGCCGCCGCGAATCCGCCCGAAGTAGACGCAGAGCTCATGTGCCTCGGGGCCGGGAAGCACCTGATAGACCGCGAGGGTCTTCTTGAACGTCTCCTGAGTGACCCAACCCTCGCGGTCGACGCACTCCTCCTTGATCATGGCGATCTGCGCCGCGGGTCCGCCCCACGCGAGCAGGCCGAAGTGAAGGAAGCGGAGAAAGATGGCACCCGCCGGGTCGGACGCGGGCGCGCTCAAGGCGCGGGCGGGCGGACCTCGGGATGCTCCCGGTACCACTCGATGGTTAGGCCAAGGCCCTCCTCGAGGTCGACCGATGGGCTCCAGCCGGTTCGCTTTTTGAGCTTTGTCGGATCGACGTACTGCCGGTCGATCTCGCCTTCGGGGTTACCGGCCCCCTGTACGTCGGGTTCGACTCGGGTGCCCGCCAGTCTTGTGATCGTCTCCACCACTTCGCCCACTGGGTGCGACTTCCCGCCACCTGCATTGAAGGCCTCCCCGCGGACCTCGTCACGGTCGAGGGCCCCAGCAATGGCGAGATAAGCCCGTGCGGCATCCTCGACGAAGAGAAAATCGCGCTCCGGCGAGCCATCCGAGCGAAGAACAGGGCGGCGCCCGTCGAGCGCGGCGGTCACCGCCTCCGGAATGAGGCGCGACCAATTTGTGTCGCCGCCGCCATAGAGGTTCGCGAACCGCGTCACTGCGACCGGGACTCCGTAGCTCGGCCAGTAGCTTCGGGCGATCAGGTCCGCCGCGGCCTTCGAGGCCTCGTACGGGGCCGTGGGCTGGAGCGGAAAGTCCTCGCGGTACGGGAGCTCCTCGTGGGCTCCGTAGGCCTTGTCGGAGGAGGCCACGACCACCCGCTGAACATCGTGCAAGCGGCAGATCTCGAGCACGGTCCAGGTCCCGCGCACGTTGGAGTCGAATGTCGGCGCCGGGGAAGCCGCCGCGGTATGGACCAGCACCTGTGCGGCGAGGTGGAAGACCGTATCCACCTCGTTCTCGGAGATGGCCCTCGCCACCGCCTCGGCGTCGCGCAGATCTCCCTCGAAGTCCACGACCTCACTCTCGAGGCCGAGCAGCGCAAGCGTCGACGGGCGGCGGTCCGGCAAAGGCGTGCGATCGAAGGAGACGACCTTCACGCCGGTATCCAGCAGGGCGCGGGAAAGCCAGGCCCCGACAAAGCCTCTGCCGCCTGTGACCAGAGCGACCCGGGTCATGCGCGTCGGGTGGCGCCCGCGGTGTCCTCAGCGGTCGACCACGTTCGCCACGGAGCTTCGCCGGACGCCCAGAGGTCGTTGAGGACGACCGCGTCCTTGTAGGTATCCATGCAGTCCCAGAACCCCTCGTGGCGATATGCCGCCAGGCCATCGGCGCCGGCGATCCGCTCCAGGGGCTCGCGCTCCAGAATGCTGTTCTCGTCGACGTACTCAAGCGCCTCCGGCTCGAGCACCATGAAGCCACCGTTGATCCAATCCTGCATACGCGGCTTCTCGCGAAATCCCGTTATGCGCCCACGGTCATCGATTATCGCGACCCCCCACTGGTTGTAGGGGCGCACCACCGTCATTGTCGCGATCGACTCGCTCGCGTCGTGAAAGTTACGAAGTGCATCGAGGTCGATGTCGGCGAGGCCGTCCGCGTAGGTCAGGCAAAACGTTCCCGCACGCAGACGTGAGGAGGCCTTGGCAATGCGCCCGCCGGTCGGCGTATCGAGCCCGGTGTCGACGCACTCGACCGAGACTCCCTCCGGCCATCGCGAAGCCGCCACAAACTCCTCGATGGCCTCGCCGAGATAGCCCGTCAGCAGCAGGAACCGGCGAAACCCCTGTGCTGCGTAGATCCGGATCACATGCCAGACGATCGGGTGCGGGCCCACCTCCACCAGCGCCTTCGGGATGGCATGCGTGTGCTCCCGAAGCCTCGTCCCGCGCCCACCACAGAGGATCACGACGGGGGTCTCTGCTGGATCGAGGCTAGCTGCCACCGGCAACGGCGGGGAGAATCGTCACCTCGTCACCGTCGGACAGGGCCGTATCGAGGCCATCCTGGAAGCGAATGTCCTCACCGGACACGTATACGTTCACGAACCGGCGCAGCCCGTCGTCCGCGATCAGCCGCTCGCGCAGGGCCTCGTGCTCATCGAACACGGCATCGAGTGCCTCGCCCACCGTCGCGCCCTCGACCTCGACCTCGGCCTCGCCCCCGGCCACAGCGCGAAGCTGAGAGGGGATCTTCACCGTCACCGCCATCGGCGGCAATCTACCTACCGGGCGCGAGGACCGCCGGCTCGACCCCGGACTCGAAGGCTTCGACCGTCGGCTCGATGACGTCGATGTGAAAGTCCTCGCGGACCGCGTCCAGCGTCTTCAGCCCTTCGCCGGTGACCACCGCGATCACCCGCTCGGAGCTCGAGATGTCGCCTCGCTCGGCAAGCTTGCGAAGCGTTGCGATCGTGACGCCACCCGCGGTCTCCGTGAAGATGCCAGTTGTCTCGGCCAGTAGGCGGATGCCGGCACGAATCTCGTCGTCCTCCACGGCGTCGATCGCTCCGGGACCGCGACGCGCCAGCTCGAGCGCATACGGGCCGTCGGCGGGGTCGCCGATTGCGAGGCTCTTCGCGATCGTGTCAGGGCGCTGCGGCTTGCAGATGTCCCAGCCCTCGCTGAAGGCGTGGGCGACCGGCGAGCAGCCTTGCGCCTGGGCGCCATTGAAGACAGGCTGATCGCCCTTCACCAGACCGAGGTCATTCCACTCGTCGAACGCCCTTCCGATCCGGGTGAAGAGCGAGCCGGAGGCGATGGGGCAGACGACACGGTCGGGCAGGCTCCAGCCGAGCTGCTCGACGATCTCGTAGCCGACGGTCTTGGATCCCTCGGCGTAGTAGGGCCGGAGGTTCACGTTGACGAAGGCCCATGGCCGGTCTTCGCAGAGCTGGGTGCAGAGCCGGTTGACGTCGTCGTAGCTACCGCGGATGCCGACCAGCTTCGTCCCGTATACGTCCGTGGCGAGCAGCTTCTGCTCCTCGAGGTCGGCGGGGACGAATACGTACGACGCGAGGCCCGCGGCCGCGGAATGCGCCGCGACGGCATTCGCGAGGTTGCCGGTGGAAGCGCAGGCGACCGTGTCAAAGCCCAACTCCCGGGCCTTCGCAATCGCTACGGCCACAACGCGGTCCTTGAACGAATGGGTGGGGTTGGCGGCGTCGTTCTTGATCCAGACCTCGCCCAGGCCAAGGCGCTCGGCGAGCCGGTCGGCGCGGACTAGCGGGGTGAGCCCCGGCTCCAGGCTTGTCCGCGTCGACGGCGGGCGTTCCGCGAACGGCAGGAAGTCGGCGTAGCGCCAGATCGAGGCAGGCCCTGCCTGGATCCGCCGGCGGGTCTCGCCGGCGTCGAGGCCGGAGTGGTCATAGAGGACTTCGAGCGGGCCGAAGCACTCCTCGCAGAAGTAGTGGGCGTCGAGCTCGTACCGCGACCCGCATTCCTTGCACTTCAGCCCCTCAACCGCCATTTTCGTTCGTTCCTCGCTCGTCTTGCCTAAAGAAAAAGCCTCTGCCTGTGGAGGGGGAGCAGAGGCCGCGAGGGCTTCCAACTCACATCTCCCAGGCACTTAACCTGCTGGAATTGGCACCTTCCCCAAGGAAACTGGTTCCTCGGGAGGGTTGCCGGGGCTTCAACGGGCCAGTCCCTCCGCCCCTCTGGATGTGGTGGTTATGTGCAAGGGACGATACCAGTCACGCACGATGCTGTGCCTGGGTGAGATCGTCGGGTACCCTGAGGAACAGGTGAACGCGATGACGACGAGCGAGATTCCAGATGCCGAGCCTTCCGAAGCCGAGGCTACGCCGCGCATCGCGTGCCACCGACCTGCTCCAGGCCGGCGCTGACGCGCGCGAGCGCGAGCCCAATGTCCAGACCATCGAGTGGGCCTCGCCGGAGGGCGAGAAGTTCCGCTGGCTGAACATCGAGCAGCCGTCGCCCCTCGAGTGCGCCTGGCTCGAAGAGCATTTCAACTTCCACGCACTCGACCTCGAGGATGTCCTCAGCCGCAACCAGCGACCGAAGATTGACGAGTACCCCGACTACCTCTTCATCGTCCTGCATTTCCCGGTCTTCGACCGTGCGGTGGGCCGCCTGAACGCCGGCGAGTTGGACATCTTCGCCGGGCGCGACTTCCTTGTGACCCTGCCCAACCAGGCTCTGCAGCCGGTCAACTACCTGTTCGAGCGCTGCCGCGCCAAGCCCGACCTTCGCGAGCAGCTCTTCTCGCGCGGCTCGGGTTACCTGCTCTACCGCATCGTCGACGACTCGTTCGACTACTGCTTTCCGATGCTGCGCAAGATCGGCAACAAGCTCGACGCCCTCGAGGACGAGATCTTCGAAGGCCGCGGGGCCGACGTCGTGCGAGACCTCTCGAACGTCAAGCAGGAGATCATCAACTTCCGCAAGGTGATTCGCCCGCAGCGCACGGTCCTGCGCGACCTCGAAAACGCCAAGCAACGTTTCCTCGCCCCACCCGGCGGCGAGCTCGAGATCTACTTCGACGACGTGGCTGACTCCCACGAGCGGATCTGGGACATGCTCGAGAACTACAAGGAGGTTGTCGAAGGCCTCGAGGACACGAACGAATCGGTGATCTCGCATCGACTGAACGACGTCCTTCGCATGCTCACCGTGATCAGCGTGGTCTTCCTGCCGCTCACGCTGATCGCGAGCATCTTCGGCATGAACGTCCACGTTCCCGGGCAGGGATCGATCGCTGCCTTCTGGGTGGTCCTGGGCGCGATGCTCTTGGTGCTCGGGAGCATGCTGGCCTACTTCAGCCGCCGCGGCTGGCTCTGACCGTTCACTCGACGGGGCCAGGTCCTCTCCTCGCTGCCGGCAATTTGCTTGCGCGCGTCCTCGACGCCGAGGCACATTAACCTCCGCCCGTGTGGCAACCCAACGGATTTGGGCGCCCTGGCGCCTCGACTACGTGAGCAGCGCCTCGAAGGACGCCGACGAAACCTGCATCTTCTGCGCGAAGCCTGCGGAGGACGACGACGAGGCGAACCTCATTGTTCGCCGCGGTGATAGCGCCTTCGTGATCTTGAACCTCTACCCGTATACGAACGGCCATCTGATGGTGGCGCCCTATGAGCACCTCGGCCGCCTCCAGGACGTGCCCGAGGGGACGGTCGCCGAGATGATGTCCCTAGGCCGCGCCGCTATGGATGCCCTCGAGGCCCAGTACCAGCCCCACGGCTTCAACGTCGGCTTCAACCAGGGCCGCGTCGCGGGCGCCGGCGTCGAACATCACATCCACATGCACGTCGTCCCCCGCTGGGGTGGCGACAACAACTTCATGCCGGTTCTCGCCGACACAAGAGTGATGCCGCAGACTCTTGAGCAGTCCTACCTGGTGCTTCGGAGCCGGCTTGGCTGACGTCACCGCCCGCGACGTCGCGCCGGGCATCTTCAAGGCCTACGACGTCCGCGGCCTGTACGGCGCCGACATGGACGAGGAGACGGCGTACCTGCTGGGCCGTGGCTTCGCCCGCGTGCTCGCTAGCCTGCGCGACAAGAAGCTGGCTGAGCTGCGCGTGGGCCTCGGCCGCGACATGCGAATCCAGGCGCCACAGATGGCCCGCCGCCTTCGCGACGGGTTGGTCGCCGAAGGAGCGACGGTCTTCGACGCCGGCCTCGTGGGCACCGAGATGCTCTACCACCTGGTTGGATCCCGGGAGCTCGACGGCGGCGCGATGGTGACCGCGTCGCACAACCCCAAGGCTTATACCGGCGTGAAGCTGGTGCGCGAGGGCGCTCTCGCGCTCTCGGGCGAGGCCGGCATTCAGGACATCCGGCGTACGATCGAGGGCGGGCTGGACGAAGCGCGGGGAGGTGGCAGCGTCGAGGCGGTCGACGTATACGAGGACTTCCATGAGCGAGTGCTCTCCTTCGTCGACGCCGAGAGGATCGGGCCGCTCAAGGTTGTGGTCGACGGCGGCAACGGCATGGCCGGGCCGATGGTGGGCCCCCTCCTGGAGCGGATGAACCTGAACCTCGTGACCACGTACTGGGTCCCCGACGGCGAGTTTCCGGACCACGAGCCGAACCCCCTGCTACCGGAGAACCGATCCTTCGTCATCGAGCGGGTGCTCGGCGAAGAGGCGGACCTCGGCATCGCCTGGGATGGGGACGCGGACCGCTGCTTCTTCATCGACTCTGCAGGAGTGTTCGTCGACGGCGACTTCCTGACCGCGCTGTTGGCACGCCGCGTGCTGGAGCGCGAGCCAGGCGCGACCATCCTCTACGACGTTCGCGCGAGCCGGGCAGTGCGCGACACCGTCGCTGAGCTCGGTGGCACCTCTCACATGGGCCGGGTCGGTCACGCGTTCATGAAGGCCGCGATGCGAAAGCACGGTGCGGCCTTCGCGGGCGAGGTCTCGGGCCACTACTACTTTCGCGACTTCTGGGGGGTGGACTCCGGAGCGATTCCCGCTCTGCTGGTACTCGAGCTCATCTCGACGACCGGACACTCCTTGGCGGACATGGTGGCCGAGCTGCGTTCGCGCTATTTCATCTCTGGCGAGATCAACTCCGAAGTTGCGGACCCAAGGGCGAAGATGGCGGAGATCGCGGCCGCCCATGCGGACGCGGAAGTGAGCTGGCTGGACGGGGTTTCAGTCGACTACTCCGACTGGCACATGAACGTCAGGCCCTCGAACACCGAGCCCCTGCTGAGGCTGAACCTCGAGTCGCTGGTCTCCTTCGCGGACATGGAGGCCAGGCGCGACGAGGCGCTGGCCCTGATTCGCTCGTGACCGCCGACGAGGCGCTCGCGCGCGCGGCCGAGGCTGGAATCCATCGCCTGCCGATCCCGACTCCATTCGCGGTCGGACGGGTCAACTGCTACCTGATCGAGGACGACCCGCTCACGTTGGTCGACACCGGGCCCAATTCGGGCAAAGCCCTCGACGAGCTCGAGCGCCAACTCAAAGAGCTCGGGCGCCCCATCAGCGACATCGAGCTGGTGATCCTCACCCATCAGCACATCGACCACCTCGGGCTGGTCGAGATCGTCACGCAGCGCTCGGGGGCCGAGGTGGCGGCGATCGACGTTGCGGTCCCGTTCTTCGAGAACTTCGCCGACGACGCCGAACGCGACGACGCCTTCGCCGCGGACATCATGCGCCGCCACGGCATCCCCGAGGACGTAGTCGTGGCTCTGCGCTCGGTCTCACGAAGCTTTCGCGCTTGGGGGGCCCATGCGCGGATCACCAAGCCGCTTCACGAGGCGCAGATGCTGGAGCTCCACCATCGAAGCCTCGAGGTCCAGCACCGGCCGGGCCATTCGCCTTCCGACACGCTGTTCTGGGACTCGGATCGCAGGATTCTTCTGGCCGCCGACCATCTCCTTGCCCACATCTCCTCGAACCCGTTGCTCTCGCGACCGCTCGACGGCTCGAGCGAACGTCCCCAGGCGCTCCTCACCTACATGGATTCCCTCGCCCGCACACGTGAGCTCGACGCCGAGATCGTCCTAACGGGCCACGGCGACCCGGTGACCAATCACCGAGCGCTGATCGACGAGCGCATGGCGATGCACGCCCGTCGCGCGGAGAAGATCCTGAGCCTTCTGGGCGATGGGCCGCGGAGCGCTTACGAGATGGCGCAGTCGCTTTGGGGAAACGTCGCGGTGACGCAGGCATACCTGACCCTCTCGGAGGTGATCGGCCACATGGACCTCCTGATCCGCGAGGGACGTGCGCGTGAGATCGACGAGCACGAGCTGGTTCGCTTCGAGGCTATCGACGGGTAGTCTCGCTCTCGTGTCCTTGTCCGCACCGGCGAAGCCCAAGTCGCGCCCCGTGAGCAAGCAGCCGGCACGAAGGGCGAAGAAGCGCATGCTGATCGTCGTCAACCCATACGCGACGACGGTGTCGGACCGGCTGAAGAACCTGGTCGTCTACGCGCTCCAGGGGCGGTACGAGGTCGAGGCGGAAACGACCGAAGCGAAGGACCACGCCACCGAGATCGGCCGCGAGGCCGCCGATGGCAATTACGACGTTGTCGTGGCCTTCGGGGGCGACGGCACCCTGAACGAGATCGCCAACGGAGTCGCGGGTACCGACATTCCGGTCAGCGTCCTGCCCGGCGGATCCACCAACGTAGTCTGCCGAACCCTCGGGATTCCCAACGACGTCGTCGACGCGACCGAGCACCTGCTCGCCATGGCTGACGACTTCAAGCCCCGAAAGGTCGATCTCGGGGTCGCAAACGGCCGGCGCTTTCTGTTCGCCTGCGGCGCCGGCCTCGACGCGACGGCTGCCAAGCACGTGGATGCCCATCCCAAGCTCAAGGCCCGTGGCGGCCGCTGGTTCTACGTTTCGATGGCGATGTCGGGGTTCTACCGGCGCTACCTCGTGAATCCGGCGACGATGCGCGTCGAGTCCGAGCAGGGCACGGCCGAGGGAATAACCGCCATCGTCCAAAACTCCGATCCCTTCACGTACTTCGGCGGACAGCCGGTGCGGATCTGCGAGGGGGCCTGCATCGACAACGGCACGCTCTCTGCGGCGGTGCTTCGACGCGCGGCCCAGCGCGACGTTCCCACGATCATCGCCCGCGCCCTCACCGACCGTCTGGCGATCTCCAAGCATCGCCAAATTTCGCATTTCGAGGGTCTTACCGAGGGCCGCATCACCGCGACTTCCGGCGACGCCGAAGGCCGGGCGCGGCCAGTGCCGGTGCAGGTCGACGGCGATTACATCGGCGACCAGGCCGAGGTCGAGCTTGGGATCGAGCCCGGTGCCCTCACCGTCGTCTCATAGTGGCGGGCGACTGCGGCTTCTGCGCGATCGCCGCGGGCGAAACCGAGGCGCACGTCGTGTTCGAGGACAAGTCGACCGTTGCATTTCTCGACGCTCGCCCGCTTTTCCCCGGTCATGCGCTCCTGATCCCCCGCGAGCACCACGAGACCATCTGGGACTTGCCGGATGAGCTCGCGACGCGTCTGTGGGAAAACGCCAAGACGCTGACCGTCGCGGTGCGAGAGGCAATGGGGTCAAAGGGGGCATTCGTGGCGAATAACAACATCGTCAGCCAGAGCGTCCCCCACTTCCATATCCATGTGGTCCCCCGAAACCCCAAAGATGGCCTGCGCGGGTTCTTCTGGCCGCGACGCAACTACCGCGAGGGCGAGGCCGAATCGGCCGCCGAGGCGATCCGGGCGGCGATCGCCTCGTCCTAGGGTTTCTCAGTGGCTTCGAACATCGAGATCGTGCAGGGGATGTGGGGCGGGCGGTTTGACCTGGAGTCGAGCTGGAGATCCGCGGGCTCCTCGAGGACGCCACGATTCTCGAAGCGAATCGGACGTGGCTCGCGCCCGACGCGAAGATCGAATTTGCCACGCCTGACGGAGGCTTCATCGGAGGGATGGCGGGCCCATTCGCCGGCCCCGATGGCCTCCTTGCCGCCTGGAGTGAGTGGGTCAGGCCGTGGAGCAGCTTTTCGGTTCGCGTCGACAGCTGGGTCGAGGCGAGGCCGGGAGTGGTCTTGATGCTGGGCGAGGCGATCGGGCGTCTGTCCGGCCCGGAGTTGGAGATCGCCACCCCGATCGGGGCGGTTTGCAGGGTGCGCGGCGGGACAATCGTTTCCATGCAGCATTTCCTTGACGTCGAACAGGCTCGCAGGGCTGCCGAAGCAGACGTTTGAGACTTCGCAGCCGCGGCTTTAGAGGGACAACTTCAAAAGGGGCGGTGCCGCGTTGCTCATTCGGTAGCCGACCACGTGGGCCGCGAGCCCGGCACCGTCGACGAGGCGAAACGCCGCTTCCTCGACGCGCCCGCGAACGAGGTTTCGCGGCACATCCAATGCGACCCCGACAACGCCCGAGACAAGCGGCCATGGCGGCGACGTGCCGGGCTCACGCTGATCGAGCCACCGCGACCCGGCTCCGTAGCGAGCGATCGCCGAGAGCAGTGAGGGCAGGCTGTCGCGATGGCGATGACGAACAACGGCATTCTGGCGGGCCTCGATCGCCCACCCGGCGGAGCGCAGTCGGCGGCACAGATCCACATCGCCGGCTGAACGGATGCCCTCGGTGAATCCAGCGATCGCGTCGAACGCCTCGCGGCGGACAAGCAGGTTGCCGGTTGCCGCCACTCCGGCCTCGGCGAGGAGGCCGGAGTCCTGGCGGAAGAACTTGCGTGACTCGACGTAGCGGGCCAGGAACGAGCTCTGCTGAAAGTCGCCGAGGATCTGTCCGGCGAGCGCCCCGACTCCTTCACCCGGCGTCTCCGAGAAGTAGGCGTCGAGGAGCCCGGGATCGGGATCGCAGTCCGCGTCCATGAATAGCAGCCACTCTCGCCCGGCGGCGCGCGCTCCGGCGTTCCTGGCGTGGTAAGACGAGCGCTCGCCGCCGGCGCGTACGGCGCGAACCGGCCGATCGGCCCCGACCGCGGCGACCAGGCAGGCGTCGTCGCTGTTGTCGGCGATCACGAGCTCGTCGCGCGGCGCGAGGCGAAGCCTCCCCACCCTCGCCAGAACGGCAGCGGCGTCTTCTGGCTGGCCGCGAAAGGGCACCACGACGCTGACGGGGTCACGTTGCACGTCGCGCCTCCTCGATTCCCTCGAGCTTCAGCCCCAGGCCGGGCATCGTCCGCAGCCAGTCGATCAGGAGCCCGGCGTCAGCCGGTAGGCGTCGAACACTGCGTCGACGTGGCGCAGGCGCGCGATGCACTGCCGCAGCTGCTCGGTGTCCCCCACCTCGACGACGAAGCGGTTCTTGACCATCGGGTGCTTCGTGGTGCACTTCGCCTCGAGGATGTTGACGCCAACCTCGGCGAAAGTACGCGAGAGATCCTCGAGAAGGCGAGTGCGGTCGTAGGCGTCGACCTGAAGCTCGACTCTGTACGAGGCCTCGTTGCCCCCGTCCCAGCTGACGTCGGTGAAGCGCTCCGGGTCCTTCTTCAGCGCGCCGACGTTGTTGCAGTCCTCGCGGTGAATCGTGATGCCGCGCCCCAGCGAGACATAGCCGACGATGGGATCCCCCGGCACCGGGCGGCAGCACTTGGCGAGCCGCACGACCACGTCGTCGACGCCCTTGACCTTGATTCCGAAGTCGGAGGCGTCCTGAATGCGCCGCTGGCGCTCGTCTCGTCCCTCCAGGACGCCGGCCAGTCGAGCCTCGGTCTCGTCGCCGGCGACCGACTCGCCCTGCTTGAGCCGCTGGAGGATCTTGTTGACCACCGTCTTCGGCGAGACCTTGGCCTGGCCGAGGGCGATGTAGAAGTCGTCGGCCTTGCGAAACCCCATTTCGCGAATCACGTCCGCGAGGAGCGGCGATCCTGCGACGCGGCCCGAGGGCAGGCCGCGCTTCTTGAGCGCGCCCTGCAGCTCCTCGCGGCCCCGGCGTTCGGCATCCTCGCGTCGTTCGCGCCCGAGGAAGGCCCGGATCTTGTTGCGCGCGCGGCTCGTGTGCACCACGCCGAGCCAGTCGCGCGAAGGCCCGCGCTCCTGCTTCGCGGTGAGGATCTCGACGATGTCGCCGGAGCGCAGCTGGTAGTGCAACGGCACGATCTTGCCGTTGACCTTCGCGCCCACGCAGCGATGGCCGACGTCGGTGTGGACCGCGTAGGCGAAGTCCAGGGGCGTGGACCCGGCCGAGAGGTTCTTCACCTCGCCCCGCGGCGTGAACACGAAAACCTCGTCCTCGAACAGGTCGACCTTCAGCTGCTCGAGGAACTCCTTGGGATCCTGATCGCCGTCTTCATCCAAAAGCTGGCGCAGCCAGGTCATCTTGTCGCGCTCGGCGTCGATCTTGCCCTTGCCGCGCCGCGCACCCTCCTTGTAGAGGACGTGGGCGGCAATTCCGTATTCGGCGAGCTCGTGCATCTCGGCCGTTCTCACCTGGATCTCCAGAGGTCGGCCTTCGGGGCCGACGACGGTGGTGTGCAGTGCCTGGTAGAGGTTCAGCTTGGGCGTCGCGATGAAGTCCTTAAAGCGCCCCGGGAGTGGCTTCCAGAGCGAGTGGATGATCCCAATCGCCCCGTAGCAGTCCTTGACGGAGGCGACGATGACCCGCATCGCGGTCAGGTCGTAGATCTCGTTGAACTCCCTGCCCTTCTTGGTCATCTTCGAGTAGATCGAGTAGAAGTGCTTGGCGCGGCCTGAGATGTCGGCTTCGATGCCCACCGTGCCGAGCTCGCTGCGCAGGAACTGGCCAGCGTCCTCCACGTAGGCCTCGCGCTCGGTTCGCTGCTGTGCGACGAGCTTCTTGATCTCGTCGTACTTGCGGGGATGAAGACGCTGGAAGGCCAAGTCCTCGAGCTCCCACTTGATCGCGTGGATGCCGAGGCGGTGCGCCAGCGGCGCATAGATCTCGAGCGTCTCGCGGGCCTTCTCGAGCTGCTTTTGCTTCGGAAGCCCCGCGATTGTGCGCATGTTGTGGAGGCGATCGGCCAGCTTGATCAGGATGACCCGGACGTCCGTGGCCATCGCGACCATCATCTTGCGGTAGTTCTCGGCCTGCCGCTCATCGCGGCTCTGGAAGGTGATCCCCGTAAGCTTGGTGACGCCGTCGACCAGCGCCGACACCGTGTCGCCGAAGAGGCCTTCCACCTCGTCCAAGCTTGCGGTGGTGTCCTCGACCGTGTCGTGCAAGAGCGCTGCGCAGAGGGTGTCGACATCGAGACGCAGGCCGGCGCAGATCTTCGCCACCTCGACCGGATGAGTGATGAAGTCCTCGCCCGTTCGCCGCTGCTGATCGGCATGGCGGTCGCAGGCGAAGACGAAGGCCTCCACGATCCGCTCACGCGCCTCCTCGCCCTCGCCGTTCTCGGAGTGCTCGGCAACCACCGCCAGCAGGTCGCCGAGGAGGGCTCGTTCCTGGCCCGAGAGCTCGGATGTGCCAGCTGTCGCGGTCGAGGCCTCAGGCGGCTTTCCCGGGGCTCCTACGCGCGTATGACCGCGGCGATCCGCGGGCGCCGCGCTCGCCTCGTTCAGCTCGCTTATTCTCGCCTGGTCAGGTATTGGATGCCTTCCTCCGAGCGCGCACTGTAGGCGGCGAATGCCGTCGCGGAATCGAGCTCGGCGCCCTCCGAGGATACGACCCGGAGCCTGCGTACGCCAGGGGTACCGTCGTCTGTTACGAGGCCAAGCTCGAGGAAAACGCGCAGGCACCGAGCGGCCGACTCCGGGCTGCGCGGAAACGGGCCAGGGCCGCACAGGCAATCGCGAACGGCGGCCGTCTCGACGAGCTCGCCGTCGCCCGCGGTCCGCAGGGCCCGATAGACAGCCCCAAGCACGGCCCGTGAGGGCCACTCGTCCTCGTGAACACGACTCGCGAGCGCGATCTCCGCGGGCCCCCAGGCGAGATGGAAGTGCCCGGTCTCATCGGCCGAGCGACCGCGGAGCGCCGCCGCCTCGAGGGCGGCCTCCGGCGGCGGATCGATGGCGAGGATATGCCGGAACTCTCGCGTGAGCGCCCCCCGTCCGTCCAGATAGCGCCAATCGGCTAGCACGACGCCTCGTCCGGAGGCGAGCACGCTGCAGACGGCAGCCTCGACACCCGCTTGCGGTAGGCGCCGAGATGCCAGTGCGACCTCGCCGCCGCCGAAGCGAGCGGGCTGCGCAGCCAGCTCTACCAGCGCACGGCGTCGCAGGGCGTCGCAGGCAAGCACGAGGAGGGGGCCCCCTGAGGAGGCAAGCCCCGCAACCGCCGCGATGCCGGAGGCGCCTCGCCGGTCGACGAGCTCCCGCGTCTTCGCGGGGAGCTCGTCGGCCCGTGGTTCGTCGAGCGCCAGGGCGAGCTCGGCCTCGAAGCGCTGCCACCACTCCTCACCGTCCAGGCTCGGCATGAGCTTGGCATCAGCTTCGTCGTCGCCCGCCGCCGAGACGTCATAGAGCTTTCGGAGGACCACCCGCGGCTCGATCGCGCCATTCCACTCGTTCACCTCGAGTCGCACGCAAACGTCGCGAGGCGCCTCGTCGGATCCGGCGGCTTCCAGCGAGCCGTTGACTCCAAAGGCGACGCCGAGCGCCCGGCGCGATCCGCTCGCCAGGGTGAAGCGCGCATGGTGTTCGCCCTCCCCCATCGGGCGCACATCAGCCAGGCGGGCCGAGGGCACGAGCAGCCGAACCTCGGGGTTGCCCATGCCGAACGGCCCCAGACGGCCAAGCTGGCGCGCGACATCGAGGCCAAGGCTCTCCCCACCGATGATCGCGTCGATCGTCTCGGTCTGCGGCTTTGGCTCGACGCCGAGTGTGGCAACGACCTGCTCGCAGAAGGCAGCTCGGAACGGCTCGACGGCTGTCGCCTCGATCTCCAGCCCGGCGGCGGCGCGGTGACCGCCATGGCGAATCAGATGAGAGGCACAGGCGTCGAGTCCCGCGAGTAGGTCGAAGCCCGGCACGCTGCGAGCGGAGCCTCGTCCCCGCCCGTCGCCGCCCATTGCGATGAGGACAGCGGGGACGCCGTGGCGCTCCACCATGCGGGAGGCCACGATCCCAACCACTCCGGGATGCCAGCCTTCGCCTGCCAGGACCAGCGCGGGGCCGTTGGCAAATTCGGGGCTTAGCCCGCGGCGCGCGGCCTCGGCGGCCTCCAGCACCAGGCGCTCTGTCTTCCGCCGCTCGGCGTTGGCCACGCTCAATTCGACCGCGATTGCCTCCGCGCGCTCATCGCTCGACGTGAGCATCAGTTCGATCGCGGCGTCTGCCCTGTACAGCCGTCCCGCTGCATTGATCCGCGGCCCGAGGCGAAACGCGAAGTCACCTTCGTCGAGGCGCACCGGGTCGACTCCGGACTCCAGGCTGAGCGCGCGCATGCCCGGCCGCAGTGCCCGGCGGGCCAGGGCGAGCCCCCGCCGGACGATGGCGCGGTTCTCGCCGACAAGCGGCACCATGTCGGCCACCGTGGCGAGCGCGGCGATGTCGAGCGAGCGTTTGCCGTACCCGTCGCCGGCCACCGCGCATGCGAGCTTCAGGGCAACACCGGCGCCGCAGAGCTCGCCGAACGGGTACTTGCCGAGTCGCGGATGAAGGATCGGGCAGTCAGGCAAGCTCTCGGGTGGCTCGTGGTGGTCAGTGACGATGACCTCAAGGCCTGCGCCACGGGCGGCGGCCACCGCCGTCGCCGAGCCGATCCCGCAATCGACTGTTATCAGCAGGTCCCCGCCGCGCGCGGCGATTCGCTCGACCGACCCCTCGGTGAGGCCGTAGCCGTCGCCAAGCCGATCGGGGACGTACCAGTCGCAGTCGGCGCCAATCTCGCGAAGCGCTCCGACCAATATCGCGGTAGCGCAGACCCCGTCGACGTCGTAGTCGCCGTGGACCGTGATCCGCCGGCCCGCCGAGGCGACCCTTTTGATGCGCTCGGAGACCTCCGCCATCGGACCCAGAAGCAAAGGGTCGTGCCAGTCGTCGCAGTCGAGAAAGGCTTTCGCCGCGGCCGGCGTGCGGTAGCCGCGGCGCACGAGCACCGCTGCGACCGGCTCGGCGACCCCGAGCTCGCGCTCGATCGCGCGCGCCTCCGCGTAGTCGTAGGGATCCAGGCTGAAGGCAGGCTCGGCCACCGACCCAAGCTAGGGCGCGCCCCCGACGGAATCGCCCCCTCCAGTGCCGAACGTCCCTCATGCCCGCTCCCAGGCCCGGACGCGGGACGTTCGGCAGGTGGGCTAGTGGTTGGCTCCGCGGACGCCCGCCGCCGCTAGGCGGTGCGCGAGCGCTTTCGTGGGTGCAAGCGCGATCGCTGTCCCCCGGTTTCGCTGGTCAATGGCGGCGAACCCTCCGTGCAGCCGCCAAGCGAGATTCCCAACCGGGCGTGCGAGAAGGCGGGTCTCCAAGTAGGCGGGTAACGCCCCGACGAAGCTCCCCGCGCGGACCGGCGATTGCCACCGGTACGCGGCCACGCTCGCGGTAGCCTGCCGGCATGGCGCCCGGCATTGTGCGGGAGCGGGGCGTCGCCAGGTCGCGATTGCCCCGCCGTCCCAGCCCTGCGTTGCCTCGGTGGCGGCCGTAAGCGAGAGGCCGAGTGACAAGAGGACCCGCGCATCCAACGCGCCGGAGTCGGTCCGCCCCACGAGCCGCCACGGCGAGCCAAGCGAGGTGGGCACCCGTAAGTGCCGGTAAGTGTCGCGGCGCACCCAGCGCCGCGGGTCAAGGACCTCCGCCGTGCTGGTCGGTGGGTGGCGAAACGCTTGGTTTACTAGCTGCCAGCCGCCGCGGTGAAGCAGGTAGCGGACGAAGTCGGCGCCCGCGGTGTAGGGAAAGCGAAACTCGGCCGCGAGACCTGCCGGCACGCCGAATCCGAGGTTGTCGATCGAGAACAGCCGGCGGCCTGGCCCGACGACTGCATATCCGTGCTCGTGTGCGAAGCGGTCGGTGATCACCGTTGCCGTGCCCTCCACCAGGGCCTGTACCGCCGCCGTGCGCTCGCTGTTTCCCGGGGTCTCGTGCGAATGGAACACCGCGGGAAAATGCTCGGCGTCGAGGGCATGGTCGAGCTCGTGGGCGGCGATGACGTCCTCGTAGTGGGGAGGATCGAACCGCGACGTCTGAACGAGGATCTTGTGGCTCGAGGGCTGGAATTCACCGACCACGGAGGCCCCCAGTGCCTTGCCCGCGGAACCGATCTTGAAGCCTGGGCCCACGAACCCGACGAGGCGAGCCCACTCCAGGCCCGCTCGCGACGCGCGCTCGATCCGCCGCGCGGCTGAGGAAGGGGACGCCCCGTGCCTGCCCTTTCGCGCGAGTCGCCGCGCCAGCCGGCGCTTCTGGCGCGATCCGATCGCCTCGACCGTCGGCACGTCGCTGAATTCGAGGCCTCGAAGGCGGGACACATCAGCGGCGATGGTCGGCCCGTCGATCGCCCGCACACGCATGCCGGCCGTCCGCGAGCCGGTCGCTCCCCCCGTGAGGGCCAGCGCGAGCGCCGCCGGCAGGGCGGCGATCAGGATCGCACCGGCGACCGCGGAGAACGGCAAGCGTTCCGGCCACATCAGGGAGATTTTTCTATCGCTCGATGCCGGCGGCGGCGTCGGCGCGCGCGCCGATTGCATACACAGCCGTCAGTCCGGCCAAGGTTCCCGGAACGGCCGCGAGCACGGTGACGATGCCTGTGGTCCCGATCGAGTCGCCGGTGATGATTTGGTAGATAGCGCCGCTCACCATCGCCCCGGCGATGGCGCCGAGGAAGGCGCCGACGATCCCACCCCAGAAGCGGTCGGGAACGAACACGGTGTAGTGCCAAAGGGCGATTCCGACGACAAACCAGACAAGCGCGGCCATCAGCGCACCTACCTCCGCCTTCCGTGCTTTCGGCCCGCGCGCTGCTGGCGGCGGCGACGTTCGCGCTCGGCGCGCGAGGGCCGGTTCGGACCCGTCGAATCCGCCGCGGCCCCTGCGCTGACCGGTTCGGCATCCGTGACCTCGCCATCGCCACTACCGGGCGGCGGCTCCAAGGCCGGCGCCGGGGAGGCAGGCATCGGGGCGCCGCCGGCCGCGGTCGCAGCCACGGGGGCGGGCCGATCGGCAGCGCCGTCGACTCGGGCGACGACGTTGTCCTCCGGGAATGTGGGCACGAAACCCATCGTCTCCTCCAGACGGGCACGGCGGGAGCGGTAGGCCGGCTCGCGTTCCTTCCAATGTGTCAGCACAGGCGAGGCGATGAAGATCGACGAGTAAGCACCCGAAAGCACACCGATCATCATCGCGAAGGCAAAGTCCTTCAGGGTCGTGCCGCCGAATACGAACAGCACCGTCACCAGGAAGACGGTCGACAGGCCCGTGATCAGCGACCGCGTGAGCACCTCGCTCATCGAGCGGTTGACTATCTGCGAGAAGGCGGCCCGCGGCATCCGCGGCACGTTCTCGCGGATGCGGTCGAACACGATAATCGTGTCGTACATCGAGTAGCCCAGGATGGTCAGGAAAGCGGCGACCGTCCCGCTCGTCACCTCCCGGCCGACAACCGAGTAGACCCCGGCGGTTATGAGGATGTCGTGGGCGAGGGCGATCAGAACCGGGATCGCGTACTTGGTCTCGAAGCGAAGCGCCACATAGACCGAGATCACGAGCAGCGAGAAGATGATCGCGATCACTGCCTTGTGCGCGATGTCGGATCCGAAGGTGGGCCCCACCGTCTGCGCCTGGTACGAGCGGGACTCCACCCCAAACGCGTCGGCGAGCGCCGGCTTCACCTTGTTGACGTCATTCTCGGGAATCTGAGCCTGGATCTGGAAGGCGTTCTGGCCGAGAGTCTGGTTGGAGACCTCCTGGATCTCCGCGGCGCCCGCGCCGCCGATGTTGGCGTCCTGAAGCGTCGAGCGAACGTCGTCCACCGATGCGGCGTGGTCGAGCCCGACCTGGATCCGGCTTCCGGACTCGAAGTCAATGCCGAAGTTCAGCTGGTTGGTGGCAAGCGAGATCGCGCCGACGGCGAGGATCGTCCCGGACATCGAGAAGAACCATTTGCTGGCACCGGTGAAGTCGAAGTTCCAGCGGAAATGCCGGCTCCGGGCACCGACCGCGGCGGGCGAGCTGAAGATCCTCGAGCGCGCAAAGAGCCCAAGGAATGCCTGCGTGAACAAGACGGCAGTGATCAGTGAAACGAGGGTCCCGATTCCCAGGGTGACCGCGAACCCCTGGACCCCCGCCGTCGCGAGCCCGAAGAGGATGAACGCCGTCAGCAAGGTAATCGCGTTCGCGTCGATGATGGTGGCGATTCCGCGCCGATAGCCCTGGCCGATCGCGGAGACGGCTGAGCGCCCCGCGCGCACCTCTTCCTTTATTCGCTCGAAGATGACGATGTTCGCGTCGGCCGCGACTCCGATCGTCAGGATCAGTCCCGCGATGCCAGGCAACGTCAGGGTGATCGGGATCAGCTTGATCAGCGCGAAGAACAGGACGGCGTAGATCGCGAGGCCCAGCACCGACACCAGGCCGAGCAGGCGGTAGTAAAGGATCAGGAAGATGACCACCGCAGCGAGGCCGATCAGGCCAGCCTTGAGGCCCTGATCGAGCGCCTGCTGGCCGAGCGTCGCCGAGACGGTGCTCTGGCTGATGACATGCTCGTCGTAGCTGTACTGGCCACTGGCAAGCACGTTCGACAGATCCTGCGCGGATTGGATCGTGAAATTGCCGGAGATCTGGGCCCCGGTTCGCCCGTCGATCCCGTCCGGGTTGTCGAGGAAGTTGATGAGGGGCGTCGACTCCAGAGCCCCTCCGAGCGAGATCGCGAAATGCTGCGAATAGGCGTCGGCCTGGGTTGACGAGCTGATTCCAAACGGGGCGTTCACCTGGCCGCGCCGCGCGATCGCCCTCGTCACGTCCTGGAAGGCCTGACGGCCCTGATCGGTGAAGTCGAAGGTCACGTTCGGGGCGTTCGTGACGGGGTCGAAGCTTTGCTTGGGGTTCTTGATCTCCGATCCCGTCAGCGCCGGCCGGTCGCGAAGGACGTAGTAGTGCGATGCCCCGGTCTGGCTCTCGTCCGCTGGGGTCGCCGGGTTGTCCTGCGCTGCTTCCGACACGATCACGGTGCCCTGCGGGACCTTGACCAGGACGTCCCCGGGCGGCACGGTCCCGGCCTTTGGAAGAGGTTTCAGCTGCTGCTGGCGGTAGATGTCCTGCGGGTTCTCCGCGGGGTCACCGAGCGCCGCATGGCTCGACTTGTTGAACAGGTAGTAGGTCGGCCCGCTGGTCGTGCACTGGTTTTGGAAGCACTCCGGTTTCTGCTGGCTCGCGAACTTGGCGGCGGAGTACTCGTCGGTGAACGCATAGGCGGCGGTGCCCTGCTGCGGAGGCGGCGACTGCGCCGGGTTCTTGGGAGCGCTCGAATTCGCCGGCGGGATGACGTTACGCTCGAAGTCGTAGAGAAGGAGCGGCGCGGTGATCCCGATCGTGTCGATCGCTCGCTGGACGTTGTGGACGTTCGGCAGGCTGACCTGGATCTGGTCAGACCCGAGCGTCGAGATTTCAGGCTCGGACACGCCGATCTGGTCGACGCGGGTTCGCATGATCTCCTTGTCGTGATCCAGCCCCGACTGCGTCACCTGCGGGTTGCGAGGCGTGGGCCGAGCCACGTAGACGAGCTGCGTCCCGCCCTTCAGGTCGAGGCCGAGGACGGTGGGCTTCGATGCGATAACGAGCGCTGACGCCGCGCACAGGCCAAGCACGACGAGCAGGACGAGGAGGTTTCGCCGCCGGCTTCCCATCAGTGGGAGATCGATGCGCCGCCCAGGCCGGCGGTCACGTGACCTTCTGCGGCGTCAGCACCAGCAGGAGGCCGCCGTCTTCGTCGTAGCCGGGGAAGACGTCGGCGACCGCCTCCGCGGGCAGGTCGCCTTCGGCGTTCACGGCGACGCGCTTGCCCAGCGAGCGGACACCCCACTCGAGAGTCGTCTCGATGGGGTCGGTGCTGCCGTCGTTGTCGATGTCCGCCGTGCCATCGCCATCGCCATCGTCGATCCACTCGAGGCCCAGGACCTCCTTGACGGGGCGGCCGATGACGTCCTCGTCGCGCAGGCCGGTCAGCTCGAATCCGCCCTTGCCGATGTCGAGGATCCGCCCCTCCTGATCGCAGGTGAAGAAGGCGGCTTCCGGAGCGGGGTAATAGTCGTCGAGAAGCTCGAAGACGAACCCGAACCCGCATTTCGAGCAGCCCTTCGGCCTGGGTGAGAGGCCGGCGGTCCGTTCGCCCGAGAGCTCGCGGTTTCCGCAGTTGGGGCAGATGAAGAACGGCACGCGCTAAGCGTAGCGAGGCGCCGAACCCTCAGAAGAGGCTCGCCAGTTCGGCCGGCGCGTCGATCTGGAGGTGTTCGTAGCCTCGAGCTGTAAGGGCCCTTCCCCGCTGCGTGCGCTTGATGAGACCCTGCTGGAGGAGGTAGGGCTCGTAGACGTCCTCGACCGTGTCGGTCTCCTCGTCGACGGACGCGGCGAGCGTGGAAAGCCCTACCGGGCCGCCCGCGAACTTCACCGCGATCGCCTTCAGGATCGCGCGATCGTGACGGTCGAGGCCGATCGTGTCGACCTCGAGAAGGTCCAGAGCTTCGGCTGCGATCGCTTCGCTGACCCTACCGTCGCCGCGTACCTGGGCGACATCGCGGACCCGCCTGAGCAGGCGGTTCGCGACGCGAGGGGTCCCGCGGGATCGACCGGCGATCGCCGCCTCGGCCGCCGGCTCGATCTCGATCTCGAGGATTCCCGCGGAGCGGCGAACGATCTGGGCGAGATGCTCGGCGTCGTAGTGCTCGAGGCGATGACAAACGCCGAAGCGGTCGCGAAGAGGAGTCGTGAGCAGGCCAGTGCGCGTGGTCGCGCCCACCAAAGTGAACGGCGGGAGGTCGAGGGTGACCGTGCGCGCCCCGGCTCCTTGGCCGAGGATGACCGGCAGCCGGCCGTCCTCCATCGCCGGATAGAGCGTTTCCTCGATGGCGCGGTTCATCCGGTGGATCTCGTCGATGAAGAACACCGCCCCGGGCTCGAGCGCAGTCAGGAAGGCGGCGATGTCGCCCTTTCGCTCCAGCGCAGGTCCGGCGGTTTGCACGAATGGCGCGCCGAGCTCGTTGGCGATGATCTGCGCGAGCGAAGTCTTGCCGAGCCCCGGGGGGCCGGCCAGCAGCACGTGGTCGAGCGGCTCGCCACGTCCTCGCGCGGCCTCGATAAAGACGCCGAGCTGGGTCGTCACCTGCTTTTGATTCACGAACTCGGCGAGCAAGCGCGGGCGAAGCGAGCCCTCGAGCTCGTCGTCGGCCCCGGCGAGCTGGGCGTCGACCATTCGCGCCTCGGGCTCGATGGGAGCGCCGATGCCCGGATCGCGACGGATGCTCACGCGGCCTCAGCTCCGGCTGCGGCGCGCAGGGCAGCGCCGATCAGCTCCTCCGGGCTCTCGCCGTCGGCGCGCTCCAAGAGCCGCTCCGCTTCCTCGAGCCCGTAGCCAAGGCCGACCAGACCGTCCCGAGCCAGAAGCCGGGGGTCGTCCTCTACGCCTGCAACCGGCGCGGCAACCTCGAGCTCGACTCCCATGCGCTCCTTGAGCTCGACGATCACCCGCTCGGCCGTGCGCTTGCCAACGCCGGGAACCGCCTGAAAGCGCTTGTGATCGCCGAGCGCGATGGCGCGGCGGAGCTCGCGCGGTGACCCGCCCGAGAGAATCGCAACGGCAACCTTCGGGCCCACGCCGGACACGGAAACGAGGCTGAGGAACAGGTCGCGCTCCTCCTCGCCGGCGAAGCCAAAGAGCGACATCGAGTCGTCGCGGACGACGAGATGCGCGTGCAGCGCGGCCTGCTCGCCCACCGCGGGGACCGAGCGCAGCGTTTCGGTCGAGACCGTGAGGCGGTAGCCGACGCCGGCCGCCTCGATCACCAAATGGCCGGGCCGGCGTTCAGTGACCTCGCCGCGAACCGAGGCGATCACGTCGCAACCTGCACCGCGGGACGGCCGAGGGCGGCCTCGCGAGCGGGGTTGGAGTGACTCGCATGGCACACCGCGACGGCGAGTGCGTCGGCGGCGTGGTCAGATTCGGGAGGCTTCGGCAGCCCGAGAAGCGAGCCGACCATCTTCTGAACCTGGCGCTTTGCGGCGGAACCCGTTCCGCACACCGCCAGCTTCACGGCCTGCGGCGTGTAGTCGAAGCAGGGCACACCGGCCTGGGCGGCGGCAAGCAGGGCGACACCGCGAGCCTGGCCCACGGCGATGGCCGAGCGGACATTGCGGCCGAAGTAGATGTCCTCGACGGCGACGGACGCCGGCTCATGCCAGCCGATCAGCTCGGCCAGGGCCTGGTGGATCCGTACGAGGCGAACTTCGAGCGCTTCGCCGGCAGGCGCCTCGATGACGCCGCCGTCGATAGCCGTCATTCGCGAGCCGACGATCCGCACGACGCCGAATCCCGTGCTCGCGACGCCTGGGTCGATGCCCATAACCACGATCACGCCTATTGATTCTGGACCCGGCCCCGGATGCCTTCCCGCCCCCACCATGAACGTCCCTCAGCAGTCGCTATAGCAACCACTCCGGGACGTTCATGGTCAAGCGCCACGCCGGCTGAGCCGGCGCGTCAGCCCGCGGCGCGCTCGAGGACCGCTTCGGGAATGTCGAAGTTGGCGTGGACCGCGTCGACGTCGTCGTGGTCGTGGAGCGCGTCCATCAGCCGCATGAGCGTCCCGGCCTCGCCCTCGCCCACCTCGACGACGGACTTGGGCTCCATCGACAACTCGGCGGACTCCACGTCGACACCCGCCGCATCGAGGGCCTCGCGCACGGCGGCGAGGCTCGCCGGGTCGCAGGCGATCTTCAGCAGGCCGCCATCGGAGGCGACTTCATCGGCGCCCGCGTCGATCGCGGGAAGGAGGTCGTCCTCGCCGTAGCGCTCGGCGTCGATCAGCACCACGCCGCGCTTCTCGAAGATCCACGCAACCGAGCCCGGCTCACCCAGGCTGCCCCCGTGCTTGTCGAAGCTGTGGCGGATGTCGGCGCTGGTGCGGTTGCGGTTGTCGGTGAGCGCCTCGACCAGCAGCGCCGCGCCGCCGGGGCCATAGCCCTCGTAGAGGACGCGCTCGATCTGTTCTCCGTCGGCGCCGGTGCCCGTGCCCCGATCGATGGCCCGCTGGATGTTCTCCTTGGGCATCGAGTAGCTGCGTGCCTTCTCGACCGCGGCGGCGAGGGTGTAGTTGGACTCTGGGTCTCCCCCGCCCTCCCGGGCGGCAATCGCGATCGCCCGTGCGAGCTTCGCGAAGAGCTGGCCACGCTTGGAGTCGGTGGCCGCCTTCTTGTGCTTGATCGACGCCCATTTGGAATGACCGGACATTGACCTGATGTTAAGGGGCCGAGACTGCGCAACTCGGTAGTGGGTCAGTTTGATTTCCACGGCAGTTGAGCCTCCGGATAGAATCGTGGTGTGCCTAAGCGCTCACGCAAACCAGCCGACCTGAATCGCCTCGCAGCGAGCATCGTGGATGAGGCCGTAGGCGATGCGCCGAAGTCGGAGCCACCCAAGCAGGAGTCGGAGAAAGATCCAGCAGCGGTCGCTCTCGGTCGCAAAGGTGGACTCAAGGGCGGCAAAGCGCGCGCCGCGAAGCTGAGCGCGACTGAACGCTCAGAGAGCGCGCGTCACGCGGCAGCTACGCGCTGGAAGGCGCAGAAGAACCAAACAGACTGATCACGTTCGAGCCCCAGGCGTCGTCGCCCAAGAACTTCTTGGCGAACTCACCTGGGAGCAGACCGACCGACTCCGCAAGCTCTTCTTGCGTGTAGCCATGCTCTTGCAGGTGGATCGTGATTGCGTGATCAACCAAGGTGGGAGGTTCCGCAGGGAGCGGATACGGCTCAGCGGCGTTGTAACCACGCGCGCTGTGCTGTTTGTAGAGCCTGACTCCCTGCTGTGAGTCGATGGCGCCAATCGCAGTGGCGCGCCTGATGATTCCCTTCATCGAGAGGCCCCAGTACGTCTTGAGGGTGGGGAGCTTGTCAAAGGTCAGATTCCTCACATCGCGGCGGAAGAGCGAGCTTGGCGCAAGGAACTCTCCTGCGAACTCGTCTGCCTCTTTCTCCGGGTCGCCGTCAGGCGGGCCGGAGTGCATCGTCAGATGCCCAAGTTCATGCGCAAGCGTCCAGCGGAGATCGTCCGTCGACGCCTGAGAATTCAGGTAGAAAAGCGGATGGCGGCGAGCCGTCCAGCAGCTCATACCGAATAGCTTGCGATGCCCGAAGTCGTCCAGTACGACGATCCCGCCGGCAGACTCGATCAAGGCGGTGAGATTTCTGATCGGGCCGTCCGATATGCGCCAGGTGGCGCGCAGCGCCCGCGCAACCTCTGATGGGGAGCCGTACTCGTCCACGTCGAGCGTGTGGAACGTTCGCTCTCCTTCGATCTCCAGGCCATCCAGGAGGGCCTGGATATTCAGTAGGCGCAGGTACATCGTGGAGTCGAGCTTGTTCAGGACCTTGGCCGGAAGCGTCTTTCGCTTGCGGTGGTAGAGGCAGGGGCTTCCGACCTCACGCACTCGCCCAGGAACATAGAGGAGGCGAACGGGGTATCCGAGCTTGGCGGCGATCCTCTGGACAGCGTCATCGGGCAGCGAAACCAAGTCCCGCTCGGCTTTGGAGAGAAGGCCCTGACTCACTCCCGCGCTTGAGGCGACTTCTTCTTGGGTGAGTCCTCGGCTTTCCCTTGCCAAGGCAAGCACCTCCGGGTTGAGGTCTGCCATGGCTCAGCCGACCTCGCGCTGAGCGTCGTCCTTCTTCTTCGTGGACGTGATCGACGCAGGCTTGACGTCCAGGGGCAGCCCTTCGATCACGGGATTCTCAATGGACGCGCCGTCGCCGTAGATCGCAAAGCTCCACGTGGGGTGGTACTTGCAATCGCGCCGGATCTCTACGCGCCCCAATACCTTGTCACCGAGCGTGTAGCCGCAAGAGAGGATGGTGGGATCTGCCATCTCCTCAGTGACGCCCAGGGCCGGAAGAATGCCGTCGTCGAATTGCTGGCGCGCAAGCTTCTGCTGGATGGTCGTATTGACGTTGCGCGGGACGCCATGGCCGACGAACTTGAAACGAAGCAAGATCTCCCCGTACTTGAGGAGCGTCCGCCGTCCCTCGGTGATGAGTGAGGCTCCTGCGATTTCCTCCACCGAGAGAGCCAGATCATCGACCGCATGGTTCTGGATGATGTTGGCCCGTGTAGTTGTGTCGAGCGGCCGAGCAATTCCCGGGTGCTCACTCATCAAGTCGAACCACGTTTTCGTGCCCGTCTGCGCGGCCTTGATGAGCGCAGGCTCAAGCGGCTCCAGACGCGTTCTTGCGGCGGGGAGATCGATCACCGAGCCCAAGGGTAGCACAAC
This sequence comes from Solirubrobacterales bacterium, assembly GCA_038237625.1. Taxonomy (GTDB): domain Bacteria; phylum Actinomycetota; class Thermoleophilia; order Solirubrobacterales; family 70-9; genus JAWVFM01. The sequence continues at coordinate 12,367 of JBBRYM010000005.1, read as the reverse complement.
TTCGGAATATCGGCTACGTTTTATGAGCAATCTCATCTTGACTTTTCTAAAGCGGTCACGTATAATGGTCAGTATGAACAGGCTCTCCACTGAGAAGCGCGCGCAGATCCTCTCTTGCCTCGTGGAGGGCAACTCGATTCGCGCCACGGTCCGAATGACGGGCGCGGCCAAGAACACGATCACCAAGCTGCTGGCCGACGTCGGGCTCGCCTGCGTTGAGTATCAGGACCGCGTCCTGGCCGATCTCCCCTGCACCACGATCCAATGCGACGAGATCTGGAGCTACTGCTACGCGAAGCAGAAGAACGTCCCCGAGGAACACAAGGGCAGCTTTGGCTACGGCGACGTGTGGACGTGGACGGCGATCTGCGCAGATACGAAGCTGGTTCCTGCTTGGCTGGTCGGTGAGCGCACCTACGAAGATGCCCGAGCCTTCATGGGCGACCTGGAGCGCCGGCTGGCAAACCGGGTTCAGCTGACCACCGATGGCAATGCGCCCTATCTGCAAGCCGTCCCGCGAAGCTTCAAGGGCGGCGTGGACTACGCGATGCTCCAGAAGATTTACAGCAGCGATTCGATCTCCCAACGACCCGAGAAGCGCTACTCGCCCGGTACGTGTCTCGGGACGAAGCGCGAGGTCATTCGTGGCAACCCGGACCCCGAGAAGATCTCCACGAGCTACGTGGAGCGTCAGAACCTCACGATGCGGATGGGGATGCGTCGGTTCACGCGGCTGACGAACGCCTTCTCAAAGAAGATCGAGAACCTGGCCTGGGCGGTGAGCCTTCACTTCATGCACTACAACTTCGCGCGGCCCCATCAGACCCTCGCCAATCCGTACCCGCGCACTCCGGCCATGGCCGCTGGGGTTGCCGATCACGTCTGGACTCTGCAGGAGATCGCCGCGCTGCTGGACGCGCCGAGCCGGGTCGCGGCTTAGCCAGGGTCAGGGCCGGGCAACATGCTTGCCTGTTCGCCGAAGAGCGTCGCTTCTTGGCGCTCCTCTCGCACCGGCGGCCCCGGCGGCTCAATGAAGTGCTTGCTGAGCATGGTGTCCTGCCCTTGGTAGTGAGACCCAACGGCTTCGCCGTACAGACGGTCTGTGGGCTCCAGCATTCGCTCGAAGGCCAGCTTGCAAATCGCCTGCCCGTGTTCCAGCATGAAGGCCACGTCCCTCGCGCGGACCTCCAAGGCCGCCCGTGTCCCATGCGGCGCCTGAGGGCCAAACCCAAACCCGGGGTCAAAGAAGCCCGCGTAATGAGTCCGCAGTTCCCCTGCAGTCGGGTCATAAGCCATCATCTCGGCGGCGTACCCCGGCGGGACGCAGACGCCTTCCGCAGATAAGAGCAAGTAGAAGTCCTCCGGCTGGAGAATGATGTGCCCGTTGCGCTCCGGCGTCACGGGCTCCCAGAATTCTCGCCATAGGTAATTACGGATCTTCGAGAGGTCGATGCGGCGACTGTTCTTCTTCGCCCGGTAGCCGGCAATCTCATCCGGGCGCGTGAGGTCCACGCTGAGAAAAAGCCCCTCTGAGGTTGTGAGGCTCTCCGCCCTGACAGGTGTTTCGCCGGAGTAGAGGAGAGGGCATTCATCGGTGTGGACGCGCCGCAGTTCCTCGTCGGAGACACGAGCATCGCCCGTCATGAGCCGCAGCTGGTTCAGGCTCTGGAACCGATCGACCTTGACTGCGAACGACCGGGGCACAACCTCCAGGTAGAGGCGACCGTGGTAACCGTCGCGGATCTCGTCAAAGCGGCTGTTTCGGTCAGTGATGACCCGAGTGAAGACGTCGAGCCTGCCCGTAGAACTCTTGGGGTTGGCCTTGGCGCGCACACCCTTGGGCAGCTTCAGCTCCTCCAAGAGGGGAATCAGATACGCACGATCTCGCTCTAGGGTTCTGCCGCCCGCGATCTGGAATCGCTCGTGGTCGATTGCCTGGAGCTTCTGCTCGACGGTCGAGCGAGAGTCGGGCAGGAAGCTGCATTGCAGTTCCCACGCGTATTCGCCCAAGCGGAGATCGAGGCTGGCGGGCTGGATACCAGCCGGGGTAACGCCATATGGCTCGGGCGACGAGATCCACCCCTCGTTGATGGCTTCGCTGATCCCACGGTGCGGGAGGATGCCGCCGGCTATCGCGGCCTCAGTTGTGCGAGATGCGGGAGAACGCTGCGCGCTCACGGAAGTACTCCTCGTGGAAAGTTGCAACGCAGTCAAGGCTGCAAAAGATGCCGTCGGAGAGCCGGCCCGACCCCACCCGCTCGCCCTCCCGTAGCGGCTCGTGGCATTGCGGGCACGTGTTCGTCCGTCGCCCCTCTGCGATTCGCCGCTCTTTCTCCTGCCGCGTCACCCGATGCCAGTCTAAATCTGAGCATCAAGCGATGATTGCCATTCGGGCGGACGACGCGGGAATTTTGTCCCGTAGGCCCGCTTTGTTGAGTTCAGGTTGAGCTTTTTTCAAACTGACCCACTACCCGCAACTCGGGGGCGATTCGCGTGTTTTCCAGGATCGGGAGCCCACTCCCGGGCCCGCACCGTCAAGACGTGTGGCGGGACTCAGGGATTGAAGGGATGCCGAGTGCCGCGCGGCCGGGCCGGGACGCCCGGCCGCCGGCGTGTCCGGGCTGGAAACGTGCCGAATCCGCCGGGGCGGCCTAAACCGTGAACTCGCCGTTTTCCTGGACGAGCTTCCCGTCGACCTCGATGCGTCCGCCCCCGCGCAGGTCGCAGACCAGGTCGGTGTGGACGGCGCTCTCGTTGACGCCGCCGGTCTCGGGGTAGCTGGCGCCGACCGCCATGTGGATCGTCCCACCGATCTTCTCGTCGAGCAGGATCGACTTCGTCCCCGCCTCGATGCCGTAGTTGGTACCGATTCCCAGCTCACCCAGGATTCGCGAGCCCTCGTCGGTATCGAGCAGGCTGATGAGGTACTCCTCGCCGCGCTCGGCGTGGGCGTCGACCACCTCGCCACTCTCGAACTTCAGGCAGACGCCGGCGACTTCGCGGCCGGCGATCGTCGCCGGCAGGTGGAAGCGGACCTCGCCCTCGACCGAGTCCTCGATCGGTCCCGTGAAGAACTCGCCGTCCGGCATGTTGTGCTCGCCCTCAGCGACGACGAAGTGGCGTCCGGCGATACCGAGGCGGATGTCGGTTCCCTCGCCGACGATGTGCACCTCCTCGCCCCCCTCGAAGAACGTCGCGAGCCGCTTCCACTCCTCCGCTGCACGCTGCCAGGCGCCGAGGGGATCGGCGTCCTCGCACAGGCATGCCCTGAAGTAGAAGTCCCAAAAGTCGGCCAGGCTCATCTCGGCATCGGCGGCGTGGGCGTTGGTGGGGTACATCGTTCCCACCCAGCGATGGTCGCCCTCGGCGGCGCGCCGCATCACGGTGTGCTGGAGCTCACGCGTGGCCGCCCGCCGACGGGTCTGGCGCTCCGGACGGACGTGGGAGAGCTCGTGGGTGTTCGTGTCGGCCCAGACGCCGATCCGGCAGTCCGCCTCCTCGGCGCCCCATCTCTGGACCGGCGAGATCCAATCGAGCTGCGCGTCTGAGGCGTTGCCCAAAAAGAGGGGCGCCTGGCCCTCGAAGCCGAGCGAGAGCACGGGCAGCCCGCCAGCCTTGAGGATTTCCTCGTAGACAGCGGCGATCAGGGGCTCTGCGGCAGCGGGGCCGTCGACCATGCACGTGTCGCCCTCGCCGACCTTGGTCGAGTAGTGGACGAGGATCCTGGCCAGGTTCGTGACGCGGGGGTCTTTCACGAGCTTCTCTCCCTTGCCCCAACGCTTCCCTCTTCGGCGAGATCGCGAGCGGATGTTGCGATAGCCATCAGATATGCGTGTACTCGCGAATCGTCCGTCAGCTCCGGGTGAAACGCGACCAGGACGACCCTATGCTGCCTGACGGCGATCGGGTGCCCCTCGATCGAGGCGAGGACCTCGACTTCCGCTCCGGCCTCCTCGATCCACGGAGCGCGGATGAAGACGGCACGGAGTGGCTCAGGCCCAAGTGCCTCGAGCTCCAGGTCGGCCTCAAAGCTCGCCAGCTGTCGCCCGAAGGCGTTGCGGCGGGCGAGGACGTCGGCGAGGCCAAGGTGGGCACGGTCGCAGACGATCATGCCGGCGCAGGTCCCGAGAATCGGGCGGCCTGCCGACGCATGCGACGTGATCGCAGGGCGCAGCCTGTCGCGATCGATCGCACTCATGATCGTCGTGGACTCCCCACCCGGGATGATCAGCGCATCCAGGCCCTCGAGCTCCTGCGGAATTCGGACGGCGATTGCGTCCGCGCCCAGGCCCTCCAGCATCTCCAGGTGAGCGGCGAAGTCCCCCTGGCTGGCCAGCACGCCTACGCGCAGCACATCCCCGGCCGGAACGGCCGGAACCCCCGCACGCGGCGTCAACTAGAAGCGCCTCGGTCTTGAAGCAGCTCGCCCTGGGCCGCGAGCACGGCGATGTCGTCGCCGCGCATCGGCTCGCCGAGCTCGATCGAAGCGGCGGCGAGGCGCTCGGGGTCCGCGTAGTGCGTGGTCGCCTCCACGATCGCCCTGGCGCGACGCTCGGGATCTTCGGACTTGAAGATCCCCGAGCCGACGAAGGTGCCCTCGGCGCCGAGTTGCATGACCAGCGCGGCGTCCGCGGGAGTGGCGATGCCGCCTGCGCAGAAGAGCGGCACCGGAAGCCAGCCAGTCTCGGCGACCTCGGCGACCACCTCGACCGGGGCGGCAAGGTCCTTGGCGGCGGAGGCGAGCTGTTCAGGGCGCAGGCTCTGGAGCCGGCGGATCCCGCCGGTGATATCACGCAGGTGGCGAACTGCCTCGACGATGTTGCCAGTGCCGGCTTCGCCCTTGGAGCGAATCATCGCCGCGCCCTCGGCAATTCGCCGAAGCGCCTCGCCCAAGTTGGTCGCGCCGCAAACGAACGGCACGTCGAATCCCTGCTTGTCGATGTGGTGAGCCTCGTCGGCCGGGGTCAGCACCTCGGACTCGTCGACGTAGTCGACCTCCAGGGACTGCAGCACCTGAGCCTCCGCGAAATGGCCGATCCGTGCCTTCGCCATCACCGGAATCGTCACCGTCTCCTGGATGGCCTGGATCACCTTTGGGCTCGCCATCCGCGCCACCCCACCCTCCGCGCGAATGTCCGCCGGCACGCGCTCGAGCGCCATGACCGCCACGGCCCCCGCGTCCTCGGAGATCCGAGCCTGCTCAGGGGTCGTGACGTCCATGATCACCCCGCCCTTCAACATCTCGGCGAGGCCGCGCTTGACGCGGAATGTGGCGCGCTCCGGCATGTCCTCAAATATACGGAGCGCCCCGAAGCGAGGCGTCCGCGCGAGGGGGCCTAGCGGTCGTTGGAGATGATGTCCTGGACCTTGTCCTTGACGCTGTCGACGGCGTCCTTAGCCTTGCCGGAGGCCTGGTCGACCTTGCCCTCGTTCTCGAGGCTCTGGTCGTTCGTCAGCTCGCCGGCCTTCTCCTTGACCTGTCCCTTGGCGTCATCGAAATTCTCGGGCATGTCTGAACCTTCCTGTGGATTGCACGAACAGGGCGCGCGTCTTTCGAACCGCGCGCCCAGTGAGTAAGTACCCGGAGCGAGCCTCGACGACACGCCCAGCAGAAGTTAATTGGCGCTTTGTCCACGCATAGCAGGGACAAAGCGCCAGGTGCGTATGGAGGTGTGACTCAACGGGCGATGATCGATGAGGAAGTGGGTCGGCGACGCGTCCCGAGCCCGATGGCGGAACCTCAAGGCTTCATGCCCTGATCGCTCCTTCGGTCAGCGGCGCGCGAAGGCCCGCGGCAGTTCAGTGATATTTGCGCCGTTGCCTGGCGTCTTCTCTCCGCATAGCGAGGATATGTCGCCAGAAACTGGCGCTACTTGAGCTTGTAGGCGCGGATGCGGTCCTTGTAGGCGCCGCGGTCGCGGTCGTACACCCCGTAGGCCAAAGCCTGGACGATGGCGAGAAGCGCCGCGTTGGACCGCGTGAACGACGGGCTGTTCGACGAGTAGTAGAGGGTCAGCTCCGCGTGCTCTCCGACCTCGGAAAGGGTCGCGTCGGTCACCGCGATCGTGCGGGCGCGGCGATGGCGGGCGAGCTTCATCGCCCGGATCACGATCGGGTGCGCCTTGCCGGCGGAGAAGCAGATGACGAGGGTGTCCTCGTCGACGCGCGAAAGGCGGGTAATCGCGTCCTGGCGAGGACTCGCGACGACCTCGGCGCGGATGTCGAGGAGCGCCAGGAGGTGACGCAGGTAGCTCGCGAAGAACGCGAGCTGATCCATGCCGATGATCATCACGCGGTGCGATGAGGCAAGCGCGGACACGCATGCCTCGACCCGCTCGCGGGTCAGGCTCCGGACCGTCTCCTCGAGGTTGGCGTGATCCGCGGCGAGGGAAGCCTCGAATTCGGAGTGGTCGAAGTCAAAAAGCTGGCCGGCGGCGTTGCCGTTCTGCTCGGGCGCGCGGTTGCGGTATTCCTCGATCGCGGCCTGCTGAAGCTCGGGGTAGCCCTCGAATCCGAGCGCCTGGGAGAACCGAACCACCGTGGACGACGAGGTGCTGGCGCGACGGGCGAGCTCCTCGGCGGTCTGGAATGCCGCCTCGTCGAGGTGGTCGACGATGTAGCGTGCCACCTCCTTCTGCGAACGCGAGAACTCGTCGAAGCGCTCGGTGATGAACGTCGAGAGTGTCTTGCCGTGCGGGCGCTTAGCGTGCCCGTTGCGGCGCGTGCTGGTTGCGCTCGAGGTTGACGGGGCCGGACGAGACTTGGTGGCTGTCTTGCTCACGGCGCTCAGATTCGCCCCAGGTAGAGGTTTCCCTTCCAAGCAAGAGGAATCGCCGCGAAGCAGCCCCGATGTGGTTGGATCACGCCCCGTGGGTCCGGAGGAAGCGCTGCGCGTCACGAATCGCAACATGATCTTCTTCGACGCGCTGCTCGGCACGTTGGCATTGACGGCACCCGGAGCGCTCGCCAGGGCGCTTGGTCACGACGCGCCGAGCGACGATGCGGCCCAGCTGATTCGCCGCTGCGGCCCGATCTGGCTGACCTTTGCGGCGGCGCACGCGACCGCCGCGATCCGCGGGGCTGACGAGGACTGGTGGGCGCTGGCCTGGCTTCGCGGAACCGAGCTCTTCACCGACATCGTCTGGTCGCGCTCGCCTGCGTTCTCGCGGCCGGGCGCCCGTGCCGGCCTGTGGATGGCCGGCGCCGCCAACCTGGCGATGGCGGCGGGCTTCGGCTGGCTTGCGAATCGCCGCGGTGATTTCGAGATCGTCGAATGAGCGGCGAGGGGACTCAAGGGGCCCGACTCAAACCGGGCTCAGCGACGCGAAACGGCGAGATCGTGCGGAGCGCTTTCGAAGCATCGGCGCGCGGTGATCTCGAGGGATGGTCTGCGCTGTCCAGCCCGGACGTCGAGGACTTCCCACGGCGCGAGGAACCGGGCGTGAAAGGCCGCTACGTCGACTGGGATGGGCGTCTCGAATACGTCGCCAATTGGCATTCGGGCTGGGCGACTTACACGGTCGAACCCGAGCGTTTCATCGAGTGTGGCGGCTACGAATGACCGACGAGACCGCCGTCGCGTTCGCGGGAGTTGAGGGCCAGGCACGGCTCCTGCGCGAGGGCAAGCTCTCGGTCCGGGAGCTCGTCGAGATCGTGCTGTCGCGAATCGACCGGATCGATCCCAAGCTGAACGCCTTCAGGGCGGTCTACGCGGAGCAAGCGTTGGATGAGGCCAAGAAAGTTCAGCGCCGGTTGAAGGCGAAGTCGCCGCCCCGGCTTCTCGGCGTGCCCATCGCCATCAAGGACAACGTCGATGTGGCGGGCGACGTCACGACACACGGAACGCAGGCCCACGGCGGACCTGCGGTGGAGGACGCCGAGCTCGTCCGCCGTGTGCGCGAAGCCGGCGCGATCGTCATCGGGCGCACGAACGTTCCGCCGCTGTGCGCGATGTGCGCGACCGAATCATCGGCTTTCGGCTTCACCCGCAATCCGTGGGATCCCACCCGTACGCCCGGGGGATCCAGCGGCGGGTCGGCGGCCGCGGTGGCGTCGGGCATGGTGGCGGCCGCCCTGGCCACGGACGGCGCCGGCTCCGTCCGCATCCCGGCCGCGTTCTGCGGCCTTCCTGGCCTGAAGCCCCAGCGGGGGCGCGTTTCGCTTGCGCCGATGCCGGAGCACTGGCACGGGCTCAGCGCCGCCGGCTGGTTGACGCGCTCGGTTCGCGACCAGGCACTGATGCTCGACGCCACCATGGGCTCGACGCCGCTGGACGCCGACAAGCCTCCGGCGCCCGAGCGCCCATTTATCGACGCCGCGGAACAGTCGCCGGCCCGGCTTCGGATCGCGTTCTCGCTCGCGATTCCACGCGGGCCCCTCGGCGTACGGCTCAGCGAGGAAGCCGCCGGCGCCATCCGCTCCACGGCCGAGCTCTTGCGCTCGCTCGGCCACCAGGTCTTCGAGCGCGACCCCGACTATGGGCCGATGACCTACACCCACGCCGCACTCCGCGCCATGCGAGGAGTACGCGACGAGGCCCTGACCCTCCCCCACTTCGATCGTCTCGAGCGGCGTTTTCGCACGTGGACCCACCTCGCGGGAGGAATCTCGGACTCCACGCTGGCGTGGGCTCGCCGCTCGGAAAAGGAGGACGCGGTCCGCGTCAACGCGATCTTCGAGCACTGCGACGTCCTGATGACCCCAGTTGCGAGCGAGCCGGCTGTCGAGGTGGGCCGCTGGGAGGGTTTCGGCGCGCTGCGGACCATCGCGGGGATGACGCGGGTCATCCCGTGGCCGGGGATCTGGAATCAGACGGGGCAGCCGGCCGCCGCGGTTCCCGCCGGCTTCAACCCAGCCGGTTTGCCGCTCGCCGTCCAGTTGATCGCGCCTCCGAACGACGAGCCGACGCTGCTCTCGCTCGCCGCCCAGCTCGAGGCCGAGCGCGGCTGGCTCGACGAGCGCCCGCCCGTCGGCGCCTGATCAGAGCCCCAGGTCGCGGACCCCCCGCTCGTCCCAGCCCAGGTGGTGCGCCAGCTCATGGCGCACGGTGCGCGCCACCTGAGCCCGGAGCAGCCCGGGGTCGTGGCCGAAATCCCGCTCGAGCGTGTCCTGATAGATCACGATGCGATCTGCGTAGACGTCGCGCGCGATCGTCCCGCCCATGTAGTGGCCGTAGGCGCGGTGCTCGCGACCCCGGTTCGAGACCACCACTGGAGTCCGCTGCAGCACCTCCATGAATTCCGCGGGGAGCTCGTCGAGAGCCTGCATGACCAACTCGTCGAACTCACTCGGCGGCTCGTCGGGGGGCGGCAGCGACGCCAGCGCCTCGCTGCGCTCCTCCAGCCTGCGGAACTCCCTCTCCGGCATCTCCCTGCCGATCGCGACCACCGTGAGCCAGGCGGTGACGAGAACGATCGCGAGAGCACCCGCGAAGAGCGACAGCAGACCGCCCAACCCCGAGAAGGACGGCGGGTTCAAGAGCAGCAGGATCAGTCCGGTGATGAAGGCCGTCAGCGCGGCCGCCCGCAGCGGCGGGCCCCACGTCTCCCTCATGTGGTCCAGGTTAGAGAGGCGGGCTCGCGTTAGCCCTCGGCCCGGTCGCGACCGTCGTCTTCCTCGACCTGCTCGTGAGATGCGGGCGGATTGGGGTCCTGATCGCCGCCGACCTCCTCGACTCCGCCCTCCAGAGCTCCCTCTTCCCGCTCGTCGGAAGTCGGAAGCTCCCCTGCCTCACTCATCTCACCCGGTTCGCCCTCAAATGTCATGCAGCTTCACTGCCCACCCGTTGGCGGAGCAAGCAGCCATTTTTCGCGGCCAGGTCAGCGGGATCCTGAGCAGGCGGCGGGCGCGAGATACTCCGGCGTGCGATGTCGGGCGAGAACATCGAGATCATGCGCCGGGCCATGGAGGCGTTCAACCGACACGACGGTGAGGGATTCGACGCGTTCCTCTCCAATGCTGCCGTGATCGTGCCGGTGCGAGCCGCCTTGGAGGGGACGGTCTATTCCGGGCCAACCGCCGGCAGTCAGTACTGCTCCGCGGTCGAGGAGAGCTGGGAGGACCTCGCATGGGACGTCGAGGAATTTCGAGAGGGCAGCGACTGGATTCTTGCCCTGGGGCAGATCCGAGGGCGCGGACGCGCCAGCGGAGCCACCCTCGACGCCCGCGGGGGCTGGCTCGCCCGCTTCCGCAACGGCAAGATCGCGAGCTTTCAAACGTTTCCCGACCGCGCTGACGCCCTCGAAGCTGCCGGCCTGGAGGAGTAGCGACCGACCCGGGAACGCTTAAGCGCCCGAGCCGGATACGGGCGAGTTGCCCGCGACGGCGCATACTGCGCGGGCGATGTTGGAGGAAGGCCCCGAAATTTTCAGGCGGGTGCGAGTCGCGCCTCTAGCACTCAGCGAGACCGCGGCTCGCAGCCGGACCGTGGACGAGCGCTCCTGCTTCGCTCGCTGGCTCTCAGGGCCGCCGGCGTCCAGGAGTAGGCGATCAACGCCGGCGGCGCCCATGCTCAAGGCCCCGGAGTCTGGGCAGTTGTACGAGATAGGGTCGTGGAATGTCGCCGGAGAACGTGGAGAGGCTCGAGCGGTTCTACGAGGCGTTCAACTCGGGGGACGATCTTGAGTCGCTGCGCGCCTTCGTCGACCCCCACTTCGTGTATCGGACCCGCAATGAGTTCCCCGGAGGCGGGTCCTACGACTTCGAAGGGGCTCTGGAGCGGATTTCGGAGCTTCGTATCGTGTTCGACGAGATCCGCTGGGAGCCGCAGGAGGTCGTCGACCTCGGCGATCGTACCCTCGTCGTAGTTCGCCAGATCGCTCGCGGACGAACCAGCGGCGCATCGGTTGACCAGTCGATTGCCCACCTGTGGCAGACCGGCAGCGACGGAAAAGCCAGGGAGTTGTGCGTGTATTCCCGGCGAAGCGACGCCCTCCAAGCCGCCGGCCTGTCCAAATAGTGGACCGGCGCCACGACGCGCATGCGCGAGATACTGCGCGGACGATGTCGAAGGCGAACGTGGAGGCCATTCGAATGCGGATGGAGGCCCCGGCTGCCCATCCCCAGCGGCGTCTGGCCGAACATCTCGTGGTGCGGTTCCCTCGCCTCTACGACTTCATCGCTCGACCGGTCTGGCGGATGCCGCGCCGGTCGCGGCTGCGCCAGGCCTTCCTTAAACGGGTAGTCCGGATCGCTTGGGAAGCCTTCAATCGCGGGGATCTGGACGTGGTTTTTTTCCCTTACCACGAGAGGTGCGAGTCCACCTTCCCTCCCCAGTTCGCCACCGTCGGAATGGAAACCCCGCATGGCGGCCGCGAGGCGCGGATGCGGTTCCAGAAGAGCTTGGTCGATGTCTTTGGAGAACTTGAGTTCGAACCGGAGGAGCTGATCGAATCGCCCGGTGGCCACCTGCTTTCGCTCGGCCGCATGAGATTCACGGGCAAGGGCAGCGGTGCATCGGCAGACATGGAATGGTGCGTGCTCCTGACTGTCGTCGACGGGCGCGTCATGGAAGAGCGGATCTATGTCGATCGGCGCGAAGCCTTCGAAGCAGCCGGGCTGTCGGAGGAGTAGGCGATGTCGGAGGAGAACGTGAAGGTCGTCCGACAGATGTGGGAGGCGTTCCTCGGTGAGGACCCAGAAGGGGCTCTGTTGTTCTGTGCCCCTGACATCGAGTGGGACGGAACGAATCTGCCCGATGGGCGGATCGGGCGGGGACACGAGGCAATCTGGGAACACATCGCGCGATGGGGTGAGATGTGGGACGACTGGAAGATCGAGCCTGAACGGTTCATCGATGCAGGCGGCGACGCAGTCATCCTCGTGGCTCGCGAACAGGGCATGAGCAAGACCGGCCTTCAGATGAACGAACGCCACGCGGAGCTTTACGCCGTGTGCGACGGGAAGGTCGTCTACAGGAAGGGCTTCTCGGATCCGAATGAAGCCCTCAAAGCCGCGGGGCTGTCGGAGTAGACGATGTCGGAGGAGAACTTCGAGCGGGTTCGGCGGGGGATCGAGAGCGTTGATGCCTTCTGGGCGATGCTCGACGAATACGTGGTCTGGGACCTGCGGCAGTCCTTGCCGTTGCCGGACCTCGACAGCGTGTACGTTGGCCGGGATGCCGTGATCAAGGCGTCCCGCCACTACTGGGGCACTTGGGGCGACTACCGCGTCGAAGCTGAGGAGCTGCTCGACGGGGGACCCAGCGTTGTCGTCATCCTGCGCGAACGGGCCGAGGTAAATCCAGCGGCGCGCCCTTCGACAGAACGCACCCGCAGCTGTGGACATTCCGGGGGAATCGGATCATCCGATGGGACTCCTTCCAAACTAGGGCTGAGGCCCTCGAAGCCGCCGGGCTGTCGGAGTAGGC
>JBBRYM010000004.1:0-191358 GCA_038237625.1 Solirubrobacterales bacterium | reverse complement strand
GCGGGTCCGAGGGCAGCGTTAGCGTGAACCTTCATCCGGGTCCTCCTTAGGTCTGTGGCGTTGAACACCACAAGCCTCTGGGTGGACCCGGATGGCTTTTCAGCTGTTCACAACGTGTGTGGGCGGCTCACCTAGACCGCCACCTTCACGCGGTCATCCGATCGACGCGGGCGGGCGAGAATCAGCCGGGCGCAATGACCTCGAGTCCGTGCGATTTGGCGCCGGCGGCGAGCTCGAGGTCGTAGGTCATCAGGGTTTCCACGAACCCGGCCCTGCGCAGAGCAACCGCCGTCGCCAGATGAATGGCGCCGAGAGTCGCGACGCTTGACGGAGCGATCCTCTCTGCCTCTTCGAGAAGTGCCTGGTCGATAGGGACAAGTGAAATCATGTCGATGAGCCGATTGGCTTCGTCCACGAGGCCATGACGGAGGGCAAGCCGGCGCAGCTCGAGGGCAAGGAGCCGGCTTGCGGTCTGTAGCTCGAAGCCGCTGAGCGCCTCTATAACCGCAGCGGCGTCGGACTCTCCGAGAAGCACGCGGCCGACGGCGCTGGTGTCCAGACACACTCCGCCCGGTACAGAGAAGCTCAGAAGCGGTCTCGGCGCCCGCGCGCCAGCTCTTTATCCGTGGTTCCGGCCGGTGCCCCGGGCGGGGTGATCGACGCAGCCGCATCTTCGAGCCTCCCCTTCGGGACCGTGGCCCCGAACCGGGCGGCGAGAGCGGAGTAGCGCTCCTGACCCTCGGAGCGAGGGACGAGCCGTGCTACCACGCGGCCGCGCTCGGACACGTCGAGCACCTCCCCCGCCTTCACGCGGACCAGGTACTTGCTCAGGTTCTGGCGCAGTTCACGCACGCCGACGGTCGTCTCAGCCATTGTGCGTCATACTGTAGCACTTGGGTTTACGAGGACGCCTTCTCGGCTTCGCAGGGCTGGCCGGTGTGCTCGCAGATCAACTCGAGGTCGCGATCGGAGGCCCACAGCGTGACCTCGGGGCCACCGCCCTCCGCGATCGCGGCGATCAGGTAGTCGACCGCAGGCCTCATCTGGTTGCCATGCGCTCCGCGCGCCATCCCGCGCTGGACCTCGAGCGCCCGAGCCGCGGCAGCCTCGTCGAGAGTGAGCCAATCGAGCGGTGCGAACAGGCTGTCGCGAAGCGACTCGTACTCGGCCTCTCCGCGGGCGCGATGAAGGGTTTCGAGGGCGACGGGGACGCAGGTCACGACCTCACCGCGCTCGAAGCGCGTGGCCAGCTTCTCCTGGATGTCGGGGCGCCTGCCGCTCGCCGCCCAACCCCAGATCGAGGTGTCGGCGAGGAACCTCGGCATCGCCTACGCGGACTCGCGATTGCGAAGGCGCTCGAAGTCCTCGGGCTTCACCAGGTTCAGGTCGCCCGCCCGGATCAGCTCGCCCCCGGCGCGAAGCTCCGCGGCGCGCCCGACAGCGACGAGCGCACCGTTGATCGTGTCCCGAAAGCCCGCGGTGCCTAGGGCGGCGCGGGCGGAATCGAGGGCGTGCAGATCGATGTCGATCGTGGTCCGGTGAACGCCGGCGCGCTTCTTCATCCCGAACATCTATAGCAAGTCTGGCGGACATTATCTATATAGAAACAGCGGTTCTGTATAGAAACCGTGCCCAAACAGCACAACTCGATGACGTACAGCCGGCGCTGCCCGGAACTGCCTCGGCGAACGGGGTTCTCGACCTGACCTGACCTGCTCATGACCTACTCCTCGATCGATGCGATTTCGGGCGAATTTGCCCCCTTACATCAATAAGACGCGCGCGAGCCGAAACGCGCGCCACCCCTGCTACGAACCTGCCATGCCCCGAAGCATCAGGCGCGGATTGACCCGCCCCCTCCGCCACGAGATCCAGCGCTCGTTCGCCGAGCGCCCCTTCAACCTGCGCTTCTGGGATGGCACCACCATCCCCGCCACCGCCCCGGACTCGCCCGAGTTCCACGCCACCAGCCCCGCCGCCCTCGCCCACTTCCTGCGCTCACCCGGCGAGCTCGGCCTCGGCCGCGCCTATGTCGCCGGGCACGTCGAGGTCGACGATCTCGACGCGGCGTTCGCAGTCTTCGACTCGTGGGAGCCGCCGCCGCTGGGCATCCGCGATCGCCTGCGCCTCATGGCCGCGGCGCTCCCGGCAGCCGGAATCGCCGGCCTCCCCCGCCCGCCCTCGATCGAGCTGATCCTCAGGGGCGAGCGCCACACCGAGGCTCGCGACGCCGCGGCCGTTCGCTACCACTACGACGTCGGCAACGAGTTCTTCGCCCTCTTCCTCGACGAGTCGATGACCTACAGCTGCGCGATCTTCTCGCGCGGCGCCGAGACGCTGGAGGAGGCCCAGCGCACGAAGCTCGAGCTCGTTGCCACGAAGCTCCAGCTCGAGCCCGGCCAGCGGGTGCTCGACGTCGGCTGCGGCTGGGGCAGCTTCGCCATTCACGCGGCCACGCACCACGACGTCAGCGTCGTCGGCATCACGCTCTCCGAGCCGCAGGCCGCGCTCGCCCGCGAGCGGGTCGCCGCGGCCGGCGTCGCCGACAAGGTCGAGATTCGCGTCGCCGACTACCGCCGCCTAAGCGACGACCCGTTCGACGCGATCGCCAGCATCGGCACGGTCGAGCACGTGGGCGAGAACCGAATCGACGGCTACGCCGACACCCTCATGCGCCTCCTGAAGCCGGGCGGTCGCCTGCTGAACCACGGCATCGCCCTGCTCAACCCCTCCGACGACCCGACCAAGGACGTGTTCTCCAACCGCTACGTCTTCCCCGACGGCGAGCCGCTCGCGCTGTCGAGGGTGCTGCTGGCGATCGAGCGCGCCGGCTTCGAGACCCTCCACGTCGAGGGCTTCAAGCGCGACTACTCCCGCACGCTGCGCGAGTGGGCCCGAAACCTCGACGACCACCTCCCCGAGGCCGAGCTCCTCGCCGGCGAGGAGCGCCTACGAGTCTGGCCCCTCTACCTCCGAGCAGCCCGCCACGGCTTCGACACCGACTTCACGTCGATCTACCAGGTGATCGCCACGCGGGCCGTCTAGGCCCAGCCGAGCGGGCATAGACTCGCGCCGTGAAGGTTCTTGTCACCGGCGCCAGCGGCTTCCTCGGCAAGGTGGTCTGCGCCGAGCTCCTCGACCGCGGCCACGACGTCCACGCCCTCGTTCGCCGGCCCGGCTCCGAGCCGCCCGCCACCACCCTCGTCGCCGGCGACCTCACCGATGCCGAGCGGCTCACCGCCGCCGTCTCGCAGGTCGCGCCCGAGTGCGTCTTTCACCTCGCGGCCGAGATTGCCTCCCAGCGCGACGCCGCGAAGACCCGGGCGGTCAACGTCGACGGCACCCGCGTGCTGATCGCGGCTTGCGAGGCCGCCGGGGTGCGCCGGCTGGTCTTCTCCTCCACCGTCGTCACCGGCGACGCCAAGGGCGCGGTGCTCACCGAGGATTCAGAGCTCCCCGTGGAGACCGAGTACGGCCGCTCCAAGCAGGAGGGCGAGCGCATGCTCCGCGAGTCCTCGCTGGAAGACGTAGTCATCAGGCCCAGCCACGTCTACGGCCCCGGCGGCTGGTTCGCCGAGGAGTTCGTCAACCGCCTCCGCCAGCCCGGCCGCTTCGCGGTCATCGGGTCGGGCGAGAATTGGTGGGACGTGGTGCGGGTCGAGGACGTCGCGCGCGCCTGCGTCGACGCCGGCGAGCGCGCCCCCGCCGGCTCCACGTATCACGTCGCCGACGACGAGCCGATCCGCTTCTACGACTTCGTCGCCCTGGCGGCAGAGGCCCTCGGCAAGGGCCCACCCCGCCGAGTCCCGATCTGGCTGGCCCGCCTGGCCGCCGGCGCCGACCCCGTCCGCGCCGTCACCCGCTCGGCGAAGAGCTCAAACGCCCGGATCAAGTCCGAGCTCGGCTGGGAGCCGCAGTTTGCGAGCGCGCGCGAGGGCGTGCCGGACGCGGTGGCGCAGCTCGGCTGAGCTGCAGCGCCGACTGAAGCAGGTCGCGAACGCCGAGGTGGGAGGTTGGACGACGGACCTCACGCCGCCAGAACGTCCAAAACCCGGCCCCTCCCGGGTTCCCGTGCGAGGCGGATCTGGGCTGCGATCCGTGAAATCTGATCGAGCACGTCCGCGGGATCCATTTCAAGATCCAGGGTCCGGACCAGGAAGACCCTGTCCGAGTTGACGATCGAGTAGCTGCGAGGCTCGGCGTCGCCCTTCGCGTAGACCAAGAGACCGCTTGGCAGGTCTGCAGCCTGCGCGTACGCCAGCAACTGATAGATGTCGGCTTCCTTCACGCCTGCCGTCTCAGGCGTGGTCTTGTATTTCACGTCCCCAACGAAGCGGCATTGGCCCCCTTCCCACCAGGAGAAATCCGGCTTGAGTCGGATCGCTCCTTCGAGATCAAGACGGAGCCTCTTGCCCCGAGCGCCTTGCGGGAAGTCGTACTCAGACAGCCGCAGCGCCTCCCGCAATGCAGTGACAACGAAGTCTTCGAAGACCTGCGCCATATCAACGAAGAAACCGCGCGCTCGAACTCCTCCAGCGCCGATTTCGGTTGTCCGACTCCGAAGGATCAGAAGCGCCAGCTCGACGGCAAGCCGGTAATGCCTGGTGAGGCGGGTGTAGGAGACGCTGGGAAGGTCGCGCGGCGAATAGCGGACCGACGACACCCGGCCGAATAGCGCGGCTACGGCCCGTAAGTCATGAGCCTGGTCTTGATCGAGCCGCCGCAAGCGCTGGAGACTTCGAGCCGCTGCAAGCAGGAGGCGGTTCAGCTCAATGTCCTCGGTGAACTCATCGAATCGACAGTCGACCGGGAAGAGAATCCCGTAGCGACGCTTGATCATCTGATCAAACTCGACCCGGCCTCGAATCGTCGCAAGAATCTCCGAGCGCTCCTCGTAACCACGGTGGATCCCGCGCGTGGTTGCGCGCCGGACGGCTTCAGAAAATGCGGGAATGATCGACTGGAGCAAGTCGCGCTCTTGGTCGAACTCTGGAAACGAGTCTTGCCAGCGCGCCGCGTCAAGGGAATAGGCCAGTAGAAACATCAACCTGGCCATTCCGATCTTCGGCCGGACCGACACATCTCGTTGGCCCAGCTGCCCGCTGCCCACGACACCCCCGGGATTCAGGACAACCTGTCCGCCTTGAGCGGGCCTGATCGTCAGGCTCGGAATTAGGAGCCTGAGCGCCTCCAGCTCTTCGCCTGAGAGCTCGAGTGGCGGCGAGTTCTGGAACTCGACGAGGTCAATCGCCGGCTTCCAGGCCGTCGCTTTCGCCTCCTTCGTTCTCCTCAGCCTGCTCCGGCTCGGCGCCGGAAACCGCCGCTCTCAGATTTGCGAGCTCGAATTCAGAACGCTTTTCCTCATCCCCGAAGAATTGCTCCTCGAGATAAGGCAGGACCGCATGACGCCAGAGCAGGTCGACCCTCTCCTCGGTGAGATCTGCCTCGGGATCCAGAAAGTAACTCGGGCCAAGCGCGATCTCTCGGTCCCCGAGCCGGCGGTTGACCTCCTCAATGACTTCCGGGAGCCAGGACAGACTCCCGTAGCCGTTTTGAGCAAGCCAGGTCGGCAATAGCTCCTGGACCGGGGCTTCGGTCGGATAGAAATCGACGAAATAGAAGCGGCGCCGGAGTGCTGAGTCGAGAAGAGCAATCGACTGATCCGCAGTGTTCATCGTCCCTATGAACCAAAGGTTCTCGGGCAGCTCAAAGTCGGGCTCGGAGCCGCGCGCGCCATATTGGAGCCGAACGGACTCGCCCCGATACTCGAGCAGGAAGTAGAGCTCACCAAACACCTTGGCCACGTTGCCTCTATTGAGCTCGTCGATGAGCAGGACATAGGTGTGGTCCCTGTCGGCTGCCGCCTTAGTGGCCATCTCGACGAGCGGACCGTCCACGAGCTGAAACGCAGGGGTCTCCCCCACGAGAACCGGCCGATATCCCTGGACGAAGTCTTCGTAGGCATACGACGCGTGGAACTGAACGAGGCGAACACGCGCAGGGTCGCCGGCGATGTGGTGAGCCAGCTCCTTAGCCACGTAGGTCTTCCCTGTTCCGGGCGGCCCTTTGAAGATGATCTGCCCCTTGTCCGTCGCTAGAGCCAGCACTTCCTCGATCCAGCTCTCGGGCAGGTAGAGGTGCTTGGCGAGATCGGACAGAGACGACGTGGGCCGCGACGGCGCCTTCATGTTCCGATCCCGAAGCCAATAGAGAAAGGTCATTTGGCCCCAGGGATCGGACGGGATGTGCGGTTCGAGCACGCTTCGAAGCAGATCGTTGGATCGCTGGGCCCGCTGTCCAACGCTCATCTCCTCCAGCTCTGGGTGCGCGCCGATGCCCAACTCCGGCGACTCCATCACTGCGCGCTTTCCGCGATCCCCGGTATATGGATAGACCGGTATCCACGTGTCGGGATCACTGGCGGCGAGGGCCTTCACGGCCAGGGTCTCTCCAAAGCCCGAGACTTTGAATTCGTCGCTGCCGACGACGTCGTCAATCCGCTGCGCCGCGGAACCGCTTCCGTAAATCAGATGCCGCAGCGCCCGCGCTACCTTCACCCGGTTCTCCTCGGACGTCTTGACGGCCTCATTCACGATCGACATCGGGCCGGGGCTGCCGTAATGGCTGCCGTGAACAAACTTGCCGAACTCGAGTTCGCCGAAGCGATCCGGGTCCGCCTCGACCGCGAGGAGTAGGTCTTCGGATAGCCGCTCTTTGAGGGGAAGCCGACTTTCGATTCGATCGCGATGCCGCTCCGTCGGATAGCCGGTTTCCGCGCGCCAGCCCGCGACGAGGGCGGCAAGGTCACCCGTCCGATGCTCGCTCAAGTACGTCTCGTAAGCGTGGAGCATCGCGTCTAGGTCCGCGACGAGTTCGGCGTCATCGGGGACTGCTCCTTGCTCGTAGAGTTTGTGGGCGGCAACCGAGACTTCGTAGTCACGTCCGATGCCCGGATCCGATCTCAGGTCGATCTTTCCGTCAAGAGCGAATCCCTGCGAGCTAAGACCCGGACAGAACTCTCTCAACGCGTCAGCCTTCCTCTTCAATGCTTCATGGGCGGCTGGGGTTCCCAGCTGGTTCTTAGGCTCAGTCACGCCTTGGGCCAGCGTCAGGTAGACCCCGGACCCGTCCTGCCTGAACAGGTAGACCGGGTAGACGCCGCGCTGGGTTGAGTCTGTCTCGCGACTATCGAGAAAGGCGAACCACGGGATCCGGGCCCAGTTGCCCTGTCCCAGGGAGAAACGAGCGTTGACTGTGTCCGTACCAGCGACTGAGTCAAGCTCCGCGAGTCGGACGCGGGCCTCCTCGAACGCCTGCCAGACGGCGCTCTCGCGGCCAAAGGGCTCGGTTGTTCTTACGGTCGGATACTCCGCAAGGATCCTCTCGAGGAAGTCGTGAAGCCCGATTGAGCGGTCCGTCGCAGCCTGAAAGAACTCCCAAACTACGCTCTGCACGTCGAGAATATCCCGCACGGGGAGCCCTGTCTCTTTCAGCTTCTCCATCGCGAGATTGGAGAACCTGAGGTGGGCCTCGTAGCGATCCGTGGCGGACCCCTTGGGCCGGGGAAAATCAACCGCATCTTCCGCCTTCCGGAAAACAGTTGTCTTGACAGGGGGTAGACGCTCCGGCTCTGCGGCGAAGTTGAAGACGGATCCGACGGCGAGGATTGAACCCGCGTTTGCTCCCTGGCCATCTGCGAATCGCTCAGAGACCTCCTCGAACGCCTGGAAGCGCTGAAGCTCTGGGAGGTCCAGGTCCAGAAACCCGGCGAGAACCGATCGAACCGCCGGCTCGGCCGCATCCTCCACCCGGAACAGCCAGTCGTGCTGCCGCCAATCCGAAAGGTTGTACTGCTGCCCGTGGAAAGCCGACTTCATGGCTTCCGTCCAATCGCCGCCGTCTCGAGCCAGCTCCAAAACACCACGGAGAGCCTCAGCGATCTCGAGCTTATAGGTGCGCTCGCGTCGATCAAACTCGGGATCCGCGAAGCTCGTACGCGCCTGAGCTATGAGGGCCTCCCACGGCACCGCATGAGCCTATCGGCCAGAGATCGGTGACCGGCGCACGCGTCGGCTGCTTTCAGCGTTAGGTCAGGTCTCGACGGCAACTGAGCCCGTTACCTCAGTTCCGTGGGCGGATCCCGCGAACTGCGGGTCATGAGCCCGACACGGAACTAAGCCAAAACAGACTTCCGCGGATAGACGACTTCGGAATCTGTGAGCACATTGACAAGTGTCGGCAGCCCTGCCGCAGACGCCCGATCCAGCGCCACGCGCAACTCCTCTGGCTCCCGCACCAACTCCGCCTCGCACCCCAGCGCGTCAGCCACCCCGTCGTACCGCGTCTCCGGCGTCAACTCCGCCGCCATCGAATACCCGTACAAGAACTTCATCGGGTGGTGCTCCAACGCCCAGATCCCGTTGTTGCCCACGATCGCGACCACCGGGATCTCGTGCCTTGCCATCGTGTCGAACTCCATGCCTGAGAAGCCGAAGGCTCCGTCGCCCAGCAGGAGGCAGACCTGCTGGTCGGGCTTGGCGAGCTTCGCACCGATTGCCTGGCCCGGACCGGCGCCCAGGCAGCCGAAGGGGCCGGGGTCCATCCAGGTGCCGGGCTCGTAGGTGTCGACGACCCGGCCCGCGTAGCTGACGAAGTCGCCGCCGTCGCCGATGACGATCGCGTCGCGGTCGAGAACTTCGGCGAGCTCCTTGTAGATCCGCATCGGGTGCAGGGGGCTGCGGTCGTCATTCAGCTCGGGCTTCTCGGCCTCGCGCTTTTCGGTTTCGACTTCGCGCAGGGTGGTAATCCACTCGCCGGCGCGGCCGCTTGAGTCCCCCCCGGACTCGGCCGCGCCTTTCATCTCCGCGAGCGTCTTGGCGATGTCGCCGACGAGCTCGAGATCGGGCTGGCGGTTTCGGTGAAGCTCGTTGGGCGCGCAGTCGAGGTAGATGATCTTGGTCTCCTCGCCGAAGCTCTGGCCGAAGCCGAGGCGGAAGTCGAGCGGGACGCCGACGACGAGGGCGACGTCGGCCTCCTTCAGGCCCTTGCCGCGGGCGCGGCTGAAGTAGAGCTCGTGGTCGGCGGGCAGGCAGCCGCGGCCCATGCCGTTGAGGAAGACGGGGATGTGAAGTGCCTCGGCGAGCTCGCGAAGCGGCTCCTCGCCGTGGGCCCAGTAGAGGCCGGTGCCGGCCATGATCGCCGGGCGCTCGGCGCGGGCGAGCAGCGCCGCCGCGCCCTCCACTCCGTCGGCGACCGGCAGCTGGTCGACCACCTGCTCGGGCACCTCTGCCTCGGCCTCGGAGAAGACGACGTCGAGGGGGTAGTCGACGAAGACGGGCCCGGTGGGATGGGTGAGGGCGAGGTCGATCGCGTGGGCGGTGGCGAGGGGGATGTCCTCGGTGTGCTTGACCGTGATCGCGGTCTTCACGAGCGGGGTGACGAACGGCAGGTGGTCGATCTCCTGGAGGCTTCCCGAGCCCCAGCGCATCTCCGGCGCGCGGCCGCCGAGGACGACGAGCGGCGAGCGGTTGAACTTCGCCCCCGCGATCGCGCTCATCCCGTTGGTGACGCCGGGCCCGGCGGTCAGCGCGCAGACGCCGACCTCGCGCGTCGCCTTCGCCCAGCCCTCGGCCGCCCACGCCGCCGAAGCCTCGTGGCGGGTGTCGACGACGCGGATGCCCTCGTGCTTGCAGCCGTCGTAGATGGAGAAGAGGTGCCCGCCGGAGAGGGTGAAGAGGTGCGAGACGCCGCGGTCCTTCAGCGTGCGGGCGACGAGGCGGCCGCCGTGGACTGGGCCGCTCCCAGCCTCCTCGTGCTGAACGCTCTGCTCGGTGCTCGCCACGCCGGTGATCCTAGACGCGCATCGAAGTCCACCCGCCGCGCGCCAATGGCGAGGCTGGGAACGCGGGCGAGGTTCGACTCGCAGATGTCCCTGCCTCGGACCTCGTTGTTGACGATGTTCTTCGAGCGGACGCTGTACCCGTCCAGCGGTCCTAGACTCGAACCATGCGCCGCGTCCGCGACTGGATCTCGAGGCTCATCCGCGCGATGAAGATCATCGCCCGCGACGAGCGGATCCCGAAGCCGGTGCGTCTGCTGGCCGGGTTCGCTCTGCTGCCGATTCCAGGGCCGGTTGACGAAGTAGTCCTGATCCTGATCGCGCCGCTCTTCTTGGGGCTCTACCGGCCGTTTTTCCGCGAGGCGTGGGCTGCCACCGCTGAGCCCGCCGGCTAACTGAGCCGGTCGGGGGGGATCCAACTTTCTCGGGAAATGCCCTGGAGGCATCGCTCGTCCCTACCGATAGGTATACGAGACTTCGGATCTGCGTGACAGATCAGAAGCGGAAGACCCAGACTTCGAACGGTGGCGCCTCGAGCGGGCGGCTTCGTGAAGCAGCCTCCCTCTTTCTTTTCCTGGCACTCGCGGGGTGCGGATCGGTGGGCGCAAACGGGCACCACCATCACGTCGCCCACGCGCCGCACCACGTCCGACACCACCGGCCCGCGCCTCCCCGCCCCGCCTCGCACCACCATCGCCGCCCGACCCACCACGCGCCAACGCCCCGCACCCCCGCCGGCCTCGTCGTCAGCCACTGCCGCTGGCAGGACCCGAGCGGATCGGCCTGCGGCTCGGTCCCTCCACCACGCGCCTGCGACGCGCCAGACGCCGGGGTGGTCGAGGACCTCTCCTGCACTCCCGGCGCGATCGATCCTCGGGTGACGCAGGCCACGATCGACAAGACGATCTGCGTCTCGGGCTACACCGACACGGTGCGCCCGCCCGAGTCCTACACCTCGAACCTGGAGCCCGCGCTGATCCACTCCTACGGCTTCGGCTTCGGGCCGAGTGGCTCGGAGCTCGACCACCTGGTCTCGCTGGAGCTGGGCGGAGCGCCGTCGGACATCCGCAACCTCTGGCCCGAGACCTACTCGGGCCGGCGCGGTGCCACCGACAAGGACGCGCTCGAAAATCGCCTTCACGCCGAGGTCTGCGACGGACAGATCAGCCTGGCGCGGGCGCAGTTCGAGATCGTCCACTGGGTGCGCTTTCAGCCGGCGGCGGCGACGCCGGCCAACCCTCCCGCGAGCGCGGCGTCGAGCCCGCCCGCCCCGCCGGGAACCTCGGCCGCCGGCAGCGGCGGCAACTGCGTCTCCGGCTATGACCCCTGCATCGCGCCCGGGCCCGACGTCGACTGCGAGGGAGGCGGGGGCGATGGCCCGCGCTTCGTCTCAGGGCCGGTGCGGGTGACGGGGTCTGACCCCTACGCCCTCGACGGCAACGGCGACGGGCTGGGCTGCACCTAGCGCCCGGTCCGTCCTAGGGCCCGATCAGCCGAGGATGTTCACGGCGCGCGCGACGACCAGGCCGATGGTGACGATCGCGGCCGTCGACTGGACGCCCATCAGCACCTTCGCGACCTGGGTGAGCGGCATCGTGTCGGTCGGGCTGAAAGCGATGGCGTTGGTGAGTGAGGTGTAGAGGTAGTCGAGAAAGGTCGGCCGCCACTGCGTGCCGAGCGGGGTGAGCTGGGGGTTCTCCATCTGGGGAAACTGGAAGTCGGGCCAGGTCTTCGCGGCCCGGTAGCGGTGCAGCGGGCCGCCGCGGTCGAGATCCCAGTAGACGACGGCGAACAGCAGGACGTTGGTGGCCCACAGCACCACGCCCGAGCCGATCAGGCTCTGTCCGCCGGCCCGCCCGCCGGTGATCAGGTAGTGCACGAGCAGCCCCAACGAGACCAGATAGGTGAGCGTCACCGCGCCCAGGATCGCCCAGAGCAGGCCACGCTGATGGCGCCAGCCGAGGCGCGAGGCGCGAGACGGGGCGACGATGACGAGCGTCGCCAGCAGAAGGCCCTCGACCGCGGGGACGACCCACCTGGGGCCGACGACGACTTTGCCGGAGAGGGCCAGGTAGAGCGCGATCGCCACCGCCACCGAGAGCTGGGCGGGCCACAGCGGATCCCCCTCGGCGACGCGCTTGTCGAGGCGCGCGACCTCTCGTCGCAGGTGCATGGGCAGCGACTCGCGCCGGTCACCGGCGCTCTCGCCGCGTTGATCGTCCATCAGGAAATCTCTCGCGCCCCAGGGCCAAGCAGAACCTTGAGCAGATCGCCGACCTGGCGCCCCCTCACCAGCGGGTGGCGCAGTGGCTCCTGCGAGACGACCTCGTAGCGATTGCGCCTGCCCTCGCGCTCCCGGATCAGGTACCCCTCGTCCACGAGATCGGACACGATCCGGTGAGCGGCGCGCTCGGTGATGCCAACAGCTGCGGCCACGTCGCGCAGGCGCATCCCTGGATCGTTCGCCACGCACGTGAGGACGTGAGAGTGGTTGGTGAGGAAATCCCACCTGGGGCGGGGTGCTGGATCTCCTGAGTCGCCAACTGATGACAATGAATTCATGAATTTATGATACCCTGTTATTTCAGAAACCCTACCCAAGGAGACCAGCGATGGCCACGGATGCTCCCCTCGCTCCCACCCGGATCCCTCCACCTCGCAGAGAGATGCTGCCGCCGGTGGTGGTTCCCGATGCTTCACCGATTCCCGCGGCCTCGCCCATACCCCCTCCCTCGCCGCCCAGTGACCCCTCGGCGCGAGCATGAGCCTGCGCGACTTCATGCGTGACCGTTTCGCCCAGCCGGGAGCCGGGCGCGCCAATGGATCGGATGGCGGCGCCACGGCGACAGCGCCTGCGGACGCCACCGCGGCGCCTGCGGACGCGCCCGTGCCGTACGAAGGCTACGAGAGCCTGGATGATCGCGAAGTCGTCGCCGGGCTCTCCGATCACTCGCAGGTCGAGCTCACGGCGGTCGACGCCTACGAGCGCTCCCACAAGGACCGAGTGCCCGTCCTCAACAAGCTGCGCTTCCTGAGGCGCCAGGAGCCGGTCCCCGGCTACGACGCCCTCGGAGTCGAGGAGATCGTCGCGCTCACCGCGACCGCCGATGTGGAAATCCTCGACCGCATTCGCTCCTACGAGCGAAATTTCGCGAACCGGCCCAAGGTGCTGGAGGAGGTCATCGAGCGCCAGCGAGTGCTTCGAGCCGCGAAGCCCAAGGAGGCCGTCCCGGCATATCAGCCCGCGAGCGCAAAGCCTGAGCCCGCGAGCGCCTCGGCTCCGTCAGCCTCCGCTCGAGCGGAGGGATCATGAGCGCCTCGGCATCGGCCAGTCGAAAGGCCGCCTCCGAGCACAAGGTCCATGTGCGAGAGCTCGAGGCCGAGGCCCAGCACGCGCGCGATCGCTACCGCCTGTACCGGGCACGGTCCTACGGCCATCCCTCCAACCCGACCCGGCTCCGCGAGCTCGGGCGGGCTGCGAGGCAGTCCAAGAACCGCCTGGATCGCGCGCGAACCGATGGTTTGGCTTCCGCCTAGCGCGGGGACCTCGCAAACTCAGTCCCAACCCTTTACCTCGCCTTTGGGGGCGCGGCTAAGCATGGCTGGGCCTTCTACCGATGAACCCCCTGATGCCGACCGCTGAAATAACTGTGCCTGCGGGCACTGCGCCCGCACGGCGCACCCTGCGCCGCCCGCTCGTCAGCGCCGCTGCCGCGCTGTTGGTCGCGAGCGCCGGCCTCGCGATTATCGTCGCCACCAAGGGCGCGCAGTTCTCGACGGCCTTCGCCTCGGTCTCCCCCGCAATCCTCGCGATCGCCGTCGGCATCGAGCTGCTCTGGATCATCGCTCGCGTGAAGGCGTGGGCCGTGTGCATCGACGCCGCCGGCGGCTCGGTGAAGCAGCGCACCCTCTTTCGCTCGGCCAGCCTCGGCTACTTGGGCAACCTGCTGAACCCGCAGGTCGGGCTGGCGGTGCGGATCGCGGCGCTTCGCCGCGCGGCGCCGATCGATGCCCCGCGGGCGTCCGTGCTCGCCACCGCCGAGCTGCCGATCGTGATCGTCGAGGCCGGCCTTGCGGCAATCCTGTCGTTCACGCTCGTCGGCGCCCTGCACCTGAGCTGGTGGATCCCGGTGGCGGCCCTCGCCGTCGCCGCCACGCTGACCGTGTTGACGCTTCGCCTCGCCGCCAACCACCGTCGCCGCGTTTGGGACGGTCTCGCGGTGCTCACCGGCTCGCGAAGCCGGGCCCTGATCGTCGGCTTGGTGATGATCGCGACGGGCCTTCAGGTGCTTCGCAATTTCTTCGTGCTGCACGCCCTCGGCGCCGACATCACGCTCTTCGACTCGATCGCCCTGCTGATCGGGATGGCCGCCCTCGGCCTGCTCCCGGTCGGCCCCGGCCTCGGCGCCGCCTCCGGCGTCCTCATCCTCGGCTCGCACGGCGTCGCCACGATGGCCGCCGCGGGCGCCCTGCTGACCCTCACCGCCGCCGTGGGCGCGGCGATCTTTGCCCTGCTGGCGTGGCTCGACGTGCCCCGTGCGCCGGTGCCCGCGCCCGCCGCTCCCGTTGCCTAACGCCGCCGGACGGGCCTAGAGCTGGGCGAGGCCGCCGCTGGTGCTGCGGCCGAGCTCGGGCACCACGTCGGGAAGCGGCAGCGGCTCCTCACCCGGCTTCGATCCCTCGGGTTCTCCAATCGAGACCGCGTAGAGCTCGATCGGTCGGTCGATGCCCTTCAGCTCGCGGGTGCCGCGCGGCTCGGTGGTGATCGCGGACGGCAACAGCTGTGCCGTCTCCTGGGTTACGAGGATCTCGTCGTCGGTGTCGCGGGTCGCTGCCTCCACCCGGGAGGCGACGTTGACCGGATCGCCGATGACCGAGAAGTTGAGGCGTCCCGCGCCGCCGATCGACCCGGCGATCACTGGTCCGGAGTTGACGCCGACGCCGAGCTTGAACTCGAGCTTTTCGTCGCGGTTGACGGCGTGGACGATCTCGCAGGCAGCGCGAACCGCGCGCTCGGCGTGGTCGGGATAGTTCTCGGGGGCGCCGAAGATGGCCATCAGGCCGTCGCCCATGAACTTGTCGACGTGGCCGCCGTGGCGGTTGATGATGGGCACCGTGGTCTCGAAGAGCTCGTTGAGCTCCGCGACCACCTTGCGAGCGTCGGCCCCGGCCGCGAAGCGGGTGAAGTCGTGGACGTCGAAGAAGAGGATCGAGACGTCGAGCTCGACGCCTTCCTGCGGGAAATCGCCCGACAGGAGGATTTCGGCCACCGAATGGTCGAGGTAGGTGCCGAACGCCTTCCGCAGCTGCTCGCGCTCGGCGAGGCCGCTGACCATCTGGTTGAACGAGGCCGCGAGCTCACCCAGCTCATCACCGGTGGTAACCGGCACGGCGGAGTCGAAGTCGCCGCGGGCGATCGCATGGGTCGCCTTCTGCAGGTCGGCGATCGGCGCGAGGATCGACTTGGTGAGCAGCACCGTCAGCTCCAGCGACACGGCGCCTGCGATGCCGACAGCGATCAGGACGCTGCCGGAGATGCCGCCGCCGTTGGAGGTGAGCGCGGCGACGATGAAGCCGGAGATGACGTTGATGGCCGGCAGCACGGTGAGCATCCGCGTTCGCAGCGAAACGGTGCCGCAGCTGGTCGCGAGGCGGGGACTGACCGACTGGTTGATGTCGATCAGCACCGGCCGCATCCCGGCCTCGATGGCGAGGTAATGAAGGATCCCGGAGTAGCCGAGGGCGATGAACGAGCCTGCGACCAGCGGGAAGAAGCTCCACCAGGCGAGGTGCAGGAAGGCGGCCGCGGCGATGCAGCCGGGGACGACGACGACGAGCGTCGGGATCTTGAGGTCGGCCTTGATCAGGTTGAGCGGCAGGCCGACGGCCGCGCTCCAGGCCTCGGCGGTTCGCTCGGTGTCGCGCTCGCCCTCGATCCAGCGCCGAATCGGTGTCAGGCGCGGGTAGGTGCGAAGCAGGGTGAAGGCGACGCCGAAGATCGTCAGCCCCTCGACCACCGCGAGCGTGCGCAGGTAGGCGCCCGTCGGAGCGTCGTAGAAGAACGTGAAGAGGGCGAGCGTGGCGGCCGTGATGAAGAAGGCCGTCTGCATCTCGAGCGTGAGGAAGAAGCCCGGGTAGCGACCACCCAATCGCCGGTAGAGCATCGTCCATATCGGCCAGGCCATGCCGGAGATTGTCTCAGGTACCTCCGTACCGTTGTGTGATGTCGCCGAGCGGGACGTCTCACGCTCAAGCCCACGCCTGAAACACCCGAAACAGCATGTGTGGAGCTATTGAGCGAGCCGACGGCGGTTCTCGCCGCGCCTGCGAACGGGGGCTTTCCAGAACCTGTGGCCGGGCAGCCCGTGCGCTTGGTGCGCGCCGTGCACGACGGCTGTGGCAAAACGACGCTCGTGCGGATTCCGCTGTGCCTCCCCTCGCAAGCGATCCGGGTCGTCTTCTGCGGCTCGTGTGGCGATCGGTTCGAGTGCTCGGCTGTGAGCGAGGCCGGCGTGCTGGCGGCGGCGCCTGCGCCTGCGCCGCGCATCTCCCGCGCGCCGAAACCGGCCGTCGTCAAACGCCCGCTACACGGTGACCGTGTCGGCCTGGGGCGACCCGGTGAATGACCGAAAGCCCAAGCCGATCGCCACCGACACCGCCAGCGCGGGCGACGGGGGGGGCGCGGTGAGCTCCACCTCCAGTCCCGGTACGGACCAGCAGGCCGGCTCCGACACCGCCGTCAAGCCCTCCGGCTCTGCGCATACCAGGCCCTCCAGCTCCGGCGCCAATTCCTCCGGCTCCGCGCGCACCGCCTCGGCCGGCCACGTCGACACGGCGCCCGGCTCGCGCTCCTCGCAGGGCTCACGCTCTTCGCGGCGCTCGGCGGCGGTCGACGGCTCTTCCCGTGCGACCGGGACCTACGCCCCCGACCAGACCTGCCCGCCGACCCCGGCGACGCCGCCCCCGCCCTTGGATCCGTCGAGCGCGCCGAGCAGCTCGGTCGGCGCCATCGACGGCGTCAGCGCAGCCGATTCGCAGTCGCTGGAGTCCTCCGGGTTGCTGCCCACCGACACCACCGCGCCCGATTGCCCCGATCCGCGGACGACGCCCCACGGCTCCTGCTGCCCCACCCCGGCGGGGTAGGATCCGGGGCCGAGTGGGCCTCTTCGACTTCTTCATGGGACGGCGACGCGAGGAGGACGCGCTGGCGAGCGCTCGCGCCGAGAGCGCCAACGAGGTGGCCCCGACGGCGATGCCCGCCCCTCCGATAACCGGCCCCGACGACCAGCCGATCGGGGCCCCGCCCGACACGACGGCGGGCTTCTCGGTGCCCGGGCTCGAAAACATGGGCGCGCTCGGCCCGCTCGTCCAGCAGGCCATCGACTCCGGCCACGCGCAGGTCCGCCAGGCGCCGCCCCAGGTCTACGAGATGGCCGAGCACGGCGACGAGGCCCGCCAGGAGATCCTCGACGTGCTCGCCAAGCACGGGATCAACGCGCAGCCGGGCTCGGGCCAGTCGATCCCCGTCGACGACCCGAACATGATGAACGAGATCTTCGGCGTGCTCGGCAAGTACGGCATGAGCCCCGGCGGTGGCCCTGGGCCATGAACGTCCCGGAGTCCCACCCTGTAGGGGGGTCTCAGGGACGTACTCGGGCGCGGAGGCGGCTTATCTAGGATGCGGGCATGAGCACCGCCACTGCGGAATCCCTTTCCGACGCCGCCCACCAGTTCGTCTCCTCCGGCACCCAGGGCCTTCTGATCGGCGCCGAGCGCCGCGCCGCAGCCGACGGGCGGAGGTTCGAGACCCTCGACCCGGCGACCGGCGACGTGATCTGCGAGGTCGCCCAGGGCGGCCAAGCCGACGTCGACGCCGCGGTCACGGCTGCGCGGGCCGCCCTCGACGGGCCGCTACGCAAGATCAACCCCGCGAAGCGCTCGGCGCTCATGAACGCGCTGGCCGAACTGATCAAGGCGAACGGCTCCGAGCTCGCCGAGCTTGAGTCGCTCGACAACGGCAAGCCGCTGAAGGCGGCGGGCGGCGACGTCGCCGCCTCGGTCAACCACCTGCGCTACTACGCGGGCTGGCCGACGAAAATCGAGGGCGAGACGATCCCGGTCAGCGCCCGCGACGTGCTGTGTTACACGCTTCGCGAGCCGGTCGGCGTCTGCGCGCAGATCGTCCCCTGGAACTTTCCGCTGCTGATGGCGACCTGGAAGATCGCGCCGGCACTGGCGGCCGGGTGCTCGTTCGTGCTGAAGCCCGCCGAGCAGACGCCGCTCACGGCGCTTCGCCTGGGCGAGCTGGCGCTGGAGGCGGGCTTTCCCGAGGGCACGCTGAACGTCCTCACCGGCGACGGCGAGACCGGAGCGGCGCTCGTCGACCATCCCGGCGTCGCCAAGGTCGCGTTCACGGGCTCGACCGTCGTGGGCCGCGAGATCGGCGCCAAGTGCGGGAGGGCGCTGAAGCGCGTGACGCTCGAGCTCGGCGGCAAGAGCCCCAACATCATCCTGCCCGACGCCGACCTCTCGAAGGCGATCCCGGGGAGCTTTCAGGGCATCTACTTCAACTCGGGCCAGGCCTGCAACGCGGGCTCGCGCCTGTTCGTCGCCTCGCAGGTCTTCGACGAGGTAATCGAGGGACTCGCCGGCTTTGCGCGCGACGCGAAGGTCGGGCCCGGGCTCGATCCGGAGACGCAGTTCGGCCCGCTGGTCTCGGCCGAGCAGTACGAGCGGGTCACGGGCTACATCGACTCGGGCCTCTCCGAGGGTGCCGAGGCGGTCGTCGGCGGCATGCCGGCGAACGGCGATGGCGGCGGCTACTTCGTCAACCCAACGCTCTTCACGGGCGTGAAGGACGAGATGAAGATCGCCCGCGAGGAGATCTTCGGCCCCGTGCTGGTGGCGATGCCCTTCGACGAGCTCGACGAGGTCGCCGCGCGCGCCAACGACACCGAGTACGGGCTGGCGGCGGGCCTCTGGACCCGGGACATCTCCCAGGCCCACAAGCTCGCCTCACGCCTTCAGGCCGGCAGCGTCTACATCAACACCTGGGGCGGCGGCGACCCCGCGGCCCCGTTCGGCGGCTACAAGGCGTCGGGCATCGGCCGCGAGAAGGGCCACGCCAACCTCGACGCCTACCTCGAGACGAAGACCGTCTGGGCCCAGCTCTAGCTACTCGGCCGGGGGGAACATCCCCTGCATCGGGTGCGTCAGGCCGTGTTCGTCGCAGACGCGGTCGATCGATGTCGGGTCGAATTGGATGCCGTACTTCTCCGTGTAGAGCGGCATGTTCGGGGGCTCGCCGGCCGCGAGGGCCGCGCCGAACTCCTCGAAGAAGCGCTCGAACGGCGCGCCGGAGATGATCTCGAGGATCCGGCAGGGCTCGTCACCCGCGTTCCAGAAGGTGTGCCACTGGTCGCGGGGCTTGAAGACGAAGTCGCCCTGCTCGGCGTAGACCACGTCGTCGCCCAGGATCGCGCCCATCTTGCCCTCGATGACGTAGCTGTACTCATCCTCGCGGGTGTGCATGTGAATCGGAGCGGCGAGCGCGTGCGGCTCCATCGGGTGCTCGACCAGCGAGAACCCGCCGCCCGTCTCCTCCATGTAGGCCATGAAGCGAACGCCGATCCCGCCGAGGTCGACGTAGGCGCCATCGTTCGGCCCGATCTTGCGAGGACCCTGCGAGGCGTCAAACAGAGGGCGCTCCTGGTGAGTTGAAGTTGAGGCTTCCACTCGGGGCTCCTTAATTAGTTGAACAATAGTGTGCGATGAATATATAGCACAACTTTGCTCGCCGTGTCATAATTCGTTGAACAGCGATGTCTACGCAAATTAACAAGCGCCGCTACGAGAAGCGCCGTCGCGCAGAGCAGGAAGCCGAGACGCGCCGGCGGATCACCGTCGCGGCGATGGAGCTGCACGGGACGATCGGCCCTGCCCGCACGTCGCTGAGCGCGATCGCGGATCGCGCCGGGGTCCAGCGAGCCACGCTGTACCGGCATTTCCCCGATATCCAGAGCCTGTTCGCGGCCTGCTCGGCGCACTACGGAATGCTCAACCCGTTTCCCGACCCGGCGCCGTGGGCAGCGATCGGAGACCCCGATGTACGGCTGAGGACGGCGCTCGAAGAGCTATACGCCCACTGGGAACGCGTCGAGCCGATGATGACCAACGTCATTCGAGACATTCCGCTGATCCGGGGCGCTGAGGGCGCGATGCAGCGGCGGCTCGACTACCTCGACGCCACCCGCGACCTGCTACTGAAGGGCCGGGCCGGAGGGAGGCGCCGGCGCGTGCGCGCCGCGATCGCGCACGTGCTGATGTTCGAGACCTGGCGCTCGCTGGTTCGCGAGCAGGGGCTGTCGCGGCGCGAGGCCGTCGAGCTGGCAGCCGGAATGGTCGACGCGGCCGCGTAGGCGCCGGACCGCGCTAGGATCGCGGTCGATGGGCCTCTTCTCGCGTCGCAAGGACAAGGAGAGCGCGCTCTCGCAGGCGGACATGGCGGCGGCGGGCGCCGGTGAGGCGCCTCCCGAGGCCGCGAATCCTCCGCCGGCGGCTCCCAATCCAACGGCGCCAGCGCCAGCGCCCTCGCTCGGAATCGGCCAGGCTCCGCCTCGGGGAACCATTGCCTCGGAGGTCGACACCGCCACCGGCGGCGACATGCAGCGGCAGATGGCCGGGCTGATGGCGCTGATGACGCAGCACGCCATCGACCTGCGCTCGCAGCCGCTGGAGGTTCGCGAAGGCGTCGCAGCAGACTGCCGGGCGCAGGGCGTTGACATGCAGGTCGGGAAGTCGCTCAACATCACCGACCCGCAGCAGATCCAAACGGTGGTCAAGGTCCTAAAGAAGCACGACCTGCTCCCCGCGAACGTCAGCGTCAACTGATGCGGATCGGCGTCCTTGGAACCGGCACGGTCGGCGAAACGGTCGCCTCGAAGCTCGTGGAGATCGGGCACGAGGTGAAGATGGGCTCGCGCGAGGACGGCAACGAGAAGGCGGTCGCCTGGGTCTCGGGCGCAGGCGAGAACGCGAGCGAGGGAACGTTCGCCGACGCTGCCTCGTTCGGCGAGCTGGTCGTGAACGCGACCGCCGGCATGCACGCGCTCGAGGCGCTGAACTCTGCAGGGGCCAAGAACCTGGCAGGCAAGACTCTCCTCGACATTTCCAACCCGCTCGACTTCTCGCAGGGCATGCCGC
The DNA here is from genome assembly GCA_038237625.1 of Solirubrobacterales bacterium. Taxonomy (GTDB): domain Bacteria; phylum Actinomycetota; class Thermoleophilia; order Solirubrobacterales; family 70-9; genus JAWVFM01. The sequence continues at coordinate 170,318 of JBBRYM010000004.1, read as the reverse complement.
CGACGCTCTCGGTGGTCAACGACGACTCGCTCGCCGAGCAGATCCAGCGCGAATTCCCCGACGCCAAGGTCGTCAAGGGACTCAACACGCTCACGACGAGCGTGATGGTCGATCCCTCCTCGCTCGGCGAGGGGACCAATCTCTTCATCTGCGGCGACGATTCCGGCGCCAAGGCCCAGGTGATCGAGCTGCTCGAGACCTTCGGCTGGCTGTCTGGTGACATTCTCGACGTGGGTGACATCAGCGCCGCCCGCGGCACCGAGATGTACCTGCCGCTGTGGCTGCGCCTGATGGGCGCCCTCGGCACAGCCAAGTTCAACATCAAGGTCGTCCGCGGCGAGGACTAACCGGCCTTCGGCCTGCCAAGGCCGCCGTGCCGCTGAGCAGTGGCTTTGAAACAGGCAATGAGGGTGGCGCTCGTGGCGCTCGCCTCGTAGCGGATCTGAGCGTCCGTGAAGCGCAGGATGGTTCGGCCGGCGGCCAGGTGAGCCTGGTCGCGGCGGCAATCCTTCGCCTGCTGCTGGGGGGTCTGGTGGTAGGTCAGACCATCGGTTTCCACGACCAAGTCAAGGTCGGGCCAGTAGAAGTCGACCCGGTGGCCGCTGAGGTGTTGCTGGGTGAGCGGGCGCGGTACGCCGGCTTGGTCGACGAACTTCAGGAAGCGGCGTTCAAGCTCGGAGTCGGGGAGGGTGAAGGTGCGAGCGTCGAGGGTTGTTCGGAGGCGAGCGATGCCCGGGATCGGGGGCAAGTCGATGAGGGAGCCGCGGAGGGTTTCCGGGTCGATCAAGCGGTCGCGGTCGGCCTTGTTGATCGCGTCTTCCAGTGAGTCGCGGCCGAGGCGGGTTGCCAGGTCGATGAAGGTCAGGACGGGGTCGGTGACGGGGATGTTGTGGTGGGTGGTGAGGAGGTCGGGCAGCAGGGTGCGGCGGCGGTGGATGTGGAGCTCGGGCTCGTGGGGATGGCGGTTTGCCGGCACGGAGATCCTCGGAGCACCGGCCGGGTGGGGCGCAGCTCCCAGACGGCGGCGGCACTCTCGTGGCTGAGGACAGCGCCCGACCCGCAGGCAAGGACCGCGGCCATCCAGCGGCCGTGGTCGGTGAGCTCGGCTCGCCCGACTGCATAGACCCCTCGAAAAGGCAATGAAGGCGGCCGACCTTGATGCGGTGGCGGATGGCGCGATCCGAGAGCCCCAGCTGGCGCAACTGGGAATAGCTGATCACGCCGTGCTGGGCTCGAACGAGGGTCCAAATGGCCCGGTTGCGAAATGTTTGTCCGTTCGAAGCCCTATGGAGTCAATAAGGGGACAAGGTCTGAAGCTCGCCCCCGCTTCGCCCTCCCTCGGTGATATCCGTGAGCCGGAGCGGTCTCGTAGGATCGTTCGGCCCGGGTAGGCAAACTGGCAAAGCCCGCGCTCTTAAAAGGCGCTGCCCCTCGGGGCGTTGCGGGTTCGAATCCCGCCCCGGGCATCCGATCTTAATTGCGCCGCAACTTGGCCGGCGGTACCGTGTTTCGAGGATCAAGGGAATGGAGGCCTCTGCTCTCAGCCATGCCGCTAAGCCCGGACTGCTCGTTCGCAGTCCGGCGCTGTTGCGCCTCTACGGGGACGAGCGGCTCGTGGCGGCGATTCGCGGCGGCAATGTCCGCGCCTTCGAGGCTCTCTTCGAGCGGTACCGCTCGAAGCTCCTGGCGTTCTGCCGGGGGATCGTCGGCTCCGCAGAGGATGGCGAGGACGTTCTCCAGGACGTGTTCGTTGCCGCCCACGCGGCGATGCTCGCCGATTCGCGGCCGATCGACGTCAAGCCCTGGCTGTACCGGATCGCCCGCAACCGCTCCCTTAACCACCTGCGGCGGCCAGTTGCCGACGGCAAGGACACGATGGACGCCCTGCCCCACGCCAACGGCGCCAGCACGGCCGATGCCGCGGCCGGTCGCGAGGAGATGCGCGCCATCTTTGCCGACGTCGCCGAGCTGCCGGAGACGCAGCGCACGGCGCTCGTGCTTCGGGAGATCGACGATCTCTCCTACGAGGACATCGCCCAGGCCATGGGGACGACGCTTCCGGCGGTGAAGTCGCTGCTCGTCCGCGCCCGCATGGCGCTGGCGGAGGCGAGCGAGAGCCGCGTCCTCACCTGCGACGAGGTCCGCCTGGAGCTGGCCGAAGCGGCCGAGGGGATTCGCAAGGTCGGCGGCGGCGTTCGCCACCACGTGCGTCGCTGCCCCGGCTGCAAGCGCTACCGCTCCCAGCTTCGCTCCTCCACCCGTGAGCTTCGCGCCCTTGCGCCATTCGCCCCGTTCGCCTTCCTGGCGGCGATTCGCCACGCGATCGGCGCCAAGCTCGGCGGCTCCGGCGGGGCGGCTGCGGGCTCGGGCGGCGCGGGGGCAACCGGCGCCGGCGCGGGCGGTTCCGCGGGCCTGGCGGGCGGCATCGGCGCCGGCGGCGCCGGGCTGGGCGTTACCGCTGCCGCGGGCACGGCCGGAGGGGCCGGGGGGCTGATCGGCGGCGGCGCGCTGGGCGCCGTTGGCGTCAAGGCCGCGGGCGGGTTCGCCACGGCAGCCCTGCTGACGGCGGGCGCCGTTGGCGTCGGGCACTACGCTGCGCCACCCTCGAGCTTCCGCACCGCTCCCGCGAAGATCGCCGAGGCGCCAGCGGCGATCTACTCGCATCCGGCCCATCGCCATCCGGCGAGGAAGTTGGCCGCAAAGGCCGCGCCAGCGCCAGCCACGGCCCCGGCCGATCCGGCTCCGCTCGCTGCAGCCGATCCGGCGGTGGCGGCCCCGCCCACGACCGAAGCTCCGCCGCCCTCCACGAACTTGGCCCCGGGCACCGGCAACTCCGCCGACACCGCAGGCGCGACGGGAACCGAGTCCTCGGGAGAGGGAACCACGCCCGATCCCATCGCCAGCGGGAGCTCGGGCGACGGCACGGGGACAAACGACCCGCCCACGTACGAACCGACGCCTGATCCAACCCCGCCTCCGCGGCCGCCTCCGCCGCCTCCGCCGCCGCCGCCGCCGCCGGATGCCGTCCCGCCGCCGGTGAACCTTCCGCCGCTTCCTCCCGCCGGCTGAGCGCAGGGCTCAGTTGATCGGCAGACACGCGCGGGCGAGGGTTCCCCCCAGCGCGCTCTGGCCGAGCTCGAAGGTGCCGCCGCTCATTTCGACGCGGTTGGCCGTGGAAGCGAGGCCGATATGCCCCTGGGTGAGGGCGGCCTCGCGCCGGCCAGGCTCGATCCCCCGGCCATCGTCGGAAACGGTGAGCTCGACCTCGGCACCAAGCCGGCGCACGCGAACCTCTACCTGAGCGGCTTTGGCGTGACTGGCGACGTTGCTGAGCAGCTCCCGTGCAATCGCGAGGATGAGATCGTCGCGCGCGCTCGGCAGATCAGGATCGACCTCGACCGTCGCCTCAAATCCGCCCAGGCGTTGCGCCCGGCGCGCCACGGCGGCGAGCGCCGTCTCGAGCCCGCCCTCCTCGAGGGTAACGGGGTGAAGGGCCGCAACTGCCTCGCGAAGCTCCTCGAGCGCCGCCTCGACCACCGCGTGCGCGCGGATGACCCCCGCCCGGCCCGGCGAAGCCTCTTGAAGCTCCTGATTGGCGGCGAGGAGAGTCTGTAGCGCCTGGTCGTGGAGGTTCTGAGCGATCTCGCGCCGCGCCCGCTCATCGGCCTGCATCACCTGCGCCGCCAGCACCTGCGCGCGTTCGCGCGTTCGCCTCGCCTCGCGCTCGCGCAGCACGAGCCCGACGCAGGCGATGGCAAGCGCGACGAGCGCAAATGCCAGCAGTGCTTCGACCAAGGCGGGTTTCGCCTACTCCAGCAGGCCGCGGCGCATCGCCTCGGCGACCGCAGCCGCACGATCGGAGACGCCGAGCTTCTCGTACAGAGTGCGAAGGTGGGTCTTCACCGTGGCTGGGGACAGGTGGATCCGTCGGCCGATCTCGGGCGCCGAGAGACCCTCGGAGATGAAGCGCAGCACCTCCTGCTCGCGCGGAGTCAGCTTGAGGGTCTCAGCGCGCTCGCGCTTTCGGACCGCGTTCGCGAGACCCTCCTGCACGCGCGGCGCAAATGCCGTGCCGCCGCGCCCGATGGTGATGATCGCCTCGCAGATCTCACGGCGCGACGCCTCCTTTGACAGATAGCCGCGCGCGCCGGCAGCGACGGTCGCGTATGCGAGCTCGGGCTCGACGAAGGCGGAGATGAAGAGCACGTGCGTGGCGACGGCGTCGCGCTGGAGGGCGCCGAGGACCTGGGTGCCATCCAGCTCGGGCATGCGGATATCGAGGACCGCCACGTCGGGCACTAGCCGCTTGATCTCGTCGAGAGCCGCCCGCCCGTCGCCGGCCTCGCCCACGAGCTCCAGCTCAGGGCGCTCCTTGACCGCTCTCACGATCCCCTCCCGGTAGATGGGGTGGTCGTCGGCGACGAGAACCTTGACCCGGTCGGAACGGTTGGCCACGCGGCGATCTTAAGACCCAGGCCCCAACCCGGAGCCATCCTTGTGCTCCGGGTTGAGACGCTGGGTACGGGATAGGCCACCTCATATATGGGCCGAAGCTATTGCTCCGACAGAGACGACCTGGTAGCTGTCAAAGGCCAGAAAAACCGCTACGCATATCGTCCGAAGACTCAAGCGCTATGGGATTCGACATCCGCTCTTACTCCCACGCACGCGGTCCCTCCGACCCCGACAGCTGGGGGGGTAGGGATAGCCAAAGGCTCGCGGAGCATGCCTTTGGTCTCAATAGCCGTTTGGTCACCTGAGGGGATGAACCTGTCTCATCCGATCGGATGAGGCGCTTGTTCAGACGCTGTGGCTGTCGCCCGGCTCGAGCACCACGCACTGCGCCTGGGTCTGCGACTCGACGTCGGCCTTGAAGGCCTCGGCGTCGGTCTCGATCGGCGGGAAGGTGTTGAAGTGCATCGGGATCACCAGCTTCGCCCCGATGAACTCCACCGCCCGCACGGCGTCGTGGCGGTCCATCGTGTAGTGGCCGCCGATGGGCACGAGCGCGACGTCGACCGGCGTCTGCTCGGCGATCAGCTTCATGTCGCTGAAAAGGCACGTGTCGCCGGTGTGGTAGATCGTCGTGTCGCCCAGCCTCACGACCCAGCCGGCGCCCTGGCCGATCGCAACGCCAGTCTCCGCCGAAAAGGGATCGCCGCCCTTGCCGGGTGCGGTGCTGGTGTGAAATGCCTGCACGAGCTTCGCCGAGCCGCCGTCGAACTCGACCGTGCCGCCGAGGTTTGGGTCGGTGGTGTCCTCGACGCCGAGGGCGTCGAACCAGTGCGCGAGTTCAACGATCGCCGCGATTTGCGCGCCGCTTCGCTTCGCGAGCCCGGCGGCGTCGGCGAGGTGGTCAGCATGGCCGTGGGTGACGAGGATCTGCGTGGGGTCGGAGAGCTCGTCGGCGGTGATCGTCGCAGCCGGGTTGTTCGGCTTCAGGAAGGGGTCGATCAGGACCCGGGCGTCGCCGTCGGTCAGCTCGAAGCAGGAGTGGCCCAGGAAGCGGATGTCCGTCATTCGTCGTCTCCTTCAGTGGTCGTCGGTCGGTTCAGGGTCTCGGCGAGCGCCCATCCTACGGCTACCCCGACCATCATCCCCATACGCGCCTCCTCGGCCAGCAGCGTCCGCACGGCCATGGCGCGCTTCGCTTCGTCGCCCTCGGCGAGCGCCGCCTTTCGCACCTCGTCCTCGTGCGATTCGCCGAACCAGCCACCCTCGGCGAGCGCGGAGGCGAGAATTGCCTGCAGGCCGGGCGCGGCGCGGGCCACGATCGACTCGGCCTCGCGAAAGCTGTCGGGGTCGGAGAGAGCATCGACCGCGGCGCCCAGCTCCTCGTCGGTGAAGCGGGCGCTCACGTTGCCCGGCGCTCCCACATGTTCATACGCCCGAACGCCTCGTAGCCGAGGCGCCGGTAGATCGGCTCGCCGGTGGCGCTGGCCTGAAGACTGGTCGTGCGCATCCCGCGATCGCGCGCCTCGCCCAGCGCCTGCCCGAGCAGGCGCGTCGAGAGCCCTTGCCCCTGGAGCTGAGGATCCGTGGCGACGAGCACGATCGAGGCCTCGTCGTCGGTGTCGAGGACGATCGCAACCGAGGCTGTCTCGCCATTCACCCTAGCGCGGTACAGGTGCGTCGTCGGACCGGGCTTCAGGTCGCGAAGCCCGCGCGCGAACTCGCCCACCGGCAAGCCGTAGCCAAGCTCGTTCAGGCGGCAGATCTCCTCGGCATTGGCCTCGGCGTCCCAGTCGAGGTCGCCCGGTTCGGGGGCCTCGAAACCTGCGAGCTCCATGGCCATCGCCGCGGGCGCCGCATCGACGCGGTGGCCCGCGCCGGAGAGGAGCTCCGAGGTCTCTTCGTCGCCGTCGGGCGCCCACACGAGCCAGGCGAGGACCCCAGCTTCCTCGTAGGCGCGCGCCACGTCGTCAAGCGCCTCGCGAAGCTGCCCTGCCTCGTGGTAGGTGACGCAGTTGGCGATCGACCGGGCGGGCGCGGCGGGCACGACCGAGCCGGTCACGCCCCGGCGCTCGAGGAGCTTCGAGTCCGGCGCGGCGGAGACCAGCATGCGGATGAAGCGGGCGAGGTTTCGGCGCTGCAGGCGCGCGCATTCCTCGGCGGTCACGATCGCTCGTCCTCGCCGCGGCAGCGCGCAATGGTGATCCCGTCGGCGATTCCCAGCATCACCGACTCCACTCGCGCGTCTTCTCTGACCAGCTCGTTGGTCGTGATGATCCCGTCGAGCGACTCGCGGCGTCCGGGGCCCTTGTCCCAGGGGCGCATCTCGCCGGGATCGTCAACAAGCCTCGCCTCGAGGACCTCGCCGCCGTAGAGGACGTTGTCGATGACGATCAGGCCGTTCGGGCGCGTCAGCTCGACAACCGCCTCCCAATACTCCGGATACGTCTGCTTGTCGGCGTCGATGAAGGCGAAGTCGAAGGGCTCGCCGCCACGAAGCTCGGCGAGGGTGTCGAGCGCCGGAGCGATGCGCAGGTCGATCCGCTCGACGAGGCCCGCCTCGGCGAAGTGGCAGCGCGCGATCGCGGCCCACTCCTCGGAGACATCGCAGGCGACGAGCAGGCCGTCAGAGCCAAGGGCACGGGCGACGGCGATCGCCGTGTAGCCCGTGAAGGTGCCCACCTCCAGGGCGCGGCGAGCCCCGATCGCCCGGGCGAGGAGCGCCATGAGCGCTGCCTGCTCCGGGGCGCTCTGCATGATCGCGATGTCGCCGAGGGCCGCCGTCTCCTCGGCAAGGCGCTCGAGGTGCGGATCGGCAGCTGCGGGCGAGTGGTCGACGAGGTAGCGGTGTAGCTCAGGGGTGAGCGCGGTGAACTTGTCGGGCATCTGCTGAAGGAACCCTCAGGCGGGGGCCGCGAAGCGAGCCGCGAGCGCACCGCAGGAAAGCCCGATCAGCCCACCCACGAGGCCGGCCCAGGGGTCGGCGTAGGTATCGGCGAGGGGCAGGAGGAGGAGCACGGCGGCGGCGACTCCAAGCGCCAGGTGATCGACCTGGTCGGTCGGGTCGTGCGCCAGGTCGTGGTGGCGAAGCGCGAACCAGGCGCCGAGCGCGCCCAGGGCGATCCCGTTGCCCCCGGCCGCCACGATGATTCCATCGCCGAAGGCCTGGTCGAGAGCCACGGTGGCCAGCATGCCCAGCGCGCCGCAGGCGACCAGCATCACCAACGTGGCGAGGAGGCCGAGGCGCCGCTCGAGGGTTGGTACGAAGAACGCGAATGCGAGCGCGGTGGCGAAGAGGTAGCCCGCGCTGTCGTACACGAATGGTGCCGCCAGGTAGCGCCAGGCCCCCGTGTAGGCGGGGCGGACGACGGCGCCGAGGTCAAACGGGCTGAGGCCTGCCGCGTCGCCGATGACGATGAGTAGCGCCGGCCCCAGGATCGCCGCGGTGGTGACGTAGGGGCTGCGGATGGAGATCGAAAGCCGGCGACGCGAGGGCGGGCCGTCGAGCTGGCGGGCAAGCCGGCGCTCGGTGACCTTTCGGCGGCGGCGCGAGCGCAGGTTCTCGCGCGCGCGCAGCTCGTCGCCCTGGCGCTCCAGCTTTGGCGCCCGTCGGCGAAGGCGGGTGCCGCAGTACGGGCATTCGGTGACGTATGGGCTGACTTCGGAGCCGCAATTGCGACAGACGACGCTGAGCTCGGGCGAGGCGTCGGGCATTGCCATCGAGGATACCCGGGGCCTGGGGCGCGCCCGGTCAGGGCCGGGTGCGCTCGACGACCTCGCGCATCAGCTCGTCGAGGTCCGGGTGCTTGTCGAACATCGCGAGTTGGCGCTGGGCGCCCGTGCCGTTCTCGATGATGTCCTCCACCCCGCCGAGCTCAGCGTCGCAGCCGAGCCTCTCGGCGCTGGGGCGAACCTCGTCGAGCAGGCGATCGGCGAGCTCGCTGGGAGCCGCCGGGCGCTGGTTGTCGAAGTCGCCGAGCGGTCCGCCCATGCCCCGAAGCGCGGCGCGGATCTTGAGATCGTCGACCAGCTCGGTCGGGACCTCCATCACCGGCTCGCCGCGCTCGTAGCGGGCGCACAGGGTGTGGCAAAGCGCCTGCATCAGCGCCGCGAACCCCTCGGTGTGCTCGACGCGGGTCTGCTGGTCGAAGATGCGGGTCTCCACGGTGCCGAGGCGCGGATGCGGGCGCACGTCCCACCACACGAAGGTGTAGTCCTCGATCGAACCGACCTTCTGGAGCAGCTCCATGCGCTCCTGATATTCGGCCCAGCTGGAGAAGTGGGGCGGAATTCCGGACCGCGGCAACGCCCTGAAGATTGGGGTGCGCGAGGAGGCCATGCCGGTGGGGTAGCCGCGGTGAAACGGCGAGTTGCACGAGAGGGCGAGGAGCAGCGGCAGGTGGCGGCGGATCCCGTCGGCGACGCAGATCGCGCGGTCGGGATTGTCGATCGCGACGTGGATGTGGGTCCCGAAGATGACGAACTGGCGCAGGATGAACCCGAGCTCCTCGGCGAGCTCCTCATAGCGCTCACGCTCGACGATCTTCTGGTCCTCCCAGCGGGCGAAAGGGTGGGTTCCGGCCGCGCCGATCAGCAGATCCCGGCTCTCTGCGACCCCGATCACCGCGGCCCGCAGCTCGCGCAGCTCGTCTCCTGCCGATCGCACCGTGGAGTGCACGCCGGTCGCGATCTCGAGGACGCACTGGAGAAACTCGGGCTTCACCTGGCCGGCGTAACGGGCGGGTACGGCGCCCAGGATTCCCTCGATCTCCTGCGCCAGCGCGTAGCCATCGGGCTCGAGGATCATCAGCTCCTCCTCGATTCCGACGGTGAACGCGGGTCCTTTGAATGCTTGGTCGAGCATGGCGGCGGCTGGGGGTACCGGGGCCTATTATCCGTTCGATGGAGATCAAGTCCGCCACTGAACAGAAGTCGTTGCTCGCAACCCTCGCCCCCGGCAAGCGCACACGCCTGCGCCGCCTGCTGTTCGAGTTCGGCCCCGGCAACGGCACGCTGCTGTTCCTGCCCATCGACCAGGGCATCGAGCACGGCCCCCGCGACTTCTTTCCCAACCCCGCCTCGAAGGACCCCGAGTACCAGTTCCGGCTCGCCGCCGAGGCCGGCTACTCCGCGATCGCCTGCCAGATCGGCCTTGCCGAGAAGTACTACCCCGACTACGCAGGCCAGGTCCCGCTGCTTTTGAAGATCAACGCGAAGACCGACGTCCCGTCCTCCGACGACGCCTTCTCGCCCCTGAACGCCAGCGTCGAGGACGCGGTTCGTTTGGGCGCCGACGCCGTCGGTTACACCCTCTACGTCGGCTCGCCCCGCCAGGACGCCGACCTGCTGCAGCTGAAGACGGTGCGCGAAGACTGCGACCGCTACGGCATGCCGCTCGTCATCTGGGCCTACCCCCGTGGCAGCGCGCTCGACAAGAAGGGTGGGCAGACGACCTTCTACGCGATCGACTACGCCGCCCGGCTCGCCATGGAGATGGGGGCCGACGTAGTCAAGCTGAACATGCCGAAGATCGATCCCGAGAAGGACAAGCTCACCCAGGCTCCCTACAACGAGATGGAGGTCACCCAGGAGGTGGCGATCCACGGGGTCGTCGAGTCCGCGGGACGTTCGCTCGTGGTCCTATCGGGCGGATCGAAGGTCGACGACGACAAGCTTCTCGAGCAGACCCGTTTCATCATGGGCGCCGGCGGATCCGGCGTGATATACGGCCGCAACGTGTGGCAGCGCGAGTGGAACGAGGCCCTCGAGATCATTGAGCAGATCAAGGAGATCATGCTCGCCAACGTCACCCGCATCCCGTAGGCATCCAGAGCTCAGAGATAAATTGGGGACCCCGGGCGGCCCGGACGCCCGTCTTCGTGCCGCTGTCCTGGGTTGGCCACCCATACGGTGGTTAAGGCAGGACAGCGGCGAGATCTACCGCCTCAGCAATCCTCTCAGCTCCCTGAGCATCTGCTCCGGGCTTTCGAAGACGTCGCCCCACGTGTAGCGGCGGAAGTCGTCGCCGCGAGCGTGGGCTTCGCGTTCGCGCCGGCGGTCCTGCTCCCACGCGTGGCGTGAGGAGTGGTAGCGGTAGCTGTCGAGCTCGACCGTGAGGCAGTGCTTGGGCCAGCGACAGTCGACGCGCTTGGTGCCGGCGGGCCGGTTGGTGATCGGTAGGGGAAGAACAGCGGCTTTTAGGCGGTCAAGGAACCGTTTTTCGAGCTTGCTGAGGGTGACGCGAACGTCGCCGTCCAGGACGCTTCGGAGCTCTTGGGCGCCGGGCGCGTTCGGACGGCGCCCGAGGACGGCCTTGACCTGGGCGGGGGTGGTGTGATGGTGGACGCCTGCTTCGTGGCAGGCTCGGGCGAGGTCGGCGGCGGGCAAGACGCCCGCAAGGTCGACCAGGGTTCGCGGGACCGAGGTTGCGGGGATGCAATTAGAGAGGGTCTTGTCGGCGGGGTCGAGGGCCCTCGTCCGGCGGGTGCGGACTCCCTTGATGCGGCGCTCGGTCGGGGTCAGCACCTCTGGCGGGGGTGCCGTTCCTCGGATCAGCTTGTGCAGATATGCGGCCGCTCGGCCCGCGAGGACTGCTCCGGGCCCGCAGGCCAGGACAGCGGCCATGTAGCGCGCCTCGACGCTCGGCGCGGAGTGACCGACCCTATAGACGCCGGGGTGTACGGCAATTAGGACGCCATTGCGAACGCGATCAGCAATGGCATCCGCCGAGAGGCCAGCCGCGAGCAGCTGCGCCCGCGTGACGACGCCGTGCTGACGAGCCGCAATTCGGCCGATTTCCTTCTCCGCTGTCCTGGATTGTGTGGCCATATGCCATACAAGGCAGGACAGCGCCGAATTTCGGCCCCCGCGCGGGGGCGAATGAGGCGCCGCCGGGGCCTCGAATGAGCATGCGGCCCCGACCCACGCTGGCCATCTCGGCCCTAATCGCTTCCTGGGCCCTCTCGTCCTGCGGCGACGCCACGAACGGAACGAGCGTCGACACCGGCCCGCGCACCGTCACGGCCCAGGTCATCCGCGCCGTCGACGGGGACACCATCCTCGCCCGGGTCGATGGCGAGACCGAGTACGTTCGCTACATCGGAATCGACACCCCCGAGACCGTCAAGCCCGACACGCCCGTGCAGTGCTTCGGTCCGCAGGCGAGCACGTTCAACCACCACGCGGTCGAGGGCCACGACGTTCGCCTGGTCTTCGACCGCGAGCGTCGTGACGCCTACGGGCGACTGCTTGCCTACGTGTATCTGGGGCGGGACATGGTCAACGCCGACCTGGTCCGGAAGGGCCTCGCGCGCACGCTTCCCTTCCCTCCCAACACCTCGCACGAACCCCTCTTCGACCGCCTCGCCAGGCGCGCGGCCGTGCGTGGCCGCGGCCTTTGGAGCAAATGTTGAGACAGATGTACAACTCCGCAATACCTGCTAGGTTGAGAGCCGTATGGCGACCGCTCACGCCGCGCAAACACAACGCTCATACGCGGGGGAATCCATGAAGATGCGACAGTCGATAGACGACTTTGAGCTCGCGTTCGAACGGGAAGCCGCCGTGGAGCGTCAGCGACGCCAGCAGCTTCGCCAGCGGGCGGCTTCGCGCTCGCGCGCGCGGGAGATCCAGAACGTCCAGCAACGCGGAAACGTCGCCTTCGGCGTTCTGGTTGTCGCGCTCGCCGTGACCGTGATCACGGTGACCGCGGTTATGTTCGAAACGCTCGCCTGGTTGATGGGCTGAGGCTCAGAGCCTCCCCCCGATCAGGTTTCGGCGAGTTGATCGAGTGCGGAGTCGACCTCCGAGCGTGAGTCGCCGTCCGCCGGCGCCCCATCCCCGTTCATCGATTCGTAGACCTCTCTCCGGTAGACAGGCACCTCGCGTGGCGCGGTGATGCCCAGCCGGATCTTGTCGCGGGAGACGGAGAGGACCGAAATCTCGATCTCGTCTCCGATCATGATGCTTTGGTTGGTCTTGCGAGTGAGTACCAGCATCTCAACTCCATTCGAGCTGCGTATCCCTACATGTGCGCTGCCCGGAGGGACAGCCGCAAGGAGCGTACTGCCTCGAATGCGCGCCCGCCACCCATAATCGCGGAGCTGCGACGGCGTTCGTTAGGATCCCCGCTCCGGCGGGACGTCTTTAAAGCCCCCCACCGCAGATTCATGGCCAAGAAGCCCCTCAGATCACAGCTCAACCAAGTCCGCGCCTGGGTGCAGCAGGGGCGCACCGACGCGTGGATCGCCCATCAGCTCGAGGTCTCGACCGCCGAGCTGGGCGAGTTTCGCCACCGCCATGAGCTGAGCGCCGACGGCGGCACCGACGAGATCGACCTCCGCGACGAGATCGAGGCCGAGATCGAGGCCGCGATGGACGCCGAGGAGGACGAGCCCGAGGAGGACGAGCCCGAGGAGGACGAGCCCGAGGAGGACGAAGAGGAGCTCGGTTCCCGCGAGCCCGAGGACGAGGACGAAGAGCCCGAGGAGGATGGCACTACCGACGAGGGCGGCGGCGGCGAAGAAGACGGCGGAGACGACGCCCAGGCTCCCCGCCGGCGCCGGCGCCGCGGAGGTCGCGGTCGCGGTCGCGCCCGCAAGGCGCTTCAGGCGACCTTCGAGCACGGCGAGCCCGAGGGCTACGGCCTCTGGCTCGACCCTGCGGTGACGGACGACCCGGTCTACGCCGAGCATTGGGCCGGGCAGCGCGAGGTCGAAGTCTCGGTTCAGCCCGACCAGATCGTCATCAAGCGCTCGAGCTGAGCGCCGGCTACTTCGCCTTCCAGACTTCCTTCGGCGACTTCGCCAGGTACTCGACCAGGTCTTCGAGGACCCGCAGGTCGTTCGACTCGGCGCCGGCCGAGATCAGGCCGCGCATCGTCGCGTTGCGGGTGGCCGTGGGCGAATCGGCGAACAGGAACTTGGCGATTCGGGCGTCGTACTCGGTCTGCTCCCCGACCGGGACTCCGCCCTTGTTGCCGACCTTGCGCAGGATCTTGACCAGGCGCTCAGGCGCGACGGCGGTCTCCGAGCTCGCGACGACCGCATCCTTGCTGGAATTGCCGTTGCCGTTGTTCGCCATGACGACCTCTTCCCCGCCGAAGTTGTCGGGAGGGATCCGGTTGACGATCGCGTCGTGAAGAAGGTCGAGCTGGCGCGGCTTCAGGACTGAGAGCCCCTGGTCGCGGTCGAAACCGTGGGGCCGGCGCGCGAGGGCGGAGCGGACGATGTGCCAGATCGGCGCCCGGTGGTAGGTGGGAATGATCCGGGTGGCAAAGAGCCCGAAGAGGTACAGGCTCATCAGCACGGCGATCTCGCCCAGCTGCAGCCACTTGTTCCCGAAATGGATGTAGCGGAAGAACACGGCGACCACCGCGGCGAGGGCGATCGCCCCGACCAGCGAGACATACGGGAACTCGAGCGGCTTGGGGCCCCGCTGCCCCCTGATCCAAAGGAATGCGCAGGAGGAGCCAAAGGCGCCGAGCATGGCCAGGGGCGTGCCGATGATGCCGAAAGCGGGGACGAGGATCATCATCAGCCCGACGAAGCTCACCGCCGCCCAGATCGCGCTCGCGATGAACCACGGGCGCTTGTGGGCGAAGATCGTCTGGCCGTTGATGGTGCGAAGTAGCGACGGCATCGTCAGCGCCGCTGCAGTGAACGGGATCAGGGGGCGGGCCGCCTCGAAGCGGCTGCTCGCCTGGTTGACGATCAGGTCGCCGCCCATGATCATCGCCAGCACGGCGATGATCCCCAGCAGCATGAAGTAGAAGAGCAGCTGCGCCTGCGCCACGGGAGCCCCGTACTGGCGTTTGACGGCCTCAAAGACCGCGCTGCGTCGTAACGGGCGCATGGCGATGCGAAAGCCCTGTGGCAGGAAGGTGACCACGTAGCCGAGCGTCTGCGCCAGCTTGTAGTAGCCCAGGTCCTTGTGGCCGACGTACTTGGAGAGGATGAACGAGTCCGCGTTCTGAATCGTCCACATCGACATCGCGATCGGGACGCGCCCCAGCCCGCGCAGCAAGATCAGCTTCAACTCCGTCCAGTCCCAGGAAAGGGTGAACGAGCGCACCAGGGCCAGAACGGAGACCACAGTGGCGATCGACGTGCCGATGGCGGCGCCTCTGATCGCGCCCTCCACCCCGTCGCCCTGGTGGATCCAGTAGGCCATCAGGATCAGGTTGAGGGCGGGGCGCAGCCCGTCGACCAACACGAACGTCAGCGGGCGCTTCTCGAACCAGATGACGATGTCGCAGAGCTTGAAGATGGCGCCGACGCCGCCGAGGATGCCTGCCCAAAAGACGAGGATCGCATCGTCGGGATTGCCGAGAAGGCTGCCGGCGATCTGCCTTCGCAGCAGGATCGTGACCGTGCCCCCGAGGATCCCGAGAAAGGCGACCCAGATGATCCCGACGCCCAGGCTTCGCTCGGGCCTTGCCGCCTGGTCGTCATCCTCCTTGCCGTCCTCGTCGCCGAAGTCGCCCTCAGCTCCCGCGTCTTCGTCGTCGGCCTGGCCGAACACCCGCCGCAGCGTCCCCGGCTTGGAGAAGATGTGGAAGACCTGGGTGATCAGGCCCGACCAGAAGAGCAGCAGGCTGTACGTACCGAGCGAGGCCGCGCCGAGCTGGTGGGCGACGTAGACGATCGACGCTGCGTGCAGCAGGTTCGAGATGAAAAGCGAGCTTCCCTGCCAGAGCGTGTAGCGGGCGATCCGCGCGCCCAGAACCGCTCCTGAGCCGCCCGCGTGCGTGTGCTTCTGGCCGTGGGCCGGGGGCTTGTCCTTCTTTTTCTTCTGCTCGTCCGCGGCGCCGTTCGAGTCCGCGGCCGCGTCCTCGGGGAGCAGGCCGTCGTCCGTCACGAGCAGACGCTCCAGTGGTCGAACGACTGCCCGGTGAGCTCGCGCAGGTGCTCGGCGTCGTCGCGAAGGACCTTCATCACCTCGGGACCGAGCGCCTCGCGGACATCGGGGCGGGGAATCGGCCGGCGCAGCGGCAAGCGCTCGTCGAGAAGGAACCAGAAGTTGCGGGGCACGCGGCGGCCGGCGCGCGAGCGGCTGGCGCGATCGAGGCGGGCGGCAGCCCGGGTGGCCCTGGTCTTGCGCGAGGTCTGATGACGCTCGTGCTCGAACTGCGGATGGCTGAACTCAGGATCGACGCCCACCAGCTCGAAAACGCGGCGCAGCGTGTCGGCGCGGTGGTCGCGCAGCTCGGTCTGCTCGACCACGACGATCTGCTCACGATCGAAGTGGCGCAGGAACTCCTGCAGCTGCATGGCGTACTGGCTGCGGACGATGTAGGAGGTGTTGGGGTGCTTGAGAGTCGTGGCGAGGTCGCCCTTCTCCCTGCGCTTGGCGTAGTTGTGGACCCAGTGGGCGGCGATTCGCTCCACAGGGTCGCGCACGAGGTAGACGAGCTTTGCGCCCGGCAGCAGCGTCGCCATCCGCTCGGGGACGCCGGTGTGTTGGGGAAAGGCCGTGTAGTTCGGCGAGGATTCGCCGCGCACCCTCGCCTCGGGGTCGAAGTGGCGCTTGTACCAGCTCTCGCCGCGCGGATAGTTGCGCTCCTCGATGAAGAAGTTGAGCTCCTTGGGCCGCGACATCGAGATCTCGGGATGCAGTCCCAGGTAGTAGTGAAGGCCGCTTGTGCCGCACTTCTGCGCGCCGATGACCACCAGGTTCGGCAAGGCGCCGCCGCTCGGGCCGTAACTCTCCGGCCGGGGTGCGGTGTCGGATGTCGGTGTCGAGGACAAGGTCTCGTGTGCTGCCCTGGAGGCGGTCAGGAGGCTCGCAGCGACGCCAGGACGGTCTCGCCGGCAGCGCCGATCGCGATGCTCCTGCGTGGAGCCGGACGCTCGGCGAGAATCAGCGCGAGACGGCGCCGCAGGAACGAATCGTAGTCGTCGCCGCCGACGTCCGACGCCAGCTCGCCGCGCGCGGGCACGTGCTCGAAGGCGACGCCTGCGCGCCGAAGTGGCGCCAGCTCGAGCGAGTCCGTGACGACGAGAACCCGCTCGGGAGGGTCGCTCGCGTCGGCCAGAGCCGTTGGGAGCTCCCTCTCGAGCTGCCCAGGCTCGAGCCCAAGCGCCAAGACGAGGGTGCGCGGCGGACGCCGGGTGAGCGTTTGCCAGGCAACGCCGCCGAGGTTTCGCGGAGCCCGGCGGAGTACCGGCGCCGCGGCCCTCACCGAGCCGGCCGGATCGTCGAGGTAGCGGCGGAACGTGCTTCGGCTCGGACGCGGCCGGCGCTCGGTGTCCGCCAGCTCCGACAGCCAGGCCGCAGCGTCCGCAGCGCCGCGAGCGGGTTCGAGCTCGGCGAGCTTCGCCGTAACGGCCTCGCGCGACTTGCCGTCGAGCAGCGACTCGAGCTTTTCGACCAGCTCTCCGGCGGCGGCGGCGTCCGTTCCCCGCCCGACTCCCGTCCTCTCCGCCCAGCGCGCGCGCGCCGCCTGGTCGTCGGTCTCGCGCTCCATCGGCACAAAGAGGCTCGGCACGCCCAGCTGGACCAGCTCGTGGAAGGCGTTGTAGCCGGCCGCGGCGACGGCGACATCGAAGGCGCGGTAGAGGCGGCTCATGGGGTAGGTGGCGCTCAGGTGCACGACTCCCTCCTCCAGATCGCCGAGCTCGGCGATGGCAGAGCTGAGCGCGGCGACCTGGACATCGTCGCGGCCGCGCAGCGCCTCGAGGCAGCGCCTGGTGGCGGCGCTCACCTCGGCGCCCTGGCCGAGGGCGACGAGAACGTTGACGCGTCCGAGCTTAAGGCCCAGCTCGCGCTCGGCCTGCTCGCGCGGCACGAGCTCTTCGGGGTCGCAGAAGACGATCGGTCCCACCCGATGGGCGGCCTCGCGGCGAGCCACCGTTGGGCCCCGGTCCTCTGACTGTGCCAGCTCGCCGGGCTCGAGAACCGCGTCGAAGAAGCGCTCGCGCTCCAGCGCCCCCAGATTGGAGCCCGGCAGCCACATCGGCCTCCGGCACCACACCCGGTGAGCACGAGGCGCGACACCCATCGCGCCCAGAAGCGCCTCGTAGGGATGAACGCCGTCGAAGACCAGGACGGCCGGGTCGGCCTCGCTGATGACCTGCCGCAGGCGTCCGCGCAGCCGTCGCGACCAGCGCCAGGACGAACCGGTTCCCGGCGTCGAGTGGGACGCCACGTACTCCACCGAGAATCCCTGATCGCGGACAACCGGGGCGGCCGCCGAGAGCGTCAGGACCATGGGCTCGAGTCCCTCCGGCAGCCGCCGGGCGATCGCCATCGACCGCGTCAGGTGCCCCAATCCGGTGCCGTTGGAGGTGATGAAGAGGAGCCGGTGGCTCATTCCAGCCGCTCGTATATCGCGATCAGCGGCGCCGCGACGTGATTGCCCTCTGTCGCCAGGGCGTCGAGCGTGCGCTCGTAGCGGCGCACGACCCGCCGGCGCCCGATCGCGCCGATGCCCCGCGCCCAGCGCCCGCGGTTCGCGCTTGTCGGGGTCATCTCGTTCTCGAAGAAGTCGCGCATCGAGGGGGCGTCCTCGACGCCGACGTGCTGAATCAGGCGCGCGTAGCTGGCCTCGCGATCGCCCGCGACGAGCTCGTCGAGGACGATCACGCAGAGCCCATCGGCCGGCAGCACGAACTCGGCGCCGTCCTCTCGGGAGTAGAGCCCACGGTCGATGGCCCGCAGGCGGTCGGCCCACCAGTCGATTCCGTTGACCACGTCGTCGGGTCCCCACGTCCTCGTGGCGACCGAGGATGCCGCGTCGCGGCCGTCGCGGACGGTGTGGACGAATCGGGCGCCGGGGAAGATCCGCCTCAGCGTGTGCGCCTCCTTGATGTTGTGCGAGCTCATCTCTGCCAGCCGTGGCTTGCCGACCTCGCCCGCCCAGGGCCCCAGCAGGTCCCAGAAGAGGCCGCGGCAGGCCGCGATCGGGTCGGAGCGGTAGGCGCTCTCGAAGCTCGCGACGGCCGCGTCGAAGCGCGCCTGCGACATGAGGTTGTAGAGGCCGCGCGGCTCGTCGTCGACGCGGATGCGATGCCACCAGAAGTTGCGGAGCTTCTCGACGAAGCCGGCCACGGTGACGCGTCCCCCCAGGAGGTCTGGCATGCCCTTGACGTTGCAATGAAAGCGCGCCTCGATGGGAACGGCCGCGATCTCGGGATGGCGGTCGAGGAGGCGGGCGAGGACGTGGGTGCCGCTGCGTCCCGTCCCGCCGATGAAGGTCGGTGGGACGTTCACTGCGACAGCGCCTCCCCGGCGAGCACCTCTCGCAGCAACGGAACCGAGCGGGCGCCCTCCGCCTCGAGGCGGTCGAGCGCTTCCTCGTAGAGCGCGGTCACAGCCTTTTGCTCACGGCTGTCGAGCCCCTCGCGCCAACGATCGCGATGGGCGGCCTCGGCCGACACCTCGGCCGCGAAGTAATCGCGAACCGCGGGCTCGTCTGGGAGCCCGAGAAACCCGAGGATCCGGGCGTAGACCTCCTCGCGGTCGCTCTGGACGAGCTGGTCGAAGCTGACGGTCAGCAGCCGCGACTGCTCCAAAGCCGCCGCTCCGGCCTCGGCGGAGCGCAGGCGCCCCTCCCACCAGGCAATGCCCTCGCGCGCGTCGCGAGGGTCCTTGGGCTTCTGGCGCTTTGAGACCTTCGACGATCCGGCGTCGCGGCCGTCGCGCACCGTGTGGATGAATTTCGCCTCCGGGAAGATCCGTCCGAGACCGCCCGCGGCCGCGATCGTGAAGCAACTCATCTCGACGATCCCCGGCTTGCCCTCCTGCGCCGCAAGCGGGCTCAGCAGCTCGTAGAACAGGTCCCGCGACGCCGTGAGCGGGTCGTCGCTCGCACCGGCTTCGAACGCCTTGATGGCGGTGTCGAGGGCGGGGCCGTTGACGAGCTTGTGCAGCCCGCGCACGTTGGCGTCCGCGGCGGCGCCGGCCACCCGCTGGCTCAAGCGGGCGCTTCGCCCCTTCAGGACTCGCGAGCCGAAGCGCGCGCGCCGCCACCAGAAGCCACGAAGCCTCGTGGTGAATGCGTGAACGTCGGTGCGGCCCTCGACGAAGTCGGCGAGCCCGCCCGGGTTGCAGTGAAAGCGACACTCGATGGGAACGGCGTAGTAGGCCGAGTGACGGCCGAGGATCCGAGCGACGACGTGCGTTCCGCTGCGCCCCGTGCCGCCGACGAAGACAAGCGGCGGATTCACCACAACCAACTCACCTGCTGCTTTCGGGGCGAAGCCCCTCACCGGAATACTCTGCGTCCGGCGATGCGCCGACGTAGACGAGCGAGGGAACCTTTCCGGGATGCTGGGCAACAGATCGCTCGAAGGCACGTCGCAGCAGCGGCACGGAGGTGACACCGTCGGCGTCGAGACGATCCAGGGCGCGTTCGTACGCGGCCTCAATCCTCGCGACCTTCGACTCGGAGATCCCCTCCCGCCAGCGACCCTGGTTGGCCCCCTCGGCATCCATGTGCCATTTGTAGAACTTGCGCACACGGTGGCCGACGGGGATGCCCGCGAAGTCGCACAGCGGGACCAGCTTCTTGGGGGAGCGTTGCCGGACGAGCTCGTCGATGGAGAGTTGGAGCAGGCGCTCGGGCGGAATCGCGCGGGCGCCCTCGTCGATCCGGCGCATTCGCTCCTCCCACCAGCGGATGCCGCCAAGCCTGGTCCGCGGTGCCGTCAGCCCCCGGGTCTGCGCCACGCGCGAGGCCGACGCGTCGCGGCCGTCGCGGACCACGTGCACGAAGCGCGCCTCGGGAAAGAGGCGGGAAAGAACCGCTCCCTCGCGGATCGTGTCGCAGCTCTGCTCGACGATTCCCTTCGCGCCCTTCTCCTCCGCCCGCCACCAGAGGAGGTCGTAGAAGAGGCGGCGCGCTGCCTCGTTGGGATCGGCGTCGAACCCCGCCTCGAACGCGTCGGCCGCGGCGTCAAAGCGCTCGCGGTCCATCATCCGGTGCATGCCGCGAAGGCGGTTGGTCTGAAAGCCCTTCCACCAAAAGCCCCGCAGGCGGCGGACGAACTTCTCCTTGGAGACCTGTTTCTCGAGCAGGTCGCCCAGGCCGCCGCGGTCGACGTGAAAGCGGGTCTCCACCGGGATCAGGGCCAGGTCGACGCTGCGGCACAGAAGCTGCGCGATCACGTGCGTGCCGCTGCGGCCCGTGCCGCCGACGAAAATGATGGGAGCGGTGTCCGGCCGCCCCTGCGTGGGGTTCGATTGCATGAGCCAGCGAGGGTAGCTAGTGGGGTTAGGGCTGCTTGCGGGACGTATGGACCCTGGAATTCTGAGGCTTTGTGGTCAGCGTGTAGTGATCCACGTAGGCGCCGCATGCCTTCGCCAGCGGCCTCGCCTGGCTGGCAATCGTGGGCGAGGCAGCGATGTTCCCCAGCCACACCCGCCGCGTCGCCCCGGAAAGGCGCGAGAGCGCAGGCGGGTCGGCGCCGCTCACCCGCACCGTGACCGCGGCCGGCTCGCGCAGCACCAGCTCGCCCGCGGGCCAGAACGCACCCTGTCCCGGGTGCGTGAAGTACATGCCGTCAAGCGAGGGAGGCAGCTTGGTGCTGAGGCTGGGCGCGCTCACATGGAGCTCGACCTGGCTGTTGTACTGAAGCGAGAGCCGCCAGTGGCCGCGGCCGAGCTTCAGCGTCTGCGAAGCGCTGCCGGGAGCGTCGAACACCCCGGAGGATCCCCACGCCTCGGGCGGGCCGGTGACCGGCTTGGGGAGAATCGTCGCGGTGCCTGGCTGCTCGGCGATCTGGCGCCCCTCGGGCGAGCTGCAATCCAGCGTCTGCCCGGGACTGAGCCCCTCGGGGAGGATGCGCAAGCTCGGGGTCTGGCCCGTGCGCTTCCAAAGCACGTAGTCGCCGGAGCGATCGACCACGCGAACATTGGGCGGCGGGCTGGACTGGAAGGCCGCGGTCGTGGTGATGGCGTAGTCGAAGCGGTCGAGGTGGTCCGGCGAGATCGAGTCGAAGTCGACCGGCTCGCCCTGCTCCCAAGGCTTGTCGTGGCGAGCGCTGATGTCCGGCGGGACGTAGCCCCCCGGGGCCTGGATCAATGTGCCTCGAAGCCAGTAGGCCGCGAAGCGATCCAGTCCGAGGAAGACGACGCTGCGGCCCTGGATTTGCTTCGCCAGGGATTCGAGGTCGTGAGCCCGATTGTCGAATCCCACCGGCGCGGAGCGAAGCGCGAGCAGGGTCGACCCCAGCGCGCAAAGCGCGAAGACGACACCAAGCCCAACCGCCCATCGCGGACGCCCGTTTCCGACTTCGCGCGGCTCCCAGAGCCCCAGTAGCGCCACGAGCACGACCGTGGGTGCGATCACCGCGAGGGCCTTGGCCTGCACGTAGTCGCTGGCGTCGATCCGAGTCGCAACGTAGATGACGAAGCCTGCGCCGAGCCCGGCAAGGAGCCCGTTCGACCGGCGGCGAAGCAGGGCCAGCGCCCCGAGCGCGACGGCGATGAAGCCAAGGGCGATCGCGGGAAGCGAGCCGGTCACATCGCCGCGGACGATCCGAAAGTCGCCCTGCGGCCAGACTCCGAAAGCTTCGCCCGGCGAGATCGGCGAGCCCAAGCGCCCAGGCGAGCTCTGGACGTCGCCGATCTTCGAGCTGAAGTGGCTAACCGGCCCGGCGCCGGCCGCGACGACGGCGAGCAGGATCACCGCTCCGATCGCCACCGCCCGCCGGTGACGGCGAACGGCGCCCGCCGCGCCGGCGACGTCGGCACGGACACGGCCGTTGCCGCGCACAAGCTCCAGCGCCAGCCAGACCGCGATCGCACCCGCAAACCAGGCCAGGCCGGGCAGGCTGTAGGTGAAGACGCTCGCGCCGGCGAGCGCGACGATGGCGCCCACTCCCGCCCGGCGGGTCACCTCCCCACGCTCGAGCTCGCCGAGCACCACGGCCAGCGCCAGGACGAACAGCGCCATCGCCGTCTCCTTGAAGGCGCTCTGCGCGAGATACGAGGCGCCCAGATACGGCAGGCCGGCGAGCACCGCCGCCGCGACGCGGCGACGCGGCTCGACCCCACCGAGCGCGGAGAGGGCCGCGAGCGCCCCGAGAACCGGGATCACGATCAGGAGGCCGTTGAAGGCATGCTCGAGCGAGGCGCCGGTCGACGTGGCCGCGAGCGCCGCCACCGACTGCGGGCCGGTGGGATAACCGAACTTGACCGCGCTGGGCTCGGGCCCGGTGCCGTGCTGGAGCCAGTCGGTCCAGTACAGCTGCGCGGCCTGGTCGTTCGTGTAGACGCCCTCGCCGAGCACGCCCGTGGAGTCGTTCAGCGCGAACGGGACGCAGGCCAGGACGAAGGTGATCAGCACCGTCGCGAGGGCGGTGGTGTGGGCGGCGCGACGGGCAGGGACCGGAACATGCCCCGCTGAACGTGACTCGGCCTGGGTGCCGGGATCGGCCGTGCCCCCATGTTCATCGGGACCTGTCCCGGCCCCTGCCCCGTCTCTCCCCGGGCGAGTGTTCGCGGCGGCGAAGAACCTTCGTCTCATCGTCGCTGCGCAGACGAGGACGGCGAGGGCGGTGACGATCGTCGCCGTCGTCGCTCGGCCCGGGAGGTGGATCAGGAGCGGACTGGTGACCGTGAGGGTCGCGAAGCCGATTGCCGCCGCCATCCAAGTCGGCCTGGTGCGGCCCAGGGCCAGCAGGAATGCGCGGCCGAGGATCGTCGCGGCGACGAGGATCACCAGCGAGCTCGCGAGGATCGCCAGCATCTACTGAGGGTTCGTCGGGTCGGGGACGCCGTGGAGCTGGTGCTGGGACAGGCGGTGCTGGCCGGTGCAGTTGGAGGGATCGAGCGGACCCTGCACCTCGAAGATGTGCAGCGGGCCCTCGGTCAGCACCAGGCGGGCGTTGGGGTCCGCCCCGGTCCAGCGGCTCTCGGGCGTCGTCGTGAGCGTTCCCGGGTCGTAGGGATCGTGGGTTGCGACCACGTAGCGGTACCGGCCTTCGTTGACCGCCCGATACCAGGCGTCGCAGCTTGCAATCCGGGCGTAGCCGTCGTGGGCGGTCTGATGGCCCAGCCACTGGACGTCGTTGGAGAGATCCGGCCCATAGAAGGCGTATTGGGTGAAGATTCCCCGCACGCCGGCGAGGGCGATCCGCGAATCGTGGACACCGCGCACCCACGCGAAGGCGCCCGCGAGGTCGGGAACCGAGCCCGCGTCCTCGTAGCGGTGCTGCATGTAGCGCTTCTGGACCTCGTAGCCGCCCGCGACCGCCACAGCGGCGATGAGCACGAGGGCCGCCGCCCAGCGCGATGGGCGGATGGCGTCCCAGCGGATCCCCCGAAGTCCCGCGGCGGCGATCACCATGCCCCCGACGGCGACCACTGCCGCCGCCGCCAGCGCGCCCTTCAGGTGGCCCTGCTGCCACTGGACGAGCGAGCCGATCGTGAACCCGGCGAGCACGAACACCGCCAGGAGCGCGCGCGCCCGTCGTGCCGGTGTCCCGACGAACGCCGGCAGGCATGGCAAAAGCGCGAACGCAAGGGCAACCGACGGAGCCAGGTAGCGCAGGTTCCAGATAAAGCCGATGGGCTCGCCCTCGACGCCGGCGGCGGTGAACGGAGTGAAGATGTAGACGACAGCTGCGAACCCCGCAACCCGACCAAGCAGCCGAAGGATCGGATCCCGCCCGCGCCAGAGTGCGTAGGCCGAGATCGCGAAGATCCCGATGACGGTGACCGGCCACAGCAGGCCGAGCGAGTCGTGCAGGCCGGGCGCGAACCAGTCGCTCCACACCCTCGTATCCGTCGCGTAGTGAAACACCGAGAACCCGGGCCGCAACGAGAAGTCGCGGATCGGCGCCGGCATGGCGATCGGGCCGAGGTGGTGGATCTCTGGAATCGGATTGCCGACGGCGAACAGGTTTCGCAGGTACCAGTAGGAGCCGCCGACGAGCATCGGGATCGACCAGGCCAGGGCCGCGCGGCGCCGTCTGCCCTTTCCGGCCATCCAGACCACGCCGACGGTCATCGCGGCCACGATTGGCAGAAACGAAAGCTTGACCCCGGCTGCCAGTCCCGCCGCCAACCCGGCCATCACGACAGCCGGGAGTGGCGGGTGTGGCGCCCGAAGGACATCCGCAGCATGGACGCGAGGACGGTGCGATGCATGGATGCGAGAGCGTCCTTCGGGGGGTATGCCCGGTGCTCCCGGCTCCGACCCCACACCCGATGCCGGCCGCCCTTCCGGCGTGAGCGCCTTCTTGCGCGTCGCGTATGCGTTGGCCAGGATGGCCGCGGCGGCCAGGAAGAAGGCCACTCCGGTGATGTCGTTGAGGCCTTCGCCTGCCTGGAACTCGACCAGCATCTGCGCTCCGAGGGCGACCGAGCCGCCGATGAGCGCCTGGGGGCCGGCACCGTACGGGCGGCCGATGCAGTAGCAGGAGAGCAGGGCGACGATAAGCCAGCCGTCGTTGACGAACGGCGAGAGGATGTCGCGGCCGAAGAAGAGCATCCCGATCGAGTGGAAGACCTCGGAGTTCGCCGGGTAGAAGGAGGCGAAGAAGACCGGGTCAAAGAAGAAGATCGAGCCGAGGTGCCCGGTCTGCACGAACCGGGCGGCGAGCGGCAGGTGGTACCACATGGTGTCGGCCCGATCCATGCCCGCGGCGATCGAGCCGAGGGTTGGAATCACCCAGGCGGCGGTGAGGCCCGTGACGATGACGAGCGCGAGGATCTTCGCGATCGCGGCAGCCGGGGGTGCCGGGGGACTGGCCGAAGGACTTGGGTTCGCTGCCCGCGCGCGCGAGCGAGCGAGGAGGCCCGCGCCCACGCCGCCGAGGATGCTGACGGCGAGAAACCAGCCTCGCTGAAAGTGCCCGAAGGTCCCGATCAGCTCGGAGACGAGGAGCATCCCGGCGCTCCAGAGCACAACCTCCACCAGCCGGGCCGGAGCACCCGTCCAGCCGGGCAGCAGCAGCCTGCGCAGTTCGACGGCGCCATAGGCGATCGCGCCGGCAGCGATCGCCAGCTCCACGAGCCCACGCAGGTATGCGCCGGCGCTCAGCGCGAAGGAGGCCGAGCTCATCGGCAGCCCGCCGGCGCTTGCGCTAGTTCCCCAGGGCCTTGATCACGTACGCGCGCTCGCCCTGGCTCACCATGCCCAGCCGCCGCGCTGCCCTCTCGGCAGCGTCCCGCCCGTCGAGCGAGCCGGCCTTTCTCACCAGTTGCGCATGCTCGGCGCGGAGCGCGCTCAGCTCGGTGGTGGCGGTGCGCTTGTCCTGCCAGGCACCGACGAATCCGAAAATGGGATGGATGTAGGAGATCAGAACCCCGAAGAGCGCCAGAACCAGGATGACCCGGCCAAGCTTGTCCCAGCGCACCCGCGACTGGGGGCGTCCGCGCGTCCGCGAGCGCGGAGCCGGACGCAGCCGGTAACCGCGATTCGCCTGGGCGTGTGAGGCCATGGCTCGTCGTTCGCCATCCGTGCCCCCCGTCCTGCCCCTGGCACGCCTCTTTCAGGCCGCGGCTAGCCGCGGCGGAAGGCATCGAGCCCCGGGTACGTGGCGGCCTCCCCAAGCTCTTCTTCGATCCGCAGCAACTGGTTGTACTTGGCCACCCTGTCCGAGCGCGAGGGCGCGCCGGTCTTGATCTGGCCGGTGCCGGTGGCGACGGCGAGGTCGGCGATCGTTGTGTCCTCGGTCTCGCCCGAGCGGTGAGACATCACCGAGGTGTAGCCGGCCTCGCTGGCGATGGCGATGGCCTCCAGCGTCTCGGTGAGGGTGCCGATCTGGTTGACCTTGATGAGGATCGAGTTGCCCACGCCCTCCTCGATCCCGCGGCGAAGCCGCTCGGGGTTGGTGACGAAGAGGTCGTCGCCGACGAGCTGGCAGCGATCGCCGATTCGCTCAGTGAGGAGCTTCCAGCCGTCCCAGTCCTCCTCGGCCATGCCGTCCTCGATCGAGACGACCGGGTAGCGCTCGACGATCCCCGCCCAGGTGCCGGACATCTCCTCGGGAGTCAGCGCGCGACCCTCGTGCTCGAGGACGTACGCCCCGTCGGACTCGCGCACGAGCTCGCTCGTGGCGGGGTCCAGCGCGATGAAGACCTGCTCGCCCGGCTCGTACCCGGCGGCCTCGATGCCCGCGACGAGGAGCTCGAGGGCCGCCTCGTTGGATTCCAGATTCGGGGCAAACCCGCCCTCGTCGCCGACAGCGGTCTGAAGGCCGCGCTCGCCAAGGATCCGCTTGAGGCCGTGGAAGACCTCCGTGCCCATCCGCAGGGCCTCAGAAAAGCTCGGAGCGCCGGCGGGGACGACCATGAACTCCTGATAGTCCACCGAGTTGTCGGCGTGGGCGCCGCCGTTCAGCACGTTCATCATCGGCACGGGGAGCACGTTCGCAGCCGTCCCGCCGAGGAATCTCCAAAGCGGCTCGTCGGCCTCGGCGGCGGCGGCCCGCGCCACCGCGAGCGAGACCCCGAGGATCGCGTTGGCGCCCAGGCGCGACTTACCCGCCGTTCCGTCGAGGTCGCACAGGGTCCGGTCGATCGCGCCCTGCTCCGTCGCCCGGGCGCCCACGAGCGCTGCTGCGATCTCCTTGTTGACGCTGGCGACGGCCTTGCTGACGCCCTTGCCCATCCAGGCGTCGCCGCCGTCGCGAAGCTCCGTGGCCTCGAACTCGCCCGTGGAGGCCCCTGACGGAACCGCCGCACGCCCGAGCGCACCCGTGTCCAGGCGCACGTCCACCTCGACCGTGGGGTTGCCCCGCGAGTCGAGGATCTGGCGGCCGTGGATGGATTCGATGGTTGGCATGGCGACTGCGCCCGGCGCGGGCGCGACGCGGAAGTGTCGCAGGGAAGCGGCGGCAAAGGTCTGCTCGGGCGGTCTCCGCCGCGCCCGCGCAGCGGCGAAGCGGAACTGAAGCTGATGAGGGAGGCCGAAGCGGCGTTCGAGCGGGGTTTGGCTGTCGCCGTCCTGGATTTACCACCGTATGGGTGGTGAAAGCAGGACGGCGGAGAGAAATACTCCTTTGGCCGCCGTAATTGCCTCCGCCCCGCCCGCGGCGCGCGCACGCCGGCGGCAGACCGGGGAGGAGAGCCGGGCGGCAGACTCGCTACCCCTCGAGCCCCGCCTGGAAGCGCTTCGCCGCCGCCCTCAGCGCCAGCTCGGGGTCGATCCGCGCGCGCCGCGCCTCGTCCACCAGCTCGAAAAGCCCCTCGCCGAGCTCGCGTTCGGCGCGGTCGCGCTCGTCGGGGTCGTCAACGCGCTCGGACGCGGCTTGCGCCGCCAGCCCGGCTGAGGCGGCACGGCGCTGGATCTTTCGCGCGTAGAGCAGCGCCGGAAGGTTCTCGGGGACGTCGGCGAAGGGCTCCGCCTCCGAAGTCCGCCCCTCGACCTCGCGCTTGATCCGGTCCCAGCTTTTCAGCACCTCGCCGGCGCTCTCGGCCTCGGCGTCGCCGAACACATGCGGGTGGCGCCGAATCAGCTTCGCGCTCTCGGCCTCGGCGACAGCGGCGAGGTCCCCCGCGCCGCGCTCCTCGAGCAGCAGGGCGAGAAAGAAGACCTGAAAGAGCACATCGCCCAACTCGTCCAGCAGCTTCTCGTCGTCGCCCGCGGCCGCCGCGTCCGCGAGCTCGTAGGCCTCCTCGACGGTATGGGGGACGATCGAGCGCTCGTTCTGCTCGCGGTCCCAGGGGCATTCGCGGCGAAGCCGGCGGGTGATCTCGTCGAGCCTGGAGAGCGGCTCGGTCGCCCCCGACACGGCGGCGGGCTAGCCGCCGGAGGGAACTGTGCTGGTGCCCGCCGGCGGGGCCGTGCCGGGAGGCAGCGGCGTGGTGCCTGGTATGACGCCACTCGGCAACTGCGTCGACTGCGCCGGCGCCGGCTGATAGGGGGCCTGCGGCAGGCCCTGAGCGGCTCCGAAGACGGTCGCGTGGCCGGGCGCGACGGGCGCGGTGGAGACCACCGGGGTCGGGCACTGCTGCTGGTCGGCGAGCGCCTGGGTGCAGGTCATGGGCGGGGCCTTGTAGTTGGCGCAGCGGGGGTTGACGAACGAAGAAGCGCAGAACGTCCGCGAGCGCCACTTGTCGGTGAAGTCCGCCTGGAAGCTCTGAGCAATCTGCTGGGACTCGACCGAGGCGAGCTGCTGCTTGATCTGGTCGCTCGCCTGCTTGTCGAGCGGAGTCGTCTTCGCGGGCGTGATCTTCTGGACCTCGATCAGGTAGTAGCCGTTCTGGCCCTGGAAGGGACCGACGAGCTGTCCCACCGGGGCGCTGAAGACCTGATCGTCAAGGGCCGGCTCGGACTGGCCCGTCGAAACGCCTTGGCGCAGGCCCCCGGTCGACTTGGTCGTCGGATCCGTGGAGTACTGCTTGGCGACCTTTGCCCAGTTGGCGTCCGAATCGTCCTTGGCGAGCGCGTCCGCCGCAGCCTGGACCTGCGACTGGTCCTTGTTGAGGATCAGGCGAAAGTCCCGCGTCTCGGGCTGCTGGAACTGGGTGATGTTGGCGTCGTAGAAGTTCTGGATGTCGGCGTCGGAGACCGGCGGCTGGGCGGTGGGAATGACCTGCTTTTGGATCTCGTCGCTCAGGAGCTGGAGGCGGACGCGATCCTGCGCATCCTGCTCGGTGTAGTGGGACTGCTTCAGGAACTGCTGGAAGCCCTTCTGGCCGTGGAACTGCGACTTGATGATCTGGTCCAGGCGGTCGGTCACCTGGCTGTCGGAGACTGTGATTCCCCGATCCGCTGCCTCACCCGCAACCCAGCGCGAGAGCAGGAGGTCATCGGTGGCGCCAGACTGCACCTGCGCGTACTGGGGCGAGCTGGTCGCCGGCACGCCCTTCAGCTGTAGTTGAGCTGCCGCCTGCTTCAGCGCGGTGGTGTAGTCGTCCTGCGTGATGTCGCCGTTGGGCGTGTCCTGCACGAGGGCGACGTCACCCGACGGGACGCTCGGATCGCCGAGGCCGGCGGTCGCCGCCGCGAGAATGACCGCACCGACGACGAAGACCGCGAGCACGAGGGCAACGAGGCGCTTGCGCCCCTGCGAGGGCGCGGGACGGGCAGATGCCCTCGGCGCTCCCCGCCGAGAGGCGGCGGGCTTTCGTGGCTGCGGCGACACGGCCGCGGAGGATATAGGTGAACCCGTAAAGGCCGCGTAAGGCCGCCGGCCCTATTCGGAGTCTGATGCGGCCACAGCGGCGCCCAGCTCGGCGGGGCGACGGGCCGCTGCGACGGCGTCGACCAGTTCGACCACGGCCGCGAGGCGCTCGGCGGGCTCGTCGGGGACGCGAAGGGCGAGAGTGCGGTTGCGGGTCTCGTAGATCGCCTCGGGGATCCGCTCCCGGACCTCCCCCACCGCCGCCGCATCCAGCTCCAGCTGCGTCGCCGCGAACCGCCCGCCGCGGACCTCGGCGACGCCGACCCCCGCGCCGCTCAGCTCGATCCGCAGACGGCCGAGCTCGAGGAGGTTCGCCACCGGCTCCGGCAGAGGCCCAAAGCGGTCGCGCAGCTCGTCGCGCAGGGCACGGAGCTCGCCTGGCTCCCTCGCCGCGGCGATGCGGCGATGAACGTCGATCTTCGCGGCCTCGAACGGAACGTACTCGGTGGGTAGGTAGGCGTCGACTGCAAGATCGAGCCGAAGCTGGCGCTCCTCGGCCGGACGTGCGCCCTCGCCACCGGCACGCAAAGCCTCGACCGCCTCCTCCAGGAGCGCGACGTAGAGTTCGAACCCCACCGCGGCCACGTGCCCCGACTGCTCGTCGCCCAACAGGTTGCCGGCCCCGCGAAGCTCGAGATCGCGCATCGCGATGCGAAAGCCGGAGCCCAGCTCGGTGTGGTCGGCCAGCGTCGCCAGCCGCGCTGACGCTTCGGGCGAGAGCCGCTCTTCGGAGGGATAGAGCATGTAGGCGTAGGCGCGCTCGCGCGAGCGGCCCACCCGTCCGCGGATCTGGTAGGCCTGGGCCAGGCCGAGGTTGTCGGCGCGCTCGACGATCAGCGTGTTGGCCTGGGGGATGTCGAGGCCCGACTCGATGATCGTCGTCGCCACCAGGCAGCCGGCGTCGCCGCGAAGGAACGTCAGCATCGTCGCCTCGAGCTGGCCCTCGTCCATCTGCCCGTGGGCCTCGGCGAACGTCACGCGGGGACACAGCGCCCGCAGACGCTCCGTCGTCTCGTGGAGGGTCTCGACGCGGTTGTGCAGGTAGAAGACCTGTCCGTCGCGGGCGACTTCGCGCTTGATCGCGCTGACAACCAGCTCCTCGTCGTAGGGCCCGACATAGGTGCGCACCGGGCGCCGGCCCTCGGGCGGCGTCTCGATCACCGAGATGTCTCGAAGCCTGGCGAGGCTCATCTGCAGCGTCCGCGGGATCGGCGTCGCCGACATCGACAGCACGTCGACGCGCAGGCGAAGCTGGCGTAGGAGCTCTTTTTGCTTTACGCCGAAGCGCTGCTCCTCGTCGAGAATCACGAGCCCCAGGTCCTTGGCGCGCACGTCGCGCGAGAGCAGGCGGTGGGTGCCGATGAGGATGTCCAGGCGCCCGTCGGCGAATCGCGCCAGCTCCTCGCGAACCTGGGCGGGCTTGCGGAGGCGCGAGACCATCCCCACCTCGACCGGGGAGTCGGCCAGGCGCTCGCGGAAAGTTCCCAGATGCTGCTGCGCCAGGATCGTCGTCGGCACCAGCATCAGCACCTGCTTGCCCGTGCTGGCGGCCTTGTGCGCGGCGCGTAGGGCGACCTCGGTCTTGCCGTAGCCGACGTCGCCGCAGATCAGGCGATCCATGGGCCGTTCGGACTCCATGTCGGCCTTCACGGCCTCGATGGCGTCGAGCTGGTCGGCGGTCTCGCGGTACGGGAACGATCGCTCGAGCTCGAGCTGCCATTCGCCGTCCGGGTCGAAGGCGTGGCCCTTGCGCGCCTGGCGCTGGGCGTAGAGGTTGAGGAGCTCGCCCGCAAGCTCGCCCGCGGCCCGCCTCGCGCGCGCCTTGATCGCGTCCCAGCGCTTGGACCCGAGCGCCGACAGCTGCGGCGCCTCGCCGCCGGCACCGACATAGCGGGTGATCTTCGCCAGCTGCTCGACGGGAGCGAAGACCCGGTCTTCGCCCTTGTAGGTGAGCTCGAGGTAGTCACGGGTGACATTCGCGACATCGCGGGTCTCGAACCCTGCGAACTGAGCGATGCCGTGGTCGGCGTGGACGACGTAGTCGCCGATCCGCAGGTCGAACAGCGAGGCCAGCCGCCCCATTGGACGCTCGGGCGCGACCCGTCGATGCACGAGCTTGCGAAACGGAATCACCGCGAGCTTCAGCTCGGGTGAGATGAATCCCTCGCCGATCGGCGCCTCGGCCATGAGCAGCGCTCCGCCGGCGGGCGGAAGCCCGCTTCCGAGAAAGCGTGCCTCGAGGCGGTTCAGGTTGTACTGGGCGCGCTCGGCCTCGCCGCGATGGTCGAACGCGACCGCCACCCGGTAGCCCGAGCGCACGTCGCGCTCGAGCTGTGGCTCGGCCTCGCCCAGGCTGCGCGCCGCGGAGGCGGGAGCCTGGGCCCGGAAGGCAGAGTCGTCTGTGTCTCCACGGGCGCCGGCAAGCTTCAGCGTGGCCCGCGCCTCCAGCGGCTCGGCGACGTCAACGTAGAGGCTGCGGGCGTGCTCGTCGTGAACTGCGGCGGTCACGTCCTCCCAGTGATCGCGCAGAGCCGCCGGGATCTCGTCGGCCGCGGCGATAACCACGGCGATCTCGTCCGGCAGCGAATCGAAGAGCGAGCCGAAGCTCTCGAGCGGGAGGGCTTCGGTGAGATCGAGCGCCTCGCCGTCGTCGGTTGCTGCCTCGAGCGCCATCGCGGCGAGCTCACGCCGCTCGGCGTCGAGCTCGGCGGCCGGGGCGATCTCGACGCGCTCGGTGTCCCCGAGGGAGCGCTGCGTGAACGTGGAGAAGCGGCGGATCGACTCGACCTCGTCGCCGAACAGCTCCAGCCTCGTGGCGGCATCTTCAGTCGCTCCGAAGACGTCGAGGATCCCGCCGCGCACGGCGAACTGACCACGCTCCTCAACCTGCTCCACGCGCTCGTAGCCGGCCTCGACCAGGAGCTCGGCGACGTCGGTGAGGTCGATCTCCTCGCCCTCGGCGATAGCGAACCCCGCGGGCCGCAGCGATGCGTCGGGAATTGCCTCAGCCAGGGCGACCGCGCTCGCGACCACGACAGGCGGTTCGTCGCCGGGTTGCGCGAGCGAGTCGAGCGCCGCGATGCGAAGGCCGGTCAGGTGGGGCGCGGGCGCCAGGTGTGACTCGTAACCCACGCCGCGCGACGGGTAATGGCGAACGCGCCGCGGCGCGAGGTAGGCCCCGAGGTCGCGAGCGAGGTCGCGTGCCCCGACGTCGTCGGCGGCGGCGACGAGCGCGGGGCGGCCCGCCAGCGCATCGGGGTCGTCGAGCAGCGCGGCGATCAGGTAGGGGCGGATCGACGAGGAGGCGCGCCCCTCGACTCCGGACTCGCCGCGAGCAAGCTGCGCCCCGAGCGCGCGATAGCGCTCGTCGTCGCGGGCGATCTCGAGCAGCGGGCGAAGCGACAAGGGCGCCCGATATTAGGAAGACGGCTTGATCAGCCGTGGTAGGGAAGCCCAGGTCCCGAGCGCTGCCATTCCACCTGCCCCGCGCCCTCGGCTCGCGAGCGCTCCTCCACCCCGTCCCAGTCGTGGAGCATCCGCTTGAGCTGGGCCACGGCCTCGGGCGGGTTGGCGGCGACCTGGAGCGCGAGCTGGATCGCCGCCTCCTCGGTCGCCGCGGCGGGGGCAACCTTGTGGACGAGGCCCCAGCGCAGCGCGAGATCCGCGCCGACGTCCTTACCCGTCAGCAACAGGTACTTGGCGACGGACAGCCCGCACAGGGTCGCGAGGCGCGCCGGGCCGACCGGAACGCCGAGGGCCCCGCCCGGGAAGCGCAGGCGCAGGTTGGAGCCGCCGACCCGCAGGTCGCACGCGACGGCGATCTCGGCGCCGCCGCCGACGCAGGCACCGTGGCAGGCGGCGATCGTCGGCTTGGGAAAGGCCGTCAGGTCGTCGTAGAGGCGGGCGAAGAGCTCCATCCGATGAACCCTGCCCTCCTCGTCGAGCTCCTCCCGTACGTCGGCCCCGGCCGAGAGGCCCATGTGGTCGTTGGAGGAGATAACGAGCACGCGCGCCTCCTCGTCGTCGCGAGCGGCCGCGATGTGCCCGATGAGCTCCTCGAGCATCGCTGTGTTGATGGCGTTTCGCGCCTCGGGGCGCTCGAGGCGCAGGACGGCGACTCCGTCCTCCACCGAGTAGGAGGTGAGGCTCATTCGTCCTCGCCCGGCGCGGTGATCTCGCCGAGCAGGCGCTCGACCTCGTCGGCGGCCCGCGCGATCAGGTCGCGCACGTCGGAGTCCGGCTCGCGAAAGCGCGAGAGGACATGGGCGGAAACGATCTCGGGGTCCGTGCTGTCGGGGCGTCCTACCCCCGCCCGCACCCGCCAGAAGTCGGCGCTCCCGAAGCCTCGCTTCATGCTCTTCAACCCGTTGTGGCCGGCGACGCCGCCGCCAAGCTTGGAGCGGACCTCGCCGAAAGGCAGGTCGATCTCGTCGTGCACGACGATCGTGCGCTCGAGCGGGACCTTCATCGAGCCGCGAGCGGGGCCGACCGAGTCGCCCGAGTCGTTCATGTAGGTCTGGGGCAGGAGGATCGCCACGCGCGGCCCGCCGGCGCCGGCCCTGCCCTCGGCGAGCATCCCGCGAAAGCGCTCGCGGGCGCGTGGCAGCTCCCAGCGGCGCGATAGCTCGGACGCAACCTCGAATCCGAGGTTGTGACGGGTCGCCACGTACTCGCGGCCGGGGTTGCCCAGCCCCACGACCAGGGCGTCCACAGGCGTGCTCGAGCGTCCAGCGCCGGACGCCCTGCGGCGGCGCAGCAGCGCCAAACTACTCCTCGCCGGAGTCGCCGCTCTCGGCAGGTGCTGCTTCGCCCTCTGCCTCGCCCTCGCCCTCGGCGGGCTCCTCGCCCTCCTCGCCGACGAGCTCGGCCTCCTCCTCGAGCTCGGGCTCGGGCTCCTCCTCGACGCGCGGTGGCGAGAGGGTCGCAATCGTGAGCTCCTCGGCGTCCTCGGCGAGGACGAACTCGACCCCTTCGGGCGGGGCCAGGGCGCTCAGCTGAAGCGTGTCGTTGATCTCCATGCCGGAGACGTCCGCCGGAATCGACTCGGGGATCGCGGTCGGCAGGGCGCGGATCGTAATCTCGTGAGTGACGTGTTCGAGGACTCCGCCCTCCTTGACGCCGGGAGAATCCTCGACGCCCAGGAGCTCGATCGCGACCTCCGCCTCGATCTCCTCGTCGAGCTTGACCTCCATCAGGTCGAGGTGGACCAGCGACCCGCGCACCGGATGGCGCTGCTGGTCCTTGACCACGACGGGAGTGGCGCCGCCGCTCTCGAAGACGACGTCGAAAAGGGCGCCGCCGTGCTCGATGACGTGGTTGACCTCCCGCTCGGGAACCGCGAACGCCCGCGCGTCGGAGCCGCCGGCATAGACGACGCCAGGCACGAGGCCCTCGCGGCGAAGGCGTCGCGCCGTGCGCGAGCCGAACTCGGCGCGCTCGGCGACCTTGAGTGTCGGTCGGTCGGAAGCCATCGGCGGCTGAGGATAGAGAAGGCTCAGCAGTAGGTGACGGCTAGTCTGCTGCCGTGGCCGACGAGCACAAGATCCCGAAGGGCCGGGTCCGGCGCTCGGCAAAGCTCGGTACGGCGCTCGGGAGTCAGGCCACGCGCTATGCGGGCACCCGGGCCGCAAGCATCGCGCGCTCCGAGGAGGGGGCGAAGGAGAAGCTCGACGCGCGTCACCTCGAGACGGCCAAGCGCATGGCCTCTGTGCTCGGCGAGATGAAGGGCGCCGCGATGAAGCTGGGCCAGCTCGCCTCGTTCATCGACACCGAGTTTTTGCCTCCCGAGTACGCCGAGATCTACCAGGAGGAGCTCGGCAAGCTCCGTTCCTCCGCCGAGCCGATGCCGTGGAAGCAGGTCGTGAAGGTCCTCGAGGAGGAGTACGAGGGCGACCAGATCGATGAGCTCTTCGACCACATCGACGAAGAGGCCTTCGCGGCGGCCTCGATCGGACAGGTCCACCGCGCGCGGATGGTCGACGGCCGCGAGGTCGCCGTGAAGATCCAGTACCCGGGGGTCGCCGAGGCCTTGGAGGCCGACCTCGCAAACGCGGGCATGATCGTGCGGCTGGCGAAGGCGCTTGCCCCGGGCCTCGACGCCGGCGCGATTGCCAAGGAGCTGAAGGAACGGGTTCTCGAGGAACTCGACTACGAGTACGAGGCCCAGAACCACCGCTCGTTCGCCCGCGCCTACCGCAAGCACCCGTTCATCTACGTGCCCGACGTCATCACCCGCCTCTCGCACCGCCGCGTTCTGGTCACCGAATACGTCGAGGGCTACAGCTTCGACGAGGTTCGCGAGATGGATCAGGAAACGCGCGACCGCTTCGGCGAGATCGTCTACCGCTTCTGCTTCGGCTCCATCTACCACCTCCAGCACTTCAATGCCGACGCCCACCCGGGCAACTACATCCTCATGGACGACGGCCGCGTGGCATTCCTGGACTTCGGGATGACGAAGCGACTCGACCCCGAGCAGATCGAGCTCGAGCAGCGCGCGATCGATGCCGCGTCGCGCAAGGACCCGGAGGCGCTTCGCGAGGCCCTGCATGACCTCGGCTTCGTCAAGAACCCGTCCAAGCTCGACGCCGAACGCCTGATGGAGCACGTGATGGTCGTCGGCGGCTGGTATCTGGAGGACCGCGAGTACCAGGTCTCGGCCCGGCGCGTGATGAAGGTGATCGAATCGACCACCGACCCGCGCTCGGAGTACTACTCGCTCATGCGCCGCGAGTCGGTGCCGGCCGACGAGCTTATGGGCCGGCGGATGGAGACTGGCCTGCTGGCAGTTCTCGCGCAGGTGGGCGCCAAGCGCAACTGGCACCGGATCATGCGGGAGTGGGTCTACGCCGACCCGCCCGCGACCGAGCTAGGCGTCGAGGAGTGGGACTACTTCGAGGGACGCGGCGTGGTCCGGACACCCGGGATCGCAAGCCGGGGATAGCCGGCGCGCTAACTAGACCCGAAAAGCGCGACGGCGGCGAGACCCGCGAGGGCTCCGTTTCGGATGAGCGTGCGCGAGTCCGCCGGCTCCGAGTGGAACTGGCCGATGCATCGGCATTCGGGGGTCACCCCATTTCGGATGGCGTTGGCGATCCCAAGGCAAAAGGCTGTGAGCAGCACGACCGCGGCGCCCGCCCCAGCTCGCGCAGTCGCGTTGAAGACGAGCAGTGCGGCGACCGCAACTTCCGCGATCGGCAACGCGGTCCCCGCGGGTGGGGCGAAGCGGCCCGGGACGCCAAATGCGGCGAGGGCCGCGCGCGAGCCTTCTAGATCGGCGAGCTTTGCGATGCCCGCCACCGCGAACACCCCGACCAGCAGCGCCCGGATGACGGGCACGGCAATCTCCATCGCAGCCGATTATCCCTGGAGCAAACGAGGATCGTTGGTGCAGATGCCGTCTACCCCGCGGGCCAGGAGGGCTTCGATCTCGGCTCGGTCGTCGACCGTCCAGGCGATGAGATCGATGTCGATCGAATGGCAGGCGTCGGCGAGCGCGGGGGTGATGATCGACCTGTACGCCCAGATCGAGCTGATGCCGAGCCGCGGGGCGCGGCGGCGGACGATCGCGGGAAGCCGGGCCCGCAGCGTCGCCAGCCCCGCGTACAGGAGCGGCCGAGCCCAGCGAATCGACGGCCAGTCGCGGGTGGTGCGCGGGAGCGTCCAGCCGACGCGCAGCTCGGGAGCCAGCCGGCGCAGCTCCCGCACTGATCCGAGCTCCAGCGTCGAGGTCATCGCGCGATCGAGGAGCTGGTGCTCGCGAAGGGCGGCGACCACCTCGTCCTCGCGACCGGCGACCTTGAGGTCGAGGTCGAACTCGACGCGGTCCAGGGGAGGCTTCGTGAATAGCTCGAGGACGTCGTCCAGGGTGAGGGGCTCGCGCCGGGCGGCATCGCCCCAGTCGTGGGCGACGAGAAGCGGTGCGGATCCCGCCGCGCCCGGGCCGGCGGGCGCGCGGCGCCAGTCCTCGGTGCGCTCGAAGTCCGAGCGTGGGCGCAGGACGTCGAACTCGATCACGTCGACGCCCGCGTCGACCGCCGCCTCGAAGCTCTTAGGCGTGTTGCCGGGCGCGAGAGCGTCGGCCCCTTTGTGGCCGATCCGAAGCGGTCGGTCCCGCCGCGGCCTATTCACCCGAGCGCTGGCGGGCTACCAGAAGGCGAACGATGGCGCCGAGCCCGGCGAGGACCCCTGCCGACGTGATCCCCGCCCCGAGCACCCCGGCGGCGAAGGTGCCGCGGTTCTGCTGCTGGAACTGGCCTACGAGCTCGATGTCCGACGACGAAGTGGCGACCGCGACGGCCCCGATCACGCCGAGCAGCAGCATCGCCGCCGCGACGAACATCAGGCCCTTGCCCAGGATGTCGAGCCATTCCAGGGTGTTCTCGTCCACGTAGGGCAACATATCCGGGCGTCGGCGCCGCCGGGCGATAGCGTCAAAGCGTGGGCATTCTCGACCCGTTCGTCCGCCGCCGGATTGCGGCTCTGCTGCTGCTCGCGGGGGTCGCGATCGCGGTCCTCGCCTTGCTCGACGTGGGGCCATTCGCGAATCCGCCCACCGAAGCGGACCGGGCGCGCACGGCTCTCGAGGATTTCTTCGCCGCCGCACGGGAAAGGGACTACCCCCGCGTCTGCGAGCTCCTCAGCCCCACCCAGCAAAAGACCCTCGAACAGGCTGCCGCGCAGCTCTCGGGCGGCAAAGTGGCCAACGGGTGCGCCGCCGCGGTGGGCGCCGGCGGCGGCGGCGCGCTCGCGCGCTCGGAGCTTCGAATCCGCGATGTGCGCGTCAGCGGGAGCCTGGCCGCGATCGACGCATCGCTGCGGATCGAGGGAGTGAAGGGCCCGCAGTTCCGGACGTTCCAGCTCGAGGAGGTCCGCGGAGCGTGGCGGGTGAGCGACCTGGGGATTTAGCATTGGGCCTTGTTTTTCTCCACTGTCCTGCTTTGACCACTTATACGGTGGTCTATCCAGGACAGCGCCCCGGAACTGGCGGGCCGCTCCGTTAGAAGAGTTGGTTTTCGCCTTCGAAGATCTCCGAGACTGAGTCGTCCGCAAAGATCCGGCGGATCGAGTCAGCGAGGATCTGCGCGGAGGTGAGGACGGAGATGTTCTCGGGGTGGCCAGGGCGCAGGGGCATCGTGTCGGTGACGACGATCTTCTCGATGCCCGACGCCTCGTAGGGAAGCCGCTCGTAGGCGGGGCCGGAGAAGACCCCGTGGGTGGCGCAGGCGATGACTCGGGCGGCGCCCTCATCACGCACGGTCTTGGCTGCCGCGCACAGCGTTCCGGCGGTGTCGATCATGTCGTCGACCAGGACCGCGGTCTTGCCGCGCACGTCGCCGACGACGTAGCCGATCTCGGCGACCTGCTTAGCCGGGCGCTCCTTCTCCATCACCGCCCAGTGCACGCCGAGCTTGCGGGCGAAGTTGCGCGCGACCTTCACCCGGCCGGCGTCGGGCGAGACGATCACGAGCTCCTCGTCGAAGGCCTGGTCCATGAAGTACTGGGTGAGCATCGGCATCGCGGTCATGTGGTCGACCGGAACCTCGAAGAACCCCTGGACCTGGCCCGAGTGGAGGTCCATGGTGAGGACGCGGTCGACGCCGATCGACTCCAGGCACTTGGCGACCACACGGGCCGAGATCGGCTCGCGCGGCTGTGACTTCTTGTCCTGGCGGGCGTAGCCGAACCAGGGCATCACGGCGATGATCCGGTGGGCGGAGGCGCCCTGGGCTGCGTCGATCATCACCAGGAGCTCCATCAGAGCGTCGTTGGGGGTCATGTCCTGCGCGTCGTTGGCCGCGGTCGACTGGACGAGGAACACGTCGGCGCCGCGGATCGACTCGTTGTAGCGGCAGTAGACCTCGCCGTCGGCGAAGGTCCGCAAGTCGACTTGGCCCAGGTCGACGTCGAGGCGCGCAGCGATCTTGCCGGCAAGCTCCTGCGACGCGCGGCCGCCGAAGACCATGAGGCGCTTGGTGTAGTCGTGGGGAATCGAGCTCAGCATCGCCGGCTGCTCTTCAAGGGCGCTCATCGTTCCGACTCATCCCGCGTGGCGGACTTTCGCTCGGCGTATCCCTCGATGTTTCGCTGATCGCCCTTGTTGACTGAGAGAGCGCCGTCCGGTACGTCCTCCCGGATCACGGCGCCGGCGCCAGTGTATGCGCCGTCGCCGACCTCAATCGGTGCGACCAGGGAGTTGTTGACGCCGATTCGCGCACCTTCCCCGATCTTCGTGCGGCTCTTGATGAACCCGTCGTAGTTGGCGGTGATCGTCCCGGCGCCGATGTTCGCCCCCGCACCGATGTCGGCATCGCCCACGTAGGCGAGGTGTGGGACCTTGGCACCGGCCCCGATCGTGGAGTTCTTGACCTCGGCGAAGGCGCCCACCTTGACGCCCTCGGCGAGGTTCGTCCCTGGGCGCAGATGCGAGTACGGGCCGATCGTGCAGTCCGCGCCGACGACGCAATCGTTCAGCACCGAGTGGGCCACCTTCGACCCGGCGCCCACGGTTGCGTCGACGAGGGTCGAGTGGGGCCCGATCACGGTGTCGCGGCCGATTCGCGTGTGGCCGCGAAGGGACGTGCCCGGCGAGATGCGCGCGTCGGGTTCGATCTCGACGCCGGCTTCGATCCAGGTGCTCGCCGGGTCGACAATCGTCACGCCGGCGAGCATGTGGCGGCGGGCGATGAGCTCACGCGCCGCGTTCTCGACGAGGGCGAGGTCGGCGCGGTCGTTGACGCCGAGGCTCACATGCGGGTCGTCCTCGATGTGGGCGGCGATGCGGCCGCCCGCAGCCTTGATCAGGGGAAGGACGTCGCCAAGGTAGTACTCGCCCTGGGCGTTGTCGTTTTTCAGGTTGGCGAGCGCGTCGGCCAGCGCCGGGCCGTCGAACGCGTAGATCGAGCTGTTGACCTCCTTGATCCCGAGCTCCTCCTCATTCGCGTCGCCCGCGTCGGCCTTGGCCTCCGCGATCCTGGCGACGTCGCCGCTGGAG
This sequence comes from Solirubrobacterales bacterium, assembly GCA_038237625.1. GTDB lineage: Bacteria > Actinomycetota > Thermoleophilia > Solirubrobacterales > 70-9 > JAWVFM01. The sequence continues at coordinate 129,794 of JBBRYM010000004.1, read as the reverse complement.
TCACGAACGATCCGGCCGTAGCTGCCGGGGTTCTCCATGATCGCGGTGAGGACCGTCGCCGCGGCCCCCTCGCCGGCATGGGCCTCGAGGAGGCGAGCAATGACGTCGGTTGAGATCAGCGGATGGTCGCCGGGAAGGACAACAACTGTGTCCGACGCCTTGACGACCTCGCTCGTCACGCGCAGCGCGCCCCCGGTGCCGTCGGGCTCGGGCTGAACGATCGTCTCCGTGCCCTCAGGCATTGCGTCGGAGAGGTCGAGGTTGGGCGAGACGATTACAGCGACCCGCCCCGCGCCAGCGCCGCGAGCGGCCTCGACCGGCCAGGCGATCATCGCCCGCCCGCAGACGGGATGGAGCATCTTGGGCAGCGAGGAACGCATCCTGGTTCCCTCGCCGGCCGCCATGATCAGGACGGTCGGAGCGCCGGGCACGGGCGAATCGTAGGTCGTCGGCTGCGAGACCGACATTTGCCACCGCTGCGGTGGCAAATCGCATTCTCGGGAGAGTGCGAGCTGGGGAGCCCGGACTTGAACCGGGATTGCACGGACCAAAACCGTGAGTCCTGCCGATTGGACGACTCCCCAATGGGTGTTCGATTAGCGTAACCACACCCGTGATCGCCGATCTGCATTCGCATTACCCGATGCATCTCACGATCCGGGCTCGGGGGAGCATCGTCAGCCTGATCGCCTCCGCGCCCGGGCGCTGGCGGCTGCTCGACGCCGTCCGATCCGGCCTCATTCGCATCGCGAGCCGCATCGCCAACTACCGCAGCTTCGACTCCGGCCCACGCGTTACCGTGCCGTTGCTTCGCGAAGGCAACGTGGGCGTCGTCCTCTCCGTCCTGCACTCCCCGTTCGACGAGATGGATCTCGGCAAGCGCTACGGATCGCCGCCCGACTCCAACTACTTCCCCTCGCTTCTGCGGCTGCTCGAGGACGTCGAGCGGGAGGTCGCCGATGAGTTTCCCGATCAGGCCATCGTCGTCCACGACCGCGCCGAGCTCGAGGCCGCGCTCGCCGCCGGCAAGACGGCCCTGGTCCACTGCGTCGAGGGCGGCTACCACCTCGGCGAGACGGTCGACCACGTCGACGCCAACATCGCCGAGCTCGCCAGGAGCGGCTGCGCCTACGTGACCCTCGCCCATCTCTTCTACCGCAGCGTCGCCACGAACGTGAACGCGATCCCGTTCCTCCCGGAGGGCGTCTACGACTTCCTCTTCCCGATGCCGCCGGGCGTTGGGCTCGCCGCACTTGGAACCGCGGCGGTCAAGGCGATGGTGCGCGAGCACGTGCTCATCGACGTCAGCCACATGAGCCAGGACGCGCTCGACCAGACCTTTGCCCTGCTCGACGAGATCGACCCCGGGCGCGAGGTCCCGGTGATCGCCTCGCACGTGACCTACCGCTTCGGCCACGACCACTACAACGTCTCCGATGAGACGATCAGCAAGATCGTCGGCCGCGGCGGCGTGATGGGCCTGATCCTCGCCGAGCACCAAGCTGCCGACGGCTTCCGCAAACCCAAGACGTTCGAGGACTCGGTGACGCTGCTGTGCCGCCACATCGACCGCATCGCCGAGGTGGCCGGCTCGTACGAGAACATAGCCATCGGGACCGACCTCGACGGCTTCATCAAGCCCACGCTCGCCGGCCTCGACACGGCCGGTGACCTCGCCGCCCTCGAATCCGCGCTTGCCGAGCGCTACGGCGAGGCCGTCTCCGAGCAGATCACGTCGGGGAACGTTCTGCGGTTGCTCAGAACCTATTGGCGGCCGTAGGGGCGCGGCACGCCCCTATTCCTCGGCGATCCGTCTGACCCGCCCCGCCTCCGTGCCCGGCTCGGTCGCCGGGCCGTGCGCGGAGGCGATCCCCAGCACCCTCATCGCCTTCAGCCCGAGGCCGAGCTTCTCCCGCCCCTCGGTCGACGACATGTCGTGCCCCGACAGCTCGCGCACGCGCTCGAGCCGGTAGCGGATGGTGTGGCGGTGGGTGAAGAGCTGCGCTGCCGTCGGCGTGACATTTCCGTCGTTGTTCAAAAACGCCTCGACCGTGCCCAGCAGGTCGGTCTCGTACTGCTCGTCGTAGGCCGCCAAGGGCGCGACGGTCTCCTGGTAGAAGCGCTCGAGCTCCAGCCGATCCTCGCTCATCGCCGGCAGCAGCAACCTGTACGAACCGGTGTCCTCGAAGCTCAGGGGGGTTCGCCCCTCGGCCTCGCCCACATTGGCGGCAAGCGCGGCCTCCCTGCCTGCCCTGTACAGGTCAGCAGGATCCGCGGCCAGGCGACTGTGCGCCACGAACACCGCGAAGCCCGCGAGCGTCGCCTCGAGCTCGCGCTGAACCGCTGCAGCCGCTCGCGCCAGCACCGCCGCGTCTGCCGTGGGAACGATCGCCACCACCTCGGCTCCCTCGCCCGCGCCGAGCGCCGCAAGCGTCCCGCTCGACGAGCCGCGAAGCGCCCGCAGCGAAACGGTCAGGACCCGATTGCGCCACTCCCCTGCCTGCGCGGCGTGCGGCATCGCCCGCGCGATCACCACTCCACCCCCGGCCTCGACCTGCGCGCCGAGCTCCGCCGCCCGGGCGACGATGTCACCGCGGTCGGTGACCTGGCGCTCCAGGATCGCAGTCACGAGCTTGCTGGCCGCCTCGTCGCTGGCCCACTCCGGCGAGCGCGCGCGCTCCACCTCGAGGGCGAGGAGCGTGCTGACCATCCGTGCCGTCATGCCCGCCGGCGCACCCGCGCGCGGTCGGTAGCGAAGCTCACCCACGACCGCGTCGGCAACACGCAGCTCGGTCACGATCACGCCAGTCCCTGCCTCGAGCAGCCGCTTCTCCTCGGCCGGCGAAGTCGCCGCAACCGCCAGCACCGCGCTCGACCGGTCGATCAGGGCGATGCTCGCCTCGAGGACCTTCGCGGCCGCCCGGGCGACCTCCGGCAATCCCGCCCCTGACTCGATCGCGTCCGAGAGCGCGTCGAGGAGCCCGCCGTCGGAGGCCTTGGCGGGAGCTTTGGAGGCAGGCACCTTCGTGCGCGTGGGCTTGGCGCTCATCTTCGAATAGTAGGCGCGACCCGCGCCGGCTCCCATCGAGCCGCAGGCCTACTTAACCAGGCCGGTGATCTGGTCCCAGTGGAGCACGATGAGCGCCCCAAGGGCCACGCCTATGGACACAAGTGCTGCCAGCACGAAGAGCGAGAGCAACACCGCGGTCGCCTTCTCCCACATTCGCCCGAACGACCCCACGGCGGGCGCCAGGATCAGCGCGCCGAACGCCACGAGGCTGATCAGGACCCCAGCGCCGACCGAGATCCAGACGTCAGTGGCGATTGCGGCCATCGGAAAAAGATTCATCGAGTGGAAGGAGGTTGATGTTCAATAACTTGCGGACGGCTTCGCCGTCCTTACATGCTGCTTTCGGCGCTAAAGCGCCTCAACGTCCAAACCTACTTGCGGTCGCCTTCGGCGACCTTACACGCTGAATATCTTGCGCCGCCTACGGCGGCTGACCGGCTGCTTTCGGAGCTAAAGCTCCTCAACGCACAACCGACTAAAGCCACTCATCGCCAGAGCGGCGCAGGTGGGTCGCGACCAGCGCGATGGCGGCGAGCACGGCGAAGACCGCAACTCCAAGCGCCCACCCACCAAACACGTCGCTGGCGTAGTGAACCCGCAAGTACACGCGCGAGATTCCGATCAGGAGCGCGACTGCGATGCCAGCGCCGATCACCCATCTTCGGCAGTTGGACTGCAACCTGCCCCGAAACGCGACCAGGAAAGCGAGGTACGGGTAAACGATCGCGTGGGCGGCGTGGCCGCTCGGATACGACGACAGGGCAGCATTGACCAGTGGGTCCGGCGGCCGTTGGCGGTCGACCGCAGCCTTGACCGAGTCGCTGGCGATCGTGACGACCACGAGTCCGGCGAACAGCACCGCCATCTCCGCCCAGCGCCTGCGGGCCGCGAGCATCGCCGAGCCCACGACGCCGACCGCGACCGTTGCCCACGTCGAGCCCAGGCCGGTCACCACCTTGGCGAGCTCGTCGAGCCATCCGCTCCTGACGGCGTCGAGCGCGTCGAAGGCCCAGCGATCCATCGCCAGCGCACCCGTGGTCGGCTGTAGCGAGGTCGCCTGAGCGATGACGACGAACGCGCCCACCGCAACCGCGGACAGGAGCGCGGTCAGCTCGAGCCCGAGATCGCCGGGAGTGACCCGCGCAAGCACGAAGCGGGCATGAGGACGCAGCCGCCGGCCCCAGGCGAGAAGCGAGCGGCCCCAGCCGCTGCGCTGGAGCCTCGCCTCCAGATGCGCGCGGTTCTCCGCCTCCCGGAGGTATCTCACGGCCATCACCAGGCCGACGATGAGCGCGACCGCGAGGCCGAAGTAGAGCGTGCTCTTGCCCGCCGCGTTCGCCGCCGCGTTCAGATGCTTCGAGGCGAAGTAGCCGAGCAGGGAGAAAGTCGCCGACCACAGCCCCGTGCCCAACAGGCTGTAGGGGAAGAAGTTGCGGTAGCCCATGCCCGAGCTGCCCGCGGTGAAGGGCGCCAGGGCCCGGACGAGGCCGATGAATCGCCCGACCAGGATCGTCCGGCCGCCGTAACGGCTGAAATAGGACTCCACCTTCTCGAAGCGCTCCTCGGTGATCCGGAGCTTCGGCCCGTGGCGCAGGATGAACGCCTTGCCCAGGCGCCTGCCGAGGACAAAGCTCGCCGAGTCTCCCGCGAAAGCGCACGCCCACACGACCGCGATCGTCACCACGACGGATGTCGCCCCCTGCCCCGCGACCGCACCGCCGAGGATGACGACCGATTCACCGGGCAGCACCAGCCCGACGAACGCGCCCGTCTCCAAGAACGCGGCCAGCCCCACCACCGCGTAGGTCCACGCCCCGAGGCTGTTCGAGACGTCGTGAAGGGCCTTCTGGATGTCGATCGAGTCCAGGAGCCGGCTGGTGGCGAACAGCGCTGCGAAGGCGATCACGGCGATCGCGATCTGAGGCCGGCGCTCGCGCGGAATCTTCACGCGCCCTGCGCGCTGGAGGTGACCAGGGCGCCCGCGTATCGCGGCGGCAGCGCCGCCGCGACCGCGTCGGCGTCCGCGAAATCGCGGCAAAGGCCAATCGCCGTTGGGCCCGAGCCGGCGACCATCACGTGCGCCGCTCCCGCCCGTGAAAGCGCGGCGAGGGCGTTGTCGATCTCCGGATCGAGCGAGCGTGCCGGCGCCTCGAGGTCGTTCAGCAAGAGCTCGGCGTAATCGAGCGGAGAGCGACCTGCCGCGGCCGCCGAGCGCAGGCTGCCCTCGATCTCCTCAAGCTCGGCCGCCGAGCGCCCGCCGCCCAGCCGGTCGAGCTCGGCGTAGACGTCTGCGGCTCGCAGCTGTCCCTCTCCCGGCACCGCGACCACGCCGAACTCCGCGAGCGGTGGCAGAGGCTCGACCTTCTCCCCCGCGCCGGAGACGAGCGCGAACGAGGGCTCCAGTTGCGACGGCACGTCGGCGCCGAGCTCCATCGCGAGCACCGCGGCGCCCTCAACCCCGTCCCCGGCGAACCGCAGAACCGCCGCCGCGTCGGCGCTGCCGCCGCCGAGCCCCGCCGCCACGGGGATGCGCTTGGCGATGTCGACACGAACCGGGTCCGCGGCCCACCCGAGTCGGCGCAGCCCGTCCACCGCAGCCGCGGCGAGGTTGGGGCCCTCGACCCCGGCGCAGACCACCTCGTCGTCCTCGGCGGGCGAGACCGTGATCTGGTCGGCGAGCGCGAGCGGACAGAACAGCGAGCAAAGCTCATGCAGCCCGTCGGGACGCACCGGCCCCACGTACAGGCAGAGGTTCAGCTTCGCGGGCGCGCGCAGCTTCATCCGAGCTCCGCCGCGAGGCGCTCGAAATCGGAGGGCGCCAGCTGTTCGGCCCGCGAGGAAACATCGAGCTCGAGCCGCTCGAGCGCGGCCGCGGCCTGGGGCCGCGTGGCCACGCCCGCGAGCTCCAGCGACCCCGCCAGCGCCTTTCGCCTGTGCGCGAACGCGCCCCGGATCACCGCCGCGGTTCTGGCGTCCGGCCCGGGGCCGGTTCGCTCCAGCCGGATCAGAGCCGACTCCACCCGCGGCCGTGGCCGGAAGACCGCGGGATCGATCGTCCTCACCAGCTCAATCGTGCATCCCAGCTGCACCATCGCGCTCGGCGCCCCGTACACGCGCGAGCCGGGCGCTGCCCGCAGGCGATCCGCGATCTCGCGCTGGACCATCACAGTCCAGGTGCGAAGCCGGGGCAGGCCGGCAATGGTGCGGATTATGAGTGGCGTAGCGATCGAGTAGGGAAGGTTGGCGACCATGGCGGTCGGTTGGGGAGTCAGGGCCCGCAGGTCGATCCGCATCGCGTCGCCCCAATGGATCTCAACGCCTTTGTGCCCTGCGGCCAGCGCCTCGAGATGAGGACGCAGGCGCTCATCGATCTCGATCACGTGGAGGCGGTCGGCGTGTTGAGCCAGCAGCTCCGTCAGCGCCCCCTCCCCGCCGCCGACCTCGAGCACGACCTCGTCGCCGCGCAGCCGGGCGTCCCGGACGATCGCGGCCAGGAGATTCGGATCGGCGAGGAAGTTCTGGCCGAGTCTTCTCACCAGCCGAACACGCGCGCGGCGTTCGCCTCGACCGCGGCCTCGAGCTCCGGGTAGGAGACCCCGCGCTCGGCGGCGAGGCGCTCGGCGGTCTCCACCACGGCGGCCGGCCGGTTGGGCTTTCCCCGCCGCGACTGCGGCGAGAGAAACGGCGAGTCGGTCTCGACCAGCAACAGCTCCTCGGGAACAACCCGAGCCGCTTCTCGCAGCGAGTCGGAGCGCGGATAGGTGAGGTTGCCGGCGAAGGAGCAGTACCAGCCGTTCGCCGCGGCGGTCCGGGCCTGCGGGGCGTCACCCGAAAAACAGTGCAAGACCACCGTCACGCCGCCGGCGCGAGCGGAGAGCACGTCGAAGCAGTCGGCGATCGACTCGCGCATGTGGACCACGATCGGTTTCCCGGCGGCGCGGGCGATCTCGATCTGGGCCTCGAACGCCCGCATCTGATCGGCGCGCGGCGCGCCGTCGCGGTAGTAGTCGAGCCCGGTCTCGCCGATCGCGGCGACGCCCGGCTTCGATGCCAGGCCGGCAATCGCCTCCGCCGCGGTCCGGTCGAAGCCGCCCGCCGAGTTGGGGTGGCGGCCGACCGCCGCGCGCACCTCTTCGTGCTCGGTAGCCAGCTCGACGACGAGCGGATTCGTCTCCTCGCCCAGGCCCACCGTGAGCATCCGCGCAACGCCCGCCCTCAAAGCCTCGGCGACGACCTCGCCGGCCGGCTCCTCGCAGAGGGTGAGATGACAATGGCTGTCGATCACGGGGACTGCAACATGACGGACGGATCTTCGTTGAGAACTTGCCTGCCCGTCAGGGTCTGCGCCGAGACGTATACCGGTCGCCTCGATCTGAAGACCCAGAGGGTGAACGTCGGCGAGAGCCGGCGGCGGCTCACCAGCCCGAAGCCGTGCCCGGGTGGCCTGATCCGCGAGTCCTTGCTGAGGACGTCGATCTGCCGCACCCCGCTCGGCGGCTCGTTTGCGTCGGTCAGGAAGGAGGCTTCCAGGTAGTGCACGAATGGCCAGTCGGCGTCACGCGAGGCCACGATGATCCGCGAGCTCGGCGCCGGGCCGATGTCGGCCGCCGCGCCGCGCCAGTCGCTGCGCTGCATGGACGGGCTCTCGTACACCGCTACATAGATCCCAAGGAACACCAAGCAGCTCGCAACTGCCGCCGCCATACCGGCTCTGCCTGCGCGCGCGCCCCCGAATCCCACGGCCGCGACCAGAAGGAAGGGAACCACCGAGCCGATCAGGTTTCGCGGATCCACGAAGTCGGGGCCCACGATCGCGAGCGCGATTGGCGCAGCGAAAGCGGCGAGGCCCACACCTCCGACCGCGAGTGCCCCGCGCTTCTCATTCTCCTCGCCGCGTTTTCTAATCTGGGCCAGGGCGATCAGCATCAGCAGGCCGAATCCCACCGACGCGCCGAGCTGGATGGCGTTCGTCGTTGCCGTCCCCTGCAGCCGACCAGGCATCTCGCTCGCGACGAACCTGGACGCGGTGTCGGCAGCGCGCTCAACCAGCGGGACGCGGGTGAACGTATCCCGCTTCCCGCCCCCCTGCTGGTGGATGGCGAGGGGAGCGAGCGCGAGCCCGACCGCACCAACCGCGACAACCGCCATCAGCGTCCCGCGGCTTCGCGCGTTCGCGAGCAGCCAGAGAGCCTGCGGGGCGATCAGGAAGACCGCGAAGTAATGCGAGCACAGCGCCAGCGCGGAGGCTGCCGCCCAGAGGACGACGGAGCGCCGGTCGCGCTCGCGCAGCGCCCGCACAAAGAAGATCAGAGCGACGGCCGCGAAGAGGACGAACAACTCGTAGGAGCGAGCGTCCTGCGAGAACCAGATCAGATACGGGTTGGTCGCGACCAGGGCAGCGGCGACCGCACCCACGCGATACGACGCAAACTGGCGAGCAGCCGCGTAGGCCGCCGGAATGACCAGCGTGCCGATGAGGGCCGAGAGAGCTCGCAGGCCGACCTCGCCCGTTCCGAAGGGCTTTGACCAGATCCAGGCGAGCAGGTAGTAGAGGGGCGGATTGCGCTCGCTTCCGGCGACGGCGTCGAGGGTTGGCCGCAGCCCCGGCTGCAGGACCGCGGCGGCCGTGACCGACTCGTCATGGTCGTATGACTGGTGGCCGAGCGTCAGGAAGCGCAGCAACGCGCCGGCGAGCACGATGCCTGCGAGGAGAGCCAGTTCGCGCCGGCTCACCCGGTCATGTTGCCTCTCCCTCCCTCTCGCGTGAGGTGGCAAGCTGCCCCTCGAAGCGCGACAGGAGCCAGCGCGTATGGGCGAGAACGCGCTCGGCGTCGAACTTTTCGGGCTGGATGAGGATCAGCCGCGCGCCCTCGTCGGCCAGGGCAGAGAAGGTTCGGGCGGTGAGCTCGGGGTCGGGTGAGGGCCCGAGGCGCCCAAAGCCCTGCCGGGCCAGCTGCGCGAGCAGGGCGATGACGGCGGCGCGTCCCGATGCGATCCGCTCGCGCAAAACGTCAGGGGCGCCCTCCTGCGGCATGAGGACGAGCGTCCACGTGAGGGGATCCGCCTCGACGGCCGACAGATATCCGCCCAGGGTCGCGACCAGCTGCTCCTCGGGCTCCGAGGCGTCAACCCTTGTCGGAAGCACGGCCTGGAGCTGGCCGAGCGCGCGCTGCGACTCGCGGTCGACGAGCGCCTCGAGGAGGCCGCCCAGGTCCGCGAAGTGCTTGTAGACGACGGGGCGGCTCACGGCTGCGGCCCGCGCCACCGCCTCGATGCTCACAGCGTGGAACCCCCGCGCGCACGCGATCTCCTTGGTGACGTCCAGTAGCTGCTCGCGGCGGTCGGCGGCGCTAAGCCGCGCCCGCGAGCCGTGGGGTGTGTGGATCTGCGGCTGTGTGATCGACATCACGAAACCATGCTCCTACACCATCGTAAGTTACGGTATCGTAACCACGACACCAAACGATGTTGAGGAGGTTTCAGATGCCTGCAAGCGCCGCACCGGCCCGCCCGACCGCCCCGGCAGAGCCCGAGCATCACGAGCGCGAGGTCGAGATCGCGATCATCGGCTCCGGCTTCTCCGGCCTCGCCATGGCCCACCGCCTGCGCCGTGAGGGGATCGATGACTTCGTGATTCTGGAAAAGGCCATCGACGTCGGCGGCACCTGGCGCGAGAACGACTACCCGGGCTGCGCCTGCGACGTGCCGAGCCACGTCTACAGCTTCTCGTTCGCTCCCAACCCCGAGTGGTCGACGACCTACTCTCCCCAGCCCGAGATCCGCGCCTACATCCGCGATGTCGCCGAGCGGAAGGGGCTCCTCCAGCACATTCGCTTCGGCTGCGAGGTGTCCGAAGCATCCTGGAATGCCTCCGAGCAGCGCTGGGTTCTGGCGACCTCGCGGGGGACCCTGCGCGCCCGCGTCCTGATCGCGGCCCCCGGCCCGCTCTCGGAGCCGCAGATCCCGCAGCTCCCCGGCCTCGGTCGCTTCGAGGGCGAGGTGTTTCACTCCGCTCGCTGGAACCACGGCTACGACCTCGAGGGCAAGCGCGTCGCCGTGGTCGGGACCGGAGCGTCGGCCATCCAGTTCGTGCCCAAGATTCAGCCAAAGGTCACCGAGCTTCACCTCTTCCAGCGCACCGCGCCCTGGGTGCTACCGCGAACCGAGCGGCCGATCACCGGCGTCGAACGCGCGATCTTCAGGCGCTTCCCAGCCGCGCAGCGCGCGGTGCGGGCGCTCGTCTACTGGACGCGCGAATGGACCGCGCTGCCGATGCTGCGCGTACGGCTGTCGCCCGTGATCCAGAAGATCGGCGAGGCGCACCTTCGCCTCCAGGTCCGCGACTCCGAGCTTCGCCGCCGGCTCACCCCCAGCTACAGGCCGGGCTGCAAGCGCATCCTGCTCTCCAGCGACTACTTCCCTGCGCTCACGCGCGACAACGTCGAGGTCGTCGAAGGTGGCGTGGTCGAGGTTCGCGAGCGCTCAGTGGTCGCCGCCGACGGCACCGAGCGCGGGGTGGACGCGATCATCTTCGGCACCGGCTTCCACGTGCTCGACATGCCGATTGCCGAACGGGTCACCGGCGCCGAAGGCATCACCCTCGCCGAGAGCTTCGGCGGCAGCCCCCAGGCCTACCGGGGTACGACCTTCCCCGGCTTCCCGAACCTGTTCATGCTGCTCGGCCCCAATACCGGCCTCGGGCACAGGTCGGTGGTGTTCATGGCCGAAGCGCAGGCGCGCTACGTCGCCCAGGCGCTGCAGACGATGCGCGAGCGCGGCATCGGCACTCTGCGCGTCCGGGCTGAAGCGCACCGCGACTACAACGCCCGGATCCAGCGACGGATGAAAGGCACCGTGTGGACCGAGGGCGGCTGCGCCAGCTGGTACATCGACGCCAACGGCCTGAACACATCGCTGTGGCCCGACTTCGCGTACCGCTTCCGCCGAGAGCTGCGCCACTTCGACCTCGAGGCGTACGAGGTGGGCGCGCCGGTGGTAGCGCCGGCGGTAGCGCCGACCGTGACGGCGGGGGCCGCACTCACCGCATAACCCCACCCATGGACGCGAAACGCAACCATAGGTTGCGTTTCTCGTCCATGAACGTGGGCCTGGGCGATCGGCGATGATCACGGCGGGGCGGAGGAACGGTTTGAGCGGCGCGAGCTCATCGTGCGAGGCTCGGCCGTCTCTCTCACTGCTTGCGCGGGCGCCGGCGAGCGCCTATACGTTCAGAGGTCGCGGCGGCGAAACAGTGCAACCGCCGTGGCGAGCAGCACGCCCACATAGGCGAACGCGAAGAAGACCAACCCCGGCCCCGCGGGCTCAGAGCCGCCCAGCGGCCCGAGCTTGATGATCTGGCTCGCCAGGTCGAACGAGCTCGACGTGAGCGAGTACAGGCCGGCCTGGTAGAGCGCTTCGAACGGAAGCGCCCAACTCGCGTCGTGGCCGAGGGTCTTCAGCGTGTCGGACTGAAGCGCGTGGCCGATCTGGCCGAGCAGCCCGGCGGTAAGTCCCAATCCGAAGACCATGAACAGGGCGATCCCCTGAGCCGTTCCCGCGAGGAACACGGACCCAAGGAGCGACAGCGCGGCCATGATCACCACCGCGAACGCGAGCGCGAGGCCGGGGCCGAGAAGGTGGTCGGGGGTCCAGCCGCCGATCGCATCGGTCACGCCGACGTCGATCGCGTAGAGGACGAGCTCGAACGCGGCGGCGACCGCGGCCGCGCCGATAAAGCGCGCCATGAGCGTCGAACCGCGGCCGACGGGGCGCGCCACGAGCGGCTGCAGCAGACCGGTCTCTGCGTCCCCGCGCACCACGCCCAGGGTCAGGAACACCGCCAGAACAGCGCCCAAAAAGAGCGAGGCGAACATCGCCATGCCGAAGATCGTGCCTCCGGTGAAGGCCTGTGGGTCCACCTGGGCAATCCCCCCACCGCCGAAATTGTGGACGTCGCGAAAGGCGAAATGAGCACCCAGCGCGTAGAGAGCGAGAAAGGCGACGGTCAGCACCAGGATCACCGCGAAGACGCGGCGGCGCAGGCTCTCGCGCCAGCCGTAACCGACGATGGCGAGGAGCGGATCGATCCGGTCCCTCACCCGGTCCTCCCCTCGACCGCCTCGAGGTATACGTCCTCGAGGGTGCTCGCCAGGATGCGAACCTCGTACACCTGCTCGCCCGCGCCGACGAGCTCGGCGACGATGCGCGGAGCCTCGTCACGCTCCACCCCCTCGAACAGGCGCGTCCCTTGGGCGGTCACAACCTCGAGCCCGCGGGGTCGGTGCAGGTCGGCGGTCGCGCCCTCCAGGGCAATGCGCCCGTCGATCAGGATCGCGACGCGATCGCACACGCGCTCGACCTCGCCCAGCAGGTGCGAATTGAGCAGCACCGCCACACCTTGAGAGCGAAGCCGCAGCAGCATGTCGCGCACGATCTGCCTGCCCACCGGGTCGAGCGCGCTCGTCGGCTCGTCGAGCAGCAGGAGCCGCGGCGTGCCAACCAGCGCCTGCGCGACGCCGAGGCGCTGCTGCATCCCCTTCGACATCGCCTCGACGCGCTTGGACGAGGCGTCCCCCAAGCCGACCAGCTCGAGCAGGCGCCGGCGCTCCTCCGCGCCGCCGGCCGAGCGGGCGAGCCGCTGGTGGAAGCGCAGGACTTCGTCGGCGCTCGCCCACCCCGGGTAGCGAAAGAGCTCGGCCAGATAGCCGATTTCCCCGCGCGCCTCCCTCGAGCCCGCGGGCCGGCCGAGGACCTCGACGCTCCCGCCCGACGGACTGACGAGCCCGCAGGAGATCTTGGTCAGCGTCGACTTGCCTGCGCCGTTGGGCCCCAGCAGCCCGACCAGCTCCCCGGGTTGCACTTCCAACTCCACCCCGCGAAGGGCTTCGGTGCCCCTGCGACCGTAGCGCTTGCGTACGTCGGCGACTGCGAGTGCGGCGCTCACTCGGCTTCGGCGGGCTCCAGCTTGGGGTAGAGCGGCGCGATCCGGCTGACCCGCGTTCCGCCCCCGCGCGAGCCGGGCTCGGCGAGGGCGCGCTCGGGCTCTCCCAGCGCATCGAGCAGGCGCGCGGTGCTCACCGGGATGTACGGGTACAACAGCAGCGCCAGAACCCTCAGGCCCTCGGCGAGGCTGTAGAGAACGCGATCGAGCTCAGCCGCGTGCGCCGGGTCCTTCGCGAGGTCCCACGGGCGGGACTCCTCGACGTAGCGGTTGAGCCGCCGCACACGGGCCCAGATCTCGTCGAGGGCCACGCTCAGCTGAACCTCGTCGAGCAGCGCCGAGACCCGCTCCACTAGCCCGGCGAGTCCCGCCTCCCCGTTGCGCACCGCGACGTCGAGCTCGGCTTCGGGAACGACTCCGTCGCGATAGCGCTCGATCATCGCCAGCGTGCGGCTGGCGAGGTTGCCGAGGTCGTTGGCTAGCTCTGTCTCGTAGCGAGACTCGAACCCCGCCGCGGACACCGAGCCGTCCTGCCCGAACGAGACCTCGCGGAAGCAGTAGAAGCGCAGTGCATCGGAGCCGTAGCGATCGATCGCCGCGAAGGGGTCGAGGACGTTGCCGAGCGACTTCGACATCTTCTTCTCCGCCATCAGCAAAAAGCCATGCACGAACAGCCGCCGGGGTAGCTCCAGGCCCGCCGCCATCAGGAACGCAGGCCAATAGACCGCGTGGAACTTGAGGATGTCCTTGCCGATCACGTGGAGCTTGGCCGGCCAGTAGCGGTCGGTGAGGTCCTCGGGCGCGCGCGCGTAACCAGGCCCGGTCACGTAGTTGAGGAGGGCGTCGAACCAGACGTACATCACCTGGCCGGGATCCCAGGGCAGGGGCACGCCCCAGGTGATGCGGGGGCGCGAGAGCGACACGTCCGCCAGGCCGCTGCGGATGAACGAAAGGGCCTCGTTTCGGTGGTGCTCGGGCATGACGAAGTCCGGCCGCTCCTCATAGAGCTGTTCGAGCGGCTCCTGGAACTTCGACAGCGCGAAGAACCAGTTCTCCTCGCGTTCGCGCTCGAGTGGGATTTCGTGGATGAGGCAGGTGTTGTTAGGGCCCATCTCCTGCTCGGTCTTGAAGTCGGCGCAGCGTGGGCAGTACCAGCCCTCGTACAGCCCCTCGTAGACGTGCCCGTTGTCGTGCACCCGCTGGACGATCTCCTGGACGCGAGCGATGTGCTCGGGATCGGACGTGCGGATGAAGAAGTCCTCCGCGACGCCGATCACGGGCATCAGCTCGCGGAAACGTCGGGCGTTGCGATCGGCGAGCTCGCCCGGAGTCACGCCCTCACGCTCGGCAGCGAGCGCAATCGGCTCCCCGTGCTCGTCGGTGCCCGTCTGCATGAACACGTCCTCGGAGCGCTGGCGCATGTGCCGCGCGAGGATGTCGGCGGCGATGGTCGTGTACGCGTGCCCCAGATGGGGCTCGGCGTTGACGTAATAGATCGGCGTCGTGACGTAGTAGCTCACGAACGCGTGAGGCTACTCGGGGCGACTACTTGCCGTTCGCGAGGCGGTCGAGACCCTTGCGTGCCTGCTGCGAGCAGTCCTTCGCGAACGGCGGCTGGATGACGATGCCGACCGAGCCGTCCTTCGACGCCAGGACCTGGCCGGGATTGGCGCTGTCCGCCTTCGAAACCTCGTCGGCACTGTGAAGGAGCCTCGCCACTCCACAGAGAGTGCCGCTGATCGTGTAGCTGGCGCCGACGCTCTTCAGGTGAAGCGCGTCGGCGAACTTCGCGTCGGAGACGCCGTTGCCGGAGCTGCTGCTTCCGCATCCCGCCGCCGCGAGGGCGAGCGCGGTCAAGGCCGGCCACAGGAATCTCGCGCGCATCGGCGGACAATATGCGCAAAGGCAAGAGAGAACCGCTTGCGCCCCGGTTAAGAACCGCCTCAGGCGGCGGCTGACTCGAGCTCGTCCAGCTCGTCGGCAAGCCACCCGATCAGCTTGTCGACATCGGGCATCTGCTCACGATCGGCGACGATCCCGAAGTCGAGGCTGCCGCAGTAGCTCATGACCGTGATGTTGAGTCCCATGCCGTCGGTGATCACCGACACCGGGTAGTTGGCCTCCAGCCTCGCGCCCGCGAGGTAGAGGGGCGTCTGTGGTCCCGGGACGTTCGAGAGGACGAGGTTCCAGGCGGGCCGCCCGCGGCCGCTCGAGGAGATCGTGAAGGTCAGCCGGGCCGCGCGCCCGAACACCGCGGGCGGGATGAACTCGTTGGCGTCCTGCAGCAACTCTGCGGGCAGCGCGCGGTGACGCTCCTTCATCCCCATCAGCGACTCGTGCGTGCGGCGCAGGCGCTCAACCGGCTCGAACTGCTCGGTATGCATCGGGGCGCTCATCAGCATGATCCGGTTGCCGTAGGTGCCCTCCTGCTCCTTGCTTCGCACGGAGACCGGGATCTGGGCGACGAGCGGCTCCTCGGGCAGCTCGCGATGCTCCACGAGCCAGCGGCGCACCGCGCCCGCCGCAAGCGAGACGACGACGTCGTTGACGGTGCAGCCGTAGCGGTTCTTGACCTCCTTGACACGGTCCAAAGAGAGCTGGCCGAAGACGATCCGCCGGTGCGGCGAGACCCGTCCGTTGAACGAGGTGCGGGGAGGAACGAGCTTGGGGCCTGCCACGCTCGGGCTCTCGACTCCGAGCGCGCGCTCGACTCCGCGCGCCACCCTTCCGGCCGCGCGGACGCCCGGGATCCCGGCGAAGGCGGGAACCTCGTTGATGTTCGGCAGGGCCCGGCGGCTGGCGCGCAGCGCCCGGATCGGATAGCGCGGCAGGCCCAGAAGGCCCCGTCCCAGCATCTCCAGGTCGCCCGGCTCGCGGTCGGGCTTGGCGAGCCCGGACTCGGGCGGCTCGCGTCCCTCAGGGGAGAGGTCGAGGATCGCGCCCATGATCTCGGCGCCGGACATCCCGTCGATCACGGCGTGATGAATCTTGGTGAGCAACGCAAGCCTGCCGCCCTCGAGCCCATGAATCAAATACACCTCCCACAGCGGCCGAGCGCGGTCGAGTGGACGGGACACGATGCGGGCCACCTGCTCGGCGAGCTGGTCCATGTTGCCCGGCGGGGGCAGCGCCAGCTCCCGGACGTGGAAGTCGAGGTCGAAGTCCGGGTCATCGATCCAGTAGTCGTAGTCGAGGTGAAGCGGAACCGGCGCGAGTCGCCAGCGAAACGGCGGGACGAGCGGCAGCCGCTCGGCGATCAGGTTCTGGATGTCGCTGCAGTCGAGCTTCCCGCCCGGCGCGGTGGAGGGATCGAGAATGGCGACACCCCCCACGTGGCCGTACTGGCGGGCCGTTTCGAGCGCCAGGAACTGGGAGTCGAGGGCAGTGAGCTGCCTCATGTTGCGGAGTCTTTCATGGCGGGCTTGGCCCGCGAATAACTTGCGGACCCCTTCGGCGTCCTTACATGCTGCTTTCGGGGCTAAAGCCCCTCACCTACTGACGTGGTTCCCGCCCGGTCAGCTCTCTGTACAGATCGTTCGGACGCAGGCCGGTGAGCGCTGCGACCACCTGCGCCGCAGCGCGGGGGCGTGCGCCCGACTGGACCAGGCGGCGCAGCGCGTCGGCGGCGAACGCAAGGTCCGCTCCGCCGGTGCTCGCGCGCCCTGCGGGCGCGATGACGAGCACGATCTCGCCGCGGACGTCATCGCGGTAGCGGCGGGCGAGCTCGCCGAGCGGGCCGCGCGCCACCTCCTCATGGAGCTTCGTGAGCTCCCGGCAGACCGCGGCCTCGCGATCCGGGGCCAGCGCCGCGAGCGCGGCGAGCGAATCCGGAAGCCGGCGGGGCGACTCGAATGCCACGATCGTCTCCGAGGCGCTCAACAGGCGCTCGAGCTCTCCCGAGCGGCGCGGCAAGAACCCCTCGAAGCGCCAGCGGTCCGCCGGCAGGCCCGACGCGACCAGCGCCGTCGTCACCGCGGACGGGCCGGGGAGCACCTCCACGTCGACGTCGCGGTCCAAGCACGCGCGCAACAGGCGGTAGCCGGGGTCGGAGATGAGCGGGGTCCCGGCGTCGGAGATAAGCGCCACCTTCGCTCCGCCCACAACCTGCTGCGCCAGGCGCGGCGCGCGCTCGGTCTCGTTCTGGTCGTGGTAGGAGACGAGGCGAGGCCGGGGGATGTCGAGGCGCTCGTAGAGGCGCCCGGCACGCCTGGTGTCCTCGCAGGCCACCAGGTCGGCCTCGGCGAGGGCCCGGCGGATCCGCGGCGTGATGTCCTCGAGGTTGCCGATCGGAGTCGGGCAGATCGTGAGCTTGCCGGCCACTAGGGAGCCCCCACGCAGTCCGTCTCGAGCTCCAGGGCGGCAAGAGCGGCCGCGCCGATCATCCCTGCCTCGGGGCCGAGCTCGGCCGCCACCACCCGGGTTTCGTTCATCGGCGGCAGCGCCCGGCTTCGAAGCTCTTCCCGCGCCGGGCCCAGCAGGAGCTCCCCGGCAGCCATCACGCCGCCGCCGACGACGATGACGTCGGGTTCGAAGATGTTGGCCAGATTGCTCATGGCGACGCCCAGGCGGCGTCCGATGAGCGCAGTGGCCTCGATCGCGGCCTCATCGCCGGCGAGCGCCGCGTCGGTGACGGCCCTGCCGTCGATCAG
The DNA here is from genome assembly GCA_038237625.1 of Solirubrobacterales bacterium. Classification (GTDB taxonomy): domain Bacteria; phylum Actinomycetota; class Thermoleophilia; order Solirubrobacterales; family 70-9; genus JAWVFM01. The sequence goes on along the minus strand of JBBRYM010000004.1, from coordinate 112,135 downwards.
CTCGCCCGCAACCACAAGCCTGCCGAGCGCGGAGCCCGGCGCTCGCTTCGCAGCCGCCGCTCCTTCGATTGCCAGGGCTGTGCCGGAGGCGAGTGCCTCGACGCACCCGCGCGACGGGCAGGTGCCCTGGCACTCGGGCCCGTCGGCCTCGATGACCATGTGGCCCAGCTCAGCCCCGGCGCCAGTGGAGCCTCGATACGGGCTGCCGTCGATGATGAGCCCGCCCCCGATTCCGGTGCCCACCGTGAGAATCACGGCGTTGCGAGCGCCTCGGGCTGCCCCGAAGCGGTGCTCGGCCAAGGCGGCGGTATTGGCGTCGTTGTCGATGAAGACCGGAAGGCCCAACCGCTTCGTCATGAGGTCGCGGATCGGCACGCCGGAGATCTGGAGGTTCACGGCATTGATCGCGACCCCGGCGACGCGATCGATCGTGCAGGGAATCCCGAGGCCGGCCGCGGCAACGCCAGGACAGGCATCCCTGGCCTCGCCGAGCGCCCGCCCCAAGACCTCCAGGATCTCGTCCTGCGCCAGGCCTTGGCTAGGAGCCGTCACCCGCCGGAGGACCCGGTCCTGCTCGTCGACAACGCCCACGAGCATCTTCGTTCCGCCAAGGTCTACGCCGATCGTCTCCACCCATCGGCAGTATTAGGACTTATGGCCGCCGACGACGACCGGGGCGCTTCCGAGCGCCCCGATTACAAGGTCTACCGCGCGCGCCGCGGGCTGTTCTCCGGCAGGGCAAAGCCCGGGCTCGAGGGGTTGAGCAAAAAGCAGGCCGGCGGGGGCGGCGTCAAGCCGCCGCGCACCCCGCGCACCGCGCGCGAGCGCGGCGAGCCCTCCGGCGGCGGGTTCGACTGGCGCCGCTGGGGCAAGTGGGCGCTGATCGCCGCGGCGGGGTGGCTGCTGCTCGGCATCCTGGCGTTCGCGGTGTCGGCGCAGATCCAGAAGGGCAAGCTCGCCGACATGGGTTCGACGCTTCACGGCAACCCGTTCATGCTCGTGAGCCCGCAGACGATCCTCGTTCTCGGCACCGACGTGCGACCTTCCGGGCTGGCGTCACCGGATGAGGCGACCCCGCAGAACTGCATCGACGCCGCCGGCAGGGGCGAGACGCCGCCCAGCACCTGCAGCCCGTACCGCTCGGACACGATCATGTTGTTCCGCGCCGGCGCGGGGACGTTCCGCAAGCTCTCGATCCCGCGGGACACCCTGGCGGAGATCCCCGGGCAGGGAGCTCAGAAGATCAATTCCGGCTACGCGTTCGGCGGGGCCAAGCTGGAGACCGAGACGATCGAGAACTTCCTCGGAATCAACGTCGACCAGGTGGCGATCGTCGACTTCCAGGGCTTTCGCGATCTGATCGACGCCGTGGGGGGCATCGACGTCACCGTGAACAAGAAAATCTGCTCGGAGGTGTCCGGCGGAGCGGCCAACGGCGGCTTCAGCCTGTTCCTCGACCCCGGCACCCACAATCTCGACGCCGACCAGGCGCTGACCCTGGCGCGCACCCGCGAGAACGTGGCGGCCGACCCGCAGGGGAACGCCTGCCCAGCCATCTCAGATCTCGACCGCGCCACTTTCCAGCAGGACGTGATCAACGGGATCAAGGGCCGCCTCACCAGCATCAGCCGGATTCCATACAACTTCCTGCACGGGCCCTTCATCGGCTGGAGCGCGCCGAAGGCGTTCGTCTCCAGCATGGGCATCCTCACGCTCCCGCAATTCGTGCTCTCGTCGGCCATCGGCGGCAGCGACGCAAACGTCCTGGTGAATCCGACCAACCCGTTCAACCCGGTCATCCCGCACGACACCTGCGTGCAGGCCGTGACCAAGTTCCTCGGGCACGCGCCGGATCACGACCCGGCCTGCAGCCCGGGCGGTTAGTCCGAGGAGCTCTTGGTCTTCTCGGTCTTCGGCTTGGAGTCGGACTTCGAGTCCGCGGACTTCGAATCCGAAAACTTGGAATCCGAGGACTTGGAGTCGCCGTTGTTCGACGAGCTGTCCTTGGCGCCTTCCGCGTCCGTCTTCGCGCCCTTGCGGGCGTAGTCGGTGGTGTAGAAGCCCGATCCCTTGAAGTGCACGGCGGGCGCGAAGAGCACCCGCTCGATCGGCTTGCCGCAGACCCCGCACTCCGTCAGTGGGTCCTCGGACATGCTCTGGAAGACCTCGAACGTGTGGCCGTCCGTGCAGCGATATTCGTAGGTGGGCATCGCTTCGGATTATGATGATCGCCAGGGCGGCGATGGGCAAGGACGTCGTCATCAGCGGGATGCGAGCCGCGTCGCGTTGCCGGACGCCGCGACGGACGTCAAGCCCTAGCCTCCGGGCATCAACGTCCCGGATACCCCCCCACAGCGTGGGACTCCGGGACGTTCATGGCGGGCGGGTGGCCCTCCGTCGTTGCCCTTGTAGCCTCACGTCCCGATGAGCGCGCGCGAGGAAGCACCGCCCACCGACGTCTCCCTCGACGAGGTCGTCGCTCTCTGTAAGCGGCGGGGATTCATCTTCCAGTCGTCGGAGATCTACGGAGGCGTCGCCTCGACCTACGACTACGGGCACTACGGCGTCCTCCTCAAGCAGAACGTCAAGGACGAGTGGTGGCGAGCGATGCTGGGAGCTCCCGAGCGGATCGTCGCCCTCGACTCGGCGATCATCCAGCATCCGAAGGTGTGGGAGGCGTCGGGACACCTCGGCGGCTTCAGCGACCCCATGGTCGACTGCCGCACCTGCAAGCTGCGGTTTCGCGCCGACAAGCTGGACGACGGGACCTGCGGCCAGAAGCCGTCGAAGCGCCCGGGCGAGGGACCGGACTGCGATCTCACCGAGCCGCGGCAGTTCCATCTGATGTTCAAGACGCAGATGGGGCCGGTGGAGGACGAGGCAGCGACCGTCTACCTGCGGCCCGAGACGGCGCAGGGCATCTTCGTCAACTTCAAGAACGTCCTGCAGTTCGCGCGGGTGAAGCCGCCGTTCGGCATCGCCCAAATCGGCAAGTCTTTTCGCAACGAGATCACGCCGGCGAACTTCATCTTCCGCACCCGCGAGTTCGAGCAGATGGAGATGGAGTTCTTCGTCCCCCCGCCCGAGGCCGAGCGCTGGTACGAGACCTGGATCGAGCGGCGCCGCTCCTGGTACGAGGATCTCGGCATCCGCCCCGACTACTTGCGCATCCGCCCCCACGACGCCGACGAACTCTCGCATTACGCGTCGGGCACCAGCGACGTGGAGTACCTCTTCCCCATCGGCTGGTCAGAGCTCGAGGGAATCGCCAATCGCGGCGACTTCGACCTGCGGGCGCACGCCGAGCACTCCGGCGAGAAGCTCGAGTACTTCGACCAGGAAGCCGGATCCGCTTACGTGCCCCACGTGATCGAGCCTGCTGCCGGAGCCGATCGCGCCACTCTCGCCTTCATGGTCGACGCCTACGACACCGAGCAAGTCGAGGGGCGCGGGCGCACCGTCCTGCGCCTGCATCCGCGCCTCGCGCCGGTGAAGGTGGCAGTGCTGCCGCTGGTCTCCAAAGAGCGCATGCCCGAAAAGGCTCGCGAGGTCTTCGACGAGCTGCGCCGCCGGGTGCCCGCAGAGTACGACGAGGGCGGCTCGATCGGCAAGCGCTACCGGCGCCAGGACGAGATCGGCACGCCCTGGGGAGTCACGATTGACGGCCAGACGCTCTCGGACGACACCGTGACCCTGCGCGATCGAGACTCGCTGGAGCAGGTACGGGTCCCGATCGAGGGCCTCGCGGACGATCTGGCCGCCCGCCTCGACGCGCCCTGGCAGAGCCCGAAGCTCGCCTGATCGTTCATCGTCCTTTCATCACCGCCCGGGACAATCGGCGCATGTCGAGGATGCCTCCGAAAGCGCGGCCTGCCTTCGCCGCCGCAGGCGCAGCTCTTGCGAGCGCCCTTATCGCCCTGGGCTGCGGGAGCGGCGGTAGTGGCTCCAGCTCAACCAGTCCGGCGAGCTCGGGCGGCTCTCCGCACGCCGGCGGCCCCGCCGCATCGCCGCCCCCCTCCGGCGGCGGCAAGCGCCCACCCGCCGGCAAGGGAAAGGCGCCGAGCACCGCGGTCAACGCCGCCCAAGGCGACTTCAGCGCGAAGCTCTTCGACACGCCCACGGCGCACACGAACCAGTGGCTGCCGCTGCGGCCGGGCACCCAGTGGGTGCGCGAGGGCTTCGTGAACGTCGGCAGCAGGCGGTTGCCGCATAGGGTCGTCAGCACCGTGACCGACGTGACCAAGCAGGTCGACGGTGTCAGCACGATCTCCGTGCTTGATCAGGACTTCGACGGCGGCCAGCTCGCCGAGCAGTCCATCGACTACCTCGCGAACGACCGCAGCGGCAACGTCTGGTACCTCGGCTCCTACACCGAGGCCTACGAGGGCGGCCAATTCGTGTTCGCCAACGACGCTTGGCTGTCGGGCGTGAACGGAGCGATGGCGGGCGTGCTGATGACCGCCGACCCCCAGCCCGGTGACCCGGCGTTCACCGAGGACACGGTGCCCGGCGTCGAAGCGCCGACCGCTCAAGCGTCGAAGAGCGGCGCCTCCCAGTGCGTGCCGTTCAAGTGTTACAAGGGCGTGCTGGTCCTTCAAGAGGGCGGCGAGTCGAAGTACTTCGCCCCGGGAGTGGGCCAGATCAAGGTCTCGCCTCCGCCGGGAGCCGGCCCCCAGGAGGTCGAGAACCTCGTCAACCTGACCCACCTGAGCGCAAGCGGGCTGGCGCAGATCAGCAATGAGGTCCTGAAGCTCGACCGCCACGCGGCGGCCACGGCACCGACCGTCTTCGCCAATGCCACCCCCGCCAAGCGCACCGGCTGATAGCCACAACCGCGACATCGCCGTCCCGCTCGTTCGGGTCGACGGTGTGTCGAAGGCCTTCCGAACGGGCGGGGCGACCAGGCAGGTCCTGCGCGGCAGCAGCTTCGAGCTCCACCCCGCCACGACGGTCAGCCTGGTCGGCGTCTCGGGCAGCGGCAAGTCGACGCTGATCTCGCTGCTTGCGGGGCTCGAGCGCGCCGACTCCGGCCGGATCCTCTTCGCCGGCGCGGACCTGACGGAGCTCGACGACTCCGCGCGAGCCGATTTGAGGGCACATCGGATCGGGATCGTGCTGCAGAACGCCAATCTGATCCCGTTCCTGACCAGCCGCGAGAACGTCGAGCTGGCGATCACGCTCGCGGACGGGCCCCAGCGGGCCAGGCGCGCGCGGGCGCTTTTGTCCGAGGTCGGGATCTCCCACCGCGCCGACCACCTGCCCCGGCGCCTGTCCGGAGGCGAGGCGCAGCGGGTTGCGGTGGCGGTTGCGCTCGCCAACGAACCCTCGCTACTTCTCGCCGACGAGGTGACCGGAGAGCTCGACTCCGCGGGCGCGGAAGAGCTGCTCGAGGCGATCTTCGCGGTCTCTCGCGAGCGCGGCGTCGCAGTCCTGTTCGTCACCCACAGCGACGGGCTGGCCGCCCGCGCCGACCGGTGTCTGCGGCTGGTCGGAGGCGAGGTGCACCCGCGGTGAGCCGAAGCGGGGCGAAAATCAGCGTCGAGGCCGTCTCGAGGCATTACGAGACGGAGGCCGGCTTGGTACGGGCGGTGGACGGCATCAGCTTGGTGGTGCAGCCCGGCGAGGCGGTGGCGATCATGGGCCCGAGCGGCTGCGGGAAGTCCACTCTGCTGGGGCTCATCGGCGGGCTCGAGCTGCCCACCGACGGGCGCATCGCAGTCGGGGGGCGCGAAGTGTCTGCGCTCGGCGACGCCGAGCGCACTGCGCTGCGGCGAGCCGAGCTCGGATTCGTGTTTCACGCCGGTGACCTTCTGCCATTCCTTACCGCCGTCGAGAACGTGGCGCTGGGACTCGCGCTCGACGACGGCGAAGGGGCCTACCGGACGGCGCTCGCAGTCCTCACCCGGCTCGGACTCGGGGCTGACTCGGAAAAGCTCGGAGATCAGCTCTCGGGGGGGCAGCGCCAGCGGGTGGCGGTCGCCCGTGCCGTCGTGCGGCGGCCGCGCCTGATCCTCGCCGATGAGCCCACGGGCTCACTCGACGGAGCGAGCTCGGCGGTCGTAATCGACAGCCTCCTCGACGCCCGGCGGGAGGCAGGCTCAACGCTGCTTGTGGCAACCCACGATCCCGCGGTCGCCCGGCGGCTCGACCGAACCCTGACTCTCTGTGACGGGAAGCTCGCCGGTGTCGAGCTCTCGGCGGGAGAACCCAATGCTTAGGTACGCATGGCGCGAGCTCGTGCGCAACCCGCGGCGCACGCTCTCGTCCATGATCGGAGTAGCGCTCGGGGTGGGCCTCTTCTCGGGGGTGCTCTTCTTCATCGACGGCTCCAGCGCCACGATGACCGACCGCGCCCTGGCTCCGCTGGCGCTCGACATGCAGCGGGTCCTCACCTCTTCCCTCGGCGGGGGGCTAAGGCTCACCGAGCGCATCGCCGGGGCGGGCTCACCGCACGCGGGCGACACCGCCACGGTGAGGCTCACCGTCACGAATGGGAGCGTGCAGCCCGCTCACGACGTCGTCGTCAACGATGAGCCCCCGCTGCCGCTTTCGTATATCCCCGGCACCACCGCTGTCGGCGGACACGCGATCCCCGACAGGGGCGGGCAGAGCCCCCTGGCCCAGGGGCTCGCACGAGCCGGCCTGAACGTCGGCACCGTGGCGCCGGGAGCCTCGGTCCGCCTGGCCTACCGAGCTCGCACGAGCCGCCCGGTCAAGTCCATCTCGGCCCTGCGACCCCGCGCCACGGTCTCGAGCCGTGAGGACGTCGTCCCGCTTGCGGCCAACGCGCCCGCGCCCCTCACCCAGGCGCAGCTCGCGGCGAGGATCGCGCGCATTCCAGGCGTCGGCGGCGCGAACGGCCTGTCGTTCGTAGACCTGCCACCGGGGTCGCTTCGCGTTGGCGGCTCGCGCGTGCAGGGCCCAGTGCGCGTGTTCGGGTTCGATCGCAGCTACCAGCAGCGCTATCCGTCAATCCAGCTCAGCGCCGGAGGCTTCGCGCGGCGCGGGGCGCTTCTCTCCGCCGAGCCGGCCCAAGCGGCTGGCGCCGGCCGAGGCACGACCGCTCACATCAGGCTTCCGGGGGCCAGACTCTCGCTCCCGGTCTCCGGGATCGCCGACCTGTCGCTGGCGAAGCCCCTGTTCTACAGCCGCAACTCGACCAAGCTCGAGGCTTTTCTCTACGTGCCCGACTCGCTGGTCGTCAGCCCGAGGATCTTCGCGCGGGACGTGATTCCGGCATTCCAGGCCGCGCATGCTGCCCAGGGGACGCTGCTGAAGAGCCCTCCTGTCTCAGAGGTCGACATCAGAGTGGACCGGAGCATCCTCAGCGCCGATCCCGCCGCCGCGCTTGCCCAGACCAAGGCGATCGCCCACCGGGTCAATCGGATCGCGCCCGGGCAGGACTACCTGATCGACAACATCTCCAACGCGCTGGCGGTCGCGGCGAAGGACGCCTCCGTGGGCCGGCGGATGTTCCTCTTCCTCGGCCTGCCCGGAATCCTCCTCGCCGCGTTTCTCGCCGCCTACGCCGGCAGCATCCTCGCCGGCGCGCAAAGGCGAGAGCACGCCCTGCTGCGCGTCCGAGGCGCCGATCGCAAGCGCCTGCGACGGCTGCTGCTCTACAGGGTGATCGCGTTCGCGGGCGCCGGGTCCTTCGCGGGGACGGGCCTTGGGTTCCTCGGCGTGGCGATGATCCTCGGCAGCGGCGATCTCCTCTCAGCGACAACGAACGATCTCGTGACCTCCGGTCTGCTGGGACTGGGGGGCGGGATGCTGGTTACCGGCGTCGCCCTGTACGTCCCGGCGCGCTTGTCGCTCGCTCGCGAGGTCGGCGGGGAGCGGGCCGAGCTGCGCCCGAATCGCTACCCCGCGTGGCGGCGATTCGGGCTCGACTTCGTATTGCTGGCCCTGGCCGGGGTTGCCGAGGTGGTCGCGTTCCGGTCGGGCGCGTTCGACGCGACGCAGGGATCGGTGTATGCAGGCCAATCCGTGTCGCTGCCCTCGCACCTGCTGCTGGCTCCACTCGTGGCGTGGGTCGGGGGCACGCTGCTCGCGGTGCGCGTTTGCGAGGCCCTCGCCGCGCGGTCTCCGGGCGGCGGGGGATCGCAGTTCGGTTCCGTCGTCTTCGGCACCCTTGGCCGCGGCCTGCGAAGGCGTTCACGGCCCTTCGCCGCCGGCGTGATGGGCGTTGCCGTGGTGACGGCGTTCGGAATGGGCCTGGCGAGCTTCGCCGCAACCTACGATCACGCCAAGGCAGCGGATTCGAGATTCACCGTGGGCTCGGACCTCCGCCTGACGCCGAGCCCGCTCGCCGCTCACCCGGCCTCTCCGAGGCTCGCGCCGAAGCTTGATGTTCCCGGGGTGGCGGCGGTAACACCGGTCGTCGCGCAGCCCGAGAACGCGGTCCTGATCGGCCCCCACAACCAGGACCTGAAGGAGCTCGCCGCCATCGACCCACGGGGCTTTCAGAACGTCGCCCCGCTCTCGGACTCCTTCTTCACCGCCGCCACGGCCTCCCAGGCGATGTCCAAGCTCCTTAGCGATCCCCGGGCCCTGTTGGTCGACTCGCAGACCGCCGGCGATCTCGGGGTCGGGAAAGGCGAGAAGGTCAGCGTCCTCCTCGCTCGCGGGACCAAGCAGCAGGCGCTCGCGAAGTTCCGCGTGGTCGGGCTCTTCAACCGCTTCCCCGGATTCCCCGAGGGAGTCAACCTCGTCGCGAACGCCGCCTACTACAACGCCTCCACGGCGACGAGGCGAGTCGACTTCTTCCTCGCGCGAGCCACTGACGGAAGCCCGGCGGGGATAGCGCACGCGACGGCGAGCCTCGAGGCGGGGCCGGAGAAATCGGGAGCCCTTGCCGTCGATTCCACCCAGACGACCCTCAACAAGGACCAGTCGAGCCTGACCGCGCTGAATGTCCACGGGCTGGTCGACCTGGACTCGGCCTTCACCTTCGCGATGGCGCTCGCAGCGATCGCGATCTTCGTCGCCGGCCTCATCCTGCAGAGGCGCCGCGAGTACGTGACCCTCAGGGCGCTGGGGATGCGAGCGGCTGAGCTGCGGCGGCTCGTCCTGGGAGAGGTGGCCCTGGTGGCTGGCGCCGGCCTTGCCGCGGGCGTTGCGGTCGGAACCGTGATGGCGTTCCTCATGGTCCACGTTCTGCGCGGGCTCTTTATCCTCGATCCGAGCCTGGCCTTCCCAGCCGGGCCGATTGCCCTGCTCTCCGGGCTGGTGGCGGTGGCGACCCTGACCGCCGCCCTGGCGGCCAGCGCGGTACTCGAGCGACTGCGAACCGTCGAGTTGCTGCGCGAGCAGTAGCCGGGGATGGCGGGGCGCCAAAGTTGTCAGGTCCGGCTCGTGCCGCCCCCCCAGCGCGCGCCCTGGGCCAGGCGGTCGAGCCCGATCCATGCGAAGTCCATGATCGACTGGAAGATCCGCTGGCGCGGCACGTCGCGGTGCTCGTCCCACCAGTTCGCGAGCGCCTGCACCGCTCCGGTCAGCTCCTGCGCCACCATCTCCGTCTCGAGGGCCAGGACCGGGTCGGCGCTCCACTCCGGTGGTGCATCCGCGGCCATCAGCCCTGCGATCGCCGCGGCGACCTCGTCGCGCAAGCGGGCGACCAGGTCGGCGATCTCCGGGTCGCCGACATTGCGAAACACGAAACGCCACGCGTCGCGTCGCTCCTCGACGAAGTCGAGGAAGGCGCCCACCCCTGCCCGCAGGCGCGGCTCCCCGTGCGCCGCCGGGCCGATCGCCTCCATGACCCGGGCGAGGAGCTCGCGGACGTAGCGCTCCATGAGCGCTCGGTGCAACTCGCGCTTGGATTCGAAGTGCTCGTAGATCAGGGCCTTCGAGATCCCGGCGCGGCCGGCGACGGCGTCGAGGGTCGTGTCGTGGAAGCCGCGGGCGGCGAACACGTCGAGGGCGGCGCCGAGGATCGCCTCGCGGCGGTCGGCAGCGGCCATCCGCCGCCGCGGTTGTGTGACGGCTGTCACGCTCGACCTCCACCTAACTGACTCATCGGTCAGTTAGAGTATCCAACGACCCGGCAGGCACGAAGGAGGAGAGGCCGATGAGCGTCGCGCAAAAGGACGGAATCGAAAGGCGTTCACACGCGAGCCAGATCTCCTACGACGATCTCTACCGACGCTGGGAGGAGGGCAACTGGAGGGCGACCGAGATCGACTTCTCCGCTGACCGTGAAGGCTGGCAGTCGCTGACCGACATCCAGCGCCGCTCGGCGATGTGGATCTTCTCGATGTTCTTCTACGGCGAGGACCGGGTTGCCGACGACCTCTCTCCCTACGTCGCCGCAGCGCCAACGGAGGAGCAGAAATACTTCCTCGCCACCCAGCAAGTCGACGAGGCTCGCCACTCGGTCTTCTTCCATCGGTTCTTCAAGGAGGTCATCGGCGTCGACGGCTCAACGCTCAGCCAGACGCTTGCCGCCACGCAGCCTGAGCTCAACTGGGGCTACCGCGGGATCTTCGACCGTCTCGACCGGATGGCCGTGGAGCTCGCCGGCGATCGCTCGAAGCCCAAGTTCGCTCAGGCCATCGCCCTCTACCACATGGTCGTCGAGGCGACGCTCGCCCAGCCGGGCCAGCATTTCATCGAGGACTACGTCGCCAAGACCGACATCCTCCCGGGCTTCGCCGGGGGCATGCACAACGTGTCGCGCGACGAGCAGCGCCACATCGGCTTTGGCGTCAAGACCCTCTCCGAGCTCTTTGCCGAGTCCGACGAGTGCAAGGCGGCCGTCGCCGAACTGCTGCAGGAGGTTCTGCCTTACTCGCTGGCCGTGTTCATCCCGCCCGGCTGGGACCTCCGCTACACGCGCGAGTGGGGATTCGAGCTCGAAGACATCTTTGCGTTCGGCATCCGCTCGGTGCGAACCAAGTGGAAGGCCGCGGGCTATCCGCTCGAGGACATGCCGCCCGGAATCTTCCCCGTCGACCCCGCCATTGAGCCCGAGGAGATCGCCCGCCGACAGATCAAGCTTCTGCGCGCGGGCGTGATGGGCGCGCCGAACGGCACGCCCGAGTGGTCCCCCGAGATCCAGGGCATCTACTTCGACTTGGTCGCAAGATCGGCGAACTCGGAGAACGCGTCCGGCAAACCGTTGACGGTGCAGTGGCGTTTCGCCGATGCAGACCCCTGGCACGTGATCGTCGACAACGGATCGACTCGCGCCGAGCCCGGCGAGGCGATGGATGCCGACGTGACTCTCGAGTCGACGTGGGCCGACTGGGTCGACTTCTCGGTCCGCGGGATGGAGCCGTTTCGAAAGCTCCTGACGAGGCGCATCCGGCCGCACGGCAACCCGCGCGACCTGGTCCGGATGTCGCGAGTGTTCCCACGCCGGCGCGGCCTCGCCGGCGGTTGAGTCCTAGAACGCGGCGTCGAGGAGAAAGCGCGCGACCTCCCAGGAGGCGAGGTCGCTATCGGCGAAGTCCAACTCGGGCTGAGTTATCCGCTGGATGATCGCCCCGTCGCCCGCGGCAATCAGATAGTTGACGACCGCCTCCGCGCTGAAGCGCAGGCGGATGACCCCCTCGCGCTCCTTGCGGCGAAGAACCTCGGTTAGCTCGCGCCGGGAGCGGTCGTAGAGCGCGCCCAGCTCGCGACGAATCTCGGGCTGATGGCGACCGGCGACGAAGATCTCGGAGACCATGTAGACGTAGCCCTGCTCCTCGTTGAAGCTTCGGGCGAAGGTGGAGAAGAGGGCTCCGATGGCATCGTCGACGGTGCGGGCGCTCTCGAGCGCGGCGCTCAGGTTCTCGACGCGGTACTGGGTATCGCGGCGGATCACCTCGATCAGCAGGCGCTCCTTGGTGCCGAAGTAGTAGTGGAGAAGGCCCCGGCTCACTCCCGCCTTCCGGGAGACCCGGTCGAAGGTCGAGCCGGCGATTCCCACCTCGGCGACCGAATCGCGCATCGCCTCGACGATCCGTGTCGCACGCGCGCCGGTCAGCGAACGCTGCGTTCGCGAAACGGTTCCCCCGTTTGATTTCACTACCGTGGCCGACACTTATCTCTCACATCCGGTACGAGCGTCCCAGCTCGCCGATTGCAGGACTTTAGCCGAAGAAGGCGGAGAGCCCGCAGGATCTGCGGGCTCTCCCTGAGGTCCTTTTTCGCGCGCGCGGCGCTAGCTCGCGCTCTTGGCGGGAGTCTCCGCACTCGCCGACGCGCCGTTCACGGGGCTCGTCGTCGACGTGTACTCGAACTCCTCCTCGGCGCCGAAGAGCTTGTCGAGCACCGTCTTGCGAGCGCCCTCGCTCAGCGCCAGCGCTGCGCCGGCGCCGATCACGCCGACCGCGATGAGCTTCGGCCAACGACGCTTTCGCGGCTGCTGTGCGCGCAGCGAGTCCGTCGCGGCGCGAAGCGACTCGGCCGCGCTGCGCAGGTCCTTGTGGACCTTCTTGTCGTCGAGAAGCGCCTTCGACGGCGCCTTGCCATTGTTCAGGCGCCCCATGGCGCTGCGCGCCGAGTGGTAGGCCCCGCGAATGTTGTCGCGCAGCTCCGCGTCCTCGATCAGCTTGCGCAGATAGGGATTGGAGGCAGCGTTCTCGGCTGCTCCCCTCGCCCGATCGGCGCTCGCGCGCGCCTTGCTCGATCCTATCTTTCCCATCAGCAATCTCCTCGGTCGTCAGCGATCCTTCGAAGAGCTTATACCCGCTTTGGGCTTAGCTCAGTGCGGTCTTCAGCACCTCGTCGACCCGGTCGACGAAGGTGAATTCCAGGTCCTGGCGCTCGTGTACGGGGATTTCGGCGAGATCGCCGCGGTTGCGCTCGGGAACGATGACGCGCTTGATTCCGGCGCGCTGGGCAGCCAGCGACTTCTCCTTCAGGCCGCCGATCGGAAGCACCTGACCGGTCAGGGTGATCTCTCCGGTCATCGCCACCTCCGAAGAGACCGGCCGTCCGGAAACAAGTGACGAGAGCGCCGTCACCATGGCCACGCCCGCGGATGGGCCATCCTTCGGCACCGCCCCGGCTGGCACGTGCACGTGGATGTCGTGCTCCGCAAACCAGTCCTCGGCGAGATCCGGCGCGACCGACTTCAGGTGGCCGCGCACCCAGGAGAGCGCCGCCTGGGCCGATTCGCGCATGACGTCGCCGAGCTGGCCGGTGATCGTGAGCTTGCCGGATCCCGGCATCGCCGTCGCCTCGATGAAGAGCACCTCGCCCCCCACCGGCGTCCAGGCCAGGCCGGTCGCCACCCCTGGATCCTTGGTGCGGCGGCGCTGCTCGGCGAACACCCGGCGGGGCCCGAGCAACTCTCGGGCTCGCTTGCCGGAGACGGTTACTTTGCCCTTGGCCCTGCCCTCGGCGACCTCGCGGGCGGTCTTGCGGCACACCGTGCCGATCTGGCGCTCGAGGTTACGAACGCCGGCCTCGCGTGTGTACTCGTCGATGATCGCCCGCAGCGCTGCATCGGCGACCGTGATCTGGCGGCGCTTGAGCCCGTTCGCCTCGATCTGGCGCGGCACCAGGTAGCGCTTGGCGATGTGCAGCTTCTCGTCCTGGGTGTAGCCCGCGAGCTGGATTATCTCCATCCGGTCTTGAAGCGGGCCAGGGATGGTGTCCAGGTTGTTGGCCGTGGTGATGAACATCACTTCGGAAAGGTCGAAAGGCAGATCCAGGTAGAGGTCGCGGAAGGTGTCGTTCTGGGCCGGGTCGAGCACCTCGAGCATCGCGCTGGAGGGATCGCCGCGGAAGTCGGCGCCCATCTTGTCGATCTCGTCGATCATGAACACGGGATTGCGCGTGCCGGCGTCGCGCAGGGCGCGGATGATCGTCCCGGGCAGCGCGCCGATATAGGTGCGGCGGTGCCCGCGGATCTCCGCCTCGTCGCGGACGCCGCCCACCGAGATCCGCTCGAACTTGCGCCCGAGCGAGCGCGCGATCGAGCGGCCGAGGCTGGTCTTGCCCACTCCCGGGGGGCCGACGAAGCAGAGGATCGGGCCGTGGGAGCCCGGATTCAGCGAGCGGACCGCCAGGTACTCGAGGATGCGGTCCTTGACCTTCTCGAGGTCGTAGTGGTCGGCGTCGAGGACCTCGCGAGCATGGGCGATGTCGAGGTTGTCCTCGCTTCGCTCGTTCCACGGCAGCTCGACGAGCCACTCCAGGTAGGTCCGGATGACGCCGTACTCGGCTGCCGCCGAGGGCAGCCTCTCGAGCCGGCCAAGCTCGCGGTCGGCCTGCTTTCGCGCGTGCTCGGGCAGCCCGACAGCCTCGATTCGCTGGCGTAGCTCCTCGACCTCCGCCTGCTCGGGGTCGCTCTCCCCCAGCTCCGCCTGGATCGCCTTGAGCTGCTCGCGCAGGTAGTACTCGCGCTGTCCCTTGCCGATCTCCGACTCCACCTGCGACTGGATCTCCGAGCCCAGCTGGATGACCTCCAGCTCGCGAGCGAGGATCTCCGAGAGGCGCCGCAGGCGGCGCGCGACGTCGGGCTCCTCCAAAAGCTCCTGCTTTTCGCCCGTCGGGATCCGCAATGCGCCGGCGATGAGGTGGCCGAGCGCGGACGGCTCATCGATGTTCGTGACCGCGAGCTGAAGCTCCTCGGGCAGGTAGGGGATCTGCTCGATGATCCCCGAGAACGTTCGCTGGACGTTGCGAGTGAGGGCCTCGAGCTCCGCGCTCGGCGCGACCAAATCCGGGAGCGGCTCGATCCGCGCCACGAGGTATGGGTCCTCGGTGACGTAGTCGGAAATTCGAACGCGCTCGGTTCCCTGGACGAGGATACGGATGGTGCCGTCGGGGACCTTCAGCATGCGCGCCACGACGCCCGCGACGCCGACGTCGTAAAGCTGCTCGGGGCCGGGCTCGTCCAGCTCGGGGTCGCGCGAGGCGACCATCACCAGCATCCGCTCGCCCGAGAGCACGTCGTTGACCAGGCGCATCGAGCGCTCCTGGCCCACCGCCAGGGGCGTCAGGGTGTCCGGGAACGTGCCCGTGTCGCGCAGCGGCAGGATCGGCAACGCCCTCGGGAGCGGTGCCGATGAGCGCTCCTCGATGTCGGCGAGCTCCTGGCCCTCGATAACCTCGAGCTGGGACTCCGCCATCAGCTCTCCGGAGCCTCGATCGGAACCTTGCGGCTTACGTCGCCCTCCGCGCGAAGCGGGAGCTCGATCCGCAAGATCCCGTCCTCGTAGGTCGCGCGGGCCGCCTCGGCGACGACGTCCGCACCCAGGCGGACGGTCCGCCGGAAAGGGCCGCGCTCGATCTCGACCTGCTGGTAGACGCGGCCCTCGGTCTCCGAGACGGGACGCTCTCCGGAGATCACCAGCTCGCGCCCACTGACCTCCAGCGTGATCTGATCGAGCTTCACGCCGGCGAGCTCGGCCCGCACGATCGCCTTCGGCTCGTCCTCATCGCAGTAGTAGAGGTCGACCCGAGGCGAGAACCCCGCCTGGGGGCGAAAGCGCCCCCGCACGCCCTCTCCCCAGACATCGCCGAAGAGCTCGTCCATCTCGCGACGGACGCGCTCGAAGTTCAGCAGCAGATCGCGCTGGCGGGCCACAGGTGAATTATGAGCCAGCGAGCTGCTCGGCTCAGGCGCTGGCGGGGGCCTCGGCGGGAACCGCGTCTCGAGGCGCGTTCGCCGTCACCTCCCCGAGGGCCGCGGCCACCCTGCGGCGCCGTTCCAATCATGGAACGTTCCCTGGTAAGAGCGTGGATGACCCAGAGGAAGTAGACGGCCGCGGGCACGGCGGCCGCGGGCACGCGATGAAACGCCTCAGACCTCGAACGTCGCGCCGTCCGAGGCCAGCTCAACGGGGCCGGTGAATACGGACTCGGCCTGCTTTCGCGCCCAGGTCGCGTCGAGCTCGTCGGATATGTGGGTGAGGACCACCCGCTTTGCCCCCGCCGCCTGCGCGTGCTCCCCGGCCTCCTTCGGGGTCAGGTGCCCGCGGATCCCGGTGCGCTCTGGCCGGGGAAGGGTCGCTTCGATCAGCAACAGATCCGTGTCGCGGGCGATCTCCATCAACTCCTGGTTCGGCCGGCAGTCGGCGCTGAAGGTGAATCGGCTGCGGTCGGCTCGCGAGCGAACGTCCACCGCGTAGGTGGTGATGAAGTGGGGCACCTCGCGAAAGCGGAACTCAAACGACCCCAGACGACCCTTGCGGTCGGGGTCGTACTCCTCGAGGTCGAAGGCGGCCTCGAGGAGGTCCTCGTTTCCCCACACGCCGACGATGCGGCGAAAGACGTCGCGTGCGCCGGGGGGCGCGAGAAGCGATGGCCGTGCGGGGTCATCGGTGCCCGGCCAGGGGGGCACCGGGACCGGCTGCTGGCGGGGCGCGTACGTCAAGGCGTAGGAATATGGAACGAGGTCGAGCGTGTGATCGGCATGGAGGTGGGTGATCAGGACCCCATCGAGCTCCGTGTAGTCCAGGTGCTGGCGGAGCTTGCCGAAGACGCCGTTGCCGCAGTCGAGGAGCAGCGAGGTCTCGCCGTCCTGAATCAGGTAGCCGCTACACGCTCCGCCGGCGTCCTGCCAGGCAGGGGACTTCCCCAGAACGGTGATCCTCATCGCTCGAATCTAGACCTCACGCGGGGCGAGCGGCGCACGTTCACGTTCAGAGATGCTGATGCGATTGGCGCCCGGTATGTTCGAAACATGAGCGAGACCTGCGCCAACTGCGGTACCCCGGCAGATTCCGGCGACCGCTTCTGCTCGACGTGCGGGACCCCACTCGCCCCGGCGCAGGGCGCTGAGCGCAAGCTGGCGACGATCCTCTTCTGCGACATCGTCGGCTCCACGGAGCTGGCCGCCGAAGCCGACCCCGAGCAGCTGCGAAGCCGCCTGGCTCCGTTCTTCGAGATCAGCCGCTCCGTCATCGACGACCACGGAGGGACGATCGAGAAGTACATCGGCGACGCCGTGATGGCCGTGTTCGGGGTACCGCAGGCGCATGGCGACGATCCCGATCGGGCCATAGCGGCGGGGCTGGAGCTTGTGAAGCGGCTCGCCGAGCGCGGCATCGAGGTCCGCGTCGGAGTCGACACCGGCGAGGTTTTGGCGCTCGACTCGGGCGGCGACCTCGCGATCACCGGAGAAGCAGTGAACGCTGCCTCCAGGCTCCAGACGGGTGCGAACCCCGGGGAGGTGCTCACCGGGATGCGTACCGCCCGCTCGGTTCTGCGCGCCGAGCTCGCGGGGCCCCGGGAGATCGAGGCAAAGGGCTTTCGAGAGCCCCTGGCGGCATGGCACGCCGTCGGGATGCTCGACGAGGCCGTTCCGTCGGCGACCCCGTTCCTGGGTCGCGACGACGACCTGGAGCTGCTGCGACTGGTATATCGCCGGGCCCTGCGCGAGCGGGTGCCCGAGCTGGTGACGATTGCCGGCGAAGCCGGGATCGGCAAGACGAGGCTGGCGAGCGAGCTCTTCGCCAGCCTGCGCGAGTCGGACCCGACGCCAACCGTGCTCGTCGGGCGCAATCCGCCATACGGCCGCGGGATCGCCCTGTGGGCGCTCGGCGAGATCCTGCGCGCCGCCGCCGGAGTGGGGCCCGACGAATCGGTCACGGGCGTGCGCGACGCCCTCGCCCGCCGACTCGTCGACCTGGGCGCCGACGACGCCGACGCGGTGGCCGACGGTCTCGCCGCGGCGCTCGGAGGCGCCGGCGAAGGCAACGTGGAGGAACAGCTCAAGCACAGCTGGCGCCGGCTCATCGCCCTGCTGGCGCTCGAGGGGCCGCTGATCATCGGCATCGACGACGCCCACTGGGCGGACGATGGCCTGCTCGACCTCGTGGAGGAGGCGGCGTTCCGGCTGGAGGACGCACCCGTCCTACTGCTCTGCACGAGCCGGCCGGAGCTCCTCGACAGGCGCCCGACATTTGGTCGCGGCGCCCACAACGTCACGCAGATCGAGCTGCGCCCCCTTGCCGGTGACGCGATCACGCAGCTTGCAACCGCGTTGCTCAAGTCGAGTTCAGTGGAGCTGGCGGAGGGCGTCGCCAGGGCATCCGGCGGCAACCCGTTCTTCGCTGAGGAGGTCGCGTGCCGGTTCGCCGACGAGGCGGCGGGCGGGAACGGCGGGGTCCGGCCAGGCGACGACATGCCCGAAACCGTGCAGGCCGCGATCGCGGCCCGCCTTGACCTGCTGCCAGTCGAGCAGAAGCGGGCGGTGCAGCATGCCGCCGTACTCGGTCACGCGTTTCTGGGCGAGGCGCTGGCGGATCTGATGGAGACGCCGGTCGACGGCGTTCTCGCGGAGCTCAGCCGCAGGTCACTCCTGAGCGAGCGCGTGGCGGAAGGGGGCGGCAGGTTCGCATTCCGCCATCAGCTGATCCGCGACGTCGCCTACGCCTCGCTGCCGCGCGCTCAGCGCGCGGCGTTGCACGCGCGGGCGGCCGATGGGATCGCAGGACGCGCCGGCCGCCGTTATCCCGAGCTTGCCGAGCTCGTTGCCTACCACCGGATGGAGGCGTCGAGCCAGAATCCGTCCGCGGAGCACGCGGAAGCGGCTTGGCAAGCCAGTATCGAAGCCGCAGAGGTCGTCGCCCGGCGCGGCGCGTCAGCCCGCGCACAGGAGCTTTTCGAGCAGGCGGTCGACATCGCGCCGAGCGATGTCGAGCGCCTCAAGGCGCTTCGCGCCGCCAGCCATCTTGCGATCAGGCGGTTTCGAGGCGATGAGGCGCTACGCCTGGCGCGCGAGGAGGCGAGCGTGGCCGAGCGGGCCGGCGAGAATGGAGCGGCTGCCGCGGCCTACGGGCGGGCTGTCGAGATCGCCGGGCGCATGGGAGGCATCACTGGCGACGTCCCGTTGCACGAGCTGGAGGAGATGCTCGCGCGGGCGGAGAAGCTGGCCGATCCAGACGATTTCGAGACACAGGCCCAGCTGCGTTTGGATCGAGCCTGGATCGCATGGCGGGGGGGCCGCTCCGCGGATGTAGAAGCGCCCGCCCGAGATGCATTGGCGATGGCTCGAAAGATCGGGAAGGTCGCTCTTTTGTCCAGCGCGCTCGATGCGGCCGCCGCCGTGGAATGGTCGAAGTGGCGGTACCGCAGCGCGGTGGACATGACGAGGGAGCGTCTCGAGATCCTCGGGCGCGCCGAAGGCGGATCGACCGCAACCGACGTGGAGCACATGGACGCTCTGCACATGATGATCGAGTCCCTCGTGCAGACCGGCGACTTCCGCGAAGCGATGGAGCACGCTGCCAAGGCGCGCGAGGCCGACCTCTCGCAGGGCGTTGTCTACTCCGGCTGGGGGCGCGGCCTCTTGCCCAGCTTCTTCCTGGGCGAGTGGGACTCCACAATCGAATGGGCGACCAAGGTCCGAGAGGCCTGGGCGGCGGAGGATCGGCCCCCCATGGCGGTGATGGCGTCCGCTCTTGCGGCGGCTGCCGCGATCTTCGAGATGCGCGGCGAGGCGACCAAGGCGGCAGAGTGGTGGGACTTCACCCAGGGCATCCTGCCCACCATCGAGGGGCAGACCCAGGAGCACGGGGTGAGGATGCTGCGCGCTCAGGCGCTGCTGCATACGGGCTGCACCGCGGAGGCCCTCGATCTCGTGTCAGGGATGCCGAGCACCTGGACATGGTGGGGCGGGTATTACGCGGTAACGCGCGCGGAGGTCTACGCCGCGGCAGCCCACCCGGACTTCGGGGCTGCGCGGGATGCCGCCGCGCCAATGGCCGGCGACAGCAGGTATCTGCGAGCCCTCCTGCTGCGGGCGGAGGCCATCTTCGACAACTCGGAGCTGCCTCTTCGTGAAGCGATGGCGGAGTTCGACTCCTGCGGGGCTCGCTACCAGGTGGCGCGCACCGCGTGGATGCTGGGAGGGCCCGACCGCGAGCGCGCACTCCAAGGGTTCGAGTCGCTACGGGTGCCGCCGCCGGCGACGCCGGACTAGCTCTCGCCGGCCTCGGTGGGCTCGCCGGGCTTCGGGCCAGACTCGCGCAGGTGGGCGACCAGCGTGCGCATCACTGCCCAGGCGGCCTCGGGGTTCTCCGCCACGAAAGCCTTGAACTCCCAGGGAGACATCCCGCGGCAGGTCATCTCCGCGGTCGCAATCACGGTCGCCGAGCGCGGCCCGTCGTCGATGAGGGCGATCTCGCCGAAGTAGTCGCCGGGGCCGAGCTTGCGAACGTGGCGGCCGCCGACGCTCACATCGGCGCCGCCGGACTCGATCAGCCAGAAGCCGGCGCCCTGCCGCCCCTCTTCGATGGCGGTCTCGCCCTCGGCGAACGTCCGCGTGGACATTCGCTTCGCCATCCGGCCGAGCTCCTTGCGGGACACCCCCGATAGCAGCGGCACACGGCGCAGCATGTCGGTGCTCTCACTCATCTCCTCGCCGCGGATCCTATCTCAGGTGGGGCCGGTGGAATCAGGCAGCCGCGCCCTGGCGAGGCAAGAGCGACGGCTGGACCGGCGGCACGAGGCCGGTGGGACCGTCGAGCCGGAAGGTGGAACAGGGCTGATCGATGTCCAGAGTGCAGAGGACCTTGCGGTGAAAGAAGCAATCGCGGCAGCTCGGCTCACCGCGGCGGCGGGGCGGAATTGCCTCGCGCCGGGTCATTCCGATCGCGTCGGCGATCTCGGCCGGAGGGCGGGGAACGTCGATTACGGAGGGAGAGGCGATTCGCATGAGCAGCTCGGCCAGCATGGCACCGGCGCTCGGAGCGCGTGAGCCCGATTTGCGCAAATCGCCGCGATCTTGTGAACGGCCCGTTACGCGCAATCCCGCCTCTTGCGGAAATCCGCGCCGGGTAGAATTGGTGCGCGCCATGGCCCACGAGAGAACCCAGCAGCTGAATGCCTCGCCGCCGCTCTTCGAGAGCCGGTTCCTCGACTTCTTCTCGAGGATCCATCCGGCCGCGCCCGCCATCATCTTCGGCCCGATCGTCGCCGGGGGGATCTGGCTCGGGTCCGACCGCGGTTACGGCGCCGCCAAGCTGATCGTGCTCGTGGGGCTCGGCCTCTTCGTCTGGACCCTCACCGAGTACTGGCTACACCGCCTGGTCTTCCACTGGGAGCCGGATCATCCGATCGGAGCGAGGCTTCACTTCATCATCCACGGGGTCCATCACGACCACCCCAATGACCGCCTGCGTCTGGTGATGCCGCCCGGCGCCAGCCTCCCCCTCGCAGCAATCTTCCTCGGGCTCTTCGTTTTGATCGGCGGGGTCCCGGGGGCGTTCCCAACCTTCAGCGGGTTCATCCTCGGCTATCTGGTGTACGACTACACCCACTATCACGTTCACCATCACACCCCGAAGACCGAGTTCGGAAAGCGTCTGCGCGAACAGCACATGCGCCACCACTTCCAGGACCACCGCTTCGGATACGGCGTTTCGAGCCCACTATGGGACTACGTGTTCGGAACCGTGCCTCGTCGCCGCAAGGCTGACTAACACCGAACGGAAATTGCCGCAAAACGCGGAGTCTCCGTGGGTGTTACCGTGGTTGTGAACCAACACGGAGGTAACTGGCTGTGGCAAGTCTCGGTAGCGCCGTCGATCAGGCGGCAGGAATTCTCAAGGATCGCATCGATGAACTCGAAGGTGAGCTCTCCAAGCTTCAGCGCGCCCTCGCAAACCTCACCGACGGCCGCCACGGACGACGTGGTCCCGGCCGCCCCCGCGGAAGCTCCTCGAGCTCGACGAGCACACCGGTCCGCCGCCGCCGCCGACGGGGCGGAACGCGCGCCGAGCAGGCCGTGAAGCTGATCAAGGACAACCCCGGCATCAGCGCTGGGGAGGTCGCCAAGCAGATGAAGATCAAGCCGAACTACCTGTACCGGGTTCTCGGCGACCTGCAGAAAGAGGGGCGGGTCAAGAAGTCTGGGCGGAAGTACTCCGCGGCGTAAGGGCGTTCAGCTCAGACGCTGGCGCGGGACGAAAGCGCCAACGAAATCAATGAGAGTGGGCGAAACGGCTCCGCGGAGCCGTTTCGGCAGGTCCGCTCGAGACCGCCTCCCTCATTGCCTGTTTCGCTGCGGCTTCGCGCCTAGACCAGCCCGAGGCTCGCGACGGCGTCGCGCTCCTCGCGAAGCTCCGCCACCGAGGCGTCGATCCGCTGGCGCGAGAAGTCGGTGATCTCGAGTCCCTCCACCACGCTGTATTCGCCGTTCGCGCACGTGCACGGGTGGCCCGAGATCACACCCGCCTCGATCCCGTAGGCGCCCGACGCCGGGATCGCCATGGAGACCCAGTCGTCGTCCGCGGTGCCCAGCACCCAGTCGTGGACGTGGTCGATGGCGGCGTTCGCGGCCGACGCCGCGCTCGAGGCACCGCGGGCGTCGATGATCGCCGCGCCCCGCTTGGCCACGGTGGGAATGAATTCGTCGGCGATCCAGGACTCGTCGCCAACCGCATCCCACGCCGACTCGCCCTTGACCTTGGCGTTCACCAGGTCGGGGTACTGCGTGGTGGAGTGGTTGCCCCAGATCGTCATGTTCGTGACGTCGGCAACCGCGGATCCGGTCTTCTTCGCGAGCTGGGCGATCGCGCGGTTGTGGTCGAGGCGAACCATCGCCGTGAAGCGCTCATTGGGGACGTCGGGTGCGTTGGACATCGCGATCAGCGCGTTGGTGTTGGCGGGGTTGCCGACCACGAGGACCCTGATGTCGCCGGCGGCGCCGGCGTTGATGGCCTCGCCCTGTGGCTTGAAGATGCCGCCGTTCGCCTCGAGTAGGTCGGAGCGCTCCATCCCCGGCCCGCGCGGGCGGGCGCCCACGAGCAGGCCGATGTTCGCGCCATCGAAGGCCTTGTTCGGGTCGTCGTGGATGTCGATTCCTTCCAGGAGCGGAAAGGCGCAGTCGTCGAGCTCCATCGCCGTCCCCTCGGCTGCCTTCACGGCGTCCGGGATCTCGAGCAGGTTCAAATGGACCTGCGTGTCCGGCCCCAGCATCTCGCCGCCGGCGATTCGAAAGAGAATCGCGTAGCCGATCTGACCGGCGGCACCGGTGACGGTGACCTTTATTGGTGTGCTCACTGACTCATCTCCTTCTGAAGGTTCTCGTCGACCGATGCTAGGAACTCCTCGGTGGTCTGGAAGCCCTGATCCCCACCCACCAGCAGGGCGAGGTCCTTGGTCATCTTGCCGCTCTCGACGGTCTCGACGCAGACGCGCTCGAGGGTGTGTGCAAAGTCGCTGACGTCCGGAGTGTCGTCCATGCGTCCGCGGGCGGCGAGCCCACGGGTCCAGGCGAAGATCGAGGCGATCGGATTTGTCGAGGTGGGCTTTCCCTGCTGGTGCTGGCGGAAGTGGCGAGTGACGGTGCCGTGGGCGGCCTCGGCCTCCACCGTCTTGCCGTCGGGGGTCATCAGGACGCTGGTCATGAGACCCAGCGAGCCGAACCCCTGAGCGACAGTGTCGGACTGGACGTCGCCGTCGTAGTTCTTGCACGCCCAGACGTAGCCGCCCTCCCACTTCAGGGCCGCGGCAACCATGTCGTCGATCAGCCGGTGCTCGTAGGTCAGCCCCTTGGCCTCGAAATCGGCCTTGAACTCCGACTCGTAGATCTCGGCGAAGATGTCCTTGAAGCGCCCGTCGTAGCGCTTCAGGATCGTGTTCTTGGTCGAGAGGTAGACCGGGAACTCCCGCTCGAGCCCGTAGCGCATCGAGGCGCGGGCGAAATCGCGGATGGAGTCGTCGAGGTTGTACATCGCCATCGCGACGCCACCTCCGGGGAAGTCGTAGACGTCGAGCTCGATTGGCTCACCGCCGTCCTTGGGCGTGTAGGTGAGGGTCAACGAGCCCTCCCCCGGGACGACCATGTCGGTGGCCCGATACTGATCGCCGAACGCGTGGCGGCCGATCACGATCGGCTTCGTCCAGCCGGGAACCAGACGCGGGATGTTGGAGATCACGATCGGCTCGCGAAAGATGACGCCGCCGAGGATGTTGCGGATGGTCCCGTTCGGCGAGCGGTACATCTCCTTAAGGCCAAACTCCTCGACCCTCGCCTCGTCGGGGGTGATCGTCGCGCATTTGACGCCCACCCCGTGCTCGGAGATGGCGTTGGCGGCGTCGACCGTGATCTGGTCTTCCGTTTCGTCGCGCTTTTCGATCCCGAGGTCGTAGTACAGAAGCTCGATGTCGAGGTACGGCAGGATCAGCTTGTCCTTGATGAACGCCCAGATGATCCGGGTCATCTCGTCGCCGTCGAGCTCGACGATGGGGTTGCGAACTTCGATCTTGGCCATGTGCTCCTGTCCTTCTCGGGAGGGCGGGACCCTAAACCCCGGCCGCCAAGATCAGCAGAGCGGCGGCGCAAACTAGGGATGTCTCCCGATGTGCGCGGCCAATCCCGCGCCTACCTTTGGACTCATCGACAAGCGGGGCGAATCCCACCCCGCCGCTACCGAGGAGGCACCACATGACTCACAGTAAGAAGTCCGGATTCCTGGCCACGGCCCTCGCCGGCGCCGCCCTGATCGCGCCCGCCGCCCAGGCCCGGCCGATCGATGACCCGGCCCTGCCGCCGGCAGCAACCGCACGGTTCGCAGTCGCTCCCAGCGTCTTGAGCGGTTCACAGCCCCAGGCAGCGAGCTCGGCGGACACCGGCTTCGACTGGGGCGACGCGGGAATCGGCGCCGCCGTGACCCTCTCCCTTCTCGGCCTGGGCGCCGGGACGGCCGGCGCTCTTCGCCGTTCACGCCACACCCGCCCAGCCGTCAGCTGAACCCAGTACAGCCAAAACGATAGACCCAGCCAAAGTGCACGGCGCCGATCTGGCGGCGCCGTGCGCGCTCTCCAAAAAGGGAAGGAACCCATGCCCCGATACGTCGTCGAAAGAAGCTTTCCCTGTGGCCTCCGAGTACCGGTGGACGCCGAGGGTGCCCGCCAATGTCTGGGCGTGGTTGAACGAAATGCCGACGAGGGCGTCACCTGGCTCAGCTCGTACGTGAGCAAGGACAAGCGCAAGACCTTTTGCGTCTACGACGCGCCGACTCCGGAGGCGGTGCGAACGACGGCCGCCCGAAACGCACTCCCCGTCGACCGGATCACGCAGGTCAGCGTGCTCGACCCCTACTTCTACGCATGAGGAAACCCCTGTTGCGAAGATCACCAGTTCGGTGGATGATGAGCACTTGAAGGCCTTGACCGACACGCCTGCCGTCGGTTCCGCAGAGCTATTCGAGCGCGCGGAGCAGCTCGGCACGCTTGACGAGTCCCTGGCGGCGGTCAAGCGAACTGCGCGAGGCCGCGTCCTCCTGGTCAACGGAGAAGCCGGGATCGGCAAGACCAGCCTCCTGCAGAAGTTCTGCGGCGAATCCGGTCCCCGGGTTCGAATCCTCTGGGGCGCGTGCGATCCGCTTTTCACTCCGCGGCCGCTGGGTCCGCTTCTCGACGTCGGCCGCCAGACAGGCGGTGAGCTCGACGAACGTGTCGAGCGCGGGGACAAGCCGCATGACGTCGCCAACGCTCTGCTTCGGGAGCTCGAGGCGCCATCACCCACCGTGCTCGTTCTGGAGGACCTCCATTGGGCAGACGAGGCGACCCTGGACGTCACCCGGCTGGTGGCTCGCCGCATTGCGGAATCGCCAGCACTCTTCGTGGCCAGCTATCGCGACGAGGAGTTGAGCCCGACCCATCCGCTTCGCGTGATTCTGGGCGAGCTGCCCCCGGGGGAGAGCGTGGACCGCCTGGAGCTCGCCGGGCTTTCGCCGGAGGCGGTGGCAACGCTGGCGGCGGCGAAGGGCGTGGACTCCGAAGAGCTCTACTACCGGACTTCGGGAAATCCGTTTTTCGTAACCGAGGCGCTGGCTGCGGAGACCGAGCAGGTGCCGCGGACCGTCCGCGACGCGGTCCTCGCGCGTGCATCTCGTCTGAGCCCGGCTGCCCGAGCGCTCTTGGACGCCACAGCAGCCGTGCCCGAGCGAGCGGAGCTGTGGCTCCTGGAGGCCCTCGTCGGCGGAACGGTGGGCGACATCGGCGAGTGTCTCAGCTCGGGAATGCTCACGGCCGAGGGGGATCGGATCGGATTCCGCCACGAGCTGGCTCGCCTCGCGATCGAAGAGTCGCTGGCGCCGGATCGCACCCTCGACCTGCATCGCAGGGCCCTGAGGGCCCTCAGCGAACAGGACGACCGAGCCCCGGATCTGGCGCGCCTGGCGCACCACGCTGAGGGCGCCGGCGACGCGCGAGCGGTGCTGCGCCTAGCGCCCGCCGCGGCGGAGCACGCCGCGTCCGTAGGCGCTCGCCGAGAAGCCCTTCACCAGTATGAGCGCGCGCTGCGATTCGGCCAGGCCCTTCCGCCCTCGGGGCGAGCCGACCTGCTCGAGCGCTTCGCGGACGAGGCATACGTCATCGACATGCGCGAAGAGGCAGTCGACGCCCTCGACGAGGCCCTGGAAATTCGTCGTGCTACAGGAGACAAAATCCGGCAGGGCGAGATCCTCATCCGCAAGGCGCGCACGGTCGCCTGCATGGAGCACCGCGGGGACGAGCGGGCTCTCACGGACGAAGCCGTCAAGGTCCTCGAGGGATGCCCTTCGAGCGGCGCGCTGGCTCGCGCCTACGGTCTCGAGGCGGCGAACGGCCTCGTGCAGGACCGGATGGACGAAGCAATCGAGTTTGGCCGGCGAGCGATCGCCGTCGCCGAAGAGGTCGGCGATGCCCAGGCTCTCGCCTATTCACTCAACACGGTGGGATGCGCGGAGATAGTCCTGGGGCTTCCAAGCGGCGTCGCGGCGCTGGAGCGCAGCATCGAGCTGGCGAGGGAGGCCGACCTTCCCGTCGAGGTTGGGCGCGGGTATCTGAACCTGATCGCGACACTGGGCGAGGGCCGGCGGGAATGGAAGCTCGCGGAGCCCTACTTCGAGCCTGGGATCCACTATTGCCGGGAGCGAGGACTCGAGGCGTGGCTGGAGTGTCTGATCAGCGCGCGGGCGGAGTCGGCGCTTCACGGCGGAAATTGGGACACGGCGGCGGACGCGGCAATGTCGCTCGTGGAAGGACGCCCCTCCACCGTGATGGGACCCCGCTTCGGCGGCCTGATCGTGCTGGCGAGGGTGCGCGCCCGCCGGGGCGATCCTGAGGTTTGGCCACTTCTCGACGATGCTCAGGAGCGCGGCGGTGCCACCATCGAGCTTCAATTCAGAGGCGCCCTGGCGGTAGCCAGAACCGAGACTGCCTGGCTGGAGGGAAGGCGCGAGGCGGCCGTGCAAGAAAGCGAGCTCGCCTTCGACCTCGCTTTGGAGCGAGGCGAGCCCTATTACCTGGGCGAGCTCGCTACCTGGCGACGCCGCGCCGGCGTCGAAGAGGAGATCGACCTTGAGGTCGCCGCGCCCTTCGCCGCCGAGCTCGCCGGCGAGCACGAACAAGCCGCGGAGCTGTGGACCGAGCTCGGCGCCCCATACGAAGCTGCGCTGGCACTTTCGGGTGCCGATTCGGAGGAGCTGCTTCGGCGCTCGCTCGATGCGCTTCAGGACCTTGGCGCCGCAGCCGCGGCCACGATCGTCGCCCGCCGCCTTCGCGAGCGCGGAGCCAAGGGCCTTCCTCGTGGCCCACGTCAGACGACCAAGGAGAATCCGGCGGGGCTCACGGCCCGCGAGGTGGAGGTGCTCGGGCTCGTGGCCGAGGGCCTGCGGAACGCTGATATTGCCGAGCGCCTGTTCCTCTCCCAGAAGACGGTCGGCCACCACGTCTCATCGATCCTGCGAAAGCTCGACGTAAACGGCCGTGGCGAAGCTGTCGCCGCGGTGCGCCGTCTCGAAGCCAGCCCTGGCGCCGCATCAAGAAGTGAATTATGATTCACTTCTTGCGTGGCTTATCGAGCAACCGAGCGAACCGAGGCTCGCAAGGCGGCTGCGCGCGAGTGCATCGTCACCTCCGCGCGGGAACTGGTCGCCCACGGTGGCTATGCGGAAGCATCGGTCTCGGCGGTGGCCGAGCGGGCGGGCGTTGCGACCGGCACCGTCTACCGCCACTTCCCCTCCAAGGCCGATCTCTTCGCCGAGGTCTTTCGCAACGCGTCGCAGCATGAGGTCGACGCGGTGGTGGCTGCCACGGAGGCGATTACGGGCACGGCGGCCGAGCGGATCGCCGCTGCGGTCGAGGCCTTCGCGCGCCGCGCGCTTCGCGGACGGCGCCTGGCGTGGGCGCTGATAGCCGAGCCGGTGGATCCCGCCGTCGAGGCCGAGCGTCTGGTCTTTCGCCGCGCCTACCGCGATGCGTTCGCGGCCGTCATCGCCGGGGGCGTAGAGAGCGGCGAGCTGCCGCGCCAGGACCCTGCCCTAGCGGCCGCCGCGATGGTCGGAGCCATCGGCGAGGCTCTTGTCGGCCCGGTCTCCCCCACGGCCTCGGCCCACGACCCCGAGGCGATCATCGCCTCCCTACGAGACTTCTGTATTCGATCGGTGACAGGAAGGGAGCCAGCCCATGTCGGTAGCTGAGCGTACGGGTGACCAGACCCATGAGGTCTTCAACCAGTCCACTCCCCTGGAGGGCTACAACGCCTTCGACTCGGACGTGGTGATGAAGGAGGCCCTTGTGCGCGAGGGCGGCGAGTGGGCCACCGAGAAGGCCAGCGCCGCCGGCGCCTTCGCCGGCTCCGCGCGCGCCCAGCGCCTCGGGCGCCAGGCAAACGAGAACCCGCCCAAGCTCCGTACGCACGACCGCTTCGGCAACCGCATCGACGAGGTCGAGTTCCATCCGGCCTGGCACGAGCTGATGACCGAGGGCGTCGGCATGGGGTTGCATTCGCTGCCCTGGACGGATCCCCAGCCCGGCGCCCACGTGGCGCGGGCGGCGATGTTCATGGTCTTCTCGCAGGCCGAGGCGGGCGTCGGCTGCCCGATCTCGATGACCTACTCGGTGATCCCGGCGCTGCGCAAGACCCCCGAGATCGCGGCGGAGTGGGAGCCGCGCTTCATGTCCAACGTCTACGACGGCGAGCTTCGTCCTGCCCCCGACAAGCCCGGAGCGCTCTGCGGCATGGCGATGACGGAAAAGCAGGGCGGCTCCGACGTTCGCGCCAACACCACGACCGCGACGGCGCTGAACGGCGGTGGGTCCGGCGCCGAATACGAGATCGTCGGCCACAAGTGGTTCTGCTCCGCGCCCATGTGCGATGCGTTCCTGGTCCTGGCGCAGACGGAGTCCGGCATCTCCTGCTTTCTGATGCCGCGCTTTCTGCCCGACGGCGAGCGCAACCACTTCCACATCCAGCGCCTCAAGGACAAGCTCGGCAATCGCTCGAACGCTTCGTCCGAAGTGGAGTTCCGGGGCGCATGGGCGCAGATGGTTGGCGAGGAGGGCCGCGGCGTGCCGACGATCATCGAGATGGTCAACCACACGCGCCTCGACTGCGTCACGGGCGCCGCGACCGGCATGCGCTACGGCACGGCCGCGGCCATCAACCACGCCGAGCATCGCACGGCCTTCGGCAAGCTCCTGATCGACCAGCCGCTGATGCGAAACGTGCTCGCCGATCTGGCGATCGAGTCGGAGGCCGCCACCATCGCCGGCCTGCGGCTCGCGCGCGCCTATGACGAGTCTGTCGCCGGCGACGAGGTCGCCACCCGCTTCAAGCGGATCGCCAACGCCGTCCTGAAGTACTGGACGTGCAAGCGCGCGCCGGCTCACGCCTTCGAGGCGCTCGAGTGCTTTGGCGGCAACGGCTACGTCGAGGAGTCCGGGATGCCCCGCCTCTACCGCGAGAGCCCGCTGGCCTCGATCTGGGAGGGCTCGGGCAACGTCCAATGCCTTGACGTCCTGCGGGCCATGGTCAAGAGCCCGGAGTCCGTCGAAGGGTTTGCAAACGAGGTGGGTGAGGCGGCCGGCGCCGAGCCGCGCCTGGACCGCTACGCGGCGAAGATCCGCGAAGAGATCACCGACATGGACGGCATCGAGGCGCGCGCCCGGCGGATCGTCGAGCGCATGGCTCTGGCGCTTCAAGCCTCCCTCCTGGTTCGCCACGGCGACCCCGCGGTCGCCGACGCCTTTTGCGCGACCCGCCTGGAGGGCGACTGGGGACACGCGTTCGGCACGCTCCCGCACGGCACCGACGTCGATCGCATCCTCGAGCGCCACTCCGCGCACCTCTAGGCCGGGCGGGGCGATTTGGCACGCCCGGTTGACGAGCTTGGCACGACCTGCTTACATCACATTGCCGTAGGTGATGTAACTTTGCCACGCATGAAGCGCCTTCAGATCTCGCTGGAACCGGAGCTCGATGTGGCCCTCGGGCGCGAGGCCGAGCGCGAGGGCGTCTCCAAGGCCGAGATCGTCCGCCGGGCCGTGCGCGCGCGGGTCGAGCCGTTGCCCCCGCTCGACGAAGACCCGTTCTTCTCGATGTTCGGGGCGTTGGGCGGTCCGGATCTCCGTCCTGGCGAATCGATCGACGATGTCGTCTACGGACCGAAGAACCCTGAAGATTGGCCCGGCTCACATTCCTAGACACCTCCTTCATCTTCGCGAGCCTGTACCCGGGTGATTCGAATCACGAGGCCGCGGTCGAGCTTCGCTCCAGGCTTCGCGACGCGCGTCTCGTCACCACGAACCACGTACGCGGGGAGTCATGGACCTTGTTCAGGCGCAAACGCGGCCACCCGGCGGCCGTCCTTGGCATGGACCTAATCGAGCGTTCGCCGCGGATCGAGGTCGCCCACCTCGCGCCAGCGCTGGAGACAGAGGCGCTCGCGTGGCTGCGCCGTCACGATGAGCGCGAGTACTCGTTCGTGGACGCCACCAGTTTCGCCTTCATGCGGGCCAACCAGATCACCGAGGCTCTCGCGTTTGACGATGGCTTCGCGGCGGCCGGCTTCGTCGAGCTTCGCCCCTGAGGGCGAGGAGTGGCGGCTCCGCGGAGCCGCTTTCTGGAAGGATCGCCGCGTGAACGATGAGCGGGTTCGCATCGACCACGTCGCCGATGGCCACGTCGCCGACGTGCGGCTCGTCCGCGCTGATAAGCACAACGCTCTCGACTACGCGATGTTCGAGGCGCTCGACGAGGTGAGCGCCGAGCTCGCCGAGAGCAAGTCGGTTCGCGCCGTGGTGATTTCGGGCGATGGACCCAGCTTCTGCTCGGGCCTCGACTTCCCCAGCTTCGCGGCCAGCGGCAAGGACCTCTCCGAGGTGCTCTTCGGGCACGCCGACGGCGACCCCGCCAACCTCGCCCAGCGTGTCACCTACAACTGGCTGCGCATGCCGGCGCCCGTGATCGCCGCGCTTCACGGCAACTGCCTCGGGGGCGGCTGCCAGCTCGCGCTGGGTGCCGACATCCGGATCGCCGCGCCCGACACGCGTCTGTCGGTGCTCGAGATCAAGTACGGGCTGGTCCCCGACATGGGCATCACCCAGTCGCTGCCAGCGCTGGTGCCGATGGACGTCGCGAAGGAGATCGTGTGGACGGGGCGATTCGTCGAGGCCGAGGAGGCACTCGACCTCGGACTGGTCACGCGCATCGCCGATGACCCGCGCGTCGCCGCGCTCGAGCTCGCCGAGGAGATCGCATCGAAGTCACCGCACGCGATCCGCTTCGGCAAGCGCCTGGTGAACGAGGCCTACGGCTCGACGTCGGAGGTCAGCCTGGCGCTGGAGGAGGAGCTGCAGCGAAAGCTCATCGGCTCACCCAACCAGATCGCGGCTGTCCAGGCGGCCTTCACCAAAGAAGCGGCGCAGTTCGCAGACCCGGAGTGAAAGGCAGGGGCGTGGATCTGAGAGAGAAGCAGGCGCCGCTGAAAGAGCGCTACAGAAGCGAGCCGGACGCGGCGCGGATCACCCTCACGGCTCGCGGCAGCGAGGGCGACGAGCCCATCGCGTGCTCGGTCGACCTCGGGCGGGCGATCCAGGAGGCGCAGGCCCATGCGGGCGTCGGCGGCGCCGGCACGGCCGCCTGTTCGGGAGACCTCCTGCTCGGCGCCCTGGCGGCCTGTGCGCAGGTGACCTGCCAGATGGTCGCCGCGGCAATGGGCATCCAGACCGCCTCGATCAACGTGGCGGTCGAGGGCGACCTCGACCTGCGGGGAACGCTTGGGGTCTCGAGAGAGGCCAACGTCGGCTTCGACGCGATTCGCGTGCGCTTCGACATCGAGGCACCCGAGGCGAGCGAAGAGGAGCTTGCCGCCCTCGTTTCCAAGAGCGAGCGCTACTGCACCGTGCTGCAGACGCTCACGAACCCGCCACCGATCGAAACCTCGACCTAGCGACGTCGGGTCAGGTGAGCCAGTGCTCGTCCAGACGGCGGACGATCGCCTCGACGAGACGGCAGGCTTCGGCGAGGGTGCCATAGTCGACGTTCTCGGGGGTGTCGGTCGGCCAGTGGTAGTTGGAGGGCTGCTTGAGGTCGGTGACCGAGCACATCGCGGCGCACTGGTAGCCCGCATCCAGCGCGATCACGCCGTCGGTGGCGTTTCGGAGTCGCAGGTTGGGCATGAGATAGATCCCGAGCTCCTCCGCGACGCCGTCGCACAGCGCCAGGGCCTCGGCCGGGTACTCGCTCATGCCGAACATCCCCTCGCCGCGCAGGAAGAGAAGGTGGGGCGAGCCCACAGTGTCGACTGAGAGGATGAACGTCCGCTCCGGGGGCAGCTCCGGGAAGTGGCGGTGCGCGAAGGCGCTCATCCCTTCGCAGAGCCCCTCCTCCGACGTCGAGACGAGCATCACTCGCACGGACTCGGTCTGCTTTTCGGCCAGCGCCTTGGCGAGGTCGATCAGGGTGATGACGCCGGTGCCGTTGTCGTTGGCACCTGGCACGACCGGGCGGTTGCCGATGTCGATCATCCCCGCCGCGGCCCCGACCGACAGGACGATCCCCGTCTTGGCCAGCGCCCGGCTGCCGAGCACGGCCCCGAGCGCGGACACGAGCGGCGCCCCGACGACCGGCCACATCAGGGGCGGGCTGGTGTCGTTGACCTCGAAGAACTGGGGATAGACCTCGTGCAGCTTGTTCGGGATCCAGGGGCTGAAGACGAGGCCCGAATGAGCGGCGTCGTGGTGGGCGACGACGACGACGGTCCGCTCGGCGTCGGCGGGTCCAACCGTCGCGACCACGTTCGTCGCCCGGCGCTTGGGCAGCAGGTTTCGGAAGCGCCGTTGGCGCGGGGGCAGATCGTCGACGCCAGCCCAGAAGGCGAGTGAGCCGAGCACGGCGGCACTCAGCCGCCGACCCCGCAGGGCGAGCACACCGGCTGCGACCCCGGCGGCGGCGGCGAGACCGAGTGGCCACCAGAAGGTGTCGTGCAGGGCCTCCTCGTCGATCACGGCCTCCGCCCCGTGCTGGGCGAGCTGCGCAACCAGCCACTCGGCGGCGGCCCGCTCGCCGGAGGAGCCCGTCTCGCGCTCGAACGAGCAGAGCTCGTCG
The DNA here is from genome assembly GCA_038237625.1 of Solirubrobacterales bacterium. Lineage (GTDB taxonomy): Bacteria > Actinomycetota > Thermoleophilia > Solirubrobacterales > 70-9 > JAWVFM01. The sequence goes on along the minus strand of JBBRYM010000004.1, from coordinate 78,864 downwards.
AGAAGTTGGCGGTGGTCGGCCATGAGGACCGCGCAGACTACCCAGCCCGCCCCCGCGAGTCGGGCCGCGGTCGACCGCGCTCTACGATCCTTCGCATGCCTGCGCGCGGAGCGATCACCCTGCTGCGAGTTCGCGGAATCCGGATCGGAGTCGATTACTCCTGGTTTCTGATCCTGTTCCTGTCGATTTTCTGGCTCTCGACGCTGTTCAAGGACGTTCTGCCGCCCAACAGCGACAACGAGGCCTACGCCCTCTCGGTCGTCAGCGCCTTCGCGTTCTTCGGCTCGATCGTCCTGCACGAGCTCGGGCACGCGTTCGTCGCACTGCGCCGTGGTATCGGCATCACCGACATCACGCTCTGGCTGTTCGGAGGCGTCGCGCGCATGGATCGCGACAGCGACTCGCCGCGAACCGAGTTCGAGGTCGCGGTCGCGGGGCCCGCCGTCACCGCGGTGATCGTCGCCGCCTGCGTAGGGGCGGGCGTGCTGTTCGGCGGCTCCCACGACTTCTGGCAGGCGGTGAAGCTCCAGATCGGCAGCAACGTCTCCGGGCCGCTGGCCGCGCTGGGATGGCTGGCGAAGTTCAACCTCTTCATCCTCTTCTTCAACCTGATTCCCGCGTTTCCGCTCGACGGCGGGCGGATCGCCAGGGCGATCGCCTGGAAGCGCTCCGGCGACCGCACCCGTGCCACGCGAACCGCGGCAAACCTGGGCCAGTGGTTCTCCTACGGGTTCATCGGCCTCGGGCTCTTCCTACTGGTACAGGGCGACGGCTTCGACGGCATCTGGCTGGCGCTGATCGGCTGGATTCTCGGGCAGTCGGCGCGCGGCGCCATTGCTCAGACCGAGATCGCCAAGCGGATCGAGGGGATCACCGTCGCCGACGTCATGGACACCGACCCCGTGGCGATTCCCGACGACGCCAGCGTCGAGCGCGCTCTGGACGAGTACTTCCTGCGCTACCGCTGGCCCTGGTTCTTCGTCGTCGACGCCGCGCAGCGGTTCCGTGGGCTGCTGGACCGCGATGCGGCCGACGCCGTCCCGGAGGTGTCGAGGACCTCTTCCAGCGTCGCCGACGTTGTGGAAGCGGGCTCCGGGCAATCGCTTCAGGTCAGCGCCGACGCCCCGCTCGAGTCCCTGCTTGGGAATGAAGCGCTCCGCCGGGTGGGCGCCCTCGCGGCGGTCGACGGCGACGGCCGCCTCGCGGGCGTGATCACGGCCGAGCAGGTCGGCCGCGCCCTGCGCACCGCGGTCACCGGTTCTGCCTGACGGAAACGCAGCGCGGTACGCATAGAATCGCCCGCGTGCCGGGCGCGAAGAAGACGGGCGGGGCAAAGGAGGGCTATCCGCCGCCGCGCGGGCGCTGGCTGGGCGAAGTGTGGGACTCGACGATCGGCAAGAAGGTCATCGTCGCGATCACCGGCGTGATCCTCGCCGGCTATGTGGTCCTCCACGTGCTCGGGAACCTCAAGGCATTCCAGGGCGACGGCTCGGGCGGCGCTCCGCTCGACGACTATGCCGAATGGCTGCGAACCGTCGGCTCGCCGGCCGTTCCTCGCGACGGAATCCTCTGGCTGGTCCGGCTCCTCCTCATCGCCGCCCTGATCCTCCATGTGGCGGCGATCACAGCCCTCGTCAAGCGCAACCGGGCGGCCCGTCCGTCCGTCCAGCGCACGCCGCCGAAGCTCGAGCGGACGTTCTCGTCGCGGACGATGATGTTCACGGGGCTCTTCATCCTCGCCTTCACGGTCTTCCACATCCTGCAGTTCACGACCAGGACCGTTCAGATCACCCCCGTCTACCAGGGGACCGTGTATGCAAACGTCGATGCCGCGTTCCAGAAGTGGTACTTCGTGCTGCTCTACGTCGGCGCCGTCGTCGCGCTCGGCTTCCACCTGCGACACGCGATCTGGAGCGTCACCCAGACCCTCGGCTGGGACAAGCCCAACCGCAACGCCACATTCCGTCGCTTCGCGACGGGCTTGGCGGTGGCGATCACCGTCGGCTTCGCCTCAGTCCCGATCTGCTTTTACCTGAACATCCTTCCCGACCCGCCCACGGCGCAGGCGGTGGCGGAGCGATGAGCCCTCTCGACCTCGACCCGCGCATACCCGAGGGCCCGATCGACGAGAAATGGCACTCGTGGCTCGACACTCACCGGCTCGTCGGCCCTCGCCGGCGTCACGACTACAAGGTCATCGTCGTCGGCACCGGCCTTGCGGGATCGAGCGCCGCCTCCACGCTTGCGGGCCAGGGCTACACGGTCGAAGCTTTCTGCTTCCAGGACAGCCCGCGGCGCGCTCATTCGATTGCCGCGCAGGGAGGCATCAACGCCACCAAGGACTACGCCAACGAGGGCGACTCGGTCCGCCGCCTCTTCGTGGACACCGTGAAGGGCGGCGACTTCCGCGCGCGGGAGGCAAACGTCTGGCGCCTTGCCGAGCTCTCGGCCAACATCATCGACCAGGCCGTGGCGCAGGGCGTCCCGTTCAACCGCGAGTACGGCGGCGTCCTCGCGACACGCTCTTTTGGCGGCGTGCTCGTCGAGCGCACCTTCTATTGCCGCGGGCAGACAGGCCAGCAACTCCTGCTGGGCGCCTACTCCGCTCTTCAGAATCAGATCAACGAGGGCCGCGCCCGCATGCATTCCCGCCACGAGCTGCTCGACCTGGTGTTGGTCGATGGCGTCGCGAAGGGAATCATCGCCCGCAACCTCGTGACGGGCGAGCTCGAGGCGCACGCGGCCGACGCGGTGGTCCTCGCCACGGGCGGCTACTGCAACGCTTACTTCCTATCTACCAACGCGATGGGCTCCAACGTCACCGCGATCTGGCGCGCGCACAAGCGGGGCGCCGCCTTCGCCAATCCCTGCTTCACGCAGATCCACCCCACCTGCATCCCCCAGTCGGGCGAGTACCAGTCGAAGCTGACGCTGATGAGCGAGTCGCTTCGAAACGACGGCCGCATCTGGGTTCCACGCAAGGAGGGCGACGACCGCCCGCCCGCCGAGATCGGAGAGGAGGAGCGCTACTACTACCTCGAAGAGCGATATCCGCGGTTCGGCAACCTGGTCCCCCGCGATGTGGCCTCAAGAGCCGCAAAGCTCGTCTGCGACGAGGGGCTCGGCATCGGCCAGACGGGCCGTGGCGTCTTCCTGGACTTCCGCGACGCGATCGCCGAGCGCGGGCACGAGCAGATCGAGCAGCGCTACGGCAACCTCTTCGAGCTCTACGAGCGCATCACCGGCGAGAGCCCGTGGGATGTGCCGATGCGGATCTACCCGGCTCCCCACTACTCGATGGGCGGCCTGTGGGTCGACTATCAGCTGCAGACCACGATCCCGGGCCTTTTCGCGATCGGCGAAGCCAACTTCTCCGACCACGGCGCGAACCGCCTGGGCGCGAGCGCGATGATGCAGTGCCTAGCCGACGGCTACTTCGTCGTCCCGCACACCGTCACGCACTACCTCAGCGGGCTCGACGGCCACATCGACAACTCGCACCCGGCCTTCGCGGAAACGATGACGCGCGTCTCGCAACGCCTCGAGCGCCTGCGTTCGGTCGGGGGCACCACTTCTCCCACCGTCTTTCACCGCGAGCTTGGCCACGTGATGCTCGACCGCTGCGGGATCTCGCGCACCCGGGACGGCCTCGAAGAGGCGATCACCAAGATCCAGGCCATCCGCGAGGAGTTCTGGCGCGATCTGCGCGTCGACGGTGACGAGGGGGAACTCAACCAAACCCTGGAATACGCGGGGCGCGTGGCGGACTTCCTCGAGCTCTCCGAGCTGATGTGCCGTGACGCGATCGAGCGCGACGAGTCCTGCGGCTGCCACCTGCGCGAGGATCACCAGACCGAGGACGGCGAGGCGCTTCGCGACGACCGGCGCTTCGCGCACACGGCGATCTGGGAGTACACCGGCAAGGACTCCGACCCGATCCGCCACACCGAGCAGCTCGAGTTCGAGGAACTGGAGCTGACACAGAGGTCTTATAAGTGATGGTGCGAGCAGCAGGTGGTGTTTGTCTGTGAACTTCACGCTCGAGATCTGGCGCCAGGATGGGCCCGAGGCCGAGGGCCACTTCGACACGTGCGAGGTCGACGACATCGACTCCGAGGCCTCGTTCCTCGAGATGCTCGACGTCCTCAACGACCGCCTCATCCACGACGGTAAGCGCGCCGTCGCCTTCGACTCCGACTGCCGGGAGGGGATCTGCGGGACGTGCTCGCTGACGATCGACGGCGTTCCCCACGGCCCGCGGCAGGTGACCACCTGCCAGCTCTACATGCGGGACTTCACCGACGGGCAGACGATCCGGATCGAGCCGTTTCGCTCCACCGCCTTCCCCGTCGTGCGCGACCTCGTCGTGGACCGCTCGGCCTTCGACCGCATCCAGCAGGCCGGCGGCTATATCTCGGTGGGCGCCGGCCCCAAGCCCGAGCCGAACTCGCAGCCGATCCATCCCGAGATCCAGCAGAACGCGATGGACGCCGCCATCTGCATCGGCTGCGGGGCATGCGTCTCGGCCTGCCCAAACGGGGCGGCAATGCTTTTCACGGGGGCCAAGGTCACGCACCTGAACCTCCTGCCGCAGGGCCAGCCCGAGCGGTTTCACCGGGTCCGCTCAATGGTTCGCCAGATGGACGAGGAGGGATTCGGCGGCTGCACCAATCACGGGGAATGCCAGGCCGCCTGCCCCCAGGAGATCTCGATCAAGGTCATCGGCGAGCTGAACATCGAGTACCGCAAGGCCATGATCGAAAAGCTTCGCCGGCGCCGCGGCACGCAGGAGGCTCAGTAAGGCGCGCGCGCAACATAGGAACAACTCCCTATACGTGGTCTGTCCCGGGGAGTTAGGGTCATTGCGATCGACTGGCGGCCTCCGGCCACCTAAACCAAAGGAGCTCAAATGAACCTGTACGCGATCCTTCGCCGAAGCGGATGGCGCTCCGGCGAGGAGCTTGAGCAGGCCGCGGGCCGCTCGAGCAAGACCGCCGACGAGCAAATGTCCGACGACATTCGCTGGATCCGCAGCTACGTCCTCGAGGAGGATGGCGGCTCGGTGGGCACCGTCTGCATCTACGAGGCCTCGAGCCCCGAGGCGATCCGCAAGCACGCGGAGCTCGCCGATCTGCCCGTCGACGAGATCATTCCGATCGCCGACACGGTCATCATCAGGCCCGATCCGCAGCCCGCGGAGGCCTGAGCCCGCTCGAACACTCGGAGCACGCGGCGCGGGAGGCACGACCGGGGCCCCGGTCCATAAACTCCCGCGCCGCGGATGCCTCAGCACGACGTCTTGGTCATAGGCGCCGGCCTTGCCGGCCAGCGCGCAGCCCTCGCCGCCGCCGAGGCGGGAGTGTCGGTTGGCGTCATCTCCAAGGTCCACCCGGTTCGGTCGCACTCGAACGCTGCGCAGGGCGGGATCAACGCCGCTCTGGCGCCCGATGACTCCTGGGAGTCCCACGCCTTCGACACGATCAAGGGCTCCGACTACCTGAGCGACCAGGACGCGGTGGAGATTATGTGCCGCGAGGCGCCGAACGAGGTCCTTCACCTCGAGCACCTCGGCGTGACCTTTCACCGCGACGAGACCGGTCACCTCGGCACCCGGGCCTTCGGAGGAGCCTCCAAGGCACGCACTTTCTACGTCGCCGACATCACCGGCCAGGCGATAATGCACGTCCTCTACGAGCAGCTCATGAAGCACGCCGCGGCGATCTCGCGCTACGAGGAGTGGTTCACCACGGGGCTTGCGATCGACCGCGACGGCGAGTGCGCGGGCGTCGTCGTCCGCAACATCCGCGACGGCTCGATGGACCTCTTCGAGGCCAAGGCGGTGATCCTCGCGACCGGCGGCAACGGGCAGATCTGGCGCCCCACGACCAACGCGCTGATCTGCACGGGCGACGGCATCGCGATGGCATACCGCGCCGGCGCCGAGCTGATGGACATGGAAATGGTCCAGTACCACCCGACGACCCTCGCCCGCAAGGGGTTTCTGATCACCGAGGGCGCCCGCGGCGAGGGGGCGCACCTGCTGAACGCCAAGGGCGAGCGCTTCATGGAGCGCTACGCCCCGAACAAGATGGAGCTTGCGTCGCGCGACGTGGTCTCCCGCGCCGAGCAGACCGAGATCCTCGAGGGGCGCGGCTTTCCCGATGGAACCGTCGCCCTCGACGTCACCGTGGTTCCGCGCAAGCGCATCCACGAAGCGCTGCGGGAGATCGTGCTCGTCGGCCGCGACTTCGCGGGCGTGGACATCACGCGAGAGCCCATCCACATCAAGCCCGGCAACCACTACATGATGGGCGGCGTCAAGACCGACATCCATGGCCGCACCTCCATCGGCGGCCTCTACGCGGCCGGCGAGGTTGCGTGCGTCTCGGTCCACGGAGGCAACCGCCTCGGCGCCAACTCCCTGCTCGACACCCTGATCTTCGGCCGCCGCTCCGGCGAGGACGCGGCGACCCGCGCCAAGCACATGCGGGCCCCGCGGGCCGCGCCCGGGACGCTTGAAGACGCTCGCAAGCGCATCGACGAGATCCACGGACGCGACCGCTCGGGCCGACGAGTGAGCGAGATTCGCCACGAGATGAGCGTCGAGATGGATCGCAACCTCGGCGTCTTTCGCGAGGCCGATGGCATCCAGCAGGCCCTCGACACGATCCGCCGCCTCAAGGAAGAGGCGAAGACCGCCTACATCGACGACCACGGCCGGATCTTCAATCAGGACCTGCTGGGCGCCATCGAGCTCGACTTCATGCTCGAAAACGCCGAGTGCACCTGCATGGCCGCGCTTCATCGCACCGAGAGCCGTGGCGCCCAGTTCCGCACCGACTTCCCCGAGCGAAACGACGGCGAGTGGCTGAAGCACATCACGTTGTCGGCGAACGGCGGCGAGCCCGAGATCGGCTACTCCGAGGTGACGATCACCAACTGGGAGCCGCAGGAGAGGACTTACTAACGTGGTGCCCGTGAAGGCGAATGGCTGACTACACGGTCAAGGTCCGGCGCTTCCAGCCGGAGTCGGGCGACGGCCCCTACTGGCAGAGCTTCGAGGTCGAGCTCGAGGAGTCGCTGTCGGTCCTCGACGCCCTCCTCCATGCCCGCTCCGATCAGGACGGGACGCTCGCCGTCCGCTGCTCGTGCCGCGCGGCGATCTGCGGATCGTGCGGGGTCAAGGTGAACGGCCAGTCGACCCTCGCCTGCAAGACCAAGATCCAGGACGCCCAAAATGAAGCCAACCGGGTGGCGGGCATCGTGGCCGGAGACCCGGTTGCACACGGCGACGTGGATCGGCCCGTGGCTCCTCCAGAGCAGGCCGAGATCGTGGTCGAACCGATGGGCAACATGCCCGTTATCAAGGACCTCGTCACCGACATGGAGTCGACGCACTGGGAGAAGATCCGCCGGGTCACGCCCTGGCTCCTTCCCGACGGCGAGCCGCCCGAGCGCGAGTACGTCGTCCCCGCCGAGGCCATGATCGACGTCACCCAGTCGATGGCCTGCATCCAGTGCGGCGCCTGTGTCTCCTCGTGCCTGTCGCTGGAGGTGGATCCCGGCTTCATCGGCCCGGCCGCGCTCGCCAAGGCCTACCGCTTCGTCGGCGACCCGCGCGACGGGCAGACGCGCGAGCGCCTCTACGACCTGGCCCAGGATCCCCAGGGGATCTACGACTGCACCCACTGCTTCAGCTGCATCGACGCCTGCCCCAAGGGAGTCGCTCCCATGGACCAGATCATGCGCCTGCGCCGGCTGGCCGGGCACGAGGAGGACATCGACGACCAAAACAACGGCCGCCGCCACGAGCAGGCCTTCGTTGGGATTATCCGCAGCAGGGGAACGCTTGACGAGTCGCTGCTTCTCCAGGAGTCATACGCGCAGGGCATCAAGGGAAAGCTGCGCCCGTCGAAGGGCGCGCTCACCGGATTGATCGGCTCGATCCCCACCGCGATTCGCGGCATCCGTACCGGCAAGATGCGCTCGCTCTCCAAGCTCATCCCCGGAGTCCATCCAAAGCTCCCCGGCGACGCGCAGGAACACGTCGAGCGGATCTACTCGCATGCCTCCGAGCACCGCGAGGAGCTGAACCTGTACATCGTTGGCGAAGACGAAGGCGATGTCATCCCCGCCGTGCCGGCTGAGGACGAGGGCAGCGTCACCCAAGGAGCTGCCTCATGAAGCTCGCGTACTGGCCCGGCTGCGTCTCGCGCGGGTTCACTCCCGAGCTCCACGGTTCCATGGCGCTCGTGGCCGAGCGACTCGGCATCGAGCTGGTCACGCTCGACCGTGCGAACTGCTGCGGAGCAGGCGTGATTGCTGAGCACAACCAGGAGCTGGCCGACACCCTGAACGCCCGCACCTTCGCTCTCGCCCAGGAGAAGGGGCTCGCGATGATGAACATCTGCTCCACCTGCCAGGGCGCGCAGTCGGAGTGCCAGCAGCGCCTCGAAGCCGACGACGTCTACCTCGCCCACATCAACGAGGCGCTGGCGCCCGAGAGCCTCTCATACGCCAAGGGCAGGGACGGGTTCACCAACAAGAACTTCCTCTGGGTCCTGGTCGAGGACATCGGCCTCGACGCGCTGAAGGAGCAGGTCAAGCGCCCGCTCGCGGGCCTTCGGGTCGGGCCGTTCTACGGCTGCTACGTCCTGCGTCCCAAGCACCGGCTGGGCTACGACGAGCATCCGGACCGCGACCTCTACCTCGACTGGGTGATCGAGGCGCTCGGCGGCGAGGTCGTCGAGTACGACGGCGCCAGGCGCTGTTGCGGCTTTCCCGTGATCACCATGAACCGCGAGACGTCGCTTCGCCAGGCCGGCACCCACGTCGGCGACGCGCTCGACGCCGGCGCCGACTGCCTGGTCACCCCCTGCCCGCTCTGCCACCTCAACCTCGACCTCCAGCAGCCCGAGGCGGCGAAGGTCGTGGGGCGCGACCTCGGCCTCGCGGTCCTGCACCTCCCCCAGCTGGTCGGCTTGGCGCTCGGATTCGAGCCAAATGAGCTCGGGATGGCGAAGCACATCGCCTCGACCGAGTGGGTCGAGGAGCGCCTGACCGCGGCCGCCGCCTGACGACCTAGGGCCACTGGGTGGCCGGCCGCGAGACTGACCTGTCGGTCTCGGACTACGTCAGGGACTGGTCTCGCGGCTCCTCTTAGTCCGGCGGCGCTCGAGCCAGCCTGTGCCCACCGTGTCCGTCAGTCCGTGAGCGACGATCGATGTGATCACCGTGAAGGCGGCGATCTCGAAAATGAGGGTCCGCTGCGGGACGTGTGAGTCCAGCACGAAGAGCGCGAATAGCATCGAGGCGAATCCCTTGGGACCGAACCACGCGATGAAGGCAACATGGTCGCGAGGCAGCTTCGATCGCATGAACCCCACGGCGATCGCGAGTGGGCGGGCGGCGAGCAGGGCGAACGCGATGAAAGCGAAGAGTCGCCACACCTCCGAGTCGAACCCGATGGCGGCGATCAGCGCGCCGAAGACGAAGAAGGTGATCACCTGCGAGATCGCGCTGACGTTCTCGGCGAACTCGGCGAAGGCCTCCGGAATGTCGTGCTCGGTCAGGCCCATCGCGATCCCACACACGAACGCTGCGATCAGGCCATTGCCGAAAGTGACGTCGGCCAGGCCGAACGCAACGAGGCCAAACCCGACCGCGTAGATCCCCTCGTAACGCCGCGTGATCCCACCGCCGGGGAGCCGGTCGTGGAGGCGACCGCCGATCGCGCCCAGGGTCGCCCCGAGGAACGCGCCGAACACCGCTTCGCCGAAGAGCTTTGCGGCCTCGGTCCCTGCATCGCCCCCCGGCTGGGCGATGACGAGGAAGAAGAGCACGAAGGGCAGCGCCAGGCCGTCGTTGAGGCCCGACTCCAGGTTCAGCGTGTGGCGGATCAAGGCCGGCACGCGGCGAGAAGTGACCACCGTGGAGGTCACGACGGGATCCGTGGGGGCGAGAACGGCTGCAAGCAGAAAGGCCTCGGCCCAGCTGAGGCTCGGAATCAGCGTGTGAGCCGCCAGACCGAGCAGACCGAGCGTGATCGGCATCGCCAGCACGATCGCGCGGGTTACCGGGCCCCAGTGCACCACCAGCATCTCGCGGTCGACGAAGAGCCCGTCGGAGAAGAGCGTGAGGATCAGCGCCAGCTCGATCAGCTCGACGATGCCGTTGTCGTGGGGATGGACCGTGAGAACCCCCGCCTTGGCCAGGACGATGCCCCCGCCCACCGCCAACACGGAGATCGACAGCACGGTCCCGCGCATCAATCCGGACAGGGCAGCGGCGACGGCCAGCAGGGCGCCGAAGACGAGGAGGGCGTCGCCGAAGCTGAACTCCATCCTCGTCTTATACGTAGGCCCACCGGTGGATGTAACCTGCCACGCCGATGAGCGAAGACGCTAAGACCACTCAGGCACCCTCGCCCGAGGTCGCGCAGCTCGTTTTGCTCGGACAACTGGACGACGCCGCCGCCCTTCATGCCAAGCAGGCCGGCATCGACGCCGAAACTGCCCGGGCAGCCGTCGAGGCGCTCGCGAGCTGAGAATCCGCAGATGAACGAGCCGCAGCTGCTCGCCGACGGCGTGGTGCGACTCGGCACGCGCTTCGTCAACTGGTACCTGGTCGCGGACGAGAGCGGAATCACGATCGTCGATGCCGGCGTGCCCGGGTATCGCCCCCAGCTCGAGCCGGGCCTGGATGTGTTGGGTTGTGCGCGGGAAGACGTTCGGGCGATTCTGCTCACGCACGGCGACGGCGATCACACCGGTGTCGCAACGGCGGTCCGCGACGAGCTCGGGATCACCGTGCATCTACACCCCGACGACGCAGCGAGCGCCCACAGCCGCGGCAAAAAGAAGATGGACGAAGGCGTGCTGGGCGAGATGGCACGCCCGGGCGCCTGGCGCCTCTTCGGGCATTTCGCCGCGAACGGCGGCGCCCGCCCTCCGGTCCTCGACGGAACCACTCCAGTCGAGCGTGGCGCTCTGGACGTTCCCGGCAAGCCCATCGTCATCCCGACACCCGGCCACACTCCCGGTCACGTCGCGTACTGGTTCGCGGATCACGGTTCGCTGTTCGTCGGTGATTTGCTCTGCACCTGGCACCCCACACGCGGGCGGCTCGGGCCGCAGACGACGCCGTTCAACGTCTCGACGCCGCAGTCGATCAAGTCACTGACAGAGATCGAAAACCTCGACGCGAAGCTCGTGCTCCCGGGCCACGGCGACCCGTGGACCGAGGGCCCGGCAGCGGCGGCGGCGAAGGCCCGCGCCACGGCCAAAACCGACGGCCGCCCCGGCGCCTAGCGCCGGCAGCTTTGGTGCATTCGGGGTCTATACGACCCCCTAAGCGGCAAAGCTCGAGACCTAACCGCGCGAATACCAGTCGACGTAGCCCCCGCAGGCGGCGCTCGAGCGAAGGGTGACGTCGCCGGAGCCGGGCGCGGGCTCGTGGCCTGGCCTGTCAATCGCCACTTGAGTGAAGGCGATCGTGCCCAGATGCGCGAGCGACGATGCTCCTAGCAGGCGCCCAGCCAGCGGCGGCCGCTCGACGCTCACCGAGACCGTCAGCGGCCCGCCCTTCGACTCGATGGTGCCCGCCGTGTAGTAGGGAGTCGTCCCGCGGTAATCGAGGTTGGCGGAAAGGGTCGAGTCGAGGCCGGGTGCGAACAGACGCACCGGACGCGTCGCGTCGTATTGGAGCGATACGTCCCACAAGCCGGCGGGCAGCTTCACCGTGGCTGCTGTCGGTGATCCGTCGTCGACGGTGGGCCCGTTGCCCCAATCCGCGCTCGTAACGGGTTCGCGGGCGAACACGGTGGTGCTTCCCCCAGGAACGTGAAGACCCCGATGACACCGCAGGATCGCGCCCGGGGCATCTCCTTCATCGAGGGCGTGCCGATCCGTGGAAACCCGCGACGCATCGCGCTTCCAGAGCACGAAGTCGGGCGTGACCTTCACGGGCAGCAACCACCGGGGCGGGCCGCTGGCGTAGGCCCCCCTCGTTGTGATCACGTACGGAAACTTGGCCAAGGTCGCCGCTGTCACCGTGTCGAAGTCGAACTTCTGGAAGACATCCTTCAGCGCGAGGTTCGGCTTCGCGTAGAAGTTGTCGTAGTAGTTGTGCACCGTGACGTAGGGGTCGGCGCCGAGCAGGTCGTACTGGACGAAGTCGTCGCGTCCGAGGAAGAGCACCCGCTTGCCTTCGATGACCGGCTTGAACGCCGCCAGCTCGTCGTGATGCGTCGTCGGCCCGACGGGGGCCTGGCGCAGGACCAGGAAGCTGCACGCAAGAGCGGCTACGCCGAAGCCGGCCGCCAGTCCGGTGAGGGGCAGCTTTCGCCTCTCTCCTTCCTCCCGCGCCAGCCCGCCCAGGCTGACAAGGAGGATCAGCGGTGAGACGATCGCCAGCGCCTTTGCCGACGTGTAGACCGTTCCCGAGACACGCGCGACGAGATAGATCAGCGCCGCCGACGCCAGCGCTGCGGGCACGGCTGGGCCATAGCGGCGTACCCACCTCGGCAGGCCGGCGGCGAATGCGACGACCGCGAGTGCGCCGCCTGCGTAGTAGGCGATCGGATGCGATGAGTCGCCGGCGGCGAGCCGGAACTCGCTCGTGGGCCACACCCCGAACGCCTCGAGCGGCGAGAGGTGATGACGGAGGTTCCCCAGCCCGCCTGAATTGGCCGTTGACGGGCTGAAGGCCTTGAAATGCGAGAAGTCGACGAGCCGCCCGAGCTCGGGCAGCGCCGCGACGACAACGATCCCGCCGGCCGCGATCAAGGGCACCAGAGGCGGCCGCTTCCTCCAGCTGAGGGCGAGGTAGATCCCGGTCGCCCCGACCAGCCAGAAGAGCCCGGGAAACGAATACGCATAAAGCGCACCGGCGCCGACGACCCCCAGGGGAATTGCCGCCCGGGGTGTCCGCGCCAGAGGCAGATAGAGCGCGAATGCGAGCAGAAAGAGAGCCTCCATCGGCTCCTTGAAAGCCTCCTGTGCCAGGTACGCGACGCCGAGATACGACAGCGCCGCGAGGGCGCCGACGGCCACGCGCGCAACCGGTCGCGCTCGCTCCAGCGCTGCGGCGGCCAGAAGCGCAGTCATCACCGGCAATGAGAGGGTCAGTCCCGCGAAGCCGTTCACCAGGCTCGTCCCGAGCAGCCCGCTCACGGCGTCGACGAGCGAATGCGGTCCCACCGGATACCCCTGATGAACCAGCGCCGGCATGTTCCCGGCATGCGAGCCGATCCAGTCCGCAATCAGCAGGTGGTAGGCCATGTCGTCGTTGACCAGGCCCACGCCGAGGATCCCCATTCGCCCCGAGGCGATGAACGGGATTGAGGCGAGCATGAGCGCGCAGAGCCCGGCGAGCAGGGGAGCGGTGACGTCTCCGGAGAACGCTCGGCATCCATGCCTCGCCGGGTCTTCGCTGTCCTGCTCCGAATGTTCTCCGGACCCACCCCCGCTCCCCTGCTTGGCCCGCTTGAGCCCCAGGAAGCTCGCGAGGACGGCAACGAGCAGGCTGACCTCTGCTGCGGTCCGGTGGCCGGGGAGCTCGATCGCGATGCCGCTGACGGCAACCAGGGCCGCGAGCCCGACCGGCGCCGAAAGCCAGCTGAACTCGCGGCGCCCCGCGAGGAGGAGGATTGCGTGGCCGACCGCGACCGATGCGGCGCAGATCAACGCGGCGGATGCGTACGCGCCGATCATCGCGCTCGCGGTTCTACAGGCCGGCCTCGACCAGGATCTCGGCGACCTGGACGGCGTTGGTCGCGGCTCCCTTGCGGAGGTTGTCGCCGACGATCCACAGGTTCAGGCTGCTCTCGGCCGAGGGATCGCGCCGGATCCGCCCCACCAGCACGTCGTCGCGCCCCGCCGCTTCGCGCGGAAGCGGATAGAGGCCCTCGGCTGGTGAGTCGACGACCGTGACTCCCGGCGCGCCGGCAAGGAGCTCCCGGCAGTCCTCGGGGCTCAGGGCTTCGCGCGTCTGGATATTCACCGACTCCGCGTGCCCGGCGATGACCGGCACCCGAACGCAGGTGGCCGAAATGCCCAGTTCGTCCTCGGACGCGCCGAGGATCTTGCGCGTCTCGGCCATGATCTTGCGCTCCTCGGTGGTGTAGTCGTCGCCGTCCTTGAAGGTTTCGACCTGGGGCACGACGTTGAAGGCGATCTGGTGCGGGTAAACCTCCGCGCGGGCCGGCTCATCCGCCAGGACGGCGCGCGTCTGGTCCATCAGCTCTTCGATTGCGCGCCGCCCGGTTCCCGAAACCGACTGGTAGGTGGAGACCACGATGCGCTCGATGCCAACCGCCCGGTGGATGGGAGCAAGGGCGACCACCATCTGCATGGTCGAGCAGTTGGGGTTGGCGACGATTCCGCGCGGATGGGCAGTCGCGGTCTCGGGGTTGACTTCGGCCACTACCAGAGGAACGTCGTCGTACATGCGCCAGAAGCTCGTGTTGTCGACCACCACCGCACCGGCATCTGCCATGCGCGGAGCCCATTCGGCGCTCACCGCTCCGCCTGCGGACGACAGGACGACGTCGAGGCCGCCAATCGTTTCGTCGCTGAGCGCTACGCACTCGAGGCTGTCGCCGTTGAAGGCCACGCGCTTGCCGACTGAGCGCTCGGACGCGAATGCCACGACCTCGCGCGCCGGAAAGCTACGCTCGGCGAGGATTTCGAGGATCGTCGAGCCGACCGCGCCGGTCGCCCCGAGCACTCCCACCCGGTACCCGTTCGATGAGGAGCTCATCTAAGCGACCGTTGGACGGTGGACGCCGGTTGGGTCCTCGCGCTGGATGCCGTCGTCGCCCAGATCGAAGGCGCCGTGCAGGGCGCGGACGGCGCCGGGGACCTCGTCGGCGCCGATGACACAGGAGATCTTGATCGGCGAGGTGGTGATCATCTCGATGTTCACGCCCTGCTCGCCGAGCACCGTGAACACCTTTGCGGCGACGCCGGGATGGCTGCGCATCCCCGCGCCCACGATCGAGACCTTGCCGACGCGCTCGTCGGTCGAGAGGTCCTCGGCGACGCCCAGGTCCTGAAGGGCTTCGACGGCAGAGCGAAGGTCGTCGTGGGAGACGGTGAAGGAGAGGTCGGCGCGATCGCCGGTGGCGATCGGCTCGTTTTGGATGATCATGTCCACGTTCACGTTCGCGTGCGCCAGCGCCGTGAAGATGCGCCCGGCCACGCCCGGCTCGTCGCTCACCCCGATCAGGGTCACGCGCGCTTCCTCGGCGTGGGTCACGGCTGTTACGAGCGGTCGCTCCATGGTGTCCTGCTCTCCGAGCACGAGGGTACCGGCGCCGTCCTCGAACGAGCTTCTGCAGTGAATTCTGATGCCGTGGTTGCGGGCGTACTCCACCGAGCGCAGCTGCAGGACGCCAGCCCCCGAAGCCGACATCTCCAGCATCTCCTCGAAGGAGACCATCGGCAGCTTGCGCGCTCCCGGCACGATGCGCGGGTCGGCGCTGAAGACTCCGGCCACGTCGGTGTAGATCTCGCAAACCGGGGCGCCGAGCGCGGCTGCGAGTGCGACCGCGGTGGTGTCGGAGCCCCCGCGACCCAGCGTGGTCACGTCGCGGCTGTCGGTCGAAACGCCCTGAAAGCCGGCTACCAGGACCACCTGGTCGGACTCGAGCCCCTCGCGGATGCGGTCGGCGCGGACGTCGAGGATCCGCGCCTTGGTGTGCGAGGAGTCGGTCACGATGCCCGCCTGCGAGCCGGTGAGCGAGATCGCGCGGTGCCCGAGGTCGTTGATCGCCATCGCGCAGAGAGCGCACGAGATCCGCTCCCCGACCGACAGCAGCATGTCCATCTCGCGCGGGTCGGGCCTCGCCGAGACCTCCTCGGCCATCGCAACCAGCTCGTCCGTGGTCTTCCCCCTGGCGGAGAGAACCGCGACAACCTGTTGGCCGCTCTCGCGCGCGGCGACGATGCGCCTGGCCGCGCGGCGGATGTCCTCGGCCTCGGCCACTGACGTTCCGCCGAACTTCATGACGATCGTTTCTCGCTCGCTGACGGCGTTCATGGGGCGCCTGAGGATAGCCTCGCCCGATGCCCATCCCTCGGCAAGTGGCTCGGCGGCGCCAGGCCGTGGCGATCTTGGTCGCCCTCGCGGCGACCGCGCTCGTCTGGCTGCTCCTCTTCCGCGGAGGTGGCGAGAAGGGAGGCGCAAGTCGCGGCGGTGGCGCAACCGAGGCGCGCCCGCAGGTCGCTCGGGTCGAGAGCAAGCTGTCCGCTCCGGAGATGGTGGATCAGGTGCTGCTCGTCGGATTTTCGGGTCAGAAGGCGAGCGGCGACATCGCGACGGAGCTCCGCGCTCACCAGGACGGCGGCGTTCTCGTCGGGCCGGACAACTGGCCAGGTGGCGGGGCGGGCGCCCAGCTGGTGGGAGGACTGAGAGCCGCGGGTCTGGCGGGCGGCCGCGTCGCACCCCTCATCGTGGCCCAGCAGGAGGGCGGCAACTACCGTTCCTTCGCGGACCTGCCTCCCGCGCAAACGGAGTTCCAGATCGCGCAGACCGGCAAGCCCCCCGCGGTCCAGAGCTGGGCCCAGCAGGGTGCGGCGGCCCTGCGCGCGGAAGGCTTCGACCTCAACCTGTTTCCCATCGCCGACCTCACGGGGCAGACCAGTCCTGTCGGCGAGCGGGGCTTTGCTTCCGATCCCACGGCCGTGAGCGCCTTCACCAAGGCCGCGATCGACGGGTGCACTGCGGCGCGCATGGCCTGCGCCCCGGGCCGTTTCCCCGGCCTCGGCTCGGCGTCGCAGGACACCGACCAAGGCCCGGCCACCGTCCAATCGGACTCGCAGTCGCTGGCGGCGCAAGACCTGCCGCCGTTTCGAACCGCGTTCGCGGATCACGTCCCCGCTGTCGTGCTCTCGCTCGCCTTCTACGCGGCCTTCGACCCAGTCACTCCGGGGGCGCTGTCGGAGCCGGTCGCCACGGGGCTGCTGCGCGACCAATTGCACTTCAAGGGGGCGGCGATCACCGACGACCTGGAGGCCGGCGCGGTCCGCGCCACGATGAGCGTTCCCGAGGCAGCGATCGAGGCGATCGTCGCCGGCGCGGACATGGTGCAGGTGAGCTCGCCGGGCGACGTCGAAAAGGTCCGCCAGGCACTGCTGACGGCAGTCGCGCAGGGCCGGATCTCCCCTCAGCGCCTCGCGGATGCCGCGGCGCGGGTTCTTGAGCTGAAGCACAGGGTGGGGCTGCTCCGCGGGCGCTGATTCGCTCGCGGAGGCTTGTGTGTCCTCTCTCACACAGAGGGATGTATCCGGGCGATACATTCACCGCCGTGGCTCTTCAGGGCGGCACCGCAAACGTGATCCTCGGGATGCTGGGCTGGCGACCGATGACCGGCTACGAGATCAAGTCGATCGTCGACCGCTCAACCAGGCTTTTCTGGGCCGCAAGCTATGGCCAGATCTATCCCGAGCTTCGCCGCCTCGAGGCCGACGGGCTGATCTCGGGGCGGTCCGAGCCCCAAGGCGGGCGCAAGCGAAACGTCTACGGCCTGACCCCCGCGGGTCGGCGCGAGCTTCGCGCATGGCTCCACTCCGAGTCCCAGGCGTTCGAGCTTCGCGACGAGGGGCTACTGAAGCTTTTCTTCGCCGGCACGATAGACGGCGAATCCGCGATCGACACCCTCGAAGCCAAGCGCGCCAAGCATCAGGCGATGCTCGAGAAGTTGCGGGCGATGGAGGCCGAAGGCAAGTCGAGCGGCTACGCGGGGCTGGTACTCCGGCATGGCATCGAGTTCAACGAATGGCAGGTCCGGTGGTGCGAGCGGGTTGCTCGTGAGCTCGACGGCTCCGAGCGGAAGGCAGCCTGATGTTCGACGCCCTTGCGCGCGGCCTCTACAAGCACCGCCGGCTCGTGGGCATCGGCGCCGCGGTCTTCTTCGTCGTCGCGATCGCCTTTGGCGGTTCGGTGTCCAAGCACCTCGCCCCATACGGGGCGGACGATCCGGCCTCCGAGAGCGTCAACTCCGACAACCTCACGCAGGCGAAGGGCTACCGCGACACCTCCGTCGTCGTCCTGATCAAGGGCGGCAACGTCTCCTCACCGGCGATGCGAAAGCGCGTCACCGGGATCTCGAAGGCGGTGGCCGGCCGTAGGGACGTCGCGACGGTCCATGGCTACTTCGACACCCACCAGAGAGCCTTCGTTTCCAAGAACGGTCACGAGACCTATCTCGCGGTCGCCCTCAAGGCAACGGACGATCAGGGTCGTCAGGACGGCGCGCAGGCGATCGACGACATGCTCGCGGGCAAGCCCGGCGTGAGCGTCGGCGGGCTCTCGCTCGCGCAGAAGCAGGTGAACAAGCAGACCGAGTCGGACCTGCGGCGGGCGGAGATGCTCGCCTTCCCCATCCTCTTTCTCCTCTCGCTGCTCTTCTTTCGCAGCATGGTGGCCGCCGCGCTGCCGCTCCTGGTCGGCGGGCTGGCCATCGTGGGGACGTTCCTCATCCTGCGCATCGCTTCCGAGTTTTCCTCGATTTCGATCTTCGCCCTCAACCTCACGACAGGGCTCGGGCTGGGGCTCGCCATCGACTACAGCCTGTTCATGGTCTCGCGCTACCGCGAGGAGCTGGCGCGGCGGGGGGTCGACTCCGGCGATGTGAGCGCCGGCCGCACTGAGCGCTGGGAGGCGCTGCGGGTGACGCTGCGAACCGCCGGTAGAACTGTTCTGTTCTCATCCCTGACGGTCGCCGTGGCGCTCGCGGCGCTCACCGTCTTCCCGCAGCGGTTTCTCTACTCGATGGGGATCGGTGGCGCCTGCGTGGCCCTCTTCGCCGCCTTGATCGCGCTCACCGTGCTGCCTGCAGTCCTGAGCCTGCTTGGCCCGCGGATCAACGCCGGCTCTCCCAAGTTCCTCCAGCGCCGTGCCGACCGCGATGCTCGCCATGAGCAGGAGGGGTTCTGGTACCGGCTCTCGCAGTTCGTGATGCGCCGGCCGGTTGCGATCGCACTCTCCAGCGCCACGGTGCTGATCGCCCTCGGGGTTCCGTTCCTCGGGATCCACTTCACATCCGTGGACGCCTCGATCCTGCCCGAGAGCGCCAGCGCCCGTCAGGTCGACGATGCGCTTCGCAGCGACTTCCCGCCCTTCCACGACTCGCCGATCCGCGTCGTGGTCGACGGCGGTGGCAAGGCTGCGGTGACGAAGATGACGTCGGAGATTCGCCAGGATCCCGGCGTCTCTGGCATCGATCCGCCCCTCAAGCTCAGCGGCGGCGTGACCGTACTCGACGCGATCTCGAAACACCCGTACATCTCGGCTACCAGCAAGGACACCGTCACGCGCATCCGGAATCTTCCCGAGCCCCAGGGCGCCGACGTGCTCGTCAGCGGGACCAGCGCCCACTACGTCGACCTTCAGGCCAGCCTCACCTCGCACATGCCGATCGTGCTGGCGATCGTGGTGATCGCGACGATGGTGATCCTGTTCCTGATGACCGGCTCCGTCGTGCTGCCGGTCAAGTCCCTTCTGATGAACGCCCTCAACCTCAGCGCGGTCTTCGGAATCCTCGTCCTCATCTTCCAGGACGGGCGCTTTGAGGGCCTGCTGAGCTACACGAGCCAGGGCGGCATCGAGCAGACGATGCCGATCCTGCTGTTCGCGGTGGCCTTCGGGCTCTCCACCGACTACGCGGTCTTCCTCCTGTCGCGAATCAAGGAGGCGCGCGACAGCGGCGTCTCGGATTCCGAGGCGGTGGCCGTCGGCCTCGAGCGCACCGGGCGGATCGTCACCGCGGCAGCGGTCCTCTTCTCGATCGCGATCGGAGCCTTCGCCACTTCGAAGATCATCTTCTTGAAGGAGAACGGCATCGGCACGGCGCTGGCGGTGCTGATCGACGCGTCGATTATCCGCGCCCTGCTGGTGCCCTCGCTGATGGAGCTCCTCGGCAAGTGGAACTGGTGGGCGCCGGCCCCGCTTCGCCGACTGCACGACCGCTGGGGCGTCAGCGAGTCCGGCTCAAGTCCGGCCCGCGCCGCCTAGCCCGGGCGCTGCTGGCCGGGCGAAGCGGCTAGTCGACCAAGCGCTCGACTCGAAAGCGCCGGGTTCCGCGAGGCGTCTCGATCTCGACGGTGGCGCCAACCTTTGCGTCGCGCAAGGCCCGGCCAACCGGGGATTCCCCGGAGAGGCGGCCCTCGGCAAGATTAGCCTCGGTGGCGCCCACGATGGTCCACTCGCGAGCTTCACCGGTGTCCGCGTCGACGATCTCAGCCGTGCGGCCGAACGTGAATTCGCCGCCTGCGTCCCTGTCGACCTCCACAACGGTCGCGTCTCGCAGGCGCTGGCGCAGGCGTTTGATCCGCGTCTCCAGGTGCGCCTGATCCTCCTTGGCGATGTGGTAGTCGGCGTTCTCTTTGAGGTCACCAAGCTCGCGAGCCGCCTTGATCCGGCTCGCCATCGCGGCCCGTCGCGGGCCCTCGAGCTCAGCGATTTCGGCTTCGAGCGCCCGCAGTCCCTTGGCTGTTATCGCCTCGGTCATCTAGGCACCCACGGCCCGGCGGCCCGTAAATGCCCGGCCGAGCGTGACTTCGTCGGCGTGCTCGAGATCGGCGCCCACGGGGAGCCCGCTCGCGAGGCGGGTTATCTCTGCCTTGCCCCGCAACAGGTCGGCGACGTGGAGTGCCGTCGCCTCGCCGGTGGTGGTCGGGTTGGTGGCCAGGACGACCTCGTCCACGCCGCCTGCGTCGACGCGGGCGACGAGCTCGGAGATCTTCAGATCGGAGGGGTCCACGCCGTCGATCGGCGACAGCGCGCCCCCCAGCACGTGATAGAGGCCGCGGTACTCGCCGGTGCGCTCGATCGGGATGACGTCAGCGGGTTCCTCGACGGCGCAGATGAGCGCGTGGTCTCGTCGTTCGTCCTCGCAGATCTTGCAGCGCGGCCCCTCGGCAAGGTTGAAGCACACCTCGCAGAGCCCGACCTTCTCCTTGACCTCGCGAATCGCGTCCGCGAGCCCAAAGGCGGCGTCGTCGTCCGCTCGCAGGATGTGGAATGCGAGGCGCTGCGCGGTTCGCTGGCCGATCCCCGGAAGGCGCGAGAGCTCCGTGACCAGCCGCTGGATCGGGCCGGGATGCATCGTCTAAAGCCCGGGCAACCCCATGCCGCCGGTGATCCCGCCGAGCTTGGAGGCTGCGAGCTCCTGGGCCGAACGAAGCGCCTCGTTGACCGCAGCGAGAACCATGTCGGAAAGCAGCTCGACGTCCTCGGGATCGGCGGCCTGAGGGTCGATCTGAAGCTCCAGCAGGCGCAGATCGCCGCTCATCTTCGCCTTCACCATGCCGCCGCCGGCGCTGGCCTCGACCACCTCGTCCTTGAGCTTCTCCTGGGCGCTCGCCATCTCGGCCTGCATCTGCTGGACCTGCTTCATCATCGCCCCGAGGTCCATCCCACCGGGGCCTGTCGGGCGCGGGCTCACGACGCCGCCTCCGCATCGGAGAGCTCCGACTCGACGAGCTCCTCGGCGCTGAACTCCGACTTGAAGCGCTCGATCGCCTCGTCCTCGGTGAGGACCTCCTCGCCTTCGGGCGGCTCCTCCCCGTCGCCCTCCAACAGCACGAACACGGGCCGAAGCCGCTCGCCCGCGATGGCCTTGATCGCGTCGGCGAAGAGCTCGCGTGCATCCGGGCGCTCGGCCTTGCGCTTGTTGAATGCGGCGCTGGAAGGAAAGCCGAGCTCGAGGACGGCCTTCTCGGCGTCGACCGCCAGGGGCCTGGCCGCCTCGAGGACATGCGAGAGGACCTCGGAGCCGGACTGGCGCACCTGGTCGAGCACGGCCGGCCACATTCCCAGCAGGCGTTCCAGATCAAGGTTCTCGGCGACCGCCACGGCCTGGGCCACCGGGCCGGAAGGGGTCTGCGGCTCGCCCTCGCCGCCCAGCTCGAATTCATCCTCAACTACGTCGGGCGCGTCGACGTCGATGTGCGCGTCGACGTCGATGTTCTTAGCCGGATCACCTACCGCCGCGGCCGCGGGCCGCGGCGCCGGCTTCAGGGTCGCGCCACCGCCAACCGCGGCCTCGAGGCGCTCAAGGCGCTGAGCCAGAGCCTCGCGCGAGGGGTCGAGCTGTGGCGAAGCGGCCCGCAAAAGCGCGAGGTCGAGCGTCATCCGCGGCTCATCGCCTTCGCGGATGGCTGCGAGGGCGGCCGCGATCGCGTCGATCGCGCGTGCTAGCCCCAGATCGGTGAAAGCCGCCGCTCCGGCACGCAGGCGATCGGGGTCGGCGACTGCGAGCGAAAGCGCGTCGGGCACCTCGTGGAGGGTGCGCACGACCATCAGCGCCCGCAGATGAGCGAGGAGATCACGGCCAAACTGCGAGACGTCCCTTCCTGAGGCCCCTAGCCGGTCGCTCGTCTCGAGAACGGCCCTCGCGTCGCCGGTGGCAATGGCGTCGGCCGCGGCCGCGATCAGCTCCGCGTCGGCGATGCCGAGCACAACCAGCACGTCGTCGGTGGCGATGGTCTTGCCTCCGTAGGAGACGAGCTGGTCGAGGGTGCCCAGGGCGTCGCGGAAGCTCCCGGTGGCCCCTCGCGCCAGCGCCGCGACGGCGCTGTCGTCGATCGAGATCTGCTCAGCCTGGGCGACGCGGCGGATCACCGTGGCGATCTGCTCCAGCGAGGGACGCTGGAAGTCGAAGCGCTGGCAGCGATCGGCGATGGTGGCCATGACCTTGTGAGCCTCGGTGGTGCAGAGGACGAAGACGGTGTTCGGGGGCGGCTCCTCCAGGGTCTTCAGGAACGCGTTCCACGCCTCCCGCGTCAGCATGTGGGCCTCGTCGAGGATGTAGACCTTGAAGCGACCCTCGGCCGGGGCGTAGCCCACGCGCTCGCGCAGGTCGCGGACGTCCTCGATCGAGCGGTTGGAGGCGGCGTCCATCTCGATTACGTCGAGCGAGGACCCGGCGGCGATCGCACGGCACGGAACGCACTCGCCGCACGGCGTGACGGTGGGGCCGTGGGTGCAGTTCAAAGAACGGGCCAGGATCTTTGCCAGGGAGGTCTTCCCGGTCCCGCGTGAGCCAACGAACAGGTAGGCATGGTGCACCCGATCCTGTTCGACCGCATTCCGAAGTGTGCGGACGACGTGCTCCTGGCCCACCACCTGGTCGAAGCTCTGGGGCCGGTGGCGACGGTAAAGGGAGGGCGCCTGCGTCACCCAAACGAGTTTACTGGCGCGCCCAGCCGGTCCCGGATCGCCGCCTGCTGGGAGAACCCGTCAAACGCCAGCAGCAAAACCTGGTCGTTCGAGCCGAGCACGTCGACCTTGTCGCGGATCAGCTGGGCCCCGTTTTCCTCGATGAGGCCGGCCAGCACCACCCCGTCGGCCCCGCTTTGCTTGATGGCGTTCATCGGCCGCGCGTAGCTCTTGACCTTCCCGAGAGGTCCTCTTTCGGCGTGACGAACGAAGCCAGGGTGGCCACGCCAGGGTTCAGATCTGCCCAGCTCCCATCGAACTCGAGGGTCGCCAGGGCGGCGGTCGGAAACTTGCGCGCAAGCCGTTCCAGGTCCGGGCCTGAGCCCGCCAACAGCACCGCGAGGTCGTGCGTGGCCGGGCTGTGGCCGATCAGCATCGCCGAGCCAACCTCCGCGGAGATCTCCCGGGCGCGATCGAGCATCGCTCCCGCGGTCGTGCTGTAGAGCCCCTCCTCGATCTCGGTCCTTGGTCCTGGGTCGCCGAAGCCCGGCCTGATCCCGTCGAGGGTCTGGCGGGTACGAACCGCGGACGAGCAGAGAACGAGCTCCGGGCTGATCCGCCTCTCCGCGAGGTGCGCCGCGAGGAGCTCCGTCGCCCGCCGGCCGCGGGCGTTCAGAGGCCGTTCGTGATCCACGAGGCTCGGATCGCCCCAGTCGGACTTGGCGTGGCGCAGGAGGTAGAGCGTGCGACTCATTGGGCGGCGCTTTCTTCCCTGCTCACGGTTTCGAGGACTCGACCGCGGGCAGTCTAATCGCAGGCAGGACCGTGCGGCCCTCCTTCGAGAGCGGTCCTTGGGCGCTGACGTCGTGGCTTGCTCGGGCCAGGCTTACCGCGGCACTTGCCGGCTGTCGCTTAAGGCTGCTTCCTTCCGGACCTGACCTGGTTCACGGGCCGTCATCGCGCGGGACCTGGCCGTCAACGCCGCCCTCGACGCGCTGTCCCCAAAGGCCGCGACCCTCGGGCGGGCGATCAGCCCCGCTTGAGCGGTTTGCGGGTACAGGGCACCGCTAACGCCCCGCTCAGCACGGTCCGCCGCTGATCCTAGCGAGTACGCTCGCCGCGCACGATGGGCCACGAACTCATCCCTTGGGCGATCAGCGGCACCTACCTCGAGGCCTGCAACTGCGAGGTCATCTGTCCCTGCCGACGAATCGACGGCAAGCCTGGGGGCCGCTCCACCTACGGCGAATGCGCCGGCGCCCTCTCGTGGAAGATCGAATCCGGCCGCGCGGGCGAGCTCGACCTCTCAAGCCTTCAGGTCGTGATGGCGGTGAGATACAGCGACGACGAGCCGGGCTCACCCTGGACCCACTGGATCTACGTGGACGAGCGCGGCGATGAGCGCCAGCGCGACTCTCTCGCACAGATTTGGACCGGGAGCGTGGGCGGAGCTCCGATGGAGCAGTTTCCGTGGGCGTTAAAGGAGAGCAACCTGCTTGGAGTCCGCGCGGTCGCGATCGACATCGACCATACCCCCGGCCGCGGCTGGTTTCGCGCCGGCGGCCAGGTCTCGGTTCGAGTCCGCGCCGCGGTGGATGACCCGGCGACCGTGACCTGCATCATCCCCGGTCACCATCGCTCCGGGCGCGAGGTCCATGCGGACCTCATCCACATCGCCGACGAGCCGCTCGACTTCGAGCTCACCGACCGCTGCGGCTACGAGACGACCTTCGACTACTCGTCGGACTGAGCCGGAAGGCGCCGCTGTTTCTCAGCCGTGCCCCTGCGATGGCGCATTGCCCGACTGCTCATGCGAATCAACCCGGGCGCCCAATGGGCGAGCCGCGGCGCGACCCTGTCCGTGAGCCTCAGCTCGGGCGACTCTCGCGGCGGGCTCGTCGCGGACTGATCTGCGGCGGAGGTGACCGCGTAGAGCGACCACCGCCCCGGAACCCCCTTGAGCTCATGCGTGCCGCGCGCCGTGAGCGCGATGCCGGAGCCGAGCACGAGGTCCTTGAGCGTGCTTGACACCAACACCTCGGACGGTCCCGCGATGGCGCCGACGCGGGCGGCGACATGAACGGCGAGCCCGCCGATGTCCTCGCCGATCACTTCGCACTCGCCGGTATGCAAGCCGGCCCGAATCCCGATCCCGAGCTCGGTCGCCTCCTCGGCGATGGCGCAGGCGCAGCGGATCGCCCGTGCCGGCCCGTCGAAGCTGGCGAGGAACCCGTCGCCGGTTCGCTTTACCTCGCGGCCGCGAAAGCGCTTGAGCTCGGACCGAACGACGGTGTCGTGTCGCTCCAAAAGCTGTCGCCACGCTGTGTCGCCGAGCTCCGCCGCGCGGCGCGTCGAGTCGACGATGTCGGTGAACATCACCGTCGCCAACACCCGATCCTGCGAGCCGCCACCGCGCGACCCAGTCAAAAACTCCTCGATCTCCGCAGCAATTGCCTCCGGGTCACCGGCGCCGGGCAAGTGGTCGCACCCCGGCAACTCCAGGTACCTGGCGCCTGGAATCAGCTCGGCCGCCATGGTGCCCTGGAAGCTCGGGATGGCTGAGTCGGCGTGATGGAGGACCAGAGTCGGCGAGGTGATCGTGGGGAGCACCGGACGGACATCGGCGTGCTGGATCGCTTTCCACAGCGAGCGCGCCATCCCGGGGCTCATCGACGCGCGCTCGAAGGTGCCCCAAAAGCGCCTCTCGATCCCGCTGACGGCGAGTGATGGCGCCACCCAGTCGACGGTGTCACCCTCGCCCCAGCGGTCGATCGTGTCACGCACCGCATTCGCTGTGGCCCGCCAGGAGGAATCCACCGGGCTGTTCTCGGCCTCAATCCCGACGATCACGCCGTCGTAGAGGATCAGGCCGGCGGTTCGCTCCGGATAGGTGGCTGCAAACAGGCAGCTGAGCGCCGCCCCCTCCGAGAACCCGAGCAGCGCGGCGCGCCCGGAACCGACGGCATCCATCACGGCACGGATGTCATCCATGCGCTCCTCGAACGACGGAGCCCCGTCGGCGGGATCCGACAACCCGGTGCCCCGCTTGTCGAACATGATCAGGCGGGAGAAGCTCGCCAGCCGGCGGAGGAAGACGGCAAGCGTGGGATCGGTCCATTGGAAGTCCAGATGGGAAAGCCAGCCCCACACGTATACGAGATCGATCGGCCCGTCCCCGAGGACCTGGTAGGCGATGTTGACATCGCCGCTCTTCGCATAGCGCGTCTGTGGAGCCGGCACCCCGAATTACCCTCTCCGACCCTACCTGAGGTCGCGCCTATCATCCGCCACCGAGGGCGCGTAGCTCAGTGGGAGAGCGCTCGCTTCACACGCGAGAGGTCGCTGGTTCGAAACCAGCCGCGCCCATTCCAACAGGTGGCTGATTCTCACGTCAGGGTCAGCTGACGGCGCTCTTCGACCACTTGGAAGGGGTCGTCTTCGGCTCGCGGGGATCGAGACAGGCGGACCTTGCGGCGGGCCTCTGTCAACTCGTCGACCGCGACGTAGTAGCGACCTCGACGTTCACCGACAGCCTGGAGCAGGCCGGCATCGACCATCGCTTTGAGGTCTCTGGTGGCGGTCAGATCGCTGATCTCGTCCCCGGCGACGGCGGCGGCCGTGGAGCGGTAGCTGCCACGCCGCAGCCTAAGCCCGTACGCGGCATCCATGAGTCCGGCGGCACATCTCTCGGGCAGGCGGTGCTGTTCGGCCAAAGATGTGCAGACGTTCCACAGGCCCTCAATCTCCTCCCGGCGTCGAAGCACGGTCCGCATCTGTAGGTAGTGAGCACGAAGACAGAAGCGAACCCAAGGCCTCGCGTCTCGCTCGGGATGCCACGACCCGGCGCCGACCTCACCCAGCACGTCGTAGTACGCCTGCGTGTTACGTCCCAGAAACTCCTCGATACTCGAAAAAACCGGAGCGACCAGCTGGTCGCGCGCGAGAACCAGCGTCTGAAGACAACGCGCCATCCGGCCGTTCCCATCGCTGAACGGGTGAACCAAGACGAGGTTGAGATGGGCCATCGCTGCCTTTACCAACACGGGCGAGTCGCTCGACCTGAGCTGCGCCACGCACGAGGCGACAAGTTCCGGGACGTCGTCGTTCGGCGGCCCCTCATAGACGATGTCGCCGGTCTCCTCGCGGCGAACATAGACGGCTCCGGGACGCCACCGCCCGGGGTTCTTGCTCAGGTCGTGCTTCAGCATCATGAAATGCAGGCTCTTGAGAAGCCCCTCGTCGACCTCGAGGCCAGCATCCGCCGCGATCTGGAGGACGTAAGTCATGGCGTCTCGGTAGCCGGCGAGCGCCATCTGCGTCTCGGTGTCGGTATCTAGCGTTGGCTCGCCCTCGACCGCGGCCACCACATCGTCCAGTGAGGCGTCGTACCCTTCGATGCTGTTCGACCCCTGCACGGCCCTGGCAAAGCTCATCTTCCGCAGGGTCCCAACCCAGCGCCTGGGCTCGGCGACCCGATCGGAGAGCTCACCCCGAAGCTCATCGATGAGCCGGAGAACAGCCTCCTCGTCGTCTCGGAGGGTGGGTGTCACGAACACGTGCATGATAGATACAAACTATCATAGGTGCGGGATGCGCGGGCTCTGGTCGCCTGTGCAGGGACTTTCTTGGCGTGGAGCAAGCACCAGCGTTTGCTTCTTACTAACTATCAATAGATCATTGCGGTCTTGAGCGGGGACGCGACATGGAGGCGCTGGCATTGGGCACCCGGACCAACCGGGTGCCCAAATCCGCGGACATCCGCGCATATCCGTAGGCATCCGCGGATGCCTACTGACGCCTATTCGCGCCTGAGGCACCGTCGCTTCACACGCGAGAGGTCGCTGGTTCGAAACCAGCCGCGCCCATGTAGAGATCCTCCGCGAGCTGAGGCGCTCTGGTCCTCAGGCGTCAGCCGCGCCGGGTGCGCATAGACTGCCGGCGACGGATGCCGATTTCCGCTCCACTGAGGAGGGCGATCACGCGCGCCAGGCCGGTGGTCCCGCCGGACCTGTTGCGACTGGCTCGCACAATCCGGTCCCTACGGGGAGCAGGGCCGGTGGTCGGACTGCCGTCCTTCGGGCGGGTGCTGGTGGTGGCGCCGCATCCGGACGACGAGAGCCTCGGCTGCGGAGGAACGATGGCGCTGCTTGCCGACACGGGCGCGTCGGTGACCATCCTGACAGCCACCGACGGCGAGTCCACCATGGGCGCCACAGGCCCGCCCGAGCAGACCGCCCGCCTACGTCGCGCCGAAGCGGAGCGGGCAGCGGCCGCAGTCGGCGCCGCCCCGAGGTTCCTGGGCCTGACCGACGGAGGCCTGGCCGAACAGCGGGCAGAGCTGACCGCTGCGCTGCGAACGACGATCGCCGAGCTCGAGCCCGAGGCCGTATTCGCACCCTGGCCGCTCGACGACGGATCCGACCACCGGGCGGTCGCTGACGCGCTGGCCGATGCGGTTGACAACGCCTCCGAGACACAGGTCTGGGGGTGCGAGGTGTGGACGGCGCTTGTCCCCAATCGGATCGTCGAGATCACCTCGGTGGTTGCGCGCAAGCGCGCCGCCGTCGCCGCCCACGAGACCGCGCACCTGGCCCTCGACCTGAGCGCCAGCGACGGGATGGCGCGGTGGCGCTCGATGAACGGACTCGCCGGGCGGGGGTGGGCCGAGGCCTTCCTGGCGCTCTCGGCCGCTCAGTACAGGGCATTGGCGACGGAGCTGGCGCAAGCAGGGTGAGCCGCAGCTCAGGGCACCGTCCGCCAGCCGAGGCGTTTCTCGATCGGCCCGACCAGTGGGAGGATCCGCTCTATCTCGGGGCCGTTCTGCTCTCGCCACTTCCCCGGTCGCGGTGCGGTTAGGGTGGTCGATGAGTAGCGGCGATCGAGCCCAGTCACGTAGGCCTCGATCGTCGGGTCGAAGCTGAGATCGAGTTGCCGGCAGAGGCTCCTCGCAGTCTCCACCGGCGAAGCCACCAGGTCCTCGTAGGCCACCTCGTGCCAGAGGGATGGATCGACCCCTTCCCGGGACTCGAGCGCGGCCTCGTTGCAGGCGATGTACTGTCGGGCGCAGATCTCCTCGAGGGGAGCGTCGCAGAGCTCGCGCCATTCGGGGATCAGGGCGAAGCTCCAGCGGTTGCCGCTCAGGGCGCCGAGGCCGGTAAGCGGCTCGGGCAGGCGATACTTGACGAAGCGCGGGCGCGCCCTCCAGGCCTCCATCAGCGAGTTGACGGTGTCGGCGGCACGGCGACGAAGGAAGACGAATGACGCGTCCGGAAAAAGCTCCCGCAAGTATGGGACTCGCAGGCAGTTCTCTGCAGTCTTGTCGACGAAGCGCCGGTCGCGCACGAACATCCTGACCGCACGATAGATGTATTGCCGCTCCCGCTCGGTCACGTCCTCGCGGCGGAGAGCGTCCGAATCCCAGCCCGTGTCCCTCGGGTGGTGGTAGGGGTCCCAGAGGATGTGACCCTCGCTGTGGATCGAGCGGAGCTCCGGGCTCCGCAGGAGCACCTGGAGCAGCGCGCTGGTTCCGGATCGGGGGCAGCCGATCACGAGGATGGGCCTCGGTGGAGGCTCTGCCTGAGGAAGGACCAGGGATAGCGGCTGCGCGATCCTGGGGACGTTGCGACGTACTCTCCAAGCGGCCCGCCGGATCGGGAAGGGGACGAGGCGGCGGATGAACTGCTTCATGACGGCGGCCATTTTGACAGCGTTCGATCTGCCCTCCCTACGGGGGTCCCCTGAGCGAAGGGTTCCTCCGCTTGAGGTTCGGCAACGATTGGGAGGAGCGTGGCAGCGGACGCGCGAGCGACCACGCGATGGGGCACCCGCCCGCTTCTGGTGCCCGATACGACGTAAATCCGCGCATATCCAGACACATCCGATGACATCCGCGTGCGCCTGAGGACGCCTATCCGTGCCTGGAGCACCATCGCTTCACACGCGAGAGGTCGCTGGTTCGAAACCAGCCGCGCCCATCACCGCTGGCGCGAGATACTGCGCGGGCGATGGCGCAGGAGAACGTGGAGATTGTCCGTCAGCCGATCGCCGTGAGAGCGCACTCGCGCCGGTCCGTGGATCAGCGGCTGTGGCTGCGGTTCCCCGGTCTGCTCGCGCTGGTGGCCGAGGTCGTGGGGCGCCTGTCGCCACGCTCGCGGCTGCGCCAGGCCACGCTCAAACGCGGCACGCGGCTCTCCTTCGAGGCAAACAACCGACGGGACTACGCGGCCAGCTTCTTGTCCTACCGCCAGGACGGCGAATCGATCTATCCCCCGGATTTCGCCTCGGTGGGCGTTGGGACCAGGCTGCGTGGCCGAATGGATCGCATCGACTTCCAGCGACGCTGGGATGCCGATTGGGGCGAGTTTCGTAACGAGCCAGAAGAACTGATCGACCTCGGCGATCGCGTAGTGGTCCTCGGCCGCTTCGTGGGAAGCGGCGCGAGCAGCGGCGCCTCGTTCGACCGCGAGATCGCCTACCTGTTCACCCAGAGGGGTGGGCTGATCGCTCGCGAGCAGGTCTTCCTGAGCCACAGCGAAGCCCTCGAAGCCGCCGGGCTGTCGGAGTAAAGGATGTCGCAGGAGAACGTGGAGATAGTGCGGTCCATGCTCGCCCCTCTGGACGGTGTCGACGTCGGTGGCATCGACTGGGGAGATACGACGATCCGCGAGATGTTTGAGCACAACTATTCGCCGGATGTGGAGCTGAGGACGATGGAATCCGCTGTCGGTATTGGCCCTAGCGCTCTCTACCGTGGCGTCGACGGCGTGGCTGAGTACCTCCAAGAGTGGTTCGAGCCATTCAGCGAGTACCGCATGGACTTCCTGGACTGGATAGACGCTGGTGATCGCGTGATCGTCCCGATGCGGGCGCGGGGAATCGGTGGCAGGAGCGGCATCCAGGTGGACATGGAACTCACGATTTCGTACGAGGTCCGAGACTCCCGGATCACGCGAGTTGATCAGTACGACACGGTGGAGGACGCCCTGAAAGCCGCCGGGCTGTCGGAGGGGTAGGCGATGTCGCAGGAGAACGTCGAGCTTGCGCGTCAGATATTCCCCGCCTTGGTGGGGGATTGGAGAGAGGAAGATTTTGACCCGGCGAAGCTGCGGCTCGACCTTCTGCATCCGGACGTTGAGTGGGAGACGCGGTGGCCCGGCCTTCCAAGATTCGCTTACGGACGCAAGGGCGTGCTCGAGTGGGCCGTTCGGGTCCGTGAGCCGATGGAGATGTACCTCGAGTTGGTCGACGTCCGCCCCATCGATGACGAGCGTGTGTTTTTGAGTCTCCATGCAAGCGGCCGTGGGCGCGGGAGTGGGGCACCAGCCGAGATGGACATCTGGGATATCTGGACGCTGCGCGATGGCATGATCTATCGGCGGCAGACGTTCTACGACCACGCCGAAGCCCTCGAAGCTGCCGGGCTGTCGGAGTAGGCGAAGTACCGCTTAGGACAAAGAGCGGGTGTCAGCCGCGGAGCGGCTTGCCGAGTTCGCCTTCGATATCCGGCGGGCTCGGCCGTCGTGGCTCTCGGACGCCTGACGGCGGAGGCCCCTCATCGCCGTGCTCATCGAATTCCGGGTCGCCCCCGAGCCAGGTCGCGAAGTGGAGTCCGCCCCTGCGGCTCCACGCGACAACAGCCCTTCTGTTTGGACCCAGAGAGAGTATGAGGTCCACGGAGCAATAGTACCCCCCGGTATTGCCGCTCTAGACGAGAAACGGTAGTTCTGATTTGCATTGGAAAGCAGTTCTTCCGCTGACCTCCGGAGCGTCGCCGGGAAGGAACTTGGCACGCGCGGCGACACGGCGGCCGACGCGTGGCATGATCCCAGGCGCCAACCGATGAGGAGCGAAGCATGCCCGACAACCCGCCCGAGGGCTACACGCGGATCACCCCGTACCTGCTCTACGAGGACGCCGCGGCCGCCATCGACTTCCTCACGAGGGCCTTCGGCTTCACTGAGCGGATGCGGATGGCCGGCGAGGGTGGGCAGGGCGTGGCGCACGCCGAGCTCGAGTACGACGGCTCGCCGGTCATGCTGGGAACGCCGGGCGGCGAGTTCGCGGGCCCGGCGAGCACCGGCGTCGACTCGCCGGCATTCGTGCACGTCTACGTCGACGACATCGACGCCCACCACGCGCGGGCAAAGGAGGCAGGCGCCGAAATCACCCGCGAACCGGAGGACCAGTTCTACGGCGACCGCACGTACGGTGCCAAGGACCCGCAGGGTATGAGCTGGTACTTCGCCCAGCACGTGCGCGAGATGAGCGCGGAGGAGATGGGCCCGGGCTGAGCCGCCCTGGGCGGCTTCGAGCTCGTCACAGTCGACGAGCCGGTGGACCTCCACCACGCGGCTGCCGGTTTCGGCGAGAAGCGATCACGGTAGCCGAACGCGGGTCCTGTTCCACCGCCGCTTGCGCTTCGGACTGCCATGAAGAAGGGCAAAGCGGTAGTTCTTGCGCCTACTCCGCCAGTCCGGCGGCTTCGAGGGCTTCGCCGTAATCAAAGTACGCCTCTTCTCGGATCACCCAGCCGTCAGACACTGTCAAGAGCGCGGCCCACTCGCCGTCGAATGCCGCGCCACTACTGAGGCCCGTTCCTTTGGTACGGCCCAACACCAGCAACCGACGGGCATCACCAAGATCAATGACTTCCTCGGGTTCGAACCGGAACTCGCCCCACTCAGCGACCCACCGCTGCTGGAAGCGAATGCGCTCGGTGCGCCCGTGGGTTCCTTCAAGCCCGAGGGTGGGAAGTTGGGAGGGGACGAACTCGCAGTCGTGCGCGTAGAAGCCAAAGATGGCCTCGAAGTCGCGGCGATTCAGGGCCTCGATGCCCTGGCGAATGAAGTGGCGGATAAGCCCCTGTCGAAGCCGGGAACGGGGAGACAAACGCTGCAAACCGCGGATCAGGGAGGCCGCAGTCCGTGGAAGGCGCAAGGCGAGGCGCTCCAGCACCCGACGACGCGATTGCGCTCTCACGCTTATGGGCAAGCGGACCACCGCTACGTCATTCAGCGACATTACCCAGGCAGTATCTCTCGCGATAGCGATGGTGTCGCTTTCCATGGCAGAGCGGTTGTGACGACAAGGTTGTCCAAGGTGACCATGAAGAGGGCGACTGAGGTGACCGCGAAAGTCAGCCACGCCGCCCTCGAAGCGGTGCTCTCAGGAGACTCGTGACGACTTGGGGTCTTAGCGGACGGCGGCATTGCGTTCCTTTCTCGGCTCTTGGCAGTGACTGATGTATCTGTCATGAACTGACAAGAGCAACGCGCTTTCCCCTTGAACCCCCAGCTCGCGGGGACTCCCCGAACGGCGCGACCAACGCGATCAAGTGAGCAGACGAGATCCGCGTCTGGACGACGACTTGGCGGTCGGGGTGAGTTCTGCGGCAACGGTGCGCGAGTAGCGCCTGCGCTCCGAGCCGATCGGGCACCAGCGCCGTTCTGGTGCCCAAATCCGCGAAATCGCCGCATATCGCAGGCATCCGATGGCGCGAATCACGCCCATCCGTGCCTGAGGCGCTACCGCTTCACACGCGAGAGGTCGCTGTTTCGAAACCAGCCGCGCCCATCGAGGTCTTCCCTCGCGAGATACTGCGCGGGCGATGTCGGAGGAGAACGTGGAGATCGTCCGTCGCGGCTACGAAGCCTTCGACCGAGGAGAGGTCACAGAGATGCTCAGCAACGTCGATCCGGAGGCGATCATCTACCGAGAGCTCCCGGATGGGGCGACCTATCAGGGGCCGGAGGGGCTCGTGAGGGCGATTGCCGAATGGGTGGAGGACTTCGATGACTTCAACGTGAGCGCCGAGGAGTTCATCGACGCGAACGATCATCAGGTCGTTGTTCGTGTTCACCAGACCGCGGTCGGAGCACAAAGCGGTGCTCCCATCGAGGCCACCTTCTGGTTCGTTCATACGCTGAGCGACGCCCGGGTCACGCGACTGGACATGCTCACCAGCAAGGCGAAGGCCCTCGAAGCCGCTGGGCTCTCGGAGTAGGCGATGTCGCAGGAGAACGTCCAGGTCGTGCGTGCGGTGCTAGATGGCTGGCTTCGCAGCGATCCGGCGGCGATGGCGCTGATCTCTGAGGATGTGGTCTATGTAGCGCCACCGCAGATGCTTGGCGGGGGGACCTATCACGGCCATGACGGCGTGCTCCAGTGGTTTGTCGACTGGCGGCAAGAGTGGACCGCCTATGACACGGAGATTGAGGGGTTCGAGGACCTTGGCGATCAGGTGCTGACAATCGAGAAAACCCACGCAACGGGCAAGCGAAGCGGGGCCGGGGTCGATATGCGGAGTTGGTCGGTCTGGACCCTGCGAGGCGGCAAGGTCGTCCGCTGGCAGGGATATGCGAGTAAAGACGAAGCCCGCCAAGCCGCCGGACTTTCGGAGTAGGCGATCTGGGTCTGCGTCTGGAAACGGACTGGAAACAACGGATGGCAGCAGAACGCAGCACGCGGCAGTCCCATGAACACGAATCTCGCTCGCCCAGGCGCAAACGGGAGTAGCTGGCAGTAGACCGCGGCAGCCTGGGCAGACTTCACACGCGAGTGGTCGCTGGTTCGAAACCAGCCGCGCCCATTACTCCCTAGCTGTGGACGCGGTGCTGCCGAGCCTCAACTATCGCGTTGGTGGCAGCGACGGGAGAATGTCGAAGATGCGGATTGCAGCGATAAGACCGCTGCGAAACGTGTACACCGCTGCTCCCCGAGCGTCGAACGGAGTGTTGCCGCCTCGGCCCCGCGTCGTCATCCGCACTCAAACCCTGGTGGCGTGGACTGGGTGACAACTCTCGATTAGCCGGAGGATTGCGCCCCCTCCTACCATGCCGCCGGTGAAGATCCTTATCGTCGAGGATGAAGACTCGATCGCTGACTTCGTGTGCCGCGGCCTCGAGTCCGAGGGCCACGAAGTCGCCCGCGTTGCCGACGGCCTCGAGGGCGAGGCGCGCGCGCTGAGCGGGGAGTACGACCTCGTCCTGCTCGACCTGATGCTGCCCGGCCGCGATGGCCTGGAGGTCCTCGGCGCGATCAGGCAGGCGTTTCCGGCCCTGCCGGTGATCCTGCTGACGGCCCGGGGCAGGGTTGAGGAGAGGGTGAAGGGCCTCGACTCGGGAGCGACCGACTACATCGCTAAGCCGTTCGCCTTCGAGGAGCTTGCGGCGCGCGTTCGCGCCCACCTGCGCAGCTCCGACCATGACTCGATAACCCGGATTGAGGTCGGCGACCTCGTCATCAACCCCCTCCGCCGCGAGGTCGAGCGAGCGGGAAACCCGATCAGCGTCACCGCGACGGAGTTCGACGTGCTGGCGCTGCTCGCCCGGCGCCGGGACGAGGTGGTCTCCCGCAAACAGATCCTCGCCGCGGTCTGGGGATATGACTTCGATCCCCACACAAACGTGGTCGGCGTGTACATCAGCTACCTGAGAAAGAAGCTCGCCCTGCCCGGACGCCCCGCGCCGATCGAAACCGTACGGTCGGTCGGGTACCGGCTGCGTGTGGATGACTGACGGCCTCCGGTCCCGGCTCGCCGCGACGGGCCTGCGTGCCCGCCTCAGTATCGCCGTCGCGGTGATTCTGGCTGCAGCCGCGGCGGCGACCTACGTCGCCGTGTACAGAGGATCCGGAGCGCGAATCCGCGCTCAGATCGAGTCCGACCTCACCTCACAGGCCGGCGCAATCAACGCTGGCCTCGTTTCGAGGGGGAGCGTGCCGGGGCCGGACATCCTCGCGCGTGCCCGGCGCTCGATCGCCAAAGAGCCCCCGTTCGCCGCCTCCTCACGGCTCGACATCGTGCACGTTTTCGGTGCCGGGGTGGCGACCAACGAGCCTGAGCTCCTCGGCCTGCGCGGTTCCCGCTCCGGGGAGGAGACCAGCGTCGACCAGGCGGCCGAGAGCGGGGAGGCCCGCCGCATCCTCGCGGCGCCCCCTGGGTTTTCGACGGTGCACCTGGAGGATGCCGGGGACGTACGGCTCGACAGCTTCCCGGTCGAGGTGGGGGGCCGGACCGTGGCGACCGTGATCACAGGACAGCCCCTTGAGGCGGTCGATCGCGCCCAGGAGAGCGTTTCCCGAACCTTCCTCATCGCCGGCTCGCTGACGCTCGCGGCAGCGCTGGTCGCAGTCCTGGTCCTGGCGGCGCGTACAGCCGCACCTCTGCGCCGCATGGCCGAGACGGCGGGCTTCGTCGACGCCGGCGACCTGACGCACCGGATGCCGGTGGCGGGCGCGCAGGAAGTTCGCCAGCTCGCCGAGTCCTTCAACCACATGCTGGACCGGCTCGAGGAGGCCTTCGCGCGCCAGCACGAGTTCGTCTCCGACGCGTCCCATGAGCTGCGGACGCCTCTCACCGCCATCCGTGGCCAGATCGAGGTTCTGGCCAAGGAGCGCGCGGCGATTCCGGAGCGGGTCGAGGAGACGGCGCGGCGCGTCGACCTCGAGGTGGCGCGGATGACCCGGCTCGTCGATGACCTCCTGGCGCTCGCCGAGACCGACGAGCGGCTCGTGGCCCCCACCGACAGCATCGACCCGGCTGAGTTCATCCCGGAGACTGTGGAGGGCGTGGCCCGCGCCGAAACGAGGCACGTGACCCTGGAGGAGATTCCGGCGGGTGCCCTGCGCGTCGACGCCGACCGCCTCGCTCAGCTCCTGCGCAATCTCGTGAGGAACGCGATCCAGCACTCGGGTCCCGACGGCGAGGTTCGGGTGTCCGCGGCCGCCGCCGGCTCGTGGCTTCGTGTCGTTGTCGACGATGACGGCCCCGGAATCCCGGCCGACCAGCGCGAGGCCGTCTTCGATCGCTTCCATCGCACCGACTCCGCACGTGCTCGCCGCGCCGGCGGCAGCGGCCTGGGCCTGGCGATCGCCCGCGCCATCGCCGTGGCGCACGGGGGGACGATCCAGGCGACCGATTCGCCCAGCGGCGGAGCCCGCCTCGTCTTCGAGCTGCCGCATTTCGAGCCAGGGCGGGAGCCGCCCCGGCCCTAACGCTCGCCCTCGGGGTGCTTCGCCTCGAGAAGCAGCGCCAGTGTGGGACACGCGGCCACCGCGCGGCGAGCGTGGTCCAGGAGCTCCGGTGGGATCGGACGCCCGTCGATAATCGGGTAGCCCCACTCGTCGAGCGCGATCCACTCGGGGAAGAGACCCGCGCACAAACCGTGGGCGTCGCAGGCAATCGGATTGACCCGAAGGATCGTCATCTCAGGCCCCTCACTCTGCTGCGGCCCCTGCCGCGACGCCGCTCGAGGTTGCCATGCACGCATCGCCGGTCTCGTGGCGAGTGATGTCGTCGGCGAAGACATCAAGCGCGCTGGCGACGAAGCGAATCGCGCCGTCGGGGTGGTGGCAGGCTCCGCGCCGGCTCACCTGGGCGCTCCAGTGCGCAGCCCAGCGATGTGTGCCCGGCTCGCAATGGCCGTCGGCGATCGCCTCGAGGGCGCCGGCGATGGCGGGGAGGCCGAAGGTGCACGGCCCACATTGGCCGGCGGAGTGATCGGCCAGGTAGCGGGCGATCTTCGCCGACTCGGCGACGGGACAATCCGACCTCGCCAGCACGTAGATCACACCGGGCCCGAGATTCCCTCCGCGGGCGAGCATCGCGGCGTGGCCGAGCCGCAGCCCGGCGATCTCCTGCGCGGCCCACCACGTTCCCTCGTGCCCGCCCAGCAGCACTGCCTGGGCAGCCTCGGAGTAGCCGCCGGCATGGTCGATCAGGGCTCCGAGCGGCATCGACGCGGGAATCTCGTAGACGCCCGGCGCGCCCACGGCCCCGGCCACCGTGACCAGGGTCGAGCCTGGGTCCTCTTCGCTTCCCACGGCGCGAAACCACTCCGCGCCACGGCGCGCGATGAGCGCCAGGTGCGCCAAAGTTTCGACGTTCTGTACAAGCGTTGGCCGCCCCCCGACGCCGCGTTCATGGGGACGAGGGGGGATGAAGGTCGGCAGGACGGAGCCGGTGTCGATGAAGTTGACGAGCGCGGTTTCCTCGCCTGCCAGATACGACGAAGGCACCTCGACCAGCTCGGCTTGCACGGCGTCGAGCGCGGAGCGCTCGGAGATGGCGGCACGAACGGCGCCCACGGCCTCGCTGTCGTCGCCCTTCACACAGATGATGGCTTCGTCGGCGCCCACGCACGCGGCAGCGACCGCGAGGCCGTCCAGGACCAGGTGCGGCGAGCACGAGAGCAGCGTGCTGTCCTTGCGACTTTCGGGCTCACCCTCGACGCCGTTGGCCACCACCACGCGCCGGCGGCGGCGGGGCGCGTCTGCCACGGCGCCAAGCTTCACCGCGCACGGGAAACCCGACCCGCCGCGTCCCTTCAGGCCGCTGCGCGCGACGATGTCGATCATCTCGCGACCCGCCCGCTGGGCCGGGACGGCCGGGGATCCGTGCAACTCCAGGTGGCGGTCAAGGTCGGCCGGGGAGCCAAGCTGCGAGCCAGCCAGCAGCCGGGGCAGAGCGTTCGTGCTCTCCATCAGGCGCTCCTCGCCGGCGCCGAGCTGACGGTGCCGCTCAGGCGGCGCGAGCCCGGCTGGATCGAGAGCCGCACGTCGAGCCGCCTCGACTCGCTTCCGTTCGAAAC
The DNA here is from genome assembly GCA_038237625.1 of Solirubrobacterales bacterium. Lineage (GTDB taxonomy): Bacteria > Actinomycetota > Thermoleophilia > Solirubrobacterales > 70-9 > JAWVFM01. The sequence goes on along the minus strand of JBBRYM010000004.1, from coordinate 40,114 downwards.
CGATGCGAGCAGCCTGGTGCCGCTCAACGACGTCAGCTTGCCCTCGTACTGAAGGGGGTCACCCGGCGGGCCGATCGAGACCCGGCTGCCGGTCATCGACACGCCACCGCCACCCAGCGGCTGGCCCTGGATCTGGATCTCGAGGCTGCCGGTCGCGTCGCCGTGGAGCACGGCGCGAATGTCGACGTCGACGAGTCCGGCGGCGGGGAGCTGGTGTTGGCGGACGCTGCCACTGAGGCCAGCGGAGAAGCTCGGCGCGAGCGTCGGGCCGCTTTTCGGAGGAGCGGCCGCCGTGGTCGTCGTGGTCGGTTGGAAGGACGCCAGGAGCGACCGCGGGGTGCCTGCCCGGGGCGCCCAGTCCGAGCCGAGCGGCCCCCCGGCGGTCCAGATCACCGTGGCCAGGACTGCCGCGCCGATGCCGCTTGCAGCCAGCGTCCGGCGCCGGTCCCCCTCCAGCCAGGAGAGCGAGATCCGCCAGCCGACCGAGACGAGCACGGCGAGGAGGCAGATGACGCTGATTGCGAGCATCCAGCCAAGGGGTGCGTCGGTGCCCGTTCCCAGGGTGTGGACGAGGGCGAGCGGCCAGCAGGCGAACGAAGCCCAGTGGACCGCGCGCCACGCCGGGTAGCCGATGCGCGGGCGCAGCAGGCTGGTCGCGATGACCGCGAGCAGGAGGTCAAAGGCCACGGCTCCCATGCCAAGCCAGATCGGCCTGTAGCTCGAGGCGAAAGGGATGAACGCGTCGAGCAGCCCGATGTTCGTGAACCCGTCGAGGAGGGTCGTCACAACGTGGACCGCGACGAGCGCGACGGCGAGCAGAGACACGGTGCGGTGCACGCCGTCGACGACGAATCGCGGCCAGCGCTCCGACTGCCACCGCGATAGGTCGAGGATCCCGAGCGCGACGCTCGCGGTGAGCAGGACCAGGGCGGCGATCCCAGCTCCCCGGGTGGCGTACCAATACGCGCTTGGGCCGGCGGCGATCGGGAGGCTCATGTAGCCACCTCGCTCGGCCATCCGCAGAGGGCCACGACATCGTCCTCAACCGAGACCAGGCGGCTGGGAAGGCCCAGGCGCTCGAGCCAGGCGGGAGCTGATTCCCCTTCGATGATCGCGGCGGTGCTGGCGGCGTTGGCGTCGACGCACGAGCCCGCCGCCACGCTCACCGTCCGCCAGACCTCCTTGGCCGATTCTCCAGTTCGCGGATCGACGATGTGATGGACCTCGCCGGCGGCTCCGTTCCAGCGCCGGACGGTTGTGGAGGACGTGGCCAGCCCGCCGCCGCGAACGCGGATGGACTGGCCGGGAGCCGAAGGTCTTGCCTCGTGATCGTCGGCTACGCGCACTACCCAGCCGGCGGCCGGCTCGAAACCGGCGATCGCGAGGTCGCCGCCGAGGTTGACCAACACCCCGCCGCCGAGCTCCCGAACAATGCGCGAGGCGGTTCGGTCGGCGGCCAGGGCCTTCGCGCTGGCCCCCAGGTCAAGCTCGACTCCGGGTGCGACGCGCACCTCGCCGGCATCGCGGTCGACCGCCACCGTTCGCCAGCCTGGCGCGGCCACCGCACCCTCGCCGGCCCGGGCCCAACGGCGCCGGCGCACCTCCTCGATGTCGCGGTCGTAGCCGAGCGAGTTGAGCGCGGCGCCAACCGTGAGATCCACCAGCCCGCCGGTGGCTCGAGCAACGCGAATCCCCACCTCAACGGCCTCCAGGAACAGGGGCGAAACTGCGACGGTGCGACCTCCTGCCGCGTTCACGCACGCCAGGTCGGAGTCGGCGCGAAAGCGACTGCACGCCAGGTCGATGGCCTCGACCTCTTGTCGGAGAATCTCGTGGGCCGCCGCCGAGACAGCCCCATCGGTCACGAGGACTCTGACCGTGGTGCCGAGGGCTTGCAGCGAGTCCGCGGCGCCGAAGTTCAAGATCCTCCGGAAACCGCCGCGGCAGGAGGAGGCGCAGCCGGCACGGGCGCCGGGGCTTGAGGCGGCGGCGCGAGCGAGGGCGCCGGGGCCTCGGTGCTCCCACCCGCCGGCGCCGCCAGCGGTGGCTGCGCGAATCGCCGGGTCGAGGCCGGCTTGCCGCTCGGGCTCACCACCGTGCGCGCGATCGAGACGGTCGACTTCCCGGGCTTGGCTTGCGCCACAAACGCGGCTAAGCCTCCCGCAAGCGCGACGGAGGCGATCACGAGCCCACGTCGCAAGCGGCCGAGAAGCCGCAGGTGGGCGTCGCGAGCGCGCGCTGGCGCGTCGGGCAGGCGGATCGGATCCCCGTGCATGGCAGAAATCATCGAACCGCGGCCTAAGACCGCGGTATGGCGAGCGTTAGAAATCCTTAATCCTCCACCGATGGGCATCGAGCTCCTCCTGAGCGAGCGCGACGCAGATCCCGGCCCGCGTCTGATCTATCGGGCACCCGCGCGGTTCTGGTGCCCGTTAGCGCCTACATCCGCGCATATCGACGGACATCCGAACACATCCGCGTACGCCTGACGACGCCCATTCGTGCCTGAAGCGCCACCGCATCACACGCGAAAAGTCGCTGGTTCGAAACCAGCCGCGCCCATCGAGGCCGCCTGCTCGGCTACCGTTTGGACCATGAGCGACGAGCTTCACCTCACGATTCGCTACTCGGACGCCGGTGATGGCTGGGTCACCGCACAGGTGCTCGAGATCCCCGGCGCAATCAGTGAAGGAAAGACGCGTGACGAGGCCAAGCTGAACGTCCTAGATGCGCTCGAGGTGGTTCTAACGCCGGATGAAGAGCTCGCCGGCGGATCCAAGGCGGAAGACAGCGAGTCGCTCATTCTTACCGTCGCTTCGTGAAGCGACGCGATCTGGAACGCCACCTCCGCGAACAGGGCTGCCGCTTCATCGGCAAGGGCGGAAAGCACGCCAAGTGGCGCGGCCCAGATGGATCGCCGTCGGCCGTCCCGCGCAGCCGCGAGATCAAGCCGGGAACGGTCCGGGGCATCTGCCGCCAACTTGACGTTCCGCCTCCGGCGTCGCTGGGCTGAGCGGAAACTGGATTGACAGACGGCCGGGCGCCGGCCAATGGGCACCCGCGCTGTCCGGGTGCCCACATCCCAAGGCATCCCCGCACATCCCCGCATATCCGCGGCCGCCAAACCACGCCCATCCGTGCCTGAGAACGCGCATCTTGACACGCGAGAGGTCGCTGGTTCGAAACCAGCCGCGCCCATCTTGATGCTGCCGCCGCGAGATACTGCGCGTGCGATGTCAAAGGAGAACGTCGAGCTGGTCAAGGAGATGTGCGAATCGTTTGTCGCCGGCAACCTCGAGCGTGCCCTCGAGCTGCTTCACACAGATGTCGAATGGTTGGGCACAGTCGGCGGCCTCGACGAGGGCCGCAGCTACCGCGGCCACGACGAGGTCATCGAGGCCTTCATGGAGAACTACGAGGCCTGGGAGCAACACTCGCTTGAAACGATTCGGTATCTAGATGCGGGGAACGACGTAGTCGTCTTCTGGCACGAGGTTGGGCAGGGCAAGGGGAGCGGCGTCGAGGTCGAGAGCGACACGGCGGTCATCTACACGGTGGAAAACGGGAGCGTCGTCCGCGTTAGGGGTTATATGGATCGCGACGCGGCCCTCGAAGCCGCCGGGCTGTCGGAGGGGTAGCGATGTCGGAGGAGAACGTGGAGATCGTGCGGCGGATCTTCGATGCCGTGGCGCGCCGTGACACCGAGGGCGTCCTCGCGCTCTATGACCCGGAAATCGAGTTCCATGCCTCGCCCGGCACATTCATGGACCGCATCGGACCACAACGTGTCTATCGAGGACACGATGGTCTCCGGGCCTTTAATCGGGAGTTGCAGGAAGCGTTTGAGACCATCGAGACGCCCTGCGATGAGCTGATCGATGCGGGCGACCGGGTGGTGTCGAAGTCGCGGTATTGGGCGCGCGGTCGGGGGAGCGGAGTTGAGATCAACGGCCCCGTTCAATTTGGGGTCTGGACGATCCACGAGGGGAGGATTGTCCGCACGGTGTGGTTCGCGACCCGCGCCGAGGCCCTCGAAGCCGCCGGGCTGTCGGAGGGGTAGCGGTGTCGCAGGAGAACGTGGAGATCGTGCAGAGGCTTTACTTGGCGGCGGGCCGCCGCGACGCTGACGCTGTCCTCGATCTCTATGACCCAGAGGTCGAGTTGGCCACGACCCGCATCTTCCTGGGCGAAACGGGCGGCATCTACCACGGCCACGATGGACTGCGCCGATTCTTCCGGGACTGGCACGACGCGTGGACGGACACCCCGTACGACTTCGACGAGCTGATCGATGCGGGCGATCAGGTCATCTCGATCGTGACCCAGACCGGGCGTGGCCGCGCGAGCGGAGTAGAGGTCGACCTTCCCATGGCACTGGTGTGGACACTCCGTAACGGCAAGATCCTCCGGGTCGTGTGGTTCCGCACGCGCTCCGAGGCCCTCGTGGCCGCCGGGCTGTCGGAGTAGACGAGTCTCGTCCGTGGAAACAGCTTGGAAACAACGGACCGCAGCAGAACGCAGGCCCGTCGGCTCGAATCGCGTTCCCCTGAGGTGTAGCGCAGCCCCTGGCAGCAGACGGCAGCAGCCTGGGCACAATTCACAGGCGAGAGGTCGCTGGTTCGAAACCAGCCGCGCCCATCGGGGTCCCCCCTCGCGCGATACTGCGCGGGCGATGTCGGAGGAGAAATTCGAGTCAGTCCGGACAGTCGTCGCCGCCCTGAATGACCGTGACGTCGACGCCTATCTGAGCTGCTGCACGGACGATGTCGGACTCGTCCCCGCGACCGTTGCAATCGAAGGGAGCTACATCGGCCAGACCGGCATCGAGCGATTCTTCGCCGACCTCCGGGACGCCGCTCCCGACTTCCGGATCAACGTCGAGCGACTGGAAGCTGTTGGCCAAACGGTGATCGCCTTTGAGCGCGGCAGCGCAAGCGGACGGGCGAGCGTGATCGGTGTCGAGCTCGAGCTCACGACGCTCTACGAGTTCGCGGGTCCGCGGATCAAGCGCATCCAGGTTTTCGTGGATCGCCAAAGGGCCCTCGAAGCCGCCGGGCTTTCGGAGTAGGCGATGTCGCAGGAGAACGTGGAGCTGATAGAGGCGGCTTACGCGGCGATCGTTCGCCGCGATCTCGATGCGTTCCTCGCACTGGCGCACCCCGACATCGAGTTCCACTCGTTGATCGCCGAGGCGGACGGGAGGAGCTTTCGGGGTCACGACGACGTTCGGGACTGGTGGCATTCCGTGATCGAATCGCTCGGTGTCACGCCGGGGGCGGAGTCGATCGAATCCTTTCGCGACCGAGGTATCACCCGCATGCGCCTTTCGGGGAGGATCGACGGCGTCGAGGTTCCGCAGAACATGTGGATGGCCTGGCGTGTGCGCGACGGGCAACTCGTCTGGTGGATGACCTGCCGCACCGAAGCCGAAGCCCTCAAAGCCGCCGGGCTTTCGGAGTAGGCGATGTCGCAGGAGAACGTCGAGATCGTGCGCGCTGTCTACGGGGAACCTCCTCCTATGAGCCGACAGTTGCTCGAAGAACATTTCGACCCCGAGGTCGAGTGGTTCCCAGCCGACCAGTCGTTGCTGGCCGGCGAGACGTATCGCGGGTACGAGGGAATCGACCGCTTTTTCGAGCACCTGCTGTCGGCCTGGGACGAGTATCTAATCGAGCCCGAGGACTTCCGATCGATCGGCGACGAGGTTGTCGTCGTCAACAAGATCCGGGCGCACACCCGCGAGATCGAGATCGACGAGATGTGGTCGTCGCTGTGGACGCTCCGCGATGGAAGGATCGTTCGGTTTCGGGGCTTCGCCAGCCCGGATGGAGCCCTCGAAGCCGCCGGGCTGTCGGAGTAGGCGATGTCGCAGGAGAACGAGGAGATAGCGCGGCAGGGAACGGAAGCGTTTAACCGACACGACGTGGAGGCGTTTCAAGCTCTCTTCTCCGCTGATGCCGAATTGGTGACCCTGCGGGCTGCATTGGAGGGAACGTCCTACCGTGGCCCTGATGCTGTTGCGGAGGCGTTCAGAGATTTCGACGAGAGTTGGGAGGAGCTGCACTTCGACGTAGAGGAGGTCCGCTCTGCCGGCGACCATGTGGTTGAGATTGCGCGACTTCGCGGACGAGGGCGCGCGAGCGGTGTCGACGTCGAGATGCCGTTGGCCCTGCTGTTGGAGTTTCGCGCAGGGAAGATCGCGTATTTTCGGGCATACATCGAGGTGGCCGACGCCCTCGAAGCCGCTGGACTGTCGGAGTAGGCGATGTCGGAGGAGAGCCCACAGGTGGTTCGGCAGCCGCTGGCATTGGCAGCCGATTCCCATCGGCGTCTCGAAGAGCGTCTCGCCCTGCGCTTTCCGTACGTCCAGGTCGTAGTGGCGCGAGTTTGGTGGAACCTGCCCCCACGCTCGCGACTTAGACAGGCGATCGTGCGCCGGCTGTTCCGACTGGCCTTCGAGGCTGCTAATCGCGGAGACCTCGAAGTGACCTTCGCGGCCTACGACCGTGACATAGAGATGATCCCGCCGAGGAGCTTGATCGGGCTTGGCGATGCAGCCTCCTATCGCGGTCTGGAAGCGCGCATCGACTATGAACGCAACTGGCGCGCCGAATGGGGAGATTTTCGCTACGAGCCCGACGAGTTGAGAGACCTCGGCGATCGCTTTTTGGTGATTGGTCGCATCAGCAGCAGTGGCTTGAGCAGTGGAGCCGCCACGGACACTGACTTTGCCAATCTCTTCACCTTGTCGGCCGGGCGAGTAGTCCGCGAGCAGGTCTTCTTCAACCGTGCCGAAGCCCTCGAAGCCTCCGGGCTGTCGGAGTAGGCCATGTCGCAGGAGAACGTGGAGGTTGTCCGCAGATGCATCGAGGCCTGGAATCAGCAGAAGATGGAAGCCGTCGATGGGCTGCTGGACGACGACGTCCAGATCGATGCGGCCGATCGGGTCTTCAATCCAGATGAGTATCGAGGCCGGACCGGTCTGGATCGGTTCATCGCCGAGATCTACAACATTTGGGATGAGTTTCGGCTCCAGCCCGAGGAGTTCTTTGCGAGCGGTGATCAGCTGGTCGTCTTCGTTCGTGCATTGGGCCGCGGCAAGGGAAGCGGGGTCCAGGTATCGGCTCAGTCCGCCTGGCTCGTACGTCTCCGCGACGGCAAGATCACCAGCATGCGGCTCTATCGCGACCGCGACGAGGCCCTCGCAGCCGCCGGGCTTTCGGAGTAAGCGATGTCGCAGGAGAGCGTCGAGGTTGTGCGCCGGGCCTTGGCCTCGTAGCCAGTCGGGGCGGCCGGTCTTAATCAGCGACCTTTCTACTCTGCAGGAGCGGGTACAACTGACCAATGCGCTTAACCCGCCCGGTCATCAAGCGCACCTTCGTGTCGTTCTACGACGATCAGATGACCCACCACGCAGCGGCTTTGACGTACTACTCGCTGATGTCCCTCTTCCCGGGCACCCTTCTGGCTCTTTCCCTACTCGGGCTCATCGGTCAATATCCGAGTACCTACAACGCGATCATCGGCTACCTGCGCGACGTGGTCCCTCACTCGGCTCTCGTGCCCCTGGACAGCTCGTTGCGTGGAGCGCTCCAGCACAAGGGGACCGCCGTGACGGCACTTTTGACCAGCACCGCGCTCACTCTCTACGGGACCACAGGAGTGCTCGAGGCGGCTCGACGCGCTTTGAACGTCGTCTTCGAACTGGACACCGGCGGACGAAGCTTCCTACGACGCAAGTCGATCGACATCGCCTCTACGTTCGTGCTCATGGGCCTCGTCCTGGTGAGCCTCACGATGCTATTCGTCGGCGGTCGATTCGCCTCGGATCTCTTTGGCTTCATCGGGCTTGGCCCAACCGCTGCGGCAGTTTGGAACGTGGCGCGCTGGCCCGGAGCCCTCGCGGCCACCATGTCGATATTCGCGCTGATCTACTACGTGACGCCCGACGTGGAGCAGCGCGCGTTTCGCTCGGTAACGCCAGGGGCATTCGTCGGGGTGCTCATCTGGCTTCTCGCCTCGGTTGGCTTCTCGGCCTACATCTCGCAGGTGGCCAACGTGGGCGCCCTTTTCGGAGCCTTCGCGGGTGCGATCGTGCTGGTGGGGTGGCTTTGGCTCACCAATGTTGCGCTTCTTTTTGGAGCCGAGCTCAATGCGGAGATCGAGCGCCAGAAACAACTTGGCGAGGGTGTTTCCGAGAGCGAGACGCTCAACCTGTCGGCGAAGGGAACTTAAAACCGGGCGAAACTGGTGAGTGCGCCCTTGGGAGCCGCACGGTTGGAGTGGTGAGTGTCTAGAGCCCCAGGGACCTCACGTTCAACCGGGACCTGTTGATCACCGTCGCTTCACACGCGAGAGGTCGCACGTTCGAAACCAGTTGCGCCCATGAATCGCCGCCGCGAGATACTGCGCGGGCGATGTCGCAGAACGTCGAAACCATCCGCCGGGCTTGTGCCGCGTGGGAGACCGGAGACATTTCGATCTACCGGGGGATGTATGCGCCGGATGCGAGCGCGTATGCCGGAAGACTCGCGCCCGAGTTCTGGGGCGACCTGCAAGGCCCGGATGAGATTGTCGATGCCCTCGAGTCTTTGCTCGGGACCTTCGAACACAGCGAGCTTGTCCCAGGCGAGTTCACTGAGGATGGCGACGTCGTGGTAATCGAAATGCTGATGCGAGCACAGCCCCGAAACAGCTCCGGGACCATCGAGTGGCGGCTGTGGGCGATGTATCGATTTCGGGGGGATCAGATCGTTCGCCACGCCTGGTATGCGAGCGAAGCCGACGCCCTCGAAGCCGCCGGGCTGTCGAAGTAGGCGATGTCGGAAGAGAACGTGGAAATCGTGCGGCGGGCGTACGACCACCTGAACCGCGGCGACGTCGAAGGTCTTGAGAGGATCTGTGATGACGACTTCGTGATGGATCTGTCGGAGCGGGTCTTTAACCCGGCCACTTACCGCGGCCACTCGGGGATACAGCAGTTCGTCACCGACGTGAACGAGGCTTGGGAGCGCTACCACTGGGAGGTCGAGGACACCCTTATCGCGGGAGACTCGGTGGTGGCTCTGCTCCATTGCGAGGGTCGGAGCCGACAAGGTGGACCCGAGGTCGATTGGCGGGTCGCTTGGCTCTGGAAGTTTGAGGCGGGCAGGCCCGTGTCCCTGCGGTTCTACAGGGACCGCGACCAAGCCCTCGAAGCTGCCGGACTGCCGGAGTAGATGATGTCGCAGGAGAACGTAGAGGCGTGGGACCGTGCGATTAGCGCCTTTAACGATCGCATCGTGGAGGGCATGATGGCGGAGTGTGACTCGGAGGTCGAGTTCAGGCCGGTGCTGGCGGGTGTGAGGCATAAGCCTTACCGAGGGACAGATGGGGTCCGCGAGTTTTTGGCTGCGACCGACGATGCCTTCGAGCACTTCTACCTCGAATCCAAACGCCTCGAAGATCACGGCGACTGGGTAATTGCAAGCTGCATCGGACGGGCGCGAGGTCGCGCGAGCGGAGCCGAGATTGAGCGGTCAATGGTGCACGCCGCCAAGTTCCGGCACGGAAAGTGCGTGTGGTGGCGAACCTTCCTGACTCGCGAGGAAGCGCTCGAAGCCGCCGGACTGTCGGAGTAGCCGGTGGCGGGCTGGCCCCGCTTAGCGTCGACGTTCAGGCCGAGGTCGGAGCCACGCTGCGTCACGCTGCCGAACGCAATCGGGGCGCCGACAGGCACCCCGATTAGCGACGAATGCCGTTTGAGACTAGTGAACGGTCAGATCGCTGGAGACCGCCCGCTTGCAGACATGGTGGTGCTGCGTTGTCTGACGGAGCACGGACCTCGTCGCCACGGCGTGGTAGGTGCCCTTTGGAGCGGCGCCGGCCAACGTGTACTCCCAATTGCCGTTTGCGTCGGTTACGTCCGTTCCCACCAGAATGTCCGGTCCGGCCACGACCTGCTTGACCTTGACCGTCCGGTTGCTCTCGCAGCGAACGTTCTGTTGACAGATCACCCTGCCCGCGAAGCTGTCGGGGGCGGTGCCGTTCTTCTTCTGATGGATCGTCACGGTCGAGTCGTATTTGACCGTATGGGCAGCGGCCACCGCCACCAGCCCGGCGCAGACGAGCGCCGTGGCAGCGATCAGCGTGATGAATTGTCGCTTCATCCTGGCCTCCTATGGATTGGTTGGTCTCCTTGACGGAAACACATCCGCAGCGCTCAAGTTGCGCGCTTCGCCACGTAGCGGCGATTGGGCACCAGCACCCGTGGTACTCGCCCCTGCCATCGAGGCAAGCTTGGACTTCCTAGGAGTCGGTCGTCGAGGGCTCGATCACTGCCTTGGGCTCGTCTTCGCCTGAAATCGAATTCTTAAAGCCGCGGATTCCGTGGCCGAGTGATTTTCCGAGCTCGGGAAGGCGCTTGGGGCCGAAGACGACGAGCGCGAGAATTGCCACGACGATCAGCTCCATTGGTCCGACGTTGGGCATTTGAGTCCTTTCGGAAAAGAGAGGGAGTCGCCCGCGCCGTGGCTTGGCGCGGGCGACTCCGGGGGGATTGGGTTGAGTGCTTAGCCCTGGATGTAGTGGAGGCTCTTGACGTCCTTGAGGACGCGGTTGGCTCCATAGGGCGTGTCGAACGGACCGTCGGGCGTGATGCCGGCCGGACTGTTCTTCAGCAGCAGACCTGCCACCGAGGCGTGGCGAGCCTCGATCGTGACAATCGAAAGCGCTGCGGCCAGATAGGCAGGTGACTTGATGTTGAACGCCTGGCCCGAGTAGGCATGCACACCCTCGTTCTCGAAGATGAACGCGGCCTTCAGGAAGCTTCCCTCGTGCTTGTTGTCGCCGTGGAAATTGAACTTCGGCTTCTTGACCGCCTTGCTGCCAAGGACGCTCTTCAGGACCTTGACGTGCTCGGCCTCGTCCTTCTGGACGGTCTTCAGGAACACCTTGGCCTGTGGGGTGTGGATGTTCTGGGCGCCGTTGTAGAACGCCGACTCCAGGTACTCGAGCGTCAGCGCGTAATTGAGGATGCCGATGTCGCCCTTGCCGAAGCTGGCTGGGGGCCTTGCGTGGCCACCAGCGGCCAGGGCCGCGGTGGGAACGAGAGCGCTGAGAATGCTCCCGCCGCCAATGACGGCCCCCGTTGCCAGGCCGGCCTTCTTGAAGAACTCGAAGCGGGTGTCGCCCGCCTGGAGCGCTTCTGCGGCCTCGTGGGACGTCTCGCGGATCGCGCCGTCGGCGTCCACGTTCTCCAATGTCATGTGGTTAGTCACTTGTGACTCACTTCCTGCCTTGCGGCTGGTGCGCGAAGAGGCGGTTCCGCAATTCGCGCTTGGATTCCTCCCTCGCTGCTACCTACGGCGAGCACTCCCAATCTGGATCAATCCGCGGATCAGCGGTTTGAAATCCGGACTCCGGCTGGAGCGCGGCGCAAGGCGGATCGCAAGCGCACCGCGAGCGCGGCGTTGGTCAGACCAAACCGCGCCCTGGCGGACTGTCGGCCGAAGCGTTGCGGACTACGCGGCGGCAGGCACCTGGCCTTCGTGCTTGACGAAGGCCATCGAGCTGTGGCTGTCGGTGTGCTCGTAGTCGAGTTCTTCGCCGCCGCGGACCCTGAGTGACTTCGAGAGCGCCGTTTCAGCCTCGTCGTTCTCGCCCGTGTACTCAAAGCCCCCGGGGATCCTGACCAGCACGCGGTAGGGATCCGGCGGGTCGATGCCCCGCAGGGTTTCGACCTCGCTGTCGATGACGTCGCCGGCCCTGATCCGCCCGCTGCGGCTCTCGATGTCGAACTCGAAGTCGATCGGGGCAAAGACCGGCTCACGAACATGGGGGCAGACTGCGGCGAAGATCTCGAACAGCGTCCCGCCTGCCTGCCCGCTCATGATCGTCAGCAGGGCGTTGCGCTGATCATCGTCGGCGGACTCGTCGACGATCGGAAGGATGTGCCCGTTGCCCTCGTCGATGCGCCCGGGCCACCAGGCTGCCCCCACGAACTTCAGCCCGTCGAGCGAGACCTCGCCGAAGTGGCCCTTGTCGATGCGCATCCCGATGATGCCCTCGCACTGGCCGGTGGTCGGCGCCTGGTTGAAGTCGCACGGACAGCCCGGGTCGCAATTGCAGTTCTTGAACCACGCGCCCTCTAGAGACCAGGTGTCGGTCATGTCACTCGCCTCATCTTCCCGTTCGCTTGCCGCGCGAGCCTAACCTGGATATGGTCGAAATGCAATGGGGATTTTCGCCGAGGCGCCACGTCAACCGGCACAGCGCCTGGACGCGCTCCAACTCGGTCTGATCGCCGGCCTCCTCGCACTGGCCGGCGTTGCCTGGGCGATCACCGGCGGGACCACGGAGGGGATGGACATGGGGCCGGGCACCGGCCTCGGCTCGCTTTCCTTCTACGTCGGCGCCTGGGTGGTGATGATGGCCGCGATGATGTTCCCGTCGATCTCGCCGATGGTGCGCACCTATGCCATCGTCCAGCGCAGCCGCTACGCGCGCCGCGGGCTGGGCGAGCCGACCGCTGCGGTCGTGGCCTTCGTAGGCGGGTACCTCGTGGCCTGGACCGCCTTTGGACTGGCGGCCTATGCGGTCTTCGACCTCTTTCGCTCATTCGAGATCAGCCTCTTCTCCTGGGACTCGGGTGGGCCCTATCTCGCCGGCGCCGTGCTGGTTGCTGCCGCCGGCTACCAGCTCACCCCCCTCAAGGACGCCTGCCTCAGCCGCTGCCGCAGCCCGCTCGACTTTCTCACCGGACGCTGGCGCGACGGCGTCGCGGGAGCGCTCGGGCTCGGGCTCGAGCACGGCGCCTGGTGCGTCGGCTGCTGCTGGGCGCTGATGGCGGCCCTGTTCGCGCTCGGCGTAATGAGCATCGCCTGGATGGTCCTCATCGCAGCCTTCATCGCTGCGGAGAAGCTGCTGCCGTGGAAGCAGCTCGCGAACCGGGGCATCGCCGTTTTGCTCGCCGTGTTCGGAATAGCGGTCGCCTTCGCCCCGAGCTCGGTGCCGGGACTGACCCTTCCTGATCAAGCCCGGTCGGGCGGCGGCTCGGCAATGAACAGCATGGGCTCCGGGGGCCGGTAGCCGGACAACTCAGAGGACCCGGCTGCCGTCTAAACCCGGCGGGGCCGGTGATCGGGCACCCGCCCAGTGCCTGTGGCTACGAAGCGGTTCCCCAGTCTGGGTACAGCCGCTCCTGGGGCGACTATCGCTCCAGTGCGGGCTTTGTGGCTCGAATGCTGATCACCGCTACGTAGGCATCGGTCAGGCCAAACCGAGCCTTCGGCTGCGCCTGGATGAAAACGGTCGCAAAGCCCTTCGGAAGGCCTGCCATCGACCCGTACTCCCCCACGGAATAGGCGCCCGATGCGAAGCTGCGCCCGCAGCCCGACTGTAGCGGGCTTTTCCCGGAGACCCGGGAGAGATGTGTAACCCGCGCCCCGAAGCATCGCCGGCAATTACATCAAAGCGCTGCGCCGACTCGGCCGAGTACTAGTACTACGGAGCGGTCCCCCAGTCCGGGAACAGCGGGTACTTGTTCTTCGAGTGGGCAAGCTCGGTCAGCTGTTCGAGGTTCGAGCCGTCCGGGTCCATCGTGTAGAGATCGAGTCTGAAGCTGTGCGGCTTGGCCACGCCGCGGTCGAAGACGATCCGCGTCCCGTCAGGGGACCACGACGGGCGAAAGCCCACGTGGGTTCCGTGCAGCGGATAATGGGTCAGATATGTGAGCGTGCCGCCGGAGGCAGGGATTGCGGCAACGTTTGAGGCCTTGCCGCCCTCCCAGTAGGTGTTGAACACGAGCGTCGAGCCGTCGGGTGACCAATCAGGGCTTGCGGCGCCGAGCTTGTACGGCGTGAGTTGCTTCAGGTGGGTGCCATCGGCGTGCACTGTGAAGATCGCGGCCTCGGTGTTGCCCCTGCTTCGGGTGAACGCGAGCTTCTTTGAGTCCGGCGACCACTGCGACTCGGTGTCGTAGCCCTCTCTGGACTTGTACGAGGTAACTCGGTGTGCGTGACCGCCGTTGGCGGGTGCGACGAAGATGCCGTGCTTGAACGGCCTCTCGGGCCCGATGTCCTGGTCGAAGGAGATGTGGGCGCCGTTCGGCGAGTACGCGGGATCGCCGTTGAAGCGCCCGACGCCGAGGCCGAGCCTGGTCGCATCGCCGCCGCCGGCATCCACGGTGAAGATGTCGACGCCCTGCCTGGTGCGCTTGTCGAACGCGATCGTCGAACCGTTGGGGGTCCAGGACGCGTTCTCGGCACCGATGCCGACTGGCTGAACATGCGTGACGCGCTTGAGCCCGGTGCCGTTCGGCTTGATCGTGAAGATCTGCGGGTGGCCTTTGAACTGCGCCTGGAAGGCAATGCGGCCGTTGGTTGCTTTCGCGCCCTCCGCGTCACCTCCCCGCGCACCCGCGGCGCCTGCAAGAGCTGCGCCGGTCAGCGCAATCGTGACGGCCATCGACGTTGCTCGCTTCATGTTCCTCCCTCGAACCCTTTGACCCTGTCTGCCCAGCGTCTCATATACCCCGGCTCCGGAGCGTGACGTTGGTCCACAGCGACTACCAGCCGCGCGCATGTCCGCCACGAAATACTGCTGGCGATGTCGCAGAAGAACGTGGAAGTCGCCAAAGCAGTCTTTCCTGCGCCGTTGGACCTAGCGGCGGTCTTCGCGACAACAGAGTCCCTTGACGCCGCCCGGCTCCGGTTCGAGCGTCTTGTCGACCCGAGCTTTGTGACGGTCCACGATCCCAGTGCCGCGGCACTGGGATAGGAAACCCGACGACACATGGGACCACCGAAGGCATCGAGGGCTTTATCTCGCTCTGGCGCGGCTACCTATACGCCTGGGACTCGTGGGTTGTCACCCCGATCGACTTCATCGATATCGACGGTCAACGGGTTCTCGTCCTCCTGGACTACGCCGGGCGCTCGAAGACTCACGGCGTCAAGATCACGCTCGCCGGGGGCAACCTTCTGACCGTACGCAACGGAACGCTCACGCGCTTGGAGTTGTTCTTCAAGCGCCAGGATGCTTTCGAAGCCGCCGGGCTGTCCGAGTAGTCGGCGTACAGGGGCGTATCGATGCTCACTCCGGCCTCCCCCATCCGCCCTCGGCCAACTCGAAGCTCATCGACACGGTGGTCCCGCGCGCGGAAGAGTCGAAGCGCACATCCGCTGCGAGCTTGCTGATCAACGAGATGCCCATCCCAAGGCCGGGGCGGTCGAGGTTGGGCGTCATCCCGATTCCGTCGTCGGCGACGACCACGATCAGGCGACCCCCGCGGCGACAGCCACGTACCTCGATGGTCCCGCCCTCGCGTCCCTTGAACGCGTGCACCACGGCATTCGCGACGGCTTCGCTGACCGCGAGGCCGACGTCGCCGGTGTCCACGCTGAAATGCGCTGCCCACTCGCACACAGCGTGCCGGGCAGAGGTGACGCTGGAGGGCTGGGGCAGCAGGTCGAGCGCTATCTCCTTGGCGGCCGAGGCTGCAGACATGGGCGACTATGCCTTGGCCTTGATGGCCTTAAGCGTTTCTTCCAGCGCCGCCATCAGGTCGGGTGCGATCGACTTGGGCTTCGCCGGCATGCACCAGCTCCGGGACGCGCGGTCCCTAGAGGCGCGGCCCCCCGGGAGAGGCACCGTCGTTGCGCTCGCGGACCCTGCGGATCACGTAGACGATCGCGATCGCGCAGAGCAGCGAGAGCACGAACCCCGGCCCCTCCTGATGATCGAAGGCGTAGTAGGCGATCAGCCCCGCGACGAGCGAGCCAGCGATGCCGACCAGCATGGTCGCGAACAGCGACATGGGGTCGCGACCGGGCAGGGCGAGGCGCGCGAGGGCGCCGACGACCAGCCCGCTGAGGGCGACGAGGACGATGTAGCCAAGCATGGGGGCGGTGGTACCCACAGCCGCCCTGACGAAAACGGCGCCGAGCCCGGTCGTGCGAGGCTTTCACCGTGAGCACACCCGGCAAGCACGAAGACGCTGAGCGGGCTGACCTGGCGGAGACGCTCGCGCGGCGGCGCCTGAGCCGCGACGAGGCACGGCCCGAGACCGTCGCGCGCCGCCACGCCGCCGGCGGGCGGACGGCTCGCGAGAACATCGCCGACCTGGTCGATTCCGGCTCGTTCGTGGAGTACGGCGGGCTTGCCGTCGCGGCGCAGCGGGGCCGCCGCAGCGCCGAGGAGCTGCGCGAGCGCACCCCGGCCGACGGGCTGGTCGCCGGAACTGCCCGGATCAACGGCGAGCTCTTCGGCGACGAGGGCGGCGCCTGCGCGGTGCTCGCCTACGACTACATGGTTCTCGCCGGCACCCAGGGAGCGCTCGGCCATCGCAAGAAGGACCGCCTCTTCGAGCTGATCGAGCGGATGCGGCTGCCCACCGTGTTCTTCGCCGAGGGCGGCGGCGGACGTCCCGGCGACACCGATTATCCGGTTGTCTCGGCGCTCGACACCCGGGCCTTTGCCCTGTGGGCGCGGCTGTCGGGCATTGTGCCGAGGATCGCCATCGTCGCCGGCCGCTGCTTCGCCGGCAACGCCGTCCTCGCCGGCTGCTCTGACCTCATCGTTGCCACCGAGAACATCTCTCTCGGCATGGGCGGCCCAGCCATGATCGAGGGCGGCGGGCTCGGCAAGGTGGACGCAGACGAAGTCGGGCCGCTGGCGATCCAGTCCGCCAACGGGGTGATCGACCTGGCTGTCGCCGACGAAGCCGCCGCTGTCGCCGAGACGAAGCGACTGCTCGCCTTCTTCCAGGGCCGAACCGCCGCGGGGCGCGAGGCCGACCAGGAGCCCCTTCGCGACCTCGTCCCGGAGCGCCGCCGGCGGGCTTTCGACGTGCGTCCGGTGATCGAGAAGCTCGCCGACGAAGGCTCCACCGTCTTCCTGCGGAGCGCGTTCGCTCCGGAAATGGTCACGACGCTGGCACGCATCGAGGGGAGGCCGGTGGGCTTCGTCGCCAACAACTCGATGCATGTGGCAGGTGCGATCACCAGCGACGGCGCCGATAAGGCCGCGCGCTTCATGCAGCTTTGCGACGCGTTCGGCATACCGCTCGTCTCACTCGTCGACACGCCGGGGATGATGGTCGGCCCGGAAGCCGAGGCGACGGCGCTGGTCCGCCACACCGCGCGCCTGCTCGTGACCGGTGCGGCGCTCCGCGTGCCCTTGATCGCAGTGGTCCTGCGTCGAGGCTACGGCCTCGGCGCGCAGGCGATGGTTGCCGGGAGCCTTCACGAGCCGCTGCTCACCGTCGCCTGGCCCGCCGCGGAGCTCGGGCCGATGGGACTCGAGGGCGCCGTGCGACTCGGGCTTCGCCGCGAGCTCGAGGCGATCGCCGACGAGGCAGCCCGCGAAGCGCGCGTGCGCGAGCTCACGATCGCGGCCGAGGAGAACGCGAAGGCGCTGAACGCCGCCGCGCTCTTCGAGCTGGACGACGTGATCGACCCGGCCGAGACGAGGCGCCTGATCGCGTCAACGCTTGCGGCCGCGACTTCCAGCGCCGGGGACCCGCGCCCGCGCCCGTTCGTCGACACCTGGTGACACAGACGCCTGGCTAACCTCCTTCGGGAACGAACCAGGAGGAGAGATGGCGAGCGAATCGAGGGCGACGACGGTCTGGCAGGGCAGCCTGACCAAGGGCCGCGGGACGACGACGGCGGCGAGCGGCGCGATCCCGGAGGTCGAGGTCACGTGGCAGGCGCGAGTGGAGCGAACTGAAGGGACCACCAGCCCCGAGGAGCTTCTGGCTGCGGCCCACGCCTCTTGCTATTGCATGGCGCTCGCCCACGGCCTCACCGAGGCGGGCAACGAGCCCGAGCGACTGGAGGCGAGCGCCACGGTGAGCTTCGTTCCCGGCGAGGGGGTCAAGTCCTCGCACCTCGTGATTCATGGGTCGGTCCCGGGGATCGACCAGGCAGCCTTCGAGCAGGCTGCCGCGGGCGCGGGCGAGGACTGCCCGATCTCAGGCGCCCTACGCGGGAACGTCGAGATCACAGTCGACGCGACTCTGGACACCTAGACGCAAACAGTCCACCTTGCCTGTAAGTTGCCGTCAGAGCTGCCGGTAACTTGCAAGGAGCGCTGGATGGCCACCACCGAAAACGACATCCGCAAGATCCGCGTCACCGAGCGCGAGAACTGGGCAAAGGGTCCTCCCCACGAGCTCTTCAAGCAGATGCGCTCGGAATGCCCGGTTCACTGGACCGACCACATTTCGGAGTTTCCGGAGGAGGCCGGCTACTGGTCGGTCACGACCGCCGACGACGTCCACGCAGTCAGCCGCGACTGGCAGACCTATTCCTCGGAGCTCGGCGGCGTGACCGCGATCATGGCGGCCTTCCCGATCGAGCTCTCACGGGCGATGTTCATCGGCATGGACCCACCGAAGCACGATCGCGTCAAGGCCCTCTTCCAGGCCGGCTTCACCCCTAAGCGCATCGCCGCCCACGAGGATCGGATCCGCCAGATCACCTGCGACGTGCTCGACCGCCTCGACGGTCGCGACACCTGTGACCTCGTCGACGAGGTCGCGCAGCCCGTGGTCGCGCGCGTCATCGGCAGCTTCATGGGGATCCCGCCCGAGGACGACATCGTCTGGGCGCGGCTTATGAACTCGGCCCTCGGCGCCGGCGATCCCGATCTCAACCCCGAGGGCGTGGATGCCGTCGTCGAGAAGGACATCCCCGAGATCTTCGAGCGCTGCAACCTTCTGATCGACGAGCGACGTCGGAACCCCACCGACGACCTCACGAGCGTCCTCGTGCACGCCGAGGTCGATGGCCACAAGCTCGAGCAACACGAGATCGTGATGGGCTTCTTCCTTCTGGTCGCCGCCGGCAACGACTCGACGAAGGCCACGTACTGCTCGGCGATGAAGGCCCTGATGGAGAATCCCGACCAGCGCCGCCTCCTGCTCGACGACCCGGTACTGATCCCGAGCGCCGTGGAGGAGTCGCTTCGAATGTTCCCCGCGTTCGCGCATTTCCGGCGCACGGCGACATGCGACGCCGAACTGAACGGCACCCAGATCTGCGAGGGCGACAAGGTCGTCATGTGGTACGTCTCATCCAACCGCGACGAGACCCGTTATGAGGACCCCGACCGCTTCGACGTCACCCGCAATCCGGAACACCAGGCCTTTGGGGCGGGAGGCCGCCACTTCTGCCTCGGCACGGCGCTGGCCCGCATGGAGCTCCGGATCCTGCTGGAGGAGACACTTCGGCGTTACCCGCAGATGGAGCTAATGGGGCCGACGCGCTACGTCGAGTCGGGCTTCATCAATCAGCTGAAGACGCTGCCGGTCAAGCTGAGTCCCTGAAGAATTCCCTCATCGCGTTGTGCGTCGGCCCCGGCGACTCCATCTGGGGGACGTGGCCGCAGTCGAGCTCCAGGTGGCGGGCGGCGGGCAGGCACTTCTCGACGTGCTTCATGAATGAGATCGGGACCAGCATGTCCTGGCGGCCCCATACGAACAGGGTGTCGGGCGAGAGCTCCGCGAGGCGGGTCCAAAAGCCGTCCTCGCCGTGAGGTTCGTCCATGTAGATGTTGCGCGCCGCCTCGTAGAAGGCCACGCGCCCGCGCGGGGTGAGGAAGGCGCGCAGGAACTCGTCGACGCCGGCCGCCGCCCAGCCGCTTTCGGCTCCGGGGACGAGACCGCGGACGATCGGCTCGACGACCCAGCGTGGGGTTGGCTGCAGGATGCCGAGCTTGGGGAGGTCGAAGCGCAGCAGCCAGTTCCACTGCCGGGGGCGAAGCCAGGCGAGCGCCGGGCTCAGCAGCACCATGCGCTCCGTCCGCTCAGGCGCCAGCAGCCCAAGCTCGACCGCGACTCGCCCGCCCATGCTGTTGCCCACCATGTGCGCCTGTTCGATCCCGAAGGCGTCGAGCAGCTCGAGCACCGCGCCGGCGAAGTAGGGGGCGTTATAGGCACCGGACAGCGGCTTGTGGGAGTCGCCGAAGCCGGGCAGATCGACGGCGATCACCCGGTAGCCCTCGGGGGCGAGTGCGCTCACGGTCGACAGAAACGAGGCCTTGGTCCCCCCAAGCCCATGGATGCAGATCACCGCCTCGCCCTCCCCCGCGCTCGTGAAGGCCAGATCGTGATTGTCGGTGCGCACCCGCCCGAATCGAAGGCGGCCGGGCTCCGTGGATCCGCTTGTCGCGGCCAAGAAGCCAACGCCGAGGTGCAGGTTGCCGCGCACCCGCAGCCGACGCTGGCGAAAGGCCTGCATCCCACCGCGGACGTCGTCGACGATGCGTTGCCAGGTCCGGGCGTCAGCCGCGAGGATCGAATCCGGGTTCTCCTCGCTCGCCGGCCGCAACTCGACCGTAGAGCCCGAGAGCCGGGCATCCCATGCGGTTCCGTCGGTCATCTCCAACCGCAGCAGGCCGCCGGATCGCGGGACATCGATGCAATCGGGGTCGAAGCGGGCGACGAGCGCGGATAGCGGCCCGGGATCCGCGTGGACCCGCGCGCCGCCGATTACGCCTGACTCCATGGGCCGCAATCTAGCCCGAAGCCAGGCGGCCCAAACTCGGCCTCGGCGCCCTCAGCCCTGCCGGCTCGCGCGCACGAGGAAGTCGAGTTGGTTTTGCTTGCGCAGGATCATGTGTTCCAGTAGATGCTCGAGGGCCTCCGAGCGACCCTCGCGGCCAGTGGGCTCGATCGCGGCCTGCAGCCGATCGACGGCTTCCTCTTCGTTTTCGATCAGACGTGAAACCGCAGCCACCGAATCGGCAGCCACCGTTCAGTCCCCCTCGCTACCCGCGGACGAGGGTGGGCCTTTGCCGGGCTTCGGCCCCTTGCCCGGCTTGGAGTCGGTCGGCGGCGTAGTTTGGCCGGCGGCCGCGCGCGCCGCGTCCAGCTCCGCCTGAACAGTGCCGGTCTGGTCGGGAATCTGAAGCCGCTGCTCCAGAATCGGGATTGCGGCCGCGGGGTCGCCGGAGAGCCGCAGCGCGTGGCCGAGGTTGAACAGCGCATACGCGTAGTTGAGGTCGCTCGTACCTGCCGGAAACGCTTTGACGGCACGCTCGAGTATCGGAACAGCCTCGGCGTACTGACCCTGCTGGATGAGGGCGTAACCCTGATCGTTGAGACGGGCGCCTTCGGCGGCGCCGGAGGAAGCGCCGGCTGCGGGCGTCGTCGGGCTGGATGACGTGGCGGTGGTGGAGGTCGACGATGTCGACTGGGAATCGGCACCAGCCGAGCCGGATCCCGCGTTCGCGGCCTTCGGATGCTGTCCCGCGGCGCTCGCCGTCAACCGGCTCGGATCGGAGCCTCCGCCCCCCAGCAGAATTGCGAGCAGGACCAGCGCGGCCGCGCCGAGGGCGACGGGGGCGAGCCAGCGGGGAAGCCTCGAGGCTGTCGCGGCCGCCACCGCCGGCATCGGCGGGTCCGCCTCGGCGAGCGGAATCGCCATGCGCTCGGTGGCCTGCGTGGGAGCTTCAAGGGTCGCCGCGATATCACGAACCAGGGCGCCCGCTGAGCCCTGGCGCCTGGCGGGCTCAGGATCCATGGCCTTCTCCAGCGTTCGCGCCAGCGCCGGCGGTATCTCGGGCCAGCGCTCGGTCAGATCCGGCGGCCCCGCCAGCGTGCGCGACAGGTGGATCGCGGGATCGTCCTTGGGCCACGGGCGCTGGCCGCCGGAGAAAGCCTCGAAGGCCAACACAGCGAGGGAGTAGATGTCGCTCGCCGCCTCGCCGACCGCATCGCCGGACAGCCGCTCGGGTGCGATGAAGTCGAGGGTGCCGACAACTTCGTGTTGCGCCGTCACTCGAGTGATGTCGCTGGTCGTCGCAGCCCCGAGATCCACCAGCTTCACCTGGCCCTCAGAGGTGATCACGACGTTTGCGGGCTTCACGTCGCGGTGGACGACGCCGTGCGAGTGCGCGTAGTCGAGCGCATCGGCGAGCGCCGCCAGGATGTCGAGGGTTCTGTCGCGGTCGAGCTCGTTCGCTGCGATGAGCTCCGACAATGGGCGCCCGTCGACGTACTCCATGACGATGAAGTCGCCGTCCTCCGAAGAGATCGTGTCGAACACCACCACGAGGTTCGGGTGCACGAGGGAAGCGCCGATCCTGGCCTCGCGTCGTAGGCGGCGGACGTCGGAGCTGCGACCCTCGGCATGGAGGCGCTTGATCGCGACCGTCCGGTGCAGGATCTGGTCCTCCGCCAACAGCACGGTCGCCATCCCACCGGCGCCCGCGCGCCCGGTGACGCGGTAGCGATCTGCGAGCAGTAGGCCCTGCGAAGTCTCTGTAGTGGCCCCCATCCGCAATTGCTCTACCCGCACAGGCCGCCTCCTGCACACGTCCGGATGCATTCGTCACACAAGACCCCCGAGCCGATTCGACGCCGCCGTGCAGACGACGAAGTCGGCGGCCAACCGCGCGTCGTCCCTCAGCCGTTAGTAGCCGCTTCGTCAAGGGCTGCCCCTTCGGCAGCCCTTTAGGAACGGGCGCTACTCACACGGTGTGAGCGGCCCCCGTACCCGTAATGACTCGCTGGACGGCCTTCGCGGCATCGCCGCGTTGGCCGTCTTGGCGTTTCATGTCTGGCTCTATACGCGCTTGGTTCCGTCGACGGCGATGACCACGCTCGGCGACCATGCGTGGGAGGCAGGCCGCCTCGGCCTCGTTCTCTTTTTTGCGCTCTCCGGATATCTGCTCTACGCCCCTTGGGCGCGGGCGGCTTTTGCCGGCGCCCGCCCACCTGCCCTGCGCCCCTATCTGGCCAAGCGCGCTGCCCGCATCCTGCCCGCCTACTACCTCGCCCTCGCCGGGACCCTGCTCCTGCTTTGGGACGCCGCCGGAACTCCAGGGGTTCGGTTGCCGCCCGCGGGTGCGCTGCCGCTGTTCCTCGTGTTTGGCCAGAACTTCTCCAGCGACAGCGTCATGACCTTCGACCCACCCACCTGGACTCTGGCGATCGAAATCTCGTTCTACCTCGTCCTACCACTGCTCGGGTGGCTCGCCTCGCGCCCGGCGGCGCGAGCGCGGAGCCCGTTTGCCCTGCCCGCGGCGATCCTCGTCGCGGGGGTCGCCTGGAATGCCGCCATCTACCTCGCGGGGGCGCCGATCACCTTCGGCAAGGTCCTGCCGGCGGCTCTGCCCTATTTCGGTGCCGGCATGCTCGCCGCGGTGCTCACCGAGACGAGGCAACTGAGCCGCACGGCATCTGGCGTGCTGGCCGCGGCCGGAATCGCCGCTGTTACGGGCGACGTGCTGATCCACTCGGGCCCGATCGGATCATCGGGCCTGCTGTTCGCGTCGGAAGCAGTTCGGGACCTTCCCGCGGCGCTGGGGTTTGCCGCGATCGTCGCCGCCGCCGGCGCGCGCGGGCCCCGCTGCCTTCGCTGGCGGCCGCTTGTCGGCCTCGGCACCATCTCCTACGGCGTCTACCTGTGGAACGTGCCGCTGCTGCTGGCGCTCCGCGCCGCGGGCGCGTTGCCGTTGCAGCCACTGCTCGCCCTCCCGGTCGTTCTCGCGGCAGCGGTGGTGGTTGCTGCCCTCAGCTGGAGGCTGGTCGAGCGCCCCGCGCTCGCGTGGGCCCACAGCCGGCTCGCTTCTGCATAGACTGCGAACCGTGGGATGGATTCCACGCTACGCAGGAATGGGAGTGATGTTGGCGGCGCTCGCGACGCCGTCCGCCGCGGGCGCAGCGAACCCGTTCACCCACGGAGTCACCGCAGGTGAGATCTCGAGCAACTCGGCGATCGTCTGGGGACAGACGAAGAAGGCCGGGAAGGTCAAGGCGACGGTGAAGGGCGGTGGCAAGACGCTCAGCGCCAGCCTCACGTCGAAGCCCGGCAAGGACTTCACGATCCAGAAGAACATGGCCGGTCTCAAGCCCGCCACCAAGTACTCGTACATGTTCTGCGAGGGCCGCAAGTGCAGCGACACGGGCCACTTCGAGACCGCCCCGAAGGCCGGCCAGGCCAAAACGATCCATTTCGCCTACTCGGGCGACGAGTCCGCTCAGCCCGCCGTGGGTGAGCACAAGCCGTTCTGGGGAAACTTCAAGGCCTTCAAGTCGATGGTGGCCGAGCACAACGACTTCAACATCGACTTCGGCGACACGATCTACTCGGATCCCGAGGTCGCGGGCGCCCATACAGCGAAGACCGTCAAGCAGAAGTGGGCGATGTACCGCAAGAAGCTCAGCGTGGCGAACCAGCGGGCGGTGCGCGAGTCAACCGGCCTCTACAACCACTGGGACGACCACGAGTTCATCAACGACTTCTCCAAGGCCGAGAACGGCGCCAAGCTCTACAAGGCCGGTGTAACCGCGTTCCGCGACTACGAGCCAGTCACGTATTCGAAGCAGAACGGCATTTACCGAACCTTCCGCTGGGGCAAGAACCTCGAGGTGTTCTTCCTCGACCTCCGCTCCTTCCGCAGCGCCAAGGCGTCCGCGAACCACAGGTGTGACAACGGGGGCTCGCCCGACCTGGCGCCGACGGCACCGCAGACGACGCGAAATCTGTTCGCGACGCTGGTCCCGTCGCTGTCCAACCCGCCACCGGCCGCGTGCCTAACAAAGATCAACAGCCCGAACCGCACGATGCTCGGTCAGCGCCAGTACAACCGGTTCATGTCCGACGTGACCTCGTCGACCGCCAAGTGGAAGGTCGTCATGACCGAGGACCCGATGCAGCAGTTCTACGCCCTGCCCTACGACCGCTGGGAGGGCTACGCGTACGAGCGCATCCAGCTGCTGAACGACCTGGCGACGAACAACGTACAGAACCTTGTCTTCATGACCACCGATACCCACGCGGCCCTCGCGAACGTGGTGCGCTACCGCACGCTCCCGAGCGACGTGGCTCCGTCGAACGCGCCGGCCGGGACCCCCCCGCTCGACACCGCCTACAACGACTACGTGATCGGTCCCGTGGCGACGAAGCCCTACTGGCAGGAGATCGACGACACGACAGGCACTCCCGGTTCCGGCGCTGGAATCTCGGCCGCCTTCTTCAAGCCACCGCCGCCGAGCGGCATGGGCATGTTCTGCGCGCAGGGCAGCGCGAACAGCTACGCCGAAGTCACCGCCTCGTCCACCCAGCTCAAGATCGCGTACAAAAACGAGAACGGCAACACGCTGAAGGACGCCAACGGCACCACGGACTGCGGCCCGTACACCCTTCCCTAGGCGTCGATCTCAGCCGGGACCGGGTCGAGCACGACCACCGGGATCTCGCGCCCGTCGGTTCGGTGCTGGTAGGTCTCGTAGCCGGCGTATAGGTCGTTGACCCGCTTCCAGAGCTCTGCGCGCTCCGAGCCCTCAGCGACTCGCGCGAGGTAGGAGCCTTGGTGCCCGCCGCGGCGCAGAAAGGTGACCTCCGGATGGGCGCGGAGGTTGTGAAACCACGCCGGGTGATGCGGCTTGCCCACGTTCGAAGCCACGACGATCACCCGCGCCCCGTCGTCGACGTAGAGAAGCGGCGTCTCGCGCGGCTGGCCCGAGCGCGCGCCCGTGGTGCCCAGCAGGCCGACCGGCTGGCCCAAGAAAAGGCCGAGCTTGCCGCGACCCACCTTGAGGAGGCGGCGGTCGATGGGGTTGGCGACGTTGACTGCGAACCATCCGCCTACGTGGGTCTGGGCGAAGCGCTCCTGCAAGCGCTCCCACCATTGAAGATTCCGCCGTGGGGCCATGGGCGGAAGCTATCGCGCCGCGGAAAAGCGCTCGAGCCGCCCGCCCTGCGGCCGATACCTTGTGAGGATGGAAACACGCGTGGAACGAGTGGTCCTCGAGACCGACCGGCATGTGATCGCAGGCGACCTGACTCTGCCCCGGGAGGGCTATCGCAGCCGTCTCTCAGATTTTCTGAACCGCGGCGACCTCGACTTCATCCCGCTGGTGAACGTCGAGGTCCGGCCCACCGGCAACGGAGCCGACCCCGAGCGGCGCAGCTTCATCGCCGTCGCGCGCACACACGTCCAGCTGGCCTACCAGGCTGACGAGTAACCAGCGCCTTAGCCCCCGAGGAGTGGGAGGCTTGTCCTGGCGCCGGCCGCTACGGCGCCAGGACGATCTTCAGCGCCTCGCGGCGGTCGTAGATCTCGTACGCCTCGGGGGCGTCATCGAGCGCCATGCGGTGAGTCACGAGCGGCGCAGGGTCGAGCTTGCCCGAAGAGATGGCCTCGAGGACCGGGTCGACGTGCTTGATGACGTTCGCGTGGCCGCTCTTCAGCGTCAGGGCCTTGATCCAGATGACGCCCATGTGCATCTCGATCCGTTCCGCGTAGACGCCCGTTGCCGAAACCGTCCCCGCCTTGCGCGCCAGACGGCAGGCGAGGTCGAGCGCGTCGGGGTGGCCCACCGCGTCGATCGCGGCGTCGACCCCGCGCCCCTCCGTGCCGGACTTCACTTCCTTGCGGACGTCGGAGTCGCTGAGATGCAGGGGCCGCGCGCCGAAGGATTCGGCCATGGCCAGTCTCCCGGCGACGGTGTCGATCGCGAACACCGTCTCGGCGCCGGCCGCGCGGGCGGCCTGCACCGCGCACAACCCCACGGGGCCCAGGCCGAGCACCGCCACGGAGTCGCCGTCGCCCACCCCCGTCTCGACGACGGCGTGGTAGCCGGTTCCCATGACGTCCCCGGCGAACAGCGCGACCTCGTCGGTGACGCCCTCGGGGACCTTGCGGAGCGTCAGGTCGGCATTGGGCACGGCGAGGAGCTCGGCCTGAGCGCCCTGCAGCGAACCGAGGGTGGCGCCGTGGCCGAAGACTCGCCCGAAGTCGCATTTGTGAAAGTCGCCGCGCCTGCAGAAGAAGCACTCCCCGCAGGCGGTGCAGTAGGTGCCGAGCACGCGGTCGCCCGTAGCCACCCGCGTCACGTCCTCGCCGGCCTCGACCACCGTGCCCACGAACTCGTGGCCGATCGTGAAGCCGGGCTCGATCTGGACGCGCCCGTGGTAGATGTGAAGGTCGGATCCGCAGATCCCGCTGGCGTCGACGCGGACGAGCGCGTCACCGGCTCCCTCGAGGATCGGGTCCGGCTTTTCGTCGACCCGGACCTCGCCGGGAGCTTGGAAGGTGACGGCACGCACCGGCGGCACTCTACGCGGCGAGATTTCCTGAAAGACTTTCAGCCGCCGGCCGGCGCGGTTGGGCATATGATCGAAAGTGCCCTGGAGTTGCAGGGAAACGGGACGGAGATGAGATTTCTTTTGAGCGAGGCTTCCCACGCAGTCTTGGTGACCGGGTGCTCCAGCGGCATCGGTCACGCGACCGCGAAGCGCCTCGTCGGCAAAGGGCACACGGTCTACGCCACGGCGAGACGGCCAGAGTCGATCGCCGACCTCGCCGAGGCGGGCTGCAGGACCCTCGCGCTCGACGTCACCGACGAGGCATCGATGAAAGCGGCGGTCGAGGCGATCGAGGCCGCGGAAGGCGCCGTTGGCGCGCTCGTCAACAACGCCGGCTACAGCCAGTCCGGCGCGGTGGAGTCACTGCCGATGGAGCGACTTCGCGCCCAGTTCGAGACCAACGTCTTCGGGCTCGTACGCATGTGCCAGCTCGTGCTCCCGGGCATGCGGCGCCAGGCCCAGGGCCGGATCGTGAACATCAGCTCCATGGGCGGGCGCCTGGTCTTCCCCGGCGGCGGCGCCTACCACGGCACCAAGTACGCCGTTGAAGCTCTTTCCGACGCGCTGCGCTACGAGGTGAGCGGCTTCGGGGTACGAGTTGCGATCATCGAGCCCGGGCTCATCACCACCGAATTCGGCAATGTCGCCGCGGGCTCCCTTGCGGGAGCGTCCGACGCCGATGATGGCGAGGACGCCTACGCCACGTTCAACGCCACCGTCGGAAGCATCACCCAGGCCGCATACGAGGGGCCCATGCGCCACCTCGGCGGCGGCGCGGACTCAGTCGCCAAGGCGATCGAAAAGGCCATCACCTCGCGGCGCCCCAAGACGCGCTACGTGGTCACCCCGTCCGCGCATCTGGGAATCCTCCAGCGCCGCCTTCTCCCCGACCGGGCCTGGGACGCCGCGATGGCGAGCCAGTATCCAAGGCCCGGCGCGTGATCGCACGGCCGCGCGAGGAGTGGGAGACTCCGAATTGGAGAGACTTGAGCGACTATCGGACAGTTCGGCCAGGCCAGGTGATTGAGATTGGCCACAGCTAGCGCGGATGCGGTCACGGCTGTCGGCGGCGGTCCCGGGCTCGTCGAGCTCGGAGAGCTGCCCATTGTCACCCGCTCGCCGCTTCAGCTCTTCTGGCTGCGCTTCCGCACCGACAAGCTGGCGCTCGTCGCCGGCGTCTTCCTGATCCTCCTGATCCTGGTCGCGATCTTCGCTCCGGTGGTGATCTCGATCTTCGGCGCCCCGTCGCCCGACCTCATGGACTCCAGCTCCCTCGACATCTTCGGAACGCCGACAGGGCCCAGCAGCGCTCACTTCTTCGGCGTCGATCAGCTCGGCCGTGACGTCTTCACCCGCACCATCTACGGTGCCCGCGTTTCGCTCATCGTCGCCTTCGTCTCTACCGGGCTCGCCACCGGGTTCGGGGTTCTCGCCGGCCTGCTGGCGGGCTACTTCCGCGGCTGGACGGACACATTGATCTCGCGCAGCGTGGACGTGCTGCTCGCGATCCCCTACCTGCTGCTCGCAACCGGGCTCGCCGCGGCCTGCTCCTTCGGCAACGGCTGCCTGGGTGGTTTGATCAAGCCCGGGATCCCCGTTGTCGTCGCCGTCATCTCGTTCACCAGCTGGACTTATATGGCGCGAATCATCCGCGGCCAGACACTCTCGATCCGTGAGAAGGAGTACGTCGAGGCGGCGCGCTCGGTCGGCGCCTCCGACCGCCGAATCATCTTCCGCGAGGTTCTCCCGAACCTGATCGCGCCGATCATCGTCTACGCATCGACGCTCCTCCCCCAGGTGATCCTGTACGAGAGCGCCCTCTCGTTCCTAGGCGTCGGCGTCCAGCCACCGACTCCGAGTTGGGGGCAGATGATCGCCGACGCCACGTCGAACTTCGATACCGAGTGGTGGTACATGCTGTTCCCGGGTATCGCCCTGTTGCTCACCGTCCTCGCCTTCAACTTCGTCGGCGACGCGATGCAGGACGCGCTGAATCCCCGTGCGAGAAAGACTTGAAAGAGAGAGGGAGCAGGCAATGCAGGCTCTGAAACAACATCAATCGAAAGGACGCAGCATGCGATCCACAAAGCTCCGAGCGCTCGTGCTCGGACTCGGCGCGTTGCTCGCGCTGGTGCTCGCCGCTTGCGGCAGCAGCTCGACCTCGTCACAGAGTGCGAGCGCCACGGCAAGCAAGTTCGCGCCGCCGACGGCTCCGCCGTCGTCAGCGCAAAAGGGCGGCACGCTCACCGTGCTGACAGCCGGCGACGTCGACTACATCGACCCGGGCGCCGCGTACTACCAGTTCACGTACATGATCGATAACGCCGTTAACCGCACGCTTGTGAACTGGCCGCCGGATGACACAACCACGCCGAAGCCCGACCTCGCGACAGCCGAACCGGATGTCTCGAGCGATGGCAAGACGGTCACCTTCCACATTCGCCCTGGCATCAAGTACAGCCCGCCGCTGGGTGGAGGAGCCGGCTGGAACAAGCCAGTGGTCGCGGCCGACTTCAAGTACGCGATCGAGCGCACCTTGATTCCGGGCGTGCCAAACGGCTACCAGAGCCTGTACTTCAACGACCTCGTCGGTTATCCGCAGGCGATCACCGCGGCGAAGAAGGACCCGACCAAGGCGCCGAACATCAGCGGAATCGAAACCCCGAACGACACGACCCTCGTCCTGCATCTGACGCAGGCGTCGTCGCTCGGGCTCATCCAGGCCCTGTCGCTGCCGGCCGGCTCGCCCGTGCCCGAGGGCTACGCGGCGCAGTTCGACTCGCAGAACCCGTCGACGTACGGCGAGCACCAGATCGACACCGGGCCGTACCACATCTCGAGCTACAAGCCCGGGACGGAGATCGCCCTGGACCGCAATCCCAACTGGGACCCGTCGACCGACGCTCGGCCGGCGTACCTGGACAAGATCGTGTTCCAGGAGGGCTTCTCCGACACCGCTTCGGCGGGCAAGAAGATCCTCACTGGATCGGACATGGTGAACGGCGACTTCAGCCCGGAGCCACAGACGCTGAAGCTGGGGGCAACGCAGTATCCGAACCAGCTGACGCTGACGCCGAGCGGTGGCAACCGGTTCGTGGCGTTCAATACCACGAAGCCGCCGTTTAACGACATCAATGTCCGCAAGGCGGTCATCGCGGCATCCGATAGAGAGGCCCTTCGCGCGACGCGCGGCGGTCCGCTCATCGGCGACGTCGCCACCCATTTCCTCCCGCCGGGTATGGCCGGCTTCGATGAGGCCGGAGGAGTCGCGGGGCCGCAAGGCTCCCAGTACGACTTCGTCCAGAACCCGACGGGCGACATGGCGGTTGCCACCAAGTACATGAAGGCCGCAGGTTTCTCGAGCGGCCAGTGCGAGCAGAACTGCGACATCACCATGGTCGGCGACAACTCCCCTCCAGGGAGCGACACCGCCCAGGTCGTGAAGTCCCAGCTCGCGAAGCTCGGCTTCAACGTCACGTTCCACCCGGTGGATCACGACATCATGTACACGAAGTTCTGTTCGTCCCCAGCGAATGAGCCGAACGTCTGCCCAAACGTCGGGTGGATCAAGGACTTCAACGACGGACAGGGGATGATCGACATCCCGTTCAACGGGTCCAGCATCAACCCCGAGAACAACTCCAACTGGCCGCAGCTCAACAACACGGCGATAAACGACGCCCTCAACAAGGCGAAGCTGATCACCGATCCGCAGCAGCGGGCACAGGAGTACGGACAGATCGACGACATGATCACGGCGCAGGCGCCGGCGATCCCGTGGGTCTGGGACAACCAGGGCAACATCTCCTCGAAGGACGTTGCCGTGGTGATCAACCAGTTCGACGCCAACACCGACGTGTCGTACACGTCGCTGACGAAGTAGAGGTGAGCGGCAACTCCCTGAGTTAGCCAGCGAGACGGCCCCGACCGCCAGCCGGTCGGGGCCGTCTCGGCTCGCCGCCGTCACGCATGGCTCGCTACATCGTCAGGAGGGTTCTCTGGGGCGTCGGCCTGCTGGTGATCGTCAGCGCGGTCATCTTCCTGATCTTCTACATCCTGCCCTCGGCCGATCCCGCGGTGCTGAGGGCCGGCCGCAACTCGGGGCCCACGCAGATCGCCGCCATCCGCCACTCGCTCGGCCTCGACCGGCCGATCTACGAGCAGTTCTTCGACTACATGAAGGGCATTTTCCTGCACTTCGACTTCGGCTTCAGCTACCAGTACAACGTCCCGGTTCGCCAGCTGATCGTCACGAGGCTGCCGGCGACGACCTATCTCGTCGTCGGCGCGGTGATCGTCTGGCTGCTGATGGGAATCCCGACCGGGATCATCTCCGCGATCAAGCAGCGCTCGCTGCTCGACCGGACGACGATGGCGACGTCGCTGGCGCTGATCTCGGCGCCGGTCTTCTGGCTCGGGCTGGTCTCCCTATACCTCTTCGCCCAGGACGTGGGCCAGTTCCAGATCTTCCCCGGGCAGGGCAGCTATGAGACGGCGACGACATTCGTAGGCAGAGGGGAGGCGCTGATCCTTCCCTGGATCGTCCTTGCGGCGGCGACCGCGGCGATCTACGCGAGATACATGCGCTCGAGCATGATCGAGGTGATGTCCGAGGACTACATTCGCACCGCCCGCGCGAAGGGCCTCACCGAGCGGCGGGTGATCATGCGCCACGGCGTCCGTAGCGCGATCACGCCGATCGTGACCCTGCTCGGACTCGACATCGGCACCCTACTGGCCGGCAACGCCATCCTCACCGAGTCCGTCTTCAACATCCCCGGCGTCGGGCGCCTCCTCTACACCTCGATCACGCGGTCGGACCTCACGACGATCCAGGGCATCACCCTCTTCGGTGCCTTCTTCATCGTCATCTTCAACCTCATCGTCGACATCGCCTACGCCTACCTCGACCCGCGGGTGCGCTACCAATGACCGATTCTCCGCAGGCGCCGGCGACGACAGCCACCCCGGCGCGCAAGCTCCTCGAAGTCCGCGACCTCATGGTCAGCTTCGAGACCGAGGACGGCACGCTCACCGCGGTCGATGGTGCGTCGTTCTCGGTCGACCGCGGCGAGACGCTCGGGATCGTCGGCGAGTCCGGTAGCGGCAAGAGCGTCGCCAACATGACAGTGCTCGGGCTAACCCGGGCGCGCTACACCACGATCTCGGGCCAGATCTTCTTCGACGGAACGGATCTGCTCAGCCTCCAGCCCGACGAGCTTCGCAAGGTCCGCGGCAACGACATCGCGATGATCTTCCAGGACCCGCTGACCTCGCTGCACCCGTACTACAAGATCGGCTGGCAGATGGTCGAGGCGGTCCAGGCCCACCAGGACATCAACCACGACGCAGCCCGCAAGCGCTCGATCGACCTGCTGAAGCTCGTCGGCATTCCGGAGGCCGAGCGCCGCTTCGACCAGTACCCGCACGAGTTCTCTGGCGGCATGCGCCAGCGGGTGATGATTGCCATGGCGCTGGTCAACGACCCGAAGCTACTGATCGCCGACGAGCCGACGACCGCGCTCGACGTCACCCTCCAGGCCCAGATCCTGAAGCTCCTCCAGCGCCTTCAGAAGGAGTTCGAGATGGGGGTGATCATGATCACCCACGACCTGGGCGTCATCGCCGAGGTCGCCGACGAGGTCAACGTCATGTACGCGGGCCGCGTCGTGGAGAAGGGCTCCCTCGACCAGATCTTCTACGACCCCCAGCATCCCTACGCCTGGGGCCTGCTGGGGTCGCTGACCCGCATCGATCGCGACCGGGTGGCACGGCTCTCCCAGATCAAGGGGCAGCCGCCGTCGCTGATCTCCCCGCCCAAGGGCTGCCCGTTCCGGCCGCGCTGTCCGCATTCGTTCGACAAGTGCCTGGAGCTTCCGGAGCTCAAGCAGCGCGGCGGCGAAACCGGGCACCTCGACCGCTGCTGGCTCGACAACGAAAAGAAGAAGTCCCTGCGCATCGTCGAGGGCGGAGAGATCGGTCTCGAGGCTCCGGCACCGGCGGGGGCCAGGTCATGAGCATCGAAGGGACGGGAACCCCGCTGCTCGAGGTCGACAACCTCGTCAAGCATTTTCCGATCAAGTCAGGGATCCTCTTCGATCGGCAGGTGGGCGCCGTCAAGGCTGTCGACGACGTCAGCTTCAAGGTCTACGAGGGCGAGACCCTGGGGCTGGTCGGCGAATCCGGCTGCGGAAAGTCGACACTCTGCCGGACCATCCTGCAGCTGATCAAGCCCACGTCGGGGTCGGTGCGTTTCGAAGGCCGCGAGATTGTGGGCCTGAAGCAGCGGGAGCTGCGTCCCCTGCGGCGCGAAATGCAGATGATCTTCCAGGACCCCTACGCCTCGCTGAACCCGCGCAAGCGAGTTGGCGAGATCGTCGGCGATCCGATCCAGCTGAACGGCATCGCGTCAGGGAAGGGGCTCCGCTCGCAGGTCCAAGAGCTGCTCGAGCGCGTGGGTCTCTCGGCCGAACACTTCAACCGCTATCCGCACGAGTTCTCAGGCGGCCAACGCCAGCGAATCGGAATCGCTCGAGCACTGGCGCTGCGGCCGAAGCTGATCATCGCCGACGAGCCCGTGTCTGCCCTCGACGTCTCGATCCAGGCGCAGATCATCAACCTGCTCGAGGACCTTCAGAAGGAGTTCAAGCTCACCTACATCTTCGTCGCCCACGACCTGGGCGTCGTGCGGCACGTCTCGGACCGAATCGCAGTGATGTACCTGGGCAAGATGGTCGAGCTGGGCGACGCCGCCGCCGTCTACTCGAATCCGGTCCATCCGTACACGCTCTCGCTGCTCTCGGCCGTGCCCATTCCGGACCCGCGCCAGAACCGCGCGCGCGAGCCGATAGTCCTCGAGGGCGACCTGCCGAGCCCGGCGAATCCGCCTTCAGCATGCCGGTTCCACACCCGCTGCCCCTATGCAACCGAGATCTGCTCCCAGGACGAGCCGCCGCTTGTTCCGCACTCGGGCGGGCAGCTTGCCGCGTGTCATCACCCTCTCAACCGCGAGCATCCGGACGCCGTCGCCGCGGCCCTGCCCCACGCGCAGGCCGAGTCCTGACGTGCCCCATGCGGCCCGGCGCCGGCGCGGGCCCTCGCGATGATCCCCGCGGTGGCCACCGTCGTCGGCTTCGTGCTCGTCTGGCTGCTCATCCATGGCCGGGTCCTGGCGGCTGCCGCGCTGTCCCTGCTCGCCCTCCCAGGCGTGCTGTTGGGCTTGCGGCGGCGGTAGCCGCACTCCTGGCCGTTCTGCCGGCGGGCTGCGCCCCGTCGGTCTCGGCCCCCGCTCCGTCGGGCCTGGAGCTCGATCCCGCTGGTGGATCGACCGTGCATCTGCATGTGGCCAGGGTGGCGCGCCGGGTCGAGCGCCTTCGCGGGCTTCGCTTTCGAACGCTGCCGCGGGTCGTGGTTCTTCAGCCCGACCAGCTCGCCCGCGTGGGTCGCCGCCTGCGCAACCAGGCCGTGGCGAAATTGGCGCGAACTCCAGGCCGGGTTGCGAGCTATCGCAGCCGCGTGCGCGCGCAGAGCGGCTTCGAGACACTGGCCGGCCTGCTTCCGGGCGGGACCGCCATCGACGCCAGCGCCTCCGGCGCCTCGGAGCTGGTCGGGGGCGCCTACGACTACCACCGTAACCGCGTGATCCTGATCGACCGCGTTGCGGCGACTCGGCGCGACGTCGAGCGCATCCTCGCCCACGAGCTGACGCACGCGCTCGAGGACCAGCACTTCAACCTCCACTTCGCCACGTCGCGAGGCGCGGGCCAGCGAGCACAGGCCCGCCGGGCGCTGATCGAGGGCACGGCGACGTTCGTCGCGAGCCGCTACGACGGCCGCTACCTGCACAACCAGCTGTCGATCGGCATCAGGATCGCCGGGCAGCGCAGCGTCCTGGCTGCCGGCGGCGCAACTCCGTTCGCGGTCAAGGCCAACACCGTCTTCGACTACGTGGACGGGCCGTTGTTCGTGCAGCGCCTCTATCGAAGGGTCCACGGTTGGCGGCTGGTAAACGCGGCACTGGGCAGCCCTCCCGAGACCACCCGGGGCATCCTGCACCCGTCGCTTTGGCCCCGCCGCACTGGGAGCCGGCCGGCGCGCCTGCACCTGCGGCCGCTGCTCGCCCCTTCGCACTTCCTCGCCGGAACCGGCGTCGCCGGCGAAGAGGATCTGCTCGGCCTCCTGTCCAGCGGCGCGCCCGACCAGATCGCCGAGACGGCCGCGGACGGCTGGCGCGGCGGGCGCTTCCAGCTATGGCGACTGACGAACGGTAGCTGCCCGGATCCATGCGTTGCCGAAGACGTGGGCGTGATCGCGATCCGTCTGCGAGGCTCAACTGACCGGCTCTCGATCGGCGACGCGTTCTTCGACTACTCGCTGCTCGGCCGCCTCGGCCAGCGCCTCACCCTGCATACGTGGCGCTTCCTCGACGGCAGCTACGGCGCGATCCGCTTCGGCCCGCGATCGGCGGCGATCGCCTTTGCTCCCGGGCAGGCGCTCGCCGGCGAGGTGGCGGCCCGAGCAGCGCGTCAGGCATCTCGCGGCTGAACCTCGAGCGCCCGGGCCTCGTAGTTCCCTTCGAGCCATCCGCCAACAAGGAGCGATTCATGCCAGCAAGGTTCAGGAAGCGGATCGTCGTCGTCGCAGCGCTCGTGGCAGTTGCGGCCGCCGCGGTTTTCACGACGGTCTCGCCCGCAAGCGGCCACCACGTCACGATCAAGGGCTCGAGCCTGGTGACCTACCACTTCATGCCAAAGTCCCTTCACGTTCAGAGGGGCGCCACCGTTCACTGGAGCTGGAGCTCGAATGCTCCCCATAACGTCACGTTCAAGTCGATCAGCGCCCATTCGGCCACCGGCGCCAGCGAGACGTTCAGCCACAAGTTCAAGAAGGCCGGAACCTACCGCTACATCTGCACGATCCACGACTTCAAGGGCAAGGTCGTCGTCGGCTAGGAACTAGGCGACAGCGCGGGCCAGAAAATAGCCCGCCGCCGCAGCGGCGAAGCCCAGTAGCACCGACGCCGCAACATACCCGAGCGCACGCAGGGGTTCCCCTGCCTCGACGTCGAGGAATGCCTGCACCGAAAACGTCGAGAAGGTCGTAAAGCCGCCGAGAAAGCCGACCCCCAGGGCGGTGCGGCCGGACTGCGAGACCCAGTCGAGCGGCAGCTCAACCAAAGCTCCGAGCAGAAACGACCCGGCGACGTTGATGGCGACAGTTGCCCAAGGAAGGGCGTCGCCATGAAACGCATTGGAGATTCCGTATCGGGCCAGGACCCCTGCGGCACCGGCTGCGGCTACGACGACGGCCAAGGGCATCGGCAGACCGTAGCGGGCACCGCAGTGGTTTGGACCGATGTTCCCGCGTGGTAGGAGGGGTGGCCATGGCGAGACTTAGAAGAGTCGATTGCGCCGAGCCGGGAATCCGGAGAATCCGCCGCGGGCGCGGGTTCGCCTATCTGGACACCGCCGGGGACCCGATCACCGATCAGGACGAGCTCGCGCGGGTCCGGGCCCTCGGAATCCCGCCCGCCTGGCGCGACGTGTGGATCTGCGCCCTCACCAACGGACACATCCAGGCGACCGGCATCGACGACGCGGGGCGCAAGCAGTACCTCTACCACCCGAGCTGGCGCGAGGCGCGCGACCGCGAGAAATTCGCGCGCATGGAGCACTTCGCCAGATCCCTTCCGCGGCTTCGCGCCCAGGCCGAAACCGACCTCGCCTCGGCCGGACTGTCCTCGGACCGGGTGCTCGGGCTTTCAGTCCGCCTCTTGGACGTTGGGCTGTTTCGGATCGGCGGCGAGGCTTACGCCGCCGAGAACGAGAGCTTTGGCCTGGCGACGTTGCGCCGCGAGCACGTGCAGTTCGAGCGTGGCGCCGCCGTCTTCGACTATCCGGCCAAATCGGGACAGC
The DNA here is from genome assembly GCA_038237625.1 of Solirubrobacterales bacterium. GTDB lineage: Bacteria > Actinomycetota > Thermoleophilia > Solirubrobacterales > 70-9 > JAWVFM01. The sequence continues at coordinate 3,120 of JBBRYM010000004.1, read as the reverse complement.
GCCGCGTCCTCACCCTCGCGGACGCACAGGCACTGCCCGTTCTTCGCGCGCTGAAGAACCGCCCTGCAAGCGGCGGCGACGCCCTCCTGGCATTTTGGGAGAGCCGCGCCTGGCGCGACGTGCGCTCAGATGACGTCAACAGCTATCTGAAGGCACACGCCGGCGAGGACTACTCCGCCAAGGATTTCCGGACCTGGAACGCCACGGTGCTCGCGGCTGTCGTGCTCGCCGGCATGGATTCCAGCGGGCTCACCAAGACCGCGCGCAAGCGAACGGCCGCCGCCGCCATCAAGCAGGTCGCCGGCTATCTCGGCAACACGCCCGCCGTGTGCCGCAACTCCTACATCGATCCGCGCGTGTTCGACCGCTTCGACTCGGGCGAGACCATTCGCGACGCTGCGAAGCGAGTCGTCGCGGGCACGGAACCGGGCGAGTTCGCCGACCGCGAGCGCATCGAGCGCACGGTCCTGCGGCTGCTGGCCGCTTAGCCGCCCTTCCTGCTCAGATGAGATCGGGCCGGATCGGCGTAACCGGAGGCAACTCCCCGATCTCGAAGCGGCCGAGCGGCCGCAGATGCGCCTGCCATGTCCGCCTTCCTACCCCTCGCTCAACTCTCCCGAGTCACAAGGACCCGGCCAGGTTGGCCGGGTCCTTGCTCGCAATTCGGTATGGCTACGCGGTCTCGCGCTCGAGGTCCGCGACCTCCGCGGCCTTCTGGTCGGCCTTGTTCTCGGCGTGCGCGAGCTCGTCCTTCTTCTCGCCCTTCTCCTCTTCGCTCAGGCCCTCGCGGCGAAGATCCTTGTCGCCCGTGATGTCGCCTGCGGCCTGCTTGGCCTTGCCGGTGATCTTGTCGGTGATTCCCATGCTTATTTCCTCCTGGATTGCGTGTTAGTCCCCCGGAGGTACCCGTAGCCCACGCGCTCAACCGCGTTCAGTCCAAGAAGGGGAGGTCTTCCCACAGACCGGTGAGCTCCATGCCCGTCGAGTGCGATCCCGTACTGCCGGGTACCTGGATCGTCGAGGACTTGAACGCTCACGAAGCCAACCTCCAGGCGCCTGGCGATGCCGGGGTGGCTGCTGCGATCGTGGCGCGCTCCGTTCGCGGCGATGCCGACGGAAACGGGCGCGCCGGTCCGGCTCGCGCGTATCTCCTCAAGCACGAAGAGGGCACGGCGCAGGGCATCGAGCGAATTGCGCTCGGGCGCATCGACGACGCGCTCGAGCAGCTTCGCGACTTCGACGAGCGGCCGGCCGAGTCGGTGCACGAGGCGCGCAAGGACCTGAAGAAGGTGCGCTCGCTGCTTCGCCTGGTCCGCGACGACATCGGCGAAAAGGCCTACGCGCGGGAGAATCGCCGCTTTCGCGACGCGGGGCGACGGCTCTCGCGGACTCGCGACGCCGAGGTGAAGCTCCAAACGATCGCCGCGCTCCAAGAGTCCGCCCAGCTCGACGGGATCGATGCGTACGTCTCGACATTGGAGGACGAGCGCCGGCCCGCCGAGATCGGCACCGACGCATTGAGCGAGGCGATCGGCGCGATCGAAGCCGGCCGCGAGGAGGTTCCGTCGTGGGACCTTTCGGGGTCCTCGTGGCGCCCCGGGCCCGGAGTGGCTCGCGCCTATCGTCGCGGGCGCAAGGCCCTGGCGGCGGTCCGCGAAGACCCCGATGACGAGGCCGTGCACGATTGGCGAAAGCGCGCCAAGGACCTCTGGTACCACCTGCGGATTCTCTGCGACTCATGGCCGGAGGTTCTGCGCCCGCTCGCCGATCAGGCCCACGAGCTCACCGAACACCTCGGCGACCACATCGACCTCAGTGTCTTGGCCGCTGACGCTCGCGAGCGGAAGGCCTGCTTCGAAGACGAGGACGCCCGCCGGCGGCTGCTTGAGGTCATCGCCGAGCGCCAGGACGAGTTGCTGGGCGCGGCGCTGCCGCTGGGCGAGCGTCTCTACGCGGACAAGCCGAAGGCGTTCGCGGCGCGGCTCGACGCCTACTGGGGCGAGCGACAGGAAGCCCGCACGTGAGGCAGTCGCGAAATCAGCCGGGCAAACCGTTGAGGGCTAGCTGCTGGTTGGCGTAGCGCGCGTGGTCGGTGAGCTCTCGCCCGATCCAATCGCGCGGTTCGAGCGGTCGCGCTCGTCCCGAAACATCGCGAGGGCATGCACGCCGGCCGGATGCGCGCGGAGCTCGCGCACGACCGTCGCCATCGCCCGGGGAAGCTCCTCTGGCTGGGGCAGCGGCACGCCGTACTCGGGAGGCATCAGCATCGGGGCGGCAAGCGCCGCGAAGGTCAGGTCGGCGGCGGTGAACGAGGCGCCACACAGGTAGGGCCTACCATCCGCCAGCCGCTCGTCCACGGCGTCGAACGAAGCTCGCACCTGCGCCTCCGCCTCGCACGCCGCTTCCGGAGTCCCCCCGAGAAATCGGCGGCGTTCCAGGTCAGAAGGTCGACGGCCATGGGGTCAATCGTGGCGAAGGCGGCGGAGCGAGCCGCCTATCCTGGCCGGGTGCCCGTCAGCACCCTCGAGGCGAGAACCAGGATCCTCACCGAGCTCGCCGCCGCGACCGACCGCATCGCGCTGGCGCTGGCCTGCCTCAGCGAAGCCTTCGAGCTCCTCGACGACGCCACCGCCGAGCGCTTGGAGTCCCAGCTCTTCCGTCCAGTGCAGCGTGCATACGGCCGGGCCAAACGCACGCACGAGCAGTTCGCGGAGCGGGTCGGCCTTCCGGCCGGAAACTTCGAGTCGCCGTCGGGAGGCCTCGCCTCCCAGGGGGTAAAGGTCCTCTGCGAGCGCGCCGTGGGCTCGGCACTCGAGGCCGACCAGGCGATCGCCGAGCTCCAGGACTCGATGCTCCCCATCGAAGCCGGCGACGCCGAGCTTCGCAGCGGCCTCAGCGAGGTCCGCGAGCTCCTCGCGCCGGTGCCGGGCGCGGCCGCGGATCTGTTGCGCGTTCTCGGCCGCTGAGGGCAACCGGGGCCTAGCTGTCCTGCCCACGGACGTTGTGAACACGGCTGATCGGAGGCCGGTCACCCAGCGAGCTGTGGGGGCGTCGCCGGTTGTAGTAGCGAAGGAAGGATGGCAGGGCCTTCGAGCGCCGTGCTGAGTTCGGCCAGGAGTG
>JBBRYM010000003.1:0-256760 GCA_038237625.1 Solirubrobacterales bacterium | reverse complement strand
GGCCGAGCTGCGCTTTGCCCACCAGGATCAGCTCACGGGCGCCTACGGGCGGACCATGGGCCGGGTGGCGGTCCAAAATGAGATCGATCGCGCTCGAAGAGAAGGTGGAAGCCTCGTCCTGGCCTTCATCGACGTCAACGGGCTCAAAACCATCAACGACGAGTCCGGCCACGCGGCGGGCGATAGGACGCTGCAGACGGTTGCCACCGCACTGCGATCGAAGCTTCGCTCCTACGAGCCGCTGGTGCGCCTCGGCGGCGACGAGTTCATCTGCACCCTCTTCGGAGTCGATCGCGACACGGCGGCGGTTCGCTTCAGGGAGATCCACGATGCCATCGATCAAGAGCTGCGGCCCGACGCGATCACCGTCGGGCTTGCCGCCCTACGTCCCACCGACACGCTCGACGAGCTGATCGCGCGTGCTGATGCGGAGCTGATCGCAGCGCGCAACGGGTAAGTGCCGCAGAAGGACGAACTGCGCAGGGCTCTCGTCGCTGCGGAGCCGAGGAGTAGAATGGTGGCTGGAGCGTCTGTCCTGGCCGTTGGCCGAACGCCGCCGGACTTCGACCTTCGCTCCGTCGAAGGCACGCCACCTGGAAGAAGCGATTCGCATCCAGGCGGTATGCCGAAATGAAAGGAAGTGGCCCATGGCCACAGCAATACAGGACAACATCGCCGTCTCGCGACGCCTCGTCGAGGACGCATTCGGCAATGGAAATCTCGCGCTGCTCGATGAGCTCTGCACGGAGCACTACGTCGATCACGATCCCCTTCAGGGTGATCGAGACCGCGATGAGGTCAAGCAGACGATCGCGGACTACCGTGCGGCATTCCCCGACCTCAAGTTCACGATCGACGACGTGTTCGCCGCCGATGACAAGGTCGTTGTGCGCTGGCGGGCCGATGGCACGTTCGAGAACGAGTTCATGGGCCTCAAGCCCACGGGCGAGAAGGGCGAGCCCGTGGCAGGAATCGGGATCGACCGCTACGAGGACGGCAAGGTCGCCGAGTCGTGGACCCAGTGGGACACGGATCGGTTCATGAAGAACATCGGGGCGGTCAGCAACACCCCCGAGCCGGCTCTAGCGGGCTAATTCGGAGCTAGCTGCGGATGGCGGGCCGGCCACCAGGCCGGCCCGCGCTGCGGCTTCTCGTGGGCGCGACCGCGGTTGCGTGGCTCAGTGCGCAAGCTTTCGCAGCTCCCGGGCTTTCGGAGTACGCAGCGTCCGAAGTCGCCGGACGTCCAGCCGGGCCGCGGTCGTGGAATGCGCAGCGCGCGACGCGAGGGCCTGGAAGGCGTAGAAGGAGGGCTTGGGCGAGAAGTCAGGGTGTACCAGCCCGTATTGGAATTCGGACAGCGGGCCCTGCCCGAAGTCGCGCCCGTTGTACCAGAAGATCGTGCTCACCCAGGGATATCGGTCTGCGTACTCGAAGGCTTGTGTGAGGTATCCCGCCTGGCGCTCCTCGGAGACACCGCCGTTCTGAACGGACGTGCTGTATCCGAACTCGCCGAGCGAGAGCGGCTTGTTGCGGTCGCCGTGGCGGACCATCGTCCGGCGGACCTCGCGAAATCCGGCGAAGGAGTTGCGACTGATCCGACCCCGGCGGTCTCGCCATACCTTGAGCGGTGAAACACCCGTGTAGGGATGGTCCGAGGCGACGTCGAAATAACGGCCCCCGCCGGCTCTGTAGATGCCGGCCAGGAACCGGTAGTCGTTCTTCGCCAGCCCGCCGAGCACGACCTGCGCCCCCGGATCGGCGGCCTTGACGCCCAAATAGCCTGCCCTCAGCATCCGCGTGTACCCAGCCGGGCTTGGATGCGGCTTCCAGAAGCGGCGAATGTTTGGTTCGTTCCAGATCTCGTAGCTCGTCACCCCGCGCGGGGCGAAGTTCGAGACGACCAACTGGACCACACGCCGGTAGTCGCTCATATGCGAGGGCGGAAATGTCGGATCCCATTTGCGATCACCGTGGGCGGTTATGTGCTTGTTTGGGTCGCTCGATGCCCAGTAGGGGACGCCATCGGCGATCGGCATCTCGACCTCCAGCCCCAGAGACCGCACCAGCTCGACCGCGTGGTCGTAGGCGGCGAGCTTGCGGAAATCGATCTGGCCGCGCCAGGGCTCGAGCTCCTTCCAATTGACGATCATGCGGACCGACTGCGCGCCCGAGAAGTAGTCGACGAGGGTCTCGCGGATCACGTTCGTCTGCCCGGGCACGTCCCAGGTGGCGCTGGAATTGATGCCCATCTGGGCGCCCATCGCCGTCCCCGCGCTCAGCGCGAGCAGCAGGCAGGCGACGGTCGAAGCTTTCGCAAAACGTCTCAAACTTCCTCGCGCTCACAGGTAGCGGCGCGCCTCGCCGTGGTCGCCGGTAACGGGGAAGCCCATTCGGAGCCAGCTGCGGATGGCGGGCCGGCCACCAGGCCGGTCCGCACCGCGGCTTGCTTCTTTCGTGCCGGGCTGATGCGAACGACGTCCCAGGCGAGCCCGAGCTTTTCCAGCAGCCCGATCAGGGCCGCTGAAGGGTCGAATTGCCCGATGCCCAAGCCGTGCCGCGCCGAGGTGGGGAAGGCGTGGTGGTTGTTGTGCCAGGCCTCGCCAAGGGTGAGCGGCGCAAGCCACGCGAGGTTTCGGGACTCGTCGCCGGTCGCATAGGGACGGCGCCCGAAGAAGTGGCAGAGGCTGTTGATCGAGAACGTGGCGTGATGGAGCAGGAAGATCCGCGCGGCGCCGCCCCAGAGCATCGCGGTGAGGCCGCCCATGACGGTCCCGGTGAGGGCCACGCCAAGTCCGAACGCAAGGGCGACCCCAGCCGCGACCCAGACGACGAAGGTCCGGTTGATGAATTCCAGCGCCGGGTCGGCGAGGAGATCCTTCGCGTAACGGCGCTCGTCGGCTCGCTCCGGGCCCCCGAACATCCAGCCGATATGGGCGTGGCCGAGGCCCCGGAGCGCCCCGATGAACCCGGATCCGTGACCGACGTGAGGACTGTGGGGGTCGCCGGCGGCGTCCGAAAAACGGTGGTGCTGTCGGTGCGTGGCTACCCACTCGATCACCGGGCCCTCCACGGCCGCAGAGCCCAGGATCGCCAACAGCACGCGGACCGGAGTCGAAGTCCGGAAGCTGCGGTGCGTGAACAGGCGGTGGAAGCCGACGCTGATTCCGACGAGCGTCATCAGATAGACGGTGGCGAGCACGACCAGGTCCTGCCAGTGCATCAGCCCGCCCCAGCTGAAGACGATGGCCAGGACCAGCAGCGCGGGTGGCACCGCGGTCGCGACGATCGTGGCGAGCCGATCCACCCTGGGGTGGTTAACCGGTCTCATGTCGGAGCTCATTCCGCGGCTCCCACGGCCTCGGGCTGGGGCTCGGGCTCGGGCTCGGGCAGAAGGACGAATACCTCGAGAGAGAGGTCGGGGTCCTGATGGCTGGCCGACATGAAGGCGACGACCTCGCGCTCGGTGAGCTCCTCGATCTTCTCCGTGAAGCGCAGCTCCATCGTGTCCTGGAATACCGACCGCGTCTGGCGCACTTCGAGAAACCGCCCGCCTCGAAGAGGGTCTGCTCGGCGGCGGTGTAGCCGCCTCCCAGCAGGACCATGATCAGGTTGGTGTCGATGAAGGTCTTGCACTCCGTCGGGCCTTTCCCGGAGAACTCCTTCGTCAAGCTGAGGATCTCCCGCGAGATCTTCTCGGCGAGCGAGCCGTGGTAGCGCTCCATGCTTCCTCCTCGTCCCCTTCGGGACGCTCGCTGAGCTTCCCTCGGAGGCCTCAGGGATCGCGGGCGGTTAAGGAATATCCGTCCCGTTCACCGAGAGGAGCGCTGCGACCCCGAGGGTCGCAGCGAGATAGTCATCAGCTGCTCGTGGCCCTTTTCTCCACCAGCCAGCGTACTCCCCTCAGGGGCATTCCGGGTCCGCTCGCGTCGGGGCGAGGCGAGAGGCCGATCGGCGTCCGATGCCCGAGCTAGTGGACCGTCCGGCTTTGGGTCGCTAGCAGGATCGACGGCCCCACGTTTTCCATGACCGGGAGTAGCTGGGGGGGCATGGGGCAGAATCCAGAGCATGAGCGGACCGGAGCTCGGGCTTGCAGTCTCTGTTTTCCTGGCATCTCTCGTCGAGGCGGTCGAGGCCCTGACGATCGTGCTGGCGATGGGCTCGAGCCGAAGCTGGCGCTCCGCACTCGCAGGCGCCGGCGCGGCGCTTGCCGCCCTGGGGTTGACCGTGGCGGCGCTTGGGCCGGCGATCACCTCGCTTCCGATCGACGACCTGCGGCTCGTGGTTGGCGGCCTGCTCCTGGTGTTCGGCCTGCAATGGCTTCGAAAAGCGATCCTGCGCGCGGGCGGGCTGAAGGCGCTTCACGACGAAGACGCCGAGTACCGCGAGCAGATCGCCGCCGCCAGAGCTGCCGGAGGCGTCAAGGAGGGGATCGACAGCTATGCGTTCGCGATCTCCTTCAAGGGAGTGTTCCTCGAGGGCCTCGAGATCGTCTTCATCGTCCTCACGTTCGGCGCGAACCAGCACCGGATCGCTCTCGCGGCCGCGGCTGGACTGCTGGCCGTCCTCATCGTCGCCGCCACCGGCGCGCTGGTACACCGTCCGCTGACGCGCGTGCCGGAGAACGCGATGAAGTTCTCCGTCGGCGTGATGCTCACCTCGTTCGGGATCTTCTGGGGCGCCGAGGGCGCCGGTGCGAGCTGGCCTGGGGGCGATGCGGCGCTGGTGGTCGTGGTCCCGGCGGTGGGTCTGTTTTCGCTGGGGCTCATTGCAATGAGCCGCCGTGAGCTGAGGCGCGCCGAGGGGGCGGAGGGCGTGCGCGCGAAGGCATTCGCGAGCCCATGAGACGCCTTCGACGAGGCGTGGCCTCGATACTCGATTTCATCGTCGGTGACGACTGGGTCACCGCGGTTGGCGTTGTGGTTGCCCTGGGCGTGACGGCCGTTGCCGACGACAGCGCTGCAGCGTGGGTGGTCATGCCGATCGCCGTCGGGCTGCTCCTGGCCACGAGCGTGCGTCGCGCCGCACGCTCGGGCGAGCCTTCGCCTACGGCACGGCGGCCGGACGGAGCCGGCTGGGCCTACGTGTGTGCCCGCAGCCAGCTTCGCCGGACGAACCCGTTTCGCACGCGCTGAGGGTGGTCGCCCACCGGCACGCGAGCGACCTCCTTTCGCCCGAGATAGGAAACGACCGAGATGCGGTCGCTCCCGCTCCAGGAGACGAAGCAGTAGCGCCCGTCGGCGCTGTTCGTCACCCAATAGGGCTTCTGCCCACCAAAGATCAGCTTGTAGCGGAACGTCTTTTGGGAGACCACCGCCACGTAGTCGTCCATCGTCCCCGCCGCGCAGATGCGCGTGCCCTGAGGGTTGATCGCAATGCCGTGGTGGGCCGAGTCGAGCACGTATTGCTCGTGGGGCATGTCCGGCACCAGATTGGGGAGGTTCGCGACGCGGGTCACCTTGTCACGCTTGAGGTTGTACTCGACGAATCCGTGAAAGAACGAGACCTGGAAGTAGACCCTGCGCTCATCGGGAGACAAGGCCATAGGCCGAACGGCCGAGCTCATGTTCGGATAGCCCGCGTCGGCGAGCTTCTTGCCCATATCGATCTTTCTGATCACCTTGTGGGTCTTGGTGTTGACGATCTCGAACCAGCGAGCGCCCTTGCTCGTGTCGAGCGCGGGGTGGTCCGTGGGGGTGTAGACCCGCCCGATGCTCGCGTGGTAGATGCGGCTGCCGTCCTTGGAGAAGGTGTTCTCGTGAGGGGAGTCCCCGGAGGGGAACTGCCATAGCTCCTTGCCCGTACGGGTGCTCAGCACGTGCACGACGTTCGCCGTCGAGTCCGAAACGGCCACGCTCTTGCCGTCCGGCGAGAGGCCCATGTGATCGGAGCGCTGGCCCTCCATCGGAAAGCGCCAGGCGATCTTCCCCGTACTCAGGCTGATGCCGACGACGTCGGCCAGGCTCGGCCTGGAGACGATCAGCAGGCGACCGTCGTTGGTGCTGTACATGTCGTCCACGAACTGATCGTGGCCTTCGCCGATCAACTGGCGAATCACGAGGAAGTAGGCAAGGCGGACGGGATCGGACTCGATCTCGGTCATCCGCTGCTGGATGTCGGGAATGATGTCGAGCGTCGCGATGTTCTTGAAACGCGGTCCGTGGGGACCGCGGCGTTCGCGGATCACACTGGCCGTGCCATCCCAGTTGTTGCCGACGAAGGTCACCGGTCGCAGCGCGCTGCGCTTGATCACGGCTCCGGCGCCGGCCGCGGTCGGAGCCATGGCCAAGGCCGCCAGCGCGAGGACCGCAGCGCTGAGCGCGTGCCCGAACACTGCGCGTTTCACAAGGGGGATTCGCACTTCGCCTTCCTTTGGGATCGAGACGCCCAGACCCTAGCCTGCGCGGCCGGGCTCGGCGCCGTATGGGCGATGCGCGGCTAGGAGGCGGGTCTCTCCTCGACCTTCGTCACCGCGAGGCCGAGGTGTGCGAGGCGATGCACCTGAACGCAAGCAAAGTACGAAGGACCCCGTCGATTCCGCCAGACTCGTAGGCGCGTCGCTGCAAGCCAGCGCCACCGCCGGAGGCCACGAGCTCGGGCAGCGTGGCCAGGTGCTCTGAGCAACCAAGCTCGCGCGCATGGGGTCGGGCTATCTCGAGTGTTTCGTCGAGGAGCTCGCGCGCCGGGCGCAGGCGGCCGTCGCCATCGGGAAGCGTGGCGTCGACTCCCCAGCGCGCGGCGCGAAAGGATGCTTCCTCGAGGATCTCGGGAGGCGGGCCAGGAGGCGGCTTGCCCTCCGCTTCCAGTTTGGCCAGGCAATGGACGGCGGCTACCAGGGCGGCGGTATGCGCCGGCGAGGCCTGCGTGTCCAGCGCTCTGATCTCGACCGTTCCGAGGCGGGGATGGGGCCGCAGCTTCCACCAATGAAACGTGTAGTCGGGAACGTCGGCTACGCGAGTCAGCCGCGACGTGTACTCCTGGAAGTCCTGGTAATCGGCCATCTCCCGGGGCGTGCCCGAGCGCGGCCAGCCGCGCAGCGTCAGTTCACGGGCCGAAGCGAGTCCGGTGTCGCGGCCGTGGCGAAAAGGAGAGTTGGCGCCCAGTGCCTCGAGCAGCGGCAGATGGCGGCGCATTCCGTTGAACACCTTGATCGCCGTAATCGGCGTCCGGCATCCCCACATGCACGTGAATCGCGCCTACGGGGGTTGCGATCGCGTCGCCCAGCCGACGACCGATGAGCTCGTAGCGGTCCTTGTCGGTGATCTCCGCATCGCCCTCCTCGGCGCTGGGGTGCGTTCCCGAGCCGATGACGGCGGCGCCGGCGCCGACAACGCTTCCCTGAAGCTTCGCGAGCGAGTCGAGCGCCTCGCCGACCGTGGCGCAAACCTCCGTGATCAACTCGATCTGGCAGGCATGGACCTCGCTCTTGACGTGCCCCGGCCCGGGATCGTCCAGCGCCTCGAGGATCTGCGACGCCCCGTTTCGCAGCTCGCCGCTGGTTGGATCGACCACGAAGAGCTCCTCTTCGACGCCGATCGTGAACGGCTCTTGACGGCCGAACTGCAGTTGCTCCGTCACCGCTCAGTCCTACCCGCACCGGACGGCGCGGGAAACTCAGCCCTTCTCGAAGACCAGGCGGAAGTGGTCGAGCAGCTCGCGCTCGAAGCACACGCTGTTGGCGCTGACGCTCGACGTGAAGGCCACCCGGAAGTCCGAGCTCGTGAGCCAGCGTGGAACCAGGCGCACCTTCATCAATGTCTTGCGGAAGCTGGGCTCCGCGAACCGCGCGCGCCATTGCTTGATCGTCTCGATGTAGTCGAGCCGGCCGCTCACGCTGGAGACAAGCGAGAAATGCGGCTCGGCACAGCGGACCACCTGCTCGGAGCCGAAGGGGAGGAGCGAACCGGGGAACTGGTGCTGCATCAGCGCGAGGTACCACCCGTTTGAGTCTCGGGGGGCGTTGATGTCGGCACGGTCCAGGGGAATCATGTTGCGGCCGAAGACCATCGTCTGCAGGTAGAGCCTGCCGCCATCGGGCAACAGGCCGGCGATGTTCGCGAAGAGGTCGGTGTAGATCCTGTCCTGCAGGCCCGCCGTATGCTCCTCCGGCGAGCAGAAATGCTCGAAGGCGCCGAGGCTCGCGACCGCGTCGAACGGCCCGAAGGTCTTGCGCGTGACCTGGCGAGCATCTGCGATGTGAACTTCGAGCCCATGGCGCCGGCAGGCGGCGGCCTGTGCGCTCGACAACGTGACGCCGACCCCGGTGGCCTCGCGCGCGCGGATGAACGCAAGCAGCGGGCCCCATCCGCAGCCGAGATCGAGCACCCGTCGCCCGGGGGCGATGCCAATGCTCTTGGCCACGTATTCGTGCTTGCGGCGCTGCGCCTCTTCGAGGGTGAGTGAAAATTCACCGTCGTACTTGGCGCCGCTGAAGTCGGCAAGCTCACCGAGGCTCAGCCGGAAGATCCGGTCGATCAGCGTATAGGTGAACTCGAGGTCGTTTCGATCCGCCATCGGGCCGAGGGGGACGTGGGGTTCGAGAGCGTCAGTCTGCCGGTTCCGCCGCCGTGAGGCTCACCACCTGGGCGGGGTTGATGCCGACGGCGCGGCCGGTGCGGGCCTCTGTAAACCACGCGAGCCTCGATTGGCCCGAACGCGCCGCGTCCGACAGCGCCTTTTCGGCGTCGCCGGCGGAGCCGGCGACGCAAATCACGGCGCCGGTCGCGAGCCCCAGCTCGATCGCTTGAGCGTCGGCTTCCACTCAGCCCTCGCTCACGGACAGCGCGACGCGACGGGTGAGTCGTCCTAAGACGAGCTCAGCCGGAAGAGGCCCTTGCCCTCGTCGTTTTGGCCCGCCTTCTCGAGGCGGCCCGACTGCCGTGCCTCCTTAACGGGGTCCTGGAGATCCATAGGCTTCACGCCCAGTTTCTCCGCGAGCTGCGCGCGGGTGAACCCCGAGGGGTTGTCGAGATCCTGGGCGGCCTGGACCACCTGATCCGCTGTGGGTGTGTCAGCCATGTTTTCTCCTTGCCTTGTTCTTGGTCAGTACTGCGGGGGTTCCGCGAACGGCACGGAGCGCCCTCGTGGGGGTGCCGCGAGGATGAAAACCTCGGTGGCGACGTCGGTCTTTGCGTTGTGCTTGCTGACGAAGGCGGAGACTCGCTGGTGCGTCACCTTCGCGACGGCTTCGATCGCGGCCCTGCGATAGCTCGCGACCGTGAGAGGCGAGGGGGGTGGGTTCTCGGCGTCGTCGTCGTTCGCAGCGGCCATGCCGTCGTTGAAGCTCCGCACCGAGTTCTCGAGGGTGCAGGCGACGCGGGTGCCGCGGACGTCGGTCTTCACCGCAAAGCGCTCGCCGGCATAGTCCTTCCAGACCAGGCCGAGGGCGTTGCTGATCGCCGTGTTGAGCGGGGGCGTCGCGGTCTGGGTCTCGTCGGCGGCTGCCACGCTACGCGACGGCTACGTCGACGGCGCGGGGGCCCTTGTCGCCGGGCTCCGCCGTGTAGGAAACCTTGCTTCCCTCGGCGAGCGGCCGCGGGCCGATGCCGGTGAGGGCGCTCTGATGGACGAAGAGATCCTTCGTTCCGTCGTCGGGCGTGATGAACCCGTAGCCCTTTTCCTCGCTGAACCATTTGACGGTTCCGGTTGCCATGAGACTCCTTTGGTTACGGTGCTGCGGACCGCGGGGGCATGACACCGAGAACGGGGAGCGCTGACACGTGGCCGACCGGTTGCACCGGCCGCTTACCCGGTTCACGTTAGCAGCGTCCTGCTACTGTGACGAGAACGGGCGAACGTCGTCCGTGAGTTTCTCTGCTTCTGCCAAGCGCCCTCGGCGCAATCGGGATGAGCTCTAGAACCTCCCCCGATCAAGACGGCCAGAGGCCGTCGAAGGAGCACATGTCCACCCATACCTTTGCCGAGCTCGGCGTTTCGCCCGTGCTCGCACGTACTCTCGCCGCGGACGGTTTCAACGCTCCGTTTGCGGTCCAAGACCTTGCCATCCCGGATGTTCTCGACGGCCGTGACGTCCTCGTCAAGTCGCCCACCGGCTCCGGGAAAACGCTTGCCTTTGCGATCCCGCTGATCGACAGGCTCGAGGCCTCGGCGGCGACCCCCGCCGCCTTGGTCCTCGCGCCCACCCGCGAGCTCGCGGCGCAGATCGTCGAGCACGCAACGCCGCTCGCGGCCGCACGCCACCTGCGGATCGCCGTCGTCCACGGCGGCGTCGGCATCGAGCAACAGGCGCGGAAAGCGCGGCGGGCCCACGTCGTCGTCGCGACGCCGGGTCGGTTGATCGACCTCCTCCAGCGAGGCTCGATCTCGCTGAAGCATGTTCGCCACCTGGTCCTCGACGAGGCCGATCGCATGCTCGACATGGGCTTTCGCCCCGACGTGGAGCGAATCGTCGCCGAGACTCCGAGACAGCGTCAGACGCTGTTTTTCTCAGCCACGCTCGACGGCGAAGTCGGCCGGCTCGCGTCGAAATTCACCGCCGATCCGGTTCGACACACCTACGAGCCGGCGCCCGCAGCCAGTGGGCGGATCGAACACCGCTTCGTCGGCGTCTCGCCGGAGACCAAGCTCGACACGGTCGTGGGAGAGATCCGCGGCGGCGGGGGCGGGCGGACGCTCGTCTTCGTGCGGACCAAGCACGGGGCGGACCGCCTCGCCAAGAAGCTGGCCGGCCGGGGCATTGGCGTCGCCGCCATGCACGGCAACAAATCGCAGGGACAGCGAACGCGCGCGCTGGCGAGGTTCGACGCCGGGCACATCGACGCGCTCGTAGCGACGGATGTCGCCGCTCGCGGCATCGATGTCAAGGGCATCACTCGAGTCATCAACTTCGATCCCCCGGGCGATCACACCGACTACGTGCACCGCGTCGGGCGCACCGGACGCGCGGGCGCCGACGGCGAAGGAGTTACCCTCGTCCTCGCGCCCCAGGCCGGCGACATGGCCCGGATCGACCGCAAGCTCGACCTCGGCGCCGAATGGCTCGGCGACGTACACAGCGACCGGCAGCCGCACGCGGCGGTGGCTCCGCGCCCTCGCGGATCAAGGCGCCGGCGACGCTAGAAAATTCTCCGCACCGAGTGCCTGGGGTGCGATCATGGGCTCGTCCCATCCGCTCAAAGGAGACCGATCTTGGCCGACGTGACCACATCCGCTGCGAGTGCCGAAGTCAAGGACGTTGATCCGGTTTCAACCCGGGTGGCGGAGCTTCGAGAGCGCGCCCTCGAATCTCCGGTTGAAGCTCGCGACAAGGCGTGGAGCTGGTTTCGCGAGGTGGGTGACCGCATCCCCAACGACCGCGAGGCCGCATTGCGGGAGCTGGGCAAGCTCTTCGCAGCGGGCAAGCCTGCGACCGGGATCGACGGCGAGACCGAGGGCATGCTCGTCGGCTGGAGCGTCAACCCCGTCTTCGACCGCGTCGTCGGCTCCGTGACCAATTCCTGGCTGCCCTGGGCGGGCAAGCGCTTCGCGTCCGGCGAGGGCAAGGGGGACAACATCCTGGTGCGCAGCGCCAAATGGCCGGCGAAGCTCCTCTGGCCCCTTTACGCCACGAAGTCGCACGGCGAGCGCCTGACCGCGTTCGACTTCGTGACCCGCGTCGAGCGGGGCGTGCTGGATCCCGAGGTCGAGGTGCTGGTGATCGACTACGCCTCGGTCCCCGACAATCCGCGGCTGGTGATCAAGCAGATCCGCGACGAGCTCGTGGAGGTCGTGCCTGGCGCCAACCTCGGCAAGATGATCTTCGAGGGCCCGGGCGATCGGCACACGCTGGCTGCGTACTTCGCGCTTCGCTCTGAAGTGTCCTAGTGCGTCAGCGGAGCTTTCGCTCGTGCTCGTCGGCCTTGTCGTCGTGAAACGAGGCCGATGCGGCAGCACGTTGCTTCTTTGACTCGGCCTCGGCGACCTGGCGCTGGGCCTGCTCGGCCTCCTGCGCGTGCTGCTTGGCGAGCCTGGCGTGGTGCTCTGCCTGCTCCTTGGCATCGCGTTCCTCGCGGCTGAGAGTCTGAGCGCGCGAGCTCTGGGCATCCGCTGCCTGACGGTGATCTTTGGCGTCCCTGCGAAGCCGCTCGTGCTCCGCGCGCTTGGCCTCCGCGCGCTTGCGGGCGGCGCTTGCGATGGCCACCGCCACGAGCAGGGCCACGACGACGATCACCACTATGAGAATCGTTGACATGCGCTTGATCTACCCGTCTGGACCAGTGCCAACCAACACGGTCGGACGTTTTCGGCTCCCGCGGTTGGGGAATCCCCGCCGTATGCCAAGGACCGCCAAAGCCGCCCGGGACCGAAGCGATGCCGATGTCGACCCGGTCCGGCGCGACTACCGCCCTGGCGGTGCCGACGAAGGGCAGACGACCTGGGCGCTCGTAAAGCGCACCGTGAGCGAGTTTCGCGAGGACAACCTCGGCGACTCGGCCGCCGCTCTCACCTACTACGGCCTGCTCGCCATCTTCCCGGCGCTGGTGGCGCTGGTGTCGATCGTGGGGCTGTTCGGAAATCCGCAGTCGACGACTCAGACGATCACCCAGATCGTCACGCAGCTCGGTCCCAGCTCGGCGGCCCAGACGTTCTCCGGCCCGATCAGGTCGATCACCTCGAACCAGTCCACGGCGGACGTCCTGTTCGTGGTCGGGCTGCTGGGGGCGCTGTGGTCCGCCTCAGGCTACGTCGGCGCGTTCATCCGTGCCTCGAACGTCATCTACGAGACGCCCGAGGGCAGGCCGTTCTGGAAGCTCCGCCCGCTGCAGATCGCCGTGACCCTGGCGGTCATCATCGCGGTGGCACTCCTGACCCTGGGGCTGGTGCTCACGGGCCCGGTGGTCGACGCCGTCGCCGGGCCGATTGGGATCGGCTCGACGGCGCAGACGATCTGGAACATCGCAAAGTGGCCGGTGATGCTGGGGGTCGTGACCGGAATCATCGGACTGCTCTACTACGCGAGCCCGAATGTGAAGCTGAGGGGCTTTCGCTGGGTGACCCCGGGCAGCATCGTGGCGGTGGCCATCTGGCTCGTGGCGTCGGCGCTGTTCGCGTTCTACGTCGCGAATTTCGGCTCTTACGACAAGACCTATGGAACGCTAGGCGGGGTGGTGGTGCTGCTGATGTGGCTCTACATCTCCAACCTGGCGATCCTCTTCGGCCACCAGCTGAACGCGGAACGCGAGCGCGCGGAGGAGCTCGCCGAGGGCGTGCCGGGCGCCGAACGCGAGATCCAGCTCGAGCCGCGCGACGAGCCCGACGATCGCCAGACGGCCTGAGCGGGCTCAGCCCGGGTCCGCCACCGGGGCCTCGATCTCGGCGCTGACGAGGATCGCGCCCTCACCGCTGGCGTACGCCTCCTCGCCGTGCTCGAGCACGTCCATGCCGATCGCTTCGGCCTCCTCGGATGCCCGCAGCGGCATCAGCGCGCCCAGGACGCGGAGGATCACGTAGGTCATCGTGAATGCGTAGACCGGTCCGGCCAGCGCCGCCACCGCTTGGTGGCCCAGCTGAGCCGCGTTGCCGTAGACCAGCCCGTCCGAGACTCCGTTCCACGCCGCCTGGGCGAAGAAGCCGATGAAGAGGATCCCGGTGAGGCCGGCGACGCCGTGCGCCGCGAGAACGTCGAGCGTCTCGTCCACGCGCGTGCGTGGGCGCAGGACGATCACCGCGTAGCTCGGCAGCGCGGCCACCGACCCGAGGGCCATCGCCCAGCCGGGGCTGATGAAGCCCGCCGCCGGAGTGATCCCGACGCAGCCGACGATGATCGCCGTGGCGGCACCGATCGCGGTGATCTTCCGGTCGCGGATGAGGTCGAGGATGAACCACACGATGAGCGTGCACGAGGGCGTCAGCAGCGTGTTGGTGAACGCGAGGATGCCGGGGCGTCCGACCGAGAACCCGCTGCCGCCGTTGAAGCCGAACCAGCCGAACCAGAGCAAGCCCGCGCCGATCAGTACGTAGACGGCGTTGTGGGGGAGGAGGGCCTGGCGGCCGTAGTCCTTGCGGGCCCGGACGACCAGTGCCGCCGCGAGCGCCGAAAAGCCCGAGCCCATCTCAACCGGAACGCCGCCGGCGAAGTCGAGCGTTCCGTGTGCCTGTAGCCAGCCGCCGCCGAACGCCCAGTGGGCGAGGACGGAATAGACCAGCACCGACCAGAGCGCGGCGAAGATGAGAAACGGCTTGAAGCGCATGCGCTCGACCACCGCCCCCGATACCAGCGCCGTCGTGACGATGCAGAAGGTCGCCTGGAAGGCCATGAACAGAAGCTCAGGGATCGCGGTCCCCGTGCGCGCGCCGAAGCCGACGTCGTGCAGGAACAGGTTGTCGAGGCCGCCGACGATCGATCCGTCGCCGTCGAAGGCGAGGGAGTAGCCGATCGCCGCCCAGCAGACCATCGCGACGGCGATCGCCGCGACGCACATCATGAAGGTGTTGAGCGTGTTCTTCTCGCGCACGAGACCCGCGTAGAAGAGGCCCAGCGCCGGAGTCATGAGCAGCACGAGCGCGGTCGCGGCCAGCATCCAGGCGGTGTCGCCCGGGCTAATCGCGCCGGCGCCGAGGAGCAGTGGGCCCATCACGCCTCCACGGGGGTGACCGCCCCGCTGTCGGTTTCACCGGTGCGGATGCGAACCGCGCGCTCGAGTGGAACCACGAAGATCTTGCCGTCGCCGACTTCACCCGTCCGAGCGGCTGCGCAGAGCGCTTCGACCGTCGTATCGACGAACGGGTCGGAAACCGCGATCTCGAAGCGCACCTTGTCGGCGAGCCCCATCTTCACCGTGGTCCCGCGATACGTCTCGACGTGGTCGAGCTCGCCGCCGTGCCCCTGCACGCGGCTCATGGAGACTCCTCTCACCTCGGCCCGGTAGAGGGCCTCGAGGACGTCGTTGGCCTTCTCCGGCCGCACGATTCCAATGACCAGCTTCAACGATCTAACCCCCTCGTTTAGTTGACTTCGAGCGCAAGCAGTCGCGCACCTGCCGGTACGAGACGGCGCGAGCCTAACGGCAATGCCAGGGCCTCGGCTACGGTTGGCCACGTGAGCGTTTGGGGAAGGCTCTTCGCCGCCGGCTATGACCGCGTCATGGCGGTTCCCGAAGCAGCGACGTTTCGGGCGCACCGCAAGGCGCTGGTCGGGAGGGCATCGGGGAGCGTGCTGGAGATCGGTGGAGGAACCGGGGCGAACCTGCCGTTCTACGGCCCCGAGGTCGCCGAGCTGACGATCACCGAGCCCGAGCGGCCGATGTTCAGCCGGCTCGAGGGAAAGGCGGCCACCGTGTCGCCGGCACCCGCTTTGGTCGTCGCCCCGGCCGAGGCGTTGCCGTTCGAGGATTCGAGCTTCGACGCGGTCGTCTCGACTCTGGTGCTGTGCACGGTTGCCGACCAGCCGCGAGCGCTGACGGAGATCCACAGGGTCCTGAAGACAGAGGGAACGCTTCTCTTCATGGAGCACGTCCGAGCGCGCGATGAGCGCACGGCGCGCTGGCAGGACCGGCTCAACTGGCTGCAGCGGCGCGTCGGGCACGGCTGCAACTGCAATCGAGCGACGGCGGACGCGATCGAAGCCGCGGGCTTCCATGTCACCGAGCTACGGCGCGACATCGTGAAAAAGGCGCCTCCGATCGTGCGCCCGCTCGTCGTGGGCGTCGCGACAGCAAACGGCCGGCCCTAGGACCGGCCGTTCACTACCTCGAACTGTCCCAGCGAGTCAGCTGCGCGAGCCGGAGCGGCTGCGCGAGCGCGAGCGCGAGCCGTTGCTCGACCGCGACCCGCTGGTGGAGCGGGCGCGGCTGCGCGGGCCGGAGCGCGGGCTGCTCTTCGCCTTCGTGGTCTTCGTCGCCTTCGCACGCGAGCCGTTGCTCGAGCTCGACCGGCTGCGCGAGCTGGAGCTGCGCCGCCGCGAACCGCTGGCCTTGCGCTGGTCGCTCGGGATCTCCGCCCGTGCAACAGCCTTCGCGAGCTGCGGGATCAGGCCTTCCAGGTATTTGGCCATCCGCTCCTCGTCACGGCGAATCGAGCGGGCGAGCTTCGCGGTGTCGCGGTCGCCGACGGCCTCCGCCAGCGCCTCGATCGCCGTGTACGTGGCGATCTCCTCGGCCTCCTCGGAATATTCGGTCTTCGCGTTCTTCAGGAGCTTCTCCTCGACGCCGGTCCCGCGCAGAGCGTGGACGGGTCCCTTGACGGTCGCCATCGCCTTGCCGACGGCGGTCTCGACGATCGCGGGCCCGCCGCCGAGAGCCTTCATCCGGCGCTTGAGCTGGCGGGAGTGGTCCTTCGTCTCCTTGAGGTGCTGCTGAAGACGCTTCTTGTAAGCGTCACGGTCGGTCATTCCGATGTGCGCGGTGAGAGCCGTCTCCAGCTCCTGCTCCTTGCCGTAGGCCTCGTTGAGGTACTGCAAAAGCTTGACATTACGTTCGCTCGTTTCAGGCATTGGTGTATCGATCTCCTTTTAGGGGGTCCCTCTTCGGCTACCCCTGTGAACCGTCCCCAAACTGGCGCCGGGGCGATGAGCTCTGGGCGGACGGGGGGTCTACCTCTACATTGAGACCCTTCATGACCAAGGCTGGAAGCGACAGCGATTTGGCCCCTGGGCGCGAGCAGGGCGCCGCCATCCGCCTGCGCGGATTCGTGAAGCGCTTCGGCGCGATCACGGCTGTCGACGGCCTCGATCTGGAGGTCCCGTATGGCCGCTGCGTCGGCCTTCTGGGGCCGAACGGGGCGGGCAAGTCGACGACGATGAAGGCGCTCACCGCCCAAGTGATCGCCAACGAGGGCGAGCTCGAGGTGCTCGGTTATCGGCTGCCCGGCGCCTCCAAGCAGGCACGGGCACAGATGGGAGTCGTGCCGCAGCTCGACAACCTCGACGTCGCGCTGACCGTCGAGCAGAACCTCCTCGTCTTCGCGCACCTCTACCGCGTCCCGGCGGGCGAGCGCAAGGACGCGATCGAACGGGCGCTGGGCCTGGCCAACCTCGGCGCGCGCCGCCACGCGAAGGTCGACGAGCTCTCCGGCGGCATGCGCCGGCGTCTCCTGGTCGCGAGAGCGCTTCTCCACCAGCCACGGCTCGTGCTGCTGGACGAGCCGACGGTGGGCCTCGATCCGCAGGTCCGCCAGGAGCTTTGGGCGCTGATCGACCGGATGCGTTCGGAGGGCGTCTCGATCCTGATGTCGACGCACTACATCGAGGAGGCCGAGCGCCTCTGCGACGAGGTGACGATCATGTCCCACGGCAGGGCGGTGGCGGTGGGGCCGCCGCGAGATCTGATCGCCAAGCACGCCGGTGCCGAGGCGCTCGAGGTCTACGGGCCACCCACGCGCCTCACCGAGGTTGAGGGGATCGCCCGCGAGCGGGGCTGGAGCACCCGCCGTACCGGAACATCGATCGCGGTGCTCCACGCCAACGGCGCCGGCGAGCTCGAAGGCGAGCGCCGGCCCGCAAACCTCGAGGACGTTTTCGTCCTCTTGACCGGCGAGGAGATCGCCTGATGGCCTCCATCTCCCGCGAACGCCCCCTCGGGCGGCTGGAGATCCCGGCGCTGCGCGGGGTGATGGTCCGCGAGGTCGTCAACTACTCGTCGTTTTGGCGCTCGTCGACCTTTTCGTCGACGGT
This sequence comes from Solirubrobacterales bacterium, assembly GCA_038237625.1. GTDB lineage: Bacteria > Actinomycetota > Thermoleophilia > Solirubrobacterales > 70-9 > JAWVFM01. Next base: position 239,155 of record JBBRYM010000003.1, on the reverse strand, counting down.
CGATCCCACGATCTATCTGCTGGCGTTCGCGTTCGGATTCGGCGCGCTGGTGAAGACGGTCGCGGGCGTCCCCTACCTGGACTTCGTCGGCACCGGGATCGTCGCGACAACCGTGCTCTTCTCGGGGGCTTTCCCGGCGATGTACTCGACGTTCGTCAAGTATCAGTTCCAGCACACCTACGACGCGATCCTCGCGGCGCCGGTGGATACCGAGGAGCTGGTCACGGGCGAAGCGCTGTGGATCGCCGCGCGGACGGGCGTCTACGGGTGCGTGCCGATGCTGGTGGCCGTCGTCTTCGGGCTCGACCCGAGCTGGGGAATGCTCGTCGTGCCGTTCATTGCCGCGCTTGCCGGCTTTGGCTGGGCTTCGTTCGGCATCTTCATCGCCGCGAAGGCGAAGGCGATCGAGAGCTTCTCGTACTGGCAGTCGGGGCTGCTCACGCCCCTCTTCCTCGTCGCGGGGACCTTCTTCCCGCTGAGCCAGGCGCCGGAGTGGATGCAGGTGCTGGGCTACGGGAACCCGCTTTGGCACTGCGTGGAGCTCGTGCGCCACGCGGTCTTCGGATTCGAGGGGTGGAAGGACATCGGCCACCTGGCTTTCCTGACGGTGTTTGCGCTGATCGCCTGGCGGCTCGCGGTGCACTTCATGGAGCGAAAGCTGATCCTCTAAAGCCAGCCAGGGGACCCCCCGAAATTCGCCGAGCGTCCCGCATCCCGGCCCGGGAGCGGGCATGCGGGACGTTCGGGAGGCGCGCTGGCTGCGAGGGCGTTGGCCTTCGCCGTTCCCCCTCAGGCGACCGGCGTAATCGGGGCCGCGATCCGCGAGCGGACAACGTCCCCCCAGTCGGCGTCGTCGATCGGGCTGGGATCGGTGGTGTCGAGAAAGTTCCCGATGACGGTCGCGAGTCCCTCCGGGTCGTCGAGGTGCGGAAAGTGCGCCGCCTTCGGGAGGGTCTCGAAGCGGGCCTGGGGAATCGCCGCGGCCGTCTGCCGGCCGTGGGCCGGCGGGATGGTGCGGTCGCGCTCGCCCCAGACGACGAGCATGGGCACGTCGCGAAGGAGGTAGAGGCGATCGAGGGCGCTGACGCGCTGTCCGTGGACGTCGATCACCGAGCGCAGGGTCTCGAGGAACGCGCGGCGCGACCCGGCGTCCTGCAGAGGCCGCAGGGCGCGAGCGATCGCCTGGAGGTACACACCCTTTGAGCTCCCGCGTTTGCGCATCGTCGTGCCGCGCGCGTCGAGCGTATCGACCACCGAGCGGCGCGCGGCCGCGCGGAGAAGCATCGATGCTCCCGGCAGAGCCGCGACGCGCAGGAGGGGGCTCACCTCCGGCCCGAGCCCGCCGCTCGAGACCAGGACAAGGCGCTGCGTTCTCTGCGGGAATTGGTAGAAGAACTGCATCGCGACCCCGCCGCCGAGGGAGTGGCCGACCACGGTCGCGCTCTCGATCCCGATCGCGGCGAGCAGGTCGCGGATACTCGCCGCGTGGGCTCCGATCGAGTAGTCGCCGCGGGGCGTGGCCGAGTCGCCGTGGCCGATCAGGTCGGGGGCGATCACCGTGTAGGAATCGGCGAGGCGCAACGCGACCTCGCGCCAGTGCCGCGAGGAATTGATCATTCCGTGGATCAGCAGCACCGGAGGACCTTCTCCCGCCATCCGGTAGACCGCACGATGGCCGTGAAGGTCGAGGTCGCGCGCTTCGAAGCCGTCCGGTCCGCTCACGGCGCTGACACTAAACAAGTGCGACGGAATCGCACCTAAAGGGGTCTGACTCCGCTAGGGGTGCTTCGTCGCAGACTGGCCTCGGCGGCGTTCGGCCGCGCTACGGTAGCCGCCATGGAGCGCGAGGCTGCTGTTGCGGCCGTGTTCAAGCCGGTGCGCGCGCCGACGATGTTCGAAGAGACCGTCGAGCGCCTGGGTACCGCCATTCGCCTCGGGCTCCTGCAGCCAGGCAGTCGCCTGCCGCCGGAGCGGGAGCTCGCCGACGAGCTTCAGATCTCACGCTCGACGCTGCGCCAGGCCCTCACGACGCTGGAGCAGAGCGGCCATCTCACCCAGCGGCGGGGGCGAACCGGCGGCACTTTCGTCGCCTCCGAGCCGCCGCTGGCGACGACCGGCGAGACGGGCCTTTCGGAGGCGGCCTGGGCCACCCTCGATCACCGGGTCGCGGTCGAGGCGGGCGCGGTGCTTCTCGCGGCGGAGCGCGCCAAAGCCGGCGATCTCGTGCGCCTGGATGAGCTGGTGGACCGGATGGCTGCGTCCGAGGACTTCGAGGACTATCGCCGCGCCGACATCCGCTTTCACATCGGCATCGCCGAGGCTGCGCGCTCCCCGCGGCTGGTCGAGGCCATGACCGAGGTTCAGGGGCAGATGAGCGGCCTGATCTCGATCATCGCCCACCCCGAGCAGGTGCTGACTCACTCGAACGAGCAGCACCGCCGGATCGTCGCGTGCCTGCGCCATGGAGAGGGCGTCAAGGCGGTGGCCCTGATGCGCGAGCACATCGAGGGCACCGAGCACATCCTCGCCGGGCTCCTTCTACCGACCGCGGTCTCTTAAGCCGGAGCCCGCAGCAGCTGGGCGATGGTGAAATGTTGCCAAGCCATTTCTCGTATTCGCCTGCGCTCCAACCCCCTCCTGGGTGAAGAGCCAGTACGAAGCAGGGCGGTTGAGGGTCCAGAGGACGTCCGTCGCTCGCCCGACGGTGGTCGAGGAGGCCGAGGCGGTCACGCTCTGAGGGCTGAGGCCCGGGCGCGCGGGTTGGCCGGGGTCTCAGAGCTCGACTGCCCGCTCGACGAACTGGCGCCAGGCGGCGTGCTCCGTCTGGCGCCAGTCGCTGTCGCGTTCAGGCTCGATGCGATCCCCGACCGGGATGCGCTCGGCGATCTCGCGGGTAGACCCCCACAGGCCGGCGCCCACCGCGGCGAGGGCCGCCGCGCCGGCCACGGTCGCGTCGACCGCGCCGCGCTCGACCGGGATGCCGGCCGCGTTCGCCTGAAGCTGGAGCAGCGTCGGGTCACGCGTGAGGCCGCCATCGACCCGCAGCACCTCGACCGTGACACTCTCGCGCACGGCCTCGACGACGTCGGCGACACGCCAGGCGATCGATTCCAGGGCAGCGCGAGCCACGTGTGCGGGCTGCGTCCCAGACGTCATCCCGGAGATGACCGCGCGGGCCTCGGGCTTCCACCACGGCGCGCCAACTCCGGCGAGCGCCGGGAGCACGCGCACTCCACCCGCGTCCTCGACTGAGGCGGCGAGTGCGGCGAGCGCCGGTGGGTCGGCCGCGAGCCCGAGGTCGCGGCTCAGCCACTCGAGCAGGGCACCCGCGGTGAATACCCCGCCGTCGATCGCCCATTCGACCCGACCGGCGACGCGCCAGGCGACCGTGGGCAGCAGGCCGCCCTCCGGGTGGGGTCGCTCGTCGCCGGCGTGAGCGAGGACGAAAACCCCAGTGCCGTACGTGGCCTTGACGCGTCCGGGCTCCACGCAGCCTGCGCCCGCGAGCGCGGCCTGCTGGTCGACACACCGTGCGCGCAGCGGAATCTCGACCGGCCACGAGGGGTGGCTAAGGGTGCCGAGGTCGCCTGCCGTGTCGGCGATGCCGGGCAGGGTTTCGCGCGGCACACCGAACGTCTCCAAGAGCTCGCCGTCCCAGTCGGGGGCGCCGAGCTGGGTCCGTGAGGCGGTGGATGGATCGGTGGCAAAGCCGGCGCCGAGGCGATCGCAGAGGAAGGAATCGACAGTGCCGAGCCGCAGGGTGCGCGCGTCGCGCGCCTTAGCCACCGCCTTGTCGTGTTCGAGGAGCCAGGTGAGTTTGCCGGCGGAGAAGTAGGGATCCAGCGGCATGCCGCTCAGCTCGCGGACCCTCTCGGCTGTGCCCTCCGACTCGAGCCGGTCGAGAACCTCCTGCGAGCGCTTGTCCTGCCAGGTGATGATCGGGGTCAGGGGCCGCCCCGTCTCAGCGTCCCAGGCCAGCACCGACTCGCCCTGGTGGTCGAGCCCGCAAGCGATGATTTCCTCATCGGCTCCGCGGAGCAGCTCGGCCACTGCATCGACGACGACGTCGAGGACCATCGCCGGATCCTGCTCGACCCAGCCCGGCTTCGGGTGAACCAGAGGCTTCTCGCGCCGAGCCTCGGCTACGGGCCGCAGGTTGGTGTCGAACAGCACGGCCTTGACGGCAGAGGTCCCTTCATCGATGCCCAGCAGCAGGCTCATGCCCCCCGGTACCTCGCTGTCCGGCTCCACCATGGCCCGGAAGACGCCGGCGACTCACCACTAGCGAGCGGCGCCTCCTCTCCAAGCGATACGCCCAGCTGCGAGACGATGGTGACGATCCGCTCGGCGATTCCCAGCGACGCCGTCAATCCGGTCGAGCGGATCGCCGCTGCGTTGATCAGCCCTCGACACGCCGCGGACGCTCCGATCAGGTAGTTGACCCCCCGGCCGGCGGGCCGCAGCCCCGCGTAGGCGGCGATCGGCTGGGCGTTTTCCAACGGTGGGTACATCGCGCTCGCCTTCGGCAGGATCTCATCCCTTGCCTCGGGGCGCACCGACCAATCGGACGGATCCTCCTGGTCAATGGCCGTCGGCCCCGCCACGACTTTGCCGTCGATCGTGGGAAAGACCAGCACGCCCTTGGTTCGCTTGGTCGGAACGGGGAGCAGGATCCGGTCGAGGGTTTCACCGGCCGGTTGGTCGAAGACGAGGAACTCGCCCCTGCGCGGGTAGACGTCGAACGACGAGTCGCCGGCAAGCCGTGCGACGGCGCCCGCGCCGAGGCCCGCGCAGTTGATCGCGATTCGGGTGGCGAGCCGTCGTCCGTCCGTCGCGCCGATCTCGACGCGATTGGACGCCGCCCTCACCGCGTCCACACGGAACTCGGTGAGGAGGACGGCCTCGTGCCGCTCAGCGGCAGCCGCCAGTGCAAGCGTGTAGGCGACCGGGTCGGTGATCGACTCGCCCGGCACATCGAGCGCGCCGTCGTCGCGCAGCGATGCCTCGACACCGTTGCGGGTCGCGTTCTGAGCCAGGCCGGCCACCGCAGAGCGCTCCCGGTCGTTGACCGGGCGCATCAGGGCCCCGCAGCGAAGTACAGGCACGTCGAGCGCCTCAAGCACGGGATCGCGGAGCTCGGCGGAGCGCAGGATCAACTCCGTCTCGAGCTCCCCAGTAGTTGAGTCGAAGCCCGTATGGAGGATGCCCGAGTTGGTGCCGCTTGCCGCCAGGCCGGGCTCGCGCTCGGCTTCCATCAGCGCGACCGGGACGCCGCAGCGGGCAAGCGCGAGCGCTGTGGCGCAGCCCACCACACCGGCGCCGATGACCGCCACTTCCGTGTCCAGCGCTCGTTCCGGCATTCCGCTCAAACAACCGGTTGACACGCGTCCGCTAGGCGCGATAGGGTCGCGGAGTCCATAGGTTCGATCATCACACCATTTCGAATCTGAGGACGGCTGGCAAGAGCGCACGGAGGAGGAACGACATGGCCGAAGACGTAGGACCAGCTCCAGAATCGAGTGGAGCCACAGCGGCTGGAGCGGTCGCGCCGATGGGGGAGGACGAGCGCCAACTCGCCGAGATGGGCTACAAGCAGGAGCTCCATCGCGGCTGGTCCGCGTTCACTAACTTCGCCATCTCGTTCACGATCATCTCGGTCCTCGCGGGGACCTTCACCACGTTCTCCTTCGCCTGGCAGAACGGCGGTCCGATCGCGGTGTCGATCGGCTGGCCGGTCCTCTGCGCCTTCGTGCTCATGGTGGCGTTGTCGATGGCGGAGCTGACCTCGAAGTTCCCGACCGCCGGCGGGCCCTACTGGTGGGCCAACGACCTGGGCGGTGCAGGCTGGAGCTGGATGACCGGCTGGTTCAACATCGTCGGGCTGATCGGGATCGTGGCCTCAGTGGCCTATGGCGCGGCAATTTTCCTGAACACGCTGCTCGGGCTCTACGCGGTCGACATCTTCGGAATCAACTTCGGCGACACGAGCCACATCCTCGCCGAGACCTGGCTGTTGTTCTTCCTCATCCTCGTCCTCTACACGGTGGTGAACATCTTCGCTGACCGTTTCTTGGCACTGATGAACGGCATCTCCGTCGGTTGGCACCTGATCGGCGTCGCGGTGGTCATCGCGATCTTGATCTTCGTCCCAGACCAACATCAGAGTGTGAGCTGGGTGTTCGGTCACCGCATCAACAACAACGGTGCCTTTGGCGGCTCCACTTCGAGCCTTGGGTTCTGGTTCCTCGTGTTGCCGGTCGGCTTCCTCCTGACGATGTATACGCAGACGGGCTACGACGCCTCGGCGCACACGGCGGAGGAGACCCGTGGGGCGGCGACGGCCGCCGCACAGGGCGTCTGGCGCTCGGTCTTCTGGTCCGCCGTGATCGGATGGTTCGTCCTGCTGGCGTTCCTGTTCGCGGCCACACACGAGAACGCTGTGTCAGGCGCCCTCGGCTACGCCGGCACGATCTTCACCACCGCGATGGCGAACCACATCTGGGCCGCCAAGCTGGTGATCCTGATCGCCGTGATCGGCCAGTTGTTCTGTGGCGCGGCCGGTCTGACCAGCGCTTCCCGCACCTGGTACGCGTTCTCGCGGGACCGTGGAATGCCCGGCTGGGAGATCTTCCGCCGGGTCAACCGCGCCAAGGTGCCGTTCAACGCCGTGATCGCCGTCTCCGTGGCCTCTCTGGTGATCGCCATCCCGGCGCTCTTTGGCAAGAACGATATCCCGTATGCGTTCTTCGCACTCACCGGAATCTGCACTGTCGGTCTCTACCTCGCCTACATAATTCCGGTGTTCCTGAGGATGCGGAAGGGCGATTCCTTCGAGCCGGGCCCGTGGAACCTCGGCAGTCGCTACAGGCTGGTCAACACCCTCGCAATCGCGTTCGTGGTCTTGGTCGTGTTCGCTCTTGACCTACCGTACGCGCCCACAGGGCTGCCCTGGAACTCAGGGTTCGATGCGAGCGCCGTGAACTACACGCCATTCGCGATCCTGCTGCCCCTGATCTTCGGGATCTGGTACCGCGTGTCCGCCAAGAATCACTACAAGGGGCCGATTCGAACCCTCGAAGAGGACGAGGTCACGGCGGACTAGTGGCGGCCGGCAAACCGAAGCGCCGGCGAACAGCTTCGGACGGATGACGCTCGACGAGCTCAAGAAGGCGATCAAGGACGGTGAGATCGACACGGTGGTGTTGGTCATCGCCGACATGGAAGGCCGTCTGCAGGGAAAGCGGTTGACGGCAGCCCACTTCCTCGACGACGTCGTCGAGCACGGCGCCGAGGGCTGCAATTACCTACTCGCGGTGGATGTGGACATGGACACGGTCGACGGATACGCAATGTCCTCGTGGTCGCGCGGTTACGGCGACTTCGTGATGAAGCCCGACTTCGACACCCTGCGGCGGATCCCATGGCACGACGGAACAGCGCTGCTGGTCGCCGACCTCGAGTGGCTCGACGGCAAAGACGTGGTCGCTTCGCCGCGGCAGATCCTCCGCAAGCAGCTCGCCCGGCTCAGCGAGCGCGGCTGGAAGGCGTTCGCGGGGACCGAGCTCGAGTTCATCGTCTTCAACGACACATATGAGGAGGCGTGGAAGAAGGCCTACCGCGACCTCGAGCCGGCCAATCTCTACAACGTCGACTACTCGATCCTCGGCACCGCGCGGGTCGAGCCGCTGCTCCATCGGATCCGCAAAGAGATGATGGCTGCCGAGATGCGGGTCGAGAACTCGAAGGGCGAGTGCAACTTCGGGCAGCACGAGATCAACTTCCACTACGGCGAGGCGCTGGCGACCGCCGACGACCACGTGATCTACAAGACCGGTGCCAAGGAGATCGCCGCCCAGGAGGGCTACGCGATCACCTACCTGGCGAAGTTCAACGAGCGCGAGGGCAACTCGTGCCACATTCATTGCTCGCTACAGCACGAGGGCGGAGGTAACGTCTTCGCCGACGACGAGAAAACCTTCAAGCACTTCCTCGCCGGCCAGCTCGCCTGCCTGCGCGAGCTGACGCTGTTCTTCGCGCCCCAGATCAATTCGTACAAACGCTTCGCGGCCGGGTCCTTCGCTCCGACAGCAGTTGCCTGGGGCGTGGATAACCGCACGTGCTCGCTGCGGGTCGTCGGCCACGGGCAGTCGAAGCGCCTGGAGAACCGCCTGCCGGGAGCCGACGTCAACCCCTACCTGGCACTCGCCGCGATGATCGCCGCCGGGCTGCACGGGATCGACAACCAGCTCGAGCTGGAGCCGGCGTTCGCAGGCAACGCGTACGAATCCGACAAGCCGCGCGTCCCGCACACGATGTACGACGCGCGTGACGTGTTCGGCTCGAGCACAGTCGCCAAGGAGGCCTTTGGCGAGGAGGTGGTCGAGCACTATCTGAATCGGGCCCGGATCGAGCTGGAGGCTTTCGAAGCCGCTGTCACCGACTGGGAGCGCTTCCGCGGGTTCGAGAGGCTTTAGTGCCGAGGCCGGTCGTCGGCATCTGCGCCGGGCTCGAACGTGCTCGGTGGGGCCCGTGGGACGACGTCGCCTCCCTCAACCCCCTCGCCTACGCCCGAGCTGTTCAGGCCGCCGGGGCGCTGGCGGTGCAGCTGCCACCGGACGACCATGCGGAAGACGAGCCCGAGCCCTGGCTGGAGCTCCTCGACGGTCTGCTGGTTCCCGGAGGTGACGACATCGATCCCGCCGCATACGGCGCCGAGCCGCATCCAAAGACGTACGCGGGCTTTCCCGAGCGGGACCGGTTCGAGCTGGCGCTTTGCCGCGCGGCGGTTGAGCGGGACCTTCCGGTACTGGGCATCTGTCGCGGCTTCGAGTTGCTGAACGTCGCTCTTGGCGGCACGCTCGAACAGCACCTCCCCGACCGTCTGGATGGAGATCTGCATCGTCAGGTCCCCGGCACCTTTCAGGGCGAGCACGACGTGCGCCTCGAGCCCGGCTCGCTCGCTGCTCGGGCAGCCGGCGCCGAGCGCATCACCGTCAAGTCGCACCATCACCAGGGCGCCGACTGTCTTGGTGAGGGGTTGGTCGCGGTCGGCTGGGCGGTGCCCGACGACCTCGTCGAGGCGATCGAGCTGCCCGGAAAGCAGTTCGTCCTCGGCGTCCTCTGGCACCCCGAAGTTCAGGAGGGCAGCAGGGTGGTCGGGTCGTTCGTCGAGGCCAGCAAGCAGCGAGCAGCGACCAGCAGGCAAGCGACAGGGGCGCGGGCGTGATCTCGGTAATCGAACCCGCGACCGAGCAGGTCATGGCCGAGGTCCCGCGGGCCGGGACCGAGGAGGTCGACGTCGCAGTCGCACGGGCGAAGGCCGCGTTCGGACCCTGGCGTGACCTGGCGCCAGGGGAGCGCTCGCGGCTGATCTCGCGCCTGGCAGACGCGCTGGAATCAAAGGCCGAAGAGCTCGCGACCCTCGAGGCCCGCAACGCGGGCAAGCCGATCGCCGACGCGCGGGGCGAAATGAGGATGGTGGTGGAGACCTTCCGCTACTACGCCGCCGCCCCGGAGCGCCTACTGGGCAAGACCATCCCCGTCCCCGGCGGCGTCGACATGACCTTCCGCGAGCCACTCGGGGTCGTCGGCCTCATCGTCCCCTGGAATTTTCCGCTGGTAATCGCCTCGTGGAAAGTCGCGCCCGCGCTCGCGGCGGGGAACACCGTCGTGCTGAAGCCGGCGGAGCTCACGCCGCTCACGGCGCTGGAGCTGGAGCGGACTGCTCTCGAGGCGGGTCTGCCCGAGGGCGTCCTGAACGTGGTCGCCGGACCGGGCTCGGTCTGTGGCTCGCGCCTGGTCGAGCATCCCGACGTCGCCAAGATTGCCTTCACGGGCTCGACCGAGGTCGGGCGGGGAATCGCCGAGGGGGCGGCGGGCACCATCAAGATGGTCACCCTCGAGCTCGGGGGCAAGTCCGCGAATGTTGTCTTCGCCGACGCCGATCTCGATCGGGCCGCTGCGGCTGCGCCGGGCGCCGTCTTCGGCAATGCCGGCCAGGACTGTTGCGCGCGCTCGCGGATCCTCGTCGAACGCTCGGCGATGGACCGGTTCATGGAAGCTCTGGAGGAGGCGGTCGAGGCGATTCGTGTCGGCGACCCCCTGGCCGAGGCCACCCAGATGGGGCCTCTCATCTCCGCCTCCCATCGCGAGACGGTTTCGTCCTTTCTAGAGCCGGACTCGCCGGTCGCGATCCGTGGCTCGGCGCCGGACGGGCCCGGTTATTGGTTTCCGCCGACGGTCCTCGCGCCGGTGTCGAACAACGACCGGGCGGCTGCCGAGGAGATTTTCGGGCCCGTGGCCTGCGTGATCCCGTTCGCCGATGAGGCGGAGGCGATCGCATTTGCCAACGACACCGTCTACGGGCTGTCGGGCTCGGTCTGGACCCGCGACGGCGCGCGGGCGCTGCGGGTGGCGCGCGCGATGGAGACCGGCGTCGTGTCGATCAACTCCAACACCTCGGTGCGCGTTGCTACGCCGTTCGGCGGCTTCAAGCAGTCCGGCGTCGGCCGTGAGCTCGGGCCCGACGCGCTCGATGCCTACACCGAGGTCAAGAACGTCTATTACGCGACCGAAGAAGAGGAGCCCTGATGCCCGGAAGGCTCGACGGCAAGGTCTGCGTGATCACGGGGGCCGCGAGCGGCATCGGCGCCGAGTCAGCTCGGCTGTTCGCGCGCGAGGGAGCGCGCGTCGCGGGCGTCGATCTCGCGGCGGGCGCCGAAGGTGAACTCGCGATCCAGGCCGACGTCACCGAGGAGGAGCAGGTCCACGACCTCTACGAGCGCGTCGCCGGTGAGTTCGGCCACGTCGACGTCCTTTTCAACAACGCCGGCATCAATCCCAGCGACGACACCACGGTCACCGAGACGACGCTGGAGGCCTGGCAGCGGGTGCAGGACGTGAACGTCCGCTCCGTGTTCCTCTGCTGCAAGCACGGTATCCCGCACCTCCAGGCCGCCGGCGGCGGCTCGGTGATCAACACAGCGTCGTTCGTGGCGGTCATGGGCGCGGCCGTTTCGCAGATCTCCTACACGGCGTCCAAGGGCGCGGTGCTCTCGCTCTCGCGCGAGCTCGGGGTCGAGTTCGCCCGCCAGCGGATCCGGGTGAACGCCCTCTGCCCGGGCCCGGTCAACACGCCGCTCCTGCGTGAGCTCTTCGCCAAGGATCCCGAGAAGGCGGCGCGCCGGCTCGTCCATATTCCGGCCGGCCGCTTCGGCGAGGTGGAGGAGATCGCGAACGCCGCGCTTTTCCTGGCGAGCGACGAGTCGACGTTCATAACGGCCTCGACCTTCATGGTCGACGGCGGTATTTCGGGCGCCTACCTCACGCCCGAGTAGCAGCGGCCAAAAACTGCGAGCACAGCTCGCGACCGAGCTGGTTCCATTCCCGGATCCGCTCGCGGATCTCGGTGCGCAAGGCCTCGGGGTCCAGGTTCATCGCGACGGCGTCGGGGTCGCTCGCGTAGTCGTCGGCCCAGTGCTCGGCGTCGGCTTGGGTCACCTCGGCGTGGAACTGGATCGCCCAGGCGTTGGCGATGCGGAAGGCCTGCGAACAGGAGGGGCTATGCGCCAGCTCGACGGCCTCGGACGGAGGGTCGAAGCCGTAGCTGTGCCACTGAAAGGCGCTGAAGCTATGAGGGAGGCCGCCGAGAACGGGATCCTGACGGGCCGCCTCCGTGACCTCGACCTCGAGCCAGCCGATCTCGGGTTCGACCCGGTGCACGGTGCCGCCCGCAACCTCGGCGAGGAGCTCGGCGCCGAGGCAGATGCCCAGGAGCGGGACCCCGCGGTCGCAGAGGCTCGCGAGGGCCTGCTTCTCCAAATTCAATGAGGGCAGATCGTCCGTGACGTTCATGGCGCCGCCGAACGTGAAGGCAGCGTCGTAGCCGTCGAGGTCCGGCTTCGGCTCGCCGGCAACCGGATTCCACTCCTCGAGCGTGTCGCCGCGAGCGCGAACCACCTCGCCGAAAACGCCTGCCCCGGCATCCGCCTGGTGAACGATCGCAAGCACCGGCACCGGCCCAGTCTCCCACCCAGCCCCGGCGCCGGTGGACGAGAAACGCAACCTATGGCGACGTTTCGCGTCCATCGCGGGGAAACGGGCGTCGCCTTCTTTCGTCACATACCGGCGCCCCGCCCGCCGCGGGAGTGCGAGACTCGCCGGGATCGCGATGACAGACGACGCAACCCGCCGACAGCTTCTGCGCGCCGGGCTCGGAGGGGCCGCGACGCTCTACGGGCTCGACCGGCTCAGCCCGTTAGGCGACGGTCTGAGTGCGGCGCTCGCCGCGAAGCCGCGGTTTGGTCGCCTGAAGGACATCGAGCACGTTGTGATCTTCATGCAGGAGAACCGCTCCTTCGACCACTACTTCGGCACCTACCCGGGAGTGCGCGGCTACGCGGACCCGAGGGCGCGCAAGCACGTCTTCAAGCAGCGCGGCTACGACGCCTCCGGCCACCACGGCAAGCTCTTCCCTTTCCACCTCGACTCGACCATGGACGGAGAGTGCACCCACGACATCACTCACGATTGGGGGCCGCAGCACCACGCGTGGAACGGCGGCAGGATGAACCGCTGGGTGCGCGAGCACATCGTCGTGGACGGTCCCGACTACGGGACCTTGACGATGGGCTACTACGACCGCGCCGACCGCGCCTACTACTACGCGCTCGCGGACGCCTTCACGATCTGCGATGCCTACCACTGCTCGGCGATCGGCCCGACCGACCCCAACCAGCTCTACGCGTTCTCCGCCACCATCGACCCCGCGGGCAGGCACGGCGGCCCGGTCGTCGAGACCTTCGGATCGGATCGGCCATTCCACTACGGGTCGCTGTCGTGGACGACGATGCCCGAGCAGCTGCGCGAGCGGGGGGTCAGCTGGAAGTGCTACTCCGGCGACGAGATCACCCCCACCGAGGACCCGCCGATGCCGCTCTTCGCGCAGTATCTGTCGGATCCGGAGCTGATCGCCAACGGCATCGCCCCGACCTTCCCGGGCGACTTCCTCGCCGACATTCGGACCGCCAGCCTGCCGCAGGTCTCCTGGGTCTGGGACACCATCATCAAGTCCGAGCACCCGCCGGCCCCGCCCGTGTTCGGCGAGAACTCGACCGACATGATCCTGAAGGCCCTGACCGCCGATCCCGAGCTCTGGCGCAAGACGGCGCTCTTCATCACCTGGGACGAGAACGGCGGCTTCTTCGACCACGTACCCCCGCTCGTGCCGCCGCCGGGGACCAAGGGCGAGAAGCTGACCGTGGCGACCCTGCCCGCAGCCGCCGACGGGATCCGCGAGCCGATCGGCCTGGGCTTCCGCGTGCCGATGCTCGTAGTCTCGCCGTTCAGCCGCGGCGGGTTCGTCTGCTCCGAGCGCTTCGACCACACATCGATCCTGCGCTTCTTGGAGCGGCGGTTCGGCGCCGAAGTCCCGAACCTCAGCTACTGGCGGCGCAAGGCCGTGGGCGACCTCACGGCGGCTTTCAACTTCGCCCGGCCTCGGCGGTCGGTCCCCGACCTGCCCAACACGTCGATCATCGACCCGCGGGTGACCGAATCGAGCTGCCCGCTCGGGCCGCTCGGGCTGACGGGCGCGCCCGTGCCGCCGTATCCCGTTCCGCCGAACCGCATGCCACGCCAGGAGAAGGGCAAGCCTCGGCGCCCCAGCGGGATCGTCCACTATTGAAAACCCGTCCGCCGCCGTAATTCCTAGCTCAGACGCCCGCGTCTGCGGGAGCGCCGGGAGTCGACAGCTCGTGCGCGGCGAACACCGTGAGCGCGAGCGCAGCAGCGAGGGGCGCCAGAAGCAGGAACCAGGACAGCGCGTTGGCGCTGAAGTCCCAGTACGGGTCGCTTACCGCATCGCTCCAGCTCGGCAGTACATGGACGGCGACGAAGCCGATCGCCGTCACCGCGCCCGCGAAAACGGAGACCGTGGCCGTGGCCGGGCTCCTTCTCAGCGCGACGATCGCAGAGGCCGCCAGCAGCACGAACCCCGCAATGCCGATGACCCCGCCCGTCGCAGGCAGGTCGCGCGCCGGCTGATTGACGGAGTGGTCGACGACGTGCCCGACGAGCAGCACGAGCACCAACAGGTTTAGCTTCGCGAGCCGGGTCATCGCTTGAGACTACGGCGGGCGCGACCTGGCGGTTCGATCAACGTCGCCTCAGTTGCGAAGATGGGGGCCGGGCACTGGCTTCTCGTCGCCCGCCAAGCCGGCGAGCTCCTCCCGAGTGTGCCCGTCGAGGAGGTGGCACTGCTCGGGCTCGGCGCCATCCTCGATGACGGCGATCGTTCCCGGCCAGTAGGGGCTTCGGTCGGCGGTCGCTCGCAGGAGGGTGGGAGAGTGGACCCAGCTGCCGGTATTCACGACCCGGCCGCCGTTCGGCAGTGTCCAGTCGCCGTCCCCCGGCATGGGGCCGCGGCGGTGCGTGTGGCCAAAGATGACGGTTCGCGCCTCGATCCCCAGGCGCTCGACCACGTCGGAGATCGCGACAAGGCCGGCCGCCGTGATCGCGCCGGCGGAGATGTCGGCCTGGACTGGGCCGAGGCCGAGCCGGTTGGCGATGCCGACGGCGCCGGGGACCGCCACCGACCCCAGTAACCAGTTGCGTGCACGCTTGCTCGGCGAGCTGCCACGGGCGACGGAGCGCCAGAGGCGGAGGGTCGGGTTGCCGGCTCCGACCCGGTCGGGCTCGGCCCCCTGGGCGAGCGCGTAGAGAAGCGCGTAGATCGGGCCCTGGGCGCGCTCGTACTGGTCGGGCCCAGGCGGCTCGTCGGCGCCTGGCGGGTCCAGAGGGTCGGGTCCGGTGGTGTGCATTCCAAGAAGGCGCTCGACGGCTCCGACACCCAGCCGCTCGAACGTGGGGATGGTGAGGTGACGGTCGAGGTAGTGGCCATGCGTGGCGTAGACGCCGTCGGCGAGCCAGATCCCCGGGTAGGCCAGATCGAGCTCAACGCCGCCGCCCACCCGCGCGAGCGCGGCGAGGGCTCCGTCGGGCTCTGTGTGCTGCTCGAGCTCGAGCGGGGCGGCGCCTTCGAGCATCCGCCGCTCGAGCCACGGTTCGACGAGGTGGTGGTCGTGGTTTCCGGGAACGACGACCACCTGCGCCCCGCCCACGGCCTCCGCGAGATCGGCGAAAAATGGGGCGGCGATCCGGACCACATCGCCCACGGGGCGGTCGCGCATCTCGAGGACGTCTCCCAGCAGGATGACGCGGTCGGCGCCGGCGACTTTCGCCATGAGGATCTCGCGAGGGGCCTCGTGCCGCAGGAGATCTCCTCCCGCTCCGGAGCCAAGGTGAAGATCGGAGACGACGACCGTTCTCACGCGCGCATCGTGGCACGCCGCCGCCGCCCTCCGGCAGCGACTTCCCCCGATAGACTCGGCCGCGGTGGAGGCCAAGGCTCCGGCTGCCGAGGATGTTGCGGGCGTAGGCGCGAACGGCGCCGGCGCCAACGGCGCGACGATCGCCGTGGAGAACCCGGCCACGGGCGAGACACTTGCGAACGTTCCCGCGCTCGACGCCGCCACGGTCCACTCGCTGGCGGAGGCGGGACGGGCAGCACAGCCAGCCTGGGCGGAGGCCGGGTTCGAGGATCGAGCCAGGGTCCTGCTCGCTGCTCGTGCGTGGCTCGCCGCGAACGGCGAGCGGGTCGCGGCGACGATCTGTGGCGAGACCGGCAGGCCGGTGGACGAGACGCAGTTTGCCGAGCTCTCCTACGGCCTCGCCGCGCTGGAGTTCTGGGCGAAGATGGCGCCCGCCTACCTCGCCGACGAAGAGATCCAGTCCGCCTCCCCGTTCGTGCGCGGCCGCAAGCTCCTCGTCCGCTACGCGCCGATCGGCCTGGTCGGCGTGATCGGCCCGTGGAACTACCCACTCAACAACTCATTTGGCGACTGCATCCCCGCCCTCGCTGCCGGCAACGCCGTGATCCTGAAACCGAGCGAGGTGACGCCTCTGACGTCGCTTCTGATGGCGGAGATGCTTGCGGAGTGCGGCCTTCCCGCGGACGTCTTCGCCGTTGCGACCGGCCGCGGCGAAACCGGCTCGGCGCTGATCGACGAGGTCGACGCGGTCATGTTCACCGGCTCGGTCGCCACCGGCAAGAAGGTGATGGCCCAGGCCGCCCAGACCCTGACGCCTGTGAGCCTGGAGCTCGGCGGCAAGGACCCGATGATCGTGCTGGCCGATGCGGACCTCGAGCGCGCCGCCAACGCCGCAGTCAGCTATGGCATGAACAACTCGGGGCAGGTCTGCATCTCGGTCGAGCGCATCTACGCCGAGGCGCCCATTCACGACGAGTTCGTGGAGCGGGTTCGCAGCAAGGTCGAAGGACTTCGCCAGGGCCCCCCCGGCGCTCCCGGCACGGTCGACGTGGGCGCGATCATCTTCGAGCCGCAGCTCGAGCTCATCGACTCGCACGTTCGCGACGCTGTGACCAGGGGCGCGACCGTGGTGACGGGCGGCAAGCCCGGCGAGGGCCCGGGGCGCTTCTATGAGCCCACCGTGCTCACCGGCGTGGACCACTCGATGCTGTGCATGCGCGAGGAAACATTCGGCCCGACCCTGCCGGTGATGAAGGTCGCCGACGCCGACGAGGCCGTCGCCCTGGCCAATGACGGCCCGTACGGCCTTCAGGCCTCGGTGTGGACACGCGACACCGACCGCGGCGAGGCGATCGCTCGGCGGATCGAGGCCGGAGTTGCCTGCGTCAACGACGCCCAGGTCAACTACGGGGCGCTGGAGCTGCCGATGGGCGGCTGGAAGGCATCGGGGCTCGGTTCGCGCCACGGCCCCGACGGCATCCGCAAGTACACGAAGCGCCAGTCGATCATGGTCACCCCCGGTTACGCGCCGTCCCGCGATGCGCACTTCTTCCCCTACTCGGCCGATGTCTCGCGGACGATCGGCGAGACGTTCGCGGCCCTGGCCACCAGCACGATCTTCAACGATGAGCAGCGGCGAACGCTCGTGGCGTTCACCGACACGCTGATCCCGTCGCTGGAGCCGCCGGAGGGAGAGTCCGACCCCTTTGGCTTCTGGGCTCGCGCAGGCTCTCACCAGAACGTGCCCGAGGCGATCGAGATCGCCCTGCTCCAGTCGGGGGCCCCACCCGAACAGCTCGCGGGGCTTGCCCAGCTGCTCGATGCCCTGGCCGCGAACGGCCTGAGCGCTGAGGCGCCGCTGGAGACGCGGGAGGCGGTTATCCACGCCGTGTCGGACTCCGGGCCCGAGGCTCTGGCAGGGATCACGACCCTCCGCGGCCTCAGCCTCTCGCTCTTCTACGTCCTCCCCGACCTCGGCACCGGCCGCAACCCGAGCTGGGACGCCATCGGCTATCCCGGACCGCAGGCGCTTCCGGCGGACGAGCCCAAGCCCCTGCAGGTGCGCCGGCCGCAGGCGGTGGGAGAAGTGATGACGATCGAGGCCGACGTCTGCATCGTCGGCTCCGGTGCAGGCGGCGGAGTCATCGCGGGGACGCTGGCCGAGGCCGGCAAGCAGGTCTGCGTCGTCGAGATGGGCGGCTACTTCAACGAGTCCGACTTCAATAGCCTCGAGGCCTGGGGCTACCAGAACCTCTATCTGCGCGGAGGCCCGATGCCGACGGCCGAGGGCCAGGTATCCATCCAGGCAGGGTCCTCGCTCGGTGGCGGCACCGTCATCAACTGGCAGAACTGCCTGCGAACGTTCCCCTGGGTGCGCGAGCAGTGGGCACGCGAGTTCGGACTCGAGGGGCTCGACGGACCCGACTACGACCGCCACCTCGATGCGGTGATGACCCGCATCAACGCGACCAGCGAGTGCTCAGAGTTGAACGGTCCTCACCAGCGCCTGAAAGAGGGCTGCGAGGCGCTCGGCTGGGACTTCGACCTCGTCACCCGCAACGTCGATCCCGCTCGCCACGACCCCAACCTCGCGGGCTACGTCGGCTTCGGTGACGTAACCGGTGCCAAGAACTCCACTCAGCGCACGTACCTCGCCGACGCCCACGCGCGCGGTGCCGATTTGGTGGTCAACTGCCGCGCGGATCGCATCCTGGTGGAGGACGGCAGGGCGGCGGGGATCGAGGGCACCTACATGAGCCCGGACGGGGTCGTCGCTCGGGTCGTGGTTCGTGCGCCGCAAGTCGTGGTCGCCTGCGGCTCGATCGAGTCGCCGGCGCTACTTCGCCGCTCGGAGATCGGGGGCCCTGCGGTCGGTGATTACCTGCGCCTGCACCCCGCGGGAGCGCTCTTCGCAAACTACTCCGAGCCTCAGGATGCCTGGTGGGGTGGCCCTCAGACCGCCCTTTCGCACGAGTTCGCCGAAGGCCCCGAGGGCCACGGCTACCTGCTCGAGGGGGCGCACCACGCAGTCGGCATCAGCGCGGCCGCCACCCCGTGGCGTTCGGGGCGCCAGCACAAGCAGGACATGGCCGCCTTCCGCAACACATCCGGGCTCATCTTCCTGATCCGCGACCGCGGACACGGGCGCGTCGACGTCGACGCTGCCGGCAACGCGATCCCCGCCTATCCCCTGACCGATGAGCTCGACATCCAGAATTTCCACGCCGGGCTGGAGGCGGTGGCCCGGGTGCACGAGGCCGCCGGCGCCGAGCGCATCGTTGCGCTGCAGCGCAAGGGCCTGGAGTGGCGCCGCGGCGAGGACTTCGACGCCTTCCGCCAGGCCCTCAAGGAGGCGCCGCTCGACCCGTTCGAGCACGCCGTCTTCTCGGCCCACCAGATGGGCAGCTGCCGCATGGGCTCGGACCCCTCCACGTCGGTTGCCAACCCCTGGGGGGAGCTCCACACCACGCCCGGCGTGTGGATCGGCGACGGGAGCGCCTTCCCGACCGCGTCGGGGACCAACCCGATGGTCACGATCATGGCGCTGGCGCACCGGACGGCCGAGGCGATCGCGGCGTCCTAGGTGAGGATCCTCGCGGAGATTGGCAAGGCCCAGCTCCCGAGGCCTGTCGAGAAGATCACGGCCCAGCCCGAGGCGTGGGTCTCCCATTGAGTGCCGACATCTACCGGACCCCGGATGAGCGCTTCGGCGGCTTGCCGGACTTCGGCTTCGAGCCGTCCTATGGTGAGGCCGGCGGGCTCCGCATGGCCTACCTCGACGAGGGCGAGGGGCCCGCGGTCGTCTTCTTCCACGGAGAGCCAACCTGGTCGTATTTGTGGCGCAAGGTCATCCCCCCGGTGCGCGATGCCGGCTTTCGCTGCATCGCCCCCGATTACGCCGGATTCGGGCGCTCGGACAAGCCGACCGACATCGGCTGGTACTCGTACGATCGCCACGTCGAGCTCGTCGGCGAGCTACTCGCGAATCTGGAGCTGAGCGACGCGACGGCCGTCGTTCACGACTGGGGCGGTCCCATCGGCCTGCGCCTCGCCGTCGAGCACCCGGACTGGTTCGCCCGCATGGTGATCATGGACACGGGCCTCTTCACCGGCGAGCAGCCGATGTCCGACGCCTGGAAGCAGTTCCGTGACTTCGTCGAGCGCACCGAGGACCTGCCCGTTTCGATGCTGGTCCGGGGGGCGTGCGCGCGGGGCATGAGCGACGACGTCGCTGCCGCCTACGACGCTCCGTTCCCGACACCAGAGTCGAAGGCCGGCGCCCGGGCCTTCCCTCTGATGCTGCCCACCGATCCAGCGATGCCCGGGGCCGCGGCCGGCAAGCGCACGCTCGAGGCGCTGCGAGCCGACGAACGCCCAAAGCTCCACCTCTGGGCGGACTCCGACTTCATCATCCCCTTCGAGGTGGGCGAGAGATTCGCTGCCGCGATCAACGCCGAACCGCCCCGCAAGGTCGAGAACGCCTCGCATTTCCTGCAGGAGGATGCGGGCCCCGAGCTCGGCGCCATGATCGCCGACTGGATCCCGGGCTAGAGCATGGGTCTCACCGTCGCCGTCACAGGCCCCACCGGCGACATCGGCAAGTCGGTGATCCGCGCACTGGAGCGCGAGGAATCGGTGGAACGGATCGTCGGAATGGCGCGCCGCCCGTTCGACCCGGCGCAGCACGGCTGGGAGAGGGCCGAGTATCGCCAGGGCGACATCCTCGATCGCTCCTCGCTTGACGCCCTGTTCGCCGGCGCGGACGTCGTCGTTCACCTCGCCTTCGTCATCTTTGGCTCGCACGACGAGACGCGGGAGGTCAACCTCGAGGGCACCCGCAACGTGTTCGACTCGGCTGTGGCGACCGGGACCCGCAGGCTGGTCTACACGTCGTCGGTAGCGGCCTACGGTTTCCCGAAGGTCGAGGGGCGGCTGACGGAGGACGTCGAACCGCGCGGAACCGACCGCTTCTATTACTCCGCGCAGAAGGCCGAGCTTGAGCAGGCCGTCGAGTCAGCCCTGGCCGGCTCGGAGGCCGACGGCTACATCTTCCGCCCGTGCGTAGTCGCCGGCCCCGACGCCCCCACCCTGATCAAGACGCTCGTCGACACGGTCCGTCTGGGCGGGCGGCTGCGCTCCATCGGCCGCCTGCTCGGATCGCTCCCCGGTGTGGCTCCAGTCCTTCCGGACCCCGGGGTCCCCTTCCAGCTGGTCCACCACGACGACGTCGCCGATGCGCTGGTGGCGGCGGCGCTGGGCCGCGGGCAGGCCGGCCCGTACAACCTCGCGGCCGACGACGAGCTCTCCGTTTCCGATCTCGCCGAGGCGCTGGGATGGCGCAGCGTGCCGATGCCGAGGGCCGGCGTCGAGGCGGCCGCGGAGATCGTGGCGCGCGTGCCGGGGGTGCCGGCCGAGATCACGTGGATCGAAGCTTTCCGCCGTCCCGTCCTCATGGACTGCTCGCGGGCGCGGGATGAGCTCGGCTGGTCGCCCCGTCACTCATCGCGCAAAACTCTCGATTCGATGATCGAGGCTCTTCGCGCGGACGGCTTCCTCTAGACCCCGAACCAACCGGCGGCAGACTCCCGAAAAGCTGGAGTCCTGATCTGAGGAGCTTGCGCAGATAAGTCCCGTCTACTAGTTTTCGTTCTGGTATTCGCGGGAACAAGGAGTGGGAATGAAGCGCTTTGCCGCTGTTTCGTTGGTCGTGATCGGGACCGTCTTCGCCGGGGCATCGCAGGCGGCGGCGTTCAACCCGGACACGCGGGTCACGGTGGGGAGCCCGACGACTCCGTTCACGCAGAACAAGCAGAACGAGCCCGCCGTGACCGCCGATGCGAACTCCCCGAACATCCTCGTAGCCGGAGCCAACGAGGAGATCGACATGGAGGCCTGCAACGCGGGTGCCGACAACAGCTGTCCCTTCACCCCCGGCATCGGGGTTTCCGGCGTCTATTTCTCATTCGACAGCGGTACCACCTGGACGCAGCCAACGTACACGGGCTGGTCGGCCCGCAACTGTCTCGGCGTTCCCGGCCCGGATGCGGGGTGCGCCCCGCAGGTAGGGCCGATCGGGACCGTCCCGTGGTATTACGAGAATGGTCTCGTCTCCGATGGCGACCCCGCCGTCGCGATCGGCCCAAAGCCGGGTCCGGATGGATTTCAGTGGGGCAACGGCGAGCGCCTCTACTACGCGAACCTCAGCGCCAACTTCGGACAGACGCGCACGGATCAGGCGTTCAAGGGCTTCGAGTCGATCGCTGTCTCGCGGTCCGACGACATCGCAGCGGCGGCGGGTGGCGTCAAGAACGCCTGGTGCACCAGCAGCGCGGCCGGTTGTGCCCCGGTTCTCGTCAGCCGGCAGTCCTCGACCACGTTCTCTGACAAGGAGCAGATCTGGGCAGACAACTCTGCGCAGAGCCCGCATTTCGGCAACGTCTACATCTGCTGGGCGTCGTTCGTCGGTCAGGAGAAGGGGAATGCTGCGCCCGCTCCGCTCGAAGTCGCTGTCTCCAGCGACGGCGGGGACACCTGGACGCAGCATCCGATCAGCTCGGCTGCCAACAACAGCCAGCGCAACCCGGCAGACGGCTGCACGGTCCGCACCGACAGCGAGGGAAATGCCTACGTGTTCGGCGTCGGCACCGTCTCCTCGGCTGGCCACCAGGCGTTCGAGCTCATGTCCCGCTCAACCGACGGCGGCAAGAGGTGGTCAACGCCACGGCCCGTCGCCGGCCCTGTGACGCAGCCCGGAGCCACCGACCCGGTCCTGGGCCGGCCGGTGATCGATGGTGTGGCGGGAGCACGGAGCGATCTGGCTCCGGCCCCGAGCGTCGACATCGCCAATGGCGCTCCAACGGGCGGCGGTGCCACCGATCGGATCGTGCTCACCTACGTCAGCGGCACGCTCGCTGCTCCGCACGTGTACTTCACCGAGTCCACCGATCGGGGCCAGATGTGGTCGGAGCCGCGAGCGATCGAGGCGCCCGGCGATCGCGGCCTCTTCACGGCGCCGGCGATCTCACCGAACGGGACCGACACCTACGTCGTCTACAACGCCTTCACGACGCCGTACCGGACGAACACCACGGATCCGCGTTCGCTCGTGGGTGTCGTTGAGCACGCCGACTCTTCGGCCAATCCGTCAACGCCGTCGGGGGCCTTCTCGGTACTGAACCGAGGCGTGCCCGGAGATCCGCGTGGGTCGAGCGCCAACGCGCTGACCGGCGAGTTCCTGGGCGACTACGTGTACGCGACGGCGACCCGTACGTATGGCGCGGCTGTCTGGAACGACGCGCGTAATGCGGCAGACTGCCCGGCCGTCGACGCCTGGCGGATGGCGCTCGAAACCGGTGACACCAGCGTCGCCAAGCCGGCGCCCGGGCAGGACTGCCCGCCGGCGTTCGGCAATTCCGACATCTTCGGCGGCTCGTACGCAGATCCGTCGCCGTAGCCGTAGGCCCGCCGGGGAGGGATTCGCGCTCGGGACGGAATCGGCGGGGATCGCGCCGGCGTGGCGTACCCTCTCAGGCGGGATGCGACCGAGGGTACGAATCGCCGCGCTTACCGCGCTGGCCGTATGCGGGGCCGGGCTGGGCGCCGGTACCACGTCCGCTGCTTCGGGTTACGTGCCCAACGTCAACTGGGTGACACTGCTGCCCCCGCTAGGCAGTCCCAATGCCCCGCAGCCGGGGCCGGTCCCGCATTGCAAGGTCTCCTCGCCGAAGTGCGTCGACACCGAAGTCAAGCGGATGAAGCGCCTGCAGGCCCATTTTGGCTGCGACCATCGCGCCGTCTTCACGACGACGTACCTGACGCTGACCAAGGTCTTTCGCAACCTGATCCACACCAAGCCGGATCTCTACGAGCACCCGCACTACCTGTACACGGAGGACGCGCTTTTCGCGGACCTCTATTTCGACACCGTTCACGCTTACAGGCGCGGGGCGACGGTGCCACCCGCCTGGCGAATCGCGTTTCAGACAGCCGCCAGCGGCAACGCCAACGGTGCCCAGGACATGCTGCTCGGGATCAACGCGCACGTTCAAAACGACATGCCGTTCGTAATCGCGGCGCTCGGGCTCCGCACTCGAAGCGGAGAGTCGCGAAAGGCCGATCACGACGCGGTCAACCTCGTCTTGAACCATGCCTATCAGCCTGTCGTCGACGCGATCAAGCGCCACTACGACTCGCTCGTCGGCTACACGAACTCCGATTTGACGCCCCTCGACGATGTCGCCGGGCTCGAGCTCGTCCGGGGCTGGCGCGAGGTGGTGTGGCGCGAAGCCGAGCGCCTGGTGAACGCCAAGACGCAGGCCGAGCGAAATCAGGTTGCGGGCCAGATCGAGGCCTACGCGGCGACTTGGGCCCAGGCGATCGCGAATGCCAACCTGAGCCTCCCGCCCGGATACCGGGCCACGCGCGACGCGTACTGCGCCGCGCATCCGATCCACTGATCCGGAATTCCGTCCGCGCGGGGTGTAGGGGTTGCCGCCGAGCGAATGCGGCATGGGAGGCTGGATCGCGCATGCAATGCGAGCACCTCTTCTGATGGCGTTTGACCGGCGCCCTGTACCGACTGGCCGACCCAGCAGTGATCGCAGGCGGGTTCCCCCCGCCGGAGGTTCAGCAGCAGGCCGATGCGCAAGCTCGCTCCGGTCCAAGCGCAGGTCGACAAGGCCTCGCGCAGGTGGAGCCGGTCGAGCGGAGCGACGACGCTGATCGTGCCATGGCCCGAAACATGCTTGCCGGTGTGGCCGTCGCGCCAGCAGCCGCGCGCCAGATAAACCCAGCGCGAGGTGGAGCCCTGCGTCACCACGGGCGCGACCAGGACGTTCGGCCCCAGGAGCCACTCCTGATCCTTCGTCGCGGCGGCGGGATTGTGGGGGTAGGCGAGCCTGGATTCGGTCGGCGCCGAAAGGTCTGCTCGGCAGTCCTATAAAATGCTCGCAAGGCGTCACGGACGGCGCCGGTGATCAGGGAGAGCGAAGGAGAGCGCTATGAGGCGATTCGCGGCGACGGTGGCGGCGACGGGAGCGCTTGTCCTGATTCCGGCGTCGAGCGCCGCGGCCGACGATGCGCAGACCGCGCTCAACATCATCCCCTCGGGCCAGTACGGGTTGCCCGGGCCGAATGCCGCCCAGCAGGCGCACATGTACGACGACCTGACGCCCCTCTTCGACAACGTCAGCAACGGCGACCTCACGATTTACTTCAAGTCGGAGATGTTCGGGGTCTCCACCGACGGGCCGGGGACGAACGAGGCCGTCCCGTTCCCCGGCGCGACGCTTACTCGCGACGCATTCAACGTTCCCCACGTCCACGCGACCAGCCACGACGCCGCCGTCAAGACCGCCGGCTGGATCGCGGCCGAGGACCGGTTCCTGCTGCTCAGCGTCGCGCGCGACAACGCGCGGGTTGCCGCGATCGACGCCCCCGGGCTCGACGCCGTCGGGTTGATCGGCAGCGGCCAGAATTTCATTCCGAGCCAGGAGACGGAAAACGTCGTCGCCAAGCAGGCCGGCGTCTTGAAGAGGGCCGGTAAGGAGGGCAAGAAGGTCCTCCACGACATCGACATGTTCGTGGCCGGCATCAACGCGTACCTAACCGCCAACAGCCCGACCACGGCGCCGTTCACGCGCAACGACATCTTCGCCCTAAACGCTCTCAAGGACCAGTTCGTCGGCGAGGGCGGCGGCGACGAGGCGCGCCGCTCGCAGTTCCTCGGCGGGCTCGAGAAAAAGCTCGGCAAGAAGAAGGGCTACAGCGTCTTCAACGACCTGCGCCAGCACACCAACGCCGACAGCCCGATCACGGTGGACGGGAAGTTTCCCTACGAGCCGGCTCCGTCGAAGCCCGGCGCGCCCGGCAGCGTGGTCCTCGACTCGGGGAGCTTCACGCCTACTCCGTCGGCCAAGGCCCCGAAGGCGGCACAGACTCCTGCCACGCGCCTGCGGGCATCCAACGAGCTGATGATCGAGGCGATCCACTCGGCGACCGGGCGTCCGCTCCTGGTCGGCGGTCCGCAGATCGGCTACTTCTTCCCCGGGTTCACCTACGAGATCGACATGCACGCGCCCGGCCTCCACTGGCGCGGCGCGACGTCGGCGCCGTTCCCCGGCTACCTGCTGATCGGCCGCGGCAAGGACTTCGCCACGACGCTGACGTCGGCCGGCTCCGACGTGATCGACCAGTACGCAGAGACCCTCTGTGGCGGCAGCGACCACAAGTACATGTTCAACGGCAAGTGCCTGAAGATGCACCACTTCGACGCTGGGACCCTGAACGGGAACCCGGTGCAGTTCTGGACGACGGTCCACGGCCCGGTCATCGGCTATGGCAAGACGCACGGCCGCAGGGTTGCGATCTCCTCCAAGCGCTCGAGCTACGGCAAGGATTCGCTGGACCTGCTCTACAACCGCCGGCTCTCCGACGGCCAGGTTCACTCCCCTAAGTCGTTCGAGAAGGCCGCTGCCCTAACCCCGCAGACATTCAACTCGTTCTACATCGACAACCAGCACGTCGCGATGTTCGGCGCGGGTTTGCTGCCGATCCGGCCGAAGGGGATTGATCCCAGCCTACCGACGGTCGGCACCGGAAAGTACGAGTGGACGGGCTACCTGTCCGCCACGGACCACATCCAGGGCGTCGATCCCCAGCACACCCCCGTCAAGGGCACCATGGTCAACTGGAACAACATCTCGGCGCACGGCTTCGGAGCCGCCGACGACGCCTTCGGCGGCAACGGCTCGGCCGCGAGGGTCGACATGCTGAACGCCGAGCTGCGCAAGCAGGAGGTGGGCGGCAAGTGGACGATGGCCCAGGTGGTCTCGGCGATGAATGGCGCTGCGACGCAGGATGTGCGGGCGATCGACACGGTGCCGCTGCTCGACAAGCTCCTCGCGGGGACGACGGCGCCCTCCGGGCAGGCCCAGGACATGCTGGACCTTCTCGATGCCTGGCGTGCCAACGGCGGCAGCCGGCTGGACTCCGATCTCGACGGCAAGATCGACGATCCCGGCGCGGCGATCATGGACGTCGCCTGGCCGAAGATCGCCGACGCATTCATGAAGCCAAAGCTCGGCGCGTCGCTCGAGAACGAGCTCGGAACGATCTTCTCGCGGTTCGATCAGCCGCCGGGAGGCCAGTACTCCGGCTGGTACCAGTACTTCGACCGCGACATCCGCAAGCTTCTGCATCTCAAGCAGGGTCAGCCGATGAAGAACAGCTACTGCGGCAACGGCAAGCTGTCGAAGTGCCGCGACGCCGTGTGGCACGCGATCGAGCAGGCCGGCGCCCAGCTGACCACCGACCAGTCAACCCCGGATCCGTCGCAGTGGCGCTCGGACGCGACGGCGGAGCAGATCCACTTCGCCGGCGTCGGGCTGATCACGATGGCCTATACGAACCGGCCGTCAGGGATCCAGCAGGTTATTTCGTTCAACCACCACGGCTAACCGAGCGGCTGCGGCAAGGATTCACCGCCGATCGGCGGAGGAGAGAAACGGCTAGGCCGGGCGGTGCGGGATCGAGTCCCGCCCGCCGGCCGCCGTTATGGCGCGTTAAAAACTCAGACGCGCCGGACGTTGACGGCCTTTGGGCCGCGGTCGCTCGACTCGGAGTCGAACTCGACCTTCGTGCCCTCGGGGAGGGAGGTCGAGCCGTCAGCGATTCCACTTTGATGGACGAAGAGGTCCTTGCCGCCGTCATCGGCGGTGATGAAGCCAAAACGCTTCTCGTCGCTGAACCACTTGACCGTTCCTGTTGGCATGCTGGGTGTGCTCCTTTGATGGTGTTAAAACGCCCGACGCGAATGGCCGGGCTCGTGGGCCACGATACAGGTCGCGCCCGCCGCCGGAGTCCTGCGCAGGGGTCGCTGGCCGAGATGGCGCTTCCGGCTGGCGCCCGACGCGCTCGTCAGCCGGTCTCGTATACCGGCGCGCCGGGCTCGAGGTCTGCCAGTGCCTGCGCCGGCCAGCTCTCCGGCGGGCCTTCAGGGCGTCGGACCTTCTCCGGCCGTGACGCCGGCGGGAGTTTGGCCAGGGTCGCGGCCACGTCGGGTTGCGCGAGCTGACCGCGAGTCGTCTCGCGGGCGCGCATCAGCGTGGCGTGGCGATTTCGGTTCGACATGAGATTCGGACCCATGCTGTCGAGGTCCTCTCGCGTCGGCTGGATGAGGACGACTTCGGTCCCCTCCGCGCGAAGCTTGCGGGCCTCGCTGCCGAGCCGGCGGCCGGACCCGGTCCGGATCGCGTTCGGTAGCCACTCGACCGGGTTCCAGGCCTGGGTGGGGTGCAGGGAGGAGGTCGGGTTGAGGCAGACGACAAGGTCGTAGTCGCGGCCGCGCATAACGTCGAGGTTGGAGGTCGACCACATGCCTCCGTCGACGTAGGAGCGCCCAACGATCGCCACCGGCTTGTAGAAGCCCGGAATGGCGCACGAGGCCGCGACCGCATCGGCCAGATCGGCCTCGGGCGACCCGGCGCGGCCGAAGACCACGCGCTTGCCGGTCGCGTAGTCGCACGCCACGACCCGCAGCGCGCGGTGCGGGCTCCAGCCGCTCGGAACGACCCGGCGGACAGTCTCCTTCAGCGGCTCCGTGGAGATGAACCCGCGCGGCAGCCAGCCCGCGGTGAGGGCCGCCGGGGGGTAGGCACGCGGGCGCCGAAGGGTGGTGAGCGCGAGGCGCGGCGAGCCTGGCACGAACGGCGGCGGCCAGAGGTCGAGGTGAAAGCGCGCTCCGGCGGAGCGGTCCGCGTCCTCCGCGGGGCGGCCGGTGGCGTCGATCAGACCCGGGATCGACTCCCCGGCGGAGTGAGCGACCATCCACCAGACCGGGACCCCGGTCGAGACGATCGCACCGATCATCGCGCCTGCTGAGGTGCCGACGATCGCATCGGCCTCCATCGGATCCCAGCCGGTCTCGGTCGCGATGGCATCGAGCGCCCCGGTGAGCCAGGCGCCACCCTGGATCCCGCCGGCGCCAAGGACGAGGGCAACCTTCATCTCGGTATTGGTACACACTCGGCACCTCTAGCGCGCCACGCATCACACTTTTGCCTGCAAATTGCGGGAATGCACCCATCCGCCGCCCGCGCCGAAGCCGAACGCCTGATCGCTGGCGGAATCAACGACTGCGAGATCTCCAGGCGCACCGGAATCCCTCGAGCAACGATCCGGGACTGGCGGCGCCCTACCTACGTGCCACGGTCAGGCCGCCACCGCGAGCCAGAGACCTGTCCGCGCTGCTGGAAGGCCTGTAGGCCGATGGCCTTCACCCCCGAGGACTACGCCGAACTGCTGGGGTTCTATCTCGGCGATGGGTGGATCTCGGACGGCGCACGGACGCAGCGGCTTCGAATCGCACTCGACGCGAAGTACCCGGGGATCATCGAATCCGCGCGGTCGCTCCTCAGCCGATGCTTCCCAGAGAATGCTGTGGACGTCGTGCCGTACCGCCGCCACGCCTGCGTAAGCGTCTCGGTCTATTCGCGGCACTTGGGGCTGCCTCTTCCCACAGCATGGGCCGGGAAGGAAGCACCTGCGTCCGATTGAGCTCGAGCCCTGGCAGACCGGGATCGTGAGGCAGCAGCCGTGGGCTCTGATTCGCTCGTGCATCTGGACCGACGGCTGCGCGTTCATCAATCGCACCGACGTACACCGGCCGAAGCCCAACGAATACCTGAGCTATCAGTTCGCGAACAGGTCCACAGAAATCATTCGCATCTTCACTTCGGCGTGCGATCTAGTCGGCGTGGAGCATCGTGCGACCTTCACCCCGCGCCGAGGCCTTTGGCAGGTCCGAATCAACCGCCGCGCCAGCGTTGCTCGCATGCTTGAGAACGTCGGCCTTAAGGCGTGAATCGCTAGATTTGACCCGCGGAGCGGCTGTGACGGAACCGGTAGACGTGCATGCCTCAGACGCATGTGTCCGAAAGGGCGTGGAGGTTCGAATCCTCTCAGCCGCATCCAAATCCAAGGCTTCGGCGCCTCGGCAGCCTCTCTAGAATCGCCCCACACGCCGCTATCGTCTAGGGGACTAGGACGCCGGATTCTCAGTCCGGAAACCGGGGTTCGAATCCCCGTAGCGGTGCTACGAAAACCGCTTGTTCAAGCGGTTTTCGTCGTTGAGGAGGGGGGTGCGCGCCAAATTGCGCGCCAAATGGATTTCGTTTTTGCACGCTGAGGACGCCCAACTACGGTTCCTCCGTGACCCGCCATCGACTTTCTGTGATGGCCCTGCCTCGTCGGCGTAGTCTCGTTAACGATGCGCCGGTCGATACTTGCTCTCCTGTCGTTGGGCGCGCTCGTGGTTGCGTTTGGGCCACTGAGCATCGTCCGTTCCGCTCCGGTTGCGAGGCATGGCGATCACCGAACATGCGACGGCCTCAGCGCGACGATCGTCGGCACGAAGGGTCACGACCGGATCCTCGGGACGAGTGGCGTCGACGTAATCGTTGGGCTCGGCGGAAACGACACGATCTACGGTCGAGGCGGGGTCGATGCAATCTGCGGCGGCGCGGGCAGCGACCGCATCCATGGTGGCAGGGGAAACGATGGCGGGCAGCCTCGGCGCGGCGATGTCCCGCCCGGGCCGGGCCTCTTCGGCGGCAAAGGCCGCGACAGGACGAATGGCGGTCGTGGGCGCGACCTCATCGAGGGCGGCCGAGGCGGTGACCTGCTCGCCGGCAACCGAGGACACGACCTCTGCAAGGGGCAGGCCCCTAGTCCGGACCGTCCGCCCAAGGGTGATCGAGCCAGACCGAGCTGCGAGCAGGTTGCAGGTGCAGCGGCGAGCGCGGGTCGCGGCGAACTCGTCGGCGGGATCGCCTATATCGGAGGCCCGAGCCCCGGAGGTGTCTACCCGCGACAGCCCGGCCTCGTCGTCGTTCACGACGCCGCCGGCGAGCGCGTCAGGGCAGAGCACGTACGACGCCATCACCAATTCCACTTCCGCTTACCGGCAGGCCGCTACAAACTCATCGCCCATACGGGTGGTGACCTGACATGCCACCGCTCAGCTCGCGTTCGCGCGAATCGCACGACCTGGGCGAGGATCGTCTGTCCCATCCCATAGCAAGGAGACACCTCCCTGACGCGCGTTAAGGCTCGGTTGGGCTCCGTGACGGGTCGTGCCACGGCGCGTAGTGTTGAGACGTGAAGGCCCGTTGGATAATCGCGGCCGCCGGTGTGGCATCTCTTGCCGCGGCCGCCGCCTGGCTCGTGCTCGGCGGCTCGGGCTCAACAACAACGAAAGCCCACTCGGGGCCTTCGTCGCAGCAGGCGCTTCACGCCGCCGAGACCGGTCTGATGATTCCCCACAACGGCTTGGACAGGACGACGCTGGCGGCCGCTCAAAGAGGTTTCCAGGGCACACCGCTTGTCCCAGACGACCCGGCCGCCAACGCCGAGAACATGACTGGGATCTTCGGCGGCCGCTTTGGGACGGCGTTGACGCTCGAATTCCCTCCGCCCAATGACACTTCAGGCGACCTGCGCCAGCCCTTCATCAGCATCTACGAGGACTCCTCGCCTGGGAACTGGGCGACGCCCGAGGAGGATGTCTCGAAGACGCCCGAAGTCGGCAAGTCGCTGTGCGAAATCCAAGGCCATCAGGCAGTTTGCGTAGAGCCCCGCTCGCCGGGCGACTCAACGCAGAGCAACGCCGCGTACATCAGAACTGTGATCGACCACACAACGGTCGAGCTCAGCGGCGGCGACGACCTCGAGCTGCTTCAGCGGATCGGGAACACGATTGCTCCAGCGGCCGCGACCCACTAAGAAACTCTCGGCAGTCACGGGGGCGGTAGCGATCCTCGTCTCCGGTTGCGGATCGGGTGGCTCCACGGGTGAGTCGTCCGGGACAACGGTTGGACACCAGTCGAGCGCTAGCCATTACGAGTTCGCCTCCCAGCCTGCCAAGGATGCCGCCCGAGCGTGCCGTCGATCGAATCGGCGTCACGTCTCGACGCCGCAGGAGCAGCGTGCCGCTGAGCGGAACGTCGAACGGCAGCTGCGATCGACTTTCGTCGACAGGTCAGACGCTCCGGTCCGTCTTCTGATGGAGGCGTCTGCGTTTCGCCCGGGAGCAAAATTCACCGTGACCGTTGCCAACGACAGCGGCAAAGAGATCGGGTACGGCGAACCGACGAGCATCGAAAGCGTGCGCACAGGGCGGACGGTCAGGGTCAAGGGCTTGTCGTTCGCTCTGCCCCTTTTCACCGTCGCGCCCAGGACTGTGGGCATGGTCTGCGACTCGGTCTTCGTCCCCTCGAGCGTGAAGCCGGGCCTTTATCGGGCGGTCCTTGGCGTCACCGACCTTCCCGGGCGCGGCAAAGCACAGTTCCGCGATGTCACGGCCGAGTTCCGTGTGCAGGGGCCGCCGATTCCGCATCCGAAGTGGGAGGCGGTCTTTCGCCGCAACGTTCTCGCGAAATGAGGTGGAGGCTCGCCATCCTCGGTCTTTGCCTGGGAGTAGTTGTCGGCTGCGGAGGCGCCGCGACGGATCAGTCAACGCCGATGGCAGGGTCGACCGAAGCGGTGCCGTTGGCGACGTTCGCCTCCCATGGCTTCTCGTTTAGGTATCCGGCCTCCTGGAGAACTCGTACGTTCGGACTCAGTTCGAGCTTCTCCTCGCCGCTGGTCTATCTGAGCAACGAGCCGATGCACCACCCGTGCGTCCACCACCACTTCGGGCACGGGGAAACCTCCGTGCGCTGCAGCCGCCCGCTTGATCGGCTCGGTCCCGGTGGCGTTCTCGTCTCTTGGACAGAGAACGGCTCGCCGACGTGGAAGTTCGCCGACGCTAAAGGCAGGCCGCTAATGGTTGGAGGTGATCCGGCGAAGCTGGGGACGAGCCTCGAGGGCTGCCCGGGCCTCGGTGCAGCCCGTGGACTCGACCTCGTCGTCAAGCGCACAGGGGCGGAGTCGAACTGGTACGAGCTCCGCGCCTGCATGGCCGGGCCGGACCCCGCTCCGAACGAGGAGGCGGTGCGAGCATTGATCACATCGACGCGGCTCGTGGGTTCGGCGAGGTGATCCCACGAGCCAGTGTGTCCACGCGTCTACGCTCAGCCCGTGACTCGTGCGCCCACGGCCATCGCTCTTGGGCTCGCATTCGTGTTCCTCGCCTCCTGCGGTGATCAGGGAGGCGGATCGCCGACCTCCAAACAGAAATCAGTGGAGCTGACCAAGGGTCCTCCGCTCAGCGCGTCTCTCACTATCCGGAACTGCCTGAACGCCCACGGCTACGAAGGTCGGGCCGGTCCGGTGCCGGCGAGCGACATGGACGCGCCCGACGCCGCGGTCTTCTTTCAGCCCGGTAGCGACAAGACATCAGCTGGCGAGATCGGGATCTACGCGACCGACGCCGAGGCGAGCCGAAAGCTCGCCAAGATTGAGGCTGACGCCAAGTCCTCCGGCGTGGTCGTTGCGCCGCACGGGTTGGCAACGGTGATCTATTACACGAACCCTGCCGACGCTACTCGCGAGGACATTGATCGGTGCCTCAGTGAGGCGAACTCCGCGTCGTCCAGTTTGACGGGCCGGGCATCGACCCCCTGCTGTTCGTCGACGTCCCGTACCTCCTCGACTAAGGCGACCCCGAAGCCCGGGGAGGTCGGCCGGCGAACCTGCCTGCTGGCCAAGACGATGGGCGATTTCGATGGAGACGGCACCTCCGACGCAGCGACGCTCATCGATCGCCTACCGGCGCGACGGGACTGCACGGAACGTGCCACGAGCTCCCGCCCTCGCCGTTACCAGGTTCGCGTGAAGTTCGGGTCGGGTGGAACTCTCCACCGCAGCCTGAAGCGCTGTGGCTCCGGGCCCTGCGAGCTGACTCGCGGCCAGCTCTTCACCGCTACCGACCTGCGGGGAAACGGTCGCAGCGAGCTCGCGCTGAAGGTGGGCCCCGGCGCTGTGATCCAGATGGTCGGGTTCTTTCGAGTCGGAAGACATGCGATTCACCCGCTGCGGATAGCACCGGAGCGGACTGGGCAGGCCCACCTGAAACCCGGGCCGGCGATCCTTGGCGGGAACTTCGACGCATCCCTGACGAGCCCCGTGGCATGTCAGGTGCGACCGGATGGAAGCCACGTGCTGATCCAGATCACGGCGCAACCGACCGGGAATTCGATCGATGGACCGTGGCGCATTGAGCGGGTGCACCTCGAGCTCCGCGGCGAAACCCTCCACGTCGTCCGGATCTCGACGACGAGGACCAGGCACGGCTACCACGGCCCTCTCCGGCTCTTTCGGAATTCGTGCTGAGGGCTTCCGGTCCCACCCCTCGCTCGGCGAGTAGTGATCTTGACTCCCGTCGACCCCGTTTGGCGCTTGCCGCCATCCAAGTACGCTCGGTGACTGGATGAGCGAACGAGTCGCCTGGATCGGGATGCTGAGCGTCTGCGCTCTCATACTGGGTTGCGGCGGCGGTCAGTCACCCACAACGCCGACTGAGGTTTCATCGGTGCCCCTGGTCAAGACTCCGCGGCCCGAGCTGGCGTTCTTCACGGCCCACGGAAGCGCGGTATACGACCTCGGAATCTCGGATGACCGCGGCCGCTCCAAGCGACTGACGGGCGAGTCCAGCACGGGCGGCATCAACCCGGCGCTCTTCACGTCCGTTTCGTGGTCTCCGGATGGACGCCGCCTTGCCTTCGCCGGCGGGCCCGGGAGTCAATCCGGGGGGCTGACCGATCGGACCAACATCTACACGATCGATGCCGGCGGCAGCAATGCTCGTCGGATCACCAACGTCGGTGACGCTGCCATCCCGGTCTTGTCGCCCGATGGCAGGACGATTGCCTTCACTCGGCTGAGTCACGCCGGCAGGCGGTTCAGCGGGAGCTTGTGGTCGGTTGGGACAGATGGATCGGCCCCGACGCAGATCGCCGCGGCCGCGAACCTGGAGATCTTGACCGCCGGCTCGTTCAGTCCCGACGGCGCGAGGCTCGCCTTCACCCGGGCCACTCTCAAACCGCAGAGCCTCGAGATCGACGTGATGAACGCCGACGGGTCGGGCGAGCCGACGAAGTTGATCGACCAGGCCAGGGACCCCGCCTACTCGCCGGACGGCAGCCAGATCGCCTATTCGAGCTCCGCCGATCACAACGGCCGCCTCTGTTACGGCGACCGCTGCTTCTTCGGCGGCGAGCTCTACGTCGCCCGGCCAGATGGGTCGGGCGCCAAGAGGTTGACGCGAACGAACGCACTCGACGAAGCGCATCCCTCCTGGCTTCCGAGCGGCGCCCGGATCGCATACCAGCGCGGCGTGGTCTTCCAGAACGCCGAGGCGATGTCGATCTTCGAGGTGAACTCCGACGGCACCTGCGCGCACACGATCCTCAAGGGCATCGGGCGTGGGCCGTGGTATTCGGATCCGGCGTGGCGACCGAGCCGGCCCAGAACCGGCGACGGACGACTCAGCTGCTAGCCGACGTCA
This sequence comes from Solirubrobacterales bacterium, assembly GCA_038237625.1. GTDB lineage: Bacteria > Actinomycetota > Thermoleophilia > Solirubrobacterales > 70-9 > JAWVFM01. Next base: position 204,382 of record JBBRYM010000003.1, on the reverse strand, counting down.
GAGACACCTGCTGAATGCCCGGGCCGCCCGAGCCTCCGAGTGACTGGTCGGGTGGCCCTCACGGCGGTGCTGCTCCTGCTCGTGGTTGCTGCAGTCGCTGCAGTAGTTTGGGTAATCGACTCGCAGCCCGCCATGCGACAACATTGGAAAACGATCATTCAGGCATGGAAGAGCTAGCTCGAAGCAAGAGCACGCCCGGCGCCGACGCCTCCTTCGATCTGCTGTCGAGAGTCGCCGTCGATCCCGAGATCTACGAGCGCTATCCGGACGGAACGATTCTGATCCCGGGCGACTCGTCTGACACTTCGGCGCTGATCTCGCGTGCCATCACGGATCGCAGACCTATCGCGCTCGTCTTCCCGGATGGCTCCGATGTGGTTGCCCGCCCGCCGGAGGCAGGCGCTGTTGCTGTGGTCCTGCTCCTGGCGGTTCTGTGGTTAGGCGATCGACTGAGTCGCAAGCGCGACCGGCCAACCTTCGTCCCGCGTGCGTGGGTCACGGAGTTCCACGCGGCGCCGGCAGGGCATAGGCGCGAGCTCGTTGCCTAGATTCCCGCGCCTGGGGAGGGCTAACGGCCAGTGATGGCGGCAAGGATCGATCCGCAAGGTCGCGCCTACAAGGGCAGCCAGCTTCAGACGCAGATCTACGTCAATCGGCGGGTGGCAGAGCTTCGGACGGCGCTCGCCCATGCGCTCCCGTCCCTGCCGGCCGACGCGCGCATTAAGTGGGTGTCGCCGCTTGAGGTGCAGGGGTTCGTCGAGTATCACGACGGCGCCTTCCTCCGGGCCCTTGGACTTGAGGCGCACATCCCTGCGCTGGGCGAGTTCTGGCCGGCTGGCGGCCCGAGGTGGGATGCGCTCGCCACGGTGGAGACGAACGGACAGCGTCCCGGCGTCCTCTTGGCCGAGGGAAAGAGCTACCCCGAAGAGCTCTTCGGCGACGGTTGTGGAGCCACGGAGCCCGCTCGGACACAGATCGCGGCCGCCGTCCAGAGAACTCAGGGTTGGTTGGGGGTTGCGGAGGATCCGGGGCGATGGCTGGGACGGCTCTATCAGACCGGGAACCGGCTCGCCCATCTGTACTGGCTTCGGGAGGTGGTTGGGGTTTGGGCATGGCTTGTCCACTTGTTGTTTACCGACGACCCTCACGGCCCGACGAGCCGCGAGCAATGGATCGAAGCGATCGAGGCGGCGAACGAAGAGCTTGGTCTGTCAGGCGCCGTTACTCCCCACGCTGGCCACGTGCTGCTCGACGCACGGGGCAGAGGTGAGTTGGTGGAGGGGTTTGGGCAATGACCCCCGCGGCGGGTCCTACAGAAGGTCGCCCTCCACGGGGCCACCGCGAACACCGGTCTGACCCTCCTCGGGCAACTCGGTAGCGGGCGCGTAGCTTTGGAACATCTCCCGGTGCATCCGCTCGACCTCCTCGCGGGGGAAGCGGCGGAAGTTGGAGCCAGGCAGGCGGATGCTCCGCAGCAAGCTGCGGCTCTCCCAGTTGCGGATCGTGTTCTCGTGCACACCGAGACGCTCTGCCGTGGCGCGCACGTTCAACAGCTTCGCTTCCATCGCTGCTCCTGGGTCGAGTACATCAGCCGTAGCTGACGATCGAAATCTAGCGGGGCCTGTGGACTTTATGAACTATAGTGACTTTGTGGGCTTTGTCCAGATGTCCGATCACGACAGCGCCGAGCCGGTAGTTCCCGCCGAGGGCAAGGCGGTACTTGAGTGGATGGAGGAGGACGAGTCTCGCTGGAGGCTTGACTCACTCGGTGCGCTTGCTGGAGCCGGCGACGGACGTTCGAACTCAAGGAATGCCGTGCTGGTCCGATGGTAGTGGTATGTTGAATTTGTTGAAACCGTTGAAGGAGTTGCCATGCTCGCTCTGAGTCCAGCCGATCGTGCCGCTCTGTGGCACGAAACGATCACCAGTGCGCCGGACGACAGGGCCCCCATGCTTCGGGTCTTGGCGAAAGAGATCCAGGAGCTCCTTGCGCCTGATCTAGATCTTTATTCGGACTGGGACGAGGCTCTCGAGGCAACCTTGAGGACTCTCGATGCGAGTGGGCTGATTGGACGAGATGTCTTGCGGCATGAATTCGAGGGTGTCGGAACTGAGGACGAAGCCGATGGCACCTCAGCAGCCGAATTTGCGCTGACCATCGCCGGCGCGCTTGATGAGAGCGCGGCTGTCGATCACATGGATCTTCAGACGCGCGAGCTCGCCCTTGAGCTGGCAAGCATGTGGAGAGACGCGGCAACTTCAGACGCTGTTTCAAAGACGCTCCCCGACACGCTCTCCGTAGCCGACGTTGCCGCTCACTTCGGAGTCACGCCTCAAGCTGTCTACAAGTGGTGCGAAGCCGGGAAGATCGAATTTGCGCGAACTCCCGGCGGCTCATACCGGATCCCGTCAGCGCAGTTCGACTGGCACCGCGGTAAGGAGACCGAGAGCGCCCGGCGCGAGATCGCCGCGCGGCTTCTCAGGCATCTCGATGGCAAGGACCTCCCGAGCGACGAGGAGATGGTCGCCGCCATGAGGCAGGCTCGGGGGCGCTGAGCCGCTCCGGTGAAAGTCTTCTTCGACGCGACCGTCTGGTGTGGCGCACTCCTGAGGCCGGTCGGCACCAACGCGAAGCTTCTCGACCTCGCCGCCAGAGGCGGGCCGTTGCGCGGCGTTACAAGCGACGTCGTCCTGCTCGAGATGTACCGCCACGCGGTCATGGGAGACCTGCGAGGAGTCGTGTTCGCGCCAGAGGATGTCTGGGATTTCGTAAGAGCTCATGAGCCCTTGCTGGAGATCAGCCAATCTCCCATCGGCCGATCTCTGCCGGATCGGACTGATCTTCACAACCTCCCCATCACTGAGATCGTCTACCACCTAACCGGCCAGACCCGCGAGGAGCTACTGAACGACCTCGAAGGCAAGACGACCTTGCGGGACTTCGATGATCTCGACCTGCATGTGGTCGCCGCTGCATACCACGGGGACGCGGACGCGATCTGCACAAGCGACGAGACGTTCTTCACGTCCTCTCTCGGGACCATCGAGCTATGCCGCCCAAGTGAACTTGCCGCAGGGTTCGGTCTCTGAGCACACAGGCCGTCGACTTGCAATTGCCCGCTGAGCGCTCTGTACGTCGCCTACGTCAGAGAATTGCTGCGCTCCGCGCGTGGCAATGATTAGACCCGCTGTCGGCGGCCACCGGATACCTTGACCCCCGTGGAGGAGCGCCTGCATCCTGAGCAGAAGGCTCGGGTCGAGATCGACCGCATGCTGGCCGAGGCCGGCTGGATCGTCCAGGACTACCGCGGGATCGACTTAACTGCCGGCCGGGGCATTGCTGTGCGCGAGGTCCCGACCAAGACCGGGCCGGTTGACTACCTGCTCTTCGGTGACGGAAAGGCTCTCGGAACGATCGAGGCCAAGAAGGAGGGCGAGACCCTCCGCGGCGTCGAGTGGCAGACCGAGCGCTACACCGAGGGCTTCAGCGAGCTGGTCAAGGAGCGGCCGATCCCTCATTGGGAGCCGCTGCCCCTGCCGTTCCACTACCAGTCGACGGGAGCGGAGACGCTCTTCACAAACCTCCGCGATCCGATCGCCCGCCCCCGCGACGCCTTCCATTTCCACCGCCCCGAGACTCTGATCGGCTGGGCTCAGGAGGAGTTCTCGCTCCTTACGCGCCTGCGCCGAATGCCCGCCCTCGATCTGGACGGCCTCCGCGACGTCCAGATCACGGCGATCGAGGGCCTCGAGGACTCACTGCGAAACGCGAAGCCCAAGGCCCTGGTCAACATGACCATGGGATCGGGAAAGACCTACGTGGCAGTGGCCGAGGCCTACCGGCTGCTCCGGTATGCTGACGCCGAGCGGATCCTCTTCCTCGTCGATCGCATCAACCTCGGCCGCCAGGCCTTCACGGAGTTCGCCAACTACGTCACCCCCGACGATCGGCGCAAGTTCACCGAGCTCTACAACGTCCAGGTCCTGCGCTCAAACCGGATCGATCCGGCCGCCAAGGTCGTGATCACGACGATCCAGCGCCTCTACTCGATCCTCCGTGGCCAGTCCGACGAGGAGTTTGATCCCGAGGCCGAGGAGCAGTCCACTTTCGAGACCCCACCGGAGCAAGCAGACGAGGTGCTCCCGGTCGTCTACCGCCCCGAGATCCCGATCGAGACCTTCGACGTCGGATTCGTCGACGAGTGCCACCGCTCGATCTACGGCCGCTGGGGTCAGGTGCTCGACTACTTCGACATGTCGCTGGCCGGCCTCACGGCAACCGCCGAGCACACAACACGCGTCTACTTCGACCAGAACGTGGTCACCGAGTACAAGCACGAGCAGGCGGTCGCCGACGGCGTCAACGTCCCCTACACCACCTATCGGATCAAGACCGAGGTCTCCGAGGGCGGCGGCGAGATCGCCGCCGGCGCCTGGGTCGAGGTCCGCGACCTGGGCACGCGCTGGCGCCAGCGCGAGCAGCTCGAGGACGAGGTCACCTATGACAAGGCGAAGCTCGATCGAGCCGTCGTCAACCCCGACCAGATCCGGACGGTCGTGCGTGCCTTCAAGGAACGGGTCTTGACCGAGATCTTCCCCGCACGCCCCGAGGTTCCCAAGACCGTCTTCTTCTGCAAGACCGACAACCACGCCGAGGACGTCCTGCGGATCGTCCGCGAGGAGTTCAACCGCGGCTCGGACTTCGCTCGCAAGATCACCTACAAGAGCGAGGGCGACTCCGACCAGCACATCCAGGACTTCCGCACCGACCCGAAGTTCCGGATCGCGGTCTCGGTCGACCAGATCGCGACCGGCACCGACATCCGGCCGTTGGAATGCCTGGTCTTCATGCGCATGGTCGGCTCGCGCACCCTTTTCGAGCAGATGAAGGGACGCGGGGTGCGCACGATCGACCCGACCGACCTCCAGTCCGTCACCGAGGGAGCGACGTCGAAGGACAGCTTTGTGATCGTCGACTGCGTCGGCCTCACGGACGAGGGAAAGGCCTGGCTCGACACTCGGCCGCTAGAGCGAAAGCCCGGCGTCGCTCTCGATCGTCTCCTCCAGGACGTCGCAATGGGCATCAAGAGCGAGGAGATCGTCTCCACGATCGGCTCACGCCTTGCCCGTCTCCACAACAACCTCGATGAGAAGCGCCGTCAGGAGTTCGCCGAGCTCGCCGACGGTCAGGGGATGGCTGAGGTAGCGGCGACTCTGATCGAAGCGGCCGATCCCGAGCGATGGGCAACCGAGGCCGCCGCCCGGGCCGGCGCGGCCGACGACGAGACCTACGAGCCGAGCGACGACGAGCTGAGCGCTGCGAAGGAGGAGCTCCTCACCGCCGCCGTCCAGCCTCTGATGAGGGCGGAGGTCCGCCAGCGCATTCTCTCCCTGCGCGAGCAGGCCGCGCAGCTGATCGACATGACGACGCCCGATCGCGTGAGCTTCGCTGGCTGGACCGATGCCGGCCAGGCCCGGGACGCCGCCGAGGACTTCGAGCGCTTCGTGAAGGAGCACCACGACGAGTACCTCGCGCTCCAGGCCTACTACCAGCGCCCCTACCGGCTACGCCCGAGCTACGACGACCTGAAGGAGCTGGCGGAGGCGATCGGCAAACCGCCCCACGACCTGACCGCGGAGAAGCTCTGGGCCGCCTACGAGTCGCTCGACTCAGACAAGGTCAAGGGCACCGGTATGCGCCGCACCCTGACTGATCTCGTCCAGCTTGTTCGCTTCGCCATGGAGCATGACGACGAGCTGCTCCCTCGCAAGGAGGTCGTGATGCTCCGCTTCGACATCTGGCTCACCGAGCAGCTGTCGGCGGGCCGCGAGTTCACTGAGGAGCAGCTCCGCTGGCTGCGATGGATGGCTGAACACATCGCGACGTCGATGACGCTTGAGCGCGACGACTTCGACCTCGAGCCGTTCGCGCAGGAGGGTGGCCTGGTTGGGGCCCACGAAACGTTCGGCGATGCCCTCGACGAGCTGCTCGCGGAGCTGAACGAGGAGTTGGCGGCGGCGTGAGCGGCCCCGCCGGGAACGGGCGCGATGAGCTTCCCCAGGGCTGGGCCTGGGCGACGCTGGGAGACCTTGGTCGCTATCACAACGGCCGCGGGTTCAAGAAGTCGGAGTGGAGGGCGGCTGGGCGACCGATCATCCGGATTCAGAACCTCACGGACTCCACCAAGCCGTTCAATTATTTCGACGGCGAGGCTGATCCGCGGAACGAAGTGCGCGACGGAGACCTCCTCGTGTCGTGGGCGGCCACGCTCGACGCTTTCCAATGGCGAGGTCCGGACGCTGTTCTCAACCAGCACATCTTCAAGGTCGAGAGCTTTATCTCTCCGGCCTTCCACTACCACCTGCTGAAGGCCGTGCTGGCTGACTTGCGCGCGCAAGCTCACGGTTCCGGGATGGTCCATATAACTCGGGGCCGATTTCTCGCTACGCCGGTGCGGGTCCCACCGCTCCAGGAGCAGGTCCGCATCGCGGCTGCTGTCGAGGAGCTGGATCGGCTAATGAACGACGCGGTCGAGTCGCTCAGCAATGCCCGCGCACATGCGAGGCTCCTGGGAGAATCGATTTACACGAATGCACTCTGTGGCGCCTGGCCCAAGGTTGAGCTGGGCGATCTCTTAAGAGAGCCGCTTCGGAACGGCCACTCGGCCAAGGCGTCGTCCGACGGGGCCGGAGTCCGGACGTTGACGCTGACGGCTGTCACGACAGGCCGCTTTAACAATCGGAACACGAAGATGACGACGGCAGATCCCGCTCGCGTGAGCGATCTTTGGATCGAGCCGGGCGACCTCTTCGTCGAGCGCTCGAACACGCCGGAGCTCGTTGGCACCGCCGCGCTATACGCCGGCGATCCGGGTTGGGCCATCTTTCCTGATCTCTTGATCCGAGTTCGCGCGTCGGATGCCGTGCTTCCCGAGTTCGTAGAGCTGGTCCTGAAGGAGCGGCGGGCCCGCCGGTACTTTCGTCAGGCCGCCCAGGGAATCGCGGGAAGCATGCCGAAGATCTCGCAGGAGACCATCCGGGCCTTTCCTATCCCGCTCCCCGAGCTCGACGAGCAGCACAGGATCGTCTCGTTTGTGAGGCGCCAAGTCGCCGCGCGAAACCAGTCGATGGACGACATTGATCGCGGTAAGGAGATCGCCTGTTCGCTCCGGCGCGCGATGCTCGAAGCGGCAATCAGCGGGGGCCTCACTGCGCAAGACCCTTCAGATCAGCCGGCAGCCGCACTACTCAAGGATCATGTGGGCGCACCATGAGCACTGCCACCAACCACTCAACGCAGCTCGTCGCGAAGCTGTGGAACTACTGCAACCTCCTCCGCGACGACGGGCTCTCGTACGGCGACTATGTCGAGCAGCTCACCTACCTGCTGTTCCTCAAGATGGCGCACGAGCGGACGCAGCGACCGTGGAACGAGGAGTCGAAGATCCCGGCGGGCTACGACTGGCCGTCACTACTCGAGCAGGACGGACCGGAGCTCGAGGCCCAGTACACGATCCTCCTCAACGAGCTTGGGAAACAGCCAGGACTCCTTGGCCTGATCTTCCGCAAGTCACAGAACCGGATCCAGAACCCGGCGAATCTCAAGCGCCTGATCGTGGATCTGATCGACGGCGAGACCTGGCTCGGCGTGGATGCCGACGTCAAGGGCGACGCGTACGAGGGCCTGCTGGAGAAGAACGCCGCCGACGTCAAGACAGGCGCCGGTCAGTACTTCACGCCACGCGCCCTGATCCGCGCGATGGTCGACTGCGCTCGGCCGCAGCCCGGCGAGAAGATCGCCGACCCGGCGTGTGGCACTGGCGGCTTCCTCCTGATCGCCCACGAGTACATCTCCGAGCACTACGACCTCGACCGTGGCGAGAAGCGGGCGCTTCGAGACGAGACGTTCACTGGTGTCGAGATCGTTGACAACACCGCGCGCCTCTGCGCGATGAACCTCTTCCTGCACGGCATCGGCGGAACGACGCCCGATGCGACGCCGCCGATCGAGGTGCGGGACGCCCTGCTCGCAGAGCCCTCGGACAAGGTGGACCTCGTGCTTGCGAATCCGCCATTCGGGCGGAAGTCGTCGGTGACAATCGCAGGCGAGGACGGACGGGACAGCCGCGAGGCGCAGACCATCGCCCGCCAGGACTTCTGGGCGACGACCGCAAACAAGCAACTCAATTTCGTCCAGCACATTCGCTCGATGCTCAAGATCGGAGGCCGGGCTGCAATGGTCGTTCCCGACAACGTGCTCTTCGAGGGCGGGGCGGGGGAGACGATCCGGCGCCGCCTGGTGGAGGACTGCAACGTCCACACGCTGTTGCGCCTGCCGACAGGGATCTTCTACGCCCAGGGCGTGAAGGCCAATGTCATCTTCTTCGAGCGCAAGGCCGCGTCCTCCGAGCCGGCGACTAAGGAGCTCTGGGTCTTCGACCTCCGCACCAATCAGCACTTCACGTTGAAGACGAGGCAGATGACGCGCGCGGACCTCGAGCCGTTCGTTGGGGCATACAAGCCCGGCGAGCCCCTGAGCGCGCGCGAGGAAACGGAGCAGTTCAAGCGCTGGACCTACGAGGACCTGGCCACGCGGGATGGCTTCAACCTGGACATCTGGGCCGACGTCAAGGACGAGTCGTTGACTGACGCCGACAGCCTGCCCGCCCCGGAGGTAATCGCTGAGGAGATCGTCGAGCACCTCTCTGCGGCGCTGGCTCAATTCGAGGCGGTTGCTGCCGAGCTTCGGGGCGAGAACGGTGACGGTGCCGTCTCAGAAGACGAGGGCGTCGAGGAACTGCTGCCGGACGATCGGTAGGTCTGCGCAGCGGTCAGGCCTCGCCACCGATCGGAGGGGGCGAACTTCGAAGGCTGGGGCTTCCACTCAGCATGCGAGCGCCGCGATCCTCACCCGCAGCCGACCGCTTGACCTTCTCCGCGGCCCGAATTGCGACGCATGTTGCGGCCGGCCGGGTCCCCCCGGAGAGGGACTTGTTTCTTCTCTCGGCCGCCGTCGTCGAATGCGCGGCAGCCCGCGACCTCGAAGTCGTCCAACTCGGCCTTGACGGCGCCGCCGCGCTTCTCGACGGTGCGCCCGATGGATCCACCTGGGACTCCTACCGAGGACATCTGAAGGCGACGCTTCAGTTCGCGTGGCTCCTGCTTCGGGCCGGCGAACGACGACCCGAGGATCCCGCCGCGGCGACAGCCTGAGCCGGGGCTCCACCGCCGCTCGCCGCTCGCCGTCCGGCCTCGGCTGCTCGGGCGTTGACGCCGGTGATGCTGCACGAGTGCCGCCACACCGCGGCGTTCGATTCGTAGAGGCCCTGGGTTCGGACCCTTGAGTGCTTGGGTTCGGGTTCAGGAAGGTCCGCGGGTGATGGCCTGCTTACACGCGTTGTACCCAGCGAGAACCCAGCCCGCCTTGCGGCGGTTCACGGCGTAGACCTCAGCCAACTTCGAGCCCTGCGCGGTGTAGACGAAGGGAATCGTGGCTTCGGCATGCGCCTTGGTTTCCTCCCCTCTCACGAAGTCTCCCGAGTCGAGCCTCGGGGCGTACCAGCGGATGAAATCGGTCAGAGCGTCAGACGGACGTGCCGAGGGACCGTGTGGGATCGCGTCGATAGATGCGCCCGTATAGCTGTTCATGCCTCCCGCACAGTCGAGGTTGGCCGGCAACGTCGAGGTTGTGGTGGCCGTCGTCGAACTGCCGCATCCAGCCTTGCCAAGACCCCGAGGCACAGACCCACGCGGATGCGACGAGATGACATGTGCATCGGCCCTGACACTACGCCGGACCGACGAGTTCGTCACCATCGCGGATGACCGTACTCCGCCACCGCGAAACGAAGAGCACCGGGCGGGGTTGTCTCCACTGATGTCAGATCTCGAGCGGCGTATCCGCGAACTCGAGGACACACACGCGGAGCTCCAGCAGCAGATCGACGAACTGCGGGCCGAAAGCTCGGCGCGGTCGCGACCTGTCGCCACCTCAGCACGCGCACCCGCGGAACCGGCTCCCATCCGGGGCGAGCGCGACGAGCCTGCTTATGAGGAGACGGCGTGGGACGAAACCCCATTCGCGCGGGAGCGCCGGCGCCGACCGACGCCGGGTCTCGAAGATCTTGCCACCCCGCGGATGCTCGCCGTAGCCGGAGGCCTCGCCGTCACGCTCGGGTTGGCCTTCCTGGTCTCTTACGGGATCAGCCAGGGATGGATCAGCGAGAGCCTTCGAGTGGTTCTGGCCGCGATCTTCTCCGCGACCTTGGCGGGGTCGGGGATGGTCCTGCTCGAACGTCGGCGCGGAGGCATCCCGGCGATGGCGCTTTTGCTGAGCGGACTGGTCGGGCTGTTCCTCACCGACGTGGCAGCAACTCGGCTCTACGGACTCGTCTCGGTCGACGCTGGCGTCGCCCTGGCAACGTTGATCGGCATTGCGGCAGCCGCCTTCGCCCTGCACCGCGGCTCTGAGATCGTCACGACCCTGGCGGTCGGCGGGACCCTGATCTCACCGGCGCTCGTCGGCGCTCACTACTCGCCGGACACGCTCGCTTTCCTCTTCCCGGTCTACATCGCGGCGATGGCGCTTACCGCGACTCGGCGCTGGCCGAGCCTCTATCTCGCCAGCTTCGCGATCATGGCGCTGTCGGTCCTCGGAGCTCAGCAAGGCCGTCCGTTCACGGCGACCCAAGCATTTGCCGTCGCTTTCGCCGGCCTCGTCGTCAGCGCGATCGGCCTTCTTGGACGATCTCTTCGCGACGGCTCTGAGGAGCCATGGCTGTCGGCGACGTACGGCGTCATGGCGGCCGCCACGGGAGCGCTCGGCTACGTACTGATCACCAATGGGTCGATTCCGAACCACGCCGCTGCCGATCTGCCGGACACGCTCTCCAAGGTCTGGCTCTTCCTCTTCGCAGCGCTGAACTCCGTGGCCTCTTGGCGATGCCATTCGCTGGGCATGGTCGATACCCGCCGCGCCGCCCTCACGGCGGCAATCGCTTCCTTCGCGTGGGGGCTAGGTGTGGTCTTCCATGGCCCCGCGCTGGTCGTCGCCTGGTCGGCCGCGGCCACCGTGACCTTCATCGCAGCCCGCCATCCATGGGAGCGGGGAGTGGCGCTCGCCGTCCTCGCCCTGGCTGCCGGGCACGCCCTCATCTTTGAGATCCCGATCGATGCGCTGGCAAACGGGGTCGATTCGGTGATCTCGGCCTTGATCGCCGGCGGCGCCATCGCACTGGCATGCGCGCTTGCCCGGGCCTACGGGCCCGAGGAATGGCGGGGCAGGGCTTCCGCCGCCGTGGTCGGGCTCCTGATCTACCTGGTCTCGGTCGCGATCGTCGATGCGTCGCAGATGAGCGCTGGGCGCTTCCGACCCCAGTCCACTCTCTCGGCGCTCGATAGCGAGGCTCGCGGGCAGGTGATCGTCTCTTCGCTGTGGGCGCTTTGCGGTCTGGCGCTCGTCATGGGAGGCCTGCGGCGCGCCCACCCCTCCTGGCGCACGGCAGGACTCGCCCTGATGGCGCTCGCCGGCGCCAAGATCAGCCTGTTCGATCTCGCGTCTCTCTCGACTGCGGCGCGGACGATCTCTTTCATCGTCGTCGGAATGGTGTTTCTGGCGGCGGCATTCGCCTACCAGGCGGCGGCGCGCAAGTCGGACCCAACCGGCCAGCATTAGCTCGCGGGGGAAGCGGCGGATAGGGTCAGGCTCAATCGCCTTGTTGCTAAAGACTTCGACGGCCGCGCTCTTCGGCTCGATGCTCCTTGCCGGCGCCGGGTGTGGAGCTGGATCCGGAAGCCAGTCGGAGCCCTCATCGGTCGCAGAATCGCCTGTGGGGTCCGACACCTACCGCCTACAGGCCGTTCATCGGCCGCATTCCGCATCCCCGCACGGACTGACGCCAGCCGAGAAGGCGCAGGCACGCAGCGTGATCGCACGCGATTCCTCGCTTCGGCCCCTGATCAGGGAGGCGGGTGGCTACTCGCTCGGTGCCATCGGGAAATCAATGCGAAAGGCCGCAACATCATTGGTGCGATCGCGACCGTTCAGCTCGATCATCCGATCAGCGGGACGTTCGCGCTGCCAGCCAACTGTTACGGAGTCCACGGGCCATTCTTCGCGCTCGGACCGATCAAGCTGGCGCTTCGAGGCGTCAGCCAGGTGGATGTCTATGTCGGGTTCGCGAGGAAGAGCCTGTTCACGATCGACCCTCGGAACGGACACGTCCACCTTGCGCCAGGCGTCGGTGAGCCAAGCGTGCCGGCCACCTGTCGAAGAGAAACCGGGTTCAGGCAGGGGAGTAAAGGCGGGCGGACGGGTGCCGTTTTCGCTTTCACGCGAATGGGGAAGCGCCATCTGATGCCTGCAAGGGGGCGACGGCTGCCGATCGCTGTCAAGTCGCCATGCCCTGCTCCGGGGCACTGCGTAGCCTCGGTCGGACATGGGGTCTGATCTCAACGAGCCGCGTGGTGCATGGCGAGCGTCGGTACTCCGAGCACGCGCCGACAACCCACCTACCCTGACCACGGTGAGCGAATCAGGGCCGCAACAAGACGAGACCGGCAGCTTCCGGATCGCGCTTGTCTTTGCTGCCGCGACTTGCCCGAATTGCGAGGTGGCGCGCCCACCCGGAACGTGTCCAGATTGTGGGGCCGAGATACCAGAGGTCGAGCCTGGTGAGCTCGAACGGATGCGGGGCAAGGCCTTCGCCTCATTGGCCGTCGACGCCTTGGAACTCGTCGCCACCTTCGACGAACCCCCGGAGGCGGAGGTAGCCCTCAGCGTTGATCAGTTCGTCGCCTGCTTCGTTGACCTCAACGTGATTCCCAAAGCGGCCGCGTTTGCCAGGCTCGGAAACGATCTGGCTACGCTCGACCTAGAGGACCCGAGCGTCGTCGGTGGCCGTGCCCGACAGACGATCCTCGAGTACATCGGGAAGATCCGCGTCCTGCGTGGCGACCTGTGGGAACTCGGGCGCTTTCATGCCGAGGGTCCAGCAATCGAGCTGCGAGATGTCGCGATCGACATCGGCCGCTGGGCCGCCGAGATCGTCGACAGCTTTCTTCGGGCGTTGACCTCCACATCCATGGGCCAAGCGAGTGAGGCGGCGGAGATGGTTCGGGAGCGGCTTGAGAATTCCCCGTTCGACGAGAGATTCAGCCGGGTTATGGACGAGTTGCCGGCCTGGGCTATTCCTGACGAGGATGCCCGCATATCCCTTGCTCTCGGCAAGGAGGGCATCTACACCGATGAGCACGGCCAGCTCGTCTTTGAGGCGATTGTCGGGGCATTCTCCGATGAGGCCGAGCCCTACAAAGCTCTCGGCGAGGCGGCGTCGCGCTACTTCGACGGTGTCATTGGTCCGGGTGCCGCCAAAGGCGACGCGAGCGCTCTCCTTGTCGTCCCGGCCGCGACGATGGCCACGCTCGACAGGCCACTCGTCGCCCACCGCCTTGCACGGCTTGGCCATGACTTGATCGGGCGCGCTCTCGCGGGCGATCGGGCTGCCGTAGAGGCTGTCGTTGGCCGGGCTGCTGAGCAGGCGCCGCTGATCCTGGCGGCCGCCAGTCGTATCCAGAAGGAGTTCCGTCTTCTGTCGAAGGTGGCTCAGGACGAGGAGATCGACGACGAACTCGTAATCGCAGCACTTCTCGGTGCGCACCGCGAACTTCTGGAGTCCAGCTATCGGACGCTCGGCGCTCTTGCTCTCGAGCTAGGTCAGATTGAGCGCGGCCAGGAGCCTTTCGCTGAGGATGAGACGCCGATGCTGGGGGCCCTCGTACAGCAGCTCGAGGCCTCGGCTGACCCAGCCCTCCAAGAGTTCGGTGGCGTGGCGGACGTGGCGCTCCGCAACGCCGCCGCGCATTCCCAATACCGTTGGGACACCGAGAAGGATGAGGTCCGCGATCTCAAGACCGGACAAAGCTGGTCCCGGGAAAGGCTGGAGAGAACCGTGGACTCCTTAGTCAGTGCGCTCGCCGGGTTCGATGCTGCATGGGCATGTTTGGTTGTGCGCGAGGACCTAGAGGTCACTCCGAGTTGGCTGGGCGAAGCCGATGCCGGGGACGTCACGATTCTGAGCGCCACGTTCTCCTTCAGCGCGCATGGGTTCACCGTCACCGACATCGAGGATGGCGGGGCCACCGTCGTCATAGCGCACCCGGATGCCACTGACCCCACTCTCCTCGTCCCACCCCTCACGGGAATGATCACGATCGCACGGGATCGCGATCGATATACGGTGAGAGCCGACGACGGCGAGGAGCTAATCGCGATTGACGGCGTCCTCCTTCGCCGAGCGACCGATGCCGAGCCGGCGATGAAGGACCTCGCGGTTCAAGAGGTGACGTTGAACGCGATGATCAATAGCGGCAGGGAGCCGACCGAGGCCATTCTCGAGATCGCTGTTCTCGACGCCAAGGTCGTTGCCGTGACCGCCTTGCAAGAACTGGCGGCCGGCCTCGAACCCGACGAAGCGCTCGACCGGCTCGCCCAGCGGGTTGCGTACCTCGACCAGTTGGTCAGACCGCATCGGAAGGAACGTCGCGAGTTTGACCGACTGCTGGACAAGCTCGAACGTCTCGCGGCGGGTGCCAGGAGTGCGGCCGACGGGTCGAATGAGTGGCGCCGATTGTGCGACCAGCTGACAGGACTCACCGCTTGGGCGGACAAGCGCGGGATCTCATGGCCACCGCGTTTTGGTCGCGACTGAGATCGGATCGAGAGCTGTCGCGGTAACGCCGGCAGACGGCGCATCCCGTCTCGCGCGCGTGGAAGGATCGCCACATGGGTCCGGCCACGATCTTCGACAAGTCCGCGCTTCAGGCGCTCAGCATGGACGAGGCAGTGTGGCTCGATGCGTTCCTCACCGCCAACGTCGTCCCAGTGTTCTATGTCGAGACGCTAGCCGACCTCGAAAAGGACGTGGCGGAGGGCAAGGACCCGGAGACCCTCGTCGGGATGCTGGCCGAGAAGACGCCGTCGGGTGCGGCGCCGAACGTCCACCACCGCGACATGCTTCAGAACGAACTGGCCGGCGCCGAGATCGCGATGACGGGCCAGCCGATGATCGGCGGCGGCGACACCAAGGTCGCACCGGACGGCACCATCGGCCTGCACGTCGACGAGTTCCCTGAGCACGCGGCCCTGTTGCGCTGGCGAGAGCACGACTTCCTTGAGGTCGAGCGCGTCGCGGCGAGAGCCTGGCGGGCCGAGCTTTCCCAACAGGACCCCGCCAGCCTCGTCGGCATGCTCAAGAACATCGTTCCGAGTGACGCCAAGATCTCCGATCTCGATCAGCTCAAATCCTTCATCGACCGCTTCTGTGCGAGCAGCCACTCTCAAGTGCTCAAACTGGCGTTCGAGGCGCTCGACGTGCCTGACGAATATCGGCGCCACGCCCTCGCGCGCTGGGAAGCGGCGGGTAGGCCATCGCTCGAGCGGTTCGCGCCATACACAACACACGTCTTCAAGGTCGACTTGCTCTTCTACCTCGGCATTCACCGCGGGTTTATCTCTGGCCAGCGTGCGAGCAACAAGGCCGACATGGCCTACCTCTACTACCTGCCGTTCGCGAAAGCCTTCACGTCCGGCGACAAGCTGCACGGGCGTACGGTGCCCCTCTTCCTGCGCGAGGAACAGTCGTATTTGGAGGCCGACGAGCTCAAGGCCGCACTCCGCGAGTTCGACGAGCATTACGACCGCCTGCCGGAGGAGATCAAGCGGCTCGGCGTCCTGGGATTCGCGTCGTATCCGCCACCCGGCATCGACAACGTAATCACGCGGCTTTGGGACGCGCATATGCGACGCGACTGGCGCGAGGTCGCTAAACGCCACGAGGCCGAGCTCGGAAAGCCACGCGATCAGGAGGCCGACCGGGAAACCGTGGCCAAGCTGAACCAACGCATGGCCGAGGCGCAACCCGTATCTGATGCGGAGGTGAACCTAGGCGAGGGCGACCACGATTACATTGTCATCAGCCGGCAGGTACCGGCCACGAAGGGCAAGTGGCGCATCGTCCCTAGTGACGTGGAGGACGACCGGGGGGAATAGGCGTCGCACGGCTGCGGGTACACGCGTTACGTCGGGGCTTCGCGATATCAGTTCGGGAATGGCTGAGACAGAAGCCCCTCTTCCGCTCAAGGTGTGCTTGACGCCGTTCGATCCGTTGGAAACCCGTCGCCTCCGCCGGTTTCACAAGCAGGTAGAGAAACTCTCCTCGTACCGATTCCTAAGGGAGTCCGCTGGGCCGATGCGACTCCACGCGACGATCGCCGCCGGCCGGGTCGCCGATGTCCGATATGTCGAAGGCATTCTTTGGAAGCGTAGGTCCCGCGGGGTGGCGGTGATGATGCATGACAGTGGGCTCCTGCTTCGCGCGAGGAGCGACACTCCGAACGCAGATGCCTTTGTCAAGGCCGGCTGCGCGCCAAATGCGCGCCAAATGAACCCTGCGGAGAGCGCTTCTGAGCGGTCCTCAGCGGCTCAAAGATCGCGGACGTTGCGAGAAAATCGACGTCTCACGCGGGGGTGCAGAGAATTCGAATCCCCGTAGCGGTGCCTCTTGAAACCCCTGCTAGTCAGGGGGGTTTTCTCTAACGGCGTCCTCCTGGTCGAGGAAGCCACGAATCACAGCGACTTTGCCGTCACGCACATCGAGGACGTGGAAAATGACCTGATCAACGGGAGCGCCGCTCCCGCGGCCACGGGCGGTGAAGCGGACGCGGACTACAACGATCCCGCCGGAGTTCTGGATGAACTCCTCGGGTTCCCATCGCCAGTCTTCGACAAGCTCCAGGGCTGCTTCCGCCCACTGTCGCAAGCCCTCGCGTCCACGGTAGACGGCTGTGTCGGGTATCTCGGCCAACTCGTGAAGTTCGACATCAGGGTCGACACCCTGAAGCCAGGCCGCGATGTCTTGGCGGCTCAGCGCCTCGTAGCCCTCACGAATCAGATTGACGTTCTCCTTTGACATCGCCTACTCCGACAGCCCGGCGGCTTCGAGGGCTTCGGCCCGCGTGTCGTAGTCGAAGAAGCTCGCGATCTTGCCTTCACGGAAGCGGAAGAGGGAGAACGTGTCGAGTCTCACCGGCGCGCCACTCGCGCGGCCCGCACCCTCATAGCGCGACTGGATAAGAACCCCGTTTTCGCCAAGGTCCTCGGCCTGGAGGGCCTCCGTCGTGAGTCCGGTAAAGGCTTCTGCCATGTCCCTGGTGAAATACGTTCTAAGACGCTCCTTGCCGTGCATGGCGCCCATTCCCAGCAGCGGAGCGTTCGCAGGATGCCAACTCACGTCATCGTTGACGCGGTCGAGGATGAACTCGACGTCACCGCGCGTGAAGGCCTGGTAGCAGCTGAGCGCGATCTCCACGTTCTCCTCCGACATCGCCTACTCCGACAGCCCGGCGGCTTCCAGGGCTTCACCTTCGTCCAGCACGGTCTCAATCCAAAGAATCTTTCCGCCACGGAACGTGAACAGCATGAAGTACGTGCCCTCGGTGTCGATCCCACTCGCCCTGCCCTTCGAACGCTGGGCGACCCGGGCCACAACCGTGTCGCCCACAGCCTGGAGGTCGGTCGGCTCAAGGGTGAAGCGCGCCCACTGCTTCAAGAACTCCTGCATATACGCCCCGATCGAACCAAGCCCGACGAAAATACCCGACTCCGGGAAGGGAGGCCGAACAACAAACATCACATGAGGATCGAGGTCGGGAGCGGCCGCTTCGAAGCCTCCGGTGCCCCACCGTTGGTAGACCCGCCGGACGATCTCCACGTTCTCCTGCGCCATCGCCTACTCCGACAGCCCGGCTGCTTCCAGGGCCTTTGCCCGGGTCTCGAACCCCTGTACGCGGACGATCTTTCCGTTGAGGAGTGTGACAACGGCTGCAAATCGAAGTTCCAATGGAACGCCGCTGGTCGCGCCTGTGCCACGCGCTTCGTTGACGGCGATGACCTGATCGCCGCCTCCGTCGATGATCTCCGCCACGTCGATCCGAAAGCCGCGAATGTCCGCCTGGAAGGCCTTCAGCCACTCCACGACGCCCTCGTGACCGATGAAGGGTCTCGATTCAGGATGCGAGGCGTAGTTGATCCACACGATGTGGGGATCCAGAAGCTCGAAGAACTTCTCTGGATCGCCCTGCGTGTAAGCGGCGAAGAGACGCCGCACGATCTCCACGTTCTCCTTCGACATCGCCTACTCCGACAGTCCGGCGGCTTCGAGGGCTTCGGCTTGCTCCTCGTAGACGACGATCCGAACGATCTTGTCGTCTCGAAGCGCCACCACCCACGCGATGGCGTTATCGATCTGCATGCCGCTACCTCTGCCACGGCCCCGCACGCGGATAAAGGCGACGAACTCGCCGCCCTGCGTCTCGATGATCCTTTCCGCTTCGAAGCTGAGGTCGTCGAAGGCTTCCTGCAGCTCACGCAGCGAGGCGCGAAGTCCGTCTCGCCCGTGGAAAACCCCTGCGGTGTCGATGATCGAGGAGGCTTGGTGCAATTCAAGGTTGGGATCGAGGAGGTCGGACTCGAACTCGCCCGTCCGGTTGAAGGTGTCGAGTCCTGCGCGCAGGCGGTCGAGGATCTCCTCCGACATCGCCTACTCCGACAGCCCGGCGGCTTCGAGGGCTTCGGTGCGAGTCGAGAACCACACCGCGCGAACGATCTTCTTCTTGCGGATCGTCCAAACGCCGAACTGGACGGGGCCGTCGATCTCGACGCCGCTCTTCCGACCACGCGCCCAGTACCTCGACACGGAGATGACTTGCTCACCGGCTTCGATCAGCTCCTCGCAAGTCGTCTCGATGGTCTCGAACGCTTCCCGCAACTCTCGATCAAAGGCCCGCAGGCCATCGTGGCCTCGATAGACGCGGCGCTGTCCCATACGGTCAGCAAATGTGCCGGGGGAGGAGATCAACTCGAATTCCGGGTCATAGAGCGTGAGGGTGCGGGTCGTATCGCGCCGGGCGACGGCGTCGTAGACCTGCCGCACGATTTCCACGTTCTCCTCCGACATCGCCTACTCGCTCAGACCGACGACCGCGAGGGCTTGCTCGGGGTCGCGGAATGCCCGCATATAGACGACCTTGCCGTCTCTACACCTGACTACGAACCCACCGGGCGACTTCGTATCGACGCCGCTGGCCCTGCCGCGATAGTGGAAGTGACCCACGAGCAAGACCAGGTCCCCAGCCGAGATGGTGTCGTCTACCTCGGCATAGATGAACTCAAGGGCCTCAGCGATGTCCTCGATATATCGACGGATTCCGTCATGACCTCGATATCCCTCGGATCGGTCAAGCGCGACGAGCGAGTACCACTCGACTTCTGGATCGGTCAGTTCGACAAGCCGCGATGCGTCCTGGGTCTTGATGGCGTCGATCACTTCATGGGCCAGCTTCACGTTCTCCTGCGACATCGCCTACTCCGACAGCCCGGCGGCTTCGAGGGCCTTCCGCGTGTCCGTGAAGACTCGGACTCGCGTTAGCTTGACGTTCGCCACCGTCATGACCCAGGCCAGCGCCCGCTCGACCTCGATGCCGCTGGTGCGACCCCGCGCTCGCAGCTGCCCCAGGACTGCAACCGTGTCGCCGGTCTCGCGGTACTCGTCGACTTCTACAGAGAAGTACTCGCAGGTTTCGGCCATGTCGCGGGCGTAGCGCCTGAATCCTTCGTGGCCGTGGTAGGAAACCGCGCCCTCGGACAGGCCCGCGAGATAGGACTCCAACTCACACTCCGGGTCGCCTACTGCGATGAAGCCATCGATGTCGCCCTCGTTCATCGCCTTCACGCCCGTTGCTACAAGCCGTACGTTCTCCTCCGACATCGCTCGCGCAGTATCGCGGCTCGCCGGATCGCCAGGAAGAATCCGCCTGGGTTGCGCGAGCCCAGCACCGGGGAGTCCAGTCAGAAAAAGACCCCGCGACACTCACGGCGCGTGGTGATCGCGGCCAGGTCGCGGATTATGTCGCACTGCGGCGACGCCGAAACTGCTAACCAAATTGCAAACCTAAGGCGCATAACGGGGCGATACGGGCCGTCACGAGCACGTCGATTAACCCGCTGAAATCCCTGTTCTCACGGACAAACGCGCTACGGGACGAAACGCGCTGTCACAGGCTCGGAAAGATTCTCAGCCCGGAAACCGGTGTTCGAATTCCCGTAGCGGTGCTAGCTGATTTGACCTGGTATGCGGGATCGGGTTCGAGGAGGGGCTTCGTGGGAAACCCTGCGGGAAAAGGTAACGGCGGGATGCGGCGGTGATTTGAATCCGCCATGGAAAGCGCAATAGTCGCTGTCGATGAGTTTCGCCACGCAGCGGGTCATATGAGATAACAACCCCAACTGGAGGACCACCATGCGCGCACCGAACCGGACCGATTTGGCCCGCGACGTGTTCACGGCGTTCGCCGCGGCCGACCGCGAGAGGGTCGAAGCACTTCTCGCTCCGGATCTCGTCTTCCACGCGCCGCCCGATCCTACGCTCGATCGCGCGGGCTACTTTGAAAGATGCTGGCCGGGAGCAGGAAGCGGGACGACGTTTGACTTTGTGCGGATGATCGAGTCGGGCGATGAGGTCGTAGTCACCTACCACGGGACGCGCGAAGACGGCTCTCAGTTTCGCAACA
Organism: Solirubrobacterales bacterium; assembly: GCA_038237625.1. Taxonomy (GTDB): domain Bacteria; phylum Actinomycetota; class Thermoleophilia; order Solirubrobacterales; family 70-9; genus JAWVFM01. The sequence continues at coordinate 183,757 of JBBRYM010000003.1, read as the reverse complement.
CGGAGGTGCTTACGTTCGAGGGGAATCGGGTTGTCGAGATCGAGGTGTACTTCGGCTGGGATCTCCCATCACGGCCCGCGCCCGAGTAGGCGCTTTGTACTGGAAGCCGCGACTTTCGCGATGGGAAGAGATACGAACCGCTGTGCTACTCCCCTTCGCGCGAAGCAGCAGCCGACGCGCTGGCTACGCTGCCTGAGCTCGGGGACGGGTTCTGGCGGCGTACCCGGGCAGCTGCGCCTGCTCTGAGCCTCACCCGGCGAGGAGCGCCTGGAACTCCGGTTCCTCGCGGAGGGGGTCGAGGTCTGAGTCCCCCGCCAGGTACGACCTTACCCTGTCCGACTTGTCGATTGCGAGCCGCAGATGCTCGATCGCGTCGGCCTTCCGCCCGGCGAGGCTCTCGCAGCAGGCGAGGTTGTAAAGGAGCGCGGGGTACTGCGGGTGCGCCGCGACCAGGTCCCGAGCCTGGTCGGCTGCGTCGTCGTATCGGCCCTCCTGGTAGAGCCGTCCAACCGGGGCCCAAAGCTCCCAGCCGGTCGGCCTGTAGATCTGCCCCGGCGTAGCCCCCGCCGCGAGAATCGTCGTCCCAGGCTCTTCGGCGAACGCCGTCCGCTTCACGCTTGGGCGGACGAAGACGAACGTGCCGGCCGGCGCATCCACGCGTTTGCCGTCGAATTCGAACCTGGCTCGGCCACTGTGGACGAAGTAAAGCTCCTCATCCTCACCCTTCTCGTCGTGCTCGTTGATGATCCTGTCTCCCGCCTCCCGACCAGTCCAGGCGTTGATCCCGAACGAAGTGATGCCAAAGTGGTGGCGCAGCGGACGCCACGGCTCGCGGCCGTCGCTGATCTCGTCGATGTCCTCTAGGCGTGCGACTGCGTACTCCCTCATTTATATCCCTCCGGGTTATTCGCTACCGGGCAGCCCGACCGCATGACCCGAGCTAGTTGTCTTTTCCACGGGCCAGGCAGCGGCGTGACGGTCGACTTCCCGCCGTACGCATGGCTGGCGACCCTGCGCGACCGCCAGGTCGTGCGCGCATCCATGTACATGGACAAGCAGGAGGCCCTCGAAGCCGCCGGGCTGTCGGAGTAGCGGCTGCACCTCACTGGCGCCTTCAGCCGCCGGCTGAGGAAGTGTTCAGCGAAACGGCGGCCCGAACGAGCGCCTTCAGCGCCTTTTCATCGATCTTCTCGCCCTCATGGATATCGATGGCACGCCGAGTGTTGCCCTCGAGGCTGGAGTTGAAGAGGCCTGAAGGATCCTCCAACGACGCGCCCTTGGCGAAGGTCATCTTCACGACCTTCTTGTAGGTCTCACCGGTGCAGATGATTCCGGCGTGCGACCACACCGGAACCCCTCGCCACTTCCACTCCTCGATCACTTCGGGGTCGGCCTGCCTGATAAGAGTGCGGACCCGGGCGAGCGTCTCGCCTCGCCAATCACCCAGCTCCTTGATTCTCGCGTCGATCAGCTGAAAGGGAGACTCTCCTGCCTTTCCTGCTTTCGCGCCGCTCTCGCTCTGCTTCATGGTTGATGTCGCTTTCTTCGTCGTTGTCGTCAGCCCATCGATGATTATTCCTCGCCGAGCGCCGTGGTCGCGGCGCGAATCGAGGCCGCCAAAACGGCCCGCTTGAGGGCAAGATCACGCGGGTACCTCACTCGAGAGCAATCGACGAAGGAGCCGAGGTGCCCGACGACATCCGCGAGCAGCTGATCAAGCATCTGACCGACGTTCACTCGATCGAGGAGCAGGCGCTGACACAGCTGCGCCGGGCGCCCGGCATCGCCGGCGACCCCGAGCTGGCGGCCGCCTTTCAGGCCCACCTGGTCGAAACCGAGCGCCACGAGAGCCTCGTTCGCGCACGTCTCGAGGCGCTCGGCGCCGAGCCGTCGACCCTCAAGGACGTCGCCGGTAGGGCGGGAGGCGTCGGGATGCTGATGTTCGCGAAGTTCAATCCCGACACCCCGGGCAAGCTCGCGAGCCACGCGTTCTCATACGAGCACATGGAGGTCGCCGCCTACGAGCTCCTCTCCCGCGTCGCCGAACGAGCGGGGGACGCCGAAACCGCCGCCCTTGCGCGCGAGATCGGCGTCGAAGAGCGCGACATGGCCGCCCGGATCGAGGCGAACTTCGGCGGGGCGGTCGCGGCGTCACTTCGCGACGTCGACCCGGATGACCTCGGCGAGCAGTTGAACAGCTATCTCGCCGACGCCCACGCGATCGAGCAGCAGTCGATCTCACTGCTCGAGGGAGGCATGAAGCTGGTCAACGAGGCGGAGCTCGAGAACCTCTTCGAAGAGCATCTGGCCGAGACTCGCGAGCAGGTGAAGCTCGTTTCCGAGCGACTCGAGGGCAGAGGATCCTCGCCGAGCCGCATCAAGGACATCGGGATGCGACTCGGTGGCTTCAACATCGGTGCCTTCTTCGGGGCGCAGCCGGACACGACCGCCAAGCTCATCGGCTTCGCTTTCGCGTTCGAGCACCTGGAGGTGGCCGGCTACGAGCAGCTAAAGCGAGTGGCGGGCAGAGCCGGTGAGCTGGGCGTGGCGGCCCTGGCCAGCAAGATCGCGGACTCCGAGCGCGCGGCCGCAGCGAAGATCGCCGCCACCTTCGACCGGGCGATCGACGCCGGGCTGGTGGAGCAGGGCCTAGCCGACTGACTGACCGCCGGCCGCTCCTACGGGACTAGGTGTCCGTGGGTAGACAGTTAGGCCGGAGCGTCCTCTATGGCCATTTTGGGCATGCTCACGGTGCCCACGGCCCGCCTGCCCGTGAACGAATAGTCGTCGAGGGGGAACGTGCGGCTCGCGCGGCGGGCCTGGGCCGCTGAGGTCGGCCTCAGAAACGGTGTGTCGCCGTGGTGGTCGAAGTAGTAGCTGTTGGCCGGGCCGCAGTTGTTGGTCTGCCACAGTGAGCGCTCGAGCCGTCCGCGCGCGAAGTCGGTCCAGCGATCGGTCGCCTCCCGGGTGACCTCGACCTCCGGCGCTCCCCGTCGGCGCGCCTCTCTAATCACCCGGATCACGTGTGTGCTCGTTGTCTCCACCAACTGATGCCAGGTCCCGCCGGTCCAGCCGTAGGGCCCGAACATCATGAAGTGGTTCGGGAGGCCCGGAAGGCTCACGCCCTCGTAGGACGCGAGCCGGTTTCGCTCGAAGGACGTGGCCAGATCGAAGCCGTCGCGGCCGCGAATGGGGGTGCGGCGGTAGACCTCGGGATCGCTGGCCAGGTGAAAGCCCGTGGCGAGGATCAAGGCATCGACCTCTCGCGCCTCGCCTTGCGCATCGACGATGCCCGACTCGGTTACCCGATCGATCGGGGTGGTGATCAGCTCGACGTTCTCGCGCGTGAACGTCCGCAGGTAGGTGTTGGACACGGCGGGGCGCTTGCAGCCGAAGCCGTATGAGGGCGTCAGCTTTCGGCGCAGCTCGCGATCCGGAACCTGAGCGCGATACCAGCCGGACCGTAGCCAGCGCTGAAGGCCGCCGGCGATGAACGGCAGCCGGCGGTGGTTGATCACCATGAAGACGACGATCACCTCGGTCGCGCCGGTCGCCGCGCGGCGAACGAGGTTCTGGATCCGCGGCGCTCGCCGGTAGAGCCGCTTGACGAGCTCCGGTGTCGTGGGATTGAACTTGGGCGCCACCCAAATCGGCGTGCGCTGGTAGACGTCGAGGCGCTCGACGGTGCGCGCTACCTTGGGGACGATCTGCACCGCGCTCGCGCCGGTGCCGACGATCGCCACCCGCTTGCCCGCCAAATCGTAGTCGTGGTCCCACCGCCCCGACTCGAGGATCTTGCCGCGGAAGCGCTCCAGGCCTGCGATCTCCGGCCGCTTGGGAGCCACGAATGGCCCGACGGCGCCGACAACGAACCGCGCCGTGATCTCGCCGTCGTTCGTGCGCAGGCGCCAAAGTTGGTTCTCGGCGTCCCAGGTCCGCTCGGTCACGTTTGTGTTGAAGCGGATGTGCGGGCGCACGCCATAGCGGTCCGTGGTGCGGCGCACGTACTCCTGAACCTCGTCGCCGCGGGCGAACACGCCGGACCACTCAGGATTGAGCTCGTAGGAGAACTGATAGGCCTGGGCGGGAATGTCGACGCCCACGCCGGGATAGGTGTTGTCGCGCCAGGTCCCGCCGACGTCACCGGCGCGCTCGCAAATCACGAAGTCGTCGATCCCCGCGCGCCGCAGGGCGATGCCCATGCCGATGCCGCTGAGACCCGCGCCGATGACCGCCACCTCGTGCTGGGGAGCTTCGTTTTCGGCGTGGGGAGGGGGCATGCGAGCGATGATAACCTCTACATCAGATCGTGACAAGGTTACACGAACGCCGGGCGGCCAAAGCCCCGGGCCCGCCGAACTGGCGCCTGGCGCGTCTCTTGTTGAGCCGCCCAAACCTCCTGGAGGTCGTCAACGAGTTCCACGAGTACGGCGACGTCGTCCGCAGCCGGCCCCTCGGGCGTCCGATCTTCTCGTTGCGATCCCCCGAGCACCTGCGTCACGTCCTCGTCACGAACCAGGACAACTACCGGAAGTCCTTTCAATACCGGCTGCTCGCGGTTGGCGGGCTCGGGGACGGCCTTCTGACCAATGAGGGCGAGTCGTGGACCAAGCAGCGCAAGCTGATTCAGCCGATGTTCGCCAAGCGTCACCTCGGCCAGTTCGCCGAGCACATGACCGGCGCCATCGACGACTGGTGCGAGGCGGCCGGGGGCCGGCCGGAGGGCGAGGAGCTCGATGTCGCCAGGGCCATGAACGCGCTCGCGCTGGATGTCGTGGGCCGGGCGCTCTTCGGCTCCCAGCTCGAGCAGTGCTCCGAAACGTTGCGGCGGGCCGTGCTCGCCGGCCTTCGCGGCGGAACCGTGGCCGCCCGGCTTCAGCTGGTCGCCTCAGCGCCCCGCTGGGTCATCGACGTTGGCGCGTGGCTTCTCTTCCATGCCCCGCTGCCGTTTCGCAGCCTGCGTCAGCTGCGCGACGGCCTTGTCTCGATTGGCGACATCGTCGAGGAGATGATCAGCGCCCGCGAGGCCGACCCGGAGGCCGATCCAAGCGACCTGCTCGGGCTGCTGCTCGCCTCCCGAGACGACGAGGGACGGCCGATGAAGCGTCGCCAGATCCGCGACGAGCTCGTCACCTTCATGCTCGCCGGCCACGAGACGACCGCCAACGGGCTCGCGTGGATGTGGCTGCTTTTAGACGAGAACCCGTGGGCCCGGGAGCGGTTGTTCGATGAGGTCGACTCGGTCCTGGGCGGCCGGACTCCCACGGCCGATGACGCGGAGAAGCTCCATTGGACCGCGGCCTGCTTCCAGGAAGCGCTCCGCATGCGCTCGCCCGTCTGGGTGATGGAGCGCGAGGCCGTCGGCGAAGACGAGGTTGGCGGCTACCGCATCCCGAAGGGCTCGACGATCGTGGTTCCGATCCACCTGTTGCACCACGACCCTCGGCTCTGGCCTGAGCCCGAGCGCTTCGATCCGACCCGCTTCCTGCCCGAGCACGTGCACGACCATCCGCGCGGCGCCTACATGCCCTTTGGAGCGGGCAGACGCGTGTGCATCGGCGCGGGCTTCGCGATCATGGAGGCCACGCTGATCACGGCGATGATCGCCCAGCAATTCGCGTTCGACCTGGTCCCCGGCACGCACGTGATGCCGGAGACCACGATCACCCTGCGACCACGCCACGGCCTGCCGATGCAGCTCCACCGGCGCGAGCGCGTCCTCAGACCATCCATTCCGAGCGCGGCACCTTCGGGGCCTCGCTCGTGATCCGCTGCATCAGGCCGTAGAAGCGGGTGATCTCCGGGTACAGCGTCGGCTTGCCGCTGGTGATGACCGCAACTGCCAGCGCGCGCTCGGGATCGGCCCAGCCGAGGATGTTGGTGAACCCCAGGTGGCCAAACGCCTCCTGGGTGTCGCGCCCGTAGAGGCTGAGGAGCTGCGCGCCGAGCATGAACCCGTACCCGAACCGGGTCGGGAAGCCCAGCGAGAAGTCGAGCTCGAGGTGCGACTGCTCGGTGTGAGCGGTGCGGATCGTCTCGGGCTTCATGACGCGCACGCCGTCGAGCTCGCCGCCTCGGCGCATCAGCTCGAAGAATCGCGAGAGCTCGAAGGCCGTGGTCACGGTGTTCGCAGCCGGCACGATGCCGGTGAGAAAGCGGGGATCGGCCGTCGCCTCGATCAGCTCGCCGAGGGGCGAGCCGAGGGCACGCGAGAGGAGGTTGGACAGGGGCGGCGCCAGCGGGGGGCCGGTCAGGTAGTCGGTGCCGACCTCGCCGAGATCCTCCTCGCGCACGCCGTAGCTCGTCCAGCGAAAGCAAAGGGGGTCGAGCACCTCCTCGGTGAGGACCTGACGGATGTCCTTACCCGTTGCGCTGCGGACCACCGCGCCGAGGATGAACCCACCGGCGACCGCGTGGTAGGCGAGGTAGCGGCCCGGAGCGTGGAAGGGCTTGGCGTCGCAGAGGATCTCGGTCATGTACTCGTAGTCGGGCAGGCGGCTGAGGTCCGCCAGCGCTTCGCGCGGGAGGTTCGGCACCCCGGCCCGGTGGGAGAGCACGTGGCCGACCGTGATGTCGTTCTTGCCGTTTCGCTCGTAGCCGGGGATGTGCTCGCAGATGCGGTCGTCGAGGGCGAGGACGCCGCGCTCGATTAGCAGGTGGACTACGAAAGCCGTGATCGCCTTCGACGCCGAGTAGACGCAGTACGGAGTGGCAGGAGTCGCAGGGACCTTCTCGGCGTCCTCGGAGTCCTGAGGGCCGTTGCCGTGAGCGTGGCCGACGGCTCGGTTGAGGACGACCGCTCCCTCGCGGCGCACGCACACCTGGATCGCGGGGTGGATTCCGGAGCGATACCAGGCGAGCGTCGAGCGCCAGATCCTCTCGACCGCGTCGTCCTCGAGGCCCCCGGCCTCCGCGCTCTGCTCCTCGCTGGCCGCGGATACGGCCTCGAGGTCGCTTGGCACCTTGATGCGGCGAAACAGGTCGGGAACTCCCGGTATCCGCGGAACCGAGACCATCAGGCGCTGTCGGGGGGAGGCCATGGGGCGCGCACCGACGTTGTCTCCCTCGGGACGTCGGCGTACGCCTCGTCGGGTGAATCCGTGTCCTTGGGAGCCGACGCGCCGTACTGGGCCGCGGCGGCCTCGACGGGATAGTGGATCGGGCTCTCGGCCGAGCGCACACCGACCATCAGGATCGCGCACGGGCCTTCGCCCGCTCCGACCGTGATGTGAAGCGTGCCGGGCGGGCAATGCAGGTAGTCCCATTTGCGCATGCGCCGTTCTTCCCCTTCGACGATCGCGATGCACTCTCCGTCCAGGACGAGGAAGCCCTCCTGGTCGGTGAGCTCGGCGTGGTAGCGGCCGTTTGGCTGTCCCGGCTCGATCACATGGACGCCGATGCCCAGCTGCTCGGAGGGGTGTTCGGGGTCGTTGAACACGCACCAGGTCCCGTGCACGGGGTTGCGGTCCCAGCTGAGGTCGGCGACGTTTGCGATGAACCACCCAGGCCCGGAGGGAACCAGTCCCGTCTCGGTCTCTCGAAGCTCTGCCTCTTCCATGCGCCGAACCCTATGTGGCCGTGGAAGAGTCCGTAACGTCAGCGGTATGAGGCGCATGCGGACGGCGCTGGGAATGGCGGTGGGGCTCGTGCTCGCCGACTCGTCCGTGGTGGTCCTCGCCCTGCCGGAGATCTACCGCGACTACAACGTCTCGGTCAGCGCGGTGATCTGGGTGCTCGTCGCCTTCAACCTCGTTCTCGCCGCGACCGCCGTCCCGGCGGCGGCAATCGCCCGCCGGGTCGGGCCCGCTCGCGGAGCGGTGGCGGGGCTCGGAGTGTTCACGGCCGCCAGCCTCGCCTGTGGGCTCTCGGGATCCCTCGCAGTTCTAGTTGCCGCGCGCTGCGTGCAGGCTGCGGGAGGCGCGCTGGCCGCGGGTGCCGCCCTCGAGCTCCTGCCCGCAGAGGTCGGTTCCGAACGTCGCGCGGCGATCGTCTGGGCCGCCGCCGGCGCCACCGGCGCGGCGATCGGCCCCGCGGCCGGTGGGCTCCTCACCCAGCTCGTGTCGTGGCAGTCGATCTTCCTAGTCCAGGCGCCCGCGGCGCTGGTCGTTGCGCTCGCGATCCTCCCCAAGGCTCGCGCCGAGGCCGGCGGCGCAGCGATCAGGGCCGAACTGCGGCGAACCGGGCGCCCCCACGGCGCCGCGAACCTCGCGCTTGGCCTGGTTTCCGCCGGGCTGGCCGCGGCGCTGTTCCTGCTCGTGCTCCTGCTGATCGAAGGCTGGCGAAACTCGCCGATCGAGGCCGCGCTGGCGGTCTCGGTGCTGCCTATCTCCGCGCTCGTCACCGGTCGGTTCGCGGGCGCGGTGGCCGACGTCCGCGGCCGCGCGATTGCCGGAATCCTCCTGCTCGCCGGAGGGCTCGCCGGACTGGGCGTCCTGCCACACGCGTCGATCCCGGCGACATTTCCATCCCAGGTCCTGCTCGGGGCCGGCCTGGCGCTCGTGCTCTCCGCGCTGACGGAAACAGCCCTGGAAGGGCGAGCCCCGCAGGCGATACACGGCGGCTGGACGCTGGCGGCCCGCCACGCCGGAGTGGTCCTCGGCCTCCTCGTGATGACTCCCGTATTCACATCGGACCTGACGACGCAGCGGGCGGCGGCCGAGCAGGCGGGGACCGCGGCCCTGTTGGACGCGCAGATCTCGATACCTGAGAAGTTCAGTCTCGCCCAGCGCCTGGCGGACCGTCTCACTGCGGAGTCCGGAAAGGTGCCGGTGATCGCGCCCGCGTTCGACCCGCTTCCGTCGGCACCCGCCGACCGCGCGGGTGAGCTCGCCCTCGAGGCGGACCTCCAGAACCAGCTCGACCGCGCCGCCACGCACGCATTCAGCGCCTCGTTTCTGATCGCCGCGTTGTTTGCTCTGGCGGCACTACTGCCCATCGCATTCGCGCGAAGGGCAACGCTGTGAGCTCGAGGGGCCTCATCGTCGGGTCCGGCGCTGCGGCCGCGCTGCTCGTGCTGGTGTCGCTGGCGCTCGGGGGTGCGTCGTATGAGCCGGCCGGAGTTGGAGATCCGTGCCAATCGCGCCAGTGGCAACCCGGCAGCGGGCTGGATCACGTCGCTCAGCAACTCTCGCTTTCAGCGCTTGACGGAGCGGCCTGCGAGCTGCACGTTTCGCGCGAAACGCTCGTGATCAGCCTCGCCAGCCCCCAGGGGCGTCAGGCATTTGCTTCCGACCCGCAGCTTGCCGATTCTCTGCGCGCCGGCCTGATCAAGGCGATCGACGACGCCGAGAGCTCCGGCGATCTGCCCGGGCTCGTCGCCGCGGGGCTGCGTGAGGTCGTGGCCAACCTGCCTGCGGATCAGCTCATCAGCACGATCCGGAACGCGGGCGGGCTGCTCGGCCAGCTTGGGGTCGATGTTCCGTCCCTACCGAACATCCTGGGTGGGTGATGTCCGCTCCCTTCGTGCACGAGATCCGGGTCCGCTACGGCGAATGCGACCCGCAGGGAATCGTGTTCAACGCGAACTACCTTCTCTATTTCGACGTCGCGTTCACCGAGCTGTGGCGGGAGGCCGTGGGACCCTGGGCCGAGATGGTCGAGCGCGGCATCGACGCGGTTGTCGCCGAGGCGAACCTGAGCTTCCGCTCGCCGGCGCGCTTCGACGACGTGATCGAGCTGCGCGCCACGATCGCGAACCTTGGACGGACCAGCATCACGACCGAGATCGACGTTGCCCGCGGCGACGAGGTCCTCGTAGGGGGCTCCCTGCGGCACGTGTGCGTTTCGCGATCGGACTGGAAGAAGACCGAGGTCCCCGATTGGGTGCGCGAGGGGCTGGCGCGATTCGCGGGCTGAGCCGGGCTCCCAGTTGGCAGCGGCCGCCGTCATCAGTTAGGTTCTCGGTGCTCGCCACCCAGGAAGGACGAAGTGGACGCCAAGACCCTCAAGAAGATCCCGCTCTTCGCGGACGTGCCCGAGGACACGCTCGGCAAGATCGCGCCCTGGGCGACCACCGAGGAATGGGCTGAGGGCAAGGAGATCGTCAAGGAGGGCGGCTTCTCCAATCACTTCTACGCGATCATCGACGGGACGGCCAAGGTCGAACGCGACGGCGAGCACCTCGCCGACCTCGGTCCCGGGGACGTCTTCGGTGAGCAGGGCCTCTTGGAGCGCTCCGAGCGCTCCGCGACGGTCACCGCGACCTCCGAGATCCACCTGATCAAGATCGAGCACTGGGAGCTCTCGCGGATGCGCCAGTCGATGCCCGACGTGGTCGAGGACCTGAGGAAAAAGGTCGAGGAGAGATCCTCGGACTGAACGCCGGGGTCGGCCCCCGGGGTTAGACTCCGCTCCACATACGGCCGGTGGTCGTGGGAAGTCCGGTGTGAAACCGGCGCGGTCCCGCCACTGTGACCGGGAAATGCGATAGCCGCTGACTCGAAGTCAGCCACTGGAAGCGCAACCGCTTCCGGGAAGGCGCGGCCATCGGTCCCGGAAGCCAGGAAACCCGTCACCGGCCAGCCGTTTACGTCCTTCGAGGAAAGGGTGGCTTCAATGCCCATTCGTATCCCACGCGCCGTTGGCGTTCTCGCCGCGGTTGCGCTTCTGACATCCGCGAGCACGGCGAGCGCGAAGACCAAGAGCGCGGACCTCCGCGTCGTCGCCAGCGATGGAACCGAGCTCGCCAACCTCATCCAGTACACGTCGACCGCGCGTATTCCCACCGACAAGCACGCGAGGTGCTTCGGCCCCGGAACCGGCGGCAGCGGCAATCCGTTCACGCTTCAAGGAGCAACCGCCCTCGGCGCCGTTCGCGACGCGATGCCCGCTGCGCCCGGTCTGCGCCCTCTGTCGGTTTCCGACCATTACCTCGACACGATCGGGCCGGCGGTCTGCGCGATCGGAGGCCTCCAGCCACCGAGCTCCGGCTACTGGGACCTGCGCGTCAACCACGCCGATTCGACCGTGGGGGGCGGGCAGGCGGTCCATGCAGGCGACCAGGTCCTCTGGTGGGAGACCCCGACCTACCCGCCGGGCGACGAGCTGCGGCTCGACCTGCCGGTGGGCGCCCGGCCGAACGTGCCCGTGCAGGTCACCGTCTTCGGCTACGACGCGACGACGGGCAAAAAGCACCCGGTGCAGGGGGCGACGGTCGACTTCGCGGCGCTACCAACCGACGCGAACGGGCAAACCAACGTGCTCTTCACGGCCGAGGGAAGCGCGAAGGTGCAGGCTCGGCTGGCCGGCGACGTCCCAACGACCGCCTATCGCGTCTGCGTGAAGAACAACGTCAGCACGTGTCCCGCGGCCTTCGGGCGCAAGATCCACGGCTCGCGCCGCGACGACCGGATCGCGACCACGCCGGGCGACGACACCATCGACGCTGCCGGCGGTGACGACACGGTCAACATTCGCAAGGGCGGCGACGACGCGGTGCAATGCGGCGGCGGCAAGGACCGCGTGATCGCAAGGCCCGGCGATCACGGCGACAAGATCGGCGACTCCTGCGAGCGGGTGATTCGCAGGTGATCGCGGGCCGCGGACTCGCGGCCGCGGGGGCGCTTGCCGGCGCCCTCGCCGCCGCGGGCTGCGGCCTCGGGCCCGGCCGCGACTCGCAGGGAACCGCGACGCTCGAGGTGACCCGCGACTACGGCACCCAGGAGCTTGCCTCCGCCAGCGAAACCGATCCCAGCGAGTCGGAGACGGTGTTGCGCTTCCTCGACCGCGAGACCGACATTACGACCCGCTACGGGGGCGGGTTCGTGCAGTCGATCGACGGGCTTGCGGGGCAGAGTGGCGGCAGCCGCGTCCAGGACTGGTTCTTCTACCGCAACGGAATCGAGTCGCCCGTCGGCTCCGCCGACGTTCGGATTCGCGGCGGGGATCGCATCTGGTGGGACTATCGGGACTGGACCGACGCCATGCGGGTTCCCGCGGTGGTTGGCTCGTTCCCGCAGCCGTTCACCGAGGCGGGGCGGATCACCCCGGTGCAGTGCGCCGCCCGGGTCACCATCTGCGACGAGGTGGTCGCCCAGCTCGCCGACGCGAATGTGAGGGCTCAGGTCTCGAGGAGCCTCGAGCGAACTGAGACGCCTCGCGTCGTCGTCGGCACCTGGAGCAGGATTCGCAGCGATCCCGCGGTCGCACAGCTCGCCGATGGACCGGCCACGAGCGGAGTGTTCGCGAGGTTTTCACGGTCGAGCCTGCAATTTCTCGACGTCCGGGCGCAGACCGCGCACCTAGCCGGGCCTCGGGCGGGACTCGTGGCCGCGGTGCGGCTCGGCGACGATCCCCCGACCTGGGTCGTCACGGGTGGCAACGAGCGAGGCGTCGCGGCGGGAGCGAAGCTGGTCCGCGGAGACGTGCTCGATCACAGCTACGCCGTCGCCTCCGACGGCGGCATCCCAGTTCCGCTGCCGATGACGCCTCAAGGGTCGTTATGAGGCCGGCACTGGCCTACCGCCATGTCCCGGGTCCGCTGGGCGACGGCGGGGCCTTGGCGGCGGGCTGCTACTGCGCCGCCCTGGCTTCGGTGGCGCTCGTCAGCTCCGATCCGATCCTGCTCGCCGCAGCGGCCGCCGCCGTGGTCGTGGCCGGTCACCTCGCAGGTGCAGGCCGAGCGCTTGTCGTTGCCCTGCGCTGGGGAGCGGGCCTCGGAGTGATCCTGATCGTGGTCAACGGGCTGACGTCGCAGCGGGGCGACACCGTGCTCGTTCACGGCATCGTCCTGCCGCTACTGGGGAACGTGGACATCAGCGCCGAGGCGCTGGCTGAAGGCGGCGTCCTCGCGGCCCGGCTGGCGATCGTCATGGTGGCCTTCGCCGTGCACGCGGCCTCGGTGGACCCCGACCGCGTGATGCGCTTGCTGCGACCGCTCGCGGCCCGTTCGGCCCTCACGGCGACACTGATCGCGAGGATGGTCCCATTGGCCGCCCGCGATTACGCGCGGCTCGGCGAGGCAGCCGCGCTGCGGGGGCCGCTGGCGGCCCCCGCAGGGCGTGCGGTGATCGCCCGGCGGCTCGTGGCCGGCTCCCTCGATCGCGCCATCGACGTCGCGGCCACGCTCGAGCTGCGCGGCTACGGATCGGGCGTACCCCGCTCGGCGGAACGCGCCCGGCGCTCGCGCCACGACGGCGCCCTGCTCCTTGCCGCGCTGGGGATCGCCGCGGTTGGATTCGGAACGCAGCTCGCCGGGCTGGGATCGTTCGATGCCTATCCGCGTCTCTCCATGGACGCCGGGCTCGCGACGATCGGCGCGGCGCTGTTGCTCCCGCTGGCGGCGGCCCTGCCGTTTGCGGCGGCACGGATTCTGGAGATGCGCCGTGGCTGAGCCATTGCTGCGGATCGAGGGCCTGCATTACCGCTATCCCCAGGCGGCGGCCGAGGCGCTGGCGGGTGTGAGCCTGGACGTCGGTGCGGGCGAGGTCGTGGTGGTGGCGGGCCGGTCGGGCTCCGGCAAGACCTCGCTGCTGCGGGCCTGCTGCGGGCTCGTCCCGCATTACCACGGCGGCGACGTTGAGGGACAGGTCGAGATCGCCGGCTTGGACGCCCGCGAGCACGGCCCCGCCGAGCTCGGCGGCTGGGTCGGCTTCGTTGCCCAGGATCCGGAGTCGCAAGTGGTTTCCACAACTGTTCGCGCGGAGCTCGAGCTGCCGCTGGAGATCCGCGGCGAGCGTGCGGCGGCGCGGGCGCGCGCCGTGGAGGAGGTAGCCCTGGCGCTCGCGATGCCTCATCTGCTCGATCGCACAACCGACTCGCTCTCGGGGGGAGAGCTTCAGCGAGTGGCGCTGGCCGCCGCCCTCGTCCTGCGCCCACGGCTGATCCTCCTCGACGAGCCGACCTCGCAGCTCGACCCTGTCGCCGGCGACGAGCTCATCTGGCTGCTGCGACGCCTCAACGAGGAGTGGGGGATGGCCGTGCTGCTGGCTGAGCACCGCATCGAGCGCTGCCTCGCCCACGCCGACAGGGTGATCGCGATGGAAGACGGTGGCATTGCGTTCGACGGCGAGCCCGAGGACTACCTCGAATGGGCTATGGCCTGCGATCAGGCCCTCGCGACGCCGGCGGCAAAGCTCTTCGACCTCGCCGGCCTGCGCCCGCTTCCGCGCGGCGTCAAGGCCGCCCGCGCGGCGCTCTCGGCTTGCGATATCGACTTCGAGGGTCAAACCCCATCGTTGCCGCAGGCTCCGGAGCTCTCGCGATCTGGGGGTCTGACCCCAAAGGGTCTGACCCCACGGCGCCTGACCCCACGGCGCCGTGACCCGGGCGCGCTCCAGGCGCGCAACCTCTGGGTGGCGCTCGACGGCCGGGACGTCCTCCACGGCCTCGACCTGGCCATCGATCGCGGCGAGCGGGTGGCCCTCATGGGCCGAAACGGGGCGGGCAAGAGCACTCTCCTTCGGACGGCCGCGGGGATGGTTTCACCCCTGCGGGGCCAATTCGAGGCGCCTGGGGGAGTCGCCCTGCTGCCCCAGAGCCCCGGCGACGTCCTTCTGCACGAGCGGGTTGGCGACGAGCTTCCCGGCGCCGCCGGTGCCGCGGCCCTGGCGCGGGTGGGTCTCGAGCACGCGCGCGAGCGCGACTCGCGCGATCTCTCGGGCGGCGAGCGGCAGCGGCTCGCGCTCGCCGTGGTGGCCGCTGGCCGTCAGGGTTCGTCCCTCCCCGGGCTCATTTGCCTCGACGAGCCGACCCGCGGGATGGACCAGGCCCGAAAGGACGAGCTTGCGGCTTGGACACTGGAGCTCGCGGAACGCGGGAGCGCCGTCGTCGTCGCCACCCATGACGTGGAGCTGGCCGCGGCGTTCGCCGACCGCGTCGTACTGCTGGGGGACGGCACGGTGATCGCCGACGGCCATCCCGATGACATCCTCTCCGGAGGCTGGTACTTCGCCACAGAGGTGGCGCGAATCCTCGGGGTGCCGGGTGCGGTCACGCCGCTGCAGGGGGCCGCGATCATCGAGCAGCGCCGCGCCGTGTATCCAGCGCCAGGGAGCGTCGCCGGGTGAGCTGGCGGCTTGCATCGTTTCTGGTTCTCGCCGTCGTCCTGGCGGGTGGGCTCGCCTGGTACGAGCGCTCCCGCCCGTCGTCGCGCATCGTCGCCCTCGTCGCCGCCCTCGCGGCCCTTGCGGTGGCGGGGCGCCTGGTCTTCGCCCCGATTCCGAACGTCCAGGCGACCACCGATGTCGTGCTGTTCACGGGCTACGCGCTGGGCGCGGCCCCAGGCTTCGCGGTTGGCGCCCTGGCGGCGCTGGTCTCCAATCTCTGGCTCGGCCAGGGCCCCTGGACGCCCTGGGAGATGGCGGGTTGGGGGCTCGTCGGCGCGGGCGGCGCGCTCCTCGCGGTGGCAACGAACCGGCGTCAGGGGCGGATCGCGCTGGCGCTGGCCTGCGGCATCGCGGGCCTGGCCTACGGTGCCCTCATGGACTTCTCGGTCATGGCCACGGCGGGAGGCTCGTTCACCGCGGACCGCTACCTCGCGATCTCCGCCCGCAGCGTTCCGTTCAACGCCGCGCACATCGCCGGCAACATCGCCCTCGCCCTCGCGGCCGGCCCGGCCCTCGTCCGGATGATCTCCCGCTACCGCGGCCGGCTCGAGTTCACGTGGCGACCGCAGCTCACGGCGCCTTTGGTGATCCTGGCGATGCTCGTGCCGCTTGGCCTGTCACAGCCCGCCCGCGCGGTTGCCAGCAGCGGGGCGGCAGCGTGGCTCGCACGGGCACAGAACTCCGACGGCGGGTTCGGCATCGCCCCCGGAGAGGGTTCCAGCGCCGCGATGACCGGGTGGGCCGTTCTGGGGCTCGAAGCGGCGGGGAGGAACCCCCTCGACCTGGGGCAGGGCTCGCGGACGCCGGTCGGCTATCTGCGAGCGAACATCGAGTCGATCACCTCCACCGGAGATCTCGAGCGCACCATCCTCGCCCTCGACGCCGCGGGTGTGAACCCACGCGACTTCGTCTCGCACGACCTCGTCGCCAAGCTCGAGACACGGCGCTCGTCCAACGGCTCGTTCCAAAACCAGGTGAACCTGACCGCGTTCGGCGTGCTGGCGCTTCGCTCGGCGGGAGCGTCCGGCGCGAGCCTTGTACCCTCGGTTTCCTGGCTGGCCCACGCGCAGGGCGACGACGGCGGCTGGGGCTTTCAGAGCGGCGTCGCGGGCGACCCGGACTCCACGGGTGCGGCGATGCAGGGAATCGCAGCGTCGGATCCCGGCGCGGGAGCGCTCGCTGCCGGGGTTCATTTCCTGCGCCAGGATCAGAATCCCGACGGCGGCTGGCCACTCGGCGGCAACGGGCCGTCGAACTCCCAGTCCACGGCATGGGCAGTGCAGGGATTGATCGCGGCGGGGGTCTCGCCCGGCGCCGTTCAGGCCAACAAGCGAAGCGGCGGCGACTATCTGCGCGCTCGCCAGGACGCCGACGGCCATTACCGGTATTCGGCCGCGACCGATCAGACCCCGGTCTGGGTCACCGGGCAGGCCCTGCTCGCCGTCGCGGGAAAGGCGTTTCCTCTCGCGCCCGTCCCCCGCGCGCCGCACACGGCCGCCGCCGGGGACGGCCATCACGGAGACAGCGGCGCTGCCTCCAGCGGGGGGACGACGGCGCCATCGGGCGGAGAGGGACCGGCGGGCGGAACCGGGGCCTCCACCACCAAACCCTCGGGCGGGGCGGCGCCGGGCTTTTCGTCACCGAACTTCGGCGGGGGTGGCTCGACTGGAGCGGGCGGCGGGCAACACGACGGCGCCGGCTCGGCCGGCGGCCATTCGAAGAACGAGGGAGCTTCCGGAGGCGGGACCGCGAACCGCCGCTTGTTCGCGCAGGTGGGGGTACCAAAAGCAGCGGTGCCCAGCGCAACGCAAGCCGGAGACGGCGGCTCCAACACCGGACGAGGCATCCTCATCGGTGTGGGCGCCCTCGTGCTCGTCGGCGCTGTCTGGTTCGGGTACCGCCGGTTCGCCTGACCCGCTCGCCGGCCCCGGTACGGTTGCGGCAGATGGAAGTGGCTGAGGCCATCCGAACCCGCCGGACCCACAAGGCGTTTCGGCCCGAGCCGGTGGAGCCCGAGGCCATCTCCGAGCTCGTTGCCCTCGCCCGCTGGGCGCCCAACCACCACCTCACGAGCCCCTGGCGCTTTCGGGTCGTCGGCCCAAACGCCCTCGAGCGACTGAAGGCAGCCGACCCGAAGTCGGCGGCGAAACTGGATCGTGCTCCGACCCTGATCGTCTGCTCCGCCATCCGTAACGAGGACCCGCAGACCGACGAGGAAGACCTGCTGGCGACCGGCTGCGCCGCGTATGTGGTCCTGCTCGCGGCTCACGGCCGCGGCCTCGCCGGCTACTGGCGAACTCCCGGGGTCCTGCGCACCCGGGAGGGGCTGGACGCGGTGGGGGTGGGCCGCGGCGAGCGCTTCGTCGCGCTGATCCACCTCGGGTATCCGATCGAATCGAAGCCGGCGCCCGAGCGCGCGCCGGTCGGCGAGCTTGTCACCTTCCTGGACTGACAGATGATCTCCCGCCAAGACGCACTGAAGGCCCTGCGCTCCGAGCGCTTCGACGTGGCCGTCGTCGGCGGCGGGGTGACCGGCGCGGGAGTCGCGCTTGACGCGGCCTCGAGGGGCTATTCGGTTGCGATTTTGGAGCGCGCCGATTGGGCGATCGGCACGTCGAGCCGCTCGTCGAAGATGGTCCACGGCGGCCTTCGCTACCTGCAGAACTTCGACCTCGGGCTCGTCCGCGAGGCGCTTCTGGAGCGCCAGCTGCTGGTTCAGCTGGCGCCGCACCTGGTGTACCCGACTCCCTTCCTTGTGCCCACCATCGGCGACGACCGGCGCAGCCGCAAGCTCGCAATGGGCCTCAACCTCTACGACGTCATGGCCACGACCCGGGTGGGGCAGAGCCGCCGCCAGCGGGCGGCGCGACAGGCGGCAGGTGACTACTGGTCGCCCGACCGCCACCGGACCATCGAGGGATCCGAGGCGACCAAGCTGATCCCGGCACTCGAGTCGCTCTCGCCCACGAGCGCCTATCTCTTCTACGACTGCCAGACCGACGACGCTCGCCTCGTCCTGACCATCCTGGGCGAGGCCGAGCGGTTTGGGGCGCTTCCACTGAACAGGGCCGAGGTGGTTGGGCTTCTCGAAGCCGGCGGCCGAGCCGACGGCGTCAGGTGCCTCGAGCGCGATTCGGGCGAGGAGCTCGAGATCCGCGCCGACAACGTCGTCAACGCCACCGGAGTCTGGGCCGACCGGCTCCGCCCCGACGAGATCCACGACGAGGCCGAGGTGCCGAAGATCAAGCCCTCGCGGGGGACCCACGTGACCGTCCCGCTCGAAAAGCTCCCGATCGGGTCTGCCGCCTGCATCATCCCCGCTGGCGAGGATCGCACCATTTTCGCCCTCCCCTGGTACGGGCGGGCGCTCATCGGGACCACGGACCGCGACTACGAGGGGGACATCTCGCACGTCGAGCCCTCCGGCGACGACATCACCTATCTGTTGGACGCCGTCAACTCGTTCTTCGGCACCGAGCTCGACCGCGGCGACGTCGCCGGCGCCTACGCGGGGGTGCGACCGCTGATCTCCACCGGAGACCCACGCAAGTCGGTGGACATCTCACGCAAGGCCGAGCTCTACGAGACGTCCTCGGGGCTACTGACCATCACCGGAGGCAAGCTCACCACCTGGCGGCGGATGGCGAAGCACGTCGTCGACCGCATGGTCGAGCGTGGCGGGCGCGAGGCGCCGTGTCGCACGGCGGAGATACCTCTGGGGATGCAGGCCACCGACGAGGATCTCAAGCCGCCGCCAGGGTTCGCCGGCGAGGCGCTGGGCGACGAGACCAAGAAGCTCCTCGCCTTTCGCTACGGCAGCTCCGCTCGCGGCGTCCTGCGGATCGCAGGCGAGAGCCCGGAGCTCGCGCGGCCGATCGTCCCCGGAATGCCCGACCTCCTCGCCGAGGCCGCGGTCGCCGCGCGTCTCGAGCAGGCGAGCTCGGTGGGCGACGTGCTGTTGCGCAGGACCCGGCTGGGCCTGGTCGCGGCGACCCAACTGCGGACCCCGGAGTCGGTCGGGGCGGTGGCCGCGGCGATGGGCCGCGAGCTCGGGTGGGACGACGGCCGGATCGCCGACGAGGCCGAGCGCTGGACTCGTGACGCGGCGGCGGAGGGAATCGACCCGGCAGGTATGGAAGGCTCGCCTCCGTTGGCGCCCGGCGACGGCCGCGCGCTGCCGTAACCTAGCTCCGGGTGATCGAAACGAGGTATGGAGGCAGCACTTGAGGCTCTTTGTTGACACCGGAAGCGTGGCCGAGGTCGAGGAGATCGCGGCGTGGGGGATCCTCGCCGGGGCCACCACCAACCCATCGCTCCTGGCGAAGGAGCAGGGCGACCCCGGTGACATCGTGCGCCGAATCTGCGACCTCGTCGGCGGTCCGGTCTCAGCCGAGGTCGTCTCCGAGGAGGTCGGCGGGATGATCGCCGAGGGACGGGCCCTTTACGAGCTCCACGAGCACGTCACCGTCAAGGTTCCGTTCTGCGAAGCCGGGCTGGGCGCGACCCACGCGCTCACCTCCGACGGCATCCCCGTCAACATGACGCTCGTCTTCTCCGCCAACCAGGCGCTCCTTGCCGCCAGCGCCGGCGCGACGTATGTGTCTTGCTTCATGGGCCGCCTCGACGACATCTCCATCGACTCGGGCCAGGTAGTCGCCGAGATCGTGGAGTGCTTCCGCGCCGGAGGCGTTACCTCGCAGATCATCGCGGCGTCCATCCGCCATCCCGAACACGTCATCACGGCGGCGCAGCTCGGTTGCGAGATCGCCACGGTGCCCGGCAAGGTCCTGGGTCAGATGCTCGATCATCCCCTCACCACCGCGGGCGCCGAGAAGTTCAAGGCCGACTGGCAGTCGCGCCCGGAGTTCGGCGAGTGGCTCGCCGGGTTGGTGGCCCAGCGAGCCTCGGCGACCAAGGCGTAACCGAGGCTCTCACGTATCCTCCGCGCCGGAATGACTCCGGCTGACCTCGAGGGTATGCACATCGCCGCGCTGCACGAGCGCGCGGCGAAGCTCGGCGTGCCGAAGTTCCGGAGCCTGCGGCGCGAAGAGCTGATCGCGGCAATCGGCGAAGCCGGTGGCGACGGCGACGAGGAGCGCCCAGCCCGCGCCCCGCGCCGGCGCGCCCCGCGCGAACGAGCCTCCCGCGAACGAGCCTCGCGCGAGCGAGCACCGAAGCGACGCGAGCGCGAGCCCCGCGAGGCGCCGCCGGAGGACGAGGAGGTCGAGGCGGTGAGCGGCGTGCTCGACATCACGAGCCAGGGTCATGGCTTCATCCGCCTGAGTGGGCTCGAGCGCGGCGAGGACGACGTCTATGTCTCCACGTCGCAGATCCGCCGCTGCGAGCTGCGCCAGGGCGATGAAGTCTCGGGCCCGGCGCGGGGTCCGCGTCGCGGCGAGCGCCACCGGGCGTTGGTCCACGTCGACACCGTCAACGGCGCCGAGCCGCAGAACGACGGCCGCTCAGCGTTCGACTCGCTGAAGCCCGTGCCCCCAACCCGCAGGCTTGCGCTCGGCAATGCCGACCCCATCGTGAGAGCGGCAGACCGACTCGCTCCGCTCGCATTTGGGCAGCGAGTGCTGGTCGATGCGGCTCCCCGCTCGGGGCGAACGACGTTCTTGCGAGGGCTTGCGACGGCGCTTGCCGGTCAGAATGGGGTGGAGGTGGTGGTACTGCTGGTGGATGAGCGGCCCGAGGATGCCGCTGCCTGGCGCGACGCGTTGCCGGACTCCGAGCTTGCCATCGCCACCGCCGAGATGTCTCCGGCTGAGCAGCTGCGCGTCGCCGAGTTGGGGCTCGCGCGAGCAGCCCGTCACGCGGAGCGTGGAGCCGACGCCGTGCTCATCGTCGATTCGCTCTCGCGCATCGCGGCGGCCGGCGACGTTGCACCCGTGAAGAAGATCTTCGGATCGGGTCGGGAGCTCGAAGGCGAGGACACCGGCTCGCTCACGGTCGTCGCCACGACGGTCGACTCCGACGATGACGCCGCTCGCGCGGTGATGACCACCGAGAACGCCCTGATCGCGCTCTCGCCGGACCTCGCCGCTCAGGGCATCGCGCCCATCGACGCGGCGCGCACCAGGGCCTCCGGCGAGGAGAAGCTCCTCACCGAGCAGGAGCTCTCGGACCTCCGGGCTCTGCGCACCGAGCTCGCGGATCTCTCGCCGGCCGAAGCCGCCGCCCGCCTGAGCTCCTAGCCCCGACCTTCAGCGAAGGGGAGGGCTATGGCCGGTAGGCCAGGCGCGACCAGCTCGGCTCGCGCGAGAGCTCGATCGGCTCGCCGTCGCGGTCGGGCTGAACGTAGCTAAAGGTGTGGTCCTCGTCGTCGAAGGCGAGGTCGAGCTCGCCCTCCTTGACCCGCTGGTCGAGCCAGGCGCTGCGGAAGACGAGCCGGCGGATCCAATGAACGAGGCTGCGGTTGGCGGGCCCCACGAGCTCGGTCCAGTTCTCGTTTATGTGCTCGCCGAGGGTTGAGGAGGGCTCAATGATCTCGCCGTTCACGGCCAGCTCGAGCAGGTCGTGGAGCTCCTCGGGGGCGAGCCCAGGATCGACGAAGTCGAGCTTGACCGCGGCCTGCTCGACGCGCTGGCCGAAATCACCCTCGTTGAAGGAGAACCGCAACTCGCCGTATTCGAGAACGTAGTCAGCGCCCGACTCATAGTTCCCTCTGCGAGTTGCCTTCTCCACTTGACCCTTCGTTTCCTTTTGGCTTTCCGATCTGCGGCCCAGGGGGCCTTATAAGAGCTTGGCAATCTTTCCCGATCGGGGAGGAGTTCGTAGATGGGCCTCGACGGCTGAACGACCCTTTGCAGGGGGGCGCGCATTTCGCTTGCGGCCTTGACCGCTTGCGTGAAGCACGAGTCGAGCAGAACCGTCGACTTGCCTCAGCGGGAGGTGCTCGGGATTCGAGCACGCGTCGCGAGCTCCCGGCGTTCCCGGCTTCTTGGCCTCGCCGGGCTCAGTATCGGGGAGGCACCCGGGGCGCTCCTGATCCCGCGGTGCCGTTCGATCCACACATTCGGGATGCGCTTCGCGCTCGACGTCATCTTCTTCGACGCGGAGCTTCGCGAGCTCTCCCGACGGCGCCAGGTGCCACCCAGTCGCCTCGTGATCTTCCGGCGCGCGCGGAATGTCTTGGAGGTTCCAGTCCCATGATCCCCGAGGTGACCCCGATCGCGACGGTCGTCGTCTGCGAGGACGATCCGGCCACGCTGGAGCTCCTCACCGACCACCTCGAGGCCGACCGCTACGAGGTCCTCCAAGCTCCGTGTGCGTCCGATGCGCTGCGGATGTGCCGCTACAACCAGCCCGACGTCCTGCTGCTCGATCTGCTCCTGCCCGACGCGCCCGGGATCGAGGTATTGCGCTCGGTGCGCGGATCGGATGGCTCGGTGGAGGGCTGCGACCCGCGCCTGGCGATCATTGTTATCTCGGGGCGCGGCTCGCACGCCGACCGAGTCCGCGGTCTCGAGGACGGCGCCGACGACTACGTCGTCAAGCCTTTCGAGTACCGGGAGGTCGAGGCGCGTATCACTGCCGTGCTTCGCCGCCGCAACGAGCGCCGCGAGGGCACTCGAGCGATCGGCGACCTTCACATCGACCCCACTCGCCGCTTCGTGACAGTCGCCGGCAGGAAGGTCGAGCTCGCCGCAAAGGAGTACTCGCTGCTTCTGGCCCTCGCGGCCGAACCGCACCGGGTATTCACAAAAGCTGAGCTGCTTCGCGATGTCTGGGGCTTCGAGACCACGGCCCGAACCCGGACCCTCGACTCCCATGCCAGCCGCCTGCGGCGAAAGCTCGATCCCAACAGCCACCGCTACGTCTTCAACATCTGGGGTGTTGGCTACAGGTTGCTGGAGGGATGAGGTTGCTCGGCTCCGCCGCTTCATCGGTGGCCGCAGTCGCCGGCTCGACGTGGCCGCTCGGCCTTGCGATGGCGGCGGTCGCGGGCGGGGGACGGGTCCGCGAACGTCGTCGGCGCACGCTCCTGAACCGCGCGCTTCACGAGCTCCGGCGCCCACTCCAGATCCTCTTGCTCACTGGGACCGGCGAGCCACGCGCCCAACAGGCGATCGAGATGACCGTCGCCGCGATGGCGGGATTGGAGCGGGAGATCAACGGGGAACCACGGCTGCCCGACCGCCGCCTCGTGTCGGTCGGAGCACTGGTGCATGACGTCGGCGAGCGTTGGCGCGCCGCCGCCGAGGCCCGGGGCCGGCAGCTGAGCGTGCGTTCGCAGGTCGCCGAGGCCTCGGTGCTTGCCGATCCCGCCGACCTGGCCCGCGCGGTGGACAACCTCGTCGCCAACGCTCTCGAGCACGGTTCCGGCGGAGTCGAGGTGGCCGCAACCCTGGCCCCGGGCGCCACCCGGGTCGCGGTCGCCGATGCGGGCTCGACCATCGAGGCGAACCGCAAACGGAGACCGGGACCGGACCGCGACCCGCGCCGCGGTTACGGCCTGGCGATCGTCACCGAGATCGCCCGCGCTCACGGTGGCCGCTTCTTCTGGCTTCGCTCCGAGCGCGGGTCGATCGCGGTCCTGGAGCTCCCGCTCGCAGGCGCGGCGTGAGTCGCAGAACAAGGGGCGTCGCTTTCGCTTCAGCCGCGCTGGTCTGCGCAACCCTCGCCGCTCGCTCGGTCGCGGGCTACAGCGCGGGTGTTCAGAGCCAGTTCGGGCCGCTGCGACCCGCGCTCGTGGCGCGCAGGGCGCTCGCAACCCACCGCGCGATCGGGGCGAAGGCGGATCTTCAGGTCCGCCGAGTTCCCGCGAAGTTTCTGCCGCCCGGGACCCTCACCTCGCCTGCCGAGGCGATCGGCCGGCGGCCGGCCGCGACGATCCCCGCCGGGGCATACGTGATCGCAACGCAGCTCGCCGTCCCGGGCAAACGAACGCCGAGGCCCAGACGCCGCCTGGGCGGTGGCGAGCCCGTGGAGATCGCGGTCACCGGCGCCTCGGCGCTCGCCGTGACCGGCCGCTCGCCGCTCGGTAGGCGCGTGGACGTCATCGTCACCGCCGAACCGCGTGGCGCATCGGCCAGGGGCCGAACGTACGTGGCCGCCCAGGGCGTGCGTTTGCTCGACCTGCGCCAGGCTGACGGCGGCGTCGGCGACGCGAACGCCGCCGCTCCGCTGCCCGACGCCTCGCTGGCCACCCTTGCCGTCGACCGCGCGACCGCCCTGCGCCTCATCGCTGCGCAGAACTTCGCGCGCGAGGTGCGGCTGGTGCCGCATCCCGGGAGCTGAGCGCCACCACCAACCGGCCTCGTGTGCCGGTACAGGCGGGGGAGAGACGGGTGCGGCGCGTGCCTCTATGTGACGTGGCGACTGTGAAGCAGCACACCGAGGCGCTGGCCGCGGAGCTACGCGAGCGCCTCGTGGAGCGCCGACGGGCGGAGGCGGCCGCCGGCTCCCTCGGCCGCGAGCTGCCGGCTGCCGTTCGCGAGCTTGTCGACCTTGAGGCGGCGATCCTCTCCGAGGCTCGCCGCGAAAAGCTCTGCAAGCTCATCCTGCGTGACGCGGTGGGGCTCGGTCCGCTCGAGGAGCTCCTCGCCGACCCCGCGGTCGAGGAGGTGATGGTCAACGGGCCCGACTGCGTCTACGTGGAGCGGCAAGGTAGGCTCGAGCGCGCCCCGGCGGGCTTCGCCAGCGAGACGGCCTTGCGCGACACGATCGAGCGGGTGCTGGCGCCCCTCGGCCGCCGGGTCGACGAGCTCAATCCCGTGGCCGACGCTCGTCTCGCCGACGGGTCGCGGGTGAACGTGGTGATCCCGCCACTGGCCGTCGACGGGCCGGCGCTCTCGATCCGCCGGTTCACCTCGGTGCGCCCCGATCCGGAGGAGCTGGTCGGGTCGGGAACTCTCACGCCGGAGCTTCGCGACCTGCTCGCCGCCTCGGTTCGCGAGCGCCGCTCCCTCATCGTCAGCGGGGGGACCGGCTCCGGGAAGACGACCCTGCTCAACGCGCTGTCGACCTTCGTCGACCCGGCGGAGCGCGTGGTCACGATCGAGGATGCGGCCGAGCTCGCGCTGCGCCAGCCCCACGTGGTTCGCCTCGAGAGCCGCCCGGCTTCGATCGAGGGCAGGGGGGAGGTGACGATCCGCGACCTACTTCGAAACGCGCTTCGCATGCGCCCGGACCGGATCGTCATCGGCGAGGTTCGCGGCGCCGAGGCGTTCGACCTCTTGACCGCGCTGAACACC
This sequence comes from Solirubrobacterales bacterium, assembly GCA_038237625.1. Lineage (GTDB taxonomy): Bacteria > Actinomycetota > Thermoleophilia > Solirubrobacterales > 70-9 > JAWVFM01. The sequence continues at coordinate 158,514 of JBBRYM010000003.1, read as the reverse complement.
GGGCACGACGGCGCGCTGTCCACCGTTCACGCCAATTCCTGCGAGGACGCGGTGCGACGCCTCGAGACGCTGGCTCTCATGGCCGGCGTTGGGTTGCCCCACGCGGCGATCCGCGAGCAGCTGGCTCGCGGGCTCGACGTCATTGTCCATCTGGAGCGTGGCGGCGACGGCGCGCGGAGGGTCGTCGCTGTGGGTGCGGTGGAACCGCTCGCCGGAGTGGTGGGCGTGCGCGAGCTCTGGAGGCGCTAGGCGGTGGGGGGCGCCGTCCAGGCTCTGCCAATCGCCCTCGCGGCATTCGGCGGCGCGCTGCTTGTCGCTGCGGCGCGCGATGTCGTCGCGTCGCTGCTTGTCATCGCCGGTTGGCTGACCGCGGCGGTCGAGCCGCTCCGCCGCGCCGGAAGAGAGGGCTACTCACCGAGCGACGATGAACGTCGCCGGCTGGCGCTCGTCACGTCCCTGCTCGTGCCCCTTGGCGTTGCAATGGTGGCGGGACCGGACCCCGCGCCGCTGTTCGCTGCGGCTGGGCCCCTTGCCACGGGCTGGGCTCTCGCCCGCCGGCGTGATCGCTATCGACGGGCGGTCGAGTCCGAGCTGGCGGCGATAGCTTCGGCGATGGCCGACGGCATCGGCGCAGGTAGATCGGTGCGCGCGGCCCTCGCCGGCTCCTCTGAGTCGCTCAGCGGGCCGCCGGCTGCGGAGATGGCGCGGCTGCGAGCAGACCTCGAGCTCGGAGCGCCGACGCGACTAGCCCTGAGGCGCTTCTGCGCCCGGCTCGACTCGCCACGCGCCGATGCCTTTGCAGCAGCGCTCCTCACCAACGACCGCAGTGGCGGCGACCTGGCCGGCCTCTTGCGGCGCTTCGCGGCGGCAGCGAGAGAACGCGAGCGAGTCGTTGCCGAGGCGCGCGCGGCGACGGCGCAGGCGCGCTTCACGGCGCTTCTCGTTGTCGGTATGCCCGTCGGCGCCGGGGTGCTGGCGGAGCTCGCCCACCCGGGATTCCTCGCGGCGACGCTCCGCGAGCCGATCTCGCTTCTGCTTTCAGGCCTGGCGGTGGGACTGCAACTTGTGGCCTTCGTTGCGATCAAGCGCCTGGGAACGGTGGACCGATGATCGGCCCTGCGCTGGCCGCGAGCGCCGCCTTACTCGCGCTCGCGGCTGTTCGAGAGCTCGCTGGCGCCCTCCGCGCCCAGCAAACTCTGCGGCGCTCCGAAGCCCGCCGCTTGCCGGCGGGCTTCGGAGCGCTCTTGCCGGGCGAGCTGTCCCTACGTCTCGAGCGCGCGGGGCTCGCGGCGAGGCTGACTCCGGCAGCGGTGCTGACCGCAAAGCTCGCCTTCGCGGCGCTTGGCGCAGTCCTCTCGCCCGGCCTCGCAGCCGGAGCGCCTACACGGGTTGCGCCGCTGCTCTTGGTCGCGGGCCCGGTGGCCGGGTTTCTCCTGCCCGATCTGGTGATCGCCCGACGAGCTCGGCGGCGGCAGGCCGGCGTGCTGGCCGCGCTGCCGGATGCCCTCGACCTGCTCGGCGTGGGCGTCGCTTCGGGCCGCGCTCCGGAGCGTGTCCTGGCGGAGATCGCCGCGGCGACCGCAGGCCCGCTCGCTCAGGAGCTCGAGATCACCCTCGCCGAGCTCGAATGCGGGACGCCGCGTCCGGCCGCAATGCACGGGCTGGCGCGCCGTGTGCCCGGGCCGGCGATAGCAGGGCTCGTCGCGAGCCTCGAGCGAGCGCACCGCCTGGGCTCGCCGCTTGCTGCCGACCTGCACGACCGCGCGACCACGCTGCGACGCGAAGCCCGGGGCCGGATGGAGGAGAGGGCCGCCCGGGCGGCGCCCAAGATCCAGTTGGTGGTCGCGCTGCTCCTTGTCCCGTCGGTGATGCTGATGCTTCTCGCGGCGCTGATCGCCCACGCCGGAGCGCTATTCCCGGCCCCATAACCCGCCGAACGTCCCGCGTGCCCGCTTACAGGCGGGCCTCCGGGACGTTCGGTGTTTTAGGCGCCGGTCGGCGCGACCGCTTGCGAGCCGAACGACTCACCCGCCTCGCCGAAGAGGCGCTTGGCCACCACGCCGGCCGCCGCGCACATTCCGTCGAGCTCGGCCGTCGAGTCGAGCTGCCCCTTGACGGAGCAGATCAGGGCGCCGGCGACGAGGTCCCACTCGAAGTTCTTCGGCGCCTGCTCGGCGAGCCAGACGATGAACGTGGGCTCGTAGATCTGGCGCACGCGGTTCATGTCGTCGTGCTCGCCGGCGAAGGACTCGAAGTGCTTGTCGAACGCCTCGCTCTCGAGCTCCACGCGCTGGCGCTTTCGGAACTTGTCCTCTGTCGAGTCCATGAACCGGAAGCCGGAGCGGCGGTGACAGACGAGCTCCTGGACGAACTGCGCCATCTGCGGCAGCTCGCAGTAGGCGATCGTGAAGTGGTAGTAGCTCGTCTGGCGGTTGCCCTCGGAGTCGGTCGTCTCCTCCTCGTAGGTGTAGTGGGCGAGGGTGCCGTTGGGACCGCCGGGCAGCGCGCCGGTGAGGCTGCGCTCGGTGTAGCGGCGATCGCCCTTGCGCAGCAGCTCGCAGGTGGGCGGCAGCGAGCCGCGCCCGCCGTTGTAGGAAAGCTTCCGCGAGGTGGCGTAGACCTGGTAGAAGGCTGTCTGGGCTCGGCCGTTGGCCATGATCAGGCAGACGATCAGCACCACGATCGCCCCCGCCACGGCGGCGATGGCACCCACGGCTGCGCCGCCCGCGATGGCTCCGCCGATCCCGGCCGCGATCACGGTGACGGTCCCGACGATCCGCGTCGTTTGCGACCCGATCAGCTGGCGAAAGTAGAAGCCGCGCAGGTCGTCGTCGTCCTGCGGGGCGGCGGGAGCGGGGGGCGGCGAGGCGGCTGAGCTCTCCATCCGGGGCAGCCTACCTGCAAGCCACGTTGCAGCTAGAGGTCGGCTGAAGGTCTGCCCGTAAGGCGCGGAAACCCGCTCGCAGAGCCAGATACGACCTCGGTAGCAATTCCGTCCGACGGATCCGCTCCCATTCCCGCACACCGTCGTGTTGCAAAGTGGGTCTTCGTGGGGTACCGTGGCGCAAGCTTGACCCGAAAAGACCGGGGTGGTGAGGCGCCTCCCACCTCGCCACCCCGGTCCCAAACTTCTCCCTCGAAGGACCCCATTGGCGTTCCGCGGTCAGTACGAACACAGCATCGACGCGAAGGATCGCCTCACGATCCCGCGGCGGTTCCGGGCGGCGCTCTCCGATGGGGCGATCCTCCTCAGCTGGCTCGATGACTGCGTTGCGATATTCGCCCCCGAGGACTTCGAGACCTTCAGCGACCGCTATCTCGCCCAGCAGAACCCGCTGGGCCAGCGAGGTAGGCGGATGGTGCGCCGTTTCTACGCCAGCGCCGACGACGACTCCCTCGACTCGGCCGGCCGGGTCCGGCTGCGACCGCACATGATCGAGCATGCCGGCCTCGAGGGGCCCTGCATCGTGGTCGGGGCCCTCGATCACCTCGAGGTATGGAACCCGGAGCGCTGGGCCAAAGAGAGCGCGGAGACGCTCGATCAGGCCAGCGCGATGTCAGAGGAGTTCGCCGCCGCCGACTGGCCGGCGCCCGGGATCTCGGAATGACCACACTGACGCTGATGGCAACCGAGCACGTCCCCGTCCTCACGTCGGAGCTCGTCGACCTCCTGGATCCACAGCCGGGAGAGGCGGGAATCGACGCGACGTTCGGTGGCGGTGGTCATGCGCGCGCCGTGGGCGAGCGGCTGGGTACGTCGGGCTCGCTCGTATGCCTCGACCGCGATCCCGCTGCGCGCGAGCGCTTCGAGGAGATCTCCGACGAGTTGGAGTGTGAGGCGCGTTTCGATTCGGCCGACTACGCCGACGCGCTCGAGGACTTGCGCGGCGCCGGCGAGCGCTTTGACCTGATCTACATGGACCTCGGGGTCTCCTCGTTTCAGCTGGACGTCGCCGAGCGGGGGTTCTCGTACTCCTACGAAGCCCCCCTGGACATGCGGATGGATCCCGAGCAGGACCTCTCCGCCGCCGAAGTTGTCAACGCGTGGCCGGAGGCGAGGCTCGCGTCCACCATCCGCGAGCTGGGCGAGGAGCGCCACGCTCGCTCGATCGCGCGCGAGATCGCACGCCGGCGTCCGCTGGAGACGACCTCAGAGCTCGTCGAGGCGATCCGCGCAGCGGTTCCGCCCGCCTATCGCTTCGGCCGCGGCCACCCCGCCAAGCGCACCTTCCAGGCGATCCGCATCGCCGTCAACGGCGAGCTCGAGTCGCTTCAGCGCGCCCTGCCGGCGGCCTGGAGCATGCTGCGCGAGGGCGGGCGCCTCGCGGTGATCAGCTTTCACTCACTCGAGGACCGTCCCGTCAAGCGCTTTTTCGCCGGGCTCGCTCGCGGCTGTGTTTGCCCGCCCGAATTGCCTATATGCGTCTGCGGGCATGAGCCCGAAGCCGCCCTCCTCACCCGCCGCGCCGTACGCCCGGGACCCGAGGAGCTCGAGCGAAATCCACGCTCAGCGTCGGCCAGACTTCGCGCCGCGCGCAGGATCACGCCCATTTCCGAGGAATTCACCGCCTGATGACTCCCGCCGCGACCGCAGCCGCCCGCGCTTCACGCGCCGCTCCGGCTCGCGCGATTCCGGGCCGGGCGCCGTCGCGGACCCGCCCGGCTGCGCCTGCGCGCCCACGCCGGGCCTCGGCGCCGCGCTCACGCCCGGCCGCGCGCGCCCGTGTCGCCCCGGCACCGTCGCGTGGCGTCCGGCTCGTTCCACTCGCCATCGGGCACACCGCCGCGGCGGTCTCGAACCTCGCGGACACAGGCGTCCTCTTCCGACTCACCCGTGGGCGCCTTTGGATCGCGACCCTGACAACGCTGCTCGTGGGGATCGTGGCGCTGAACGTGATGGAGCTGAGCTTTGGCGCCGCGGCGAGCAACCTCGGGCGCCAGGCCGATGTCCTCAAGCGCGAGGACTCGACCCTTCGCACGCGACTGGCGGGCACGCTCTCTGGCGCACGCGTTCAGCAGGTCGCGGGAGCTCACGGCCTCGTCCAGGTCGACCCGGGCTCGATTCGCTACCTGAACCTCTCCGGCGACGACGCGGCGATCGCAGCGCGTCGCCTCGTCCAGGGCGATCTGACCTACGGCTCGCCGGCCCTTCCGGTCTCGGCCGACTCCAGCCTGATTCCGCCCCCGCCGCTCGCCACGACCACGACCACGGCGACGACGACCACGATTGCGCCCACCACAACCGCGGCCACCGCTACGCCGACCACGACGGCCATCCCTGCGGCCACGACAACGCCGGTGGCCACGGCGACGCCGACAACGAACACGCCCGCGACGACGGCGAGCGCCGGCGGCGTTGGCGCTCCGTGAGCTAGCGAGGCTGCGGGACCTTGATCGACCGGCGCATAGGAGTCCTGTTCGCCGGCTTTGTGGCGCTCCTCGCGTTCGCGGTCGTCAGGGCGGCGTGGATCCAGGGGGTGCAGGGCTCGGGCCTCAGCGCCGATGCCGCGAGCCAGCATTCGCGAACGGCCGTGGTCCCGGGGCTTCGGGGCGAGATCCTCGACCGCAGCGGCAAGAACGAGCTCGCGGTCTCCGAAGACGCCGTGAACGTCTTCGCCACGCCCTATCAGGTCACTGATCCTGCCAAGACCGCGGCGAAGCTCGCGCCGCTCCTGCACATGAGCGAGGAGAAGGTGATCCACGCGATCGGGGCCGGCTCCAGCGGATTTGCCTACATCGCGCGCCAGGTGGACCTGCCGACGGCGGCCAAGATCGACAAGCTCGGGCTGGCCGGGATCGGCACCGAGCCCGCCGAGCGCCGCGTTTATCCCCAGGGCCAGCTCGCCTCGCAGGTGATCGGATCCGTCGGTACCGAGGGTCAGGGGCTGACCGGGCTCGAGGCTGCCGACAACTCCACCCTCCAGGGTTCGAACGGACAGCTTCAGGTCATCGTCGACGGCCTCGGCAAGGAGCTCGCCCGCCACATCATCACCCCGGCCCGGCAGGGTCAGAACCTGCAACTCACGATCGACGCGGCGATCCAGGCGAAGACCGAGGAAGTCCTCAAGCAGACCGCGGCGACCTACAAGCCGGCGAGCGCCACGGCGATCGTCATGAACCCCCAAAACGGCCAGATCCTGGCGATGGCCAACTGGCCGTCGGGTGATCCCTCCAACCTTTCGAGCAGCTCGCCCGAGGAGCTCTCGAACATGGCGACCGGGTTCAACTACGAACCGGGATCGACGTTCAAGGCCTTCACCGTCGCCGGCGCGCTCGAGGAGGGCAAGGTCACGCCGCGAACCCAGTTCTATCTGCCGACAGAGCTCCAGTACGCCGACCGCACGATCACCGACGCCGAGGCGCGTGGGGCCGAAACGCTCGACGTTGCCCACATCCTGGCGCAGTCCTCGAACATCGGCGCCGACCTGATCGGCCAGCGTCTCGGCGAGCGGGGAATGGCCCGCTGGATCAAGGCGTTTGGCTTCGGCGCACCAACGGGAATCGACTTCCCCGGCGAGGAGCAGGGCATCGTGCCTCCGCTCAGCACCTGGACCGTGCCCACCATGGGCAACCTGCCGATCGGGCAGGGCCTCTCAGTCACGCCGATTCAGATGGCAACCGGTTACTCGGCGATTGCCAACGGCGGCATCCTGCGGCCGCCGCGCCTGGTGCTTCAAAACGGCGAGCAGCGCACCGCCAAGCCCGCCGGTCATCGGGTGATCTCGAAGTCAGACGCGAGCAAGCTCCGCAAGATGCTGGAGGGCGTCCTCGCCCCGGGGGGGACCGCCTCGGAGGTCAGCGTTCCGGGCTATACGCTTGCCGGTAAGACCGGGACGGCGCAGAAGGTCGTAGACGGAACCTACTCCGACAGCCAGTTCGTAGCCTCATTCGTGGGCTTCGCACCGGCGCAGGACCCGAGGCTACTGGTCGCTGTCGTCGTCGACAGCCCCTCGCAGGGCAGCTACTACGGCGGCACCGTGGCCGCCCCGGCCTTCGGCGAGATCGCCAAGTTCGCGCTCCCGTACCTCGGCATCGAGCCGGACCTGAAGTTCGGCGAATCGCCGACTCCGCCATATCAGACCACCACTCCGTAGCCCCCCGGGGGCGCACCATAGACTCGCGGGCGATGAAGCTGGGCGGGTTGTTCGAGGCGGGCGAGGCCCGTATCGAGGGTGACGGCGACACGGAGATCACCGGCCTTGCCTACGACAGCCGCCACGTCGCGCCGGGCACGGCGTTCTTCTGCGTCTCCGGAGCCGCCTCTGACGGGCACGACTTCGCCCTGGCCGCGGTGGAGGCGGGGGCTGAGGGGCTCGTGGTCCGCCGCCAACTGGACCTGCCCGTGGCGCAGGCGGTCGTCCCCAATGTGCGCGCGGCCATGGCCCCCGCCGCAGTGCGCTTCTACGGCGACCCCAGCGGCGAGCTCGAGGTCGTGGGAATCACGGGGACCAACGGCAAGACCACGACCGCCTTCTTGGTCCGGCACCTCCTCGAGAGCGCAGGTCGGCGGGCCGGCCTCATGGGGACGGTGAAGCAGGTCGTGGGCGGGGTGGAGGAGAGCGTCGTGCGCACCACCCCCGAGGCAATCGACCTCCAGAGCACCTTCCGGAGGATGGTGGACGCCGGCGATGTGGCCTGCGCCATGGAGGTTTCCTCGCATGCGCTCGCCTTCGGCCGCGCCCGTGGCGTCCGCTTCCGTGTCGGTGCCTTCACCAACCTCACCCAGGACCACCTGGACTTCCACTCCGACATGGAGGATTATTTTCGCGCGAAGAGCCGCCTCTTCGGCGTCGGCGCCGAGGCTACCCTCCCGGGCAGCTCCGTCGTCAATGTCGACGACGCCTACGGCGCGCGCCTCGCCGATGAGCTTCTGGCTCGCGGCGGCGACGTGATCCGCGTTTCGCCGTCCGGCGCGGCCGCGGCCGAACTGCGGGCCGCCGAATCCTCGTTCGACGCCGCCGGCGCGACCTTCCGCGTCGAGGCCGGTGCAGAGGCGGCGGCGGTTGCGCTGCCACTGCCGGGGGACTTCAACGTCGCCAACGCGCTGATCGCGCTGGGCGTGGCGAGAGCGCTCGGCATCGACATGCAGGCGAGCGCCGCTGCCCTCGCCGGCGCTCCGTCCGTGCCGGGCCGCTTCGAGCCGGTGGACGCCGGCCAGCCGTTTACCGTGGTGGTGGATTACGCCCATACTCCGGACTCGCTGGAGAACGTCCTCTTCGCGGCGCTGCGGCTGACGCAGCCGAGCAGCCGCGTGATCTGCGTGTTCGGAGCGGGCGGCGACCGCGACCGCCTCAAGCGGCCGCTGATGGGCAGGATCGCCGAGCAGCGCGCCGACATCGCCATCGTCACCTCCGACAATCCCCGCTCCGAGAACCCGGGCGAAATCATCGAGGAGATCCTGGTGGGCGTCGACTCGCGCGAGAACGTCATCGTCGAATCCGACCGTCGCCAAGCCATCGCGCGTGCCATCGCCGAGGCCCGGCCGGGTGATTTGGTGGTGATCGCCGGCAAGGGGCACGAGCAGGGCCAGGAATTCGAGGACGGCCGCAAGCTTCCGTTCGACGACCGGGCGGTCGCCCGGGAGGAGCTCGTCGCGGCGGGTTTTGCCGCGCCGGCATGATCGAGCTCGCTCCAGAGCGGATCGCTGCCGAGGCCGGGGCGACGATCCTCCGAGAGGGCTCGCGGGAGCGCCCCGCCCGGGCGGTGATCGACTCGCGCGAAGCCGTTTCGGGCGATTTCTTCTTCGGCCTCACGGGGGAGCACGACGACGGTGGGCGCTTCGCCGCGGCGGCGATTCGCCAGGGAGCGTGGGGAGCGCTCGTCGCCCCCGACCTCGCGGCCGAGGCGGCTGCGGAGCTGGACGCCGAGGACGCTTCTGGGTGGGTCTACGCCGGCGAAGACCCCCTGCGCGCTCTTCAGGATCTCGCCAGGGCCTGGCGCCGAGAGCTGGGCTGTCGCGTCGTCGGCATCACCGGATCGACCGGGAAGACGTCGGTCAAGGACATCTGCCGGGCCCTGTTGCCGTTCAGGGTTCACGCGAGTCCGGAGAACTTCAACACCGAGATCGGCCTGCCGCTCACGATGCTCGCGGCGCCCATTGAGACCGAGGTGATGGTGCTCGAGATGGCGATGCGCGGGCGCGGGCAGATCGCCGAGCTCTGCGCCATTGCGGAGCCGCAGGTGGGAGCGATCACGAACGTGGGCCCGGTTCACCTCGAACGCCTGGGAACACTGGAGGCGATCGCCGAGGCCAAGGCGGAGATCCTTGCCGGCCTGGCCGACGGCGGGCGCGCGGTCGTGCCGGCGGACGCCGAGGCTCTCGCGCCGCACCTGTCGGAGAGCATCCCGACCCTCAGCTTCGGCCCGGGAGGCGATGTGTTCGCTCCCACGTGGGAGCGCTCGGGCGGCGATCACATCCGGGCGCACGTCGTGGCGCCGAGTGGGGAGGCGGATTTCGAGCTGCCGTTTGGCGAGGCGCACAACCTCGCCAACGCGCTCTGCGCGATGGCGGTAGGCGTGTCGCTGGACGCGTCGCTCGACGAAATGGCGCCGCTGGCGCCGCGGATAACCTTCTCGCGCCTACGCGGGCAGGTCAAGACCCTGGCCGGGCCCGTCACACTCGTCAACGACTCGTACAACGCCAACCCGGTCTCGATGCGCGCCGCCCTCGACCACCTTGCCTCCCTGGATGCCCACCGCCGGGTTGCGGTGCTGGGCGAGATGCGCGAGCTCGGACCCGAAGCGCCCGCGTACCACCGCGACGTCGGCGCTCACGCCCGCGGCCTGGGTGTGGGCCCGATCGTGGGAGTGGGCGAGCTCGCCGCCGAATACGCCCCGGACGTCCTCGCCGAAGATGCCGAGCAGGCGGCGGACGTCCTCGCCGAGCTTCTCGAGCCCGGTGATGTCGTCCTGGTCAAGGGCTCGCGCGCTCTCGGCCTGGAGTTCGTCGCAGAGCGCCTCGAGGCGTCCCGCCCCGCCGGGACGAACTCGTGACGGTACTCGCGCTCTCGGCCTCGGTCGTCGACCGCGGCCAGATTCTGATCGCGGGAATGGCGGCGATGCTGATCACGATCTTCCTCGGCCCGCGCTTCATCCAGTTCCTGCGCGTGCGCGAGTTCGGCCAGCAGATTCGCGAGGAGGGGCCGCAGGAGCACCATGCAAAGGCGGGCACGCCGACGATGGGCGGGTTGATCCTCTTCCTGGCAATCGCGGTGCCGTATCTGGTTCTCGGACCCCGGGACAAGCAGAGCTTGGCTGTCTTTGGCGTTGCCATCGGCTCCGCGGCGATCGGCTTCGCCGACGACTGGATCAAGGTCAGAAAGCGCCGCTCCCTGGGACTCTCGGCGCGCTGGAAGCTCCTCGCCCAGATCGGCCTCGCCCTGCTGCTCTGGTGGGTGGCGACGAAGAGCGTCGGGCTCGACCCGGCCATCAAGAGCCGCATCTTTGACGCCGACATCTACCTGGGACCGCCGCTCTATGTCCTCTTCGTCTTCCTCGTCATCGCCGGAGCCTCGAACGCCGTGAACCTCACCGATGGCCTCGACGGCCTGGCTGCGGGATCGTGCGCGATCGTGCTGCTTGCCTACACCGCGATCACCGTGACGAGCGGGCAGGAGGGCCTGGCGCTGCTTTCGGCTTCGCTGGTTGGCGCCTCGGTCGGGTTCCTGTGGTTCAACTCGTTCCCAGCATCGATCTTCATGGGCGACACGGGGTCACTCGGGCTGGGAGGCGCCATCGGCGGCCTTGCGGTGATGACCCAGACCGAGCTCCTGCTCGTGATCCTCGGTGGGATCTTCGTGATCGAGGCGCTGTCCGTCGCGATCCAGGTCATCGCCTTCAAGTCGACTCGCCGCCGCGTCTTCCTGATGGCCCCGATCCACCATCACTTCGAGATGATGGCCTGGTCGGAGACGAAGATCATGCTGCGATTCTGGATCATCGCCGCCGTCTGTGCCGGCATCGGCTACACGCTCTTCCAGAACAGCATCGGCTAGCCGCGGAGACCATCAACGTCCCGGAGTACCCCCTAAAGCGTGGGACTGCGGGACGTTCGTCGTGCGACGGCTACTTCCGCCTCGTCCAGAAGACCACGGTCCGTAGCGGCACCTCGCCCACGGAGCTCGCTGGCTTCTCGCCGCCCTCCTCAGCCCATGGCGAATCGGCCCGATCCATGAGCGCTTCGATCGCGCTCAGGACTTCGCGCCGCTCGGCGCCGTCGAGCGTCGCGATATAGCTCCGCGAAGCCATCGTCGATAGGAACGCGTCGCGCGTCAGCCGATGCGAATGGGGGAAAACGTCCCCGTCCAGCGGCTCGAACAGCTCATCCCCATCAAAAGCCGCCCGCCACACCCCCGACGCATGCCGGCGAACGACCGACAGGTCCGCTCGGCTTCCCTCGAGCAGGTCGTCCAGAGCGGCGAACCACGGTCCCTCGCGAGTCTCCCAGGGCGAGATATTCCAGATCAGCGCCAGCCCTCCGTTCGCCCGGAGGATCCGCGCGATCTCGGCGAGTGCCTCGGAATTCGCAAACCAATGAAAGGCCTGGCCGATGAAGACGGCGTCGGCGACCTCGTCTGGGAGCGGCATCTCCTCGGCCCGACCGATGTGGGTTTCAACCTCCGGCAGGCTCCGTCGCAACTCGGCGAGCATCCCCTCGAGAGGCTCGACGGCGATCACACTCCCGAACCTCCCGACCAGTCCCTTCGTCAGCTTCCCGGTGCCCGCTGCGAGATCGACCACCGCCGAGCCTGAATCCACCCGCAGTTCGGCTACGACGCGGTCGATGGCCGCCGCCGGGTAGTCCGGGCGGCCCTCCTCGTACGCGCCTGCAGCGCCGTCGAACGACTGTGCGATCGGATCGATCTTCACGGGCGGATGATCCCAGCCGCGCTCGCAGGGGCGAGCCCGGGTGCCCCGAAACTACCCCTGATGGCGAAGTCCTCAAAGCCGCGCCCGCCGCTGCCCGAGGGACCCTTCCTCGTCGTCGGCCTGGCGCGCTCCGGGCAGGCCGCGGTGCGCATGTTGCGAGCCTGCGGGGAGAAGGTGGCAGGAACCGACTCGGGGTCGCCCAAAGGGGCGGAAGGGTTGGAGGCCCTGGGCGTCGAAATTCACCTGGATGGTGACGGAGTTGGACTTCTCGACCGCGCCGGCTGCGTGGTCAAGAGCCCCGGGGTTCCTGGCAACGCGCTTGTGATGTGGGCTGCGCGCGAGAAGGGTGTGGAGGTCGTGGGCGAGCTCGAGCTCGCCTGGCGCCTGTTGCCAAACGCCTTCGTCGGCGTGACCGGCACGAACGGCAAGACGACGGTCACCGAGCTCTGCGGCGAGATCTGGCGCGCCGCCGGCGAGCCCGTCGCCGTGGCAGGCAATGTCGGCACGCCCCTGAGCTCGCTTGTGGGCGAGATTGATTCCGAGGCCACCGTGATTTGCGAATGCTCGAGCTTCCAACTCGAGGACGCGACCGCTTTCGCGCCCGAGTGCGGTGTGCTCCTGAACGTCGCTCCCGACCACCTCGATCGCCACGGTGACCTCGAAAGCTACGCCGCCGCGAAGCTGCGGATGTTCGCCCATCAGACCGCGGAGGACACGGCGATCGTGGATCCCGAGACAGGCCTTCAGCCCCCCGGGGCCGCACGCCGGGTCGATCCCTCGAGCGCCGCCTCCGTCGTCGACTTTGCGGATCTCAAGCTTCCCGGCGAGCACGGGCGCCGCAACGCGCTGGCCGCCGCCGCCGCCGCCCGGGAGATGGACATCGGCCCGGCGGCGATCAAATCCGCGCTCGAGAGCTTTCGCGGCCTTTCACACCGCCTGGAGACGGTGGCCGAGGTCGACGGTGTCCAGTTCGTCAACGACTCGAAGGCCACCAACGTCGCGGCCGCCGCCGCCGCCATTCGCTCGTTCGAGGGTGGGGTGCACCCCATCCTCGGAGGCAGCTCCAAGGGCGAGTCGTTCGCCTCGCTGGCGGAGCCGGTCAAGGAGCGATGCGCCGCCTGCTATCTGATCGGCGAAACAGCATCCGCGATCGAGCGCGACCTTGCCGGCGCCGGCGTGACGCTGCATCGCTGCGACGGCCTGGCCGACGCGGTCGCGCGCGCCTCCGGTGCGGCCCAGCGCGGCGATGTCGTCCTGCTGGCCCCCGCGTGCGCGAGCTTCGATTCCTACGCCGACTACGCCGAGCGCGGAGAGGCCTTCCGCGACCTCGTCGAGGAGCTGGCCGGGTGAGTGCCAATAGCCTTCGCCTCAATCGCGTCGGACCTCGAAGCAAGCCACGCGCACAGCCCGTCGAGTACTCGCTGCTCCTCACCGCCACCCTCTGCCTGCTGGCGTTCGGAGTGGTCATGGTGTTCAGCGCCAGCTCGACGACCTCGCTGCTTGGGACCACCGGGGACAGCGCCTACTATCTGAAGCGCACGATCCTGTTCGGCGGCTTCGGGCTGCTTGCCATGCGCTCGCTCTCGGGTCGCGGGGCCCGCGCCCTGCGACCGCTGACGCCGATTCTCCTCTTCGCCTCCCTGGGCCTACTGGTCCTGGTGATGCTCCCCGGGTTTGGCCAGAGCGCCAACGGCGCGCAGCGCTGGATCGGCGCCGGGCCGGTACAGGTCCAGCCATCCGAGCTTGCCAAGCTCGCGCTCATCCTCTACGGCGCTCAAATCCTGGCCGAGCGCCCGCGGATGACGCGTTCGATCCGCACGCTGATGCCGTATCTCGGGATGGTGGCCATCGCGGGCCTCCTGATCGTGGTCGAGCCCGACATGGGCACCGCGATGGTCGTCGTGCTCTCGGCCACAGCGATGCTCGTCGCCGCGGGCGTTCGCCTGCGCGACCTTGGCGTGATAGCGGCGGTGATCGGCGGGGTGGTCCTGCTGGCGATCGTCGTCGAGCCCTATCGCATGCAGCGCCTCACGGGCTTTCTCAATCCCGGCAGCGACGCCAGCGGCGCGGGCTTTCAGGCCATCCAGGCGAAGATCGCGCTGGGCTCGGGCGGGTTCTTCGGCGTCGGGCTCGGCCAGAGCCTGCAGAAGGCCTTCTTCCTGCCTGAGGCGCACACAGACATGATCGCCGCGGTGATTGGCGAGGAGCTCGGCTTCGCGGGCCTGATCGCGCTTGCCGGCCTCTTCGGCCTCTTCGGTTACGCGGGACTTCGGACCGCCCAGCGTGCCCGCGACCGCTACGGCAAGCTGTTGGCGGCCGGGCTCACGTCGCTGATCATGGTCCAGGCGCTCGTCAACCTCTTCGCCGTGCTCGGCCTTGCGCCGCTGACGGGCGTGCCGTTGCCGTTCGTCTCCTACGGCAACTCCAGCCTCATCGTGACCCTGTCGGCGGTGGGCCTTTTGCTCGGAATTGCCCGCAACCCGGCGGCGTCGGCCTCTCGCCCTGCGAAACTCACCGCGATCGAGGGCGGGCGCACGGCGCAGAAGCGCTCCCGCGCCCCCGCCAGGAGGACTTCCACTGCCGCCAAGAGTCGCGATAGCCGCGGGGGGAACCGCGGGGCACGTCGTGCCGGCGCTCGCAGTCGCCGACGCGCTTCGGGGTAGGGGCGCCAGCGTCACCTTTCTGGGCGCCCGCGGCCGTGTCGAGGCCGAGCTGGTGCCGAGGGCCGGCTACGAGATCGACCTCCTCGACGTGCGCGGCATTGACCGCTCCTCACCCCTGCGTGCGGCCGACGCGGTCCGCAGGGCCGCGCTGGCACTGCCGGCTGCGCGACGCGCGCTTCGAGAGCGCGATGCACGCGCCGTGCTGGGCGGCGGCGGATACGTCGCTGGACCGGCGGGCTTGGCCGCCGTCGGCATGCGCATCCCGCTGGTCCTCTCCGAGGCCGACCGCCACCTCGGCCTCGCCAACCGCCTGCTTGCGCGCCGGGCGCGGCGAATCTGCCTGGCTTTTGCGATCCCCGGGCTCGACGGCGACCGCTACATAGTCACGGGCCGGCCAATCCCCGCCGCGATTACCGCCGCCGATCGCGGCCCCGCACGTGAGCGCTTCGGCGTTGCGGCGGCCGATCGTTGCCTGCTCGTCTTCGGCGGCAGCCAGGGCGCCCTTTCGATCAATCGCTGCGCCCTCGACGCGTTCGTCGGCGGTGGAGGTGGGCCGCCCGCTTACCCCGATCGCGACTTTCATGTCCTTCACATCACCGGCTCACGCGACCACGCCGAGGCCGATGCTCGGATCGAGGCCGCGGGGCCGGCGCCGCGCTACACGCTCGTCGAGTACGAGCCCACGCTGGCCGACGCGCTCGCTGCCGCCGACCTCGTCCTCGCTCGTGCGGGCGGCTCAGTGTTCGAGCTCGCCGCCGCCGGGCGGCCGGCGATCCTGGTGCCGTATCCGTATGCCACGGCTCGCCACCAGCACGCCAATGCGGAGTGGATGGCAGCGGCGGGGGCCGCCGTGGTCGTCGAGGACGAAGACCTGGAGCCCAGGGCGCTGGGCGAGTTGGCCGGCGAGATCCTTGGCGATTCCGAGCGTCTGCGGTCGATGTCTGCCGACTCGGCGGGGCTCGCCATGCCCGATGCGGCTGAACGCATCGCCGCCGAGATCCTCGCGGCGATCCGGGATTGAGCCCGTGAGCGACTTCGAGGGCCGACAGCTTCACTTCATCGCGATCGGCGGCGCCGGGATGAGCGCCCTCGCCCTCATTGCGCACTCGCTGGGCGCGCGGGTTACCGGCTCCGACCGGGCTGAGAGCTCCTACGTGGAGCGCCTGCGAGCCTCCGGACTGGAGCCCCGCATCGGCCACGACGCCGACGCGGTGCCCGAGAACGCCGACGTGGTGGTGTCCTCGGCGATAGGAGAGGACAACCCCGAGCTGACCCGCGCGCGCGAGCGCCGCCAGCGGGTGATTCACCGGGGCGAGCTGCTTGCGGAGGTCGTGGGGGGCCGGCGCCTTCTCGCCGTCGCGGGCACCCACGGCAAGACGACCACCGCGGGAATGCTGGCGCATGGCCTGCGCGCCATCGGCGCCGATCCGACCTTTGTCCTCGGCGGCGAGCTGCCCGGCGCCGGTCCCGCCGGCGCGCCCGCCAACGCCGGGCTCGGCGAGGGGGAGTGGATCGTCGCCGAGACCGACGAGTCGGATGGCAGCTTTCTCGAGCTGAGTCCCGAGGTCGCCATCGTCACCAACGTCGAGCTCGACCACCACGCCCGGTGGCGCTCGCGAGGCGAGCTCCTCGGTGCCTTCGAGCGGTTCGCTGCGCCTGCGAAGGGGCTGGCGCTGGGTGCCGCGAGCGATCTCGACTCCCTCGCCCGGTCTGGCAGCCAGGTCGTCCGCTTCGACGACGAGCGCCCGGGCCCGGAGCTGGGGCTGGCGATTCCCGGACGGCACAACCTCGCCAACGCACGCGGCGCCATTGCGGCGGTGGGCCTCTGTGGCCTGGACGCCGATGCCTTCGCCGGCGCTCTCACCGGCTTTCCCGGAATGCTTCGCCGTCTCGAGCGCAAGGGCCGACACCGAAGCGGCGCCCTCGTCTACGACGACTATGCCCATCATCCAACCGAGGTCGCGGCCGCGCTCACAGCGTTGCGGGGGCTCGCCCCCCGGCGTCTCGTGGCCGTCTTCCAACCGCACCTCTACTCGCGGACCAAGGCGCTCGCCGGCGGCTTTGGCCGTGCCCTCGCGGCCGCGGATGTGGTCGGGGTGCTCGACGTCTACGCCGCCCGGGAGGAGCCGGCGGGCGAGCTGGCCGGAGTGAGCGGCCTGGACGTCCTACGCGCCGCCGCCGACAACCTGGGAGGGCGACGAGCGCTGTGGCTGGGTGACATCGATACCGCCGCGCGGCGTCTGGAGGGGGAGCTTCGCGACGGCGACCTCGCCGTCACGATCGGCGCGGGCGACGTGTTCCGGGTCGCCGACGCCATGGTTGAGGAGCCGGCGTGAGCAAGCCCTCCGGGGTCCAGCGTAATTATTCGCTCGCGCGTCTGACCACGGTGAGGGCGGGAGGAAAAGCCGATCTGTTCGCGCGCCCGGCAACCGAGGATGAGCTCGTTTCGCTACTCGCCTTCGCACGCGACGAGGGCCTCGCGGTAGGAGTGGTGGGATCGGGGTCGAACCTCCTCGTATCTGATGAGGGTTATCGCGGACTCGTGCTGAAGCTGGACGGTGAGCTGGCCACAATCGAACGCGACGGCGAGCGCGTCGTCTGCGGTGGTGGCGCGCGCCTTCCCTCGGCGGCCGCGAAGGCCGCGGGCTGGGGGCTCTCCGGCTTGGAGTTCGGGATCAACATCCCCGGGACCGCGGGTGGGGCGGTGCGGATGAACGCAAACGCCTATGGCGGCCAGCTCGCCGAGGTCCTCGAATCGGTCGACGTCTGCACGTCGTCGGGCGTGGACTCGCGCGCACCCGCAGCGCTGGGCTTCCGCTACCGGCGCTCGAACCTCGCCGAGGGAGAGATCGTCTCTCGCGCCACCTTCCTGCTTCATCCCGGCGAGGTCGCAGCGATCAAGTCGACCTTGGCCGGGATGCGTGCCAAGAGGCGCGATGCCCAGCCCTCGGGAATCAAGACCTTCGGCTCGACGTTCAAGAATCCCGACGATCGACGGGCCGAGGGCCGCACCGCCGGGCAGCTTCTCGAGGCGGCCGGTTGTCGCGGCCTTCGGGTCGGGGGTGCACGGTTCTCGGAAAAGCACGCGAACTTCGTCGAGAACATGGGCGACGCGACAACCGCCGACATCCTCGCGCTGATGGCGACCGGCCGCCGGCGGGTCCGGGAGGAGTTCGGCGTGGATCTCGAGCCCGAGGTCCAGGTCCTGGGCGACGTCGCGTGGCCCGAGGACTGGGCCCGATGAGCACGCGCGCGTCAACGCCCGCCGGCCGGCGGCGAGCAGCTCCGGCCGCGAAGCTGCGTCCAAAGCGAAGCCCGGTCGCACCGCGCGCGAAAAAGCGGCAACCGGCGCCCGCTCGCACCCAGATGAGCCGGCCGAAGACCCCGTCGCCGCGAACCGGCGGCGCGATCGCGCTGCCCCGCCTGTCGCTGCCTTCATTCTCGATTCCGCGGCCGAGCTTCGCCCCGCCGAGCTTCCGCGCCGCGCGGATTGTCGTGATCGCGCTCATCGCCATCGCCGCTCTCTACTTCGGCTGGTTTCGCCATTCCTCGCTGGTCTCCGCCCGCCACGTGACGGTGGAAGGAGCCAGCACCTCCGACGCGCCGAAGATCGTCGCTGCCCTCACTTCGGCGGGTCATTCCGAGAGCACCCTGGACGTCGACATCGGGAAGCTCCAAGCGGCGGTGGCGAGCTTTCCCACCGTCGCTTCGGTCAGCGCCGACGCCCATTTCCCGAGTGCGCTCACCGTCCATGTGATCCCGCGGCCCCCGGCGATGCTCGCGAACGACGGGAGCACCGAGGTCCCGCTTGCCGCCGACGGAACCATCCTCACGGGCCTCGAGCTCTCCAAGGACGAGGCCGCGAGCCTTCCAGTACTCCACGTGAAAACGGTCCACTCCAGTGGCCGGCTGGGCGGGGACCCACTCGGCCGGGCGCTCGTCGTCGGCGCCGCGCCGACTCCGCTTCGGCCGCTGATCGAGGGGGCCTCGACCGATTCCGCCACCGGTATCACGGTGACGCTCAGGGGCGGTTTTCGCATCCAGTTCGGCTCGAGCGACGCCGCGGCCCGAAAATGGGCCGCCGCGGCCGCGGTGCTGGCTGACCCTAAGCTCGACACGTTCGCCTACGTCGACGTGAGGATTCCCGCGCGCCCTGCCGTGGGAGGCTAGTAGCAAACCCTCAAGTCCGAGTCTAGAGTCGGCGCCGCTCGAAAACCCTCGACCTGCGGTTAAGACTTTGCGCGTTGCACGATTCCGTGCCGCAAAGTGGGGCGGAGATTGACACGGGACCGACAATGTCGTACGGTCACGTCTAGATTCAGGGATGGGGTTGGAGGCAACCCTCAACTATCCCTTCACTCTCGGACGTCAAAAGCGTCCGCGGGCAAGCCACAGAAAGCGGTCAAGCAACATGGTGGAGTCTTCGTACCTCGCGGTCATCAAGGTGGTCGGCGCCGGTGGCGGCGGTACCAATGCCGTTTCGCGCATGGTCGACGCTGGGCTGAAGGGAGTCGAGTTCATCGCGATCAACACCGACGTCCAGGCGCTTCAAGCCTGCGAGGCCGACATCAAGCTGTCGATCGGCCACAACCTCACCAAAGGCCTCGGCGCGGGGGCGAACCCCGACGTCGGCGCCGGCGCAGCCGCTGAGTCGCGCGACGACATCAAAGAGGCCCTCAAGGGCTCCGACATGGTCTTCGTCACCGCCGGGGAGGGCGGTGGAACGGGAACCGGCTCCGCCCCGGTGATCGCCGAGATCGCCAAGGAGGAGATCGGCGCCCTGACCGTAGGCGTTGTGACCAAGCCGTTCGAGTTCGAGGGCAACAAGCGCATGCAGCAGGCCCTCGAGGGCATCGACAAGCTCCGCGCCAAGGTCGACACGCTCATCATCGTCCCCAACGAGAAGCTGCTCCAGGTGGTCGAGCGGCGTACCTCCGTCCAGGAGGCGTTCCGGATGGCCGACGACATCCTGCGCCAGGGTGTCCAGGGCATTACCGACCTGATCACCACGCCCGGCCAGATCAACCTGGACTTCGCCGACGTCCGCACTGTGATGTCGGAGGCCGGCTCGGCGATGATGGGTATCGGCGTTGCCTCCGGCGAGAATCGCGCAAGCGAGGCGGCCAAGATGGCGATCTCTTCGCCGCTCATGGAGCAGGGCATCGACGGCGCGACCGGGATGCTCCTCAACTTCACGGGCTCCGACGACCTCAACCTGTTCGAGGTCAACGAGGCCGCGGATATCGTCGTCTCGACGGCCGATAAGTCGGCCAACATCATCTTCGGGACCGTCATCGACCCGACGATCGGAGACGAGATCCGCGTAACGGTGATCGCAACCGGTTTCGAGGGCTTCGAGACCCTCGCCCGCAAGCCGATCCAGGTGCGCGACCGGGCCCGTCGCCGCGGCGTCAGCCGGCTTCCCGACCGCGAGCGCCGCGACTTGCAGCTCTCCGACGACGAAGTCGACGTCCCGGACTTCCTGAAGGGCCGCTAGCCGCGGTCTCCTCCGGCGGCCTGGTGCTGCCCGCGGGGTTGAAGCTGGTGAGGGCGGGCGTCGCGCCGGCCCCGACGTCCCGAGTCGTTCTAGACAGTGATGGACGCGAACCGCAACCCGTGGTCACGTTTCTCGTCCATCGTCGGCCAGGGCTGCCCCCTGCGTCCTCCCTCGTTGCCTTTGTGAACGTCTATAGCCTTCCGCAACGTGCTGCGGAGAACCCCCCTGTACGAGAACCACGTGGCCGCCGGCGCCAACCTCGTGGATTTCGCCGGCTGGGAGATGCCGGTGCAGTACGAGGGAGTTCGCTCCGAGCATCTCGCTGTCCGCTCCGGCGTCGGCGTCTTCGATGTGTCCCACATGGGCGAAGTCGAGACCTCCGGCCCCGGAGCTCTCGACTTCCTCCAACGCGTCCTCTCCAACGATGTCGCGAAGCTGGAGGTCGGTGGCGCGCAGTACTCGGTGCTGTGCCGCGAGGGCGGCGGAGTCCTCGACGACCTCTTCACTTACCGCCTCGCTGACGACCGGTACCTGACCGTCACCAACGCCGCCAACCACGAGCGCGATCTCGCCTGGTTTCGAGATCACGCCGGGGATTTCGATGCCGAGGTTGAAGATGCGATCGATCGCTACGCGATGCTCGCGGTGCAGGGCCCGCGGGCGCGCGGGGTGGTCGCGGGCCTGTCGAGCACGGAGTTGCCGGACCGGATGCGCACCGCGACCGTCGAGCTGAACGACGCCGAGGCGCTGGTTTGCGGAACTGGATACACCGGCGAGGACGGAGTGGAGGTCCTCGTCGATCCGGGGGCTGCGCCGGCCTTGTGGGACGCGCTCCTGGAGGCCGGCGCAAAGCCCGCCGGCTTGGCCGCGCGCGACACCCTGCGGCTCGAAGTCTGCTTTCACCTCTACGGCAACGACCTGATGGAGGAGCGAGGCCCGATCGAGGCCGGTTTGGGCTGGTGCTGCAGGGAAGAGACGGAGTTCCTGGGCGCCGATGCCGTCGCCGCGGTTCGAGCGGAGGGGCCGGAGGAGAAGCTCGCGCCGTTCGTGCTCACGGGGCCCGGCATTCCGCGGCAGGGCAACGCGGTGGTCCTCGGCGACGAGAAAGTCGGCGTCGTGACCAGCGGGACGCTCTCGCCTTCGATGGAGGTCGGAATCGGGATGGGGTACGTCCGCGCCGACCTCGCCGCGCCCGGAACAGAGATCGAGATCGACGTGCGCGGCCGCCGGCGCCCCGCGCGCGTAGAGTCCAAGCCGCTTTACCACCGCGACGACTAGCGAACAGGAGGGCCGAGTTGGCCGAGGAGAGCTACCCCGACGAGCTGAAGTACCACGCCGAACACGACTGGGCACGCGTCGACGGCGGGGAGGCGACGTTCGGGATCACGTGGTTCGCGCAGGATTCGCTTGGCGAGGTCGTTTTCTTCGAGCCGCCTGTGGTGGGTGCCACCGTGGCCAAGGACCAAACGTATGCCGAGGTCGAGTCGGTCAAGGCGGTCTCCGATGTCTACGCACCGCTCTCGGGTGAGGTGACCGCTGTGAACGAGGCGGCCGGCGAGAGCCCCGAGACGATCAACGAGGACCCTTACGGAGAAGGCTGGCTGGTGAAGGTGAAGCTCTCGGACCCGTCCGAGGTGGACCAGCTCATGAACGCCGCGGCGTACCGGGAGATGCTGGCGTCGAGCTAGCCGAGGCCTGCGGGGCGGTCGGCCGCTGTCCCTAAGCTCCACCGCGTGAGCCGCTATACGTCCGCAACAGACGCCGACCGCGCCGCGATGCTCGAGGCGATCGGCGCGGGTTCGGTCGACGAGCTCTTCGCCGACCTGCCGGCCGATGTCCGCTTGGACCGGCCGCTTGATCTGCCTGATGGCCTCTCCGAGCCCGAGGTGTACAGCCACCTTGCCGGCCTCGCGGCGCGCAACGCCGATGCCGACGGGGAGATCTGCTTTCTGGGGGCGGGGATGTACGACCACTACTCGCCCGCGATCGTCGACGCCATCACCCAGCGCTCGGAGTTCCTGACGCCCTATACGCCCTACCAGCCCGAGGTCTCACAGGGCGGGCTGCAGGCGATGTTCGAGTTCCAGACGGCGATCTCGGAGCTGACCGGGCTTCCGGTCGCCAACGCATCCCTCTACGAGGGGCCCTCGTCGGTGGCATCGGCCGCGTACCTGGCGCTGGGGGCGAGAAAGGGCTGCCACAAGCTCGTCGTGTCACGCGCGCTCCACCCGCACGCCCGGGCGACGCTTGCCACGTATGCGCGAGGGTTCGGCGCCGAGGTGGTCGAGGTGGGTATCGAGGATGGCCTGACCGATCGCGCCGAGCTCGAAGCCTCGCTCGACGACGACACCGCCGCGATCTTCGTCCAGAACCCCAATTTCCTCGGCGGGATCGAGGATCTCGAGGACCTGGCAGCTGCGGCGCACGAGCGCAACGCCCTCTGCGTCGCCTCGGTCGATCCGATCTCGCTCAGCGTCCTGCGCCCGCCGGGCGAGTGCGGGGTAGACGTCGCGGTCGGCGAGGGCCAGCCGCTGGGAGGCCGACTCGACTTCGGCGGCCCCTCCTTCGGGTTCTTCGCGGCAACCGAGGAGCACCTGCGCCGCATGCCCGGCCGGATCGCAGGCCAGACGACCGACGTCGATGGGCGACGCGGGTTCGTACTCGCCCTGCAGACCCGCGAGCAGCACATCCGCCGCGAGAAGGCGACCCACAACATCTGTACGTCCCAGGCGCTGAACGCATTGGGTGGGGTCATCTACCTGGCCTGGCTCGGCAAGCACGGGTTCGTGGAGCTGGGAGAGCTGCTGGCGCGTCGGTCCGCGTATGCGCGGGAAAAGCTCTCAAACCTAAAGGGGGTCAGACCCCTTAACGACTCGCCAATGTTTCGGGAGTTCGCCGTGTCGCTCGGTGCTCCGGTGGATGAGGTCCTCGATCGGTGCGCCGAGGATGGAATTGCGGCCGGGTATCCGCTCTCCCGCGATTACCCCGAGTACGGCGAGGCGCTGCTGATTGCGATCACGGAGCGCAGGTCGGTGGAGGACATCGACCGGCTCGCCGACTCGCTCGGCCGGGCGATCGAGGGTACTTCTGGCGCTTTTCTTACCCAAGGGGTAAGTAAGTCGCCAGAAACGACAGAGGTAACCCAGTGACTTCGGGCGCCGCTCCTTCACCGCCTACATCCGCGGGCACCCCGACCCCTCAGCAAAGGGAACCGGTGACCACGATCTACGAGCGCTCCGTGGAAGGTCGCCGCGCCGCCGTCATGCCTCAGCCGGGAGTCCCAGAGACGCCTATCGAGGAGCTGATCCCGCAGAAGTTCCTCCGCGTCACGCCCGCCGAGCTCCCGGAGGTATCCGAGCCCGAGATCGTTCGCCACTACAACCGGATCTCGCGGCGCAACTTCGACCTCGACACCGCCTCCTATCCGCTGGGTTCCTGCACGATGAAGCACAACCCTCGCGTAAACGAGCGCGTGGCGGCGCTGCCTGGCCATGCGCGACTTCATCCGGCCCAGCACCCCAAGCGGGCGCAGGGCGCCCTCGAGCTGATGTGGCGCCTGGAGCGGGCGTTGTCGGAGATCACGGGCCTGCCGCACGTCTCGCTTCAGCCCTCCGCCGGCTCCCACGGCGAGCTCGCAGGCCTGCTGTTGACCCGTGCCTACCACGAGGACCGCGGCGAGGAGCGCACGCGTGTTCTCACCCCCGATACCTCGCACGGCACGAACCCCGCGACGGTGACGATGGCCGGCTACGAGGTCATCAAGGTGGCGACCGCGCCAGACGGCGGCGTCGATCTGGACGACCTGCGCGAGAAGGCCGACGAGAGCGTCGCCTGCCTCATGCTGACAAACCCCAACACCCTCGGCCTCTTCGACCGCAACATCACCGAGATCGCCTCGGTGGTGCATGGGATCGGCGGGACCCTCTACTACGACGGGGCCAACCTGAACGCGGTGATGGGCCGCTCGCGCCCGGGCGACATGGGCTTCGACATCGTCCACCTCAACCTCCACAAGTCGTTCTCGCAGCCCCACGGCGGCGGCGGCCCCGGCGCAGGGCCCATCGCCGTCTCCGACCGGATCCAGCCGTTCCTGCCGGTGCCTCGAATCGTTCGCTCTGAGAGCGCTAATGGCTCCGGCCCCCGCTTCGACCTCGAGCACGACGCGCCCAAGTCGATTGGGCGCCTGCGCGGATTCCAGGGCAACTTCGGGGTCTTCGTTCGCTCCTACGCGTACATCGCGAGCCTTGGCGGGGATGGGCTCCAAGAAGCATCGGAGACAGCGGTCCTGAATGCCAACTACCTGCTCGCGCGCATGCGCACCGGGCGCGCCGGCAAGCACCTTCCGCTCGCCTTCGACCGCACCCCCATGCACGAGTTCGTCCTCTCGGGCGCTCCCGCCAAGCGCGAGCTCGGGATCGCCACCCTCGATGTCGCCAAGCGCCTACTGGACTTCGGCTTCCATCCCCCGACTATCTACTTCCCGCTCCTGGTCGAAGAGGCGCTGATGGTGGAGCCGACCGAGACCGAGACCCGCGAGTCGCTCGACGCGCTCGCCGATGCCTTCGAGGCGATCCTCGCCGAGGCCGAGGAAGACCCCGAGATCGCCCGCAATGCTCCCTACACCACACCGGTCCGCCGCCTCGACGAGGCGAAGGCTAGCCGCAGGCCCGTGATCCGTACGCCGCGCGGCTAGCGTCGACGAGCGTTTTCGCTCGAAAGTCTGCGGAAGGCGTTCCGGCCCATCAGGTTGCCTATTGAGTCGGGCTCGAGTCGTCGGTGAGTTTGTCCTTGCCGATGTGCCTCGCGATGTATTTCGCGTCGCCACCCACGCCGCCGATCTGTCGCGGTGATCCGCTCAGCCGCCCTCGAGGGCGCTCAGGTAGGAGTACACGCCTGGGTACCCGTCGTGCGCCTTGGGCACCAGCGACGGGCACCCCTTCCTGAGGTCGCCGCAGCGCACGAGGCGCCGGCGGCCCCCGCGACGGGCGTGGACGGCGACCTTGGAGCGGTAATAGAAGGAGAAGAGGTTGGGGTCTCCGCGCGAGTCGATGGCGCGCTCGGGCCGGTCGTGGCGCCAGCGGTCGGACAGCAGGCGCTTCGCTGCGCTCCGGCTGTGTCGCAGGTAGTGGTCGAACCAGGCCTGCGCGTACCAGGTGGCCATGTCGATGCCGCGAAGGGTGGCCGGCAGCCCAGGTGCGTAGGACCACTCGTAATGGGTGCCGCCGCGAACGATCACCTCCATCGCATCGACCCCTGCCCTGCGGTAGGCCGCGAAGGCTGCGTCCTTTGCGAGTGGCGGCGGATCGGCCGTGTACGGCTGCGGGGCCTGGTAGTAGTCGGCGGACATGCCGAGCGCTGGGACGCGCGGATGGAGGGGCTTCGTGTGCCCGTTGGCGTCCGGGGAGGTCTCGGAGAGCAGATTGTCGAAGGCGACGATCGCCTTGACGCGGTGGTCGCGGGCGCCGGCGATCGAGACAGCGTCGGCGCCGCGCGAGTGTCCGATGAGGCCGATCTCGTGCCGGTCAACCAGGCGACGCAGTGGATCGAAGGCGTCGGCTTTGCCCGCGACCGCGAGTTGGCGCTGCTTGATCCGGCCGGGCGAGTCGGCGGGCTTCGAATGGCCGGGGGTACGGCGCGGGAGGTAGGAGTGCCGTCGGGAGGAGAGCAGGAACTTCAGCGCGTCGTGCGTCTGCTCGACCGCGTCCTCGTCGGCCGCTGCCTCCACGCTCCCGCCCTCGGCGCCCTGTTGGATCGCCACATGGCGATCGTGGTCGTCGCCCGCGCCGTACGTGTCCGAGGCGCCATGGCCCTGGGGATCGAAGGTCATGACGACGAACCCCGAGCGGGCGATCGCCTGCGCGGCGTACCAGTAGAGCGGCTCGGAAGCCAGATCGCCGTTCACGAAGACGATCGCCGGCATACGGTGGATCCTCTGGTGCTTTGAGGGCAACGGCGCCCACAGGTGGCCGGAGATCACGGCCCCGTTGCGGTTGACGTAGTCGATCGGGCGCACGACTCCGTACCTGCCCCCCCAGTCGTAGAGGCGCGGGTCGCCGGCACACAGGTCCAAGTTGGCGGCGCAGGGGTTCGCCGGCAGGCGCCCGGGGTTCGCAGCGAGCGCCTGAGCCAGACTGACCGTTCCGTCGAGCGACTGGAGGGCGAGCTGCGCCTGGAATCCGGGGCTCGACTCGCTCAGCGCGAAACGCTCGCCGATCTTCGCGAAATTGGCGATTTCAGCGGCGGCGTCGAATGCCTGCGCGGAAGCTGCCGAGACGCAGGCGCCCAGAACGCAGACGGCGATCGGCAGGAGGCGGCGCATCACGAGCGATTGTGCCCGGAAACCACCAAGCGCGCCGGTTCGGCCCGTCCGCGTGCCGATTGCGCCCCAACGCGGCGATTTGAATCCGCAAAATCCGCAACTGCCCCTTGCGGAGCGCAATAGTGGGCGCTAGGTTCCGCATACCAAGTCCTCATCGGTTGATCGCAAGATCAACAACGGTGAGTCGGGCGGACCGAAAGGAAAGCTCAGGCCAACCGCAAGGAAGGCCTCAAGGCGCGGAAACGCGACTGGGGATTTACCGGATGAGGCGTGGTTTGGAGTGAGGCCCGGTTCGCCGGGCCTCCTTCTATTGGGGCAGGTGTGGCGGTGAGGGGCCTTTAGCCTCGAAAGCAGCAGGTAAGGGCGCCGAAGGCGCCCGCAAGTTCATTTTGGCGCCGCGCCCTTCGGCAGCTTCTGCCCCAGCTCGAGCAGGGGCGCGAAGAGGTCGCCTTTGGCCTTGATCCGCTTCAGCACGTCGGTGGCCTCGAAGCGAAGGAGGTCGGGGTCATCCTTCTTCAGAGCCTTCTCCACCTCGTCCCACGTGACCGGCGTCGAAACCGTGGGGTGATCGCGCCGGCGTAGCGAATACACGGCGACCGTGGTCTTCGCGCGGTCGTTCTGGCTCCAGTCGACCAGGACCTTGCCGGTGCGAAGCTCCTTCTTCATCTTCGAGACGACGTGCTTGGGGTCGTCGCGCTCGAGCGCCTGGGCGACGGCATGCGCGAACGGCTTGGTCTCCGCGTAGGTGATCTTGGTATTCAGCGGGATGTACATCTGGAGGCCCTTCGATCCCGACGTCTTGGGGAACGACTCGAGGCCGAGATTGGCGAACATCGCCCTGATCGTCAGGCCAACCCGGCAGCAGTCGAGGATGTCCGCGGGTGGCCCGGGGTCGAGGTCGAAGACGAGGGAGGTCGGCCGCTCGACGTCCTTAGCGAGCGACAGGGAGGGATGAAGCTCCAGCGCGGCGAGCTGCGCCAGCCAGATCAGCGTCGCGCGGTCGTCGCAGACGACGAAGTGCAGCAGGCCTTCCTTGCCGAATTCGAGGGAAGCGAGCTTGACCCAGTCCGGCGTGTGCGAAGGCGCGCGCTTCTCGTAGAAGGATTTCTCGGCCACGCCGTTGGGAAAGCGCACGCGGGTGAGGGGACGCCCCGCGAGGTGAGGGAGGATCGCCTCTGCGACCCGCGCGTAGTAGTCGATCGCCTCGCCCTTCGTGAATCCGGTCTCGGGCCAGAGCACCTTGTCGAGGTTGGTGAGGCCGACCCGGCGGCCGTCGACCTCTACTTCGCTGCCTTTGCCCTGCTTCGCGATGTCGACTTGGCCTTTGCGGAGGTCTTCGGCTTGGCGGCATTCTTGCCGTTCGTGGAAGCCTTGGCCCGCGGCTTGCGCGCGGGTGACTTTTTCGCGCCGGAGGCGAGCGGCTCGCGCTTGACCGCGGCAAGGCTCTCTTCGAGAGCCGCCATGAGGTCGGGGGCGCGCGTCGGCTTGGGAGCCTCGGAAACGCTCTCGAGAATGTCCTCGCCCTCGGCCTTGCGCTCGATCATCGCCAGAAGCTCCTCGCGATACTCGTCGCGGTACTTGTCGGCCTCGAACTTCGACTCGAGCTGCCCGACGAGCGCCTTCGCCATGTCGAGCTCGCGCTTCTTTGGCTTCTCGACGTCGTCGGGGATGACGTCGCCAAGCTCCTCGGGCGTCACCACCTCGTCGGCGAACCGCATCGTGGTGAGTGTGAGGACGCCGTCCATCGCGCGAATCGCCGCGAGGTTCTCCCGGTTTCGCAGCACGAAGCGCGCGACCGCGACCTTGCGCTCGTCCTCCATGGCCTTGACGAGCAGCGCGTAGGCACGCTCCGCACCCTTGTCGGGGCCGAGGTAGTAGGGATGGTCGAAATAGATGGGGTCGATCTCGTCGAGCGAGACGAAGTCCTCGATCTCGATGGCCCTGGTCTTCTTGGGGTCGAGGGCGTCGAGCTCGTCGCGGGTGATCACGACGTACTGCTCGGGCGAGATCTCGTAGCCCTTGACCATCTCCTCGTAGGCGACCTCCGCGCCATCGGCCTCGGCCACGCGCTTGTGGCGAACGCGCGAGCCGTCGCTGGCGCGCAGCTCGCGAAAGCTCACGTTCTTGCGCGCGACGGCGCTGTAGAGCTTGACGGGCACGTTGAGGAGCCCGAAGGAGATCGATCCTGACCAAATTGCCCTTGCCATAACAGTCAGTTTCCCAGGTTCGCCACGTTGTATTCGGGCGCCTTCATGCGGATGCGATCTTGCGTGCGCAGAGCTTCACGTCACATGAGACCGGGAGGCAGCGCGATTCTCATCGCCGGCCGATAAGGGAGGGATCAGGGTGCCGCGCAGCACCAGCCGACCACGTGCGGGAACGCCGATGGGCTTGTGGCGCCCGGTGCGAACTGCTCGGAGATGTTCTTGACCGCGTGCACCTTGCCGTCGCCGCGGCTGATGAAGAGCCACTGGTCGGCTGCCGGCCACGCCACGAGTACAGAGGCGAAGGTTCCTGGTCCGAGTGAAGTCGATGGCGCGGTTGACGACGATGCGGTGAAGCCAGGGAGCGAACGGCCGGCGGCGGTCGAATCGGTCGAGCGCGCGCATGGCCGCCAGGAACGCCTCCTGGGTGATGCCTTCGGCCGCGGCGCTGTCGTGCGCCACGAGATAGGCCGCGCGCCACGCCCGGGGCCAGTGCATCCGGAAAAGCCGCTCGATCGCCTCTTCGGATCCTCGCTGCGCTTCGCGGATCAGCTGTGCGTCCTCGCGGCGGGGCGCCGGCGCGTCTCGCGCGGCCGGCCCCGCTCGGATGCGTCCCGCTGATGCCACGGTCACGGCCGATTCTCCGCCACCGGCCGTGGCCGGTGGCGGCGCGGCCCTCATCCGGCAAGGGCTGCTCGGCGGCGGTGGCGGATGAACACGGCGCCGATGGCGGCCAGTAGCCCCAGTCCGGCCGCGAGAAGCCACCACGTCGAGCCGGAGTTATCGGAGGTCGTGTCGGGCTCGCTGGGCCCGCTTCCTGCCGGATCCGCCGGAGTGGGGGCGGTTGCCTCCAACGTCGCGGTGTCAACGACCGCCTCGGTGTGCCCCCGGCCACGCACGACGCGGAAGCTGCCGCCGGCGGGACTCATGTCGAGGTGATCGCCGTAAACGCTGCCGCCGAGCTTCGGCAGGTCGATGCAGTGCGCCGTCCCGCTGGCCGTGTCGAGGGCGTGCACGAACGGCTTCGGCGAGCCGCTGTAGAGCGTGTACGCCCACCTGCCGTCGGGGCTCATCACGCGGTTGATCGGATAGCCGCGCATCTCGTCGGGGTTCGACTCGTGCGGGTCGGTGATCGTTCCCGCAATCAGGCGGGCGCTCGCGGTGTCGAACGCCCGAACCGCGTACTGGGTCGGATCCCGGCGCGAGAGATACTGGATCAGGTACAGGCGCGAGCCGTCGGGCGAGATCGCGTCGAAGCTGAAATCGCCGGGCAGGTTGACGCGGCGCTGGAGTGCGAGATCTGGCCCGGTCTGCAGGATCGCGAGGTGGGTGTGAGATTGCGGGAACTGCTGTCGAGGCCTGATCAGCGCGAGGGTCGCTCCATCCGCGGAAAGACCCCCGGGAGAGCCGTCGATGGCGACCCCCGGGACGGTGTAGTTGCCGGGCAACCGCGTGGAGTCGATGATCGAATTGCCACGCATGTGCCTGACGAGAGTCCCGTTGCCGGCGCGTGTCGTCGTGTAGTGATCGGGCGACCCCGGGGTGGTCACTCCCCCCGGCTTCACGGTCACGCCCGGTACCGGAAGGCCGTCCCCATGTGCCGGCGCTGACCAGAGCATCCCCACGGCAACGATTGCTCCCATCGCCGTCAACCCCGACCTCGTTCGCATCCGCAGCCTCCTCCGACTCGTTCCCATCACCCCGCATACGAGTGGGGAGTGCCGGGAGGTCCCACGTTTTCTCGGGTCGCCGGCCGTCGGCGTTCGCGCCGCCTACCGCTCCATCTAGATTCCAGACATGCGGATCTTCAGCGGCATTCAGCCCACCGGGCAAAAGCACCTGGGCAACTACATCGGGGCGATCCGCCAGTACGTCGACGGCCAGGATCGCGGCGAGGCGATCTACTGCATCGTCGATCTGCACGGGACGACGATGCCCTACGACCCGGCCGAGCTTCGCGGATCGACCCTGGATACCACCGCGATCCTCATCGCCGCAGGCATCGACCCCGAGCGCTCGATCCTGTTTCGCCAGGGCGATGTACGCGAGCACACCGAGCTCACGTGGCTGTTGTCCGCCGTCACCTCCTGGGGCGACCTCAACCGCATGCACCAGTGGAAGCAGAAGCGCGAGCTCCTCGAGTCGCAGCCCGGCGCCTTCGTCTCGGCGGGGATCTTCATGTACCCGGTGCTCCAGGCCGCCGACGTCCTCGCCTATCGAGCGAACGAGGTGCCGGTGGGCGACGACCAGCGCCAGCACATTGAGCTGATGCGCGACGTCGCCGAGCGCTTCAACGAGCGCTTCGGCGAGACCCTGGTGGTCCCCGAGCACCGCATCCCGGACGTGGGTGCGCGGATCATGGACCTCCAGCGCCCCGTCGCGAAGATGTCGACCACCGGCGGCTCCGCGCAGGGGACGGTGCTGGTCCTGGACGAGCCTGAGGTGGTGGCCAAGAAGGTGCGAAGCGCCGTTACCGACTCGGGTACGGGCGTTCACCGCGGCGAGGGCAAGGAGGGGATCGCGAACCTGATCGAGATCCTCGCCGCCATTCGCGGCGTCGAGATGGACGCCGTCGAGGCGGAGTTCGCGGACTCGGGCTACGGCGACTTCAAGGGCGCCGTAGCCAAGGCGGTGGTCGACTACCTCGCGCCCGTGCGTGAGCGCTACTCCGAGCTGCGCCCCGACGAGGCGGCCCTCGAGGCGACACTCGCTGCGGGAGCCGAGAAGGCGCGCGCGATCGCCTCGGCCACGGTCGCCGACGTCCGGGAGGCGATGGGCGTGGGCCCGCCCCGCTAAAAGCGGGCGCCTCGAGGGCCGGCGGGAGCCTGAACCGTCCCCGTCCCCCTCTAAGCTCGCGCCATGCGAGTCGCGGATCTGGACCTCGACCTCGACGCGTTTTCGGGGCCGTTCGACCTTCTGCTCGCCCTCGTCCTTCGCGACGAGCTCAGCCTTGCCGAGATCGCCCTCGGCGAAATCGTCGTCGCCTACGTCGAGCACCTTGACGCCGAGGGCGAGCTCGATCTCGAGGCGGCGACGGAGTTCCTCGTTCTCATCGCCTCGCTCCTCGAGCTCAAGTCGCGGCTGCTGCTGCCGGCGCCAGAGGAGGACGAGATCTCCCCGCTCGGCCCGGAGGAGGCCGCCGACGAGCTCCTCGCGCGCATGCTCGAATACCGCCGCTACCGCGACGCCGCAGCGCACCTCTCCGAGCTGTTTGCCGCGGGCCGGCGCTACATGTACCGCCGCGCGCCGCTCCCCGCGCCCCTCCGGCGCGCCTCTTTCGACGCCGCCGAGGCGATCTACGAGCCCGAGCGCCTGGCGGTGGCCCTGGGTGATCTGCTGCGCACGCCGCCGCGTCCGGACACCAGCCACATCCGGCCCACGGTCTCCCTTGAGCGGCGCCTCGATGTGCTGCGGGAGCTCCT
Organism: Solirubrobacterales bacterium; assembly: GCA_038237625.1. Taxonomy (GTDB): domain Bacteria; phylum Actinomycetota; class Thermoleophilia; order Solirubrobacterales; family 70-9; genus JAWVFM01. Next base: position 126,541 of record JBBRYM010000003.1, on the reverse strand, counting down.
TCGCCGGGGGCGCGCCTTCGACTTCGACGACGCCTTCGGCTCGGAGGACCGGCTCACCCAGGCGGTGACGCTCTTCGCCCTACTCGAAATGCACAAGCGCGGTGAGGCCACATGGGATCAGGGCGAGACCTTCGGGCCGATCACGGTGAAGTCCGCAGTCCGTAGCCGGGAATCCGTAGGAGAGGGAACATGAGCGCGAAGCCCGTCGAGCATCTAGTTGAGGCTCTGCTCTTTCTCTCGCCCGAGCCCGTCTCGATCCCCGAGCTTGCGGAGGCGCTCGATGTCACCGAGGCCGAGGTGGATCGCGCGCTCGATCTGCTGGGCGACGTTCTCGCCGAAGGCAAGCGCGGAGTTGTGCTGCGCCACGTCGGCGGCGGGTACACCCTGGCGGCGGACCCGGCGGCCGAAGAGGTAGCCCGGCGGCTCCTCTCCAAGCCGAAGACGCCGCCGCTCACTCAGGCCCAGGCCGAATGCCTTGCCATCGTCGCCTACCTGCAGCCGGTCTCACGTCCTGAGATCGCGCGGATCAGGGGCGTCAACTCCGAGTCCGCAGTGGGCACGCTGACTGAGCGCGGCCTGATCGAGGAGTCCGGCCGCTCGCGCTTCGGCGCGGCCGTGTACCGGACGACGCCGCTCTTCGAGCGCCTCTTCGGGCTCGCCGGGCTCGACTCGCTGCCCGATCCGGCGCGCTTCGACCCGACGCCCGAGGACGAGCGCGAGCTGCGCGAGCGCCTTCTTCGCGCGGGCGAACAGCGCGCCGGCGACTGACGAGTCCTTCGCCCCGAGTGCCGCATGCGCCTGGCTCGCTTCCTCGCCCACAGCGGCGTCGCCTCGCGCCGCGCCGCCGAGGACCTGATCCGTGGCGGTCGGGTGAGCGTGGGAGGGCGGACGGTCACGGATCCCGCGCTCGACGTCGACTCCCAAAGCGGCGTCGCCGTCGACGGCCGCCCGGTCGAGCCCGAGCCGCGCGAGGTCTGGATGCTTAATAAACCCCCCGGCGTAGTCTCGACGGCCCGCGAGCCGGGCAGCCGCCCCGCCGTAGTCGAGCTCGTCGCCTCCTCGCGGCGTCTCTATCCGGTTGGGCGCCTCGACGCCGACTCGACCGGGCTGATCCTGCTCACCAACGACGGCGAACTCGCCAACCGGCTGACCCACCCGCGCTACGGGGTCTCCCGCGCCTATCGGGCAAAGCTCGGCCGCGCCGCAACCGAGGCGCAGCTGAGCAGGCTCCGACGGGGGATCGAGCTGGACGACGGCCCCGCCGCGCCCGCCCGGGTCCGCAAGCTGTCGCCCCGCGTGGTCGAGATCGAGATCCGCGAGGGCCGAAACCGCCAGGTTCGGCGGATGTTCGATGCCGTGGGCAACCCGGTGACCGATCTCCAGCGAGTGCGCTTCGGCCCGCTGAGCCTGGGACGTCTTGCCGAGGGGTCGTCCCGGCGCCTTCGGCGCGCCGAGATCGAGCGGCTCTGGGAGGATGCGGGCCGATGAGCGAATCCGGCGACGAGCGGCTGTGGGCGGTCCGCGGTGCAACCCAGGTGCAGGCCAACGAGCCTGAAGCCGTGCTCGCCGCCACGGAGGAGCTGATGACTGAGCTCCTGAAGCGCAATTCGCTTGAGGCGGGCAGGATCGTCAGCTGCATCTTCACGTCGACCGACGACCTCGATGCCGAGTTCCCGGCGGTGGCGGCGCGGAAGCTTGGCCTCGACCGGGTCCCCCTCCTCTGCGCGCGTGAAATCGAGGTCCCAGGGGCAATGCAGCGAGTGATCCGCGTGATGGTCCACTACTACGGGCCACGCGACCACGAGCCTGCACACGCCTACATGGGCGCGGCGAAGGCTCTTCGTTCCGACCTCCATTCAGCCCAGTAGGTCGCTCGCAGCGACGTAACCGAGGCTTCGTCAGCGAATCGCTAGAGTGCCCGCCCGTCCTGGCCAGCGAGCCAGGCGCCGACCTATGGGACCCATGGAACGACTCGCCCATTACGTCGTCCGGCATCGCCGTCGGGTCTTCCTTGTCTGGCTCGCCCTCACGATCTTCGGGATGATCGGCGCCGGTCAGGTTTCGAAGCGCTGGGCGCAGGACTTCTCGATTCCGGGCTACTCGGCCTACGAGACCAACCAGCGCGCCCTGCGCACGTTCGGCACCGGCGAGCAGATGCCGATGGTCCTGGTGTTCCACGATCCGAACGCGAATCCCATCACGGTGGGCCCGAGTGCGGATCCTCAGCTGGCCCACGGGATCCGTCAGGCGATTTTGGCCGCGCGAAAGGCAAATCCGGGCTCGAGAGTCAGTTCCTTCTACTCCACCGGCTCCGACGCCTACGTATCGGCCGACGGGCACACGACCTTCGCCGAGGTCTACCCGGCCGGTCAGCAGGGCTTCGACTTCAAGTCGACCACGCCGGACACGCTCGCCGCGGTTCGCAAGGCGGCTCCGCCGGGAGTCCAGACGCACGTCACCGGGATCCTGCCGCTGATCGAGGCCGAGGGCGGTGCGAACGGCCCGAGCCTGGGCCTGGAGATCGCGCTCGGCGGCGGGGGTGCCCTGCTGATCCTTCTGTTCGTCTTCGGCACGCTGGCCGCAGTGGTGATGCCACTGGTCATCGCCGCCACCTCGATCCTCACGACCTTCGGGCTGGTCTGGCTTCTGACCTACGTCACCGACGTCTCGATCATCGTCCAGTTCCTGATTGCCCTGGTGGGTCTGGGCGTGGCGATCGACTATGCGCTGCTGATGATCTTCCGCTTCCGCGAGGAGCTGGCGAACGGCGCCGATGTGGAGGAGGCGATTACGCGGACCATGAAGCGCGCCGGGCGCTCGGTCGTTGTCTCTGGCTCGACCGTGGCGATCGGGCTGCTCAGCATGATCATCCTGCCGCTGCCCTTCATCCGCGCGATCGGCATCGGCGGCATGCTGATCCCGGCCGTCTCGGTGCTCGCGTCGATCACGCTGCTGCCCGCCCTGCTCTCCAAGCTCGGGCACCGGATCAACTCCGTGCGCCTGCTGCCCAAGCGCTTCCACGCCGGCGAGTACGTCGACACGGGCTTTTGGGGCCGCTGGGCCCGTCTCGTCAATCGCCGCCCGGCCCTGATGGCCGCGATCGGCCTGGCGATCGTCGTCGCGCTTTTGATCCCCGCTTCGAAGCTCAATCCAAGCCAGGCGCAAGCCGCCAACCTGCCGGGTGGAGGGGACGCATTCGTCGGCAGGGACGTCCTGGCCAGGGCCGGGATCACGGCCGGCGTGTTCGAGCCGTTCATGATCCTGGTCGAGGGGAACGCCTCGCCCGAGGCTCTCAGCACCGTTGTCTCGGAGGTCAACGCGACCCCCGGGATCGTTGGTGCGGCCGCGCCGAGGGGGCTGCGAGCGTCGCCACCGGGATCGGACTGGCGCAGGGGCTCGAGCGCCCTGATCGAGGCGTTCCCGAATGTCGACGGCGAGTCGACGGCGGTGCGCCCAATCATCGACTCGCTGAAGAGCGACGCCCTGCCTGCCGCGCAGGCGAAGATCGACGGCGACACGAACGTCTCGCTCGGCGGAGCCGCGGCGGAGGACCGCGACTTCGTCCACGCGGTCTACGGGACCTTCCCGCTGGTCTTGCTCTTCGTCGTGGTTCTCACCTACCTGCTCCTGGCACGGGCCTTCCGCTCGCTCCTCCTGCCGCTGAAGGCGGTGATCCTGAACCTGGTCTCCCTGGGCGCGGCCTACGGGATCGTGGTCTTCGTCTTCCAGCAGGGCCACGGCTCCGATGCGATTTGGGGAGTCTCCGCCACCCAGGCGATCATCGCCTGGATACCGCTGATGATCTTCGCGTTCCTGTTCGGCCTCTCCATGGATTACGAGGTCTTCATGCTCACGCGGATGCGCGAGGCCTACGACGAGACCGGGTCCACGCCCGACGCGATCTCGCTCGGCCTGATGCGCACCGGCAAGCTGGTCACCAGCGCCGCGCTGGTGCTGATGTTCGCCTTCTTCTCGATGTCCACCGGCCCCGGAGTCGACATCAAGCAGTTCGGCATCGGCCTGGCCGCCGGGATCATCTTCGACGCGACCGTCATCCGCGCCCTGCTGGTGCCCTCGCTGATGCACCTCTTCGGCCGCTGGAACTGGTGGCTGCCGCCGGGCCCCGCGAAGCTCCTGCGGGTGCAGCCGTCGGAGCCCGTGCCTGAGACTTCGTAGCGCCCGCGGAACTTCGAACCTTCAGAGAAAGGCACCGACGAGGCCGACCGAGGTAGTGCTCGATGGGGCGCCGCCGCGTTGCGGGTGCGCCTCCTTATCCTCATTGCTTCATGGCCGTCAACTTCTCCCGGAAGCTCGCTCAGATGCCCCAGTACGAGGCGGGGCTGGCGATCGATGCTGCCCGTGAGCGCTACGGCACCGACGACGTGGTCAAGCTCGCCTCCAACGAGTCGCCCTGGGGGCCGCATCCGGCCGTCGCCGAGGCGGTGACCAGGGCGATAGGGGACGCCAACCGCTACCCCGAGCAGTTCTCGCCGACGCTGCGGCGGCGGATTGCCGAGCGTCACGAGACCGAGCCTGGCCGCGTCGCCGTGGGCAACGGCTCCTGCGAGATCCTGCTCGCCGCCTGCGAGGCCCTGTGCGAGCCGGGGGCGGAGATCGTCTTCGCTTGGCCGGCGTTCTCGATGTACCCGCACCTTGCCGCGCTGTCGGGGGCGCGCGAAATGCGTGTCCCACTGGCCGCCGGCGACGTCCACGATCTCGAGACCATGCTCGCCGAGGTGACGGCGGCGACCCAGCTGCTTTTGATCTGCAACCCGAACAACCCGACCTCCACCCACATCCCCGCAGCAGAGATCGCGGCGTTCGTGGAGCGGGTCCCTCCGCACGTGACGGTGATCCTCGACGAGGCCTACGCCGAGTTCCAGCTCCACGACGATCCCGACGCGGGCGCGGATCTGACGAAGCAGTTCCCGAACCTCGTGGTGCTGCGGACCTTCAGCAAGGTCTACGGGCTCGCTGGGCTTCGGTGTGGCTATGCGATCGGGTCAGCCAAGTTCCGCGCGGCGATCGACGCGGTCCGCCAGCCCTTCAGCGTCAACCTGCTCTCGCAGACCGCTGCGGCGGAGGCGATTCGCCACACCGACGACGTCGCCGAGCGGGTGGAACGGACGATCACCGAGCGCGTCTTCGTCGAGTCGGGAATCGAAAATCTCGGGCTCGAGGCGCCTCAGTCGCAGGCGAACTTCTCCTGGATCGATCTCGGCGACCGCGACGAGGCTGGTGTGGTCAGGCGCCTGGGCGAGGCGGGAGTAATCGTTCGCGCCGGCGCTCCCCTGGGCGGGCCGGGCCACCTCCGCGTGACGTATGGAACGCACACGGAGAACGAGCGCTTCTTGGCGGCGATGGCCGAAGTCCTCGCAGCAGCTCCGTCCCCGTCTGCCTGACGGCCCCTACCACCGATTCATTCAAGGCCTCGGCTCACCGACGCCAGGCCGGTTGCCGGCGGACGGAGAATTTGCGGATTCCGTGCTTCCGTGCTACAAAGTCCTGCAATGACCGAGGCTTTTTCGTCGGCCCTCACAGTCGCCCCCCAGGGCGCGCCGGCGTTCGCGTGGTCGTTTTATTACTGGCGATTTAGCTAGGCGTTCGGCGCGGCCCTTCAGGCCCACCTAGCAGGAGAGACGAGCCGGGCGCCGCACGCGCCCCTGCGCGCACCCGTCGCGCAACCCCAAGCGAAAGAACACTTGAAAGGCTGTCAATTCCAATGATGATCGTGATGAAACCCGAGGCGACCGAGGAGCAGATCGAAGCGGTCGCTGAGCGCGTGCGGGCAGTCGGCTGTTCGGCCCATGTCTCGCGCGGTGAGCTCTTGACCGTGATCGGAGCGATCGGCGACCGCGACCGCGTCTCCACCCTCGGGCTCGAGGGGACGCCTGGCGTCGATCACCTCGTTCCCATCCTTAAGCCCTACAAGCTCTCCTCGGCCCAGTTCCGAAAGGGAGAGCGAACCGTGGTCCAGGTCGACGATCGTCGCGTGGGCGGCGAGCATTTCGCGCTCATCGCCGGCCCCTGCACGGTCGAGAGCCGGGAGCAGACGCTCGACATCGCCCACGCGGTTGCCGGGGGCGGTGCCGCGATGTTGCGCGGCGGGGCGTATAAGCCGCGAACTTCGCCGTACTCGTTCCAGGGCCTGGGCGTGGAGGGACTTCGCTTCCTCCAGGAGGCGAAGGAGCAGACTGGCTTGCCTATCGTGACCGAATTGATGGACGTTCGCGACGTGCCCGACGTGGTCGAGGTCGCCGACGTCATCCAGATCGGCGCTCGCAACATGCAGAACTACACGTTGCTCTCGGAGGCCGGACGAACCGGGGTCCCGGTGCTGCTGAAGCGCGGGCTCTCCTCGACGCTCGAGGAGCTCCTGATGGCGTCGGAGTATGTACTCAAGGAGGGCAACGACAGCGTGATTCTCTGCGAGCGGGGAATCCGCACGTTCGAGACTTCGTATCGGTTCACCCTCGACCTGCTTGCGATTCCCGCGCTGAAAGAGATGACGCACCTACCGGTCATCGTCGACCCGAGCCACGCGGCTGGACGGCGCGACTGGGTCGGGCCGATGTCGCTGGCGGCGGCCGCAGCGGGCGCCGACGGGATCATCGTCGAGGTCCACAACGAGCCTGAGGCGGCGATCTGCGACGGTCCGCAAGCGATTCCGGTCGAGCTCTTCGCCGACTACGCCGAGGCGGTCCGGCGTGCAGCCGAGCTCGCGGGCAAGGAGGTCTCGGCCGTCATCTGACGGCCGAGTCGAAATGGCTACAGCGCCGCGAACCGGCCTCGGAGGCATTCGAGACCGGCGGATCGAACAGATCGAGCCGCTCGCCCGGCCGGCGGCCCTGCTCGAGGAGATTCCACTTCCTCGGGACGAGGCGGATCTAGTCATTCGCAGCCGCGACGAGATCGCGGCGATCCTCGACGGCTCCGATGATCGCCTGCTGGTGATCGTCGGGCCGTGCAGCGTCCACGACACGAAGGCCGCTCTCGACTACGCAGGCCGTCTTGCCGCCGAGGCCTCGGATCTTGGCGAGGCCCTGCTGGTCGCGATGCGGGTGTACTTCGAGAAGCCCCGCACGACCACGGGTTGGAAGGGGATGATCAATGATCCCCACCTCGACGAATCAGGCGACGTCAACACGGGACTTCGCCGGGCTCGCGGCCTTCTGGTTTCGGTTCTGGGCCTTGGCCTGCCGGTTGGCTGCGAGTTCCTCGATCCGATCATCCCGCAGTACATCTCCGATGCCGTCTCCTGGGGGGCGATCGGGGCGCGGACGACCGAGAGCCAGATCCATCGCCAGCTCGGCTCCGGGCTTTCGATGCCGGTCGGATTCAAGAACGGCACCGATGGCAACGTTCAGATCGCTGTCGACGCGGTGCGGGCAGCCGCAGCGCCGCATGCGTTCACGGGGGTCGATGCCACCGGCGCCGCCGCGATCGTTCGCACGACGGGCAATCCGGACTGCCACGTGATCCTTCGTGGCGGTCGCGATGCGCCGAACTTCGGCGCGGAGGCCGTCGCGCAGGCGCTCGACAGGCTGAAGGGGGCGGGGTTGGCGCCGCGGGTGGTGATCGACGCCTCTCACGACAACAGCGGCAAGGATCCCGAGCGCCAGGCTTTGGTCGCCCGCGAGATCGCCGCGCAGGTGGCCGCCGGCACCCCCGCGATCGCCGGCGTCATGCTCGAGTCGTTTCTGGTTGCCGGCCGCCAGGATCTGGGTTCGGGGGAGTTGACCTACGGGCAGTCGATAACCGACGCATGCATGGACTGGGAGACCACCGCCGAGGTGCTCGAGGAACTCGCCGTGGGCGTGCGCGCGCGACGCGAGCACGGCTGAGCGAGTTGACATGAAGATCGCTGTTCTCGGCGTCGGCCTGATCGGCGGCTCGATCGGGCTGGCGGCGAGCCGACGGCTTGGGGCGGAGGTCGCGGGGTTTGACCCGGACGAGATCCACCTCGAGCGGGCGCTGGAGCTGGGCGCGCTCTCCCGCGCCGGCGCGTCCGTCGCCGATGCGGTTGCCGGCGCCGAGCTCGTCTTCTGCGCGGCGCCCGTGCGCGCTCTTTCGGAGCTCGTGGCCCAGGCGCTGGCCCTGGCTCCGGACGCCGCGGTGACCGACGTCGGCTCGACCAAGCGCGAGCTTCTGGAGGGCCTCGCGCAGACTCCCGCAGCCGAGCGCTTCGTCGGCGGCCACCCGCTCGCAGGGGCCGAGACCGCGGGCGTCGAGAATGCGCGCGCGGACCTATTCGAGGGGGCACGCTGGTATCTGACGCCCACGCCCCAGGCCAGCGGCGTTCACTTCGACCGTATCCAGCGCGCAGTGGCCGATCTGGGCGCGAGGCCACGGGCAATCGACGCTGCCACCCACGACCGGGTCATGGCGACAGTGAGCCATCTGCCGCATGTCCTGGCGAACGCGCTCGTTCAGGAAGCCGCGTCGGCCCTGGCCGAGGAGTCCGAACGGATGCCCGAGGTCGGTCCGAGCTTTCGCGACACCACTCGCGTCGCAGGAGCGAATCCCGCCATCTGGGGCGACATCTTCGCCACCAATCGCGAGGCTGTGGCCCGAGGAGTCGAGGCGGTAGCGCGCCGGCTCGACGAGGCCGCGGCGCTGATCCGCTCCGGCGACTCGGAGGCTGTCGGCGACTGGCATGCCGGCGCCCGTGACGACCGCCGGGCGTTGCTCGAGGCGGAGCTCGCAGGGGGCCCCCTCAGCGAGCTCCGCGTGACGGTTTTGAATCAGCCGGGCACCGTCGCCGAGATCGCGCTCGCGCTCGGCCACGAGGGCGTGAACATCGTCGATATGGCGCTCTATCCGGCGGCCGACATGAGCACGGGCGCCATCTCGCTTTGGATCGCGGGCGAGGCCGAGGCCGCTCGCGCCGCCGAGGTGGTGCGGAATCTCGGGCACGCGGTCGCGGTGGTCGGCACCGAGACCACGTGAGCACCGCGACCTTCGGACCGGGCCCGGCGCTGGTCGGCCGCCTTAGGCCCCCGCCCGACAAGTCGATTTCCCACCGCGCTGCGATCCTGGCGGCGATGGGGGAGGGCTCCGTGCGCGTGAGCGGCTATCTGGACGCCGACGACACGCGATCCACCTTGGCGGCGATCACCGCCCTCGGGGCCGGAGTGCAGGAGATCGGCCCGTCGGAGGAGATGCCGGGAGGGATCGAGCTCGAGATCCGCGGGGTCGGGCTGCGTGGCGCGCGCGGGGGGTCCGGCGAGCCGCTGCCGATCGACGTGGGCAACGCCGGCACTCTGCTTCGCATCCTCCCGGGCTGGCTCGCCGGGCAGGCGGAGGGGACTTGGGTCCTCGATGGCGACGAGTCCATCCGCCGCCGCCCAGTCGACCGAATCGCCGGCCCCCTCGCCGATATGGGTGCGGACGTCTCCTGCCGCGAGGACCGGCTGCCACCGCTCGTCGTCCGCGGGGCTTCGCTTCGGGCGGTCCCCCAGACGCTCGACGTCGCCAGCGCGCAGGTGAAGTCGTGCATTTTGCTCGCGGGTCTCCTGGCCGACGGGCCTACCACGATCGTCGAGCCCGCCCCGAGCCGCGATCACACCGAGCGCATGCTGCGCGCGGCCGGAGTAAAGGTCACGGCCCGCGACCTGCGCACTCTGCCTGGTCTCGGCGGCCCGCCCGAGCGCCGCATCGAGGTGGAGCCGGTGGCGCGCCTTCACCTGGGCGCGATCCAGGTGCCCGCTGATCTCTCCTCGGCCGCGTTCTTCGCGGTTGGGGCGGCGATCGTGGCGGGCAGCGATGTGCGGCTCGAGCGAACCGGGATCAACCCGACCCGCGCCGGAATCCTCGGCATCCTGAACCGGATGGGGGCGGCCTCCTGGGTCGAGGACGAGCGGGCCGCTCCTGGGGGCGAGCCGGTGGGCACAATCGCCGCCCGCCACGGCGCCCTTACCGCCACGCGCGTCACGGGCGCCGAGGTGCCCATCGCGATCGACGAGCTGCCGCTGGTTGCGCTCCTCGGCTGCTTTGCCGACGGAGAGACCGTCGTCACCGGCGCGGAGGAGCTTCGCCACAAGGAGTCCGACCGGATCGCCAGCGTGGTCGACGGCCTCGCGGGCCTCGGCGCCGAGATCGAGGCGCGCGAGGACGGCTTCGCGGTCACGGGAAGCGCGCGCCTTCGCGGTGGCATCATCGACGCCCAGGACGATCACCGTCTGGCGATGCTGGGTGCGATCGCCGGCCTGGCCTCGGAGGAGGGCGTCGAGGTCCACGGCATGGAGGCCGCGGCCATCAGCTACCCGGGGTTCGAGCGGGACCTGCGCACCCTCACGGGGTCAGGCCTCCTTTAGGTTTGGGTGCCCTTCGCCGGGCCAGGGGGACAGGACCAGCAAAAGGCGCGCGTCCTCGGTGGCGCGAACCTCGTGGCGCTCGGCGGGGTCGAAGATTCCGAGCAATCCGATGCCGCCCGAGACGCTCTCGCCGCCCCCGTCGATCTCGATCGCACCCGACAGTACGACGAGCCATGCGCGCTCGTGAACCTGGTGCTCTTGAAGTTTCTCGCCGGCGGGGAGCTGAAGGACTATCGCCCTTCCCTCCGCCTCGGAGTCGAGTACCTGCGGATAGTGGGGCTGGACGTCCAGGTTCGAGATGTCCCAGGTGCGCATCGTTCCTCCGGGTCGGCTGCGGAGGTCCAACTCTATCCTCGGCCTCGTGATCATTGCCATCGACGGCCCCGCCGGGGCCGGAAAGTCCACCGTCGCCAGAGCGCTTGCCGAGCGCCTCGCGTTCACCTACCTCGACTCCGGGGCGATGTATCGCTCGGTAGCTGTTGCCACCCTGCGCGCGGGCGCCGATCCCGATGACGCGGCCGCCGTGGGAGACCTGGCGCGAGCGAGCCGGATCGATCTCAGTGGTGGGATTGTCTCGCTCGACGGCGAAGACATCTCCGCGGCGATCCGCGAGCCGGAGGTCACGGAGGTCGCGTCACGGGTTTCGGTCCATCCTCAGGTGCGTGAGGCCATGGTTGCCCGCCAGCGCCAGCTGATCGCCGCCGGCCGCTACGTGGCCGAGGGTCGCGACATCGGCACCGTCGTCGCTCCCGGCGCCGAGTTGAAGATCTTTCTGACCGCGAGCGAGAACGAACGCGCCCGGCGCCGGGCTGCCGAGAGCGGTGAGCACATGTTGGATGTTCTCTCCGCGCAGGCCGAGCGCGACTCCAGGGACATGGATCGCGAGCACGGCGCCCTGCGAGTCGCCGACGGCGCCATCGAGCTCGACACGAGCGGTCTCGAGGTCGAGGAGGTCGTCGAGCGGATCGCCGACCTCGCGCAGGAGCAAGGGTTGCTGCGATGAGCCGCCTTCCCGAGATTGCCGTTGTCGGCTTCCCGAACGTCGGCAAGTCGACCCTGGTCAACAGACTTGCGGGAAGCCGCGAGGCGGTGGTGCACCCCGAGGCCGGCGTGACCCGCGACCGCAAGTCCCTGGAGTGCGAGTGGAACGGCGTGCGCTTCCGCCTCGTGGATACGGGCGGAGTCGATCTTGCCGACGACGATGCGCTTGCGCGCGACGTGCAATCACAGGCGCGGCGCGCGATCGCCGAGGCAAGGGCTGTCGCCCTCGTCGTTGATGCCCGTGCAGGGCTGCGGGCGGGTGACGCCGAGGTCGCCGACGCCCTTCGCCGCGGCGACGTGCCTGTCGTCGTTGTCGCGAACAAGGTCGACCGAGTCGAGGACGAGCATCTCGCCGCGGATTTCAACCGTCTCGGTTTGGGGGAGCCGTTTCCGGTCTCGGCGGCGCAGGGCCTCGGGACTGGCGACCTGCTCGACCGCATCGCGAGCCTCGCCGGGGATGCCGAGATCGCACCCAACGGCGACGAGGATTCCGTCGCCCTGGCGGTCATCGGTCGCCCGAACGTCGGCAAGTCCTCATTGGTCAACGCGTTCGTCGGCGATGAGCGGGTCATCGTCTCCGATCGCGCCGGGACCACGAGGGACGCAATCGACACCGAGGTCGCGGTCGACGGGCGATCGGTGATCCTGATCGACACGGCCGGATTGCGCCGGCGTTCGAAGGTCGCCGGCACGGTCGACTACTACGCGCAGCTTCGCTCCGAGCGTGCGGCCGAGCGCGCCGACGTCGCGATCCTGGTTTGCGATGCGGCCGAGGGGGTGACCGCCGAGGACCTGCGGGTGGCAGACCTCGCGATGCACTGCGGTTGCGCGACCCTCGTGGTCCTCAACAAGTGGGACGTCACGCACACGGACCTCGACGACGCTACGGCGCGTCTCGTGCGCCGTCTGCGCCAGCGGCCGCCCGTGATGACCGCCTCGGCGACCGCCGGGCGCAACGTTCCCAAACTCCTGCGCCGGGCCATCGAGTTGGCCGATCAGCGAGCCGAGCGGATCCCCACGTCGGAGCTCAACCGCTTCGTGGGCGGTGTCATTGCCAAGACCCCGCCTCCGTCCAAGCGCGGCAAGCGGCTGCGGATCTACTACTCGGCGCAGATCGAGCGCCGCCCCCCGCGCTTCGCGATGCAGGTCAACGATCGGCGGCTGATCTCGCGCGACTGGGCCTTTCACCTGGAGAACCGCATGCGCGAGCACTACGGGCTCTGGGGGGTGCCGATCGTGATCGACTACGTGCCGAAGGACCGCAGCCGCTGATGCGGATTCCCGAGCTGCCGCCTCTTCCAAGTTTCGACGTCTACGCGCGCCGGCGGATCGCGTCGATCACACTCGTGCTCGCGGCCGCCGCGGTGATCGCTTTTGCGATCAACGGCGCGTCGACGAGCACCGGGTCGCCGGATCCGCGCGAGCTGGTTCCCGCCGACGCTCTCGCCTACACCGAGGTCCACCTCGACCCCGCCAGGGAGCAGTCGGCGGCGGCGAGCGCATTTGCCTCCGGGTTGCCGAAGATCTCGAAGCAGGTCGTCGCGCGCCTCTCTGCGCCGGGGACCTTCGGTGATGTGGGCCTCGGGCCGACCCGGGACGGCTGGTTCGGCGGCGAATTTGCGTCCGCGTCGCTTCCCGAGGGGGCTGGCGTCGAGCTTTTTGCCAGCAACGACGACGCGGCCGCCCTCCGGTTCGCCGGTAAATACGTGGGTTCTCCGGCGAAGACGAGCTATCGAGCCACGGAGATCCTCGCCGGGAAGCACGCCTCGGCCGCGATCGTCGGCAGCTTCCTGGTGATCGGCGAGGACGTCGCGGTGCGCCGGGCCGTCGACACCAACGAGGGCGCTCCCTCGCTCGCGTCGTACCGCCCGGCACGGGCGGTCCTGTCCGCTCTTCCCTCGCCAAGCTTCGCGAGGTTCTATGTGGCAGCCGTGGCTGACCAGCCGCTCGGGCCACTGAGCCCGCTTCACGGTCCGGCGGCGCTTGCTGTGCGGTTCGCAGGCGACTCGCTCGAGCTCGCCGCGCACGTTCGAGCGGGTTCGCAGGCACGACCGGCACTCGCGCAGCTCGCGACGTTCAAGCCGACCCTGGAGCAGACGCTCGCTGCCGGGACTCTGGGCTACTTCGGTGCAGGACCGGCGACTGCCGCCGAGCGCGCTCTGTTGAGTCGGCTGGGCGGCTCGTTGCCAGGCGTGGTTTCGCAGGTGGCGAGTCAGCTCGGCGTCAGTGATCTGAAGTTGCTGGCGCGTCAGCTGGTTCGGGTCCTCGGCAAGGAGACTGCCTTGACGGTCGTCCCCGGCCGGGCCACCTCTCAGGGACAATTCCCCACGCCGCCCGCGATCGGACTGATCTCCAAGGGAGTCGCTGCCCGCGAATCCCTGCACGCGCTGCACGCGCTGCGCAAGGACGTCACCGGAGAGGTCCGCGGCAATCGCCTGCTCCTGGCCGGCGACCCCTCCGCATTGAGGCGCCTGGCCGACCCCAAGGGCAGCCTCACCTCGACGCGCGTCTTCAGGTCGGCCACGGCTGGCCTCGCTTCCAAGCCGGCGGCCGAGGCGTACCTCGACCTGGGTGGGCTAGTCCCGCTCTTCGAGGCCGCGGGCCTCGCCGAGAACCCCGCGTATTCCAGCTTCGCGCCCGAGTTCCACCGTCTCGGCGCGGTTGGTGCCACGCTGCGACCGTCGCGACGGTCGCTGGACGTGTCCCTGCGCCTGACCCTAGGCCACAAATAGCGCCCTCTTCTTCGCTACAGTCGCGCGTCCGCGGGTGGGGCCGCGGCATGTGAAGAGCGATTTCTTACGGAAGGTAGGCCTCGGTAGACAATGAGCGAAGTCACGGAGCTTTCGGACAACGAGTTCCTGTTCACCTCCGAGTCGGTGACCGAGGGTCATCCGGACAAGGTGTGCGACCAGATCTCCGACGGCGTGCTCGACGCGGCCCTCGCCCAGGATCCCGAGAGTCGCGTGGCCTGCGAGTGCCTGGTCAACACCAATCTCATCGTGATCTCGGGGGAGATCCGCTCCAACGCCGACATCGACTACGAAGCCATCGCCCGCGAGACGGTCCGCGACATCGGCTACGACGGCTTCGACCCCAACTTCGGCTGCGACACGTGTGAGGTCCTCGTCCGGGTCGACCAGCAGTCATCCGACATCGCGCAGGGCGTCGACGACGCCGCCGAGCACCGCGAGGAGGGCTCCTCCGACGCCGCGGACGCCGCCGGCGCGGGCGACCAGGGGATGATGTTCGGGTACGCAAGCGACGAGACCGAGTCGCTGATGCCGATGCCGATCTCGCTCGCGCATCGCCTCGCGCAGCGGCTCGCCGAGGTCCGCAAGGACGGCACGATCGGCTATCTGCGCCCCGACGCCAAGACTCAGGTCACCGTCCGCTACGAGGACGGCCGCCCCGTCGAGGTCGTCCGCGTCCTGATCTCGACGCAGCACGACGACGGTGTCGACCGCGACTCGCAGATCCGCCCGGATCTCATCGAGCATGTCGTCGACGAGATCATCCCGGCCGACCTCTTCGACGCCGACCGGCTCCACGACTCCCTTCTGGTCAACCCGACAGGGCGCTTCGTCATCGGCGGCCCGGTCGGCGACTGTGGCCTCACCGGTCGCAAGATCATCGTCGACACCTACGGCGGCGCCGCCCGTCACGGTGGCGGTGCCTTCTCGGGCAAGGACCCGTCGAAGGTCGACCGTTCGGCCGCCTACGCGGCCCGCTACGTCGCCAAGAACATCGTTGCCGCCGGTCTCGCCGGTCGCTGCGAGGTCCAGGTGGCCTACGCCATCGGCGTGGCCCACCCCGTCTCGCTCATGGTCGACGCTTTCGACACCGGCCGGCTCTCCGACGCCGAGCTCACGCGCATCGTCGCCACTGAGTTCGACCTGCGCCCAGGCGCGTTTCGCCGCTACCTCGACCTGCATAGGCCGATCTTCAAGGACACTGCGGCTTACGGTCACTTCGGCCGCTCCAACCCGGACTTCACCTGGGAGAAGACCGACCGGATCGACGCTCTCCAGAGCGCCGCCGAGGCTGGCGCCACCGCCTAAATCGGAAGGGTTCTGTTCCTCAGACCGTGCCGGAAGCCTGCGGAGCCGTCCCGGGATCGCTCGCCGCAGCCTGCTGGGCTGCGTCGATGCGCTGGACGACCTCTTCGGGCTGGGCAACGCCGGTGAAGCTGAAGTCGTAATCGCCGCCGCCGGCGGTGTCGAAGTCGACATCGCCGATCTGCAGAATCCGCTGGAAGAAGCCCTGGCGGTAGTTGACGTTCTGGACGCGGTCGAGCTTCGTCTCCTGGATCGTCCGGCTGATGATCCCGCGGCGGATGTGAAGGCGCCGGTTGGTGATGGTGTAGCTCGTCGTCACGCGCCGGATGAAGCCGATCAGGAGCGTCAGCGCAACCCCGATCAGCGCGACGACCACGACCACGCCGCTCTTGAGGTCGCCGCCGATCTTGGTGATGAGCGCCGCGAGCCCGGCCACCACCACCGTCGCCAAAAGGCCCTTCGCGTAGAAGTCGAGGATCGAGCGCCAGGAGGGGTGTCCCTCGAACACCAGCTGCTCCCCGGGGCTGAGATTGAGCGCCACGGCGCGATCATATAGAGGCTCGCCCGGGCCGTCCGGTCCCGCGCCTACCGTCGCTTGACATGGCCATCGCCAAGGTCGAGCCCCTCGTGACGGCGCGGGCCCTGCGGGGCCCGTTCGACTACCGGCTGCCGGAACGGCTCGCGGACGTGAGCGTGGGAACGATCGTCAGGGTTCCCTTCGGCCCCCGCCGGATTCTCGGCGTGGTCGTCGAGCTGGCCGAGCGCTCCGAGCTTCCCCCGGAGCGTCTCGCAGAGCCAATCGAGGCCCTCGAGGCGGGGGCGACGCCCGAGCTCGTCCGGCTGGGCCTCTGGGTGGGGCGCGAGTACTGCTCCACACCCGCGCGGGGCCTTGGATTGGTCGTCCCTCCCGGCACGGGTGGGGACGGCCCGGGGCCGCGGGCCGCGCTCGAGCGCCACGCCGCACTCACCGCCGAGGGCCGGGCCGCGCTGGACGGAGGCTCGCGCCTGGGCACGCAGCAGCGCGCCGCCCTCCAGCGGCTGCTGAAAGCAGGGGGCGCACTCGCCGGTACCCAGCTCGGCGTCGGTTCGGGCACCGTCCGCAGCCTGGCCGCGAGAGGGCTGATCGAGTTGAGTTCGGTCGAGCGCCGCCGCAGGCCGGCGTCTGTGGCGGTTGGCGCCGAGCACGCTCCCGTTCGCCTGACCGGTGCCCAGGAGCAGGCCGTGGCCGTGGCCGTGGAGGCAATCGACGGCTCCCGTCCCCGCGAGCTTCTGCTGCACGGGGTCACCGGCTCCGGCAAGACCGAGGTCTATCTGGCCGCCGCCGCCGCGGCGCTGGAGCGGGGGAGAAGCGCAATCGTGCTCGTTCCCGAGATCGGGCTCACGCCGCAGGCGCTCCACCGCTTCCGATCCCGGCTGGGCGAGCGGGTCGCGGTGCTGCACTCCGCGCTCTCGGCCGGGGAGCGCTTCGATGAGTGGCGGCGGCTGCGTCGGGGAGAGGCAACGGTGTGCGTCGGGCCGCGCTCGGCGGTGTTCGCTCCGGTGAGCGACCTGGGGCTCCTCGTAGTCGACGAGGAGCACGACTCCTCGTACAAGCAGGAGGGCGATCCTCGCTACGACGCGCGCGAGGTCGCCCGCCGACGTGCCCAGGAAGCCGGCGCCGCCTTCGTCCTCGGCAGTGCCACTCCGCGGCCGGAGAGCTGGGCAACCGTCGAGCGGCTGACCCTGTCCGAGCGTGTGGATGGACAGGCCCTGCCGCCGGTCGAGGTGCTCGACATGCGCGGGGCTGCCGGAGCGGCCTCGCCTCTTCATCCACGAACGCGGGAAGAGCTCGCCCACCTTGGCGCGAGCGGCGGCAAGGCCATCGTCATGGTCAACCGCCGCGGCTATCAGGTCCACCTCTCGTGCCGTGTCTGCGGGCACGTCTGGCGGTGTCCCCGCTGCGATGTTTCGCTCGTTCTCCATCGCCACGCGGGGTCACTCCGGTGCCATCACTGCGGGCACGGGGAGGCGATTCCGTCCCGCTGCGACGAGTGCGCCTCGGTCGGCGTCGCTCACCACGGCGCGGGCACCGAACGGGTGGCGGAGCTCGTGGCGGCCGCCGTGGGGGACGTGCCGGTGATGCGACTGGACACCGACACCACCGCTCGTCATGGCCATGGCGACATCCTGCGGCGCTTCGGCGATGCTGACGCCGGCGTCTTGGTCGGCACCCAGATGGTGGGCAAGGGCCACGACTTTCCCGACATCCTCCTTGCGGTGGTGGTCGACGCCGACGCGACCCTTCGGTTCCCAAACTTTCGCGCCGAGGAGCGAGCCTTTGCGCTTGTCGCTCAGCTGGCCGGGCGCAGCGGTCGCTCGGCGCGCGGGGGTACCGTCCTCTGTCAAACGCTGGCGCCCGACGCTCCAGCAATCGTCCACGCGGCTCGTCACGATGCCCCGGGCTTCCTGGCAGGCGAGCTCGAGCGGCGCCGGGCCCTCGGCTATCCGCCCTTCGCGAGCCTCGTGCGCATCGAGCTCACCTCCCCCGACTCAGATCGGGCCCAGTCGACAGCTGTCTCGCTCGCCTCGGTGCTCGAACCCACCCTGCCCGAGGGCGCCACCCTCCTCGGGCCGGCTCCACGGTTTCGGCTGCGCGGGCGCCATCGCCGCCAGGTGCTCTTGAAGGGCGCCGAGCGCGGGCCGCTGGTCGCTTCCGCGCGGTCAGCTGTGGAGGAGCTCACCAAGCGAAGGATTCGGGACGTCTCGGTGTCGGTGGACGTCGATCCGGCTTGAGGCTGCGGATAGTCACTTAATAACATCGTCGAGGTGGACACTGAGGAGCTGATCGAGCCGCAGGCGCCGTCGAAGGAGGACGTCCGCGAGGAGCTTTCCGAGGAGGCGCTTCGCCGCCGTGAGGATGCGCTTGCGAACGTCAGGAAGTTCGGCGACCCGGCGCTCAAGTCGCGCGCGTCGGAGATCGACGACTTCGCCCCGGAGCTCGAGCGCGAGGCGGCGCAGATGATCTCGATCATGCACGACGCCATGGGGGTCGGTCTGGCGGCGACGCAGCTGGGGGTCATGCGGCGCCTGCTCGTGTTTCAGGCCGGCGCTGATGCCACTCCCGTGGCCCTCGCCAACCCGGCGATCGAATGGGTCTCGGAGGAGGTGGCGCTCGCCGAGGAGGGCTGCCTGAGTCTGCCGCACATCGTCGTGGACGTCGAGCGTCCCCTCTTCGCGCGCGTCAGCGGACGCGACCTCCAGGGTCAGCCAGTCACGCTCGAGGCGGCAGGCCTCGAGGCACGGGTCCTCCAGCACGAAATCGACCACCTGGACGGAGTGCTGATCATCGACCGCACCGTGCGCGAGCAGCGCAAGGGCGCGATGCGCGCTCTTCGCGAGGGCGAGCCCTATACACCGCCCCAGGCCGAGCCCGACGACGACAGCGTCGGAGAGTAGTTGCGAGTCGCCTACCTGGGCACCTCGGATTTCGCCGCGACCGTCCTTCGTGGGATGCACGAGCGCGGCGTTCGGCCCGTCCTCGTCGTCGCACCGCCCGACCGCCCCCAGGGGCGGCGGCAGCAGATTGCCTCGCCCCCGGCGGCGGTTGCGGCGCGCGAGCTCGGCCTCGAGGTCGTGCAGACGGCCGACGTGAACGCTGACTCGACGCGGGCCGCCATCGCCGGCGCCGGTCCCGATGTGGGGCTCGTCTGCGCCTTCGGCCAGATCATCCGTGAGCCGCTGCTCACCGACCTGGAGCTTTGGAACATCCACCCGTCGCTTCTGCCCCGCTGGAGAGGCGCGGCGCCGATCGAGCGGGCGATCATGGCGGGCGACGGCGCGACCGGGGTGACGATCGCGCGGGTGACCGCCGGCCTCGACTCGGGCCCGGTGGCTCTGGAGAGCAGGGTCACGATCAAGCCCGACGACGACCGCGGGACCCTCGGCGAGCGGCTCGGCACGCTCGCGGTCGAGATTGCAGCGGTGGCGCTCGATCGCCTCGTCGCCGCCGATCTGCCGGCGACCGAGCAGGGCGAGGGGGGCGCCACCTACGCCGAGAAGATCGATCCGGCCGAGCGGCGCCTCGATCCGACGCGGCCCGCGGTCGAGCTCGAAAGAACCGTGCGCGCCCTGCACCCGCACATCGGCGCCTATCTCGAGCTCGAGGGCGGGCACCGCCTGGGAGTCGGGAGGGCGGCCGTCGAAGACGAAGATGTCGCGGTCGGGATGCTCGACGCCGAAGCGGGCACACTGCGGCTCGGGTGCTCGCCGGGCGCGCTGCGTCTGGAGCGCGTCAAGCCTGCCGGTGGGCGCGAGATGAGCGCCGCCGAGTACTTGCGCGGTCATCCCGGCCCGCGTCTCGGACTCACCTGAGCCTGTGGGTACGATCGCGGCGTGAACGAGACGGCCCTCAAGCGCCCCACATGCCCCGGTTGCGGTGAGCCGTGGCTGCGGCCGACTCAGCTCCCGGGTCGGTTTCGCTGCGTCAATTGCCTGCAGCGCTTCGAGCTGGTTTCGCAATGCCCGAGCTGCGGCGAGCACCAGACAATCGTTCGTATGAGCACCACCGAGGACATGGTCTGCCAGCATTGCGGCCAGTCGATGCTGCGCAACGTCTAGATGACCGATCCCAAATACCCGCACGCCCGGATGACGCACGGATACCGTCGCCAGATCGCGCCCAACGGGACTCGCCTGTACCCACCGGTACAGGCTTCGCCCGCTGCGCACGCCTGGCTCGGTCCCGCGCGCCACCGGTCGCACGCGAATTCGAAATCAATCATCTAGATGGCTGCACGATGAACCGCGAGGCATTCACGGGGCGGCGGGTGGCTCCGTCGATTCTGGCGGCTGACTTCTCGCGGCTCGGGGAGCAGGTGAGCGAGGTCCTCGCCGCCGGCGCGCGCGTTATCCATGTCGACGTGATGGACGGCAGCTTCGTACCACCGATCACGATCGGCCCACTGGTAACCGGCTCCATCGCCGACCTGGCCCATGACTCGGGTGCGGCCCTCGACGTGCACCTGATGATCGCCAACCCCGACCGTCAGATCTCCGAGTTCGCGAAGGCGGGGGCGGACTGCATCACGGTCCACGTCGAGGCCGATCCGCACCTGCACCGCACGATCGGGGCCATCCACGAGGCTGGTTGTATGGCTGGCGTCGCGCTCAATCCGGGGACTGGCGCAGACGCGGTCGCAGGCGTCGCAGCAGACGCTGACCTGATCCTTGCCATGACCGTCAATCCCGGCTGGGGCGGGCAGCCCTTCATCGCGTCGTCCCCCGCGAAGGTCGAAGTCCTGGCGGCTCTCCACGGGGGGGCGACGATCGAGGTCGACGGCGGGATCGATGCCGCCACCGTGGGTGGCGTTGCCCAGGCCGGCGCTTCGCTCTTCGTCGCGGGTTCGGCGATCTTCTCGAGGCCAGACCCCGCCGCCGCGTACTCGGAGATCGCGGCGGCGGCGGGCGCCGGCTAGCCCCAGGATGACCGAGCCGCCAGCGGGCCGCTCACCCGGGCCCAGCCGCTCCATGGCGCTCGCGGACCGCGAGCTCGACTTCGTCGCGCGACGCCTCTTGCTCCTCAGCACCGCGATCGCAGCGCTCGTCGCCCTCGGAACCGCCGGATTCATGATCACGACGGGCGCCTCGCTCGGCTTCTCGATCCACTGGACGCTCGACACCATCGCGACGGTGGGGTCGATTCCGGATCCGCCCCAGACCTCCGCTCGAATCCTCAAGGTCTTCCTCGAGGTGCTCGGAGTGGGGACGCTCTTCTACGCTCTCGTCACGATCACGGAGCTCTTCGTCACCGGACACCTCGGTGAGCTACTTCGCGATCGCAGAATGCTCCGCATGGTCAACTCGCTCGACCACCACCACATCATCTGCGGCTTCGGGCGCGTGGGGCGGCAGGTTGCCCGCGACCTGACCCAGGCGGGCCAGGCGTTCGTCGTCGTGGACAGCCTTCCCACGAATCGCGAGCACGCGGACGAGATTGGCGCGCTCTTCATCGAGGGACCGCCGGCCGCAGACGGGACGCTGGCGCGGGCCGGCATCGACCGTGCTCGGTCGCTCATCGCCTGTCAGGACTCGGACGCCGAGAACATTTTCGCGACCCTCACCGCGCGCGAGCTTCGCAGCGACATCGTGATCGTCGCCCGCGCCAGCATGGAGGACTCCGAGCCCAAGCTTCGCCGCGCCGGCGCCGACCGGGTGATCTCTCCGTACAAGACCAGCGGGGCTGAGATGGCGCGCCTGGCGCTGAGCCCGCAGGTAGTCGACGCTCTCGACGTTTCACCCGACTACCGAATGGAGGAGATCGAGGTGGGTGAAGGTTGCGCGGGCGCGGGGCGAACGGTCGACGATGTTCGCGGCACGGCCGTGATCGTCGCCGTCCGCGACGGCGGCGGGACCCTGAAGCCCATGCCACCGGGCGTCACGGAGCTGGCGAGCGGTGACATCGTGGTGGCGATGGGGCCAGCCAGGGCGATGGACAGCCTCGAAGCGCAGTTCTCTCCGGCCCCTCGCCAGCCTGCAACAGGCGGTTAGCTCGCCTACCCGGCCTCTTCGGCGGCGGCCAGGCGCGCTTCGATCTCGGTCGGCGACCCCGGCGCGATCACGTCAACCGGACGTCCGACTGGGTGGCGGTAGAGCAAGTACAGCAGCAGGCAAAGCGCTGCGGCGACACCCGCGAAGCCAAGCTCCACGCGGCGGAAGTGATCCAAGACCGGCAGCAGGTTCCAGGCCAAAAACGCAAGGGCGCAGCCAATCCAGCACGCCGCGGCCCGACGGACCTGCCCTTGGGCCAGCGCCGCCTGGTTCAGCGTTGCCGCAGCCAGGTACAGGCCCATGCCGCCGCTCACCAGTATCAGCGCGAGGCGGTCGTAGTCGAACTTTTCTCCGAAGGCGATGTGCATCAACTGGGGGCCGATTGCTGCCATGACCGCGACCACCAGCACCGCGAACAACGCTATTGCCCGTAGCGTCTGGCGCACCGATAGGGCGAAGGCGTCCTCGCCGCCCTGAGAGCGAAGCCGCGTGAGGTGGGGAAGCAGGCTCGTCGCGATCCCCTGGAAGAGAAGGAGCGGCGCCCGGGCGACGAGGAGGACGTTGAACATGAATCCCGCGGCAGCCGCGCCTTCGGCCCCGCGAACGAGGAGTGGCCCGCCGTTCAGGAATGTCTGCTCGCTCAGCATGATCAAGAGCACCGCCCCGGCGAAGCTCGAGCCGTGGCTCAGCGTGAACTCAGCCTTCGCCGAATTCGTGATCGCTGGGGGTAGGTCCTCGATGGCGCGTCCACGCCGGCTGGTGAAAGCGAGCGGGACGGCGGCAAGGCTGAGCACTGGCGCGAAGGCGATCCCCACCGCCACCACGGTTTGACCGCCTCCCACGCCGAGCGTGACGGCGAGCGCAAACGCGCAACGTCCCACTGCTTCGCTGAGCAGGACCGCGCCGACGACGCTGAAGCGCCCCGTCCCCGCAAGGAAGCCCCGCGCGAAGTAGCTCGCGCCGTAGGCCGTGATCGCGATGACGAGCACCACGTACAGGCCCGTGCGCCCCTCGAGGAGACCGTTCTCGAGCGGGCCATGCAGCGCAAGCGCGGTCGCCGCGCACGCCGCGGCAATGGCGAGCTGGATCGCCGCCGCGATCCGCAGGGCCCGGCCGGTGTCCTGGCCGCGGGCCCGCCGCTCCGCGAGGGTGCGCGAGAGGAGCTGCTCCACCGGGCGGTAGAGGACGGAGACGGCGACGACGACGGCCGACCAAAGCACGACGATCGCTCCGTAGCTCGAACGCGAGAGCGCGTGCGAGGCAAGCGAGAAATAGAGGTAGGTGATGAGCCCCGCAGCCCCGATTTCTGCGGAGAGCATGCCGGCCGTGCGCCTGTAGCTTCGTGCCTCGTCGCGGGCCGCGCTCATCCCCGACCACCGTAGCGGTCACGCGAGATCCTCCGCCGGGCGGCGCGGAGGCGTAGACTGAACCTTGACTGACCAGTCAATCAACGGCCGATCCAGCCACGATTGCCGAGCAAACCGCGTATGAGTCGTGGAACGCCGGCATCACGGGAGGAGGAGCGACGATCATCACCGAGGACGACCGCGCGCAGGTTCGCCGAGCGATCGAGCTCGCTGAGCGCGGGAGGGGGCGTGTGAGCCCCAACCCGCTCGTCGGTGCAGTGATCGTTCGCGATGGCAAGGTGTTGGGCGAGGGCTTTCACGCAGAGCTCGGAGGCCTTCACGCTGAGCGGGCGGCTCTCGAGGACTGCGAAGCTCGCGGGGAGGATGCTCGTGGAGCCACGATGTACGTCACGCTGGAGCCCTGCGCCCACCATGGGCGCCAGCCCCCCTGCGCCGAGGCGGTCAAGAAGGCGGGCATCGCCCGTCTCGTCTATGCCGCCGATGATCCGAGCGCCAAGGCGAGCGGTCGCGGTCCGGCGCTCCTGGCGGAGGCGGGCGTGACCGTGGAGACGATGAACGGTCCCGAGGCCGAGGCCGCGCGAGAGCAGAACCGGGCCTTTCGAAAGCACGCCTCGACCGGGCGGCCGCTGGTCACGCTCAAGCTTGCGCTGACCCTCGACGGACGCACAGCCACGGCGGGTGGCGACTCTCGCTGGATCTCCGGGGAGGAGAGTCGCCGGCGGGTGCATGCCTGGCGGGCCGACGCCGATGCGGTGGCGGTCGGAATCGGGACGGCCCTGGCCGACGATCCGCTGCTGACGGCACGCGACGTCGACGCCGACCGTCAGCCCGCGCGCGTGGTCTTCGACTCGACGGCTCGCCTACCCCTGGATTCGAAGCTGGTGGGGACGGTCGCAGGGGCCCCCCTCATCGTGATCTGCGGCCCGGCCGCTCCCAAAAAGCGAGTCGATGCCCTGCGCGAACGGGGAGCCGACGTGCTCGAGGCCGATGACTCAGCCGAGGGAATCCCCGCCGCGCTGGCTCAGCTTGGCGAGCGCGAGATCACTTCGCTCCTGCTGGAGGGAGGAGCGACCCTCGCCGGCGCCTTTCTCGACTCGGGCGAGATCGACGAGCTGCGCCTGTTCATCGCCCCGGTGCTCCTCGGTGGCATGGGGTCGCGCCCGGCAGTTGCAGGCCGCGAGCGCGAGACGATCGCTGCTGCGCATCGAGCGCAGTCCGTGAGTTGGGCAGCCAGCGGTGACGACCTGTTGATCAGTGCGCGGATGAGGGGGTGGTGAGGTCGTGTTCACGGGGCTGGTGGCCGAGGTCGGACTGGTCGAGAAGATGGACCGCGACGCGGCCGGCGCGCGGATTCGGATCGCGGCTCGCCTTGCCGCTTTGATTGGCGAGGGAGATTCGATTTCGGTCTCGGGGGCATGTCTAACCGCCGCCGCGCTCGGTGACGGCTGGTTCGAGGCCGACGCGATGAATCAGACGCTGTCGCTCACCACCCTCGGCGAGCTGCAGCAGGGCGTTCCCGTGAACCTCGAGCCGGCGCTGCGCGCAGGTGATCCCCTCGGCGGGCACCTCGTCCAGGGTCACGTCGACGGCGTCGGCATCGTTCGAAGCGTCGACGCCGACGGCATCGCCCGGCGGCTGCGTGTCGCGGTTCCCGCCGAGCTTCGCCGTTATGTCGCCGAGCGCGGCTCGGTGGCGCTCGACGGCGTCAGCCTCACCATCGCCGCAGTCGACGCTGAAGGGGCCGAGGTGTCCCTGATACCCGAGACCCTGGAACGCACCACCCTTGGCGGCGCCCAGCCCGGTGATCGCGTGAATCTCGAGATGGACGTCATCGCTCGCTACGCCGAGCGCCTGATGACTAACGTTGACCAAGGAGAACAGCCCGGTGAGTGAGCAGTCAGCCCCAACCCGCACCTTCGCTCCGATCGAGGAGGCGCTCGAGGACCTGCGCCGCGGGCGCATGGTCATCGTCTGCGACGACGAGAGCCGTGAGAACGAGGGAGATCTGACCATGGCCGCGCAGTTCGCGACGCCAGAGGCGATCAACTTCATGGCCAAGGAGGCGCGCGGCTTGATCTGCCTGGCGCTCACGGCCGAGCGCTGCGACCAGCTTGAGCTCGACCTGATGGCAGCGAAGAACGAGTCGCCTTTTCAGACGGCCTTTACCGTTTCCGTCGAGGCCCGCGAGGGGGTCACAACCGGCATCTCGGCGGCTGACCGCGCTCGCACGATCCAGGTGGCGATGGATCCCCATTCCAAGCCCAGCGATCTGGTGCAGCCCGGACACGTCTTCCCGTTGAAGGCGAAGGACGGGGGGGTCCTCGAGCGAGCGGGCCAGACTGAGGCTGCCGTCGACCTGGCGAGGCTCGCGGGCCTGATTCCGGCCGGTGTCATCTGCGAGGTGATGAACGAGGACGGCACGATGGCGCGGGTCGACGATCTGGTGCCCTACTGCGAGCGCCACGGGCTCAAGATGATCACCGTCGCCGACCTGATCGCCTACCGGCGTCGCAATGAGCGGCTCGTCGAGCGCGTCGTCTCAACCAAGCTGCCGACGGCCTTCGGTGAGTTCACCGCGGTTGGCTACCGCTCGCTCGTCGACGACAAGCACCACGTCGCGATGGTCAAGGGCGACGTCCACGGCGCCGAGGACGTCTTGGTGCGCGTGCACTCGGAGTGCCTCACTGGCGACGTCTTCCACTCGCTTCGCTGCGATTGCGGCGAGCAGCTGGAGTCTGCTCTGGCGATGATCGAGGGGGAGGGGAGCGGCGTCCTCCTATACCTCTCCCAGGAGGGGCGCGGCATCGGCCTCCTCAACAAGCTCCGTGCTTACCGCCTCCAGGAGGACGGGCTCGACACGGTCGATGCCAACCTGAAGCTTGGGCTTCCGGCCGACCTGCGCGACTACGGGATCGGCGCGCAGATACTCGTCGACCTCGGGCTGACGAGCATCCGCATCCTCACCAACAACCCGAAGAAGATCCACGGCCTCGAGGGCTACGGGCTCTCGGTGGCCGACCAGATTCCCATCCAGTCGGCGCCGAACCCGCACAACGAGGCCTACCTCAACGCCAAGCGCGAGAAGATGGGCCACACGCTTCACCACCAGGGCCTGCCGCTGGACGAGGAGCTTCTGCATTCCGAGCGCCAGCAGGACGCGGAGAAGCAGGCGCTGGCGCTCGAGGAGGGTGAGGATGGCTGAGCCTACCGGCGAGTTCGCGATCTGCGTCGCCACCTTTTATGAGGATCTGGCCGAGCGGCTCGTCAACGGCGCCGTCGAGGGCTTTGCCGAGGCCGGAGTGAGCGCCGCGTCGGTGCACACCTTCGAGGTTGCGGGCGCGTTTGAGTTGCCCGTCGCCGCCAAATGGTGCGCCGAGTCGGGTCGCTTCGACGGCGTTGCGTGCCTGGGCGCGGTGATCCGCGGGGAGACTGACCACTACGACTTCGTCTGCGGGGAAACCGCGGCGGGGATCGCCCGCGTCGGCCTCGACACCGGCGTCCCGTGCGCGTTCGGTGTGATCACGTGCGAGACGATGGAGCAGGCGGTCGCCCGGGCTGGAGGCGACAAACGCGACCAGGGGCGCAACGCGGCCATCGCCGTGGCGGGCATGGCGAAGCTGCGAGGCGAGATTCAGTCCTGACCCGCGTGGCGGGTCGCTACCATGCCGCGCCGATGGCCAAGGTGTGTCACTCATGCGGCAAGGGCCCTGCCTTCGGCAACTCGCGCAGCCACTCGATGGTGGCGACGCGGCGTCGCTTCGAGCCCAACCTCCAGAAGGTCCGGGTCGACGAGGGTGGAAGCCCCCGCCGCGTCTACGTCTGCACCCGCTGCCTGAAGGCCGGCAAGGTCCAGAAATACGCGGCGGCTTCCTCCGCTTCGCGTCCGGGGACCGCCGGCTAGGGCGCATTCGCCGGACCGCCTTGGGCGCCTAAGCTTCGACCGCCGATGGCGGACTCATCCATAGAGAGGTTCAAGCGGGTTGTCGCAGTCGCCTGCGCGCAACTCGAAGAACGCCGCCAGGAGATCAACGATCTCAACGTGTTCCCGGTGGCCGATGGCGACACGGGCGACAACATGGCGCTGACCATGCGTCACGTGCTCGACGAGCTCGACCGCCTGGGCAAGGAGGGTGACGGCGATCCGGCGCGGCCGGAGATCGTCCGTCACGTAGCGAGGGCGGCGCTCATGGGCGCGCGCGGGAACTCGGGAGTGATCCTCAGTCAGATCGTGCGCGGGGCCGCCGAGGAGCTGGCGACTCCGCCCGGGCGTCTCATCGACCCCATGCTGATCGCAGCGGCGCTCTCCAATGCCGAACGGGCCGCATACGCCTCCGTCCGCGAGCCGGCGGAGGGCACGATGCTCACGGTGATCCGCGAGATGGCGACCGCGGTCGCTCGGCGCCTCGCGCACTGGGAGCAGCACCGCCTCTCGCCCGACGCGGCCGACTCCGAGCAGAACGCCCTTCTGGGCGAGATGCTCGCAACAGCTCTCGCGGCGGCCGACTCGGCGGTCGAGCACACCCCTGAGCAGCTCGCGGTGCTGGCCGACAACGGCGTCGTCGACGCGGGGGCCCTGGGCCTGGCGATCATCGTCCGCGGGTTCATCGCCGGCCTCGCCGGCGCCGAGGCCGATCTTCCCGAGATCGCGCACTACGCCCCGGCGCGCACCATCGACGTCCACCACACCGGCTCGCGGTATCGCTACTGCACCAACTTCATCGTTTCCGGCGAAAGCCTCGAGAGCCGGCCCTACGTGATGAGGCTCGAGGAGATCGGCGACTCGGTCCTCGTCGTCGGCGACGAGGCGACGCTGAAGGTCCACGTCCACACCGACGACCCCGACGCCGCCAAGGCGATCTTCGCCGGGGTTGGCCTCGTGGAGCGCGAGGACATCGCCGACATGAGCGAGCAGATCGCCGAGCGCGAGGCTCGACTTCGCTTGGCTCGTACCGGCGTCGTCGCGGTGGCGAGCGGGGAGGGGCTGGGGCGCTTGTTCGAGGATCTCGGGGCGGCGGTGGTCGACGGCGGCCCAACGCTCAACCCTTCGACCAACGACCTGCTCAAGGGCATCGAGCACGCCGGCGGCAGCGAGATCCTCCTGCTTCCGAACTCGGCCGACGTCGTCCTTGCCGCCGAGGAGGCCGCGCGCCTCTCCGACCGTGAGGTCGTGATCGTGTCGTCGGATTCTCAGCAGGCGTCCCTCGCCGCGATGGTCGAGTTGGACCCTGAGGCTTCGGCGTCGGCGAACGCCCAGCGTCTCACTGGGGTCCTCGAAAGTATTCGCGCGGGGAGCGTCGCGCCCGCGGTCAAGGATGACTCGGAAGGGCGCTTCGCCACCGGGGACTGCGTCGGCTTCGAAGGCGAGGACGTTGTCGCCTGGGGGGATCCCGAGGCGACGTTGCGCCAGACGCTCGAGCATCTCGCCGTCGGCGCCGAGATTGTGACGGTGATCGGTGGCGAGGACGCGCCGATCGATCTCGACGGCATCCCTCCGCCGAACGGAGTGGAGCTCGAGACCCACTACGGCGGGCAGCGTCACTACTACTGGCTGATCGCTGCGCAGTGAAGGTCGTGCTAGCTTCGCCGCGCATGGAGGCGTCATCAACGTTGCGCCACCGACCTGGACGCCTCGTTTTGGCCGCGGTAGCGACGCTGGCGCTTTTTGCCTCGCTGGCCGTCACCGACTGGGCCGCGGCCAAGCCGCCGACGCGCTACTCGGTCGCCAACGGCTGCTGGTCGCTGGCGCCTGCCGGCGGGGGCAGGGCCGTTGCCCCCGTGCGCAAGGTTCGCCTGAAGGCCACCGCTCTGGGCAGCTACATGCTCTACACCAAGGCGAGGGACTACGTGGTGGCATCGGGAGGATCGGTCACCACGGCCGCCGCGCCCAGCCCGGCCGCGGATTGGAAGGTCAGAGAGGTTGGCGCGGGCGCCTTCACGCTCTCCCCGCATTCCGCAAGCGGCACCGTGCTCACCGAAGATCACGGAGCCCTGGGTGTTGGCCCCTCCTCGGGCGGCACGAGCGAGTTCCGATTCATCAACGCGAAGGGGTGTACGCGCTATCCCGAGGCGCAGCTGAATGTGAGGGGCAAGCCCGCGAAGGGCAAGACGCCCTATGGCGAGGTTCGAGGCGTCCTCGACGGTCACATGCACTGGATGACGTTCGAGTACCTCGGCGGCAACTTCCATTGCGGCCGTCCCTGGAGCCGGTACGGCATCACTGTTTCCCTGCCCGATTGCTCGTCGATCGAGGGCCCCCAGGGTTCGGCCTCGCCCGTGCAGAACTTCCTGAACTACGGCAGCCCGGTCCACCCTCACGACACCTCGGGCTGGCCGGCCCTCAGTGCTTGGGCGCCGTCGAACCTCACCTACGAGGGCACCTACTACCGCTGGATCCAGCGCGACTGGAAGGCGGGCCTACGGTTGATGGTGATGCCCGTGAACGAGAACCGCGAGCTCTGCCAGCTGATGGCCAACCGGCGGAACTCCTGCGACGAGATGCACACCGTCTACAAGGGCATCCGCGACATCAAGCAACTCCAGCGCTATGTCGATGCCCAGGCTGGCGGCCCCGGCAAGGGGTTCTTCCAGATCGTGCGCAGCCCGTTTCAGGCGCGGAAGGTCATCAACAAGGGCAAGATGGCCGTGGTTTTGGAGGTCGAGGTCTCCGAGCTCTTCGACTGCAAGGGCGCCGACCCGTCGGGGTGCAACCGGCAGGTCATCGACTCCGGGCTCAGCCGCCTCCACCGGATGGGCGTGCGCTCATCGCTTCTGCTCAACAAGTTCGACAACCCGCTCACGGGCGTGCGGTTCGACGGCGGGCCAATCGGCGTTCTGATCAACGCCGCCAATCGCGAGAGCTACGGATCGTTTTGGAGCGCGCAGACCTGTACCGGCGCCAAGCACGACAACACGATCGGCACCGTGGCGCCCACCCCCTTTCTCAGCACCCTCCTGTCGGCGCTCGGCGTCCCCGCCGGAACCATCCCCAGCTACCCGCCGGCTCCTCACTGCAACACACGCGGGCTCACAGCGCTGGGCAAGTACACGGTGAGGCAGATGATGGACCGGGGGATGATCGTCAACCCCGACCACATGAGCCAGAAGGCAGTCGCCTCGACGCTGGACATCGCCGAGCGCCGCCACTACTCCGGGATCATCTCCCCGCACGGCTGGATGGATCCCGGCAACTGGCCGCGAATCTGGAAGCTGGGGGGCCTGGCCTTCCCGGGGGCGGGTTCGTCAGAGCAGGGGTTCGTGGACGTCTGGAAGACCTACCGCCCCAAGAAGACGCCGTATTACTTCGGCTGGGGCTACGGTGCCGACCTCGGCGGGCTCGCTCATCAGGGAAATCCCCCGCCGGCCAACTCCCCCGAGCGCATCGACTACCCGTTCAAGTCAATTGACGGGCACACCACCGTCTACAGGCAACGCACGGGCCGGCGGACGTTCGATTTCAACAACGACGGCGTCGCGCATTACGGCCTCTACGCCGATTGGCTACGGGGAATCACTCAGGCCGGCGGATCGAAGCTTCGCCGCGACATGCTGCGCGGTTCCGAGGCCTACCTACAGATGTGGGAGCGCGCCGTGGGCGTGCCGTCGGGCAAGTGCATGAGCTCGCACCTCCGGTTCACCCGTCATGGGCTGGGTCCGTTGCGGCTTGGTGCTTCCTATCGCCACCTCCTGGCCAAGGCCGGGCAGCCGCTTCGCCGCACGCAGGCATGGACGTGGTGCGTTAAGGGCAACCGCAACGCCACCGACAACGCGGTCCTGACGCCGCGCGGACGGGTGGCTTTGGTCGCTTCCAGCGCGCCCGGAGTCAGCGCGATCAGCGTGGGCGACTCCGCGCTGCAGATCGAGGGCTCGGGGCGCTCGAACGGGGTCTTCACGAAGTCGCGCCGCGGCCGCATGTTGGCTTACGTGGTGCGCCACGGCGTCGTCACAATGGCCGCCGAGGCGAGCGCTGTCGCAACTCGAAGCGACGCTGCGCTGACTCACTACCTGCGCCTCGCGCGCGCTCACGTCGCTCGGCGCCCCTCGAGGGTTGTCGGGGGCGCTTCAGGGAAGGTCTCGGCGGCGAACGCGGTCCCGCTGGCCGTGCAGCATGGCGGCCAGTTCCCGTTCTTCTGCGGGCTCTAGCGCCGAAACGCACCTAAAGGGGTCTGACCCCTTGAGGTGCAGTTATGTCACTTCGACGATCGCCTCAATTTCGACAGGCCAGTCGAAGGGCAGCTCGGCGACGCCGATCGCCGAACGAGCATGCCGGCCGGCGCCGCCCCATACCTCGAGAACGAGGTCGGAGAAGCCGTTGATCACTGCGGGCAGCTTGTTGAAGCCCGGCGCCGCGTTGACGAGTCCAAGAGCCTTGATCCAGCCCTGTACGCGGTCGAGGTCGCCGAGCTCCTGGCGCAGCGAGCTGAAGATCGCCAGGCCGGTCAGTTTGGCGGCCGCCGCGGCATCCTCGACGCTGACATCCCCTCCCACCTTGCCGCTGACCAGCGTCCGATCGCCGTCCACCGGCCCATGGCCGGACACATAGACGCGCCTTCCGTCGACGCGGACTAGGTCGAACTTGAACACCACCCCCTCTGGTGCCGCAAAGCGAGCGGGAAGCTCGAGGCCCAGCTCGCGAAGCCGGTCGTCGATCCGTCCCATCAGGGGCTGAGTCTAGCCTTGGCCTCATGCCCCCGGCCAAGCTGAAAGCCATCGCGAACGGTCCCGGCGCCCCCGTCCGCGCCCTGGGAAGCGGCGAGCCGCTCGCCCGCGCCGACCTTCTCGCCGCCCAACTGCGAACGGTGCCGCGTCCCAGCCGCCTCGGGGCACCGCTCACGAAGCTTCGCGGCGCCGGCCCAAAGCTGGCGGCCCTTGCCGCAGGCATCGGCCTGGAAACCGTTGGTGACGTCCTTGAGCACGTCCCCCGTGGTCATCGCGACCGCTCGCAGGTTCGCACTCTCGGCGAGCTACGCCTGGGAGAGGAGGCGACGGTCTTCGTCGAGGTGCGAAGCGCCCACGCACGCCCGACTCGCCGGCGAAACCTGCGCATCGTGGAAGCGAAGGTGGCGGATAGCTCCGGTGCGATGAAGGCCGTGTGGTTCAACCAGGCCTGGCTCGCCGAGCGTCTTCGGCCCGGCGTCCGCGTGCTCCTGAACGGCAAGCTCGACCGCAACGGCTTCAAGGTGACGACGCACGAGATCGTCGAGGCGGGGGAACGCCCATCGGGAATTCACACGGTTGGGCTCGTCCCAGTCCACGACGCGACCGAGGGCCTGCGCGCGGCCACGATCCGCGAGTGGGCGTGGCAGACCATGGCGTTGGCGCCCAACCGCGTTGAGCCGTTGCCGGGCGAGCTCCGCGCCCGGCGCGGGCTGGCGCACTCCGCTGACGCGATCCTTGCGGCCCACTTCCCCGAGTCGGGCGAAGACGCCACGCAAGCGCGCCGGCGCCTTGCCTTCGAGGAGCTTTACCTGCACCAGATCGCGCTGGCGGTGCGGCGCCGCTCCGAGCGCGAGGCGCGGCCGGGCGTGGCGATCGAGCCGCGGGGCGAGTTGGTCGAGCGCTGGCTCGAGGCGCTGCCGTTCATGCCGACGGGCGACCAGCGCCGGGCGATGGCGGACATCGACGCCGACCTGACCGGCGGCCGGCCCATGCAGCGTTTGCTGATGGGGGAGGTCGGAAGCGGCAAGACGATGGTTGCCCTGTACGGGATGCTGCGAGCGGCGGAGCACGGCTATCAGGCGGCGCTCATGGCGCCGACGGAGACGCTCGCCGAGCAGCACGCGGCGACCCTCGACCGCCTGCTTGCGGCGGGCGGCACTTCGTTCACGCTGCTGACGTCTGCCACTCCGGCTGCGCGCCGGCGCGCAGCCCTCTCGCAACTTGCGAGCGGCGAGCTCAGCCTCCTGGTGGGAACCCATGCCCTCATCGAGGCCGACGTCGAGTTCGCGCGCCTGGGGCTCGCGGTCGTCGACGAGCAGCATCGCTTCGGTGTTTCGCAGCGCGCCGCCCTCGCGGCCAAGGGACCGGCAGGGGCCGGGACGCGTCTCGCCCCCCATGTGCTGCACATGACCGCGACGCCAATTCCCAGAACGCTCTCGCTCACGGCATACGGCGACCTGGACGCCACGGCGCTCCACGAGTTGCCGGCAGGGCGCCGGCCGGTAAAGACCTGGGCAGTGGGGGAGGAAAAGCGCCCAGGCGCCTACGAGTTCGTCCGCGAGCGACTTCGCGAGGGGCGCCAGGCCTACGTCGTCTGTCCGCTCGTCGAGGGCTCGGAGAAGCTCCAGGCAAAGGCAGCGGGGGAGGAGGCCGAGCGGTTGGCGAGCGGCGAGCTCACTGACTTCAGCGTCGGCCTGCTCCACGGCCAGATGCACTCCCGCGCCAAGGCTGCAGCCATGGACAGGTTCGCAACTGGCGAGACCGACGTCCTCGTCGCAACAACCGTCATCGAGGTGGGCATCGACGTCGCCAACGCCACCGTGATGGTGATCGAGGGAGCGCAGCGCTTCGGGCTCTCGCAGCTGCATCAGCTGCGAGGCCGAGTGGGCCGCGGGGAGCACGAATCCCACTGCATCCTCTTTGCCGATCCTGAGTCCGAGCTTGCGCGCCGCCGCATCGACGCGATCGTTTCGGAGCGCGACGGCTTCAAGCTCGCGGAGGTCGACCTCGCCCTGCGCGGTGAGGGCGAAATCCTGGGTACCCGCCAGCACGGACTTCCCCGGTTTCGGGTCGCCGTCTTGCCCGACGACGTCGACCTCCTGGTCGATGCACGGCGTGAAGTGGCCGCGCTCTTCGGCGGCGCGGACGACTTCGCAGCGCCGGAGCTCGGCCTGCTTCTTGATGCCGCACGCCAGCGCTTCGGCGACGAGCGCGCCGAACCGCTGGCTGCTTGAGTTGTCATGAAGGTCGTCGGCGGTGAGCTCGGAGGCCGCCCGCTCGCCTCGCCGCCTTCGCGCTCGCGCGAGGTGCGTCCGACGGCCGAGCGGGCGCGTGAAGCCCTCTTCTCGATCCTCGGCGCGAGGGTGGAGGGGGCGAGTGTCCTGGATCTCTTCTGCGGAACCGGCGCGCTGGCAATCGAGGCGCTCTCCCGCGGCGCTGCGTCGGCCGTCCTCGTCGATCGCAGGCCTGCGCTTGCGCTGCGAAACCTAAAAGCGCTTGGATTGGACGCTCGCGCCGATGTCGTTGCGGGCGACGCGATCGGCTATCTGCGTCGCTCGCGGGCAGCTTTCGACCTCGTCTTCTGCGATCCGCCGTATACACTCGCCGACCGCCTTGCGCCCGACCTCGCCAAACTCGTCCCGGCGCGCCTTCGAAGCGGTGCGCGCGTGATTGTGGAATCCAGCACTCGACGTCCCATCAAGCTCGAT
The DNA here is from genome assembly GCA_038237625.1 of Solirubrobacterales bacterium. GTDB lineage: Bacteria > Actinomycetota > Thermoleophilia > Solirubrobacterales > 70-9 > JAWVFM01. The sequence continues at coordinate 91,874 of JBBRYM010000003.1, read as the reverse complement.
CTCGAGCTCCTAACCCAGCGGCGCTACGGCGAAGCCGCCATCGCGATCTACGCTCCGGGAGAAAATTCCTGATGGCCAACGACAGCGTCGCCATCTGCCCGGGGAGCTACGACCCGGTGACCAACGGGCACATCGACGTGATCACCCGTACAGCCAAGGTTTTCGACAAGCTGGTCGTGGGCGTGGTGAACGCCCAGGTTCGAAAGTCGAAGCCGCTGTTCACGGCCGAGGAGCGCAAGGCGTTTCTCGACGAGGCGCTCACCGGCTATGACAACGTCGAGGTGCGGATCTTCGCGACTTTGCTGGTCGACTTCGCCCGCGAGGTGGGGGCGCAAGTGATCGTCAAGGGGCTGCGGGCGATCTCGGACTTCGAGTACGAGTTCGAGATGAACCAGCTCAACCGCAAGCTCGCCCCCGAAATCGAGTCGATGTACGTGATCGCCTCGCCCAACTACAGCTTCCTCTCCTCGACCGGAGTGAAGGAAATGGCAACCTTTGGCGGGGATGTCGGCGACCTGGTTCCTCGGGGCGTCGCGTCCGCGCTGGCCGACCGGCTAGCACGCGACGTGCAGTGATCACGCAGCGATCCCGCATGGGAAGGGTCTTGCAGACGCGCATCGAAATACGGTTCCACTGGCAGACTTGACCCTTGCTGCCCTAACCTTGTGCCCGCCATGGACGTCCTCGTCCTAATTGACAAACTCGACGACCTGATCCACAACGCCCGGCCGGTGCCGCTCACCGACCAGGTGCGTGTCGATCGCGAGGAGATCTACGACCTCCTCGATCAGATGCGTGCCACGATCCCCGAGGAGATCAAGCAGGCGCGCTGGATCGTCAAGGAGCGCCAGGAGATGCTGGCGGAGTCCAAGCGCGAGGCCGAACGCGTCGTCAAGGAGGCGCGCGACCAGTCGGCGCGACTGATCTCCGACGAGGAGGTCTACAAGCAGGCCGAGCGCGCCGCCGAGGAGATCGTCGAGGACGCCCGCGAGACCGAGCGGGGAATCCGCCTCGGCGCCGAGGATTACGCCGACGAGATCCTCTCGACCCTCGAGGTCAACCTTCAGAAGTTCCTCGCCGCAGTGCAGCGTGGCCGCGACCGCCTCGCGGGCCGCGAAGAAGAAGAGCCGGCCGAGGTCGGCTAGGAAGCGAATCGCCGCTTCTGGCGCGTTCCTTACCCACCGGGTAAGAAAGTCGCCAGTGGTGCCCATAAGCTTCTCGAGTGAGCGTTCCCGAACGGCTCGAGCCGTCCCGCACCAGCACCTTCGAGGGTGTTGGCGGCATCGAGATCTGGTGGCAGGAGTGGCTCGCGCCTGAGCCGCGCGCCAACGTGGTTCTCGCCCACGGCGCCGGCGAGCACTCGAGCCGCTATGGCCACGTCGCCAAGGCGCTGACCGTGCGCGGATACTCGGTTTGGGCGCTGGACCATCGCGGGCACGGCCACTCGAAGGGCTCGCGGGCGCTGATCGACCGGCTGGAGAACGCCACTGACGACATGCGAGCTTTCGTTGGGATGGTTGCCGCCGAGACCGGGGAGCGGCCGTTTCTGCTTGGGCACAGCATGGGCGGGCTTCTGTCGACGGCATACACGCTGCGCCATCCCGAGACGATTCGAGCGCTGATCCTCTCCGCGCCTGCGGTGTCCCTGGCGACGGCATCCTCGTTCACGCGGATGACGAGCGCGCTCTTGACGCGAATCGCGCCCAGGCTTGGCGTCTTCGCGGTGGACCCGGCGGGCGTCAGTCGGGATCCCGAAGTGGTGCGCGACTACGAGACCGACCCCCTGGTGTTCCACGACAAGCTCCCGGTCCGTACGGTCGCCGAGCTCGCGGGCGAGATCGAGACCCTCCCCGGACGGGTCGGGTCGATTGTCCTACCCGTGCTCGTGATGTACGGGACCGCGGACCCAATCGTCCCGACGGCGGGAAGCGTGATGCTGGGCGAGCGGATCGGCTCCGAGGATCTAACCGTGACGCCGTACGAGGGGCTCTATCACGAGATCCTCAACGAGCCGGAGCGTGACCAGGTCATCGAGCAGATCGCGTCGTGGCTGGACGCGCGGAGCTGATCCCCGGGGCCGGGAAGCACCTCCCGGCAATTCGCGAGGCGGGGACCGAGGACCTCGAGCCGCTTGCCGGGGCGCTGGCGCGGGCCTTCGAAGACGATCCAGCCCTCGGCTTCCTGTTGGGGACCGAGAACCGCCTGCAGCGACTCGAGCGCTTCTTCGAGGCCGAGCTTCGAATCGTCGCCCTCCCGCACGAGATCGTGTGGACCGCGGACGACCACACCGGCGGCGTCATCTGGGCCAGGCCCGATTCTTGGCGGGTGCCGGTTGGCGCGACCCTGCGCGAGCTGCCGTCCATGGTGGGCGTCTTCGGCCGCCGCCTTGGTCTCGCCTTCTGGTCGCGCCTTCGCATGGAGGCACGCCACCCCAAGCGCCCGCCGAGCTACTACCTTGCCGCGATCGGGGTCGAGCCCGCGGGCCAGGGCAGGGGCGAAGGCGCCGCGCTCATGGAGCCGATGCTGACCCGAATCGACGCGGAGGGAGGCTGCGCATATCTGGAGGCGTCGACCGAGCGAAGTCGCGCACTCTACGAGCGCCACGGCTTCGTCCAAACGGGCGAGATCAAGCTGCCGGGAGGCGGCCCGTCCATCTGGCCGATGTGGCGCGACCCAATTGTTAAGGGGTCTGATCCCTCACCGGCGGCCGATGGCTGAAGACGAGCTCGTCGCGGGGGTCGCCGAGGTCCTCCGGGAACTCGATATCGGCGCCGGCGAGCTTCGCCTCGCGCCCATCCCCGGCGGAGCCTCGCGCCAGACCTTGCGGGTGGTAGGCGCTGATGTGCCGCTCGTCCTGCGCCGCGACCCGCCGGGTGCAGCGGGCTCGTTCAGTCCCCTCGATCTCGAGAAGCGGGTAATCGGCGCCGCGGCGGGGGCCGGTGCCCCGGTGGTGGATGTCCTGCGCTTCGAGCCCGCGGACGGGCGCTTCAAGACCGCCGGGTTTCTCATGCACGAGCTGGAGGGAACTTCGGTGGGAACCCGGATCCTGCGCCGGGAGGAGCTGGCCCCAGCCCGCGAGGCCCTGCCAGGCCAGTTGGCCCGCGGACTGGCGAGGATCCATTCGATCGATCCCGAGGCGATCGCGGGCCTGCCCGGCCGCGGCGACGCCGACCCCGCTTTGGCTGCCTGCGACTTCTGGCAGGCGGCGCTCGACGACTGGGGCCATCCGCAGCCGGCACTCGAGGCGGGTCTTCGCTGGCTACGGCTCAACCTTCCGGCGCAGCCAGCGCGAACCGCACTGATACACGGGGACTTCCGGCTCGGCAACTTCATCGCCTCCAAGCGGGGCCTCGAGGCCATCATCGATTGGGAGCTCGCGCACGCCGGGGATCCGGCTGAGGACCTCGCATGGCTCTGCCTGCGTGCCTGGCGCTTTGGCAACGACCAGCTGCCGGTTGCCGGGCTGTCTCGGCGCGAGGAATTCCTGGCCGCCTACGAGGTCGCTGGAGGCATCGCTCCGGACCCCGGACGTTTGCTGTGGTGGGAGGCAATGGGAAATCTCAAGTGGGCGGTGATCTGCACGCGCCAGGCGGCTGACCACCTGAGCGGTCAGCGTCGAAGTCACGAACTGGCGTCGCTCGGCAGGCGCATCTGCGAGCCGGAGTGGGACCTGTTGGAGTTGATCGGCTGATGCAGGATCGCCCGGGCGCCCCTGAGCTCCTCGACTCGCTCGCCGAGTACCTCGTCGGCGAGCTGCGGCCCGAGGTGCACTCCGAGCAGCGATTCAAGATTCTGGTCGCCGCGAACATCTGCGCGGTCGTGGCTCGGGAGCTGCGCGCCGGCGAGGCGCCGAGCGCGAACGATGCAGTCCTGTTCCGGGAGCTCCTCGGGATGCCCGCGGCGGAGATCGCACCGGGGCAGGCCGAGGCTATCGCCGATGCGCTGGCCACCGAGCTGTCGTTGCGGATCCGCGCGGGTGAGCTCGACAATCGGCTTCCCGAGGTGGTCGCTGGCCTTCGCGCCCACGTGAAGCGAAAGCTCGAGGTCGCGCGGCCCGGATACGCGGACTGAACCTCCCGTCGCAAACTGCGCAATCTGAACCAACGACGCCGATCGGACCTGCTTACCATTTCCCCCATGCTCGAAAGAGACGACCTCCGCAACGACGAGTATGCGCATGACGTCGAGCGGGTCCTGGCCGAGATCGAGTCGGCGTGGGAGGAGGCGGTGCAGACCGCCGAGGCCCTCGACCGCGACGGCGCGTCGGCGTCGCTGGTGGGCGCGCTGCGCGACGCCACGGCCGCGCTGGCCGCCGAGCGCAGCCGCTTCGACTCGATCGCAGGGCACGCCGCGACGGTTCAGCCCGAGCTCGACGAGCGCCAGCAGCAGCTGGCGGTCTGAACCGCGCCTAGATTTGCCGCGAGGAGGCCGGCTCGCGCTTGGCGAGCTCGCGGAGATTCCCTCCGGTGCGACCGACCAGCAGCCGCGGGAATCGTGCGGCGAGCCAGCGCAAAAGCCTCTTCTCTGGCACGGCGAGGAGGAGGCTCGCCTCTGGTCAGCGGATGGCGATGGACGAGAAACGTTGCCGTAGGTCGCGTTTCGCGTCCATCGTTGATTCCGGGGGGTCTGGGCGACGCTACAGCTCGGTCTGGTGCTCGCCCGCTCGCCCAGCGTCGGTCTTCTCGTAGAAGCGCCCGAGGAGCTCGGTGGTCTCGTTTGGGTCGGCGCATGTGTACGCGTTCCAGGCCTCGGTGCGGAGTTGGGCGTCGAGGGGCTGGCCGATCACGTCCAGGATTGTCTGCTTGGCCGAGCGCACCGCCGCCTGTGAGTTGCGCAGGATCTGGCGGGCCACCGTCTCGGCCTCCTCCATGAGGCGCCCGTGGGGCACCACCTTCGAAACGAGGTTCGCCGCGAGCGCTCGCTGCGCGTCGATCGGCTCCGCGGTGAGGAGCATCTCGAGAGCGACGCCGGTGCCGCAGGTATTCACCAGGCGGACGAGCCCGCCGTCACCGTGGTGGAAGCCGCGGCGAGCCTCGAAGCTGCCAAACATGGCGCGCTCGGAGGCGATCCGAATGTCGCAGGCGAGCGCGGTCTCCAGGCCGCCCGCGAGCGCCCAGCCGTTGACGGCGCCGATGATCGGCTTGTAGATGCGGTGCATGCCGCGGGTGAAGCCGTTCAGGCCCAGCTCGACGATCTTGCGTATCTCCCCGGGAGAGGCGTTTTCGATGATCGGCGGGATGTACGTCTTCAGATCTGCGCCCGCGCAGAACGCGTCGTCACCCGCACCGGTGAGGATCGCGACGTCGACAGAGTCATCGTCGCGGAAGTCGGCCCAGGTGTCGATCATCAGCTGGTGAACGTCGGGGTCGATCGCGTTTCGCGCCTCGGGCCGGTTGATCGTGACGTAGGCGATGCGGTCGCGCTTCTCGTAGAGGACCTTGGGCATTTTGTTCCTTTCAGTCATAAACCGCTCTGATCACGGCGAGGTCGTCCGCTTCCCAGACCACCTCGCCGCCGCACCATTCGGCCTGCTCGGCGGCGGGTGCCGGGAAGTCGAGGCCCTCTGTGAGGGTCGCCACCTGTTGCTGGGACGGCACTGCGACCACATCGCCGAACACAAGCGCCCTGGCCTCACGCCGAACCCGCCGGAAGAGCTCGCGCTTACCGTCGTCGTCGAGGTGATGGAGGGTGAGGACGGAGATGACGAGATCCCAGGGGCCGTCGGGAAGCGGGTCCTCGACGCGCCCGAGGTGCATCTCCTCCCAGCCCAGCTCGCGCGCCTTGAAGACCATCTCAGAGCTCGAGTCGACCCCCGTGATCTGAGCATCCGGATAGCGCTCCCAGACGCGTCGCGTGGTCTCGGCGGTGCCGAAGCCAAGCTCGAGGACGCGCCTGGGCTCGACGGGGATCGCTGCGATCGTCTGGGCCTGAAGCTCGTCGTACCGGGGAACGTCGGCGCGGATCGCATCGAGGTACGTCTCGGGATGGAAGTGGAACTGATCGCCGCCGCTAACCTCGTGATCCGGAGCCATGGCGCGGGAGTATCACATCGACCTTGCCGATCTCGCCCTCAGTCCCGGGCAGGGACGGCGGTTGGAGGGCGAGCTTCAGCTCGATCCGGCGCGCCTGGGCGGGGTCGATCATCCGATCGAGGACGGGGCGGTGGCCTACCGACTCGACCTCTCTCGGACCGGCGCGGGCCACGCCTTCCGCCTGCGCTTCGACGCGGCGCTCACCGGCCCGTGCGCCCGCTGCCTTGCCGGTGCGCGCGCCGAGGTCCACGTCGATGCGCGGGAAGTCGACGAGCCGCGGTTCGGCGACGAGGAGCTCACGAGCCCCTATGTGGAGGCGGAGGTCCTCGACCTGGGCTCCTGGGCGCGGGATGCCCTCATCCTCGATGCGCCTTCGCAGATCCTCTGCCGGCCCGACTGCGCCGGCCTGTGCCCTGTGTGCGGCGAGTCCCTGAACGACGCCGACACCGCCGAGCACCGCCACGAAGAGCCCTCGAGGCCCTTTCGCGGGCTCGACCGCCTCCTCCAGCCACCCTCATGACCTTCTCGATAGCGGTGGTGGTGCGCCGGATCTATGAGGAGGGCCTCCAGGAAGCCTTCGACGAGTCGCATCACGAAGTCGGCGAGCTCTTCGAGGTGGGAACGACGATCGTCGCCGACGTCGCCTTCAGGGCACGGGCTCGGGGGAGTGACAGTGAGATCGCGCAACGGGAGGCGCATACCTGGACGTTCGAGGGTGAGAAGATCAACCGGTCCGAGTGGGGCCGGGATCTCGAAAAGGCCTTTGCGGAGGCCGGTCGTTCCACTTGAGGGAGTGGGTCTTGATCGGGCGCCGCTACCATGCGCGCTCGCCATGGCCGTACCGAAGAAGAGAACCTCCAGCGCCCGCCGCGACAAGCGGCGTGCCACGCACACGGCGAGCGTTCCACGCACCAACGAGTGCCCGCGCTGCCACAGCCCGCGCCTGCCTCACCGGGTCTGCCCGGTGTGTGGCACCTACGCCGGACGCGAGGTGATCGCACACGAGATCGGCGAGACGGACACCGCCGCGCCTCGCGATTCCGAGTAAGCCGCCGCCATGAGCGCTGAGCAGGCGGTGGGGGTGACCGTCGCCCTCGACGCTATGGGGGTCGAACAGGGCCCCGAGGCCGTGGCCGAGGGCGTCCGCGCCGTCGTCGCCGAGGGAATCGCGATCCGGGCCTTCGGCCTGCCGGACGCTCTCGAGCCCTTGCGCGGCATCGCCGGAGTGGAGGCGATCGAGACGGAGAGTTGGATCGGCAACGAAATCGAGCCCGCGGCCGCCGTCCGGTCGACGCCGGAAGCCTCGATCGTGCTGGCCGCGGCCGACGTCGCCGGGGGCCGCTCGCAGGCGCTCGTCAGCGCCGGCTCGACGGGTGCCACGATGGCCGCCTCGACCTTTGCCCTGCGGCGCCTGCACGGCGTGCGCCGTCCCGCCCTCGCGCTTCAGCTCCCCGTCCCGGTCGGCGACGGGCCGCCGACCGTGTTGTTGGACGGCGGCGCCAACACTGAGGTTCGCGCCCTCGACCTCGTTCAGTTCGGGTTCCTCGGCGCCGCATTCAGCCGCGCCGTTATCGGCGTGGACGAGCCGCGGGTAGGGCTGCTCTCGGTCGGCGAGGAGCCCAAGAAAGGGACCCCTCAGGTCATCGAGGCGCACGCCGGCCTCGCCGCTGCCGAGGGGATCGACTTCATCGGCAACGTCGAGGGCCGTGATCTCCTTGCCGGGCGCGCCGACGTGATCGTCACCGACGGCTTCACCGGCAACGTCGCGCTGAAGACGATCGAGGGAACCGCCCGCGCGGTGGCCGACGCCGTCGCCCAGGCGGCCCGGTCGGGCCCGGTCAGCGCTCTCGGGGGCCTGCTTCTGCGACCTGCGCTCGGAGGGCTTCGAAGCCAAATGAACCCCGACACCGCCGGCGGGGCGATCCTGCTGGGGCTCCGTGGCGTCGCGATCGTCGGGCATGGCAGCTCGGGGCCCGACGGGATCGCCAACGCGATCCGACTTGGGGAGCGCAGCGTTGGCGAGCGCGCGATCGAGCGCACCGCCGAGCTGCTGGAGCGTGCGGGGGCGACCCGAGCGGCTCTCCGCGATAATTGAAACGTGGCCGTCTCGCGCGAAGAAGTGATGGAGAAGGTTCGCGAGCACCTCGCTAGCGAGCTAGAGGTGCCGATCGGCGATATCTCCGGGTCCACCCGCTTTCGCGAGGACCTCGACGCCGATTCTCTGGACCTCTACGAGCTGGTGATGGAGCTCGAGGACACCTACGGGATCAAGGTTTCCGAGCAGGAAGCGTCCCGCATCGAGACGGTCGACAACGCCGTGGACTTCGTCGCGGCGCAGATCCCGGCCTAGCCCCCAGAGTGCCACGCGGCGTACGCAGGATCCACGACAGCGACGGCGCGGCCGCAGGCACCGCGGCGCTCAGCAAGCTCTTCGACTCGCTTCCCGACGATCTCCGCCGGCGCGCTCTCACGCATTCGTCCTGGGTGACGCACCGCGCCGACTCGTACGGACGGCTCGCGTTCCTCGGCGACAGCGTGCTCGGTCTTGCGATCGCGGAGCATTTGTTCGAGCGCTATTCGCGCTCGAACATCGGCCGGCTGACGAAGGTGCACGGCCAGGCGGTGAGTGGCCGTGCCTGTGCCGAGGTCGTGACGGAGATGGGCCTGCTCGAGCGCGCGCGCGAGGAGGCGGCTCCCGATGTCGAGGGCGGAATCGACATCGACACCCTGCTCGCGTCCGAGCGGGCCGTGTCCTCGATCTGCGAGGCGGTGATCGGCGCCTGTTACCTGCACCACGGCTTCGCGGCGACTGCCGAGGCGACGGTGGCGGCGTTCGCCGGGCAGGTGGAGCTGGGGTCGGAGGAGCTCCTCGACTTCAAGTCGGCGCTTCAGGAGGCCCTCGCGCGCGACGGCGAACAGGTGAGCTATGCGGTGACGGGCGAAAAGGGCCCGCCGCACAAACGCAGCTTCGAGGTTGCCGCAAGCGTGGAGGGCCGGGAGCTAGGCCGCGGCGAGGGCCGGACCAAAAAGGCCGCCGAGCAGGCTGCGGCGGCCGAAGCGCTTGAGACTCTCGGCCGGTAGGAGACACATGGCCGGTGGCGAAAAACGCGTCCGACGCGCACGCGAGCCTTACGAGGCTGCGAGGTCGAGGAGAGCCTCGGGTTTGCCATGCATCTGAGCTCGATCACCATCAAGGGCTTCAAGTCGTTCCCAGAGCGGACAAAGCTCGTCTTCTCGCCTGGGATCAGCGTGATCGTGGGACCCAACGGGTCGGGCAAGTCGAACATCACCGACGCGGTGCTCTGGGCCCTTGGCGAGCAGAGTCCGCTGACCGTCCGCGGCCAGACCATGCGCGACATGGTCTACGCCGGCGGGCAGGGTCGCGGTCCCAGCCGCTACGCCGAAATCGAGGTGGTGCTCGACGAGGTGGATGGGGAATTCTCGGAGGTCGCAATTCGCCGCCGCCTCGATCGTGACGGCGACGGGGCCTACTGGATCAACGGCGCGCGGGCCCGCCTGGTGGACGTCATCGAGACGCTCTCCGACGCGAACCTGGGCCGTGAGATGCACTCGGTGATCAGCCAGGGCAAGGTCGAGGAGATCGTGAACTCGCGTCCCCGCGACCGGCGTTCACTCGTTGAGGAGGCTGCCGGCCTCGGCAAGCACCGAAAGCGCCGGCGCCGGGTCCACCTGAAGCTCGAGCGCACCCAGGACAACCTCGACCGCGCCCTCGACGTCGAACGTGAGGCGCGCTCGCGCCTGCGACCGCTCAAGCGCCAGGCTCAGGCTGCCGACATCCATGCGCGCCTCGAGCGCGAGGCGGCGGAGCTACGCGCCCGGGTGGTCGCCTCCGAGCTTCGCTCTCATGCCGATTCCCTGGCCGATGCCGAGGCCGGCGCCACAAAGGCCCGCTCATCTCGCCAGGCAATCGAGGCCGAGCTCGAGAAGGTGAACGAACGCCGCACCGCGATCGAGGAAGCGCTGGCGAGCCGTGAGCGCGAGCGCGGCGAGGCCTGGGGTCGGCTGACCAAGACCAGGGCAGCGCACGAGCGGCTGGTGGTCCGCGCCGAGGCGCTCGCGCGGAGGCGAGTCGAGCTGGAGGGCGACCTGGAGGCTCGGCGAAACGCCCTTGGCGCCCTCGCTGCCGACCTCGAATCCGGGCCGGGCGACCCACTCGACGCGGCGCTCGACGCTGCCGGCAACGCGCTGGGCGAGGCGGTGGATGCTCTGGCGCGTGCTCGGCAAGCCAGCGATGACGATCTTCTGACCGGGGACGTGGATGCCATCCGCCGAGCGGCGGGACGAGCCGCGACCGCCGCCGAGAGGGCGGGAGAGCTGGTGGCCGAGCGCCGTCAGAGCTCGCTCGAAGCGCCGGTGACGACCCTCGAGCAGACCCTTGCCGCGCTCGATTCGCTGATCGACGCGGTCGCGCTGGTTCGCGATGCCACGGGCGAGCGCGCCGAGGCGATGCAGCGGGCCACCGCGGGCGGCGAGGGCGGCGACGACATCGCCGAGCAACTGCGCGCCTGCTCGATGCAGGAGGCCGAGCTTCAGACGCGACTCCACGCACTCGCCGACGGCGTCACGGAGGCCGAGGTTCGCGCCGCGCAGCTTCGCGATCGCCATCGAGAGGCGACGGCAGAGCTCGAGCGGCTTGCCCGCATCCTGAGCCGCGAGCTCGCCCTGGCGGACGCAGCGCTCGCCGAATCCGAGCGTGAGGAAATCGAGCGCTCCCTGGAGCGGGTTGCGCGCCGCCGCGAGCAGCTCGGGCCGGTGAACCCCCTGGCCGAGCGTGAGTACGAGGAGGCGCTGGCCCACGTCTCCGAGCTGGGGGAGCAGCGCGAGGACCTCGAGAAGGCGCTCAGCGAGCTCCGTGGGCTGATCGCGGAGACCGACCGCAAAATCGACGACGCGTTCAACGAGACGTTCGAGGCCGCGCAGAAGAACTTCACCGATCTGGTCGAACAGCTCTTCCCCGGCGGCCGTGGACGCCTGCGGCTCGTCGATGAGAACACGCCGAAGGTGGTGCTCGGCGGACAGGCCGCGGACAGCGCAGAGGAGGCGGCCGAGGAATCTGCCTTCGGCGCGGTGCCGGCAACCGCCGCGGCCGCCGTGGCCTCATCCGAAGCTTCCGACGAGGACGAGGAGGCGGGCCCGTCTCCCGGCCTGGGAGTAGAGATCGAGGTCACTCCCGCGGGCAAGGCGATGCGGCGGCTCTCACTGCTCTCCGGCGGCGAGAAGGCGCTGGTGGCGCTGGCGTTCGTCTTCGCCGTCTTCCTCGCCCGCCCCTCGCCCTTCTACATCCTCGACGAGGTCGAGGCAGCGCTCGACGACGCGAACATCGACCGCTTCCTGAGGCTTGTGCGACGCTTCGCCGATCGCGCGCAGTTCGTGATCGTTACGCACCAGAAGCGCACAATGGACGCGGCGGACGTCCTCTACGGCGTTTCGATGGGCGCAGGCGGCGTCACCAAAGTGGTCTCGCGACGGATGCCGCCGGCGGTGGCCGACACCCTCGACGCGCCCGAGTCCGAAGCCGCATAGGGCACCTCCAGGGCCGAACGTCCCCTCTGCCGGCTTGCGAGCGGGCATGCGGGACGTTCGGCTTGGGTTGACGGCTAGCCTGCGCCCGTGGCCACGAGCTGGCAAGAAGCCTTCGACCTCGGCGACGGCGCCGTCATCGATTCGGGGGTGACAGGTTCCGACGACAAGAGCGGCCGATTGCGCCGCCTTCGCGAGCGGATGCGGGCGAGTCGCCAGGCCCTCACGGCCGAGCTGACCGCCAGCGTCGTCGACCGTCTCGACGACGCGGACTGGGAGCGGCTCGAGGAGGCGCTCATCCTTGCCGATGTGGGAGCCCGCACCACGGCGGAGGTTGTCCAGCGGCTCGAGCACGCGGTCGATTCGGGCGAGCTGGCCGACGCCGGCGCCGTGCGTGAGCGCCTGGTTGGACTGCTCGCTGAGGTCGCCGAGGTGGGCGAGCCGCGAATCGTGCTGCGCGATAAGCCGGCCGTGATCATCGTCGTCGGCGTCAACGGCACCGGGAAAACGACCACGGTCGGCAAGCTCGCGGCGATCCTCCAGGGCGAGCTCGGCCAGAAGGTGATCGTCGCCGCGGCCGACACCTACCGCGCCGCTGCGATCGAGCAGCTCGAGACTTGGGCCGACCATGCGGGCGTGGACGTAGTTCGCGGCGCACCGGGTGGCGACCCCGGCTCTGTTGTCTTCGACGCCATCGCCGCCGCCGAGGCACGCGGCGCCGACGTTGTGATCGCCGACACCGCGGGCCGGCTTCACACCCACCCCGGCCTCATGGAGGAGCTAGCCAAGGTCAGCCGTGTCGTCGCCAAGCGCCTGGAGGGCGCGCCGCACGAGACGCTGATCGTCGTCGACGCGACCACTGGCCAAAACGGCCTGCGCCAGGCGCAGATCTTCGCCGAAGCCGTCGACCTCACCGGCGTCGTCCTCACCAAGCTCGACGGGACGGCCAAGGGCGGCATCGCCCTGGCCATCGCGAGCGAAATGAAGCTGCCGGTGAAGCTGATCGGCGTGGGGGAGACGCTCGAAGATTTGCGCCCGTTCGATGCTCGTGAATTCGCCGCGGCGCTCGTGGGCGAGTAGGTTCAGAAGAGCCTCATGTCGCGGAGTCCACTCATCGAGTTCCCGGCCGACGATTCCGACCGCGCCCTGCGCTTTTGGAACGGCCTTCTCGGGCTGGAGCTGGCGGCGAGGCCGGCGGCGGCCGGATCCGGATGGGAGGCCGAGACCGACGGCCTGCGGCTCGGAGTGCACGAGCGCGGAAGGGGACCGGGGGATACCGCGTCGCTGCCCTACTTCACGGTTGCTGACATGGACGCCTCGCTGGCGAAGCTGGCCGAGCTCGGCGGCACCGTAATCCACCCGGGTGAGCGCTGGTCGATCTGCCGCGACTCCGAGGGCAGCCCGTTCGCGCTTGCGCTTGCGCAGTAGCGGCCACGGGTACCCTCGTATCTCCTGCGGACGCCTTGGCGTCCTTACACGCTCCTTTCGGAGCTAAAGCTCCTCACCCCAACAAATTGTTCGAGACCCTCTCCGACCGCCTCCAGGAGTCGCTCAGCGTCGTGCGCTCGCGCGGCACGCTTTCCGAGGCCGACGTCGACGCGGCAACCCGCGAGGTGCGCCTGGCGCTGCTCGAGGCCGACGTCAACTTCAAGGTCGTCAAGGAGCTCGCCGCCACGCTGAAGGAGCGCTGCCTGGGCGCCGATGTCCTTGAGGCTCTCAACCCCGGCCAGCAGGTGGTCAAGATCGTCCACGAAGAGCTGGCGAGCCTTATGGGCGGCGCTAGCCGCGACCTCGCGCTCTCGAGCTCGGGGACCACCGTGATCCTGATGGCAGGCCTCCAGGGCTCGGGCAAGACCACCGCCTGCGCCAAGCTCGCCAAGCTCCTCGCGAAGGACGGGAAGTCCGTCGCGATCGCGGCCTGCGACACGCAGCGGCCGGCGGCCGTGGAGCAGCTCGTCACTGTCGGCGAGAGGGCGGGGGCGGCCGTCTACCAGCAGGGCACCGATTCCGACCCGGCCGAGATCGCGACGTGGGCACTCGGACGCGCTCGCCAGGAGCGCAAGGACGTTCTGATCGTTGACACCGCGGGTCGACTCCACGTCGACGAGGAACTGATGGACGAGCTGGTCCGCGTCCGCACGGCGACGAAGCCCCACGACATCCTCCTCGTCCTCGACGCGATGACCGGGCAGGACGCGGTCAACGTCGCCGAGTCGTTTGCCGAGAAGGTCGACTTCGACGGCGTCGTGATGACCAAGCTCGACGGCGATGCCCGCGGAGGCGCGGCTCTCTCGGTGCGGGCGGTGACCGGCAAGCCGATCCTCTACGCGTCCACGGGAGAGGGCCTCGAGCAGCTCGAGCGCTTCCACCCCGAGCGGATGGCCTCCCGCATCCTCGGCATGGGCGACGTCCTGACCTTGATCGAGAAGGCCGAGGAGGTCCACGATCGCGACGAGGCGGCCGAGCTGGAGCGCAAGATCCGCCGCCAGGAGTTCACGCTGGAGGACTTCCTCTCGCAGATGCGCCAGGTGCGAAAGATGGGGCCACTGACGAACGTGCTCGGGATGCTGCCGGGAATGGGGGGCGCCATGAAGCAGCTGCGCTCGGCGAAGATGGACGACGCCGACCTCGATCGCATCGAGGCGATAATCCTCTCGATGACACCTGCCGAGCGAGCGCGCCCGGACTCGATCGACGGCTCACGGCGAAAGCGCATCGCGAAAGGGTCGGGGACAACGGTTCAGGCCGTCAATCAGCTTGTCAAGCAGTTCTCCCAGATGAAGAAGATGATGGCGGCGCTCGCCAAGGGCAAGATGCCGGACGCGCAGCAATTGCTGCGAGGGCTCTAGCCGCGCTGCCTTCGGGACAAAAGTCCCTCATGCGAATACCTCGCTAACCTCGGCGGCCGCTAATGGTTCGCATCAGGCTCAGAAGGGTGGGTTCGCGAAGGAACCCGAACTGGCGCATCGTGGTCGCCGACCGTCGCTCGCCGCGCGACGGCCGCACGATCGAGACGATCGGCCACTACAACCCGCGCACGGATCCCTCGGTCATCGAGATCGACGTCGAGCGCGCGCGCCACTGGCTCGAGCACGGCGCCCAACCCTCGCGGACCGTTGCCACGCTCCTGCGCACCAAGGGCATCGAGGCCACGAGCCTCTAGCCGGCTTTCGGAGGTCTGGTGAGCGACGCTGGCGACACCGACCGCGAGAACGCCGACGAGGGCGATTTGCGCGGCCTTGTTGAGCTTCTCTGCCGGTGCCTCGTGGACGAGCCCGAGAGCGTCGAGGTCGAGGAGATCAACGATGCCGGCGAGCTGGTTTTCGAGGTCAGGGTGGAGGGCGGCGACCTCGGCCGGCTGATCGGCCGCGGCGGCAAGGTCGCAGGCGCGATTCGCACCGTCACCAAGGCCGCGGCGCGAGCGGGCGGCGACGACGACCCGGGCCGGCGGGTGCTCGTCGAGTTCGTTGAGGATTGACTTCTTCACGCTGTTCCCGGCGGCCTTCGAATGGTTTCGCCGGCAGCGCCATGTGACCAATGCTCTCGCCGCGGGCCACGAGCTTGAATTCTTCGACTACCGCGCCACGACCCCGCTGAATGCGGGCCAGGTCGACGACACGCCATACGGAGGTGGCGCCGGCATGGTCCTGCGGGTAGACGTCGTCGACGCCGCCCTGGAGGCGGCGTACGCCGGCGAGCGCCCGGCTCGCGTGATCGTCCTGACTCCGGCCGGGCGGCAGTTCGACGACGCCATGGCGGCCGAGCTCGCCGGCGAATCGCACGTCGCGCTGCTGTCCGGTCGCTACGAGGGGATCGACGAGCGGGTTCGCGAGAATCTTGCGACCGATGCCGTTTCGATCGGTCCCTACGTCCTTGCCGGGGGTGAGCTGCCGTCGATGCTCGTCGCCGACGCGGTGCTCCGCAAGCTCCCGGGGGCTCTCGGCCACTCCGACAGCGCAGTCGAGGAGTCGTTCTCGGATGCGCTCGAGGGAGGCCCGGAGTACCCCCACTACACGCGGCCGGCGTCGTACCGCGGGTGGGATGTCCCCGATGTGCTGAAGTCGGGGGATCACGCGCGAATCCGCGAGTGGCGGCTGGAGCGCAGCCGCGAGCGCGGGTTGTCCGGCTCCTAAGCGCGTTTCAGTACCATTCGCCGCCGCGGTCGCCCCCGCGAACTTCGCCCGTCTCGGTCGAGGCGGGCGCTTTTCGACCGCCACCGACACTTATGAGCACGATCATCGAGAGCATCGAGCGCCGCGCCCTGCGACGGGTGCCGCAGTTCGCTGCCGGCGACCGCGTGCGCGTGCATTTCCAGGTCGTCGAGGGCACCCGGCGCCGCACCCAGGTCTTCGAGGGAATCGTGATCTCGCGTTCGGGTGCCGGCGCCCGCGAGACATTCATCGTGCGCAAGCAATCGTTCGGCGTCGGCGTCGAGCGGACGTTCCCCCTGCATTCGCCCAAGATCGAGCGACTCGAGGTGGTTGCCCGAGGTGCCGTGCGCCGCGCCAAGCTGTACTACCTGCGCGGGCGTGTCGGCAAGCGCGCCCGCGTCGCCGAACGCCGCTGGGGCATTGAGGACGACGTCGTGATCGCCGAGCCAGAGGCGGGCCCGGTGGACTCCAAGGGGGTTGCCCAGGAGGACGCCGAGGTCGAAGGGTCCGTAGTTTCGAGTTCGGAGTCCGTAGATGAGGCACCGACGGACGCAGCTTCCGAGGCGGCCCAAGACGCCGAGGCCGAAGGCGGGACTGACGAAGGGGAGGAGCCGGCCGCCGCCGAGGCCGCCGAGGCCGACGCCTGATGCCGAAGCCTCAGACGACCCGCGGCTCGATCGTCGAGCTGGTCGTCATCGTCGCGCTTGCAATCGGGCTCGCGCTCCTGATCCAAGCGTTCGTCATCAAGCCCTACCAGATCCCCTCGGGGTCGATGGAGCCGACGCTCGACATCGGGCAGCGAGTCCTCGTCAACCGGTTCATCTACCACCTGCACGATCCGCACATCGGCGACATAGTCGTCTTTCATCCGCCTGCCGGCGCCGATCCCAGCGCCGGCCACGAGTGCGGAGCGACCCATTCAGCGCGCGAGGCCTGTCCCGCCCCAACGTCAGCTGAGTCCTCGCAGAACTTCATCAAGCGGATCGTCGCCGGGCCGGGCGACAAGCTCTCGGTCAGCCATGGGCACCCGGTCGTGAACGGTGTGGTGGCCAGCGAGGACTTCGTGCGGCCCTGTAACGACGGAAACTCCTGCAATCTGCCGAAAGCGATCACCATCCCGCCCGATCACTACTTCATGATGGGCGACAACCGTGGAGCAAGCGACGACAGCCGCTTCTGGGGCCCCGTCCCCCGAGACTGGATCATCGGCGAGGCCTTCTTCACCTATTGGCCCCCCGACCGAATCGGATTCCTCTAAACCCAAGAAGCGCTCGCAGGCAGCTCGCCGGCGCCGCCAGCGCCAAGCCGCCAAGCTCTTCAAGTTCGACCGCGGCCTCGGCGCCCGTTTCGTCGCGGGAGCCGACGAGGCCGGGCGAGGCTCGCTGGCAGGGCCGCTCGTCGCCGCGGCCGTCCTGATCGACTACGGCTCGCTGGGCATGCGCGATCGCCGGGCTCTCTCCGACCTCGACGATTCCAAGAAGCGCACGCCCTCCGAGCGCGAGGAGCTTTACCCGAGGGTCATCCGCGCCGCCACCCGAGTCGCGGTGATCTCGCGCTGCGTTCGCGGTATCGACAGCCGCGGGCTTCACGTCACCAACCTCGCGGCCCTCGGGCGTTGCCTCGAGCGGGTCGCAATTCCCGGCGCCGTCTGCCTCTCCGACGGCTTTCCGATCCGCCAATGCGCGGTCGAGCATCGCGCCGTCATCGACGGCGACGCGACCAGCGCCGCGATCGCTGCAGCGTCCGTCATCGCAAAGGTCACACGCGACCGCCTCATGGAACGCGCCGATGGCACCTATCCAGGCTTCGGCTTCGCCCTGAACGCCGGCTATTCGACTCCGGAACACCGCGACGCCGTCATCGCCAACGGGCCCAGCCTGCTGCACCGCCGGTCATTTCAGTCGATCGCGTACTCGCAGCTGCGCCTGGGCTAGAGCAGCCCTACCGTCCTGGATTCACCACCCATACGGTGGCCAGGGCAGGACAGCCCTGTCAAAAGGCTCCTTCGAGCCACTCCCATTCGACAACGCTGCCCTCATCGCCCAGAACGATTCCCACCACGTCGAAGCGAAGGCTGCGATGTGGCGGCACGCTCTCGCGGTTGGCCGCCAGCCACGCGAGCGCCAGCGCCCGCAACTTCCTCTGCTTCTGAGCCCCAACAGCCAACACCGGCCGCTCCGGCCCGAGCAGGTTTCCCACGTGCCGCGTCTTGACCTCGACGAAGACGAGGTCGCCGGAGTCGAGGGCCACCAAATCGATCTCACCCCGCACCCCGCTCGCGCGAGCATTGCGCGCCAGGATCCGCGCGCCACGCAGCGATAACGCAGTGGCCACCAGGTCCTCACCACGCTTGCCGGTTCTGTGCCGCGCAACGGTCACGCACCGAACCTAGGCGGGAGCGCCAGGCCAGATGCGCGCGAATAGCACCGAGAGGGACGCGGGCCGGACCCAGAACTGCCCTGCCGGGTCCCGCAGTGCTCTCCGCGCTCCTCCGGTGCTCAGTTGTCACATCGGGCGCGCAACCCGCGCGTCCCGAGCAACGAGCCTCGCCACGTGCTCGCCACCGCCCACACGTTCACTCTGCTCGGCGTCGAGGCGCGGCCGGTGCGGGTCGAGGTCGACGTCCAGCGCGGGCTGCCGTCGTTCGCTCTGGTGGGGCTGCCCGACGCCTCGGTGCGCGAGTCGCGCGAGCGCGTGCGTGCTGCACTCACCAACTCCGGGTTCGACTTCCCGCAGACCCGGATCACAGCGAGCCTCGCTCCGGCGGACCTCCGCAAGGGCGGTCCGGGCCTGGATCTCGCGATCGCGGCCGCCCTCCTCGGTTCCTCCGGCCAGATCCCCGAGGCGTCGCTCGAAAATGCCGCCTTCGCGGGTGAGCTGGCGCTCGACGGCTCGATCCGTTCGGTCCCGGGCACCCTCGCGATGGCAGAGGCGGCCAGCGCCCAGGGCTTCCGGACGCTCGGTGTCCCGGCCGTAAACGGCCCGGAAGCCGCGCTGGCAAGAGGCTCGCGGGTCATCCCCCTGCGCAACCTCCGCGAGCTCGAGCTGCTCGGCGGCGAGCTCGAGCCACCATCACCGCCGCCCATGGACCTCTCCCCGCCGGCGGATCCCGACGCTCCGGATGTGGCGGACCTTCGCGGTCAGCCGGGACTCCGCCGCGCCATGGAAATCGCCGCAGCGGGTTCCCACAACCTGCTGATCGTCGGTCCTCCCGGCGCGGGCAAGTCCATGGCGGCGCGCCGGCTTCCTTCAATCCTGCCGCCGCTCGGCGAGGAGGAGGCCGTGGAGGTGCTGCGGATCGCGAGTGCCTGCGGGGGCCTCGCCACCGCCGACGGGCCGCCGGTTCGCCGGCCGTTCCGAGCTCCTCACCACACGATCTCCTCCGCCGGGCTCGTCGGTGGGGGGACTCCGCCGCGCGCCGGGCAGATCACGCTCGCGCACCGCGGAGTCCTCTTTTGCGACGAGCTCGCCGAGTTCCCGCGTGACGCACTCGAGGCGCTGCGCGAGCCGCTCGAGTCGGGGCGGGTCTCGATCGTCCGCGCAGGCCATGCTCTGGACCTTCCGTGCCGGTTCATGCTGGTGGCCGCGGCCAATCCATGCCCGTGTGGGCTCGGGCCCGAGTCGCTTGACTGTCACTGCAGCGACGCGCAGGTGCGTCGCTACCAGGCCCGGTTGAGTGGGGCGCTGGCGGATCGCATCGACATCTCAATCCGGGTGGGCACCCCGGAGGGCACGGAGATTGCCGCCGAATCGGGGGAGGGGTCAGCGGCGATTCGCGAGCGTGTAGTGGCGGCGCGCGAGCGCCAACACGCTCGTCTCGGCGGCCGGCGCACCAATGCCGAGATGAGCGCGAGCCAGGTTCGCGAGACCGCACAGCTCGACGCCGAGGCAGCGGACGTCCTTGCCGCCGGGTACTCGGCGCTTCGTCTCAGCGGCCGCGGTTGGGACCGGACGCTGCGGCTCGCCCGGACCATCGCCGACCTGGACGACAGTGATCCGGTGCGGGCTGCACACGTCAGCGAGGCGCTCGCGCTACGGCGCCGGGGCGAGGCCTGATGCCGGCTCCCACGGCCTGCCCTGAATGCGTAAAGGAAGCGGGCCACGATCCGCTCTGCGGCGGCGAGGCTTGGGCCCTATGCCGTTGCGATGACCGCTTTCCGCAGCAGCTCACCGAGCTCGACGGCCGCATGCCGCCCGTCCTCTACGGGCGTGGGGAGGTAGAGGTCCTCATCCGTCTGCGCAGGCAGGAGACGGTGACGATCGTCGGTTCCCGGCGAGCGTCGGCCTACGGGCTCGAGGCCGCGCGTGAACTGGGGCACCTGCTCGCCGCCGCCGGTTTGGTCGTGGTTAGCGGTATGGCCTTCGGGATCGACTCGGCGGCGCACGAGGGAGCGCTCGCAGCGGGCGGCACCACCGTCGCGGTCCTCGCCGGCGGGCCCGATGTCCCATACCCGCCTTCCAAGCGTGGTCTTCACCGCCGCATCATCGCTGCCGGCGGTGCGGCGCTCGCCGAGCAGCCCCCGGGAGCCTCGCCGACGAAATGGGCCTTCCCGGCTCGCAACCGGATCATGGCCGCCCTTGCCGAGATGACGATCGTGGTCGAGGCGGCGGAGCCCTCAGGCTCACTGATCACGGCCCGGGAGGCCATGGACCTCCACCGGTCGGTCGGCGCGGTCCCGGGCCCAGTGAGCTCACGCACTTCCGCGGGCACGAACGGCCTGATCCGCGATGGGGCCGCGCTCATCCGCGACGCACAGGACGTGCTCGACGAGTTGCTCGGAGTGGGGGTGGCGAGCGTTCGGCGCGAGGGTCCGCCGCTCGACGAAGGCATGCGCGCGGCTCTCGAGGCAATCGAGCAGGGCAGCTCCGGCGTCGACGACCTTGCGAACGCGTGCGGGCTCTCTGCAGGGGAAGCGGCAATTGCCTTCGCGCGACTCGAGCTGATGGGTTACGTGGGCGCCTCGGTCGACGGCGCCTTCGCTCGCACTGCGCTCAGCTCGCCTGAGTAGAGCGGCGAGGCACATCGCACTAGATTGAGCGCCATGGCCTCCCGGGACGACTTCGACGTCATCGTCGCCGGTGCCGGCCTTGCCGGATGCGCGGTCGCACGGCTGTTCGCCCTTCGGGGAGCCCGCGTGGCGCTTGTCGAGCGGCGGGCTGATCCGGATGCCTACAAGGTGGTCTGCACGCACACAATTCAGCCGAGCGCGGTCCCGGCCATTGAGCGACTCGGCCTGGCACGGCCGATGGAAGCCGCGGGCGCTGCGCGAGTGCGTCCCGCGGCCTGGACCCCGCACGGAGGCTGGCTTCGCTTCCCCGCGGATGCGCCTCTCGGCTACGGGCTCTCGCGCCGGCGCCTGGATCCGATGTTGCGGGAGCTGGCAATCTCTACCCCGGGGGTCGAGCTCATCCTCGGACATGCGGTGGTGGGGCTCCGGCGTGACAGCGATCGGGTCGGCGGCGTCGAGATCGCAAGTCCAGGCGGAAAGCCACAAACCATCACGTCTCGCCTCACCGTGGCGGCCGACGGCCGTGACACCCGGCTCGCTCGCCTCGCCGGAGTTCCTGCTCGCGTCCTTCCCCACGGTCGCTTCTTCTACTTCGCATACTGGCGGGGACTGAGACCCCGTACGGACGCGGCCAGAATCTGGTTCCTCGACCCGGAGAGCGCAGGTGCGCTTCCCTGCGAGGACGACCTCACAGTCGTCGCGGTCGGGCCTTGCCGGGCACGGCTGCCTGAGTTTCGCGCGGACCCGGAGCGGGCCTACATGGATTTCGCACGGGAGCTGCCCGACGCTCCGGACCTGAGCTCCGGCGAGAGAGTGTCGAAGCTGATCGGCAAGCTCGACGTGCCGAATAAGATGCGACCCGCATCCCGTCCCGGCATCGCATTCGTCGGGGACGC
This sequence comes from Solirubrobacterales bacterium, assembly GCA_038237625.1. Lineage (GTDB taxonomy): Bacteria > Actinomycetota > Thermoleophilia > Solirubrobacterales > 70-9 > JAWVFM01. The sequence goes on along the minus strand of JBBRYM010000003.1, from coordinate 70,245 downwards.
CGCGGTGGCCACTGACCCTGCCCAAGGGGTCGGCTGCGGCTGGGCGTTTCAGAGCGCGGAGTGGTTGATCGAGGAAACGGCGGCAAGCGTTCTTGGCGAGGGCGACCTGGGCGCAGCCCTGTCTCGCTACCGCCGCGCCCTCGCCTGGCGCCTGGGTCCCCATCACTGGCAGATCGCCGATCAGTCCACGGGCCGGCGGTTCCGGGCGAACGAGCGCCTGCTCCTTCGCATGGGAGCCACGAGCCCGGAGGTGGGCCGCGCGATCGAGGAGGTGGCGACTCGGCGCGCATCGATCTTTCACCTGGCCGATCCGCGGCTACTGCGCTTCGCGTCGGCTGCGAACCGCAGGGCGCCGGTTCGGGCCGAGTAGACCAGCACGTCGGAGATACGCTGGAAGCGTGAGTGAGACACGCAAGGTCCACGCCGCCCTGACGATCGCCGGGTCCGACTCCGGCGGCGGTGCGGGCATACAGGCAGACCTCAAGGCCTTCGCTCGCTGCGGGGTCCATGGCACAAGCGCGATCACGGCCGTCACCGCGCAGAACACCACGGGCGTGGAGGCCGTGATGGTCATGCCACCCGACATGATCGTCGCCCAGGTGAATGCCGTGACCTCGGACATCCGCATCGACGCGGCGAAGGTGGGGATGCTCGCCGACGAGGCGACGATCGAGGCGGTCATCGACGGACTCGAGCTTCTCGACGACGTGCCGGTGGTGGTCGACCCGGTCATGGTGGCCGAGAGCGGGGCTTCGCTCCTGGACCCGAACGCAAAGGCAGCGCTGATCGATCGCATGCTGCCGCGGGCGACGGTGGCGACACCCAATCTCCTCGAGGCCCGCTCGCTGGCCGGCATCGGCGCGGCGGCTGAGCCGGCAGACCTGGGGCGCGCGATTCTCGCGCTCGGCCCGCAGGCCGTGATCGTCACCGGAGGCCATTCAGAGGACGGCGCCGACGTGCTGGTCGAGCCCCACGGTGTCACGCGGATCGAGGGGCCGCGCTACCCCGGCGGCGCGACTCATGGCTCCGGCTGCACGCACTCGGCAGCGCTGGCCGCCTTCCTGGCGCGCGGGGTGGAGCTGGGGGAGGCCGCGCGCTGGGCACGGGAGATCGCTGCGGCAGCGGTGGGCAGCGGCCTCGCCGAAATCGGGCACGGGCCCGGGCCGGTGGACGTCTTCGGCCTCCAGCGGCTTCGCGACGAACGTCTCGATAGGAAGGCCACCAGGCCGCCCTTCTAGACTCGGGCGCCCATGGCTGACTCAAAGGCCCTTCCGCGTCCTCGTTCGTCTGTCCTCTTCGATGGGCCCGAGCGTTCCCACGCCCGTGCCTACATGAAGGGGGTCGGCTTCGACGACGAGGCCCTCTCGAAGCCCACGGTCGGCATCGCGAACACCTGGGCCGAGGCCAACTCCTGCAACTTCCACCTGCGCGGCCTTGCCGAGCACATCAAGGCGGGCGTCCGCGCGGCCGGCGGCACGCCGATGGAGTTCAACACCATCGCGATCTCCGACGGGATCACGATGGGCACCCAGGGAATGAAGACCTCGCTGGTGAGCCGGGAGGTCATCGCCGACTCGATCGAGCTCATGGTGCGCGGCTTTCAGTTCGACGCGGTCGTGGCCCTCTCGGCTTGCGACAAGACCCTCCCGGGCGCCGTCATGGCGCTGGCCCGCCTCGACATCCCCAGCCTCATGCTCTATGGCGGCTCGATCGCCCCGGGCCGCTTTCGCGGCAAGGACGTGACGATCGTCGATCTTTTCGAAGCGATCGGCGCCCACGCTGCCGGCAAAATCTCCGACGAGGACCTGAAGGAGCTCGAGGACGTCGCCAGTCCCGGCCCCGGCGCCTGCGGCGGCCAGTTCACGGCCAACACCATGGCCTGTGCGTTCGAGGCTCTCGGGATCTCGCCCGGAGGCTCGGCGATGGTGCCGGCCGTCGACGACGAGAAGGCCACGGTCGCCGAGAAGATCGGCGAGCTGGTGATGAAGGTCCTCGTGGAGGATCTTCGGCCCAGCCGGATCATTACCCGCGAGTCGCTCGAGAACGCGATCGCCTGCGTATGTGCCTCCGGGGGCTCGACCAACGGCGTCCTTCACCTGCTCGCGATCGCCCACGAGGCGGGCGTCGAGCTCGACATCGACGACTTCGAGCGCATCTCTCAGTCCACGCCCCTACTGGCGGATCTCAAGCCGGGCGGGCGCTTCGTCGCCACCGACCTCTACCGGGCAGGCGGCGTTCCCCTCATCCTCAGCCGCCTCGCGGAGGCCGGCATCCTCCATGAGGACGCAATGACCGTCACCGGGCGCACCATCGGCGAGGAGGCGGCCGACGCTCACGAGGCCGAGGGCCAGGAGGTCGTTCTGCCCGTCGCGGCGCCGGTCAAGGCTTCGGGCGGGCTCGCGATCCTGCGTGGCAACCTGGCGCCGGAGGGCGCCGTGGTGAAGCTCGCAGGCACCGAGCGCCAGGGCCAGACCGGGCCCGCGCGAGTGTTCGAGTCGGAGGAGGAGTGCTTCGCCGCGGTCAAATCGCAGGCGATCAACCCCGGCGACGTCATCGTGATCCGCAACGAGGGCCCCGCCGGCGGCCCGGGAATGCGGGAGATGCTCCAGGTGACCGCGGCGATCGTTGGCGAGGGGCTGGGCCAAGAGGTCGCGCTGTTGACCGATGGCCGCTTCTCGGGCGCAACCCGTGGGCTCATGGTCGGTCACGTCGCTCCCGAGGCCGCAAAGGGAGGGCCGATCGCGGCCCTTCGCGACGGCGACGAGGTGACGATCGACATCGAGCGCCGCGTCCTCGAGACCTCGCTATCCGGAGAAGCGATCGAGCAGCGAGTCGCGGACTACAAACCTCCCGAGCCCTTGTTCACCAGCGGCGTGATGGCGAAGTACGCAAAGACGGTCGGCTCCGCGTCCAGAGGCGCGGTCACCGAGTAGCGGTGGCGCTGCGGGTCGTCGGGGCCGGCCTCGGCCGTACGGGGACGGCGTCGCTCAAGTTCGCCCTCGAGGAGCTCCTCGGCAGCCGGTGCTTTCACATGTCGGAGCTCTTCGAGCGGCCCGACCTGACCCCGACGCTCCATGCCGCTGCGCGCGGGGAGGACGTGGATTGGGAGGGCTTTCCCGACGGTTTCGCTGCCAGTCTGGACTGGCCGGCATGTGCCTTCTGGCGTGAGCTCGCCGACGCGAATCCGGACGCGCCGGTGCTGCTGTCGACGCGCTCGTCTGCAGCAAAATGGTGGGAGAGCTACTCCCAGACGATCCTGCAGGCGCTGACCAAGGACGTCCCGCCCGAGGATGAAGCCTGGGCTGCCCGCAGGGCGCTGATGATGGACCTGATGCCCAACACGTTCACACCGGACTGGCGGGCGCGCGACGGGGCGATCGCCGGCTACGAACGCCACAACGCGGCCGTCCGCGAGGCTGTTCCGGCGAAGCGGCTGATCGACTGGCAGCCGGGGGATGGATGGCGGCCAATCTGCGAAGCGCTGGGGATGGCAGTTCCGGACGAGCCCTTCCCCCATACCAACACCACGGAGCAGTTCCGGGCCGACCTGGACGAGGAGTAGCTCAGGTCTCGACGAACCGAGCGAGCTCCCGGTTGAACCGCACCGGGCGCTCGGCCATGGCGCAGTGGCCGGTCTTGTCGTAGATCGAGGTATGGGAGTTGCGAAGGCGATCGCCGTAGCCCTTGGAGTCGGCGGGCGGGATCACACGGTCGTTGCGGCCCCACATGATCCATGTCGGGATCTCGATTTCCTCGAGGCGGTCGAGGAAGTCGTAGCCGGTCATTCCCTGGACTGCCGGCAAAAAGCCATCCGTCCCGGGCCCTGAGTGGATGAACTCATACAGAAGCTCGTAGCGGAGCTTCATCGGGTTGTAGAAGACCTGGCGCATCATCTGAAACCGCAGCCCGGTCCGCTTCAGCGCCTGCTCCTGGAAGCCGAGTGCGTACGGGGTCAGGACCACGGACATCCGCGCGGCGCTGATCGCGGGCCCCCTGATAGCGGCGGCGTGCGAGATCCCGGCAGCCGACACGAGAACGAGCTTCGAGAATCGCGCCGGCTCCTGGATCACGGCTTCAGCGGAGATGAAGCCGCCCATGGAGTTCCCCACGAGCGCGGCGTCGCTGACTCCCAGCGCTTCGCAGAAGTCGTGCAAGAGGCGGCCATGACTTTCGACCGAGATCTCCCACGGCGGCATCGGCGAGTGACCGAACCCGGGCAGATCGAGAGCGAGCACCCGGTGATGGCGGGCAAGCTCGGGGATGTTCTCCAGCCAGTTCTGCCAGCAGCCGGCGAGCCCGTGGACGAGGACGATGGGCGGCCCGGTGTCCTTCCCAGTCGGCCCCATCTCGACGTAGTTGACTCGCGCCGGATCCGATCCCGGCTGTGTCGATGCCGCAACGTCGACGGTGCGCAGGTGCTCGCGCCAGTCGATCCGAAGCCAGTCGGGGTCGGGGTCGCCGTAGGGATCCGGGCCATCGGCCGGCGTCGGATCGAGGAGGGCCGCGAACGGGGGGGTGAACCACCACAGGCGATCGATGAAGCCCCGGACCCGGCCAGGCTCCGGGCCGGAGGGGGTGAAGACGGCGTCATCGCCGGCGTGGCTTGCTGTGTCGGTGGCGCTCATGCGTAGCCCATTCGCTCGAGGATTGGGATCTCGTGGATCTGCGGAGGCTGCAGATGATCCCAGAGCAAGCCCCTCGGCCTGGAGTACTGACGGTCGACCTCGATCACCGCCCGCGGCGTTGCGATCATGTCCACGGGCAGATCGTGCCCGGTCATCATCAGGTGCTCGCGCAGGATCTGGGTGGGATGGACGGTGGTCGCCACCACCGAGTGGTCGTCGATCTTGCCCGCCTCGATCAGGAGGCCGTACTCGAGGTCTGAGAAGCCGCCGCCCTTGCCGATCCGCGCGCCGGTGAGATTCACGGCGACGGAGCCGCAGAGCACGAAGTCGATCTCGGGCAGCTCCTCGAGGGCGACCACCCGGCCGTGGCGTAGCGCGCCCTTGATCGTGGCGGCCTCGCCGCGTTTCCCCGCGCTCAGCCGCCGCGGATCGAGGACTCGGAAGGGGTTTTGCTCGCGCAGGCGCGGAACCGCCATCACGATCGTCTTACCCTCTTCGAGAGCCAGCCGGCGTACGTGGGTCTGCGGCGAGTCGGGGTTCGCCTTGATTACTTGGGCCCGGCGCCAGGTTCGGTGCGTGGCGAGCCTCTCGGCGGCGAGCTTAGCTCCCGCAAAGTTTGGGATGCGACCCTCTGCTCCCGGAAAGCGGGAAACCCCCTCCCGGTCCATGGCCTTCCAGATGGCCTTGCGAACTGTGTCCTTCGTGCGCATGGATAAAGGAACATATTGACCACAGGCCCCCGAGGCGATCCTGCTTCAATGACCCGTTCTCCCGTGGCCCCCGAAAGGACATCCCTCGCCGCCCTGCCGGCCCCAGGTGCGCTCGCGCGCCCGCGTGAGCTGCTGCCCGCGATCGAGCCCGATCGCCGCCTCGACGACTGGGGCCGCTCGGAGCGCGTCGAGGGCGTTTTCGACGCCACGCTGCTCGAGTTCTTCTACAAGCGCTGGTTTCGCACGGAGGTCGAGGGCATCGAGAACGTCCCCTCCGACGGCGGCGCCTTGCTGGTGTCCAACCACTCGGGCGCTCTGCCGCCCGACGCGGCGATGATCGCCAAGGCGATCCGCGAGGAGCACCCGAACCCCCGGTCGCTTCAGATCACGGTCGAGCACTTCTTCAAGGGCTATCCGGGGTTTTCGATGCTCCTGCCTAAGATCGGCTGCGTGGCTGCCCATCCGGCCAATGTCCACCGCCTCCTCTATGACGAGCGCCAGCTCGTCCTGGTCTTCCCCGAAGGCCGCAAGGGCACCGAGAAGCTCTACCGCGAGCGCTATCAGCTGCGCCGCTTCGGCCGTGGCGGATTCGTCGAGGCGGCGATGCGCGCCCGTGCTCAAATCGTGCCGGTCTGCGTCGTCGGCGCCGAGGAGGCAGCCCCGATCTTCGCCCACGTGAACTTCATGAAGCGCGTGACGGGCCTTCTCTACTTCCCGATTACCCCAGCCTTTCCATGGTTCGGGCCCCTCGGAATGCTCGGCTACCTGCCCGCGAAGTTCAAGATCAGATTCCTGGAGCCGATCGACACGGCCGATCTCGGCGGCCCGGAGGCCGTCGCCGACAAGGCCCTCGTGCAGAGCGTTGCGCAGGAAATCCGCTCGCTGATCCAGGACAACCTCCATGAGATGGTGGCCAAGCGAAAGTCGGTGTGGTTTGGCTGAGCGGCGCCGCATCCTGATCACCGGCGTCTCCAGCTATTGGGGCGGCCGCCTGGCCCAGGCGCTCGAGGGTTTCGAGCAGGCCGAGGCGATCATCGGCGTTGACGAGCGCGAGCCCACCCGCGAGCTGGAGCGCACGGAGTACGTAAAGGTCTCCAACCACCATTCGCTGCTCTCGCGGATCGTTCGTGCCGCCGAGATCGACACCGTCGTCGACACGCGGCTGGTCGTCAACTCCTTCGCCGCCTCCCCGCGTGAGGCTCACGAGAACAACGTCATCGACACGATGAACATCCTCGCCGCCTGCGACGGCCCCGAATCGCCCGTCAAGCGCTTCGTCTTCAAGTGCTCGGCCCATTGGTACGGGTGCGAGCAGGACGATCCGGCTTTCTTCACCGAGGACATGGAGCGTAAGCACCCTCCACGGTTCGCCATCGAACGCGACATCGTCGAGGCGGAGCGCGCGGTGCGCGACTACGCAGCTCGCCGCCAGGGGGCGCTCGTGACGATCCTGCGCTGCGCGAACGTCCTGGGTCGCGACGTCGAGACGGCGTACGAGCGCATCCTCAGCCTGCCGGCCCTGCCGATGGTCCTCGGCTTCGACCCGCGCACACAGTTCGTGCATGCCGACGACGTGGTTCATGCCCTCGAGCACGCTGTCATCAGCGACGTCCCGGGCGTCTTCAACGTCGCCGCCGACGGCGTGCTCGCCCTGAGCGAGGTCGCGAGCCTCGCGGGCAAGTTGCCGCTGCCGATCCTGCCGCCCTTCGGAGCGGGACTGGTGGCGCAGCCACTTCGTCGCCTCGGCCTGCGGGTTCCCGATGAGATGTGGAACCTGCTGCGCTTCGGGCGCGGCCTCGACAATCGCGCTTACAAGGCGACCGGATTCGACTACGGCTTCACGTCGCGCGAGGCTGTGCTGCGATTCGCTGAGCACATGCGCCTGCGAAAGGTCATTGGGGACTCCGACGATGCCTTCCACTATGACCGCGAGGTGGAGGAGTTCCTGCGGTGGAGCCCCAACGTGCGCCGTGAACCCAGCGGCGAGCCCACCTCCGAGGTCCAGCCACCTAGCCTCTAGTCCATCCAGCGGCGCAAACCGCTTTGCACCGTGGTGAGCGATCCCGGGGGGCCGGGGGACGGCGCTCGTACAATTTCCTCCGTGGGACGTCGGGTTCAGATCGCGCTGGTCAGTGCGCTTGCACTTTTGATCGCGGCGGCGATCGCCGCGTACGCCTGGGACCAGGCGAAGGCGGACGAGATCGCCAACGGGATCCGCGTCGAGGGCGTGCCCATCGGCGGGCTGACCGACAGCGAGGCGAAGCAAAAGCTTCGCAACGAGCTCGTGAAGCCGCTCGAGGCGCCGGTGACGGTGACGCTTGAGGGCAAGAAGTACATCCTCGGTCCCAAGCACCTGAACGTCCAGGCGGACCTCCAGGCGATGATCGACGCGGCTCACAGGGCCAGCCGCCAGGGCAGCCTGCCAAGCCGGCTGTGGCGCTACGCGACTGGGGACGACGTCTTCGACAACCTCCCGGCCCAGGTCACCTACTCGCATAGCGGCGTCAACGACTTCATCGACGTCGTCGCGGAGCAGATCGACCAGGCGGCGACCGACGCCTCGGTCGAGCCCGGCCCTTCGTCGATCAACCTCGTTGCGGGCCACGACGGCATCAGCCTCGACAAGGACAAGCTCCGCTCCGAGCTGAACGCCGAGATCGGCGCGAACGACGGGCGCCGCGTCGTCCGGGCTCCGGTCAGACGCACCAAGCCCGCCGTGAGCACGGACGAGCTCGCCGCCAAGTACCCCACCTACATCACCATCGACCGCACGAACTTCGAGCTGCGCCTGTGGAAGAACCTGAAGCTGGAGAAGACCTATCCGATCGCGGTCGGCATGCAGGGCCTTGAGACTCCCGCCGGCACCTACACCATCAACGACAAGCAGGTCAACCCGTCGTGGCATGTGCCTGACAGCGCGTGGGCCGGGGACCTGGCCGGCAAGGTGATACCTCCTGGGCCCAGCGATCCCATCAAAGCTCGCTGGATGGGCTTCTTCGACGGCGCGGGAATTCACGGCACCGACGAGATCTCGTCGATCGGCAGTGCCGCCTCGCACGGGTGCGTGCGAATGCTCATTCCGGACGTGATCGATCTCTACGACCGCGTCCCCCTCGGCACCCCCATCTACATCGGCTGAGCGCGTTTGCATGCTTGCAGCGGCAGGCGTGTCCGCCGCGCCGGCGAATTCCCCGCCATGGACGCGACCGAGCAGGCCTGGAGCGACGCCTATGCCTCGTTTGAGAGGGAGCTCTCCACGCGCGGTGTCTCGCGCCACACGCTTCGGGCCTACGGCAGTGATGTCGGCGAGCTGATCGCCTGGGCGGCCGAGCGCGGCCGTGAACCGGGTGAGCTCGCCTACCGCGATCTCCGCGGCTACGCGGCGGCGCTGTCCGAGCGCCGCCTGGCGCGAGCCAGCGTGGCGCGCAAGCTCGCGGCGATTCGAAGCTTCGGCGAGCACCTGGTCCGAACCGGCGTGGCGGCTCAGAACCCGGCGGAGCTCTTGCCCAGTCCGAAGCGCGCATCGCGGCTGCCGCGGGTGCTCTCGCCCGACCAGGCCGCGACCCTGCTCGACCGGATTCCCGCATCGGACCCGCTCGCGATGCGCGACCGGGCGATGCTCGAGCTCACGTACGCCTGCGGAATGCGCGCCGAGGAGGTCTGCGGGCTCAACCTGGAGGACATCGACTTCGAGTCGGAGGCAGTGAGGATCTTCGGCAAGGGAAAGAAGGAGCGGGTCGTGCCGATGGGGGAGCCGGCCCAGGCGGCCCTGCGGCGCTACCTGGAGTCAGCCAGGCACGCCCTGGCCGAGCGCCCTGAGGAAACCGCGCTCTTTATCTCGCGCCGCGGCCGGCGCCTGCACACGTCGGACGTTCGCCGCAGGCTCGAGCGCTGGGTGCGCGAGGCGGCCATCGCCGGCGGTGTTTCACCACACGTTCTGCGCCACTCGTTCGCAACCCATCTGCTCGAGGGCGGGGCGGACCTGCGCTCGATCCAGGAGCTTTTGGGCCACTCGAGCGTGTCGACGACCCAGGTGTACACACGGGTCGAGCCGGGGCGCCTTCGCCGCGACTACGCACGAGCCCACCCACGTGCCTGAAGCTCTCCACGGTAAGTTTCACCTGGTACTCGGCATGGAAACGAACGTCAAAGCCGTCGAGCTCCGCGACCTATGGCGTCGCTACAAGCAGGAAGGCGACGAGCGCGCTCGCGAGAGGCTCGTCGTCGCCTACTCGCCCCTCGTCAAGTTCATCGCCGGCCGCATGGCCTCGAGCCTGCCCTCCCATGTCGACGAGGGCGACCTCATCTCCTACGGCCTCCTTGGCCTGATCGGCGCGATCGAGCGCTTCGAGCCAGAACGCGAGATTCGCTTCGAGACCTTCGCAGCCGCCCGGGTGAAGGGCGCGATCATCGACGAACTTCGCTCCCTCGACTGGGTGCCCCGCTCGGTCCGCTCCAAAGCCCGCGAGATCGAGAAGGCACACGCGTCGCTCGAGGCCGATCTCGGCCGCCAACCTTCGGACGAGGAGATGGCCGCCAAGCTCGAGATGGACCTCGAGACCTTCAACTCAACTCTTCTCGACATCGCCAACTCCTCCGTGCTCGCCCTCGACGACCTCTGGACCTTCGCCGACCCCGAGGGCGGCAGCGGGCAGATCTCGGTGCTCGAGACGATCCGTGACCCATCGGCGGTCGATCCGGAGGCTGAGGCACGGTCGGCGGAGCTCAAGGACCGGCTCGCCGACGCGATCGAAGCCCTGCCCGAGCGGGAGCGACTCGTCGTTGCCCTCTACTACTACGAGAACCTCACCCTCCGGGAGATCGGCGAGATCCTCGACGTCACCGAGTCACGGGTCTCGCAGATCCACACCAAGGCCGTCCTCGCCCTGCGGTCGTATTTTCCCCGCTGACACGGAGCGAACTCAGGTAATAGGGTGCGAGTCGTGCCTGCACGGCCGCCGGATCGCATTCGCAACGTCGCCCTGATCGGGCACCGCGGTAGCGGCAAGACCAGCCTCTGCGAGGCAATCCTCTTCGAGGCCGGGGCGGTCAAACGTCTCGGTAAGGTCGACGACGGCTCCACAGTCGCCGACTTCGAGGCCGACGAGCACGAGCGCGCGATGTCGATCGGCGCCGCCGTCGCCTCCTTCGATTACCACGAACGCAAGATCAACCTCGTCGACACGCCGGGCGAGCCGAGCTTCATCGCCGACACGCTCGGCGCGCTGCGGGTGGTCGACGCCGCCGTGGTGGTCGTGAACAGCGTCGCGGGAGTGGAGGTGGGCACCGAGCGGCTCTGGAGCCGTGCGGCGGAGGAGGGCCTGCCCCGTCTGATCTTCGTCAACATGCTCGACCGCGAGCGCGCCGATTTCTTCACTGCCCTCAACTCGCTGAAGGCCGCTTTCGGACCGCATGTGGTGGCGACCGAGATCCCGATCGGCGCCGAGCATGAGATTCGCGGCGTGGTCGATCTGATCGACATGAAGGGGTACGAGTACGCCGGCGAGGGGCGAGGCAGCGCCAAGGAAGTGGAAATTCCAGAGGAGCTCCAGGCGCGCGCCGAGGAATACCGCGAAAAGCTCATGGACGAGGTCGCCGAGAACTCCGACGAGCTGATGGAGCGCTATCTGGAGGGCGAGGACATCTCCCACGAGGAAATCGTTACCGCTTTGAAGAAGGGAGTAACCGAGGGCCACCTCTTCCCGGTCACGTGTGGCGTCGCGACCAAGAACCTCGGAACCAACCGCCTCCTGGAGGCCTTCCTCGAAGACGTCCCCTCGCCCGCGATGCGCGGGCCCGGCAAGGCCCTGAACGCCGAAGGCGAGCAGATCGATGTCGAAAAGGACCCCGACGCGGAGGTCCTCGCCTATGTCTTCAAGACCACCGCCGACCCTTACACGGGCCGCATCAACATGCTGCGGGTGGCGGCGGGCACTCTGCGCTCCGACTCGCAGGTGCTCAACACGACGCGCGGCGAGAAGGAGCGAATCGGCCAGCTCGCAGCGCCGATGGGTAAGGAGATGGCGGCGGTCGACGCGCTGGGGCCGGGCGACATCGGGGCTGTCGCGAAGCTCCGCGAGACCCGCGCGGGCGACGTCCTGGCCGTCAAGGACGTCGGCGTTCGCTTCCCCAAGGTCGACCTGCCGGCGCCCGTCATGGCCTTCGCCTACGAGGCCAAGACGAAGGGCGACGAGGAGAAAGCGGCCACCGCCATTCGCCGCCTGACCGAGGAAGACCCGACACTCGACGTCCACCGCGATCCCGAGACGGGCGAGCAGATCATCGCCGGCCTCACCCAGGTTCACGTCGAGGTGATCGTCGACCGCATGAAGCGCCGCTTCGGCGCCGAGATCGAGCTGAAGCCTCCGCGGGTTCCCTACCTCGAGACGATCCGCAAGGCGGCGAAGGGACACGGCCGCTACAAGAAGCAGACCGGCGGGCGCGGGCAGTTCGGTGACTGCCATATCGAGCTCGAGCCGGCGGAGCCAGGAACCGGGTTCGAGTTTGTCAACGCCATCAAGGGCGGGGTGATCCCGGGCGGGTTCATCCCCGCTGTGCAGAAGGGGATCGAGGAGACGCTGGGTGCGGGAGTGCTCGCCGGCTACCCGGTCAAGGATGTGCGCGTGCGCCTCTACGACGGGCACTATCACACGGTCGACTCGTCGGAGATGGCGTTCAAGATCGCGGGCTCGATGGCCTTCAAGGAGGCCGCGGCTCAAGCCGAGCCCTACCTGCTCGAGCCGATCATGGAGATGACCATCTCGGTCCCTGAAGACTCCGTGGGCGACGTGATCGGCGACCTCAACTCGCGTCGCGGACGCCCGCTTGGGATGGAGCCCAAGGACTCGGCGACGGAGATCAAGGCGGAGGTGCCGATGGCCGAGGTGCTCGACTACGCCCCCGACCTGCGCGCGATTACCGGCGGGCGCGGCGAGTACACGATGGAGTTCCTCCGCCACGAAGAGATCCCCGCCCATGTGGCCCAGAAGGTCATCGCGGCCGCCGCGAAGAGCGACGACCAGTAGCCGGATCGCCTGAAGGCGTTCGCTACCTTGGCCCCCGTGGCCGACTACGAGGCTCCTGGCTTCGCCCAGTGCGCCGTTTGCGAGCGCACGATCCTCCGCGGAGAGCAGCTCTGGGATTACGTCACCGCCGGGGGAGAGTCGCGACGGGTCTGCGCCCTGTGCCGAAAGCGCGCGGAGGCAGCCGGTTGGATGCCGGCGCGGCTTGCCGAAGAGCTCGAGGCTCCGGCCGAGCCGCGGCAACCCGCGCCCTTCGTGAAGCCTCGGGCTGTGGGCGGCGCCGAGTCGCCCCTGATTCGCAGCGAGCGTTCGCCGCTCGAGCGCGCACTCGAAGCCTTCAACGCCAGCCATGAGACGCGCAAGATCGCGGGCCTGCGCCGCTCTCTGGGTGAGCCCAGCGTCGCGATCGCCGAGGGCGACGGATCGGTCACCGTCACGGTGGCGTGGGATCTTTCGTGGTATCGATGGGAGATCGCTCCAGGACGCGGCGTCACCCAGATCGCGAAGGGGGATGAGATCGACGAGATCGGCCCGCCCGCTCCTGAGTGGAACGCTCAGGCAGACGAGGAGGGGCGCGTGAGCCTCGCCGGCGGATGACGGACCGCGTCGAGCACGTGATCGCCAACTTCGATGGGGGCTCACGTGGCAACCCCGGCTTGGCTGCGATCGCGGCAGTTCTCACCACGGAGGGCGGAGAGCTGATCGAGGAGCGCGGCGAAACGATCGGCACCGCGACCAACAACGTGGCCGAGTACCGCGCCCTGCTGCTCGCGATCGACCGCGCGCGTGAGCTCGGTGCGACGGAGCTGGAGCTGATCGGCGACTCGGAGCTGGTGGTCAGGCAGGTGCGCGGCGAATACCGCGTGAAGGACGCGAACCTGAAGCCGCTCTACGCCCAGGTGCGGTCGGGCCTGGCGGGCTTTCGGCGCTGGTCGATTCGCAATGTCCGTCGCGAGCACAACGCCGCAGCGGACTCGCTCGTGAACTCCACTCTCGACGGCGTTTAGTCGTCGAGCTCGGAGGCGCGCTCAACCGCGCCCAGCGCGGCGTCGCCGATTGGCTCGTCGAGGTCGATCTCCAGGGCTGCCATCACGCGGCCGACCATCATGTACTGGCCGATGACCATGATCAGCTCAACGATCTCGCGCGGTGAGAGCGCCGCTGCCACTGCGCCAAAGGTCTCGTCGCCTACCACCGCGCTCTCGACGACCTGGGTGGTGAACCGAAGCACTGCCCGTTCTGCCTCGGAGAAGCATGCTGCGTCGATCTTGCCCGCCCGCAGGGCGTCCACCTGCTCCTGGCGGGCCCCCACCGCGAGGGCAATTGGGTCGTGCTGGACCCACTCGTACTCCGCGCCGGGTGTCAGCCGTGCCACCCGCAGGATGGCCAGTTCCCGCACGACCGGATCGAGCTGCAGGTCGCCGAGGAGGGCGCCGCCCCAGCGAAGCCAGGGAATGAACGCCGAGTCGGCCTGGGCCATCAGCCGGAAGATGTTGAGCGCCGGCGCGGCCTCGAGAACCTCACGCAGCCGTCCCTCGGCGTCCTCCGGGGTGCGGTAGGGAATCCGTGCCACCGGGTGACCCTATATCCGGGGCTCAGGCGCCGAGGATCGCCTGGACCAGGTTTGCGTTGAATGGCTGAGTGCCAGGCACAAGCCCGACGCCCGAGAACTGGCTGTTCGCCCGCATGTAGGGCGGCTTTCGATCAGGCGCTCGAATGGGCAGGGATCGGGAGCAGCGGCTTCGCTTCATAACGATCGGACTGTTCGCGCTCGCCGTTCTCGCTTCGGGCACGCTCGGCGGCAGCGGCAGCGGCAGCGGCGCGTCGTAGCTGTCGCCCGGATTGGGCAGGGATGGGTAGGGAGCCGAACTTCGGCCACGGGCTGGAAACTGGCGCCCGAGGCTAGAATCAGCCTTCGCGCGGCTGTAGCTCAGTTGGCTAGAGCGTCTGCTTGCCATGCAGAAGGTCGAGGGTTCGAGTCCCTTCAGCCGCTCTCCGCGTAGCCAAGCGGTTTACGCGGCCCGGGCAAGCCGGGGTCGCAGGTCCCATATAGCTCTCAGGGTACGTCTGGGGTACATCCCCGCTCATCCTGACTGACCTGTTGCCTCGGCTGTGCCCTGGCCAAACACCCGGGCCCGGGCCCGGCGGATCTCGTCCTCGGCGCTTCCTTCGCCGCGCAATTCGGCGATCACGTGGGCGTAGGTGCGGTCCTGAACCTCGAGCGAATGACCGGCCTGTGCGGCGACCTCAACGCGCGAGTAGCGCGAATCGCGGAGAAGCAGCGAGACGAACGTATGCCGCAGGTCGTAGACCCTCATGCCCGCAGGAGCGACACCGGGACTGCGCTTGGTGCCATGCCAGATCCGCGCCCGCCAGTTGCCGTAGTCGCTCGGCGACCAGCTCGTACCGCGGCTCGTCGGGAAGACGAGATCGAGTGCGCCTCCTGTCAGGAGCCGCCGCTCAGCGAGCTCGGCGCCCAGCGGGGCGAGCAGATCAACCACTCGAAAGCTCCGAGTCTTCGGCGCGCGAACCAGAAGCGAGCGCTCGCGCACGTCCTCCCAGCACAACCCGAGTGCCTCCTGGGGTCGCATCCCGGCATACGCCATTGCGGCTACGAGAGCCGCATCGCCGGGGCGGTCGCGGGTGAGCAGAGCCAGCCGGATCTCCTCGACCGCAATGGGCGCTGGCGGTCTCACCGGCTCGCGCGCCGGAAGCCGTGGCCGATCGGCGACGGCGCACGGGTTGTGCTGGACGTATCCCGACTTGATCGCGAAGTTGAACACCTGGTGCAGAAGGGCGGCGGCCTTGCGCTTAGCGACCGCTCCCGTAGTCAGTCGCCCCAACCACGTCTCGACATCCGCCGGCGTTAGCGCCGCTACTCGTGCCGAGGCCAGGTGGGGGAGGACCTGCGAGTCCCAAAGCCACTCGTAGAGCCGCTGCGTTGCCGGCGCCTTCTGGTGCAGATTCGCCCCGCGCCATTCCACACCGATCTCGTTGACCGTCTTCGTCGACGCTTGAAGCTGTGGCAGATACCCGAGCCGCTTGGCTCGCTTGACCTCGGCCTCGAACGCTGTGGCGATCTTCTTCTCGCCGCTCTCGAAGCGCTTCGACCTGTGCACGCCTGCAGCGTCGCGCCAACGCACCTTGAAACCCCCATCGGGGGTGCGCGAAATGCTCATGCCCGACCTCCGGACCCAATAGCTCTCAGGTGCCGCCAGCTTCCGCGAGGCGACCGTGCGACTGTATCGCGGAGCTCGGCGCCCGGCCGAAAGACGCCGGGATCGCGGCTCGGTTCACTGGCCAGGAGCCATTCCTCCAGCGCCTCCTCATAGATCCGCCACTGCCCGGCCGGTTTCGTCGCGCGGAGCTCTCCTGTCTGGCACTTGCGGCGCACGGTCGTGACGCAAAGATGCGTCCGTTTGGCCACCTCTTCAGCAGTGAGGAGGGGTGCGCTCATCCGACGTCCACGACTCGCAGTCGATCCGCTGGCGCGATCTCGGCCAACTCAACAAGCTCCACTCGCTCCTCGGCCCGGCCGAGCATGATCGCCCGCTCGACCGCGCGGTAGGCGGGACCGGCAGGGCAGACGTAGATCGTCCGCTCGACCAAGCGACAGCGCCGCCAGCCGCGGATGATCTTCTCCAGTCGTTTCGGAGCCTTGGCGGTCAGCTCGACCTCGATCGCGATCTGCCCACCGTCGGCCTGGATGACGAGATCAGGGCGATGAAGGCCAAGGCCGTAGTCGTCGTAGCTGGAGACGAGCTGCGCCGAGGCGATCGGCCGCTGGCGCTCCTCCTCGGCCCGAGCCAGCTCACGCTCGCTTACGTACGCCTCTGGGCCCCAGTTTCGCTCGATCCAAAGCGCCGCGTCGGCGCAGGCCGACCAGTGCCGCCAGGAGTGCGCTGAGACCGGCGCCGGCGGAAGCGCGAGGCCCGAGTAGACGATCCCGGCCCTGGTCGCCCGCAGCAACGCCGGCTCTCCCCAGAGGAGGCGCAGCCGCTCCACGAGGCCGCCCTCGATCAGCCTGGCAACGAGCTCATAGGCCACCGACCGCGAGATCCCATAGCGCTCCTGCACATGGCGCATCTCGCACGCTCCGAGCCGCGCCAGCCAATCGACCAACTCGCCGTCTCGCTTCATCGAAACGCCTCAGCTCCGCTTCACTCGCCTATCCATCACCCCTTAAGGCGCACGAACCCCGAATTTGTCCCATCTTTTCTTCTCCCCCTGCCCATCTCTTACCCCTGAACCATCCTGAAACCGACCTTCCTGACCTCCCTCCTGACCTTCATCCATCCGACTCCACCTTCCCTTCCCGAACCGCTCCCGACCCCTACCTCGAACACATCGTGAGAGGGAGGGGTCGGGAGCGGTGAGGGCCCGCTCCGCCCCTAGTCAAGCCGGATCGGGCCGGACCCTCAGTCGGGAGTCGCGTCCGGCAGTCCGTCCGATGCCGCGGAGCTCGCCTGACCTACGGATGAAAGGTCTAGAGGCGTGAAATTCGCGAAGCCGGACACGGCCAACTCAAGCTGATTGTGCTATTGTGCACGAAGTGGCAAGCTGGATGAACACCTCATGGTTCCAAAGGTCCATGTGGCTAGTTGTCATCCTCGTCGGGAGTTCCGTCGCTTTCGCGATCCAGGCTTCGGGCCAGCCCTCCGCCCAGACCGTTCAAGTCGATAACGCGGTGGGCGTCGAAACCGGCTCAACCTCTCCTGAACACCTGGCCTGTACGAGTTCTAACCAGCCCGCCAATTTTACGTACTACTCCCTCGGATCCGCCTTCGACGAGCTTCCGTTGACAGACGTTGGGCGAATTTGCCAGACGCCCCAAGCTGGCGAAGCGGTGCGCTCGAACTTCACTTCTTATATGTACGGAACCTGCGACACGCGCCAGGAGGGGGGCTGCGCTGTGCCGATCGAAGTGCAAACTTGGCCAGCCTGCGAGCGGAACTTGGCGGACTACGAAGTTCAAGCCGGTGTCCCCTATCCACACAAGATGACTTTGACGCGGGGAACTCCGTCCGCGGTCTTCGACGGCGGTACCCGCCTCGAACTCTACACTGGTCGATCAACGATCGTAATTTTCGGAAACGACCCCGACCAAGTAGCCCGTGCTGCGGCAGCCGTGCAGGCGGAGCCGGCGTCGGAGTCCCCGGCCGCCTCGGCGTCACCCCAGGCTCAACCCCTCGTTTACCGGAGTACGCTCCCAGTGCCTGCCAGCGGCGCCATGGCTGGAGGCCTATCGTGCACGAGCGGCTCGTGAGCGAGGGCGGGCGAGGGAAGCGCTGGAAGTCGCTCGCCCCCGGCCTTGTTCTCCTGAGTCTGGTGTGTGTTGTCTTGGCTGCGCCCCAGGTATATGCCGACGTATCCGGGGACTACGCGTGGAGCGACACTGCCTGCAACACGAATCGCAGCGACCCGGTCGGGGCGGTCTTCCACGGCTCCAACGCCGCTCCGATGACCGTCTATCGCAACATCATCCAACATGCCGGCTGGAACTATTGGTACCCGAATCCGTACATGGGCCTGCAGACCTACGTAGACACCTCCCAAACGCATTGTACGTCTGACGAGGCCGGCAATAAGAGCCCCCCGATCGACTGTCCCGCTCTGGATACAAATCTCGGCTGCGATTACCACATCCGACTGTGGAAGACCAAGCTTCCTGCGGAGAACGTCAAGACGGTTGGTACGCCTCATGAAGAGGAGATCCACCTTTGCAACGACACGATCGTCGGCAACAACGAAACCGCTGATGGTCGCAGCGGATTCGACAGGGCGCGGCAGAAGCTGCGCGACAAGTTCGCTCAGGCAGGCCATGATTACAACATCACCTACTGGGGCAACAGTGATCGCCGCCCTCAGTGCGATGGGGACGTTGCCAACAGCAGCGGCGACGTGGTCCATATCGTTGTCAATCACGATCATTAAGGCGGCTCGGACCGCGAGCCCCTAGCCCCTAGGCTGTAGTTGGATTGCATCGTGCGCGCTGCCAACGGAAAGCCAGGAGCCAACGGAGAGGCGCTGAGCCGGAACGGGCGCGACCATCTCATGAATGAGGTGGCTTGGTGGCCCGTGGCCCTCTTTGCTCTGGCCTCCCTGGCCGCGGTTCTCCTCCTCCACGAGTCCACAAGCGGGATGTGGTGGCGGTCTACCCCCGCCTTCGCCGCTGCTGTCCTGATGGGTCTTACTGCCCGGAACCCAGCCGTAATCATCGCGGCGATCCTTCCGGCGCTCGTGGCTATCCCGTTCAGCAACTCAGGCCAGTCCATCCCGCTCGTGGTCATCGAGCTGTTTTTGATTCCGGTTTACTCGGGTCTTGTGATCGTTGGGATTGCCGGACGCGCTGCGCTCAATCGCGTGCCGTAAGGCTCCCCGATCAGCCTCCGCGACCGCGGGATCATCGCCGCCTACGCTTCCGCTTCCGCTTCGGCAGCGGCGACCGTGCACCCGCGCGTGCACCGAACTCGGGACTTTCGCCGGAAGTCTCGGCACCTTCCGGCGCCTGCGAGCCGCTCTCGGAACTCTCAGAACCTCGATTGCCCGCACTCATAATCCGTCGGTCGGTGGTTCGATCCCACCCCGGCCCACTACAGGAAAGCCCCGCTACGGCGGGGTTTTCTCTTGCTCGGGAGGTTCGCGATGGGTCGGGACCGGTCTGAATGGGCAACCCGGTGGGCAACCCTTTGCGCGCGCCGGTCCGAACTCAGGGCGTCGTGACCAACCCGTCAACGCAGGCGGTCTAGGATCGCCTGGTGACTAAGGAGCGCATCCTTGCGGATATTCGCCGGACGGCTGAGGCGAATGGCGGGAAGCCGCTCGGACGCCAGAGATTCGCGGCCGAGACTGGCATCCGAGAGGCAGATTGGGCGGGTGTCTATTGGGCGCGATGGGGCGATGCCATCCGCGAGGCAGGGTTTGAGCCGAACGTTCTGCAAGGTCGGTTCGAGGACGACGCGGTACTGGAGAGGCTCGCAGCGCTGATCCGTCGATACGGAAAGTTGCCGACCGAAACTGAGCTCCGACTCGAGCGGCGAGCCGACCCGATGTTTCCCAGCGCGGGCGTGTTCGAGCGATTCGGGCCCAAGCCCGCATGGGCAGCACGTGTCGCGGACTTCTGCGGAGACCGCCCGGACCTTGCTGATGTGCTGGAGATCGTGAAGCCCCTGATCGTGGATGATCCCGTCAGGGACGAGGAAGTCGAGCCGAAGCCGCGAGATCTGGGCTTCGTCTACCTGTTGAAGTCGGGCCGGCACTACAAGGTCGGGCGCACGAATTCGGTGGGCCGTCGCACGTACGACGTTGCCCTGCAACTCCCCGATCCAGTCGAGCGGGTGCATGAAATCTCCACTGACGACCCCGCTGGAATCGAGGCGTACTGGCACCGGCGTTTCGCCGACCGCAGGAAGAACGGCGAATGGTTCGAGTTGAGCGCCGCTGACGTCTCGGCGTTCAAGCGGCGCCGATTCCAATAGCGAGCGGGTCGGCGGTGAGCCAGGCCGATGGCCGGCTGACCTAGAACTCCCCCACCAGGTGCTCTGGATGACAGACACGAATGACGAAAAGGCAGACGTAAAGCACCCCCGCTCCGGCCGAGAGCGTTGGTACAAGCGGCCGACGGTCCGAACCCTCAAGAGACAAGCTGAGACCGAGGATCGCGACCTTTCGCGCGACTGGGACAAGCGCGATAACGAGCAGACGCGGCTGCCCCCGTCCGAGGAGATTCACTTCGGAGGCGTCGTGCTAACCGAAGCGTTTACGCCGTCGACTGTCTCGGCTCTCTACGAAACCTTGAAGCGCTGGCCCGCTGAGTCCGAGTCCCGACGACAGGAGCGATTGGAAGGACTTGCACGAAGTCGTGGCGGCAGCCGAGGCGGATGGCAGGACCTCGGGGTTGTCCGCCCCGCCGGCCAGTGGGTCATGGGGCCGGGCTACAACGACGCCGACTTGCCCCCCGGTGTTGATGCCGTATGGCTGAACGTGAGCTACGTCACCCCGGCGCTTGCGATGGTTGTCGCGACGTTCACCCTCAGCGAAGACTCAGGTGATCTGTCCGGTCTCTTGCGAGGGGACTACGAATCCCGGGCCGTCGATACACAGATCCGCATCCCCGGTCGTCTCGGCGCGGTGCGGGCGCGTCTTCCGTGGAGTCGCCCCGCTCGATACGGCGTGGGGTACACCATGAGCCGCGCTGAGGATGAGAAGCGCAGAGCTTGCCACGATCGAATCCGTCAGCACGAGCGGGAATGCAGCAAGTGGTTCTTCGCGAAGTTCCCTGGCCGATTTGCGCGAGCGAAAACCGAGGACCGACCCATCATCAGGATGCTGTTCACCAGCGAAGTGATCCCCTACGGGGACGGGCATCCTTGGTTGCGGCCGGTTGGCCTCGACTTTGCGCTGCCGCTCTGGAGCTCGACCGACCTGAAGGGATGGTGGCTCTCAGAGGAACGTTGGCCGTACCGCGACGGGCGCCACGCGATGACCCTCGCTGCTCGCCGCGGCGATGCCGCGCGGGACCCGACTGACGAGGAGACCCTCGAGTCCAACTGGTATCTGACGCAGCGGGTCGGCAGCGACCATCCCCCCTTGGCAGCCCGCCATGCGATCACCGCCCTTCTGGCCATCTACGCCGATCGACTCGGGGAGCTGCGGGATGAGGCGGGCGTGAGGCGGTTCCCGCGCCGATTAATCAAGGAGGGCCGTCGGCTTGATGACTACCTGACGGGGGACGGGCTCGACGCGGCCACCATCACGTCCGACCTCCAGGTGCTTACGGAAGATCTGACGATTTTCCGGTGGGACGTCCCGGAGTTCACGGAGCATCGCGAACACCTAGGAAAGGCGCCCACCAAGCGGGAGCCGATGGAACTCATACCGTCGCTGCGTGACGCGATCCGCGACCAGGCGGACCGGCTCGCAAGCGATACAACTCTGACAACCGGGAATCTCAGGGCGTCGGCGGAGCTGCGGCAGGCGATAGCGAACACGAGGTTGCAGCGCTTCCTCTTGGTCCTCACGTTCGCCGCGGCGATCATTGCGGTCGTCAGCATCTTGGTGACCAGTTCCGGCCATTGAGTCAGACGCCGCCAGCCCTAAAAGCCCGTGGCTGGCCAACGTCAACCTCGGCGACGATGCCCACTTAATCGTGGACGAGCAGGTCTACCGAGGCGAGCGGAAGGGGCTCAAGTCAAGGAATGCGTACCGATCCGTGCCGCTTTCGCCAGAGATGGCACGGGCGCTGGCGGATTGGCGCCAGGGGACAGCGTTCGCAGACGCCGAGTCGCCGGTGTTCCCCTCGCGGGTCGGAACGCCGCTCGACTACAAAGCGCTCTACAACCGGGCCCTGGTCCCAGCTCGCAAGGCGGCCGGTATTCCGGCCGATGAGGTTGGCGCCTTCCATGCGTTCCGCCGGACGCTCGCGTCTGTTGTTCACGGAAGCGGCGCCAAGAGCAGTCGGCAGCTCTGCGACTGGCTCGGCCACCATGACCCCGCATTCACCGTCCGCGAATACGTCGGAACCATGGATGTCGGAGTCGGTAGCGCGGATTTTCTAGACGAGTTGATTCCCGTCCGCGGATGGGAGGCGGCGCATAGTTAGGCGGACAAAGGGCCGGCCCGAGCCGGATTTCCCGTGTCCTAGCAGACGCTCGTCGCCCTCGCTACGGTCGTTTGGTGAACCGGTGGGATGAGACATGGCATCGCCTTCGCGAATGGACAAACGGGCAGGGGCCGTCCGAACGGTTGGCTGCTCTGCTGCTGGATGCGGAGGGTTATGCAGGCATCGACCCGAGCCATCCGCTCGGGGGCCGGGATGCCAAGAAGGACGCGGTCGCGTTCAAGCACGGCGACCGTTGGACCATGGCGGCGTACTTTCCGCGAGGGCAGCAGCCATTCCACCCCATAAGGGACAAGTTCGTGTCGGACCAAACGGGGGTCTCTGCGAACTCGGCGGTCGGTATGGCATTCGTCACGAATCAGGAGCTTTCCCTTGCCGAGCGAAAGCAACTGGAAGACGCGGTGGATACCCCCGTCGACATCTTCCACCTGGAGCGAGTGACCACGATCCTCGATAGACCCGGCATGGCGAGCGTCCGGCACCAGTTCTTGGGCATCGACGCTCCCGGTGCGGCCTCGTCGCCGACTCCTCGCTCCTTCCGCGAGGTCCTAGACGCGATGCCAGTGACTCGAGGTGCGCCAGACCACTGGATGCTTTACGACGGAATGTTGCTGTTTCGAGTGGGTGTCACGCTGGTAGCCCCGGATCCGCGACATCCGGCCGCCGCGAACCCCCGAAGCATGCTCAAAGAGGCATCTGAAGAGGCGGCCGTGGTGTCGGCGGCCTGGCCCGCAAACACGAGCCTGCTCGCTCGGCGGTTGGACGAGGGCTGGGAGTCGATCTCGGCGCACATCTGGGGCGCTGGACGAATTTTCGATCGCGTCGAATTGTTAGTAGAGAAGCCGTCGGCCGCGGTTGCTTGCGACACTCGGTCGAGCGCCCTGGTGATGGACCGGACATGGGCAACTCGGATTCAGGACGATGCCGGCGGGTTCGCGTTCCATGCAGCTCGCGAAGCCGAGATCGCCGCCGAGCTCCTTGTCGCTCTCAAATTAGCCGGGGGACTAATGGCTGATCTTGGAGGTCTTGACGGCATCGACATCGCCATTCAGATTGCCGCGGCGCCCTCAGGCAGGACCCTGGTTTCATCTGAACGGGCGGTCAGTGGGGGCCGATTCGGTTCCCCAGCCGGCCACCTACCCAAGCCCGTGCAGGCCGATGTCGACAGTCATTACAGCGACACGGCTCGGGTGCCGTTGGATGACGTCCTCGATCCGTTTCGGGCTGCCGAGCGACTTCTGGGGCCTTGGCTGGCAACCTTTCGCTCCGACGATCTGTTGCGGCGCTTAAGACCTCCTGGCTAACGGGCCCTGCTACACCGCTCCCCGCCCGGTACTTGGATTGATGGAGGTCTTAGGCTGCCTCGATGCCTTTCAAGCTGAACGAGTACGACGAGGCATTTCGGGACTTCGTGGGGGAGGTCGTACGGGAGCTCGCGCGCGCCAGAGACCCTGTGCTCCGGGAGATGACGTTCGAGGCGGTGTCCAGCACCGTTGGATCTCGCGTTCAGGGCCGAGACGGGCTCAATGTGGACCTTGCGCCAAGCGCCGTTGGCTTTGGAATCACGCTTACGGACGATGCGATTCGCACCTTCGACCGGGACGCTTTCGTTCTTGACCTCGATGCGGCGGCGGACGAGTACGCCAAGGGCTTGATGAAGATGTGGGTAGAGACCATGAACAAGCTCACCGGGGCCACTGGAAACGTCGTGGATGCCGGAGGGAATCTCACATTTGAGACCTTCTACGAACTCCTCGACAAGATGGAATGGCCCGACGTCGACGAGAACGGGGAGCAGGTTCTCCCGAGCATCGTCGCGCATCCCGACACAGCTCAAAAGCTTGCGTCGTTGCCCGCCCCCACACCGGAACAGCAGGCGCGGCTCGACGACCTCAAGCGGCGAAAGCACGAGGAGTCACTTGCTCGAAGACGCAGTCGCCGGCTTTCTTGACTCAGTTTCAGAGCGCGGCCTTGATGAGCCGCTCCTCGCGGCTCTCCGGTCGCTGGGCTACACGAGCCTTCATCTGACCCATGGTTCATCCGAGTTCGGAAAGGACTTGATCGGACAACTCGACGACGAGCAATGGGCCTTTCAGTCAAAACAGGGCAACATCGGACAGGCCGATTTCCGCCGACTGACGGGTCAACTGGATGAACTCCGGGCGAATGACCTGTCGCATCCAGAGTTTCGAACGGATCTTCCTCGTCGAGCGGTGCTTGTCACGACCGGTCGTCTAGTCGGCAACGCTGGCCTGAGCGCTCAGGAGTACTCCCGCCACGCGCGGGAGAGGGGAGAGTCGGAGCTGGAGGTCTGGGGCCGAGACAAGCTCTTGGGGCTCTTTGCCGGCGATCCAGACGCGGTACTCCGGGGATCCGTCGATGGGCAGCTGCTCGGACTACTTGGGGCCATCGAGCAGAGTCAGGTGGACATGTCGATGCTGGAGCGGTTCTCCCTTCGCTGGACAAACATGGATGCCAACCAAGTCGCCAGCCTAGGGGTGGTAGAAGCCGCGATCGCCGGTGAACGGCTGCTGGCGTTGGATCGCCTTGATCTCGCCTGCCAGCTCGCGCTCTGCTTGGTGCGTGGAGCATGGGCATCGTCTGGTGGCGCCGTGGATCAGGCTTTGGCAGCGGATGCCGGTGGCGCAATGTTCGAGAGATATGCCGATCTGCTTTTCGATCGCGCTGCGGCAGCGCTCTCCGAGGAAGGTGGGCTTCTCCGCTTCGCTGGAGGTTTGGTCGCATATCGAGTGAGGGCTGTTCGCGTCGGGGAGCTCATGGGCCTCCTGGCGCTGCGGATCCGCGGAACGAATCCAACGAGAGCCGACGCGATCGACGCGTTTCTTGGCGATCTCGTTCGCCAAGAACCAGGCGCAGTGCATCCCGTGTCGGACCGGTATGCCGTCGCGCTTATCCCGATCGTCGCGGTCCTGGCCGCCAGCGATCGTCCTACGGCTGAGGGAGCGTTGCAGCGGGCGACTGTTTGGCTCTGCGACCGATACGACAGGGGGGAGTCAGGGCTGGCGCAGGTAGATGCCTCACCTGCCGACGAGGTCAGGTCGATGTTGGGCGCGCCTTTCGAGACCATCCCGCTTCGAGAGCGTCGAAGCTCTCTGATTGGAGGGGTCTTGCTCGACCTTGCTGCGCTCCTCGGGCTGGACTCTGCGTACGCGGATATCCGGAATGACATCCAGGCGGTCCGTGTATTCCCGTCCGTTCTGCTGACCCCGGACAGCCGCGACCAGTTCCTCATTGAGGGGGAAGAGAATCGATGGGATTACAACCCCGACTATGCCGACAACCTTGATCCGGAGCTGCCGGCCGCCCCCCATCTTGTAGAGCGTGTCGACGAGCGGGCGCTCGCCACCGCTGGGCGGTGGTGGGACCTCTTGGCGGTGTCTGCGGCGCTCCGAGATCGCCATTTCGTCAGTGCGATACGTATGGCGCTGACCCAAGGGGACCACGCCTGACCCCCTGATGCGGGAGGGCAACCGTTGGGCAACCGGGTATCCACTAAAGGCCGCAAACTCAGCGCCCCCTTTCTCCAACAAATCGCGCCTGTGGCAGGGGACACGACGAACAGCCGCAACCGGCCACAAGTCCTGCTTCCGACTCATAAATCCGCGGCACCGTTCCCGGGGCTGGGGTACATCCGGGGTACATCGCGCCGTCAGATCGCGTTTTCCTCGGTCTCATGGATCGCGGGGAGATCCGCTCTACCAAGCGACTTTCGTGCATTCCGTGGCACCCTGCGGGAGGTCCTCGACCTGCTTGCCATGCAGAAGGTCGAGGGTTCGAGTCCCTTCAGCCGCTTAGCGCCTACCAGCTCGTGAGCTTCCAGATCTCAGGGAGGCGTGTGGCCTCGTCGGCGCCGACCTCGGCGAAGATCGCGACGGCTCGCTTGAGGTGCTCCATGGCTCGGTCCTCATCGCCCGCGGCGTGGTGCAGGTCCGCGAGGTTGTTCTCGAGCGCGGCCTCGCGATGGCGATCGCCGTAGGCGGCACAGAGCGCGAGGGCCCTCTCGGTCAGCTCGAGGGCGGGCGACAGCTCGCCCGCGTCTCGCTCTGCGAGCGCGAGGTTGTTGAGCGCAGCGACGCGGGCGGGCGACTCGTCGAGGTCCTCGGCGAGGGCGAGGCTGCGGCGAAGCTCCTCGAGCGCATCCTCGATGTCGCCGGCGCTTCGGGCCAGAACGCCCAGCATGTTGTGGGCCTGCGCCAGCGCTCGCTGGTCGGCCGCCGCCTCGGCCAGCTCGCGGGCCTCCTCGGCGCGAGCGGCGGCCTCGCCGGTTCGACCAGCGTGAAGAAGGGTGAGCGCCAGGTCGCCGACGATGCGAGCGCGCAGGCCGCTTGCCTCCGGCGGGATTGCCTCCAGGGCCGCCGCCAGTCGTGCTTCGGATCGCTCCCAGTCCCCGCGCCGGGCGTGCACACCGCCCAGCTTCTGCTCGAGGGCGGCCAGCGCCCATTCCTCGCTCTCAGCCGCCGCTCGCTCGTAGCTCGCCAGGGCGCCGGCATAGTCGCCCACGAGGGTGCGCAGGTCGCCGATCCGTTCGTAGAGCGCCGGTGCGTCGGACGGGTCGAGCGCCAGCGCCGTCTCCAGATGCACTAGCGCATCGGCGTGGGCGAGAAGCGACGCCGCGCCTTCGGCCGCGAGCCGGTACTGCACCGCGGCCTCTCGGCTATCGCCTGCCAGGCGCAGGTGCTGCGCTACGAGGGCCGCGCTCTCGCCGTCGCGCGGCATGCTCGCGGCGATGCGCCGGTGAAGGAGCCTGCGCCTGGCGGGCGAGGTCTCTTCGTAGATGAGCTCGCGGAGCTTCTGATGGGAGAAGTCGTAGGCCGGCTCGTCCCCGCCAAGCTCGCGCACGAGTCCTTGCTCGACAAGCTGCTCCAGGGCATCAACGGCCTCCTCCTGGGTGCGTCCGCTCGCCGCGAGGACCGTGTCGAAGTCGAAGGAACGGCCGATCGTGGCGGCAGCGCTGAGAACCTGCGCGGACACAGCGTCCAGGGCCGCGAGGCGTGTCCCAACGAGACCTCGCACCTCGTTGGGGACAGCCCCGCCCTCGAGGTCTTCTCCAGTCGCGAGCGCACCGACGTACTCCGCTACGAACAGCGGCAGCCCTTCGCTCTCGCGAAAGACTCGGCCCTCCAACTCGGGGGAAAGCCCAGGCTCTGTTGCGCGCAGCAGCTCGGCGACGTCGGCCTCCCCGAGTCGGCCGAGGCGCACGATCCGAGTGGCGTCGTTGCGCGCCAGCTCGGCGGAAAGCCGCCGCAGCCGGTGCCCGGGCCGGACGGCCTCGCTGCGCCAGCTCATGAGCACAAGGAGCGCCCGGTCACCAAGCCTTCGCGCCAAGTAGGCGAAGAGGTCTACGGTCGCCTCGTCGGCGGCGTGAACGTCGTCGAGAAACAGGACGCCGGCCGCGGTGCCGCGGCTGGCCGCCTCCAGCACGGAACCGACGGCATCCATGAGCCGGACGTGGGCGCCCGGAACAGAAAGCGAGCGCGGGTCGGGCAGGTCCTCGCGGAGGCCGGCGAGCTCGGGGAGGAGCAGGGCGGCATCGGCAAGGCGCTCGGGTGCGACGGAGTTGCCCCAGGTTTCGGCGGTTGCGAGCGCGCTGCTCAATAGCTCGACCACGGGCCCGTACGGCAGCCCCGCTTGGTCTTCGTGGCAGCGCGCCGACAGGACGATTGCGCCTTCGCTCTCGACAACGGCGGCGAACTCTGTGCAGAGCCGTGACTTGCCTATTCCAGCCTCGCCTTCGACCACGGCAAGGACGCCGCCGCCGGCGGCAGAGCGGTGCGCCTTAAGCAGCGCTTCGAGCTCGGCGGTACGCCCGACAAGGGGGAGCTCGCGCGGGCCTCGCGGCCGGCGGGAGTCCGGCGCCGCCGGCTTCCGGACGGCGGGCGGCCTCAACGTCCCCTCGCTCACCTGCTCGAAGAGGGCCGTCGTGTCCTCGAGGGGGGCGACGCCGAGCTCCTGACTCAGCATGCGCACGCATTGCCGGTACTGGCGCAGGGCAGCCGCACGGTCGCCACTCGCAGCGTAGAGGCGGATGAGCGCTTGGTGGGCCGGTTCCTGTAGCGGCTCGGCCACGACCCAGCGCTCGGCGGAGGCGAGCGCCTGGTCGCTCTGCCCGCGCTCCGAATGGCTTTCGACCAAGCGCCGCAGCGCCGAGCTGAGCTCGCGCCGCAGGACGTCGGCCACGCCCAGCTGCCAGTGGTCGAACTCCGGGCTGTCGCGCAGCGCAAATCCCTCGAGGAATTCGCCGGAGAAAAGCTCGACGGCTTTGCTCAGGTTCTCAAGCGAGCCCCCGTCCGCGGTAAGCGCGCGAAAGCGCGCCACATCCAGCTCGAGGCCCGACGCCTCTCGAAGGACAACAGCGTCGCCCGGCGTTTCCACCCATTCCTCGCCGATCGCTCCGCGCAGGGTCGAGAGCGTGCGCCGCAGTGCCCCCCGGGCTCGCTCCGAATCGTGGCGCGGCCACAGCAGCTCGCAAAGGGCGTCACGAGAGCGGGGTCCCTCGCTCAGCGCGAGGTGGGCGAGCAATGCGATGGCCTTACGGGTGTCGAAGCGCACCGGCTTGCCATCCCGCACTACCTGCGGGGGCCCGAGCAGCGCAATCTCCACCGACACAGGCGCGACGATACCGTCCCTCGTCCTAGTTTCGTAACGGTTTCCGGACGCTCACCGCCTAAGAGTGCGGGCGAGAGCGAGAATGGACGAGATGAGAGGGAAGGCCGTCAAAGGGGCGAACGCATGAGCGATCCGGCGCTGCGCGGCAGGGCGGCTCGACGGCTGGCGGCCGGCCTGGTGGTGCTGACGCTCGCGCTCATGGCCGCGGGCGAGGCGTTCGTGATCGCCGCGGATGCTGGGGGAGGCGCGGGGGTCTTCATCTGGGCAATCGCCCTGGCCTTCTCGCTCGTCGGCACACTGATCGCAACCCGGCATCCCGGCAACGCCATCGGCTGGATCTTCCTCTCGGTCGGGGTGACAGCGGGCCTCGGGCAGCTGGCCGGCGGGTACGCCGACTACTGGACCGGCGGCAACGGCGGGTCGAAGGCGCTCGGTGAGGCGGCGGCCTCGTACGCGAACCTCTCCTGGATCCCGTTCATCCTCGTCCCCGCGACGTTTCTGCTCCTCCTCTTCCCGAATGGCCGGCTGCTCTCGCGTCGCTGGCGGAAGGTGGCCTGGTGCGCGGGCCTGGGCATCGCCGGAGCTTTCGTCACCACGCTTCTGACGCCCGGCGCGCTCGATGATTATCCCCAACTGACGAACCCGTATGGGGTCTCGAGCTCAGTGATCGATCCGCTCACGGGGCTCTCCTTTCTCCTCCTGCTTGTCGGCTTGGGCGGCTCGTCCGCCTCGCTCGTCGTCAGGTATCGCCGGGCCACGGGCGAGCAGCGCCAACAGATCAAGTGGCTGGCCATGGCGGGAGCGTTGGCGGCAGCGATTATCCCGATCGGCACCATCGCCTCCGACGCCGTGGGCGCCGTCGCCTACGTCCCGATCATGCTCAGCGTCGTCGGCCTGCCGGCCGCTGCCGGCATCGCCATCCTCCGCTACCGCCTTTACGACATCGACGTCGTCATCAACCGGACGCTCGTCTACGGCACGCTGACGGCAACGCTCGCGGCGACCTACCTCGGGAGCGTTCTGCTCTTCCAGCTCGCCCTCAGCGGCCTGACCCAGGACTCGGGCCTCGCCGTCGCCGGCTCGACCCTGGCGGTCGCGGCGCTTTTCCGCCCGGCCAGGACGCGCATCCAGGAAGCGGTCGACCGCCGCTTCTTCCGCCGCCGCTACGACGCTCAGCGCACGCTCGAATCCTTCTCGGCCCGCCTTCGCGACCAGGTCGATCTGGCCGCCCTCGACGCCGAGCTTCGCGGCGTCGTCGCCGAGACGATGCAGCCGGCCCACGTCTCGTTATGGCTGCGGGGGGCCCCGCCGTGAGCAATGGCCAGCCCGTCGTCGTGAGCCCGCCTGCCGCCAGCCGCCGCCGGGCCAGGATCGCATGGGCGCTATGTGCGGCTGCGTTCGCGACCGTGGCCGTGGGGCTCGTCGTCGGTTATTCGGACCCCGCCTACAAGAGCTACTTCATCCCGATCGCGCTGCCGTTCAGCGCCGTCGGCGCTCTGCTCGCCTCCCAGCGTCCGAAGTACCCGATCGGGTGGCTGTTCCTGGCGTTCGGTGTCGGCGCCGCGCTCAACTTCGTCGCCGAGCAATACGCGCACCGCGCCCTCGTCACCGATCCGGGCTCCCTCCTGGGAGCGGGCCTGGTCGCGTCGTTCGCCGCGCATGCCCGGTACGCGTTGTTCGGGTTCTTGGTGTTCAGCCTCCTGCTCTTCCCGAGTGGCCGCCTGCCGTCGCCGCGCTGGCGCTGGGTCGCCTACGCGGCCGTCTCCCTCTACGTGGGACTGGCGATCAGCGGTCCCTTCGATTCGCAATTTCTTCACGACGACATCCCCCAGGCCGAGCCGCTCGTCCGCGGGACCATCGACGAGGTTGCGACGAACGTCTTCGGAGTTCTGGTGGTCCTCAATGTGTTCGTCCTTCTCGTCTCGGGGGCTTCTCTGCTCCTGCGCCTGAGAAGCGCGCGACCCGACGAGCGCCAGCAGATCAGGTGGTTCGTTTTCGGCGTCGCCTTCGTCATGTTCGCCCTGCCCATCCCCATCTGGGTGCTCGGCCATGGGGAGTTCGCCATGTTCCTGCTCCCGATCATCCCGGCCGCCGCCGGAATCGCCATCCTCCGCTACCGCCTTTACGACATCGACGTCGTCATCAACCGGACGCTCGTCTACGGCGCTTTGACGGCAACGCTCGCGGCGACCTACCTCGGGAGCGTCCTGCTCTTCCAGCTCGCCCTCAGCGGCCTGACCCAGGACTCGGGCCTCGCCGTCGCCGGCTCGACCCTGGCGGTCGCCGCGCTCTTTCGCCCGGCCAGGACGCGCATCCAGGAAGCGGTCGACCGCCGCTTCTTCCGCCGCCGCTACGACGCCGCGCGCACGCTTGAGTCCTTCTCGGCCCGCCTTCGCGACCAGGTCGATCTGGCCGCCCTCGACGCCGAGCTTCGCGGCGTCGTCGCCGAGACGATGCAGCCGGCCCACGTGTCGTTGTGGCTGCGGGAGGCGCCGCGATGATCCAGCGCACCCCGGCACTCGCCCGTGGGCTCACACTGCTTTCCCTGTCTCTCATGATCGCGACGGCCGTCTTCGGGATCCTGGGCGGCGACACCGGCGCCACACACAGTGGCGACACGTCGCCCGTCGTTGATGCCCTGTTCTTCTTCGTGCCGGTGTCGTTTTCGGTCGTGGGTCTTGTCCTCGCGACCCGTCTTCCCGAGAACGCCATCGGCTGGCTGTGCCTGACGATTGGCGTGCTCTGGGCGGCAGAAGGGGCCGGATCCCAGGCGGCGCAGTGGGCAGGCGCCAGCGGCGAGCTGGAAACGGCGGGGTGGCTGGGATTGATCTCCTCCCTGTGGCTGCCCGCGGTGGGTCTCACGGCCACCCAGCTCGCGCTTCGGCTACCGAGCGGCACGCTGCCATCGGTTCGGTGGCGATGGTTCTCGCGCCTCTGCACCGCCACGATGGTGTTGGCCGGCGTGGTGGTCCTGACGCAGCCAGGACGGGTCGCCGACGTAATTGGAACGAGCAACCCGATCGGATCACAGTCGTTGCAGTCGGCTGGGCCCGTGTTCCTCCTGCTTGCGCTGCTGGTCCTCGGCTCGATCTGGTCGCTGGTCAGCCGTTACCGGCGTGCCGGCGGCATCGAGCGGCTCCAGATTCGCTGGATCGCGCTTGGAGGCGTATTCCTCCTGGCGGTTGTGCTGGTGGCCTTCGTACCCGACCAGCTCGGCCTCGTGGCCAAGAACAGCGCCCCCGTCGCCGTCGAGGGCGTGTTCTATGTGGCGTTCACCTCGATTCCCGCTGCGATCGGGATCGCAGTCCTCCGCTACCGCCTCTACGAGATCGACAGGATCGTCAACCGTGCCCTCGTCTACGGCGCGCTGACGGTGACGCTCGCGGCCGCCTACGTGGGCGGGGTGCTCCTGCTCCAGCTCCTGTTGCACCCGCTGACCGCGAACTCGAACCTCGCGATCGCCGGCTCTACCCTCGCGGTCGCGGCGCTCTTCCGCCCAGCCCGCACTCAAATCCAGGGGGCGGTCGATCACCGCTTCTTCCGCCGCCGCTATGACGCAGCGCGCACGCTGGAGTCCTTCTCGGCCCGCCTTCGCGACCAGGTCGATCTGGCCGCCCTCGACGCCGAGCTTCGCGGCGTCGTCGCCGAGACGATGCAGCCGGCCCACGTGTCGTTGTGGCTGCGCGAGCCGAAAGCGTCCGGTGGCTGAGACGAGGCCGATGGACCCTCGCGTCGAGTCCGAGTGGGCGATGGTCACCGTGGTCTTCGTCGACATCCGCGGGTTCACAGCGTTCGCTGATCGCTCGACCGCGCATGAGGCGGTCGCTTACCTCAACGAGTTCTTCGACTTAACCGTGCCGATCCTCACACGGCACGGCGGCTACGCCAACAAGCTCTTGGGCGACGGGTTCCTCGGCGTGTTCGGCCCCCCCGCTGCCCTGGCCGATCACTCCGATAGGGCGGTGGCGGCGGCGCTGGAGATGGTGGAGACCGTGAAGGAGGAGCTCGGCGAGCGCTGCCGGATCGGGATCGGGATCAACTCCGGTCTGGTCCTGGTCGGGACGGTCGGCGGCGGAGGCGTGACGGAGCTGGGTGTGATCGGCGACCCGGTGAACGTCGCCGCGCGCGTCCAGGACGCGACCCGCGAGCTCGGCGAGCAGGTGCTCGTGACCGAGGCCACGCGCAGCCTCCTGGATGGGGACGAGGCGCTTCTCGAGCCTCGGGGCACGCTCGAGCTGCGCGGAAAGGCACAGCCGATTAGCGTCTACGCCGTTCGTTTCGATCGCGATTCGGCGCTTTCGTAACGGAACCCGGACGGTCGCCGGCTACAAGGTGAGCTGGACATGACACATCGCGCACCCAGGGGATTCAGCACTGAGCATTCGAGCCGGCGTCACGCTCGGTGCGCGATGATCGAAGGATGCGCCAGTTGGCTGCGGTGACGAAACCGTTCCGGCGACGCCTCGCGAGGCGGGGCCGGAGCCCGCGTCCGGACGCCGGGGTCGCGGCCGAGGCGCAGGTTGCGACCGGCGCCTCGGCCGAGCAGGCCCCGGTCGAGATCGCTCCGAACGATCCGCTGCTCGCCTACCTCCAGTCGGCGTCCGGAGCGGTCGAGATCGATGAGCTCGAGCTGGACTCGGCGGCCCTGCGGGAGCTTCAGGCGGCGGGCGTGAAGCTCGTCGTCCCGCTGGTCAGCCAGGGAGAGCTGATCGGCGTGCTCAACCTGGGTCCGCGGCTCTCCGAGCAGGACTACTCGTCGGATGATCGGAAGCTGATCGACAGCCTCGCCGCCCAAGCGGCGCCGGCGCTTAGGGTCGGCCAGCTTGTGCGCGAGCAGGAGGCTGAGGCGGTGACCCGTCAGCGCTTCGAGCAAGAGCTGGAGGTTGCACGGCTCATCCAGCAGAACTTTTTGCCGAAGGAGCTGCCCGACCTGCCCGGCTGGCAGGTCTCCGCGTACTATCGCCCCGCGCGCGAGGTGGGCGGGGACTTCTATGACGTGATCCCGCTGCCCGACGGGCGCGTCGGCTTCGTCGTCGGCGACGTGACCGACAAGGGCGTGCCGGCGGCGCTCGTCATGTCCGCGACCCGCAGCGTCCTCCGCGCCTCCGCACAGCGCCTGGTCGAGCCCGGCGTCGTCCTCGAGCGCGTCAACGAGCACCTGTGTCCCGACATGCCCGAGAAGATGTTCGTCACCTGCCTCTACGGGGTGCTCGACCCGGCCACCGGACTGCTGCGCTTCGCGAACGCCGGCCATGACGTGCCCTACGTGAAGACCGGGCACGGGGTTGAGGAGCTGCGCGCCCGCGGGATGCCGCTGGGCCTGATGACCGGTATGGCTTATGAGGAGAAGGAGGCCGTGCTCGAGCCGGGAGACAGCGTGCTGCTGCACTCCGACGGGATCGTCGAGGCGCACGATCCCGACCGCCAGATGTTCGGCTTCCCGCGCCTGAAGGAGACGGTCGCCGATGCACCTGGCGGCCAGCTCCTGATCGACCGCGTTCTGGGCGACCTCGACGACTTCACCGGCGCCGGCGCCGAGCAGGAGGACGACATCACGATGGTCACGCTCGAGCGCTCGGGGGGGTCCGGGCAACTTGCGCCGGCGTCCAACGGCACGGTGCTGGCCGACTTCGAGCTTGCGAGCGAGCCGGGAAACGAGCGCGAGGCGATCGGCCGGGTGGAGAGCGCGGTCGCCGGCCTCGGCATCGAGCCTGCCCGCCTGGAGCGGCTAAAGACCGCGGTCGCCGAGGCGACGATGAACGCGATGGAGCACGGGAACGAGTACCGCTCCGACCGGTCGGTGGGGATCCGCGTCGTCCACGTCGACGACGGCGTGCAGGTCCGGGTCACCGATCGCGGGGCAGCCCGGGAGCTTTCCGAGGCCGAGGCGCCGGACCTCGAGGCAAAGCTCGAAGGCCGCCAAAAACCCCGGGGTTGGGGCCTCTTCTTGATGGAGAAGATGGTCGACGAGGTACGCGCGGAGAGCGGCCCGGATGGAAACACGCTTGAGCTCGCCATGCGCCTGGAAGGAGACGACGATGGAGACGCCTGAGCTGGATGCGGTGGTGCGTGAGCGAGATGGCGCGGCCGTTATCGACCTGCACGGGGAGGTCAACTCCGCGGCGGAGCGGGCGCTCGGCGGCGCATACGCGGACGCGACGCGCAACGGTTCGCGGTCGGTGATCCTCAACTTTGCCGAGGTCGCCTACATCAACAGCAGCGGGATCGCGCTCATCGTGGGGCTGCTCGCGCAGGCGAGGGCGCACGGCGTGGCGGTCTCGGCCTGCGGGCTCTCGGAGCATTACCGCGAGATCTTCGAGATCACGCGGCTCGCGGACTTCATGACGATTGCCGACAGCGAGGACGGCGCCTTGAGCGCCGCAGATGGAAGGAAAAATGCCTGAAGCAGCAATCACATTCGACGTGCGGGAGGTTTCCGAAACTGCGCGCGCGATCGACATCAAAGGAGACATCACGGCTCAGAGCGAGGACGTGCTGATGGACGCCTACGGTCGTGCAAATACCGATGGCGTGCGATCCATCGTCTTCAACTTCACCGGGCTGGACTACATGAACAGTGGCGGCATCGGCCTGCTCGTCACCGTTCTCGTGCGAGCCCAGCGTCTGCACCAGAAGGTGCTCGCCTACGGGCTGTCGGACCACTACCGGCAGATCTTCGAGCTGACTCGCCTCGACGACGCGGTGGGCATCCACGAGTCGGAGGGCGACGCGCTGGCCGCGGCCGGTGCCGCGTGATGAGCGCCACGAACGACGAGAACACTGCGCAGGGGACCTCGGAGGAGGTGGCGGCCGCACGCGATGCCACGAGCTGGGCGAAGTCGGTCTCGCGCCTGAACGTCTCGGAGGTTCGCGAGGGCGCCGTGAACATCAACGTGGAGGGTCGCCGGCTTGCCTCGCCGATCCAAGGCTTCGGGAAGATGTGGCAGAAGACCTACCAGGTGCGAATACCGGTCGAGCGCGTCTCGAACACCGAGCTGATTGCAACGTGGAAAGCGCGCTTCACGGAGTTCTGGCCGGAAGGGAACCGCTTCTACGGCCCGCTCACCGGCATCGAGCCCGGCGAGGTCGCGCTCATCAATATGACCCTGCCGGGCAAGATGAAGCTCTCGACCGGGGTCATGGTGCTCTTCGCCGACGAGGAGTCGTTCACACTCATGACCCCCGAGGGTCACATGTTTGCGGGGTGGATCACGTTCAGTGCCAACGAGGTCGATGGGGAGACGGTGGCGCAGACCCAGGTACTGATGCGCGCCAGCGACCCGATCTTCGAGCTCGGGCTGACGCTCGGCGGGCACCGCCAGGAGGACCGCTTCTGGAACCAGACGCTCACCGCGCTGGCCTCCCATTTCGGCCACGAGGCGGAGGTTGACACGCAGGTGGTTTGCGTGGACCGCAAGCGCCAGTGGTCAAAGTGGCGGAACGTTTGGCACAGCTCGGCGATCCGCTCCACGCTCTATACGCTGGGAGCGCCGGGGCGGGCAGTAAAGCGGCTCTTGCGGCGCGACCGCGCGGTTGCCTGAACGCGACGACGCCGTAGTGGTCGGCGCGGGCCCCAACGGGCTCGCCGCCGCGATCACACTCGCCCGGACCGGGCTGGGTGTCACCGTGATCGAGGGGGCGGAGACGGTCGGCGGGGGGGCTCGCTCGCAGGAGCTGACGCTGCCGGGGTTCGTGCACGACACGTGCTCCACGGTCCATGCCCTGGCGCTCTTCTCGCCCTTCCTGCGCCAGCTGCCGCTGGCCGAGCACGGGCTCGAGCTCGTGCACCCGGATGCTCCGCTCGCCCACCCGCTTGACGACGGCTCGGCGGTGATCCTCGAGCGCTCGGTCGAGAAGACCGCTCGCTCGCTCGGAGCCGACGCGCGAGCCTACCGCCGCCTCTTCGGACCGCTGGTGCGAGACGCCGATCCGCTGGCGCGGGA
Source organism: Solirubrobacterales bacterium (assembly GCA_038237625.1). GTDB lineage: Bacteria > Actinomycetota > Thermoleophilia > Solirubrobacterales > 70-9 > JAWVFM01. Next base: position 33,699 of record JBBRYM010000003.1, on the reverse strand, counting down.
GCTCCTCGGTCCGCTGCGCCCACCGCGCCATCCGCTGGTCATGGGGCGCTTCGGCCTCAGCGCGATCCGCTCCGCCTCCGGCCTGGCCCGCTCGCGCTTCGAGGGCGAGCGGGCTCGCGCGCTTTTGGCCGGCGTGAGCGCGCATTCGATGCTCTCGCTTCAGGCCCCGGCGAGCGCGGCCTTCGGCCTCGTCCTGGCGCTGAGCGCCCACGCGGTCGGCTGGCCCGTCGCCCGAGGCGGCTCGCAGCGCCTCGCAGACTCGCTGGCCTCTCACCTGCGCTCCCTTGGCGGTCGGATCGAGACAGGTCGGCCGGTCACCTCGCTCGACGAGCTGTCGACCGCCGGCGCGACGCTCCTCGACGTTACCCCCCGCCAACTCCTCCGCATCGGCTCGCACCGGCTGCCCTCGCTCTACCGGCGCCGGCTCGCCGGCTACCGGTACGGGCCGGGGGTCTTCAAGCTCGACTGGGCGCTCGACGGCCCGATCCCCTGGGCGGCTCCCGAAGTGGTCCGCGCCGGCACCGTGCACCTGGGTGGCACGCTGGAGGAGATCGCGGCCTCCGAAGAGGCCGCGGCGCGCGGCCGGTATTGGGACCGGCCGTATGTGCTTCTCGTCCAGCCCAGCCTGTTCGACCCGTCCCGTGCGCCCGCGGGGAAGCACACCGCCTGGGCCTACTGTCATGTGCCCAACGGCTCGACGCGCGACATGACCGCGGCGATCGAGGCGCAGGTGGAGCGCTTCGCCCCGGGGTTTCGCGATCTGGTGATCGCACGATCGGCGATGGGTCCGGCTGAGGTCGAGCTGCATAACCCCAACTACGTGGGCGGCGACATCAACGGTGGCGTGCAGGATCTGCGCCAGCTTTTCACGCGCCCGATAGCTCGGCGCGTGCCCTACTCGACCCCGGTTCCGGGCCTCTTCATCTGCTCCTCGTCCACGCCGCCGGGCGGCGGGGTGCACGGGATGTGCGGGTACTGGGCTGCGCAGGCGGCCCTGCGGGGCTAGAACCGTGCGTGGCCGCTGTGCTCGAACGTAACAAGCCGCGCCTCGGGCATGTTCTGGCACCACCAGCACGCCTTTGAACGTGAACACGGAGGCGAACGCCGTGCAGAAGTGAGATGGTGCGAACCCCAACCGAGACTGGAGGCACGGCAATGGCAGATCACAAGGTCGGCACACAGGAGGAGTGGCAGACCGCCCGCGAAGAGTTGCTCGCGCAGGAGAAGGAGCACACGCTCCGCGGTGACGAGCTGGCGGCGAAGCGAAGAGAGCTCCCCTGGGTGGCGGTCGAGAAGGACTACAGCTTCGAGACTGTCGACGGGACCAAATCGCTGGCGGAGCTCTTCGACGGTCGCTCGCAGCTGCTCGTCTACCACTTCATGTTCGGCCCGGATTACGAGGCAGGCTGCCCTGTCTGCTCCTCGATCGCCGACAACATCAGCGCCAACCTTCCGCACCTGCGGGCACGGGACGTGACCGTGATCTGCTCCTCGCGGGCGTCCCAGGACAAGCTCCAGGGCTACAAGGAGCGGATGGGGTGGGGCTTCGACTGGGTCTCCACGGTGGGCAGCGACTTCCACCGCGACATCGGCTTTTTGAACACCGAGGAGAAGCTGAAGCCGTTCCTCGAAAGCGGGGAGATGCCGCCGGTCGTAGAACAGAACGCTCGCGCGTGCGGCACCGACGTCGCGCATTACGTCGCCGAAGGGCCAGGGCTCAGTGTCTACGCCCAAGAGGACGGGACCGTCTTTCGAACCTACGTCTCCACCGCCCGCGGGCTCGAGCCGGCCATGGGCTACTACGGCCTGCTCGACCGGGCCCCGAAGGGGCGCGACGAGGAGGGCCAGGAGGTCTTCTGGCTGCGCCGCCACGACGAGTACTAGAACGGTACCCAGGCTCGACCGACGCGGCGGAAATGTCGGTGTAGATCCGCCCGGGCCGGCGGGCCCGCCTCCGTAGGATGTTTACCTAGCCGTGAGCGAACGCATTCGATGACCAATCCGTCCTCTCAGGGCACCGGTAGAGCATCCACGCCTCTGCTCGTACTGCTCTGCCTCGCGCAGTACATGGTCATCCTCGACGTCTCGATCGTGAACGTGGCGCTGCCGTCGATCCACGGTGGCCTGCACTTCTCTACGACCGGACTCCAGTGGGTGGTCAACGCCTACACGATCACCTTTGCAGGCTTCCTTCTGCTCGGCGGCCGCGCTGCCGACCTGCTGGGCCACCGGCGGATCTTTCTCGTCGGCGCGGGGCTCTTCTCGGTGTCGTCGCTGGTCTGCGCGGCCTCCGGCGCCCAGGGGATCCTGCTCGGCGCGCGGGCGCTGCAGGGCCTCGGCGCGGCGATCATCTCGCCGGCGAGCCTCGCGATCATCGCCACGCAGTTCGCCGAGGGGCGCGAGCGAAACCGCGCTCTCGGGATCTGGGGCGCGATGGCAGGGCTCGGTGGTACGTCCGGCGTCCTTTTGGGCGGCATCCTCACGCAGGCATTCGGCTGGCCGGCGATATTCATCATCAATGTGCCGATCGGGATCGCCGTGGTGATGGTGGGCCGCAGGCTCGTTCCGGCCGACGAGCGTGCGTCGACCCAGGGGCATTTCGACTTGGCCGGCGCGGTCGCCATCACAGCGGGGCTCACCGCCCTGGTGTACGGAATCGTCCGCACGGAAGCGCTGGGCTGGGGCTCCGCCGGGGTGCTCATCCCGCTCGCCCTCGCACTCGGGCTGATCGGAGCCTTCCTGGTGATCGAGGGTCGCATCGCGCGGGCGCCGATCATGCCGCTTCGGATTTTCCGGATGCCCACTCTGCGAGCGGCGAACATCGTGATCTTCCTGCTCGGGTCGGCGCTGTTTGCGATGTGGTTCTTCGTCTCGCTCTTTCTTCAGCAGGTGCTGCATCACGACGCCCTGGAGACGGGCCTTCTGTTCCTGCCGATGACGCTCAGCATCGTCGCCGCGTCGACCTTCGCGCCGCGTCTCGTCAATCGCTTCGGCGTGCGCCCAGTCTTGAGCGCGGGAATGGTCTGCGCGGCTGTGGGACTGGCGCTGCTGACCCGAATCCAGGCGGACGGCACCTACATCGGGCAGGTGCTCCCCGGCGGGCTGCTCGCGGCGATCGGGCTCGGTACCGCCATGGTCTCGTCCACGATCGCAGCGGTTCAGGGCGTTGCGCCCAGCGAGAGCGGCCTCGCCTCCGGGATGATCAACACCTCGCGCCTGGTGGGCGGAGCGCTCGGCCTGGCCGCCCTCACGACGATCGCAGCGTCGGATTCGCGCTCGCGCATCGCCGCCGGCGTCTCGGCTCTCGTCGCGCAGACCGACGGCTACCAGCGCGCCTTCCTGATCGGTTCGACAGCCTGCGTCGTCGGCGCGATCGCCGCTGCCGCCCTCCTGCGCCCGCCCGCCGCTTTGGAGCGCCAGCCGGCGCGTGAACAGCTCTCGCCGGAGCGGGCGTAGGCGCGGCGGAAGGGTTCGCGCGCATGACGGCAAAGGCCGAGGCAGCACTCAAGCGGGTCCGAAAGCTGTGCCTGGAGTTGCCCGAGGTCAATGAGCGCCCCAGTCATGGCGCCCCGACGTTCTTCATCCGCGACAAGAGGTCATTCGTAATGTTTCTCGACAAACATCACGGCGATGGGCGGCTCGCGATCTGGTGTGCCGCGCCCGTCGGCATGCAGGAAGCCCGAATCGAGGAGGACCCCGACGTCTACTTCCGCCCGCCGTACGTCGGGCACCGCGGCTGGCTGGGCGTGAGGCTCGACCGCGGCCTGGACAAGACCGAGCTCGCGGGGGCTATCGAGGACGCGTACGAGACTGTGGAATCGAAGTAGCCACCTCGATCGCCCAGTGGTTGCAGCGCATCGGGCGCTCGCGGAACTCGATGTCGGATTTCCCGATGAGCTCGAAGCCGGCGTTTCGGCAGAGCGCGTTGGAGGCTTCGTTTTCGACGTTGGGGAAGGCGTGAACCGTCTCGATGCGCGGCTCCGAGCGAGCGCGGTCGAGTAGAAGCCCGAGAGCCTGCGTCGCGATCCCGCGCCCCCGGAACTCGAGCAGGACCATCCAGCCGGCCTCGTCCACCCGCTCGCCTTCCCACTCCGAATCCCAGATTCCGATCACACCGGCGGCGGGCCCGCCGGGATCGGGCACGATCTTCAGCCACCACTCGCCATGCTCGCCGCCGAGGCGGCGAACGTGGGCCGCCCGTGCCGACTCGACCGAGACCGGTCCGCCGAGGTGGCGCATGGTGTCGGGGTCGGTCTCGAGCGCCTCGGTGAGCGCGAAGTCGTCGTCTGAATAGGTGATCAGCTCGATCGGCGGCACTCTACGTGCCCCCCAAGCGGCCGGAACGTCGTCAGAATGGCTGCGCCGCCACCCCGACGAGAGGACAGCCCATGCCGATGATGAACCTCACCTATCCGCAAGGGACCTTCACCGATGAGCAGCGCGACGAGCTCGCCGAGAAGCTCACGACCGCTCTGCTGCGCGCCGAGCGGGCGCCCGACACCGAGTTCTTCCGCAACATCACCTGGCTGTACGCGCACGAGATGCCGGCCGGGTCTGTGCTCGCCGCGGGTAAGCCGGTCGACAAGCCGATCCTCCGCCTCGAGGTCACGACCCCCGAGGGCGCCCTCTCGGAGCGGCGCAGGGCGGAGATGGTCAGTGCAGCGACAGAGATCCTCAGGGAGGCTACGGACATACCCGCCGAGGAGGCCCTGGCACGGATCTGGGTGCTGATGCACGAGATTCCGGAGGGCCAGTGGGGCGCCGGCGGGGAGATCGTCTACTTCCAGCGCCTCAAGGATCTCGCCAAGGCCGAGCGCGAGCAGGCGGCGACCGAGGAGCCGGTCCCCGCGGGCTAGGGTCGCCGATCGTCTCAGCCGGCGGGGCCGTAGGCGCCGTCGAGAAAACGCACCACGGCCTCGGCGCAGCGCTCTGGCTCGTCGGCGAAAACGAAGTGCCCGGCGCCCTCGACGACGACGATCTCCGCGCGCGGCACCTCTTTGCGGAATCGATACGCGCCGGCCACCGGAGCGAATTCGTCGTTCTGGCCCCACAGGCAGAGCATCGGAACGTCGAGACCCGCGAGTTGCCCACGGTAGGGCTCGAGCTTCGAGAAGTCGCCGGAGCGGTAGAGGTCGAGGATGCCCTGGCGGCCCTGGGGTGTCGCGAATGCCTTCCAGTACTCCTCGGCGGCGGTTTCGTCGAAGGCGGTCGAGAGGCTCGCCATCATGGCCCCGAAGCCCTCGCGCGTGAACTGCGCGACGAGCTCCTCGCCCTGGCCTGGTGTTCGGAGCCCTTTGGCCAGCCCGTGCCATTTGCCGTCCGGGAAGAAGCCGGTGTCGCTGGCGACGATTGCGCTTGCGACACCCGGGTGATCGCAAGCCCAGCGCAGCCCGACCAGTCCGCCCCAGTCGTGGACGACGATGGCGACCCGCTCCAGGCCGAGCGCGGTACGAAAGCGCTCGACGGCGTCGAGATGGCGCTCCCAGGTTCCTGGGGGGTCGGGCTCGGAGTCGCCGAAACCCGGGAGGTCGGGCGCGAGCGCACGGTATCCGGCATCGGCGAGGGCGGGAAGGAGGCGCTGCCACATGTACGAGCTCTCGGGGAAGCCGTGGAGGCAGAGGACGGGGTCGCCCCTGACCTCTCCGCCGGGCGCGGCTTCGCGGTAGGCGAGACCGCCTGCGTGCTTCAGCTCGACCGCGCTCACCCGGCGCAATCTAGATCCTCAGCGGTGGTCGCCGATCTCGATGATCTGGTGGTAGGTGCCGCGGTTCTGCCAAGGGAACGCAGGCGTGTCGACTGCGCCAGCGGTGTTCGGCTCGATGTCGTCGCAGCCGGAGTCGCAGACCGCCTCGACCTTCCACTGGCTCATCTGCGGCGTGCCCTGCTGCTTGGCGACGGCCGTCTGCGCGTCGGCAAGGGTCGAAAGCAGCACCTTTCGACAGGCCGTCGCGGCCCGCCTGCGCTGCGCTTCGGTTCGGGGCCGTGCCCTTGGACCGCCGCAGTAGAGCTGCGACATGCGGCCTTTCTCGGGGGCGCCGAGCACGTCGCGGAGGTCCTTCTGAACGGCGGTTCCCCAGTCCCAGCCGAAGTCACCGCCAAGTGAAAGGACGTTGTCCTCGACCATCGTGAGGAGGTCGTTGCCGAGCGCCGGCTTGAACTCGGCGGTGACGAAGCGAGGCCACCAGGCGTCCATAAGCGCGACTGCGGCGCTGTGGTCGTAGACGTTGTCACCGTTCGCGTCGAGCCGGTTCGACCCGGAGCGATGCCACTTCCTCAAGGTCTGGAGGGCCTGGCGCTCGGCGCCGTCATGGCCGGCGATTACCCGCAGCATCCAGGGCAGGAGATCCTGCCCGCGAAGGTCGGTGGTGGCGGCGAGGTTGACGGCTCTCGTCAGGCCGGTCAGGCTGACGTGGCCACCGTTCTTACGGACCTGCTGGAAGAGCTTGTCCTTGAGGATGAGCGCGCGGTGGACGGGGCCGTTCGACCACTCCGTCGGGCCCTTGCGCCAGCCGATCGCCTCCTTGTTGTTCCAGGAGATGAGGAAGCCGTCCTTCGGATCGACCGCCTGCGGGCGGTGGGCCGGCGGAATGCTCTTGAAGGTGTAGCGGGAGGGGTTGAAGCCCTGCCAGTCGGCGCGCCCGTCCCCCCAGAAGGGAATTTCGAGGTCGCTTCCCGGAGCGTGGCGCGGGTAGCGGCCGGACTGGATGAACGCGACGTTCTTGCGGTCGGCGTAGAACCAGTTCTCGGTGCCCGGGAACCTCCCCATCACCTTCTGGAAAGACCGCGGCCCGCTCGGCACGTTCTCGGCCAGCTGCATGAAGGGGATAACGGCGTCCAGCTCGTGAAAGTCCACCGCCTTTGCCTTGGTCAGCGCGATCGGCATGCCGTGCGCCCTTGCGAAGGCAAACACGGGCCCGTGGACAGAGCGCATCGTCTGGTAGGTGATGGTCTGCGGGGGCTGCGGATCCGTGGGCGCCACCGGCGTCGTCACGGACTGCTCGCGCATCGTGAACGCGCGGCAATGTCCCTTGTAGAGGTAGTGGGTGCTCTGCTTGGTCGGGCGCGAGCCGTCCGGGTTGCAGAGCTTCTCGGCGAAGGTGTCCTCGTTGTCGCCGTTCGCCGAGGTGCCGCTCCAGGCGAAGTCGATCCCGTGGCCGATCAAAGGGTAGGGGCTGGCGCCCGGGAAGCTCACGCCCTCGGCGTCGATGCCGCCGCCGTGCAACTCGTACTCGCTGAAGATCTGCGGCGAGTAGTAGCCGACCTGGGGACCCATGGCCGCAAGCGCGTGGCCGTTGGCGGAGAGGCCGGGGGTGACCATCACCGCGTTCGACTCCACCGGCGGCAGCGCCTTGCGCAAGTGGTCGATGCCCTGCACCCAGGCGGGAGCCTGGGCGCTCGCCGTGCTCGCCTGGGCCTTCGAGGGCCCGCTGACCACGGCGTTTCTCGGCGTGATGGAGCCGAGCTTCGGACGCACATTCAGGCCCGGACGAACCGGCCCGGGGGCGTCGGAGTGGAACGGGTGCTTCGCGACGACGAACGCCTCGGGGTCCTGAGCCTCGCGGAAGTCGTGGTAGGGGGTGCGCCAGCTCTTGCCGAACTGCTTCTTGAACCCCTGTTGGAGCATCGCGTTCACCTGCTCGCCGCCGTTGGAGACCGTGAACTGTGTCACCAGCAACACCGCCATCGCGGCCGTGTCGGCGACGCTCCACGGCCTCGGAGTGGCCCCGAGAGCGGCGTACTCGGCCGGCATCTTCAGCGGGTCGGCCTTGTCCTCGGAGATGCGCGCGTTGATTCCGTCGATGTAGGCGAGGATGTCGGCGTGCGCCCTGGCTCCCGCGGCGCCGAATTTCTTCGGCAGTGCATTGAACTGCTTGGTGAGCTCGGTGGGGGAGAAGTCCTGGTCGGTGAGCTGCTGCCCGTCGCCCGCCGCCGCGCTCGCGCCGGTGAGGCCGGCGAGCGTGCCCTCTGCGGTGCGACGCAGGGCGTCCATCAGGAACAGCCGCTCCTCCGCGGTCGCGTAGCCCGCGCCGAACATCACGTCGTAGCGGGTGTCGCCGTAGATGTGGGCCATTTCGTACGCGGCGTCGCGGTAGATGTGAACGCCGGGACGCGGCTCCTCCAGGCTCGCTGTGCCGCCCGGCATCGAGCCGAAGTCCGTGTTCTTGTAGTACCTGCCGAGGTCCGCCGGGCCGAGCGTCCGAGCCGCCGGCATCACGCCCACGTAGAGTGGCTGCTGGTTGACGAACGACGCCGGGGGGTTGCCCGTCGCCTCGTAGGCGGCGAGATCGGCGACGTTGATCGTCTGGCCCTCACCCTGCGCAAGCACCGAGCGAAAGCCGCTGAAGCTCGGAACGCTCAACGGCGGCGGGGCGGGAGCACCGCTTGCGGCAGCCGGCAGCGACAGCAAGAGCGCCACCGCGCCGCACGCGACCGAGATCCTCCGCCGTGAGTTCATCCCTACGCCGGCGAGGATATCCCGAGAGGCGATCGCCCGTCGCAGTTCCACGGGCCCGGCCGGCCGGGCGTGCTTCGACGTCCTCCGGCCGGTAGGTTCAGGGCATGAGCTACACGATCAAGAACCTCCGGGACGTCAAGGACATGGCCCCAGACTTCGGCTTCGACGAGGTCCAGGAGGCGCGATTCGCAGGCAAGACGCTCGACGCCGACGACACCGGCCTGGCGCTCATGCGGGTCAAGCCCGGCCAGCGCCAGGCATTCGCCCACCGCCACGACAACGCCGAGGAGATCTACGTGATCGTCAGCGGCACCGGGCGCATCAAGCTCGACGACGAGGTGCAAGAGGTCAAGGAGCTGGACGCGATCCGCATCGCGCCCGGCGTCGTGCGAGCGCTCGAAGCGGACGACGAAGGCCTCGAGTACCTCGCCTTCGGCACTCACCACGAGAAGGACGGCGAGGTCCTCAAAGAGGACTTCTGGGGGGAGTAACGCCGGTCGGCGCCTGGGACCCGCGGTATCCGGCCTCGCTGGGCTTGCCCATCCTCCGGCGCCTTGGCGAAGTGGCTACGCAGCGGCCTGCAAAGCACCGCCTGAAAGTCGCCGTTCTTGGCTTGAACAAGCCGTTTGCGGGATCTTTTCGACGCTTTCTGGCGGCCTAAGAATTGCCGCAATTTGCGGACTATTGCTTGCCGTTTAGGCAGAAGATCGGGCTTTCTGCCTTTTTGCGATCGACCGCGGCGAGGTGTCGGCTCGCGGAGGTAGCCTTCAATGGAGCGACTTGTCGGGAAGGACGTGACGGGTTTGGTGCGCGATCGTAGTCTGGGGTGGAGGTATTGGCCAGTGTTGGGTCGCCATTTTGCCCGCGCCCTATTGCCTGTCGCAGTAGTCCTCGCGTCCGTAGTGGTCGCGCCGCCCGCGTGGGCGTCACATCCGTTCCTGCACGCGACCCTGCGTGAGTCGGGTGCCCGTCACTGGATCACGGTCAAGACCGTGACCGACGGCGATCAGCCGAAGCGGATGACGCTCGCCGCCGGAGGTCATCGGGCAACCGCTCGCAAGCTCGGAGGTGGCCACTGGATCGTGCGCCCGAACGAGCCGTCCCGACGCAAGCTCATCAGGACCCTTCGCGGGAGACTGAACGAGGACGGGGTGGCAGCGCTTCGTGCGACCGGCCACTACCAATGCCATGCCTTCTGGCGCGTCCGGTTCAGGTTGCGGGCGTTCAATGCCCCAGCGAGAGCGCACGATCTACGGGCAGCCGCATGCGTCTAGGAGGCCACACACGGGTGCGGTGTGCTTGCTAAGGCGGTCCGCGGCCGTCAAGCGCCGGGCTAAGCTCTCGGGGGCTTACCTCGCCAGTACGAGCGGGCGCTTGCGTGGGCCGGCCTGCCGAGCGTCGAAAAGGCAGAAAAAGGCAGAATCGCCCGAAGCGAGGCCGATCGGGAGCCGGAGCGGCTCGCTGGGCTACCGCCGGATCCGGCTTAGGTAAGCGACAATCGAATACCACCCGGCGCCTTGGCGGAGTGGCTACGCAGCGGCCTGCAAAGCCGTTTACACCAGTTCGATTCTGGTAGGCGCCTCTGGCACGAACCAGCCGAACCCCCCATGGCTAGTGGGTTTGCGGCCGTTGCGGCCGAACCGCAGGAGGCCGCAGAAAACCGCTCTAAATGGGCAGCACTGGCGCGCAGGGAGGGGGCGAGTGGCAGCGGCTCGGAGCCACTGATCTGTTATTAGCTGTGGTGGACGGTCCAGGTGTCGATCCACTCGCAGATGACGCCTGGCGGAAGTAGTTGTAGCTCTTGTACTCGGCGCTATGGGCTGAGAGCTTCTGACACGGCCCCGAGTGCCAGCCCCCTGACTAAGCAAGCAAGCATTGGGTTGAGTCAGCGTCCCTATCGACCCTAAAAGGTGCTCGTCGAGGTCACTGACCACGGTCTCTGCCTGGCACCCCTTATGGCCGCCACCGACCCAACGTGAGGCGGCCCTGCCGCAGCGGGGCCGCCTCATCGTCGTTGGCCGCGCGGGCTACTCGTTGCCCTGGAACTGGTGATCCGCATTCGAGTTGCCAGGCTTATCGGCGTGACCGCCGGGCCCGTCGTTACCCGAAACCTCGGAGCCCGACTCGCTGTCGGACGCCCCGGCCTGGTTGTCCGGACCGGTCTGATCCCCGGACTGAACATTGTCCGTGTCGGTGGTCGAGTTCTCAGCCGCCGGGGCAGCCTGGGTACCGGACCCGCCGGCCTGGGCCAAGGCCGCCCCACCGAGGGCGAGAGCCGCCAGGGCAGCTACGCCAGCCAGGGCCTTCTTGGTGCCTGTGGATGCTGTCATGTTTTGCTCCTCTCGTTTAGCCGCTTGACACACGGCACCGACGACGGTAGGGCCGGGAGGTGAAATTCGTTTAAGACGGGAATGAAGATTCGATGAGAACTCGCGTGAGCGGTAGCTCCAGCACGAACAGCGCACCGCCGCCCGCTTGGTTCTCCGCGCTGAGCTCGCCGTTGTGCTCATTGGCAATGCTGCGGGCGATTGCGAGTCCGAGACCGGCACCTGCTCGCGCTGCGCTACTCGTTTGGTCTGCGCGGTGGAAGCGTTCGAAGATCAGCTCGAGCTGGTCGGGGGGGATTCCCGGGCCTCGATCGCGGACGGTCACCCGAGCCGTGCCGGGCGATGCTTCTAGGGCGACCCCGACTTCGCCGTCCGTCGGGCTGACTCTGAGCGCATTGTCCAGCAGGTTGACGATCAGTTGTTGAAGGCGTAGCTCATCGCCGCGAACCTCCATCTCGTCAAGTCGCTCGACGCGAATCGCGATCTCTGGCCGAAGAGGCTGGGCTTCTCGCACGGCGCCGAGCACGACCTCGTCGAGTCGAACCCGCGAGCTCGCCGCGGCCGGCTTCCGCTCCAGACCCGCGAGATAAAGAAGATCGCCAACGACGCGAGCGGCGGCGCGCGAGGCGGCATCCAGCGAGCTCAGCGCGACGCCGCGGGCGCTCGGGTTCACGGCCGCCCAATCGCGCAAGAGCTCGACATTCGCACGAATAGCAGCGATCGGAGTCTTCAGCTGGTGTGATGCATCGGCCACGAACTGGCGCTGTCGTGCAACCGCGCTCTCGAGTTCGGCGAAGCCGGCATCCAGCACGTCGGCGAGCCTGCCCAGCTCGTCTCGCGGACCGTCGTAGTGGATTCGACGTGACAGATCCCCCGACCTGATCGCGATCGCAGTCGCCGCGATCTCCCGTGCCGGCCTCAGGGCGCGCTGGGCCGCCGCGAAGGCGAGCACTACGGTGAGTATCCCCCCTGCGCCGATTGCAATCAGCAGAGCCGCCGCAAGCCGATTCAGCGAGTCCAGCGCGTCACCAAGTGGAGCCCCTACCGCGATCAGCCCCAAAGGCGAGGGTCTCGGTCCGACCCGCGTGCAGCTCAGCTCTACCTGGGGCTCGCTGAGGCGCTCGCTGGCCTGCCCCGTCTGCAGGCATGCCGAGAGTACGGACGCAGGCAGCGCGAACCCGCGGGCTCCCGCCGTGGCCTGAATCAATCGGCCGTCGGAGCGGTAGATCGAGATCATGAGTCCGGCGCGGGCGAAGTCATGGGTCAGCGACAGGTCGCCGATACTCACCCGGTTGCCCTGCTGGCCGGTCTCGACGCCTTGCACAGCCTGGCTCCCGGTGTCGACCAGAGAACGCAGCTGTGCGGCTTGGTCATGGGCCTGGCGCTGAGCCTGACTGAACAGCGACTGGCGCAGCGCCAAGTAGCCGACCAGGCCCACCAAACTGGCGACGAGCAAGGCCAGCAGCGCCGCGAGCAACGCGAACCGGGCCCGTAAGCCGAGACGGGTGCTCAGTGCGGTCGTAGCGCGTACCCCACTCCGCGGACAGTCTCGATCAGCGCGGGCGCGCCCGCGCGACCAAGCTTTTTTCGCAGATAGCCGACGTAAACGTCGACCGTATTCGACCCCCCCATGAACTCGTAGCCCCAGACCTCGGAGAGAAGGGTGGAACGGCTCAGCACAATGTGCGGATTCCGCATAAGGAACTCCAAGAGATCGAACTCTCGTTGGGTTAACTCGATCGGCACGGCGGACCAGCTCGCGGTCCGAGTGTCGGCGTCGAGTTGGAGCTGGCCAATCTGCAACAGACGTTCCTCGTCTCCCGGCTGAGAGCGGCGAAGGGCCGCGCGAATCCGGGCTCTCAACTCCTCAAGCGAGAAGGGTTTTGCGACGTAGTCGTCCGCGCCGGCGTCGAGCGCGCGAACCCGGTCGTCGATCGTCTCGCGCGCGGTGATGATGATGATCGGGACCGTCGAGTCCCCCCGCAGGCGCCTGCACACGTCCACCCCGTCGAGCGAAGGCAGCCCGAGATCGAGAAGCACCAGCTCAGGTGCCCACTCCTTGCTTGCCAAAATAGCCGCCGGCCCGTCGGCTTCGGCGCGAACCTCGTAGCCGTGATGGCGAAGCTCTAACGCCAACGCCTGCGCCAGGGCCTCATCATCCTCGACGAGAAGCACTCGAGCCGTCACGGGCTGGGGGAGTCTATGTGTCCTGCCCGGACACGTCGTGAACGCACCGCCAGACACCGTCCTTATGGACCTCGAAGGCGAGCGCGAGGGTCATGAAGTCGCGCCAAGGGAAGCTCGTCATCCCCACGGTCCCTCGCGGCTGCAAGCCTCTTTGCCGCCGGATGCGGCGGCGGCTCGAGTTCCTCGTCGAGCATGAGCGGGTTCGTCGCAGGCTCAGGCACCGTCACGATCGCGAACTACGAGTACGGGTCCCAGTCCCTGTCCGTCGCGGCCGGAACGAAGGTCGTCTGGACTAACCAGGACACCACGCGGCACACCGCGACGGCCTCGTCCGGACGCTTCGACACCGGATCCACAAGGATCACGCCGGAACTGCGTCGGTGACGCTCACGAAGCCCGGGACCTTCACCTACTACTACCAGTTCCATTCCTTCACGAAAAGCACCATCGTCGTCCAGGGCTGAGCGGGCTCGACGCCGCCGGGAGACCTATGGCTCGCGAAGCGTTGTGGCCGCGCGTATCCGGGTTACTCCGACCAGCGCACCCGCCAGGGCAATCCCGCAGGTGACGACCATCAGAACCGTGAATGCCAGGAGCGACCCTCCAGGGACCGTCAGGATGGGCGGCGGCAGGGTGAAGAACAGCCCGAGCACCCGTACGGAGAGCAGGCTGAGAAGGAGCCCCAGCGGCAGCCCGATCACCAGACTCCCGATCACGGTGACGATCCCCTCTTGAGCCGGTCCCATGATCACCTGCGATCTCTCGGCGCCCACGGCTTCGAGGATCGCGAATTCGCGCCGCCGCTCGAAGACCAGGAATGCGCCCAGTACCGCGACCCCGATGGCCGCGATCAGGCCGGCGCCCACCGCCTCGATCTGCTTCAGGCCGTCGAGGTTCAGCGAGGCGAGGCTCCGCGGCGCCGCCAGCGTCATGCCCGCCACGGTCTGCGCCGCGAACTTCTTGTGCAGCGACGGATTGGCTGCGAGAGCGGCGGCCACAGCGTCTGGGGTATGCCCGGAGGCGTCGCGTGCCATGTAGAAGTCTGGCCGCGGCGCCGAGTAGGGCGGCAGCCCGGCCGTCGACACCACCATCTCCGAATATGGGTTCGAGGGCGGGAAGGATCGGAAGATCCCAACCACGTGGAAGTTGACGTTCCGGCTCAGGTCCTGGTCGTCAGGGAAGATGGTCAAGGGGAGGTTGTCGCCCACGCCGACGCCGAAGTCCGTAGCGATCTCCTGGGCGATGATCACGCCGGAGGGGTCACTGAGCAGCCCCTGGATGCCCTGGCCCGCGATCATCTGCGGCTGGGTCGTGGCCGTGTTCGGGTAGGTGGCCAGATCGATCGCCACGATCGTCTTGCGGTCGGTTCCAGAGCGGGCCGGAACATGGCGGATGGGCGTCACCGAGGCCACGTCTGGGCCTAGGGATTTCGGCAGCGTGTAGAGCGGGTCACCGGGCGTAAGCCGCAGGTCGGATCCGAAAGCTGCGTTGGCGTCGGCCTGCTTGGCGCTGGCGTATGTGGCTACAAAGGAAACGACCTGGGTTCCGAACGACACGGCGAGGATGCCGAGCGTCACCGCGACGCCGGTCCGGGCCGGGCGCCGGCCGAGCCAGCGCAGCGCGGCCTCTCGCCAAGAGGAGAGTGGCCGAGCCCGCTCGGGCCGGGTCCAGCGCCGGGAGGCGGCAAGCATGATTCGGATCACGAACAGCGTCAGGCCGATCCAAAGAGCGATCGGCGCCAACAGGACGTAGAAGGAGAGCGCGAGGGTGGTGCCCTGAGCGGCCTCGATTGGCGTCAGCTTGAGCCCGCCGGCAAGGATGTTGATCACCAGGATCGTGATGCCGACCCCGATCGCGGCGATGTCGAGGTAGGCGCGAAGCCACAGCGGCCTCCACCCTCGCTCGAGGACGCGCCGTTCGGCGATTACGTCGGCTCCCCTGCTGGAGCGCATCAGGCGGAACAGCCGCACGGCGGTGGTGATCGCGCCGGCACCGACCGCCGTCAGTACCGCGAACAGGATTCCACCGCTCGAGACGTTCTGCCACGCGACGTGACCCTCGACCACACTGACCGCGACGAACGCCGCCGCGAGGCCGATGATCGAGCCGAGGACACCGGCGAACACCGCCTGCAGGCCCGCAAGCCTCGCCAGCTGGGCCTCCGTGGCTCCGCGCAGGCGAAGCAGGCTGTCCTCACGGCGCTGGGCCTCGGCCAGGGCGGACTGAGCCGCAAGGCCCAGGGCCGCGGCGACCAGCGCTCCCGGGATCCCGAGGAGAAGAAAGAGGATCTTTGCGTTCGTCGCATCGGCGGACGCCTCCGTCAGCGGCTCGGCCGCGTTGTCGGCCACGACGATCGACCCGGGAGCCGGGGCGCGCTCGAGCAGGTGCCGCAAGGCGCCAGACCAGACCGCGGCGGCGGCGGGGTCCGAGGGGTACGCGTTGTGGTCGACGCTTATGTGCGCTTCGAGGCTTACGGGCGGCAGGTCGCTCAGACCAGGGTTTAGCACCGGCGTCGTCGGCCCGAGCTTCTTGACTATCGCCGGCAAGAGTCTCTTCTCGAAGGTGCTGTACGGAATCACGATCGCCCTCGGCACCAGGGCGACGTCGCCCTGGACGTCTCCGGCGGGAATCGCGAACCACGTCGGGAGCGCCTGGCGCAGGTCGACGGTCCCGGCGGCGGGCAGCTTCAGCGATCCGCCGCCGCCGGGCAGGGTGATGGTCACCTGCTTTGCGTTGCCGAAGGCGGGCGAGTAGTCGCGCAGGGTCTGCCCGAGGAGGGCCCCGTTGCTCAGCGAGCCGCTGACAGCCTGCACCCAGGGGTGATCCTGCAGATACTGCGGATCGACGGCGAACAGCCTCGCACTCGCTCCCCCAGGATCGGCCGGTGTGTGAACGAAGACGCTGGCGGACGCGAACCGGTCGACGTGGCTTACCCCCGGCAGCGTCGCGAGCTGCTTGCTGACGTCCGTCATGTTGACGTTGAGCGACGTGGCGAGCGCGCGTTGCTCGACCTGCACCGGCGCGAGCGCGATCTGGGTCATCGAGCTGACGGCCTGGCTGAGGAAAAGCAGGGTGGCAGCGAGCATCGCCACCGGGAAGGCGACGCCAAGCGCGCCCAGAATCAGCCGGCGCGGAGCGCGTCGCAGGCTCTGCATGGCGAGCCATCGAGTCATCGCGCAGCTCCAGTGCTCGGCGAGCTGGTCGTGGCCCCGATATTGGCGGCGGAGTTCAGGTGCCCCGAATGCATCTCGACGATGCGATCCGCGTGCGCAGCGACCTTCGGGTCGTGGGTGACGATGACGATGGCCGCGCCCCCCTCGGCGGCGGCCTCGACGAGCAACCGGGTCACGGCCTGGCCCGTCGCCGAGTCGAGGTTGCCCGTCGGCTCGTCGGCCAGGACGAGCGTTGGGCGGCTGACGAGCGCGCGAGCAATCGCCACGCGCTGCTGCTGGCCTCCCGAGAGCTGGTCCGGAAGCTTGGCTCCCTCGCCGGCAAGCCCGACGCGGTCGAGGGCTTCGACCACCCGGCGTGCCCGCTCGGCCGGGTCGACGCTGTCGAGAAGCAGTGGAACCTCGACGTTCTCCGCCGCAGTAGCCTGCGGGAGCAACGCCGTTCCCTGGACCACGAAGCCGCAGTTCACACGCCGGAAGCGAGCCCGCTCGTCACCGTTCAGGCTGCCCCAAGCGGTGCCGGCGACCCTGACGGTGCCTTCCTCCGGCTGATCGAGGCCGCCGAGCAGAAACAGCAGCGTGCTCTTGCCCGAGCCGCTTGGCCCCACGACTGCGACGACCTCGCCGCGGGCGATGCTCAGCGAGGCTCCGTCGAGGGCCTTGACCTTCAGGCCGTAGCCCACATAGGTGTGGGTGACGCTGATGGCCTCGGCCGCCGGCGCGTCGCCCACTGGTGTGGGTGTCTCAGTCGGCATCGAAAACCTCTCCGTCTCGCATGATCAGGCGCCGGTCGGCCCGTTTGGCCACCTGCGGGTTGTGGGTCACGGTGAGCACCGCGGTGCCCTCGGCCCGGAGTTCAGCGAGCAGGTCGAGCACGCCCTCCGCGGTTGCCTCGTCGAGCTCGCCCGTCGGCTCGTCGGTGAGCAGCAGCCGGGGCCGGGGAGCCACAGCGAGGGCGATCGCCGCTCGCTGGTTCTCACCACCCGAGAGCTGGCCCGCGCGGTGGTGGCGCCGTTCGGAGAGGCCGACCTGCTGGAGGAGCCCGGCGACGCGCTCGCGGACCTCCTTGGCCGGACGACCGTCGAGGCGAAGCGGGAGCGAGACGTTGCCGACAACGTCGAGCAACGGGTGAAGATTGTCGCGCTGCATCACCAGGCCGATGCTGCGCCGGCGCTCGCGCGCCCTGTCGGGCGGCGACAGCCGTGTCAAATCGCGGCCGTTGATCATCACCGAGCCGCCGCTGGGCTCGAGCAGGCCGGCGAGGACGTGGATCAGCGTGCTCTTGCCGCTGCCCGACGGCCCCATCAGGGTCGTCCAGGAGGCGGGCTCCAGGATGAGCTCGGCGCCGCGAAGCGCCACGGTCTCGATCTCCGTCTCGCGGTAGATCTGGTAGAGGCCGCGAGCCTCGATCGCGGGACCGGGTGAGGACTGGCGGGGGGAGTTCCCCCCGCCAGTCCCGGCGATCTCAGAATTGATCTTCGTCATCTGAGTCATGCCGCCCGTTCTCTACTTGACGAGGCTGCTGATCTCGTGGTGGCCGCCCTGGTGGAGGTCGGCGTGCACGAACCCAACGCCAGGCGCGAACCACTTGACCTCGTGCTTGGTGGGGTCGAGTGGGTTGATGTCGCGCGCCATGATCACGTGGTTGTAGGTACCCGCGGGAACCTTGATCGAGGCGTTGGTCTTGAGGACCGTTGCCGTGTCCTCGGCAATCCCCGGTCGGTATTCCTGCCGGTAGTGGTCGCCGACCTTCGGGTGGGCTTCCATGACAATGCCCGGCAGGGCATGGTCGACACCGGCTTCCCAGGTGCCGTCGGTGTTCGTGACGACGCCGTTCGCGTACTCGGCGGTGTTCTCACCGAAGTACCAGACGTTGCCCTTGCTGTCCTGGGCGTACCAGTCGCTCGTCTTCTCGACAAGCGAGTGGTTCTGGGTTACCACGTCCTTGATCACGAGGGTCTTGACCCCCATGACCGTCTTGGTCTGGTTCGTGACCGTGTACCGGGTTTCGGTTGGAACGCCGTCCCGGGTCCCCTTGTAGATGTGGGTGGTTCCCGGCTTCAGCGGAAAATAGGGGTTGGCGACGTTGGTGCTGAACTGGCTCGGAACGATCTTCGGGTTGTAGTTCCCTCCGGTCGTCACCGGCGACGTCGTCGCCGTCGGCACCGTGGTGGAGGTGCCGGCGTTGGTCGACGTTGGCTGCGTAGGCGCTGATGTTGAGGTCGTGAGCGAGGTCCCGCTTGAGCCGCATCCTGTGAGCGGCACCAAAGCGGCGATAGCGACCACGCTCGCGCCCATATGGAACTTGTTGATTCGGCGAAATGCCCTCATCGGGATCACGGCCCTTCCTTGTTGATTGATTCGGTCAGCGGACCTCATGACAGACGATCTTGATCAGGAACAATGAAAAGTCCGTGAAAGACGCCGACCGCCCATACATTTGAAAGTTGATTCATGAATCCAAGGTAAACTGTTGGGCCCAACCGGCAAAGGGGGCCACTCATGGCCGAAACGCATCTGTGTCCTTCGGCTCGGCCGTGCGGTCGTGGAGCTCATGCCCGGCGATGCCGAGCGTCGCCTGCTCGAGCGGCGCCGCGCTGAGCTCGGACTATCCTCGTCGTGTGATCCTGGCGCTGACCATCGTCCTCGCCGTCGTGGTTCTGCCCTCGCCGCTCGGCCTGATCGCAGTGGGCACGGCGGCTCTGATCGAGGTGGGGGAGATCGTCGCCTGGAAGCGCTGGCTCTCGCGTTACGGCGTCAAGACGGGCGTTGAGGCGCTGGTGGGCATGACCGCCACGGTGATCGACGACGGCCGGGCGCGGGTGCGCGGCGAGATCTGGAACGCGCGCAGCGACTCGCCCCTGCCGGCCGGCTCCCGCGCGCGCATCGCGGCGGTCGAGGGACTCGTGCTGGACCTCGAGCCCGAAAGCGATTCCTAGAACGGAAAAGGGCCCCCGTGAGGAGGCCCTTGGTTCCGCAAAGGACGTACCGCCAACCGTCCCAGCGCTGGCTCGTCGGTCCTTCAAGTCTTCACGTCACCTATCGGCGAACGCTCGTACCAACTTAACACTTTTCAGTTCCAAAGGTTTCACTTGCGTGCCATTTCTGCAAGCCGCAATTTGCGGGAACCTCAGAAAGGGCTCCCGAGCGCCGACGCGTGGCCTCGGCGCCTCGAGCCCGCCGGGCTAAAATCTCGCGACCTAGGGCGTTTAGCTCAGTTGGGAGAGCGCAGCCTCGACAAGGCTGAGGTCACTGGTTCGAGCCCAGTAACGCCCATCGTCTCCCGTTCAGCCTGTTGCGTGGTGGACCTGGCAGTACGCGTCGCGCGTTGACCGGTAGCCCGGCATCGCACCTGAGGTGATCAGCTTGGCCCAGGCCGTCGAGGTGGTCTCGATCTGGCTTTCGACCTGGTGCAGCTCGGCGGGCGTCTTCGCGCTCACGAGTCGCTCGGCCTCGCGCCAGGCGTTCTCCCGCCATGCCTGGACCATCTGAAGCGTTGCCAGGCCGTCAAATGGCTCGGTGGTGTTGATGAGGCTGAACATCGGGTCGTAGTGGTCGGCGTAGAAGTGGGCGAGGCCGCTGAAGACCGTGGCGTTGACGTCGTTGACCTGGTCGTGGTCGTGCTTTCGCGATCTTCCCTTGGGCGTCAGCAGGCCCGAGGCCGCGTACGCGTAGGGAAGGTCGTGGTTGGTGTGCGCGTTTGACGCGAGCAGAAGATCCTGGCCCGCGTTGTAGTCGCCGTTCGCGGTGGACTCGTAGTAGATCCGCCAGGCACCGGGCACGGCCTTCCCCGCGTCGAAGCGCCGCTGGGTTGCGAAGTACTCGTCGGAGAATCCCTGGACGACCGAGATGAACCAGGCCGGATAGTGGAAGGTCTCGCGGTGGGCGAGCCGCCTGCGGATCTCCTGGGTGATCCGCAGGTAGCCGATCGAAAAGATCGCCCGGTGATCGCAGCTCGCATTGTCGGCGCGCCACTCTCTCCGCAGACGCGTGATCAGGCGATCGACGCAGTCGAGCTTCAGGTCCTTGCAGCCGCGGATGGAGTGGGGCGGGCCGGAGGGCCCGACCGTGCGTCCGGGCAAGAGGTTCGGCCATGGCACATAGCCCTGGGGCAGCCCGGCGGCCCCCGCGTTAGACGCGGTTACAACCGAGGTCAGCGCGACCATCGCGACGACCGCCGCCATGGCGATTCTCAGGCGTCCCTCCACTCTGAGCAAAGTCTATGAGGGAGAGACCGCCGTCGCTGCAGGTCACTTACCGATTCGAGCCCGAAACCAGCTTGGAACGCGGCCCGAGCGGGATGTCAGGGCTGGCGGTAACTGGAACGGTTCGGCAAACGACGCATCCTGGGCCGTTGACAAGGCCCGCGGGCGCGGCTCCGGCGGCTGACCCCGGTACGCCCCGCGAGTCACGCAGTAGCCCGCGGGGGGCCTGGATAGCATGGCCGCCGTGGCTGCGATCACCGTCACCCTGCCCGACGGCGCCCCTCTCGAGCTCGAGGAAGGCGCGACCGGCGCCGACGCCGCGGCGGCGATCGGCCCGGGTCTCGCGAAGGCCGCTCTCGCCATCAAGGCCGAAGACGAGCTCCGCGACCTGACCGCGTCGCTATCCGACGGCGCCGCGATCGAAATCGTCACCGACCGCTCCGAGGATGCGCTCGACCTGCTGCGCCATGACGCGGCACACGTCCTGGCAGAGGCGGTCGTCGAGCTGTGGCCGGGCACCAAGGTCTCGATCGGCCCGCCGATCGAAGGGGGCTTCTACTACGACTTCGAGTTCCCGGAGGGCATCCGCCCGAGCGAGGCCGACCTCGAGCAGATCGAGGCGAAGATGCGCGAACACGTCGCGGCCGACGAGGCCTTCGAGCGCTCGGAGATCACGGCCGACGAGGCGCTCGAGCGCTTCCGGACCGAGGAGCAGCCGTACAAGGTGGAGCTGATCTCCGACCTGATGCGCGACCAGGGCGTCGAGACCGTCTCGCTGTATCGAAACGGGCCATTCACGGACCTCTGCCGCGGCCCCCACGGCCCGTCCACCGGGCGGATCGGCGCGCTGAAGCTGACGTCGCTGGCCGGGGCCTACTGGCGAGGAGACGAGAGCCGCACGATGCTGACCCGCATCTACGGCACCGCCTTCTTCAAGAAGCGCGACCTGGACGCCCACCTCGAGCGAATCGAACAGGCGCGCGAGCGCGACCATCGCCGCCTCGGCCCCGAGCTCGGGATCTTCATGCTGCGTCCCGAGTCGCCGGGCATGCCGTTCTGGCTGCCGAACGGCACAGTCTTGCTGCGGCTGATCGAGGCGGAGGTTCGCGCCCAGCTCGGCAAGCGCGGCTACGAGGAGATCAAGACCCCGCGCGTGCTCGACGAGGAGCTCTGGCACCGCTCGGGCCATTGGGAGAACTACCGCGAGAACATGTTCTTCGTCGACCCCTCCGAACGCGACGCCGACGAAACCGACCGCCGCTACGCGCTCAAGCCGATGAACTGCCCGGGCGCGTGCCTTGTGTTCGGCTCCGAACGCCGCTCCTATCGCGAGCTGCCACTTCGCCTTGCGGAGTTCGGGGACGTCTCGCGCTACGAGCGCCCCGGCGTTCTCCACGGCCTCTTGCGGGTGCGTGCCTTCACCCAAGACGACGCCCACGTGTATTGCACCCTCGATCAGGTCACCAACGAGGTGGACTCGATCTGCGAGGGCATCGACGAGCTGTACGCCAAGTTCGGCTTCGACGACGTCCGGGTGGAGCTTTCAACCCGCCCCGACAAGTCGATCGGGACTGACGAGGAATGGGAGAGGGCCGAGAGCTCGCTGCGCGAGGCGCTGGAGCGGCAGGGCCGCGATTACGACGTCAGCCCGGGGGATGGCACCTTCTATGGCCCCAAGATCGACTTTCACGTCACCGACGCGCTTGGGCGCTCGTGGCAGTGCGGCACCTGCCAGCTCGACTTCCAGATGCCGGAGCGCTTCGAACTCGGCTTCCAGGGCGAAGACAACGCCGAGCATCGTCCCGTGATGATCCACCGCGCCCTGCTCGGATCCCTCGAGCGCTTCGCCGGCATCCTCATCGAGCATTACGGCGGCCGTTTTCCGGCGTGGCTCGCCCCGGTTCAGGCGGCGATCCTACCGGTCGCCGACCGCCACAACGACTACGCCGAGCGGGTGGCGGCGGAGCTCCGCGGGCAGGGCGTGCGCTGCAGGGTCGACTCACGCTCGGAGTCGGTCGGCAAGAAGATCCGCGACGCCGAACTCGCCAAGCTGCCCTACATGCTGGTTGTGGGCGACCGGGAGCAAGCCGAGAGCACCGTGTCGGTGCGTGAGCACGGCGGTGGGGAGAGCTCTCAACGCCTGCCCGACTTCGCCGAGAGCGTGCGCTGAAAGCGAGCGCTCTCATTCCCAGGGCCGGTGGGGCTGTCTATACTCGGCCCCTGATGAAGGGCACCACCACCACGCGCCGCCGCTGAGCGCCCGTGCCCCTACTCCTTTTGCCCCTCGAACCCTCCCTTTCGCGCCTAGCTTGAAGCTTCTGGCGATGCGTATCTAGTGCCGCCTCCTCGCAGGTTCGACCGCACGCCGCCGGAGCGCGACTCGACGCGCATCAACGAGCGGATCCGTGTCCCCAAGGTCAGGCTGGTCGACGTCGACGGCGCTCAGATCGGTGTCGTCGACACGGCTGAGGCGATGGCGATGGCCCGCGAGAAGGACCTCGACCTCGTCGAGGTGGCGCCGGACGCCCGCCCACCGGTCACGCGGCTTCTCGACTACTCCAAGTACAAGTATGAGCAGGAGCAAAAGGCAAAGCAGGCTCGCAAGCACCAGCAGCAGGTGACGATCCGGGAGATCAAGCTCCGACCGAAGATCGCGGTGCACGACTACGAGACCAAGAAGGGCCACGTCGAGCGCTTTTTGCGATCGGGCGCCAAGGTCAAGGTCACGATCATGTTTCGCGGCCGCGAGCAGGCGCATCCCGAGCGTGGCCGGATGCTCCTCGAGCGCCTCTTCGAAGACATCTCCGAGCTCGCGGTGATCGAGCAGCATCCGCTCCAGGAGGGGCGCAACATGCACATGCTGCTGGCTCCCACCCGGGCTGCCCTGGAGCATCCCGCTCAGCCGAACGGCAACGGCGACGAACTCTCGGCGCCGGTGGCCGATGCCGCGGCGACGGAGCCTCCTGCCGAGCCTGAAGCCGGCGAGCAGGCCGCAGCAGGCTGAAACGTGCCGGGCGCCGGCTCAGGCCGGGCCCGAGCATGCCACCCGGGGCGGCGAAGACGCCCTCCAGGGTGAGAGGGGCTCTCACGCAACGGTCGCCCTGGGGCGAGATAGACCGCGCGGGTTCCCTCTGCTTCAATGGTCGGCCGTCATGCCCAAGATGAAGACACATTCGGGCGCCAAGAAGCGCTTTCGCAAGACCGCCACGGGCAAGCTCCGAGGCAAGCGCGCGTACTCGAGCCACATGCTCGAGCACAAATCGCCGAAGCGAAAGCGGCGGATGGGGCGCCCGACCGACGTCGCGAAGGCGGAGCAGAAGCGGGTGCGTGGCCTCTTGGCCGGCGGCAAGGGCGGATCGTGAGCCGCGCGACCAACGCCGTCGCTCGCAAGCGCCGGCGCAAGAAGGTCCTGAACCAGGCGAAGGGCTATTGGGGTCGCAAGCACTCGAGCTATCGCTTCGCGAACGAGCAGCTGATGCGCTCGGGCCAGTACGCGTACCGCGATCGCCGGGCGCGAAAGCGCGACTTCAGGCGCCTTTGGATCACGCGCATCAACGCCGCCGCGCGCCTGAACGGAACGACCTACTCCGAGTTGATCCACGGCCTCGGCGAGGCAGGCATCGAGGTCAACCGCAAGATGCTGGCCGACATCGCCGTCCGCGACCCTGAGACGTTCAAGGGAATTTGCGAACAGGCGAAGGCCGCGACCCCGGCCTGAGCTCTCATGGTTAACTTCAACGAGATGTCGACTATCCGCCGCTTTCGCCGACGCTTTACCGAGCCCGCCCGGAGGCCTGCGGCTGCCTGACATCGGACCGCAAGACCAACTCCCCCGGGCGCCCAGCGAGGCGCCCTTTTTCGTTCCCATGATCACTTCTTCCGACAACGCCAAGCTCAAGTCGATCCGCAAGCTCCAGACGCGGCGGGAGCGGGCGCGCACGGGGCTGTTCGCTGCCGAGGGCGAGGACCTCGTCGCCGCGGCCGAGGCCGCGGGCGTACAGGCGGAGTTCGTGTTGGCCGGCGGCGAGGACGTCGAGCAGGAGCTGCTCGATGCGGTGAGCTCGCTTGGATCGGGGACTAGGGTGATGGGGGTCTTTCGCCAGCGCTGGGCGCAGCCGCATGGAACGCTGCGGATCTACCTGCACGACGTGGGCGACCCGGGCAACGTCGGAACGGTGATCCGCTCGGCTCACGCCCTGGCGGACGGCAACGTGATCCTCGGGCCCGGCTGCGCCGACCCCTATTCGCCCAAGGCGGTGCGCGCCAGTATGGGATCGATTTTCGTGCGACCCCCGGCGCGCGCCGAGTTCGCGGCTTTGGACGGCCCCACCGTTGCGCTCGACATGACGGCCAAGGCCGAGGTCGGCGCCATCGACCCAGGGTGCCCGCTCACCATCTGTGTTGGGGGCGAGCGTGAGGGACTACCGGCAGAGATCCTGGAGGGGGCCACCCGCCGCGCGCGGATTCCCCTCGGCGCGGACGGCCCGAACTCCCTGAATGCCGCCATGGCGGCGACCGTGGCGCTCTACGACCTCGGCCATAGGATGGCTCGCCATGCGTGAGCGGATCCAGGCAATTCGCAACGAGGCCGAGGCAGCGATCGCGGCGGCGGCGGATGTCGCGGCGCTCGAGGATGCACGCGTCAAGTATTTGGGCCGCAAGTCGGGGCTGACGGCGATCCTGCGCGGGGTGGGGGAGCTCGATCCCTCCGAGCGCGGCCCCGTGGGAGCGGGCGCCAATGCAGTTCGCCAAGCGCTCGAGACGGCGCTCGCGGAGCGCAAGCAGGAGCTCGAGCTCGCTGAGCTTGCGACTCGTCTGGAGGTGGACCGGATCGACGTGACCCTTCCGGGAACGCCGCCAACGGCTCCGGGGAACCTGCACCTGCTCACCCGCACCCGGCGCGAGATCGAAGACGTGTTCATCAGCCTGGGCTACCAGGTCATGGAAGGCCCCGAGGTCGAGCACGACTACTACAACTTCACCGCCCTCAACCACCCGCCCGGGCACCCGGCGCGACTCGCCCAGGACAGCTTCTACGTGGATCCGACCAGCCTCGCCCCAAGCGTTCGCAACCACGACGGCCTGCCGCCGGGGCCGCAGGACGTCCTCTGGCGCACCCACACGTCGCCGATGCAGGTGCGAGCGATGGAGACGCACCGCCCGCCGCTCTTCATCGTCGTTCCCGGCACCGTCTACCGCCGCGACACGATCGACGCAACCCACCTGCCGATGTTCCACCAGGTCGAGGGCCTGGCGGTCGCCGAGGGAATCTCGCTGGCCGACCTGGCGGGCACGCTCAACGAAGCGGCGCGGGCGCTCTTCGGGCCCGAGCGCAAGACGCGGCTGAAGCCGGACTACTTCCCGTTCACCGAGCCGAGCGTGCAGGTGGACGTCTCCTGCTTTCGCTGCGACGGCACCGGCGAGCTGCCCGGCGGCGAGCGCGACCCTCTTTGCAAGGGCACGGGCTGGATCGAGATCCTCGGCGCCGGGATGGTGGATCCCAACGTGTTCGGGTTTGTCGGCTCCGACGCGTATGACCCCGAAACCACGCAGGGCTTCGCCTTCGGCATGGGGATCGAACGGATCGCGATGCTGAAACACGGCGTCCCCGATCTGCGCCTCTTCTTCGAGAACGACGTGCGCTTTTTGGAGCAGTTTCGATGAAGGTCCCCTTCTCCTGGCTGCGCGAGTACTGCGATCCGGGGCTTTCGGCCGAGGAGGTCGCTTCGCTTCTTGCCGCCAAGGCGGTGGAGGTCGAGCGGGTGACGAAGGTCGGAGCGCCCTCGGCCGACGGGTTCGTCGTCGGCCGGGTTCTCGCTGCCGAAAAGCACCCCAACGCCGACCGGCTGAAGGTCTGTGAGGTGGACTCTGGAGACGGGAAGCGCACGATCGTCTGCGGTGCGCCCAACGTCGACGCCGGCCAGACCGTGGCCGTTGCGCTTCCCGGAGCGACGATGCCGGGTGGCGAGAAGCTCGGGACCGCGAAGCTCCGGGGGGTCGAGTCGAACGGCATGATCCTCTCCGAGCGCGAGCTGGAGCTCGGCGATGACCACGACGGGATCATGGTCCTGGGCGACGAGGCCACGCCGGGGACCCCCCTGGATGAGCTCTTCGCGGTCGCCGACGAGGTCCTGGAACTCGACCTGAATCCAAATCGCTCCGACTGTCTGGGGGTCTACGGCGTGGCTCGCGAGGTCCATGCGATCACCGGCGCGCCCCTGGCCAAACCCCCGTGGGACACCGACGCCGCGCCTACATCCGGGCAGGCCGTCGACGAGGTTGCGTCTGTGCGCGTGGAGGTTCCGGAGCTCTGCCCGCGGTTCACGGCCCGCGCATTCGACGGCGTCGCGGTGGGGCCGTCACCGCTGTGGCTGCGGGCGCGGCTCCGCGGCGCCGGCCAGCGGTCGATCTCCAACGCCGTCGACATCACCAACTACGTGATGCTGATGACGGCGCAGCCACTGCACGCCTTCGATCTCGACCGCGTCCCGGGCGGCGAGGTGATCGTGCGCACGGCACGAGAGGGAGAGCGGATGACGACGCTCGACGGAGTGGAGCGCTCGTTCGACTCGGAGTCGGTGCTCGTGTGCGACCGCAACGGCCCCACGGGCATCGCCGGGATCATGGGCGGCCAGGTCTCCGAGGTCGGCGATTCGACGTCGCGGATTTTGCTCGAGGTCGCGACCTGGAACGGCGTCAACATCCTGCGGACTTCGTCGATGCTGGGACTGCGCAGCGATGCGTCGGCCCGCTTCGAGAAGCAGCTCCACCCGGAGCTCGCGATGCGTGCCCAGCGCGTGGCGGCCGTCCTCTACACGGAGCTCTGCGGGGGACGGATGCTCGCCGGGACGATCGACGCGCTCGCCGAGCTGCCGTCACCGCACGTCATCTCGCTGCACGGCGCGCGACTGGACTCGCTCCTCGGGACGCATGTGGAGCTTGGGGAGGCCCGTTCGCATCTCGAGAGCCTCGAGTTCGGAGTTGGCGCCGCCGGCGAGGGGGTTTTCGAGGTGACCGTTCCGGCGCATCGCCATTACGACGTCTCCCGCGAGGCCGACCTCATCGAGGAGGTTGGGCGCCTGCACGGTCTCGACCGGCTGCCGCGCACGTTGCCGGCGGCCGGCGGGCACCGGGGAGGGCTGAGCCGTGAGCAGGCGCTGCGCCGCCGCGCGGAGGATTCGATGGTCGGCCTCGGCTTCGACGAGATCGTCTCCTGGCATTTCGCGCCGTCGACGCTTCCGGCTGCCCTGGGCATCAACGAAGAGGCCGTTCGCACTGCCAACCCGCTTTCCGCCGAGCACTCCGCGATGCGAACCACGCTGCTCGGGGGACTCCTCGACGCGGCCCGCCACAACGGCGCAAGGGGAATCGAGCGCATCGCGCTCTTTGAGTCCGGACGCGTCCACCTGCCCGAGGAGGCGCCGGACAGCGGGCTGGTGAGCGCGGGCGTCTTCCCTGGCCGTCTCGCGGCGCCGGCAACGGAAATACATCGGATCGGGGCTCTCGTTGTGGGGCCGCTGGTGCCATCCTCGTGGCGCAGCGCTCCCGAGCCCGCCGGTTTCTACGAGCTCAAGGGAGCGCTGGAGATCCTCGCGCGCGCGGTCGGGGTTCAGATTTCCGTTCGCCCCGCGCGCCCGCCGTTCCTTCATCCTGGCCGCGCCGCCGCGATCGAGATCGGCGGCGCCGAGGCGGGCTGGCTGGGAGAGCTCCATCCGAGCATCGCGCGCCGGTGGGACCTTCCTGGGGGCGCGGGCTTCGAGCTCGACATGGCGGTGCTCATCTCCGCCTCACCCGCGGGTCGCGAAACCTACGAGGACGTCACAACCTTCCCCGCGCTGCTTCAGGACCTTGCCGTGGTGGTGGATGAGGAGGTCCCTGCCGAGGAGCTGCGAAGCGCGGTGCTGGCAGCCGGCGGCGAGCTGCTGCGGGCTGCCGACATCTTCGATCTCTACCGCGGCGAGCAGCTCGGCGAGGGCCGCAAGAGCCTGGCGCTGCGGCTCGAGTTTCGCGCGCCGGATCGGACCCTCACCGACGCCGAGGTGGCGCCCGTGCGCGAGGCGATCGAGTCGGCGCTCGGCGCGCTCGGCGCGGAGCTGCGCTCGTGAGCGCGCGAGTACTAGTGGCCGGCGCGTCTGGCCTCTCCGGGGCCCTCGCCGCGCGGCTTGTGTGGGAGCACCCCGAGCTGGAGCTGGCGGCCGCTACGTCGCGCTCGGAGGCGGGACGGCGACTCGACGAGGTGCACCCGCGCCATCGCGTTCCCGTGACCCTCTCCGAGCTCGACCTCGACAGCATGGAGGCAGTGGATGCCGCGATCGTCGCCTACCCGCACGGCGCTGCGGCGCCCCTCGTGGCCGAGCTGCGGGGGCTCGGCGCGCTGGTCGTCGACCTCTCGGCCGACTTTCGCCTGCGCGACCTGCCGAGCTATGAGCGCTGGTACGGGCCCCACGGCGAGCCCGATCTCCTCGAGGGCGTCGTCTACGGGCTCACCGAGCTTCACCGAGACGAGGTCCGCAACGCCCAGCTGGTGGCCAACCCCGGCTGCTATCCCACCGCTGCGCTGCTTGCCCTCGCGCCGCTTAGCGCTGCCGGCCTGGTCGGCGACGTGGTCGTCAGCGCCGCGTCGGGAGTCTCGGGGGCGGGCCGGGGCGCGTTGGACTTCGTCGACGTGGCCGAGGGGTTCACGGCCTACGGCACCGAGGGCCACCGCCACTATCCGGAGGTCGTCCAGGGGATCGCATCCGTTGGAAATCATGGGGCGATCACGTTTGTCCCGCACCTTCTGCCCATCGACCAGGGCCTCCTGGCGAGCTGCTTCGTCACTCCAACCGCTGAGGTGAGCGCCGACGAGCTGCGCTCCCTGTACCAGGACCGCTACCAGGGCGAGACGTTCGTCGAGCTCGTCGATTCGCCGCCCAACGTGCGCGACGTGCGTGAGACCAACCGCTGCCGGGTGCACGCCACGCTCGATCCGGAGGGAGGCCGGGTCCTCGTGTTCGCCGCGATCGACAACCTCTGGAAGGGCGCGGCGGGCCAGGCCGTGCAGAACTTGAATCTGATGCTTGGGCTTGATGAGGGGGCGGGGCTGCGGTGAGCGTGCAGTCGGCAAACAGCAAACAACAAGCAGCGGAGGCGTTCTTCCGTTCTCGCTGGGTCGATGCGCCGGCTGAGGTCGAGGAGCTCGATCCTGCCCAGATGGCGCCGGGATTTCGTGCGGCGGGCGTGGCCTGCGGGCTCAAAGGGGGTGGCGAAACCGACCTCGGCCTCGTCGTCTGCGACGCCGAGGCCGTTTCGTCAGCAGTCCTCCTCACCTCCAACGCGGCCGCCGCGGCTCCGGTCCGCGTTTGCCGGGATGAGACGAACCTCGCTGCCGTCCGCGGCGTGGTCGTCAACTCCGGCAACGCCAACGCGGCCACGGGCGAGCAGGGCTATGCGGACGCCTTGGCGATGCGTGATGCGGCTGCGAGCGCCCTGGGCGCTGCGGCCGAGTCGGTCGTCGTCGCCGAGACCGGGACGATCGGCGTGCCGCTCGACCTGTCGTCGGTCAAGCGCGGCATTGGCGAGGCCGCGACCGGACTGGCGACCGAGGGAGCAGACGGCTTCGCTCACGCGATCATGACCACCGACAACGGGCCGAAACGCTGCACCGTTCGCCTGGACGGCGTGACCGTCTCCGCCCAGGCCAAGGGCGCGGGAATGACCCAGCCCAAGTTCGCGACCATGCTCTGCTTCGTGCAGACCGACGCGGCGATCGCCGATCCCGAGGCCGAGCTTCGCCGCGCCGTCGGCGGATCGTTCGAGCGCATCACCGTCGACGGCCAGCAGTCCACGAACGACACGGTGGTCCTACAGGCCACCGGCGCGGCCGGCAAGCCGCTGCCGGGGGGCCTCCTCGACGCGGTCCTGCTGCAGCTCGCCTTGGAGATCGTGGCCGACGGCGAGGGCGCCAGCCGCGTCGGGCGCATCGGCGTCAGCGGGGCGCGCGACGACGACGAGGCGGAGCGGATCGCCCGGGCCATCGCGAACTCACCGCTGGTGAAGACTGCGCTCTACGGCCGCGACCCCAACTGGGGGCGCATCGCCCAGGCGGCCGGCATGGCGCTGGCCGGCGAGGACCTTCCCAAGCTGGGGCCGGACCACGTCGATGCGGTAGCGCTCGGCAGCGGCGAGCCGGAGGCCGAGATCGGGCTGCGTCTCGATCGTGGCGAGGGTCGCTCGCACGTCTACTTCTCCGACCTCACGCCCGGCTACGTCAGCCTCAACTCGGAGTACACGACGTGAGCGAGCGGCATGCAGCAGGGGGCAAGGGGTCAGGGGCGGCTTCGAACGTCTCGACGCTCCTCGAAGCGCTGCCGTACATCCGGGAGTTCCACGGGAGAACCGTCGTGATCAAGTACGGCGGCGCGGCGATGCGCGACGACGCGCTGCGGGACGCCTTCGCCACCGACGTCGTGCTCCTCAAATACGTGGGGCTCAATCCCGTGATCGTCCACGGCGGCGGGCCCGACATCACCCGCTACATGGAGCGGCTCGGCATGGAGGTTCGCTTCGTCGAAGGCCTGCGGGTCTCCGATGCCGAGACCGTCGAGGTGGCGAAGATGGTCCTGCTGGGCAAGGTCAACTCCGACATCGTCCGCAGGCTCAATCGTCACGGCCAGCCCGCTGTGGGCCTTTCCGGGGAAGACGGCGCGCTATTCGCTATTCGCCCCGTCGCGAACGCCGTCGAGGTCGGGCTCGTCGGCGAGATCGAACGGGTGGACGTCGACGTCCTCAATCACATCGCCGAGGACTACATCCCTGTCGTCGCATCCGCGGGCGCCGATCGCGACGGCAACTCCTACAACGTCAATGCCGACGCCGCGGCGGGAAAGGTCGCCGCGGCGCTCAGCGCGTACAAGGCGGTGTTCCTCACCGACGTCCCGGGCTGGCTTGCCGATCCTGCGGAGGAGTCGTCGTTGATCTCGCGGGCGAGCGTGGACGAGATCAACGCCGCCCTCGAGGGCGTGGCCGGCGGAATGCGCCCGAAGCTGGCCGCCTGCGCCGAGGCGATTTCGGGCGGCGTCCAGTCCGCGCATATCATCGACGGCCGCGAGCCCCATTCGCTCCTGCTCGAGCTCTTCACCGACGCCGGCATCGGGACGATGGTGACGCCGTGATCGCGGCCGATCCGCTCTTGGCATGACGCTCGAAGAGCTGCGGGAGCTCGAGTCGCGCTACGTCATGCCCACCTACGCAAAGGCTCCGGTGGAGGTCGTGCGCGGCGACGGCTGCCGGCTCTGGGACGTCGACGGCAAGGAGTACCTCGACTTCTTCGCCGGCCTTTCGGTGCACAACGCGGGTAACTGCCACCCCGCGATCGTGGCCGCTGTCCGCGATCAGGCCGAGCGGCTCGGGGGGGTCTCGAACCTCTTCTACACGGAGCCGGCGATGCAACTGGCCGCACGCCTCTCGGAGTCCAGCCTTGGCGGCAAGGTCTTCCTGGCCAACTCGGGGACCGAGGCGAACGAATGCGCGATCAAGCTCGCGCGCAAGCACGCCCACGCCAGGGGCATCGACGTTCCCGAGATCGTGGTCCTCGACAGCGCCTTCCACGGCCGCACCCTCGCCGCGCTCGCGGCCACCCCCAAGCTCGCCCGCGAGGACCTCTTCGGGCCGCTGCCTGCCGGTTTCGTCGCCGTCGCGCGCGATGACGCGGAGGCCCTGAGCTCGGCCGTGACGGAGCGGACCGCGGCGGTCCTCCTGGAGCCGATCCAGGGTGAGGCCGGCGTGTGGCCGATCGGCGAAGACGTGATGCGAGCCGCACGGGCAGCGTGCGACCAGCGCGGCGCATTGCTGATCTTCGACGAGATCCAGACCGGTATGGGGAGGACCGGGACGCTTTGGGCCTACGAGCAACTCGGCGTGCGACCGGACGTGCTCACGGCCGCGAAAGCGCTGGGCGGGGGACTGCCGGTCGGCGCCTGCGTGACGGTGCCGGACCTCGGGGACGTTTTCGGTTCGGGAGACCACGGTTCGACATTTGCCGGCACCCCGGTCACCGCCGCGGCGGCGCTGGCGGCGCTGGGGGTCATCGACGACGGCGAGCTTTTGGCGAACGTCCGCCGGCGCGGGGAGCAGCTCGCCGCAGGCTTGCTCGAAATCGACGTGGTCACCGACGTGCGGGGAAAGGGACTGATGATTGGAGTGAGCCTCGCGGACCACCTCGACGCCGCCGAGACACACAGGGCGCTCTTGGCGGCCGGCCTTGTCGCCAACGTCCCTGGCCCGGGAATGCTCCGCTTCCTGCCGCCGCTGACCATCTCTGCGGACGAGATCGACGAAGGGCTCGGCATGATTGCCGCAACGCTCGGCGGCCGCTGAGTCCATCTAGACTCGCGCGCCGTGCACGACGATCCGACACGAGTAATGCGCGACCGCGGCGGGAGCGGCCGCGGGCCCGATCGATACCCACCGCCGCCAGGCGGGATGAGCACGGGCGCGAAGCTCGCAATTGCCGTGCTGGTGGCCGTCGTGATCGGCCTGGGGATTGCGCTCGCCGTGCTGGCGTCGAACGACTCAAGCTCCTCCACGACAACGAGCGCGACCATCCCCACGAGCATCACGACGAGCTCGACTGCGCCCACGAGCACCACCACCACGACCAAGCCGACCAGCTCCAACACCACGACGACGACCACCAAGCCCGAGCCGTCGACCTCGACTACGACCACTACCTCCGGCTCCACCTCGACGTCGGGAAACGGCGGGGGCAGCGGCGGAATCGGGCCGGGTAAGTAACTGACGCAGGATTTCTAGCGGCGCAGTCTCTCGCGAGTCAGCTTCGCGAAAACCACGTAGCGCTCGTCGGCGCTGTAGAGCGGATGGCACGCGGTCAAGACGAGTCGCGGGTAACCCACCGGATCGGTGATGCTCACCTCGGTCGGCGCGACGATCTCGTGCCTTTGCACCGCGTAGGTGAAGTCCCCGTAGGGCATCGCGATCATGACCTCGTCTCCGGCAACCAGCGAGTCGATGTGGCGAAACGGGGCGAGGTAGGTGGTCCGGTGGCCGGCGATTCCGACCGTTCCGGGCTGGCCCGGGAACGGCGTGTCGCGGTAGTGGCCCGGGCCTCGTTCAAGGCTCGCCGTGTCGGTTCCCTGGATCAGGACCGCATCCAGGTCGAACCGGGGGATCTGGATCGTCCCGATGGCCTGGCCCGGGTCCGCGTGCTTGCGCGCGAAGATGGCAGCGAGGGCGGCGATGCGCTGCGGGGTCCCGCTGACGCTACGGACGCGGTGGAGGTCGCTGGCGCTCGGAAACTCGGTCTCGAGCTGGCGGAGCTGGTCGCGCGCCTGGGACTGCCTGATCGAGCCGTAGAG
>JBBRYM010000002.1:0-269992 GCA_038237625.1 Solirubrobacterales bacterium | reverse complement strand
TAATCCGTCCCCCCCCCGGTGGGGCCCCCCTCCCCCCCCCCACCCGGGCGTCGCCCCGGCGGGGCCGGGCCCCCCCCCCCGCCCGCCCCAAGGCCGTGGAGCGTCGCCTGCAACCGGATGAGCTCCCGGCCCGTCATCAGCGGATCGAGGGCCGCCTCCTGGAGCGCTACGCCGATGGCCTTGCGCACCTCCTTGGCCTCGCTGACGACGTCGTGGCCCGCCACGCTGGCGTGCCCGCCGGTGGGCCGCAGGAGGGTGGTCAGCATCCTCACCGTCGTCGTCTTTCCGGCGCCGTTGGGCCCCAAGAAGCCGTAGATCTCACCCTCGGCGACCTCGAGGTCCACTCCGTCCACCGCTCGCAAGCCGCCATCGAACTCGCGCTCGAGGCGCTCGGTCACGATCGCAGGCATCGTGGAGGATTCTAGGCGTGGCGCCGCTCGCTACCCTGCAAGACCTGCGGCGGGATCCCAGGTTGGCTCGCCCGCGTCATCAAAAGGCGCCTAACCTTTGCCAGCGATGATCGAGACTTCCAAGCTCGCGCGGCCAGTCGGTCGCACCTTCGCAGCCCTCGCGTTCGCGGGGCTGCTGGCGCTGACGATCGCAATCGCGGCCCTGGCGGCGGGACCGGCCGCCGGCAAACCGACGCAGGCGCGGACGCTCGGTGGGACAAAGCACTCGCCCGAGCCGCTCTGCCCGCAACGTCCTTCGGAGAACCAGAAGCCCCCGCCGACGGCAGACCAGATCAAGCACGGCTGCCAGGTCGTCGGCAGCGTCACCGGCTTCCAGCAGATGGCCTCCGGTCATCGCCATCGCTTCGTCATGCCCAACTCCGGCAAGATCCTCGGCTGGGCGGTCGATGTCGCCAACCCCAACCGCTACGAGGAGAAGGCGTTCGGCAGCTCCGACTTCTTCGGTACCAAGTCGCTTGGAGGAGATCCCACTGCACGGCTTGCGGTCTTGAAGAAGGAGCCCCATTCCCACCTCAAGCTGGTGCGCCAGAGCCCGACGGTCGATCTCCAGTCGGCGGAGGGGAGCAAGCAGTACATAACCCTCCAGAAGCCGCTCCGCGCCAACAAGGGCGCGATCATCGGCATCACCTTCCAGACGTGGGCGCCGATCCTGGGCTTCAACGCGAAGGTCGCCAAGCACAACTCATGGCGGGCCAGCCGTAAGTCCGGTAAGTGCCAGTCGAGCAACCCCGACGAGAACCGCGCTTTGGCGATCGCCGCCAAGCCTCAGACCAAGGAAGGCTCGATCCGAGCCTACGGCTGCAGCTACACCGGCCGCCTTCTCTACTGGGCGTATTACGTTCCTGCCTAGCCTCGGTCCCGCGACAGGTCAGTCGCAGGCGCCGGGATGCGCCTGGCAGTACTGGTCATAGGCGTCGCCGGGGCTCGAGCCACCGTAGCCCGAGCCGCCGCCCGAAGGTCGGGTGCCGCCGGACGAGCCGCCCGCCGTCGTCGTCGTACCGCCTGTCGACGGCGGCGCCGCCGGACATCAGCCGTCGAGAGCGTCCTGGCGCAGGCCGCAGTAGGGGCAGTCGCTGACGTCCAGCCCGATCAGCTGATCGCAGCGCCGGCAGGCGCGGAGGTTCTCGGGGGAGCGCAGCAGCTTTGACTCGGAATCCGCCCCGGGCAGGATCATCGTCACCGGCAGCATTTCCTCGCCGGACTCGCGGTCGACGTAGATGGCTTCGGGCTCGACCTCGGCGATCGCCTCCCGGCCGGATGCCGGTGCGCGCAGGCGGAACTTCTGCAGCTCGCTCACGCGCGGAAACATAGTCCACCGCGGTCTCATAGGCTCGACCGCGCATGCGCGTCCTCGTCTTCCATGGCTATCTCCTGCGCGGCACCGGCTCGAACATCTACAACGCCAGCCTCGTCCCCGCCCTCGCCCGCCTCGGGCACGATGTCCACCTGCTCTGCCAGGACCGCCACGCGGGGGAGCTTGCGTGGGTGGACCGTTTTGGGGAGTGGAGGGACGGATCACTGACGGTCGCGGACGCCCCCGGGAGCTCCCCCGGGGGCGGGTCCGTGACGGCTTATGTGCCCGAGATCGGCGGTCTGCTGCCCGTCTACGTCAAGGATGAGTACGAGGGGTTTGTGGTGAAGGCGTTCTCCGAGCTGAGCGACGAGGAGCTCGCGCGGTACATCGAGTCGAACGTCGCCGCCGTCGAGGAGGTCACCGAGCGCGCGGGCGGGGTCGACGCAGCGCTCGCCAACCACCTCGTGATGGGCCCTGTGATTCTCGCCCGCGCCGGCCTCCGCTTCGCCGCCAAGATCCACGGCTCGGCCCTCGAGTACACAGTGAAGCCGAACCCCGAGCGCTTCCTGCCGTACGCGCGTGAAGGCATGAGGGCCGCGAAGGCCGTATTTGTCGGCTCCGGGCACACCAAGGCGAGCCTCTTCGAGGCGCTCGGCGATCCCGGCCTGCCGGCGAAGACGCGGCTGGGGCCGCCGGGCGTGGACACCGATCTGTTCGCACCGCTGGCTGGGGAAACCCCGGAGGAATGGCTTCGCGGAGCCGCGGCGAGGCTCGGTGAGGGGGAGGCCTGGGGCCGCGATCCGGCCAGGGCGGGCGCCGCGCTCGCTGCCTTCTCCGAAGCGGCCGGTCCCCGCGTCGTCTTCGTGGGCAAGCTGATCGTCTCGAAGGGCATCGACCTGCTCCTCGCCGCCTGGCCCCTCGTCGTGATGGCCAACCCCGGCGCCCGCCTCCTGATCGTCGGCTTCGGCGAGTACCAGGAGACCACCGAGCGCCTCTGGGCCTCCATCACCGGCGGCGATCTCGACGACGTCGCCGAGATCGCCGCCAAGGGCCGCGCCCTCGAAGGCGGAGATGAGGCGCCCCTTCGCATGGTGCAGTCCTTCATTGCTCATCTCCCCGACGGCTATGCAAAAACCGCTGCGGCCGCCGCCGGCAGCGTTGCCTTCGCCGGGCGCCTCGAGCACGACGAGGTGGGCGAGATCGTCCCCGCGTGCGACGCGCTGGTGTTCCCGAGCACATTCCCCGAGTCGTTCGGGATGGTGGCCGCCGAAGCCGCTGCCGCCGAGGTGCCACCGGTCTCGGCCAATCACTCCGGCGCCGCCGAGGTGAGCCGGGCCCTGGCCGCGGACCTTCCCGCCGAGATAGCTGCCCTCCTTACCTTCAGCCTCGACGACAATGCGGTCGCATCGATCGCGGCATGCCTCAACGGCTGGCTCGCGATGGACCCCGATGCCTCGGCGAGCGCCCGCGCGCAGCTGCGCGAAACTGCCGCCCGCCTATGGAGCTGGGAGGGCGTCGCGACGTCCGT
The DNA here is from genome assembly GCA_038237625.1 of Solirubrobacterales bacterium. Classification (GTDB taxonomy): domain Bacteria; phylum Actinomycetota; class Thermoleophilia; order Solirubrobacterales; family 70-9; genus JAWVFM01. The sequence goes on along the minus strand of JBBRYM010000002.1, from coordinate 266,700 downwards.
GATCGAGGTCTGTAGCGGCTGACACGATCCGCCGACATCGTGCGGCGGCGCCGCGGGCCCAGGCAATAGAATCGCCGCTCGTGGCCAGGGCTACCTACGCAAGGCTCCTCGCGGTGATCGCCGTCCTCACGGCGGTCATGGCAATCCCGTTCACCCAGATCCAGTGGAACGGACCGCAGGGGTCCACGCAGCGCCACGACATCGACACGCTCCTGAACGTGATGATCGTGCTCTCGAGCTTCGTCTTCGCCGTGGTGATCGTCGCGCTCGGCTACTGCATCTGGAAGTTCCGGGCCAAGCCGGGCGACGAGTCCGACGGCGAGCCGATCCACGGCAACACCCGCCTGGAGATCGCCTGGACCGTGATCCCCACGGTGATCGTCCTCTTCGGCGCCGTCTACAGCGCGATCGTCCTCGCCAACATCGAGAAGAAGGATCCCAACCGGATGGTCCTTGACGTGACCGCCCAGCAATTCAAGTGGAGCTTCGGCTACCCGCTGCCGAACGGGCAGATGGTCAACTCCGACGAGCTTTACGTCCCGGTCGACCGCCAGCTCGAGCTGCACCTGACTGCGGTCGACGTACTGCACTCCTTCTGGGTGCCGGAGTGGGGCATCAAGCGCGACCTCGTGCCCGCGGGCCCGAGCGGCAACCACATCGACAACACCGTCGTCGTCACCCCCGACGTGGTCGGCGACTACACGCTCGAGTGCACCGAGCTCTGCGGCTTCGGGCACGCGACCATGAACGCCTTCGTCCATGTGCTTCCCGAAAACCAGTTCCAGAGCTGGCTTTCGAAGCAGGAGAAGGCTCAGGCAGGGGGCACGGGCGGTCCGCCGGTGCCGCAGACGACCGTTCCGTCCTCGTCGGGCAGCACCTCGGCGTCGAGCGGGACATAGGCTGGAGGTTGGAGTGGTCAAGGCGCTGAAGCAACCCGGACTGCCGCGAGCCTTCCTCGGCATGTTCATCGGCGGGGCCTTCGGGTTTGGCCTCGTCGTTGCCCTGCGCGCCGTCTCCGGCCTGCCGATCTTCAACACCGAACAGACCGGCTACCCGCACGTGATCGTGCCCGGCATCACGGCGCCGCTGGGCTTCCTCGCGGGCCTCGGCGCCTTCGACTACTGGCTGCGTTGGGCCATCGGTGCGCCCACGATCCCCGACGACCACTCCCAGCACGGCGCACACTCGTGGAAGGACTACTTCAAGTTCAACACCGACCACAAGGTCATCGGGATCCAGTACATCTGCACGACCTTCGTCTTCTTTTTGATCGGCGGGCTGATCGCGATGATCATGCGCGCCGAGCTCGCGCAGCCGGGCACGCAGATCGTCAACCCGGGGACGTTCAACGCGCTGTTCTCGACGCACGCGGCGATCATGATCTTCGTCTTCGTGATCCCCGTGTTCGCGGGGATCGCGAACTTCGTGCTGCCCTTGATGATCGGCGCGCCCGACATGGCGTTCCCGCGCCTGAACGCGCTGAGCTTCTGGATGCTGCCACTGGCGGGCCTGCTCTTCGTCGGCAGCTATCTGGCTCCCGGCGGCGCCTTCGACGCCGGGTGGACCGGCTACGCGCCCCTTTCCACGGGAGCTCCGTTAGGCCAGTCGTTCTTCAACCTCGGCGTGCAGTTCGCCGGGGCATCGTCGATTGCGACCGCGCTCAACTTCCTGGTGACCATCATCACCATGCGTGCGCCCGGAATGAACTTCTGGCGCATGCCGCTGCTGGTGTGGGCGAACCTCTCGACCTCGCTGCTGGTGGTGGCCGCAACCCCGTTCATCGCCGGCGTGCAGTTCATGGTCCTCTTCGACCGCATCCTGCACACCAACTTCTTCCAGGCCCTGAACGGCGGCGACGTTCTGAGCTACCAGCACATCTTCTGGTTCTACTCACACCCGGCCGTCTACATCATGATGCTGCCCGGGTTCGGGATCATCTCGGAGGTCATCTCCACCCACGCCCGCAAGCCGATCTTCGGCTACCGGCTGATGGCGCTGGCGCTGCTCGGAATCGTCGTCCTCGCCTACACGGTGTGGGCGCACCACATGTTCGTCTCGGGCATGTTCAGCTGGCTGCGCGTGCCGATGATGGTGACGACGCTTCTGATCGCCGTCCCCACCGGGATCAAGATCTTCTCCTGGCTGGCGACGCTGTTCAAATCCGTTCTGCACCTGAGATCGACCGCGATGCTGTTCGCGCTCGGGTTCATCGTGACGTTCACGATGGGCGGGATCTCGGGCGTGATGCTCGGCATGGTGCCGATCGACATCCACGTCTCCGATACCTACTTCATCGTCGCCCACATCCACTTCGTGCTCTTCGGCGGCTCGGTGTTCACGATCTTCGCGGGCATCTATCACTGGTATCCGAAGATGACCGGGCGGATGTACGACGAGAAGCTCGGGCGCGTGCACTTCTATCTCACGTTGATCGGCATGTACGGCACCTTCCTGCCGATGCACTGGATCGGGATGGAAGGCATGCCGCGACGCGTCGCCGACTACGCGAGCCAGTTCGCCACCTGGAATCTCGTGATCTCGATCTTCGCCTTCATCCTCGGCGCCGCGCAGCTGGTGTTCATCTACAACATGGTCGTCTCGTGGCGCTACGGCCCGCGGGCCGTGGCCAACCCCTGGCGGGCCAAGACGATCGAATGGCTCGTCTCCTCGCCGCCGCCGATCTTCAACTTCGACGAAATCCCGCGCGTGGTTGGCGGGCCGTACGAGTTCGGCGTGCCCGGAGCTCGCCACGCGATCATGCCCGGCGAGGGAGCGGAGGTCGGCACGCCCGAGCCCGCTGTGGCCGGGGCGACCGCAGGAGCGAGCCCGTGAGCGAGGGAACCATCCTCGCGTTCCTCAACGAGGTCGCGGGGGGCCGCAAGCTGCTCGAGGCCATCCGCACCCGCCTCGACGACGGCGCCGACGGCGTCGCGCTGGCTGCGCCGCAAAACCAGCCGATCGCCGGGCAGATCGTCGACAGGGGCGAGCTTCGCGAGGCAGCGAAGAGCCGCGTCGAGGTGACTCAGGCGGTGCTGCACGAGTTCGGCGTCGACGCGCCCGGAGCCGTCTTTGACCCCGAGCCGACGATCGCACTCGACGACGCGGTGCGCGCCTTCGAGCCCAGCGAGGTTCTGCTCTCGTGCCTCGCCGAGACCCGCTACGGCTTCGCCCGGCGCGACCTCGTAGGCTGGGCCCAGGAGAACATCGAGGTCCCGGTAACCCACATCCCGGTGCGAATCGAGGATGACGCGGTGCGGTGGGACGTCGTCCACACCCTCGTTGTCGCCACGCAGACCGTCAACAGCCCCGACCTGGTCGACCGCCTCGTTGCACGCGCCAAAGAGCGCCCGCACCGCTACACGATTATTTCCCCGGCGTCGGGATCGCTCAGCCGACGCGAGGTCTGCGATCGCCTCGCCCGCACGCTCGCCGCCCTTTACCGCGAGGAGATCGACGCGACCGGGCAGCCGATGAGCCCGGCGCCAGAGGCTGCGGTTCGCAACGCGATCGAGCACTACCGGATCGACGAGATCCTCATCTCCACCCTCGCCGGCGAGCAGTCGAAGTGGATCGCCGAGGGGCTGCTGGACGCCGTCAAGGGGATGACGGACAAGCCCGTCGAGCACGTCGAAACACGCGGCGACGCCGCCACGAGCACCCGTGAGCCCACTGGAGCGACGGCCTGATGGAATCAGCGACCATCGCCGTCGGCCACGCCGACCATGAGCACCACGGGCCGCCCGAGGCCAACCAGAGCTCCCGGATCGACCGCCAGACGCTCGGCATCCTGCTCTTCATCGTCTCCGAGGTCATGCTCTTCGGAGCGTTCTTCGCGGCCTACTTCTTCGTCCGCGTCGTCGCCAACTCCGGCCCGTGGCCACCCGACGGGCTCACGCTGCCAAAGGCGGTCGCCGGCGTCAACACGGCGATCCTGATCTCCTCCAGCTTCACCGTCCACTGGGCGCTCGAGTCGATCCGTCGCGAGAACCGCCGCGGCATGATCCTCGGCCTCGCCTGCACGTTCCTGCTGGGCGCGACCTTTCTCTTCATTCAGATCAACGAGTACGTCCACCTGGGCTTCAGCGCTCGCGAGGACGCGTTCGCGTCGGTCTTCTACGGCCTCACTGGCCTGCACGGCGCCCACGTAACCGTCGGCCTGATGCTTCTGGCCTTCGCCAACATCCGCGGCTGGCGCGGGCACTTCGGCCCGAAGGCGAAGGACCACCTAGGGGTCGAGATCCCGGGGATCTACTGGCACTTCGTCGACGTCATGTGGATCATCGTCTACACGACCGTCTACATCCTCTAGCAAGGATCAGCGCGCCGGGACCGGCGTCGCTGTCCTGCTCGGTGTGGCCATACGCCACACAATCCAGGACAGCGACGATGTGCCGTAGGAGTAGGGTGCGGAGAGCTTCCCTTCGACGGAGAGGAGAGCCGGATGCACAACCCGCTTCGGTCCGAGGCAGAGGTCTTTCGCGCTGTAGTCATCGTTGGCGTCGGCGCGGCCCTGGTGGTCGTCCTGGCGCTCGCCGTAAGCGGTACGGCGGGGGCGATCGCGTTCTTCGTGCTCGTTGCAGTGGGGCTGCTGTTGCTCTGGCGGCGGTCGCAGGGATCCGAGCCGGTGCAACCCCAGATGGCGAGTGCGCCGGCCGAGCTTCACCGCGTCCTCGTGATCGCCAATCAGACCGTCGGCGGGCGCGCGCTCCTCGACGAGATCTCCCAGCGCTGCGCGGGTAGGCGCTCGGAGGTGCTGGTGATAACCCCGGCGTTGACGGCCTCGCAGCTCCAGCACTGGGCGTCGGACACCGACGAGGCGACGGCGGCGGCCAAGGCGCGACTGGAGGCTTCGGTGGAGGCGATCCAGGGACTCGGCCTCGAGGCCCGTGGCGGGGTCGGAGACCAGGACCCGAACGTCGCCCTGGCCGATGCCCTGCGCGCGTTCGGCGCCGACGAGGTGATCATCTCGACGCACCCGCCCGACCGCTCGCGCTGGCTCGAGCACGGTGTCGTGGAGAAGGCCCGCTCCGAGGTGCCGGTGCCGGTCACGCACGTGGTCGTCGACCTCGAAGCGGAGGCAACGCCGGCGCGCTGAGGCCTACTTGCCCTTGCTGCTGGAGCCCTTGCTGTTGGTGCTCGTGTAGAGGAAGGCGACCAGCGCCTTCAGGTCGTCCGGCTTGATCGCCGTGGCAAAGTTCTGCGGCATTACGTTGGGCGGGTAGCCCTTGGCGATGTCCTTGTTCGGGTCGACGATCGACGTGCTGATGAAGGACTTCGACATTCCCGCCAGGCTCTGATCGAGGTTGGGACCGGTCGAGCCGCCGGTTCCAGCGGCCGCGAGCACGTGACAGCCGCCGCAGCTCGAGACGAAGAGTTGCTGGGGGCTGAGCTTGGGAGGCGTCTGTCCGTTGCCGGCGACGCTGCCCACGAAAGCTGCGATGTCGTTTAGGTCCTGGCCGCTCGCGAGGTCCTGCGGCATTGACACTGACGGGTTCTGGTTGACCGGGCGCGGGTCCTCGACCTGGGCCTTGACCACGCCGGCGATCGTGTCAGCGTCCATGCCGCGGGCGCGGGCCGCGGCGAACGCGTCGTCCAGGTTGGGCCCCTGTTGACCCGCGGACCCGGCGGCCGCGAGCGTATGGCAGCTCCCGCAACGGCTGGTGAACAGGATCTGGCCTCTCGACGTGTCGCCCGAGTTTTTGTTGCAGCCCGAGACCGCGAGGGCACCGAGCACGGCCATAGCCGCGGCGGCTCGCAGGGACAATCGGCGCTGGGACGAAGGGCTTCGCACGCACGGCATCCTATCTTTCGCGCCCGCGCAGGCGCGCCGTCGCCGAGGCTTCAAAATGCGGATGCGTTAAGGTTGAGGCAATAGTCACTTGACGCCCGGGTCGGGCTCGCCCGGGCGGAGAAAGGAGCGAGGGAGAGCACATGCAAGTTCGCGATGGGATGTCGGGAGTTGTGCTGACGGTGGGCCCGGGACACAGCCTGCGCGATGCCGCCAAGCGCATGAGCGAGCGCCAGGTCGGCGCCGCGGTGGTGATCGACGAGGAGCTTCCCGGCCCTTCGATTCTCTCCGAGCGCGACATCCTCCGCTCGGTCGGAGCCGGCGAGGACCCCGACACCGAGCTCGTTCGCAATCACATGACCGACACCGTGATCACCGCCGCTCCGGACTGGAGCCTCGAGCGCGCCGCGGCCGAGATGTCGCGTCGCCACATCCGCCACCTCTTGATCACCGAGCGCGGCGAGGTCGCCGGGATCCTCTCGATGCGCGACATCATGCGCTGCTGGACCGCCGACGGTGCGACGTCCGGTATGGAGTCGCCGGCCACGGAGGCGGCGCGGACCTGAACCCGCTACGCGGCGTCTCGCTTGAGCCGCGACGCCATCTCTCCCGATTCCGCCGTCCGTCTGATCCACACGGCGATGAGCGGGATGAATACGAGGCCGGCCAGCGGATATCCGCTGCGCAGCGACCAGACGATCAGGGAAATGGCCACGGCTGTGAAGGCAAGGCGCAGAACGAGCACGTCACTCAGTTTACTGCTGAGGGTCGATGCTCTCGCGGCGGAGCGTTGTGGCCGGGATGACGGCTGTCGAGACGCGCTGGCGGCGCGGCAGGCTCTCCACCTGGCGATCCGCGTCGTTGACCCAGTAGATCACCGCCCGCACGAGCAAAACCGCCCCGACGATCACGTATGGAATCCCCTTGAAGGCGCCGATCGTCAGCGCCATCAGGGCCGCCGCGGTAAAGGCGGGCGCCCACGACGGGCTCGGCAGGTAGATCAGCTCCGTCGGCTCCGGAATCTGAGACTGGTCGGCCATCAGTGGATGTAGAGCATGGCCAGCACGAAGGTCAGGCCGAAGATCCCCACCGCGACGGCAGCGAAGATGAGGCCGACACGGAGGTTTCGCTGGGCGAGCTGGCGATCCATCAGCGCGGTTCTATCAGAACACTCGGTCCGCGGCCATGGCGCAGAAGAGCAGGGCGAGGTAGGAGAGGGACGTCAGATACAGCCTCAGCGCCGCCGCCCGAGAGGGGCGGGCGTAGAGGAAGACGGCGAGGCCGATGAAGCCGGCGCCCAGGACGAGCGCGGCGACGAGGTAGGTCGCGCCGAAGAGGCCGGTAAACGCCGGCGCAAGGCTCACCGCCACCAGGATCGCGGCGTAGGCGAGGATCTGCCGCCGGGTGGATTCCTCGCCACGCACCACGGGCATCATCGGCACGCCGGTGCGCGCGTAGTCGTCCTTGATCAGGAGCGACAGCGCCCAGAAGTGGGGAGGGGTCCAAAGGAAGACGATCGCGAACGGCCACAGCGCGTCGATGCTGAGGCCGCCGGTCGCCGCGGCCCAGCCAACCAGCGGCGGGACGGCGCCGGCGGAGCCGCCGATGACGATGTTCTGCGGCGTCAGGGGCTTCAGCCACATCGTGTAGAGCAGGACGTACCCGAGCAGCCCCGTTAGCGCCAGCGCCGCGGCGGCGACGTTGACGGTGAGGGCGAGCTGCGCGATCGACGCCACGCCCAGGATCAGCCCAAAGATCAGCCCCTTTAGGGGGTCGATGCGCCCGGTGACGAGTGGCCGCGCGCAGGTGCGGGCCATTCGGGCGTCGCGCTCGCGGTCGATGTAGTGGTTGATGGCGCCTGCGCCGCCCGAGGCGAGATAGCCGCCGAGCATGGTCCAGAGGACCGTTGAGAGCGCCAGGCCGGAGGGCCGGGCGACCAGCATGGTCGTCGCGGTCGTCAGGAGCAGCAGCGAGATGATGCGCGGCTTGGTCAGCGCGATGTAGTCGCGGATGACGCCCAGCGTGTCGCGACCGATCGCGGGGGCGCCGAGAGCGGGGGCGGTCGAGCTCTCCATGCTCAGGCGTCCTCGGGGGGACTATCGCTCGCCGGGTCCGGCGGGGAAGTCGCCGGAGCGTCGCCGGGAGTTGCCTTCGTCTCGGCTGGGTCGAGGGATGCGCGCTCGGGGCCGGTCTCCGGCGGCCCTTCCGCGGGGCTGGTCTCCGCAGCTACGGCCACCGGCTCGCGCTGGGGCTGCGGCTCGGCCGGTGTCGCATGGCGGGGCCAGACATCCGCGCGCTCGGCGATGGCCTCCCGGATGTCGAGGAGCGGCTCGCCGGAGCGGACGTCGGGGACGACGTCGAAGTTGTGCGGCGGCGGGGGCGAGAGCGCGAACCACTCGAGGGTGGTGCCGCCCCACGGGTCGTGCCCGGCGCGGATCCCGCCCCGGTAGCTCATGGCGATGTTGGCGACCTCGGCGATGATCCCGATGAGGAGGATGAAGGCGCCGATCGAGGCAATCACGTTAAATCCGCCGAGGCCGGTGCCGTCGTAGAACTTCTGGATATCCACCGGCTGGCCCTTGAGGCCCGCCAGGAACATCGGCACCGCGTAGAGGTGCACGCCGGCGAAGATCGCCCCGAGCGAGATCCGCCCGAGCCCCTCGCCGACCAAGCGGCCGCTGATCTTTGGCATCCAGTAGTGCAGGGCTGCGAACCCGCCCATCACCGCGCCGCCGACGATGACGTAGGCGGTGTACGCCTGCGCGGTGGTGGTGTTGGCGAGCTGCCAGCCGACGGGGATCACGGAGAGCTTCAGCTCACCGAGCAGGCCGATCGACAGCGTCGAGATTGCGGCGATCGCATAGAGCGCGGCGGCGTTGAGGCGCAGGGCGCCGCCCCACAGGGTGGCAATCCAGTTGACGATGAGCGTTCCGATCGGGACGGTGAGCCCCAGCGCCATCAGCATCGCGAAGAACCGGAACCCGTTGGGGATCGGCGCGCTGTACATGTTCTGCATCCAGGAGAGGACGCCGAGCACGGCGATGGCGGCGATCGAGAACGCGGCGGCGCGGTGGCTGAAGATCGGCTTGCGCGCGAGCGTGGGGAGGATCTCGGAGATCGCGCCGGCGGCAAGCAACAGCACGATCACGTAGCCGCCGGTGAAGAAGATCCACGCGAGGTGCTCGTAGAGGAGCGGGGCTCCGCCCTGCTGGGAGTCGAAGAAGATCCCGGAGAAGTGGCGGTCGATCATCAGCATGAAGAGCGCCGCGACCATCGCCGAGCCGGTCACCAGAACCACCCCGGAGATCGCCGTCCCGGCCCAGGAGAAGATTGGTACCCGCCGCCACGCCATTCCGGGCGCCCGCATCGTCCTCACGGTCGTCAGCAGGTTGACCGCGAACAGGACGAAGCCCAGCGTGGCGAGACCGACCCCAACGATCCACGCGTCGGCGCCGTGCGTTGGCGAGTACGTCGTGTTCGCGAGCGGGGGCAGGGCGAGCGTGCCGGCCGAGCTGGGGCGGTAGAGGAAGCTGCCGTAGAGAGTCGCCGCGCCGGCCATGTAGAGCCAAGCCGACAGCAGGCCGATCCGCGGGAAGGTGACGCCGCGCGAGCCGATCTGAAGGGGCACGATGTAGCCCACGAGCCCGAGCGCCAGAGGGATCGCGAAGAGCACGATCGTGGTCGCGCCGAAGCTCGAGAGGATGCGGTCGAAGGTCTCGGGGATGATCGCCGTGTTCTCGGGGAGGAAGAGCTGGATGCGCATCAGCGCCAGCTCGAGCGCCGCGAGAACGAGGAACGACAGCGCCCCCCCGATGAACATGAGCGAAACGGTCTTGTGGTCGGCGCTGGTGGCGCGCTCGACCCAGGCCGGTCGGCGCTTGCGAAGGCCCTCGGAGACGATCTCGGGATGCGTCGGTGCGATCGTGGGCGGGCTCACGGCGTGCCTCCCGGGATGTTGCCCGTGTTCTGGGCGTTTTGCACGTAGGCCTGGGCCGCCCCGAGCTCATGTGTTTGCTTCTCCAGAAACGCCTGATAGTCGGGCACGGAGACCACGCGCACCCACATCCGCGCCGCCGAGTAGCCGGCGCCCGAGAACATCGTGGACTGCCCGGGGTAGAGCCCGGTGCTGTCGGCCTTGAACCAGGTGTGGCTCGTCGACCCGGGAACCGCGTCGACCTGGCCGCCGAGGGCGGGGACGAACCAGCGATGCATCACATCGGTCGAGGTGATGTTGAGGACGACCGGGGTGTCGACCGGAACGACGAGCTCGTTGACCGAGTAGGTGCGGTTACCCGGGCGCCCACCCGTCGAGCTGTAGGGGGGGATCGCGCCCGCCTTCGATGTCTGCCCGGGTCCGCCGGGATAGAAAAAGCGCCAAACCCACTGCTGGGCCACGGCGTCGATCATGAGCGGCCCGCCCTTGACCGGATTCGAGGTGGGAACGGAGGGCTGGGTGTTGCGAAGCTCCTGGGTCGCGTCGCTGAGCGCCTGCTGGGACACGCCGCTCACGCCCACCTGCGCGGTCTCCGCCGCGGCGGCGCTGAGCCCGTCGGGGCCAGCCGAGGCGACCTCCTGCGACTTCACGGTCATCACCACGCCGAAGATGAAGAGGGCAATGGCAACGACTCCGAGTGGAACGGCGGCGCGCAGGAAGAAACCGCGCCCGGCCTCGATTCGGGCCGGAGCCGAACCGCGGCGCGCGCGGAAGCGAACCACGGCGGCGATCAGTGCCCCGTTGATCGCGATCGCGATCAACACCGCGACGATCAGCATCACCCAGTAACTGGTGCGGATGTCGTCGGCGTTGGGCGAGTGGGCCGCGCGCGGACTGATGATCGACGCTTCGGCGGCGGGCGCGAGGGCGAGTGCCGCCGCCCCGAGCGCGAGGAGCAGCACGAGCATGCGGACGGCTGAGCGAGTTCGGGTCGGGACGGCCAAGTGCGGCGCGAATCCTATCCGGTGGCGGTCGCGCAACGGTCCGACCCGAACCGGCCAATGCGGCCCATATACTCGCCGCGCCTTGTCCCTGCCCGGCCGCAACTCGCGCCGCCGCCCCGTGCGCGGCCCGGTGCGGGCCCTCGCGTACGCCGGGCTCGCGGCGGCGTTGGCGGCGCCGGCCGTGAGAAAGCGCCTGCGTCTCCCCGCCGCCGTCACCCTCGGCGCGACGATCGCCGGGCCGTTCGGCCTCGCGGTTTTGCGCCCGAGGACCAAGACGCGCGACGCGATGCTCTTCGGACTTCAGATGTGGGCGTTCGCGGTGGCCCACGAGCTTCCCTACGACAACCCGGAGCGCCTGCGCCGCCGGCTTCGGATCCGCTACCCGATCGCAGCCGATCGCGTCATCGGCGCCGGTCGCCTGCCCAACGTGCGCCTTCAGCGCGCGCTCTCGCGGCCGGGCCGGGCGACGGCGCTCGATCGCCTCTTGAGCTTCGCCCATTGGGCGTGGTTCTTCGAGCCGCATTTGTGCCTGGTCTGGATCCTGGCGCGGCGCCAGCCGCAGTTCGCGCGCGCGGCTCGCCAGCTCGCCGCGGTCTACGACCTGGGATGCCTCGTTTACTACCTGGTCCCGACGGCCCCGCCGTGGTGGGCATCGGAGGAGGGCTACACGCCCGAGGAGGTCCACCGAGTGATGATCGAGGTCGGCGAGGAGGTTTGGGGCGACGTCTGGCCGACGCTCTACGGCACCCTGGGCGGCAACCCGTGGGCTGCGATGCCGTCGCTTCATTTCTCCTCCTCGCTGATGGCGGCGATTCTGCTTGCTGAGACGGACCCCGTGGCCGGCGCGGTTGGCTGGGGCTACGCCCTCACCCTCGGCTTCGCGCTCGTCTACCTCGGCGAGCACTACGCGATCGACCTGATCGCCGGCGCGGCCCTCGTGGCGCTCGTTCGTAGAGGCGAGCCGTACCTGGAGCCGGCCGCGCTTCGGTTCAGCGCCGCGTTGCAGAAGCTGGAGGGGCTGGCCGGCCCGTAGTCGCGGAATGACAGGATTCAAAGTCGGGATGGAGGAGCACACGGTCAACGAGCAGGTGTCAGGAACGCCGGAGAGCGACGAGCCGTCCTTCTTCACCGGGCGCCGGGCCGTGGTACAGACCCTGGTCGCCGTTTTGCTCCTGGTGATCGGGATCTACTTCCTCTTCCCCAAGATCGTGGGTGTCAGCGGGACGGTCAGCCGCCTGGGCGACGCGGAGCCGTCGTGGATGGCGGTGGCATTCGGAATGGACGTCCTGGCCTACCTTGCTTACGTCGCCCTCTTCCGCGGGATCGTCGGACAGATCATCAGCCTGCGGTGGCGGGAGTCGTACGAGATCACCCTGGCCGGCCTGGCCGCGGCCCTGCTGTTCTCGGCGGGGGGCGCCGGCGGGGTCGTCCTCACCTACTGGGCCCTTCGCAAGGCGGGCATGGAGGCCCGGCGGGCCTCGTGCCGGATGGTCGCCTTCATGGTGGTGCTGTACTCCGTCTACGTCCTCACCGTCATCGTCGACGCGATCCTGCTGCGCACGGGCGTCATCCATGGCTCTCCGCCGGCCGGCCTGACGATCGTCGCAGCCGCCATCGCGGGTGTCGTGGTCCTGCTGTTCCTGGCCTTGACGCTGGTCCCCGCCGACCTCGAGCGGCGCTTCTCGAGCGCTTCGCGCGAGAGTCGACGCGGGCGACTGGCCCGTCGTCTCGCGACCGTTCCCGCGACCCTCGCTCAGGGCACCCGCACCGCCATCAGCCTGATGCGAAGCCCATCTCAGGGCGGGCTGGCTGTCGCCGGGGCGATGGGCTACTGGGCAGCGAACGTCGGGATCCTCTGGGCGAGCTTCCACGGGTTCGGCGTGAGCGTTCCCCTCGGGGTGGTGATTCTCGGCTTCTTCATCGGCCTTGCCGCCAACCTCTTCCCATTCGCGCCGGCCGGGGTCGGCGCGGTCGACGCGGGGATGATCGGGACCTTCGTCCTCTTGGGCTTCCATTCGAACGACGTCTTCCCCGCGATCCTCACCTACAGGCTCTTCGCCTTCTGGCTGCCGATCCCGCCGGGGATCATCGCCTTCTTCCAGCTGCGCCGCCGCGTGGCCATCTGGGAGCGCGAAGGCAAGCCTGCAGACCGCGCCGGGGGAGTAACGTCAGAGGCAGTTGTTTGACTGTTTCGTAGAGGCAATATGGCTGAGCGGAAGACTGAAAACCTAATCATCGTCGGCGGTGGGCCCGCCGGCTACGCGGCGGCGCTATACGCCGCGCGCGCAAACCTCGAGCCCCTCGTCATCGAGGGCTTCCAGTGGGGCGGTCAGCTTCAGAACACCACCGACGTCGAGAACTATCCGGGCTACCCCGAGGGCATCATGGGGCCGGAGATGATGAACCAGTTCCGCGCCCAGGCCGAGCGCTTCGGCACGCGGTTCGTCACGGACGACGTCGACCGAATCGAGCTTTCCGATGGTGGCGTCCAGAGAGTGTTCCTCGGCGACGAGGAGCACACCGCCAAGACCGTGATCCTCGGGATGGGGGCCGAGCCGAAGCGCCTCGGCGTTCCCGGCGAGCTCGAGCTCTCCGGACGCGGCGTCTCGACCTGCGGAGTCTGCGACGGGGCCTTCTTCAAGGGCGAGGACGTCGTCGTGATCGGCGGCGGCGACTCGGCGATGGAGGACTCGATCTTCGTCTCCAAGTACGCAAAGAGCCTGACGATCATCCACCGGCGCCCCGAGCTTCGCGCCTCGAAGATCATGGCCGAGCGCGCAGTGGAGCAGCCCAACATCTCCTTCAAGGCCCCGTTTGTTCCGGAGGAGTTCGTCGCCGGCGACGACGGCAAGATCGCCAGCGTCCGCCTGCGCAACACCGAGACGGGCGAGGAGGAGTCGCTACCGGTCGGAGGCGCCTTCGTGGCGATCGGGCACATCCCGCGGTCGGAGCTCGTAACCGGGCAGATCGACACCGACGAAGCCGGCTATGTCGTCACCGAACCCGGATCTACCCGAACCAAGCTCGCCGGTGTCTTCGCAGTCGGCGATCTCGTCGACCACACCTACCGGCAGGCTGTCACCGCCGCCGGCACCGGTTGCATGGGCGCCCTCGACGCCGAGTGGTATCTGCGCGACACCCCGCCCTCGCCGGAAGCGCACTGGCAGCGCGGCGGCGAGCCGGTTCAAGTCGCGCCTACGCCCGCGGCCTGACCGTCTAGCCGCGCCGGTAGCGGATCCAGACCGCCTGACGGGAACCCGCGGTCTGGTGCAGGAGCGCGTTCTCATAGCCCGTCCGCGGCAGGGCGAACCGCGCGCCCTTTGCCTCGCAGGCGCTTTTCGCTTCGCCGAAGCGAACCGGGGCGCTCAGCTTCCAGGTGCCCGATGAGTCCAGGCACGCCGATCTCCGCTTGGGATGGCAGCGGCCGCTGCGCCAGCGCCCGTCGCGGCGCTGCAGGGTGCATGGCCCGCGAGCGCTCTTCGGCTCGTTCGGCGCCCAGCTCCAGACGCTCGCCTCGAGGCGTCCGTCGGCGGGCAGTAGCTGGTCCATGCCGAGCAGCTGGACCCCGCACCGCGTCATCGAGCTGACCCGCGCCGGCGTGAGGCTCTGGGCCAGGTAGGCCTGCGGCGTCTCGGTGGGATCGAGGACGGCGCTGAGGAAGGTGCTGTCCTCGTAGTAGCGGACGATCTTCGACTCGTAGGTGGGTCGCGGATAGGTCGCGTCGCAGGCGGGGAAGGGCTGGTACGCGCCGGTGTTCCCGCTTTCCACATGTGTTTGATCCCAGGCGAAGACGTCGGGTGCCCAGCCGCTCTCACAATTACCGACGATGATCACCTGGGCACCGGCAGCGCGGATGTCGTCGCGCGAGATCGACAGCGGCACGTCCTGGCAGCCGCGCAAGCCGAAGGCCGACGGATCGGGGTGGTAGATCAGCGAGCTGCCGTCCGGGCGTCGCAGGACCGTGTCGAGGTCGCTGATCGTCTTGGCGTACGCGGCGGCCGGGCCGAAGCTGTTGTCCAGGTAGAGCATGATCACCTGCCGGCGGTTGGCGGGATCGTTCAGCCAGCCGGCAACCTGCCCGAGCACGTGCGTCAGGGGCGGCTCGGTTGTGCAGCCCAGGTTCTGCTCGTCGGCGCCGCGGCCGTGGCAGACGATCACGTCGCCGCCCGCGGAGTTCAGGCGTGGTAGCCAATGCGGGTCGAGCTCGATCCCGCGGACGTCGATCGACAGGAGCTCGGGAATGGTGAGCTGCTGGTTGGAATCGATGTGCGAGAGCGTGACCCCGTTGGCGACCGTGTTGAACGAGTTGTGCGTGCCGATCCATTGGGCGGCGGTAAGGGGCAGTGGGTTTCCGAGCCGGTACTGGAAAGCGACCGCGCGGTGCACCCATGACTTCAGGTAGGCGTCGCGCGCCCCCTTCAGGACTCGGTGGCTGAGGGGCAGGGCACAGGCGGAGTCGGGCAAGCCCAGGGTGCGGCAGGTGGCTGCCGCGGCATCGGTGAGCTTCTGGAAACCGATGCAGGCCGCAGCGCTGGGGCTCGCGAGGTCGCAAAGATCGCCTATGGAGTCGGCGCTCGCCGCCGGAGGCGTGGCCTGGAGCCCGAACGCGCCAATGACCCCGATGAATGCTGCGATTCCGCGTAGCCTCTTCATTCCCAGATCGAACGGTAGCCCTCATGGTGCGCGGACGCGCCAATGAAACGCGCCAATGGTTAGATTGCTCGAAATGCCTAGGAGGAATTGAAGTGGCCGTCGTCGAGAGTCCCGGACCGGACGCAGAGGCGGTGGGACTGCGTCCGTTCAGCGAGTTCGACGAGGCCAATCAGGTTTGGCCTCGGGGCGACCGCCCCGGTGCGATTCGCGCCGCCGCGGCGGAATTCCGAGCGCGCTTCGCAACGCCCGAGAACCGCGTGCGCGGGGTCCGGACGGTCGACCTCGCGTCCGCCGGCTACCCCCTCAAGTTCGCCTTCGGCGGCTGGGCGATCGGTCCGAACCCCTACGTCAACATCCTCAATCGCCTACAGCTGATCCAGTTCGAGGACTTCGAGGGTCGCCTGCGCACCCTTGCCTACGAGCCGACGGTGCCGGAGGGCCCGGCGGAGGCTCCGTACTACGCCCAGCAGATCGAGAAGCTGGGCGAGTTCGTCTCCTACAAGCTCCTGGCGAAGATCTGGCACCACCCCGACGAGGCGCTCGCGACGCTGGGGCTGCGGCCGGAGGATGTCGACTACGTCTCCTTCGACCATCTGCACGTCCAGGATCTGCGCTTCGTCCTTGGTACCACCGAGCCGATTGCGGGCGAACCGACGCCGCGCGAGCCGCTGTTCCCCAACGCCAAGCTCATCGCCCAGCGCAAGGAGTGGGACACGTTCGCCTCCCTGCATCCGATGCAATGGGCCTGGTACGTAGAGGACGGGATCAAGGACCTGCGCACCGACAACGTCGTGCTCATCGACGGCGACGTCGAGCTCGGCAAGGGCTGCGCCCTGGTCTGGACGCCGGGGCACACCGACGGCAATCATTCGCTTTGCATCAACACCACGGAGGGGGTGTGGGTTTCCTCCGAGAACGGCGTCGCCGCGGACTCGTGGCATCCGCACCACTCCAAGATCCCCGGAGTGCGGCGCTCGGCCGAGTTCTACGGGCGCGAGGTCTGCCTCAACTCGAACACGCTCGAGGACTCGATCGACCAGTACGACTCGATGATCAAGGAGAAGTCGCTGGCCGACCCGAACCCGCGCGATCCCCGGTTCATGAACGTATTCCCGTCCTCGGAGCTCGCCGACTGGCGCCGGCAGTGGCCGGTGTTGCCGACGTTCGTCTACGGCGGGATTGCTTCCGGCGACATCGTTCGGCCCGGGTCCTGAGGAGGGTTCAGCCACTTCACTAACCTGAACCAAATGCGGACGGCTTCGCCGCCCTTACACGCTTCTTTCGGACCTAAAGGTCCTCACTAAATCCACCGTGGACCGGCGATCCTGGCTCTGGCTGCTGCTGCTCTCCGCCATCTGGGGCGCGAGCTACCTGCTGATCAAGATCGCCCTGCGCGACCTTTCGTTCGAGCTCGTCGCCTTCGCAAGGATCACGCTGGCCGCCGTGCTTCTCCTGCCGATCGCCGCCTCGCGCGGGGCGCTGGGGCCGCTACGGGGCCGCGTCGGCACCATTTTTGCCCTGGGCGCCGTGCAGGTTGCCGGGCCATTCGCCCTGATCGCTGCCGGCGAGCAGGAGATCTCCTCATCGCTGGCGGGCATCCTCGTCGCCACGACGCCGATCTTCACCGCCGCCCTGGCGATCCGTCTCGATGCGGCCGAGCGCTCGGAGGGGTCGAGGTTGGTGGGCGTCGCGGTGGGCCTGCTGGGGGTGGCTGCGGTCTTCGGCCTCGACCTCACCGGATCCGGCAGCGCGGCGCTAGGCGGCCTGGCTGTCGTGGTGGCAAGCGTCGGCTATGCGATCGGCGGCTTCGTGGTGAAGTCGCGGCTCGCCGACGCGCCGGCGATCGGCGTGGTGTCAGCAGTGATGGCGGCGAGCGCGTTGCTACTGCTGCCCGCCGCAGCGCTCACCCTGCCGGCGGCGGTGCCCGGCGCCGGCCCGCTCGCGGCGGTGGGGGGCCTGGGATTCGTAGGCACGGGCGCCGCCTTCGTGATCTTCTACTCGCTGATCGGCCGGGTGGGGCCGGCGAGGACGATGCTCGTCTCCTACATCGCCCCGGCCTTCGCGGTCGTGTACGGCACCACGCTTCTGGGCGAGCCGCTCACCGCCGGCAAGGTGATCGGGCTGGTGCTGATCGTGGCCGGTTCGCGGCTGGGGGTGGGGAGGGCGCAGGCCCCGGCCTACGCCGGTTCCGCGGCTTTCGCGCGCAAAGCCGGGGCCACCCGGTAGCGCTCCTCGCCGAGCTCGGCGCGCAACCGGTCGAGCGTGGCAACAACGTGCCGCGCTCCGATCGCCTCGCACCACTCGAACGGGCCACGGGGGTGGTTGAGCCCTAGTCGCAGGGCCGTGTCGATGTCCTCGGCGCTCGCCACTCCCTCGGCAAGGGCGAAGTGAGCTTCGTTGACGAGCTGGCAGACCAGGCGACCTAGCACGAGCCCGGGCGCCGATCCGGGCAGGCATTCGACGTGCTTGCCGAGGGCGGTGAAGTAGTCGCCCGCTTGCGCGAGCTGCCCGTAGGTGGTCGTGGGCTTGCGGGCGATCTCGACCACGGTGGCTCCCTCGAGATTCGGGATCGCCACCCACTCGACAAGGCATTCGATCTCGGAGTCGCGCTCGGTGCGAGTGGCCCCGGGAGGCTTCGCCGGATCGTTCGGGCGATGCTCGCCGTAGGCATAGTCGTAATAGCCGCGCCCCGACTTGCGGCCGAGCCGCCCGGCGGCGACCATCTTCGTCTGGATCGAGTGTGGCTGCCAGCGCGGCTCGTGAAAGCTCTGCTCCCAAAACGACTTGGCGACCTCCAAATTTACGTCGACTCCGACGAGATCAGTCAGCTCGAAGGGACCCATGCGGTAGCTGCCACCGATCCGCACGATGCGGTCGATCTGGTCGGGCTCGGCGATGCCGCTGCCGAAGATGCGAAGGCCCTCCAGCGAGAATGGGCGGGCGCAGCGGTTGGCTACGAACCCGATGCCGTCAGCGGCGCGGATCGGGGTGCGGCCCATCGCCTCGGCGATCTCGGCGATCAGCTCCGTGGTCGCGGATTCCGTGGCATCCCCGGCGACGACCTCGACCAGCTTCATCAGCGCCGGTGGGTTGAAGAAGTGCATCCCGGCGACGCGCTCGGGACGCTCGACCCCGGCGGCGATCGCCGTCACCGAAAGCGAGGAGGTGTTGGTGGCAAGCACGGTCTCCGACCCGCAAACCGCCGCCAGGTTTGCGAACAGCTTCCGCTTGATCTCGAGGCTCTCTGGAGCCGCCTCGACGACGAGGTCGCAACCGGCGAGCCCGTCGAGCGACGGGGCGATGGTCAGGCGCTTCGTCGCCGCCTCGGCGTCGGCTTCGCTCCAGCGCCCGCGCTCGGCTCCCTTTGTCAGCGCCGCGCGCAGCTTCTCGGCGCCGGCCTCGAGCGCCTCCGGAAAGGGGTCGTGCAGAGCGGTCTCGAAGCCGCCGAGACAGCCGAGCTGGGCGATGCCCCAGCCCATGGTCCCGGCGCCGACGACGCCGATCCGCTCCTTCACCGCTATCGGCCCTTGAAGTCGGGTGTGCGCTTCTCGAGGAAGGCGCGGGTGCCCTCCACGCGGTCCTCCGTGGCCATCGCCAGCTCGTAGAGGCGACGCTCATGCTCGAGCCCTGCGGCGAGGCCGGTCTCCTCGGCCGCCAGCACCGCCTGCTTGGCGAGCTTGGTGGCGATCGGTGGTCGTTCGGCGATGGTCCTAGCCACCTCGAGCGCGCGTTCCAGCCACGCCTCCGCCGCGGTGACCTCGTTGACGATCCCGATGCGTTCGGCCTCGTGTGCGTCGATTCGCCTGCCGGTCAGCACCAACTCCATGGCGCGCTGCTTGCCGACGGCGCGCGCGAGCCGCTGGGTGCTGCCGCCGCCGGGGATGATCCCGAGGTTGATCTCGGGCTGGCCGAACTGCGCCGTCTCGGAGGCAACGATCAGGTCGCAGGCGAGGGCGAGCTCGCAGCCTCCGCCCAGGGCGAAGCCCGAGACGGCGGCGACCATCGGCGTCCGGCATTCCGCCAGGCGCCTCCAGAAAGCGGCGGCGGGGTGAAACAGCGCCTCGCTGAAGGATCGCTCCGCGATCGCGGCGATGTCCGCCCCCGCGGCGAACACCTTGTTCGAGCCGGCGATGACGATGCAGCGGACGGCCTCGTCGGTATCGAACACGGCAAGCGCAGCAGTCAGCTCCTCCATCATTTCGGGCGAGAGGGCGTTCCGCGCCTCGGGCCGGTTGAGCCTGCAGAGGCCCACCTGCCCGTCGACCGAGGTCTCGACGAGCGCCACTGCTCAGTCGCGCTGGAGCGGCAGCAGTGCGTTGATGCCTGTGGCGTCGCGTCCGATGATCAGCTGGTGGATCTGGGAGGTTCCCTCGTAGAGAGTGGTCACACGGGCGTCGCGGAGGTATCGCTCGACCGGGTGATCGTCGACATATCCCGCGCCGCCGTGCACCTGGATCGCCAGGTTGGCGCATTCGACCGAAGCCTCGGTGGCGTAGAGCTTCGCGATCGAGGTTTCGACGGTCGAGGGCTTGCCCTGGTCCTTCAGGATCCCGGCCCGGCGGACGAGAAGACGCGCGGCGTCACGCTTGACGATCATCTCGGCGATCATCGCCTGTACGAGCTGGAAGCTCGCGATCGGCACCCCGTACTGGCGGCGCTCCTTGGCGTATTCGACCGAGGCCTCGACGCAACCCTGGCAGATGCCCACGCACCCTGAGGCCACCGAATAGCGACCCGAGTCGAGCGCGGACATGGCGATCTTGAAGCCGTCGCCGACCCCGCCCATCAGCGTGTCGTCGCCGACCTCGGTGCCGTCGAATGCGAGTGAGGCCGTGTCCGATGCCCGCAGGCCCAGCTTGCCGTGAATCTCCTGGGTCGAGAAGCCATCGGTGTCGGTCGGCACGAGAAAGCAGGCGATGCCCTTGTGGCGCTTTTCGGGATCCGTCTGCGCGAAGACAAGGGCGACCGATGCGACGTTGCCGAGCGAGATCCACATCTTCTGACCCGTGATGCGCCAGCCGCCATCGATCTTCTCCGCCCGTGTTCGCATCGACGACGGGTCGGACCCGGCGTCGGGCTCGGTCAGGCCGAAGCAGCCAAAGGCTTCTCCCGAGCAGAGGCTTGGCAGCCAGCGCAGCTTTTGCTCCTCGGTGCCCCAGCGCTCGATCGAGCCGCCGACGAGCGAGGTCTGCACGGAGACGACGGTGCGCATCGCCGAGTCGCCGCGGCCGATCTCCTCGACGATCAGCCCATAGCTCGTGTAGTCCAGGCCGCGACCGCCGTACTTCTCGGCGACCGGCGCTCCTAGATAGCCCATCTCGCCCAGGCGGCCGGCAAGCTCGGCGTCGAACTTCGCCGCGCGGTCGCTCTCTCGGGCGCGGGGGACGATCTCGTTGTCGGTGAAGGCGCGAGCGGTCTCGACGATCAGCCGTTGCTCATCGGAGAGGTCGAGATCCATCGCTCTAGAGGCTTGCGCGCCAGTCGGCGATCAGCCCATCGAATGCTGCGCGCGCGGCCTGGGTGCGGGGGCCATGGCGGTCGAGCTCGTGACCGTCGACGGCGCTGACCGGCTGAACCTCGCGCACGGACGACGCCAGGAATGCCTCACTCGTGCCAAGGAGGTCTTTGAGGGGAAATTTTCCTTCTTCGACGTCCTCGAGAAGCTCGATCAGCTTCCTTCGGGTGATCGAGTCGAGGATGCCCGCGTCGAGCGACGGCGTGCGCAGCGTCCCGGCCTCGGAGGCCCAGAAGATCGTGGACGTGGGCGGCTCGAGCACAGTGTCGTCCGGGGTGACGAGGACCGCCTCGTCGGCGCCGCGGCCCGCGGCCAGGCGCGTCGCCTGCATGTTGGCTCCGTAGGAGAGGGTCTTCGCGCCGGTGAGCACGACCGTCGGCTGATAGGTGACGCTCGCCAGGGACACCGCGGGGGCGAGGGCGGGCAGCGGCTCGATCGCAGCGATCCGCCGCCCGCCGCGGGTCACCACGATTCGCAGCTGGGCGTCGGCGTCGCCATGGGCTTCGACCAGCGCGTCGATCTCTGACTCCAATGAAGCGCGATCGACCGGAAGCTCGATCTGGGCGGCGGAGCGCTCAAGGCGATCGAGATGCTCGTCGAGGACATAGGGCACTCCTCCGTAGAGCCGGGTGACCTCGAAGACGCCGTCTCCGCGGTAAAGCCCGTCGTCCTTGACGGGCACGACCGCCTCATCGGTGGGGGCAATGGCCCCGTCGATGCTGATGATCTCCTCGACGCTCATGGCGGACGCGAGGCTACCGGGGTTCGGTCTCCGGGTGCCCCTCGGGTTGCGGTGGACGGATATCGGGTGACCGGGTCCGCCGTATGTACTAACGTCGCCGGTCCCTGTCCGGCCGGGCGGGGATTTCAGGAGTCTTGAACGACCCTGGTCAGCGCGTTCGAAGGACGCGTACGTACCTACCTCGTGCAGTCGTTCAGCCCGAACCCCGGGACCGGCGAGGCGCTGACCCAGGCCCAGGCCCTGCTGAACAGTTTGAAACTGACGGGCTGATCACGCCTCCGGGTTCTCGATCACCGTGGCCACTCCTTGGCCTACGCCCACGCACAGGGCGGCGACGCCGAAACGGGCGCCGCGGCGGCGGAGCTCCCAGGCGAGCGTGGTCACGAGGCGTGCTCCTGAGCAGCCGAGGGGATGGCCGATGGCGATCGCTCCACCGTTGACGTTCAGGCGCTCGGAGTCGATCCCCAGCTCGTCGACGCAGGCGAGCACCTGCGCCGCGAAGGCCTCGTTGATCTCGATCAGGTCAATGGCGGCGAGGTCGAGGCCGGCAGCCCGAAGAGCTAGGGGAATCGCCTCGACGGGGCCGATGCCCATGTAGGCGGGGTCGACGCCCGCAACGCCGATCGCGACGATGCGTGCGAGGGGGCGGGCGCCGAGCTCGGCGGCGCGCTCGTGCGAGGCCATGACGAGGCAGGCCGCGCCGTCGTTGAGCGTCGAGGCGTTTCCCGCCGTCACCGAGCCGCCCTCTCTGAAGACTGGGCGAAGCGCGGCGAGGCGCGCGAGTGTCGTGTCCGCCCGGGGCCCTTCGTCGGCTTCGACGAGGGTGGTCTCACCGCGCCCCGCCGGCGCTTCGATGGGACTGATCTCGTCGTCGAAGCGTCCCTCGGCTTGCGCAGCGATTGCGCGCTCGTGGCTTCGCAGCGCGAACTCGTCCTGGCGTTCTCGGGAGATGCCATAACGCTCGGCTACGTTCTCCGCCGTCTCGCCCATCGACTCAGTTGATTGCAGCTCTTCCATCCTCGGGTTCACTAACCGCCAGCCGAGCGCTGTGTCGTGAAGGGTCTGGGGCCCGCGAGGGTTGGCGCGATCCGGCTTCATCGCGACCCACGGCGCACGGCTCATCGACTCGACGCCGCCCGCGAGGTAGAGGTTGCCCTCGCCTAGTCGTAGCGCGCGTGACGCCTGGTTGACCGCCTCCAGCCCGGAGGCGCAGAGGCGGTTGACCGTGACTCCGGGCACCGACGTCGGCAGGCCCGCGAGCAGTGCAGCCATACGGGCCACATCGCGGTTGTCCTCCCCCGACTGGTTCGCGGCGCCCATGTAGACATCGGCGATCTCGGCCGGATCCAGGCCGTTTCGCTCTACCGCCGCGGCCACTACGTGGGCAGCGAGGTCGTCTGGACGAACGCCTGCGAGAACGCCGCCGTAGCGGCCCACCGGGGTACGGAGGGCGTCGATCACCAGGGCGTCGCTCACGGCCCGATCTTCGCAGGACGAACCCGGGTGTCGCGGCGTGGCCGCGGGGCGTCTATGGTGGGCGTAGTCATGGATTTCATCCTCCTGACACTCGGGATGGTCGGGTTCATCGTCCTCCTACTCGTCCTCCTTGCCCGCGCCTACCCGGGCAGTGGCGCCGACCTGGTCGATTGGAAGCCCACGCGCTCCTACGAGACCGAGGCGCAGCTCGAGCTCGACGACGTCGACCAGATGATCGAGGCCCAGAATGCGTATCGCCGCCGCCGGGGTGCGCCGGAGATCACCGAGGAGGATGCAAACCGGATGGCGCGCGAAGACGAGGCCGTCCGCCAGCGTTCGCGCGGCGAGCCCGGCAACCCCTTTTAGCCCGGAGTGGCACGCGCCCTGATCGTCGGCTGTGGCTGCCGGGGGCGCGAGCTCGGCTCGGCCTTGCGCGTTGAGGGCTGGATGGTTCGCGGCACCACGCGCAGCAAGGAAACGCTCCGCAAGATCGAAGCGGGGGGGCTCGAGCCTGCGCTCGCCGATCCGGTCCGGATCGTAGAGGTGCTGGAGTTGGTTGGAGACGTAACCGTTGTCTTCTGGCTGATGGGAACGGCCTCCCACGACCTCGGGTCCGAGCTTCACGGGGCGCGCCTCGAACGGTTGTTGGAGGAGCTCGTCGACACGCCGGTTCGTGGTGTCGTCTACGAGGCGGCCGGCACTGTGAAGCCGGAGGTCTTGGATCGCGGTCAGAGCATCGTCGAAGCCGCGAGCGAAACCTGGCGCATTCCCGCGCGAATCGTCACAGCCAACCTGGCCTATCCGCAGGGATGGACCGAGGCGATGGCCGCCGCCGCCGCGAGCCTGATTAGTGCTTGACGGGCGTGGAGACTTCGGGCTTGCTGCTGCCGACGCCGACGAACTTCTGCGGCGTTCGCTGCTTGGCGCTGGCGGCTGACCACGGCGCCTGATCGGTGCTGTGGGCGGGCGGCGTGTCCAGCTTGTCGACCGCGATCTTCCCGCCGATGAACAGGGCGACGATGATCGCTACGGCGATTCCGTAAAGGGTCGCCTGGCGGGCAAAGCTCGGTCCGTAGGAGTTCCCAACAACCTGGCGGCGCTTGTCGTTGCCCATCGCGTCGACGTTGACGTCGTGGTCGGATTCCTCGACGGGATGGTGGAAGACGACGCTTTTGGGGCCAACCGATGGCGCGACAGTGTCGCTGATGTCTTCGACCCACTCACCCTCTTTGAGGTCGCCGCGGGCAAGGCGCTCCACCCGTTCCATCGGCGTCTCGTTCTCGGGACGTGAGCCTTTGCCGACTCCCTTGACGTTCTCGGCCGAGTCGTCGGGCGGCGCCTCGTCGGACCTGGGCACGAAGCGTCCGCTCGCGTCTCTCTTGGGGTCTTTGGACTCCTCCTCACCCATCGTGAGCAGAGGTTACCGCGACCCGGGGTCACCGCGCCAGTGGGAACCCTTGGCTAGGGGCCGTCGAGCCGGCCGATCAATTCGCTCAGAATCCGTGCGGTGGCGCCCCAGATCAGGTGCTCGCCCATCTCGAACGTCGGCGTGCGGATCGGCACCCCCCGCCGGATCAGGCGCCGCATTGCGAATGATTGGCGTAGCTCGTCCAGATCGAACTCCAGCACCCTCGCCACCTCGGCGGGGTTCGGCCGAAGCTCGGGGGAGGCCACGAGGAGGCCCACGATCGGAAACACCCGGTACCCGGTGACGAAGGTCCCGACCGGAGGCAGCGCGCCGGCGATCTCGACCGCGGCGGGATCGAGGCCGATCTCCTCCTCCGCCTCGCGCAGCGCTGTGGCCACGTAGTCCTTGTCCCCGGGATCGCGCCGGCCTCCCGGGAAAGAAATCTCGCCCGCGTGCCGGCGAAGGTCCCCGTGGCGCTCGGTGAACACAAGCCCGGGACGAGCCGGCCAGCCATGCATCGCCAGGAGCACCGCAGCGTCGGTTTTGCCCGGTGCGTCGAGGACTCCGGCCTCCTCTACCCCCAGGAGGCGATCGCTAAGCTCGCCGGGGATCAGGCTCGAACCGCCACCGGCCGCAGGTATTCCGACTCGATGACCATTGCCTCCCCACCGCGGTTGAAACGGTCGAACAGCGCACGCAGATCATCGGTGAGCGCCTGCTCTCCCTCCTCGCCCACCCGCGCGTAGGCCATCTGCATCGGGCCGAACCAGGTCTTGAAGAACTCGAGCCAGGCCTCGAACGAGGGATAGCGCATCGTCAGGTGGTCGACCTCGGCGCGCAGGTCGCTGATGCCGTCGCCGAAGAGCTCCCGCAGGCGCTCCTCGGTTCCCCAGCGGACGGGTGGCTCGACGCCCGGAGGCAGGGGCGCGTGCTGGGAGACCGTCTGGAACATGCCACCGACGAAGCCGTCGGGCGTCCAGTTCGCCATTCCGATGCGGCCTCCCGGCCTGGTCACTCGCAGCAGCTCGGCCGCGGTCTTGGCCTGGTCCGGGGCGAACATCGCGCCGAACGTCGAGAGCACGACGTCGAACTGCCCATCGTCGAAGGGGAGCGCCTCGGCGTCGCCTTCAACGAAGTCGATGTCGAGGTGCTCGGTCGCCGCCCGCTCCCGGGCCCGCTCTAGCAGGGCGGGGACGTAGTCGAGGCCGGTCACCTTCGTCCAGGTGCGGCGGGCGGCTGCGAACGCCGCGTTGCCGGAGCCGCAGGCGACGTCGAGGACACGCTCGCCGGGAGAGACGTCGGCGGCCTCGCAGAGGTTCTCGCCGACGATCATCGCCAGCTCGCCGACCTTGGCGAAATCCCCCTTTGACCAGATCTGTTGCTGAACCTGCTTGACCGCGCCAAGATCGACGTCGTTCATCGGTCGTCCCCTTTCGTCGTCAGATGATCACCTGGACCGTTCCGCCGTCCACCGACCAGGCCGCCCCGGCGACGTAGCTGGCGCGCTCCGAGCAGAGGAACACGATCGCATCCGCGATCTCGCCAGGATCCGCCAGTCGCGAGATCGGCCGCTTGGCTGCCATCGCCTGTTCTGCTTCGTCGCGTGAGCCGGCACCCGTCGCTGACTGGCTTTGGTCGAGAAGGCCTCCGGGCTCCATCCAGAGCTCGGACTTCGCCGGGCCCGGGCAGACGGCGTTGACCAGGACGCCGTCGGCCGCATAGAGGTCGGCGTGAAGCCGCGAGAGCGAAAGCTGGGCTGCCTTCGCCACCGAGTACTCCGGCATGGTGGCGGTGGGCCGCTTGCCCGCGGTCGACGCGACGTTGACGACACGCCCGTAGCCGCGCTCGCGCATGGGCGGGATCGCGGCGCGCATGAGGCGCAGGGGAGCCATCACGTTGAGCTCCCACGCCGCGTACCAGGCTTCCTCGGGAACGTCTGCCAGCTCACGCCAGCGCGCCGTCCCGGCATTGTTCACGAGAACGTCGAGCTTGCCAAACGCCGCGGTTGCGGCGCTCACAATCCGCTCGCCGGCATCCGCTTCGGTGACATCGAGCGCCAGGGGGGCGGCCTGCCCGCCTTCGCTCGAGCAGGACTCCGCGGCCAGCTCCAGCGCGCCCTCATTACGCGCGACCAGTAGGACGCTGGCTTTTTCGCGGCACAGCCGCCTGGCGACCTCGAGTCCGATGCCGCGGCTTGCGCCGGTGACGGCGCACCCTCTGCCCGCAAGGCCGAGGTCCATCAGTCGCTGGGCACGACCCTGTCGGTGACCGAGACCTTGGTCTCCGAGGCGAGCGCCCTGTGAACCGGGCACTTGCCGGCGATCACCCGCAACTTTTCCCCTTGCTCCTCGGTCAGTCCGCCGGGGAGGTGAAGCAAGACGGTGAATTGGCTGGGGGCCTCGCCCTCATAGGAGATCTCGGTCTCGACGCTCATGTCGCCGACCTCCCACCCTTTGCGCTCCGCGTACATCTCGATCGTGATCGCGGTGCAGGCCGCAAGCGCCGCGCCGACCAGCCGGGTGGGGGAGGGGCCCTTGTCATCGCCGCCTACCGCCTCGGGTTCGTCGACCACGATCGTGTGGCGGTTGTCGATCTCGACGTCGTGCGTATAGCCGGAGCGCCGCCTGGCGATCGCCTTCACAGTTGGCATCAGCTCGCCTTCCGCTCGCGCCCGGCGAAGAGCTCCGGCTCGTCGGAGTCGGCGAATCGGGCCATCGCGTAGGCGAGGTCCGAGGCTCGGTTCAGGAACCGGAGCAGCGCCGTTGGGGCGAGGCCCTCGTCGTGGTAGAGCTGGACTGCGCGGCGCTCCGCTCGGCGGATCACCGCTCGAGCAACGTCGAGACTGGCCGACAGCGTGGTCCCGCCGGGGATCACGAACTTCGGCGGCAGTTGGACGCGCTCCATGTAGCGGTCGATCGCGGGCTCGAGCGCGGCCACGATCTCATCGGTGATCCGGCTGACCCCGTCCACGAGCCGCTCCGCGGCGTCCGGCGCGGTTGCAAGCTCGGCGCCCGCGATGAAGAGGTCGTCCTGGAGGCGCAGGATGTCGGCCGCGAGCTCGCCGCCGGGCTCGCAGAGCGCGCGAGCGACACCGAGAGCGGAGGCGGCTTCGTCCAAGGTCCCGTAGGCCTCGGTGCGCGGGTTGGACTTCTCGACCCGGCCGCCGTACCAGAGCGACGTGGTGCCGTCGTCGCCCTTCTTGGTGTAGATCCTGACCACCGCGCGCGACCCTAGAGCATCCGCAGGGCCGGCTCAGCCCAGCGGGTTGAAGACGATCCCCGTGGGGAGCTTCGGATAGAAGTAGGTGGACTTGGGGGGCATCGTCTCGCCGGCCGCGGCGACGGCGCGAACGACCTCGATCGGGGTGGGGCGAAGCAGAAAAGCCGCGTCGTAGCCGTTGTCGAGGGCGGCGATGGCTCCCGCCGCGTCCTTCACGTAGCCAAGGCCGCGCTTGGCCTCGACGTCGGCGGCGCTCATTGCCAGCGCCCCCTCCAGAACCACCTTCTCCAGGATCACCGCGTCGAGCGCGCGGTAAGCCTCCGATCGCTCCGGCAGTTCGGCGGCGAGTGCGGTCGGGGTTTTCAGACGCAGCCGGAAGCCGCGCCGGAAATGGGAGTCGACGTAGCCGAAGACCCCGATGCCATCTTCACCCGCGGGGTCGAGCGCGTCGAGAGATACCTCTTCGATGTCGAAGCGCTCGCGCAGCGTCGCCGCCAGAGTCTCCTGTCTGGCACTGTCGCCGGCGAGGCCGCTCAGCAGGCGATGGGTGGCGAAGACGGTGAGGCCCGGATCGTCCAGCGAGGTCAGGGCCATGAGCGTGTAGCGGTGGGCCCCGTCGCCTCCGATCTCGTCGGCGTAGACGCGCGCGGTCTCGTAGCGGTGATGGCCGTCGGCGATCAGAAGCTCGGCCGGCGCCAGCGCCTCGGTCACCGCATCGTGCACCGCGCGGTCTGTGATCCGCCAGACCCGGTTGACGGTGCCGTCGTCATCGGTGGCTTCGCCCCACGGGTTGCCCGCGACGGTCGCCTCAACCGCGGACCAGGAATCGCCAGGGTGAAGCGAGAAGATCGGCGAGAGGTTGTGGCGAGTCGCCCGGGTGAGCCGCAGGCGATCCTCCTTCGGCCCGGGCTGGGTCCGCTCGTGGGGGCGGATCTCCCCGGCGCAGTAGTCGGTGACGCGCACCCGGGCGAGCAGGCCCCGTCGCTGCCGTGACACCCCGTCAGGGCCAACATAGTCCTGTGTCAGCGCCCAGATCGACGGTTCGCGATCGGCGGCGAGAATGCCCTGAAGGGTCCAGGCCTCGAGCGTCTCGGCGGCGTGCAGGTACGGGTCGGAGTCGTCAGCCGATTCCGGCAGGTCCATCTCCACGGCGTTGAAAGGGGACCGGCCGACGAGCCGCGCGCGCAGCTCGGCATCGATCACGTCGTAGGGCGGCGCGACGACTGCGTCGAGCGATCCAACCGCCGCCAGGTCGTAATGCAGGGCATCGATGGGGAGGACTTCGGCCATCCCGGCCAACATTAGTGACGTGACGATCTGCGGTGGACGCAGTAGAAGTGCGGTATGAAGAAGAAACTTCTCACCGCCGCCACGATGCTCGTCGCTTGCCTGGCGTTCGCGGCGCTCCCGCAGGCCCTTGCGGCGCCCAGCATGTTTCCACGGCCGGTCCTCGTGAAGGCTCACGGCCTCACCGCTCGCTCGACGGTCGGCTCCTTTTGCACGACCTCCGTCCCGGATCACGGAAGTCAGGTGCGCCAGTGCGCCGACTTCGCCTACCCGCTGCCGGTCCGCGGGCGGCTTCCCGCGCGGGCCGGCGACGTGATCCACCTTCGCTTTCGCCACAACCCGGCGATCGTCGACCGGATCGAGAACGTGCGGATGAGGGTCCTGCAGGTTGACGCCGATTCATTTTCGCTCGCGGGACACGCCCATCACGAAGCGCATGTGCCGGGACACCCGAACCGGTGGATCGCGCGCCTTCCGCACGGGATCCAAGGACCCTATGTACTCGAGGCGTTGGCCGGTTACCCCGGCCCAGACGGCGCCGACTTCTGGGCCGGCCTGTGGGTCCGGCCGGGGAATGGTTGAGCGTTCGCTCGGGAATGGGTATGACCCCCCCCATGAGCGAATCTGACCCCCTGACAGCCGCTTACTGAGTCGGGGTGGCCGGATTTGAACCGGCGGCCTTCTCGCCCCAAACGAGATGCGCTACCAGGCTGCGCTACACCCCGCGCGACCTGTCAAGTCTAGTCCCGACTTCGTAGAGTGAAATGAGACTGAAGCTAGGGTGAGGAGAAGCGATGGACTTCAAGAAGCTGGCCGACGAGGCCAAGACGGCGATTGACAAGCGTGGCGGGACCGACAGCGTCAAGGAGGACCTGGGCGAGCTCGAGGACATCGCGTCCGGCGGCGGCAGCCTGGTCGACAAGGCGAAGGAAGCCGCGGAGGCACTGAAGGATCCGGGCGACGTCGGCGCTGACGTCGCCAGCAGTACGCCGCCGGCTGGCGAAGAGCCGACCGGCGATCCTGCTCGCCACGGTCGTGGCGATGGCCGGCGCGGGCAGGCCAAGCACCGCGGCAATCGCCAGGGGCGATAGGGCGAGCGGCAGAAGTCCTCGGCGCTACGCTGCCGCGACGCCCCGGTAGCTCAGCTGGATAGAGCGGGGGACTTCTAATCCCCAGGTCGCAGGTTCGAGTCCTGCCCGGGGTGCTGAGATGGCTCTGAGGGTCGGCAGGCACACATTCAGCTACGCGACGTACGACGCGCCAAGCGACGTTCTCTACGCGGCCATCGACGGACTGCCGCGAGGATCGCGGGAGCCAACGCCCGAGGCGCACCTGTGGCGCTTCGACGACGAGGGGCGCTTCGTCGGCATCACGTTCATGAATCCGCGCGAACAGCTCGAGCGCGAGGGAGCGGTGTACGTGACTCTGCCAACGGGCGAGCGTGTTCGGGCGACGGGCGCCGAGTCCCTGGTCCGGTCCGCTTAAGGGCCACAGGGTCTCCCCGTCGCCGCGGGACCCCGCTAAATTGACTGCTCCGCGGTGGGCGTAGCTCAGTTGGTAGAGCTCCTGGTTGTGGTCCAGGCGGTCGGGGGTTCGAGTCCCCTCGCTCACCCCTAAAGGCCTGCAAATCGGCTAGTTTTGGTGCCTGTCCAAAATCCTTGCGCGCGCAACGTGGTACCAATTCGTGCCCGAAAACGAGGGTCTAAGCGAGAGATCCAGGAGTCCCGAGTCGACGCCGCTACCGCGGTTCGACGCTGACGGCAAGCCGCGGCGCGATCCCGCGGGTCGCCGCTGTGTTGGGCCGAGGGAGCCGTTCGGTGGAGCCCGACCGCTCCCCGGCCATCCAGTCGGCTGTCCGAGTGTCCAGGGGACGACTCCTTCCACGCGAAAGCGATACCGCACCCCCCGCTCGCCCACACTTCTCCCCTCGTCCCCCGTCGGAGCCGATGATCGCTCGTATGCGCGCTTGCACCCAAGCGATTGCGGCAGCGGAGCCGCGATCCTGATCCATCGGTTAGCGTGTTTCCTGGAGATCGAGGGATGGACGAGATGAGCGAGAGGCTGAAGGCGGCGGTCCAGGAGTTCTACGACCGAGGGTGGAATCGGGGCGACGTGTCGGTAATCGATGAACTGTTCTCGCCCGAATACCACGATCACGATGCTGCCGCGCAGACGGGCACGAGCGGCCTTGACGGGGCGCGCGAGTTCATCGGAACCTTCCGCGCCGCCATCCCAGATCTGCATGTCGAGATCGAGGACCAATTTGCCGAGGGTTCGACCGTGACCACGAGGTGGACGGCCACCGGCACGCACGAGGACACCCTGATGGGAGTGCCGGCAACACACCGACCTATCGAATTCAGCGGGATATCGATCGATCGCTTCGACGAGCAAGGACGGTTCGCTGAGGGCTGGGGCAACTGGGACGGGGTTGCGCTGCTCCGGCAGATCGGCGCCTTACCCACTGCGTCGGGGTAATCAACCCTCCGCGTCATCGCGCTCCCAAGAGACGACGAGCGCGAGCAGCCCCTCGCCCGCTCCCGAGATGGACGATAAGCGATCGTCTCGGTCGGACCCCCGAGACGTTGGCTCGGGACGAGATCCAAGAGCCGAGCTAACCTCGATCTCGCTCTCACACTGCGCGAGAAGCGAGCGTCGCCGCGGCTGTTCGGCCGCTTTCGAAATTTGACGGATCTCGATAGTCCCCTCGTCGGGGTTGCACGCCTGCTTTAGCCGGCGCGGGAGCGCCGGCCTCGGCTGCGCTCCGAGCGCGACCGAACTGACCGCCACCATCCCTCGGAATGCCGAGGATCAGCGCCTTTTACGGGATCGTGATCTGGATGTATCACGACGAGGCCCACCACCGGGGACGGCCTCACTTCCACGCCACGTATGGCGACGACGAGGCCTCGCTTGACATCGAGAACCTCGAGGTCATCGCCGGCGAGCTCCCGCCGCGGGCCGGACGACTCGTCGTCGAGTGGGCACGAGCCCACCGGGGGAGCTGCTTGAGAACTGGGCGCGGGCGCGCAGGCAGGAGCCCCTCGAGCCTGTGGAGCCGCTCCGGTAGAGCGTCTACCATCGACCCATGCGCAGCACACCCCTTCTGATCGAGGCCAAACCGCTGGACGGCTACGCCGTGCATGTGCGCTTCGAGGATGGCACCGCCGCCGACGTCGACCTCTCCTACCTGCTCGAGTACGGCGGAGTTTTCGAGCGCCTTCGCGATGCCGAGTTCTTCCGCCGCCTGCGCCCCGACGCCGAGGCCGGAACCATCGTCTGGCCCAACGACGCGGACATCGCGCCGGAGACGCTCTACACCCACGCTCAGCGGTGCGCTGCCGCGACTGCGTAACAGCCAGGCCGGAGAGCGTCGGTCACTGCTCCTTGGGCCGGCGAGGCCAACCGCGCGCGGAGGGAGGCACCGAACCGGCCTCGCTGAGGTGGCCCCGTGGTACCAACCGTGGTACCAATCTGAGCGAAACTCACATAACCATCTAGCCGCAGCGGTCGCCGAGGGCGACAGGCTGAACGACCTTCGCTACCGGCTCGCCGAGCCCGGAGCGAACCCCGCCAAACACGCCAGCGCCTACGGCGACGCGCCCGGGGTCCTCAGTAAGACGTTCGCGCCGGTCGACGAGCTGGCCGTCGAGGCGATGGCGGCGGAGCAGGCGGCGTGAGAGCCGGGACCTTGGAGATTTGGAGCGCAGGCCCTGGACCTGGCGAACGCCGGGCTGCGAAGGGTCCAGTCCCCGCAGAACGGCCCGCGGCTCGTTCCGGCTAGCGAGCGCCTTTCGGCCGCGATCCTGGAACGCCAAGGCTACGTCACCCAGGCGATCCGGTCCTCGACGCGCCAACAACACCGCGTGGTCACGAGATTTGCCTCGTCCAGCACCTTCAGATGTTGCGTCGCCCCGCCGAATGTCGGCTATTTCCAAGCACGCATGGTTCCGCGATACCCAGCAAGATGCTTCGCGCCAATAAGGCGTTTCACTCGTCCTCCTGGCGACTGTCGATTCATCTCGACGCGGCGGAACCCTGCGGCCAGGCAGAGGTCCTGAAGAGCCCGGGCGTTCGGAGCCCACCAGTTCGTGGGATCCTCGTTCAGCTCGTCGCCTTGGATGAACTGGCACAGCGCAAACCGGTCGTACCCAGGGGTTGCGATGACCGCCGTCTCGATCACCGCGAGTTGCCGCGTCATCGCCGCAAGCCGTTGCAACGCGCCGAACGGGTCACGCAAGTGATAGAGAACGCCGAGAAACAGCGCGACATCGAATGTCCCCAGGCTGCTCGGGTCAATGGTCATGAAGTCCCCGACGACCGGCTCAACGCGGCTCTCGAGAGCATCGTGAGCAGCATCGAAGCACGCCTTTCCCGGAAGCAGATCGGGACGCCACACTCCCTGAACCTCGTCCCAGGGCCGTGGTCGCTGACCCCGCCGAGAGCATTCGGTCTTGTACCGCCACTGCTCCTCGAGGTCGATTGACCAGACGTAGTGGTCCAGTGCGACGACGCGCTCGGCGCCGAGCCGCTCAGCAGCAAACGAGAAATAGCCGTCCCACGCCCCGACGTCCAGAACGGTTTTGCCGTTCAGATCGGGCAAATGGAGAGCTTGCAGCTCTTGCGCCAATTGCTCTGCCGACTTACGGCCAGCTGTCGTTACTCCCTGGCCGAGATCGATCGAGTGAAACCACTTGGACCGCAAGGCCTCGGTCGTTGCCAGCAGCTCGGCCCTCGTCTTTCCAGCCACGACGGGAGACTAACGGCTACCGACGAATCGCCCTCTTCGTGTTCGGGGCGTCGCGAACGCGCCGCGCGTCAGAGTCAGTCTTCTCCTTGCACCCCGTCGTAGGACCTTGCCTCGTTGTAGTAGGCAAGCCAGTGACACCGCCCGCCCTTCCCCCCTGTTCGGATGAAGCGTTCGGCGGCGAACGCCGTCAGCAGGGCGACGAACCCGATCCCGACGACCATCAGGCCGATCGCGATCATCCGGCCGCGTCTACCTCGCAAACGCCAGCGCCGACCTGCACGCCGTCGGCAGCCTCGCGCCGCTCGCGCCGGCCTGCGGCTGCATCGTGATCGCGCCGGACGGCAGCCGGACCCTTGCCGGCGTGATCCCCGACCCGCTGGCGTCCGAGTAGTGGGCCGGGTGAGTACCGCTTTGCAATGGCGAAGCGCAATGAATCGCGAGATACTGCGCGGGCGATGTCGCAGGAGAACGTGGAGATCGTGCGACGCATCCTCGCCGCGAATCGATCCGGCCCGGACAACGAGACCCGGGATATCGCGCTCGCTCTCGCGGATTCCGAAATCCAGCTCAGGTCCCGGATCACGGCGGTCGAGGGCGCCGAATATCTCGGACACGACGGTGTTCGGCGCTACTACGACGACATGGCAGCCTTCCGCGCGTGGCACAACGAGGCCGCCGAGATCATTGAGGTGAGCCCCGATCTGGTTCTCGTCGACAACGTCTTCCACGCCACAGGCAGGGAGAGCGGAGTGGAAGTCAAGCTGCGAAGCGCCATCGTCTTCGTGGTTTCCGATGGCAGGGTCACCCGCTGCCTCAGCTATCCGACGCGCGCCGAAGCCCTCGAAGCCGCCGGGCTGTCGGAGTAGGCGATGTCGCAGGAGAATGTGGAGATGATTCGCCGCGTGTACGAGGCGCTGGCTCGTGATGATTGGGACGCTCTGTTCAGCGACGCGCACCCCGACTTCCAAATGACAACCCAGCGCGGACCGAACGCCGGCACGCACCGGGGGCGAGATGCCGTCCAGGGTTTCACCGAGGACTACATGGCCGTGTTCGAGAACTCGACTGTTGAACCGGATCGATTCGTTGAGCGTGGGGATCAGGTGGTCGCGCTCGTCACCAGACGCGCTCAAGCCAAGGGTGGAGGACCTGAAATCGTTGTCCACAACGGGCATCTATGGACGATCCGCGCGGGCAAGGTGGCGTCGATGGAGTCGTACCCCGATCCCAACGAGGCCCTCGAAGCCGCCGGGCTGTCGGAGTAGGGTGCCGACGCGCGCCATCTCAGCGCCAGCCGCGATTGCAGCGGGCAAGTCCGGGCCCGGCGGACCCGGCCCACGGGGCCCGTGCCTGGCCGGGTCTCGTTACGCGCGGGCGGCCGCCAGCGCGCTCTTGGCGCAGCGATGCGTGAATTCGGGGTCGAAGGGATTCCCGGTGACGAGGGCGCGGTAGTAGGCGGGGGAGACGAGTTGCTCGATGATCGCGTGTGCGTCGACGTCGCTCGGTAGCTCGCCTCGCTTTACTGCTCGGGCGATCAACTCCCCGGCGCCCTCAAAGCGCGCATCCCAAAAGGCGCGGAGCGTCTCGCTGAGATCCGCCTCAGCGTCTGCACTCGCCGCGGATAGGGCGTGGAACAGGCGCAGCATCGTCGGATCCTCGAGAGCCGCCACGATCCCGTCGAGCATCCTCTCCAGGTCGCTCTCCACGCTTCCCGTATCGGGCACGGGCACCGCGGCTTGGGCGACGGCCAGCAGCGCATCGGTGGCGAGGCGTGACCGCGTCGGCCAGCGCCGGTAGACCGTGGCGGGATCGACCCCTGCGCGGTTGGCGACGGCCCGGTGGGAGAGCGCGCCATAGCCCCCCGCGATCAGCTCCTCACGCGTCGCGTCGAGAACGAGCTTGCGGATCCGCGCACTGCGACCGCCCGGTCGCTCGCGGACCGTGTCGAGCGTCGGAGCGACGGTGAGGGAGAAGGATTTGCTCACGAGTGGGCAGATGCT
This sequence comes from Solirubrobacterales bacterium, assembly GCA_038237625.1. Classification (GTDB taxonomy): domain Bacteria; phylum Actinomycetota; class Thermoleophilia; order Solirubrobacterales; family 70-9; genus JAWVFM01. Next base: position 230,924 of record JBBRYM010000002.1, on the reverse strand, counting down.
AGCCAGGAGATCAAAGCGACACTTGTTGCGTTAGGCTCCGAGACCGTGAAAATACACGCCATCCAGACTGGCCAGGTCCAGATCAAGACGCGGCACGTGAAGGCCCGGCGAGGTCCGCGTCCCCTGCGCATTCTGGACGTCCTAACCGATCGCAACTGGGCGCCGCGACTGCCGATCAGCTGCTATGCAATCGAGCATCTCGATGGCGTGATCGTCGTCGATACCGGCGAGAGCTCCCACGCGAACGATCCCGGCTACCAGCCTTGGTGGCACCCATTCACGAGGACCTCCGAGCGTCGCTGGGTCGAGCCGGACGAGGAGGTCGGCCCGCAACTGCGCGCGCTCGGCCATGACCCGGCTGCGATCGAGCGGGTGGTGATGACCCACATGCATGGCGATCACGCCGGCGGGCTCTCGTATTTCCCGAACGCCGAGATCCTGATGAGCGCCCGCGAGGCGAAGATGGCGACGGCCCGGGGCGGCCCGCTCAACGGCTACCTGAACGGCCATTATCCCGACTGGCTCGAGCCGAGCCGGCTGGAATTCGATCGCGATCCATGGGAGGGCTTCGACTCGAGCATCCTGCTGACCGCCGACGGGTCCGTGCGAGTGATACCCACGCCCGGGCACACGCTCGGCCACCTCTCCGTTGTGGTCGACCAGGGCGATCACCTGGTCCTGATCGCCGGCGACGCCTCCTACTCCGAGCGTGCGCTGAATGAGGGCGTCGTTGATGGGGTGGCGCAGAGCGAGAAGCTGCACCGCGACACGACGCGGCGCCTGCGTGAGCTTTGCCGACGCCGACCGGTGGTCGTGGTCCCAACGCACGATCAGGATGGCTACCGGAGACTCGCCGAGGCCCAGATGCGAAAGTCAGCGACCGAAGCAGGCCACCAGTGATGGCCGCCCATCCCAACAAGCTGCTGATCGAGCGCTTCTACGCAGCGTTCGACGCGGGCCAAGGGTCCACGATGCAGGCGTGCTACGCGCCCGACGTGCAGTTCTCCGACCCGGTCTTCACCGACCTGCGGGGCCCGCGAGCCGGGGCGATGTGGCGGATGCTGACCGACGCGCCGGGGGAGCTGCGCGTCGAGCTCCTCGAGCACGAGGCGGAGGAAGCGTCGGGCTCGGCACACTGGCGCGCCCGCTACACGTTCAGCGAGACCGGCCGGCCAGTGGTCAACGACATCCACGCGAGCTTCCTGTTCAAGGATGGGCTGATCGTCGAACACCGCGACCGGTTCAGCTTCTACGCCTGGGCCCGCCAAGCCCTGGGGGCGACCGGGCTGGTGCTCGGCTGGACACCCATTGTGCGCTCGGCGGTGCGGCGCAAGGCAGCGAGCATGCTCGAGGAGTACATCGGCGCGTCGGGGGAAGACAGGCGATGAGCGCAAGCCGCCTGTGATCGACGGCGCGATTGTCATCGACGGGGTCGTCCACGGCTACAACTCGCCACCGGAGACCTTCACCCATCCGGTCATCTCCGAGCTCGTGGTGGAGTCGCTTTATCAGGGCTACCACAAGGTCTTCTCGCCACGTGGCGAGGAGCGCTGGCTCCTCGACCGAGAGCGCTTTATCCGAGCCGACGCCGATCTGCTCGGCGGAGCCGTCTTCGACCAGAGCCAGACGGACTTCTGCGTCTACCACGACATCCCCCTCTACGGCCTCTATGAGGGTGGGGCGTCACCGCTCTGGGTCGGCCGCGAGCTGCGCGAGCGCCATCCCGATCGGGTCGCGCTGTTTGGCGGCATCTGGCCTGATCAGGAGGACCCGATCGGCGAGGTCGACCGCCTGATCGAGGAGGAGGGAGTCGTCGGGCTCAAGTTCTATCCCTACGACATCTACGACGGCACGGGAGTCGAGGTCCGGATGGATGACCCCGAGGCCGTCTACCCGATCCTCGAGCACGCCCAGAAGCGCGGCATCCGCAGCGTCGCCGTCCACAAGGCCATCGCGATGGCCGGCTGCCCGATCCAGCCCTTTCACCCCCGCGATCTCGAGGATGCCCTGATCTCCTTTCCGGGGATCACCTTCCAGATTGTCCACGGCGGGTTCGCCTTCCTCGAGGAGACGGCGATGCAGCTCTCCTACTATCGCAACGCCGCGGTCGTGTTGGAGGGAGCCAGCGCGTTCATCGTCAACTCGCCGCTCAAGTTCGCCGAGATCCTCGCGCGGTTCTTGATGGCGGGCGCGGCCGACCGGATCATCTGGGGAACGGGGTGCACCGCCCTGCATCCGCGACCCCTGATCGAGGCGTTCTGGGGCTTCGAGTTGCCCGAGTCCCTGGTCGAGGGCTACGGCCTGCCGCCCCTCACGCCCGCCTTGAAGCAGGCGATCCTTGGGGGCAACATCGCCCGGATCCTTGGGCTCGACATCGCGGCGATCGGCCGGGCCGGAGCCGGAAACCGCGACGACGACCAGCTGGCGGAGCCGTGGAGCGACAGCGCAGCGACGTGAACGAGCGGGCGATCCGGGCGGAGCTGAACGAAGTCCTCGACCCGTGCAGCGTGGTTGCGGGCGCGCCCGCCGGAATCGAGGAGATGGGCCTCATTCGCCATCTAGCGATCACCGACGTTCCCGGAGGGGTCGCCGTCGAGATCCGGATCGGGGTCACCGAGCCGGGCTGCATGATGGGCGCCTCGTTCGCGATCAAGGCCCGCGAGCGCCTGGAGTCCCTTGCCGGCGTCGCCACCGTGGACGTCCAACTCGACCACCAGGCGGACTGGGAGCCGGGTGACATGTCCCGGGCCTATGTGGAGCGGCTCGAAGAGCTCCGCCGAGCCGTGAAGCGACGAAGGCCGCCTGCTTACTGAGAACTGACTGGCGTCAGCCGGCGAGGCGATTGCGTAGAAGCTCCTTGCCCTGCTCAGCGCCCTTCTTGCTCGTCTGCTGGGCGCGGCGGAAGAACTCGGCCAGCTCGCCCTCGCCCTCGCCCTCCGCGTCCTCGGCGTACTGCTCGAGCCGCAGAACGTTGCTCAGCCACTGCTCCGTGAACCAGATGTCCTTGTAGTCCTTGTCCTTGGGTCCGGTTACCTGACCGGTCTCCTGGCCGCGATGCTCCGCCGCCAGAGGAGGCGGTCGACGCCGAGTTCGGCGAGCCCGACGAGCCGATTCAATCCAACAGTTAGCGGACCACCCGATAGCGGATATGCGTGACGGCCGGGGAGTGGATTGCCTCGACCGGCTCGAGCTTGGGATCGCCCACGTTTTCGACGAGCCGCTCGCCTGATCCTAAGACGATCGGGACGACGTGCAGGAAGAGCTCGTCGAGAAGCCCCGCCGCCAGGTACTGCTGAACAGCGCTGGCGCCGCCGGCGATCGATACGTCGGCCTCCCCCGCCGCGGCTCGCGCCTGCCGAAGGGCCGACTCGATGCCATCGGTGACGAAATAAAACGTGGTGCCACCCTGCATCTCCAAAGGCTCGCGCTCGTGATGGGTCAGGACGTAGACGGGAACGTGGTAGGGAGGATCGTCGCCCCACCATCCCTTCCACTCCTCGTCCCAGGCCCCGCCGCCGCCGCCGAACATCTTTCGGCCCATGATGTAGGCGCCGACGTTCTCGACGGTGCTCTGGATGACGTCGGCGTCGACGTTGCGCTCGCCGCCCTCCTGGCCGTGGTGCTCGCGCCAGCGGTCGGTCGCAAATGCCCACTCGTGCAAGCGCATCCCGCCTTCGCCGATCGGGTCCTCGCAACTCTGATTCGGGCCCGCAACAAACCCGTCCAGCGAGATCGAGAGCTGGGAGGAGGTGGCTCTCGGCAAGTCGCTCAGCGGGTGATCAGGCCGACGCCGCGCGCGCAGATGACTCCGTACGTCACGTTCCTGACGGGCTTGCCGGACTCGTTGTCGCGGTAAAAGTCCCACTTTCGAAGCCCGGCGGGTGAGTCGCCCATCGACAGGATGTCCGTCGTGTGGCGCTTGAAGATGAAGTAGTAGCCGTTCAGCACGAAGCAATTCCTCGGCACGGGACCGACGAGGAGGTCGGTCTTGCCGGTCGGGACGGTCTTTTTCTTGGTCTCGAAGTAGGCGAGCTTGACGGAGCTCCCGCGCCCCTTCGATTGGGCGTCGGCGATTGCGGGGGAGGCGACGCGATGGAGGGCCGCGACCCTGGTTGTGGAACTCTTCGCGGCGGGTTGGCCGGGGCCCGGGGGCTGGCCCGCGCCGCTGCCGACAACAGTCGCCACGGGGACGGCGATCGCCACCGCGATCGCCGCGATCGTCGTCTTTCTGCCTCGAGTCATTCGCTCCGCCTCCAAGTCCTCGCCTTCCTGAGCAAGACAGTCAAGCGGGTTTCGGGGCGTCGCGTCGCTCGACGGCTTTCTCTGGGAACCTCACAAAACGGGCCCAGCTCCCGTTTACCCGGCAGATGAGCACACTCCCCCCATTCCACAGCCTGATCGACGAGCACCGGGGCACGGTGTTTGGGTTCCTGCGCGGGATGGTGGGACCCGACGACGCCGAGGACTGTCTCCAGGAGACGTTCCTTGCGGCCCTGCGGGCCTATCCCGATGCAGAACCCGGAAACCTCAGGGGCTGGCTCTTCACGATCGCCCGCAACAAGGCGATCGACCATCACCGTTCCCGCAGAGGCGCCCCGGCGCCCGCGGGCGCCTCCGACGAGCTGGATGGCATTGCTCCGGAGGCGGCGCCGTCGTGGCTGGGCGGGCCCGTAGACGCCGGCATGAACGAGCGCGATGGCCAGGTCTGGATGGCGGTGGGGGAGCTGCCGACAGGGCAACGGGCGGCGGTGCTGCTGCGATTTGCCGTTGACCTGCGCTACGGCGAGATCGGCACGGCGCTGGGATGCAGCGAGGACGCTGCCCGCCGGCGCGTACACGATGGTCTTCGGACGCTCCGCGATACGGCGGGCCCGGGGCTTCAGGAGGTGGCCTAGATGACGCGAGCGATCGATGAGAAGGAGTTGAGGCGGGTGCTGAGCCAGACCGTTGCCGTGCCTTCCGAGGGCGGGTTCGAGACGCGACTCGCGGAAAGGGCAATGAGTGAGGGGGTGCTCGACGTCGTCTACACCACGTTCGACAGCCCTCTCGGGACCGGTGTCGTGGCAGCCACTCCCTCCGGGATCGTGCGGGTGGGGCTGCCGAACGAGGCGCCCGAGATCGTTGTCGAGGAGCTCGCTCACACTCTCTCGCCCCGCATTCTCGAAGCGCCGAGCCGGCTCGACCGCGAGCGCCGCGAGCTCGACGAGTACTTCGCCGGCAGGCGGCGCGAATTCGACCTGCCCATCGACTGGACTCTCGCGCGGTCAGGCTTCTACCGCAAGGTCCTCGATCAGCTGCGCGAGATCCCCTATGGCCAGCTCGCCACCTACGGCGAGGTGGCGGCCCGGGCCGGCAGCGCGAGGGCGCATCGCGCGGCGGGCAGCGCCTGCGGCTCCAACCCGGTGCCGATCGTGGTGCCCTGTCACCGCGTCGTCCGCAGCGGCGGCAACGTCGGCAACTACGGCGGCGGCCCGGAGATGAAGCGCTTCCTGCTGCGCCACGAAGGAGCAATCTGACTTCCACTCCCGAGCCAGAAGGGGCGATTCGCCACACCTTGATAGGTGCTAAGGTGTCAAGTTATGTCAAGTCAAGTACCAAAGCCTCAGGGGCAACCGCACATCCGCGAAGGGCTGACGAAGCGCCAGACCGAAGTGCTCGAGCGCCTCGAGTACGGCGTGCCCGTCAAGAAGATCGCCAAGGATATGGGCGTGACCCGCGCCGCGGTCTACCAGCACATCGATCGGCTTCGCCGTCAGGGTGCCCTGCCCGAGGAGTACACGCCGAGCGGGCAGCCGGGAACCACTCCTGTCGCGCTCCCGGCCGGCCGGACAACGTTCCTCGGCCCCGCGATCGCCCCCAGGGAGAGTCGGCTCGTTGAGCTCCGCTCGCTCGCGACCGCCGACCCGGCCTATCCCGAGCTGATCGAATCTGCGATCTCCTCAGGAGACGTCGCCAGCCTGGCCTACGAGCTGGGACGTGCCGACGCCGAAGGTAGCCAGGACCTGTCGAAGAGCCTTGCGGAGGCGGCGCTTCGCCGCCTGCGCGTACTGCCGGCTGACGACGACGCCGCAGCAAGCTAGCCTGCACACCCAGACTTAACTAGAAGCCAAACTGCCTCAAACCCAACGGGGAGCAACACATGGTCATTGCCATAGTCATAGCCGCAGTAGTGATCCTGCTGGCGATCATCTACATCTCGATTCGCAACGGGATGATCGGATCACGCAACCGGGTCGACGAGGCCTGGTCTGGGATCGACGTTCAGCTCAAGCGCCGCCACGATCTGGTGCCGAACCTGGTCGAGACGGTCAAGGGCTACGCCGAGCATGAGCAGCAGGTGTTCTCCAAGGTCACCGCCGCCCGTGCGGACGCCATGTCTTCCCGGGGTGTCGGCGAGACGAGCAAGGCCGAGGGTCAGCTCTCCGCCGCCCTGACGGATCTGCGAGCCGTCGCCGAGAACTATCCGACCCTGCGCGCCACGGAGAATTTCCAACAGCTCACGCGCCAGCTTTCGGAGATCGAGGACGAGATCCAGGCCTCGCGCCGGATCTACAACTCGAACGTCCAGTCCTACAACACGAAGATTCAGGTGTTCCCGAACTCGGTCATCGCGAACCAGGGTGGGTTCACCCCCCGCGAGTTCTTCGAGATCACCGACGCCGCCGAACGCGAGCCCGTCGCGGTCAGCTTCAGCGGCAACAACTCGGCTCCCGCTCCAACACCGGCCGCACCCGCTGCCCCCGCTGCAGGCGAGGCGCCTGCCGGCGGCGATCCACCTCCGCCCGCGGGCTGAGGCAACCCCTTCCGGTGCCCGCGAGCTCTCGGGCTCGCGGGCGTCCGGCTGCTCTCAGCAGGCCGAGCTGAGCGCCGGCTTGGCGGCGCTCTTGACGACCACGAAGGCAGAGCCGGGAACGCTCTTCAGCCGATTGAGGTCGCCGTCGCGCCAGCGCTTTGAGCTCGCGCCGGTGATGTACCAGTTGGCACCGGTGCCGCCATTGTCGGCGTTGATGATCCCGTAGCGAAATAGCGCCGTGAAGATCGGGCGTGACTGGCTGCCCTTCGGGAAGCGGTGCAGGTTCTTGCGGTAGTACGAACCCTTCAGCCGAAAGCGCAGGCCCATCGGCGGCAGCCCCCGGTTGCAATCGGAAGATGCGAAATGGGTCGCCGGCTTGACGTACGCGGCCCGCGTTTGCTCGAACGTCGCGCGGATCGCGTGGCGCACATGGCCGTGGGCGACCTCGCTGTAGCGAACCAGCCCCGGCAGGATCGCCAGCCCGGCGGCATCGGCCGAGGTCCAGCCCGCGGGGCGGAGCTTTGCGGAGCTCAGATCGAAGCGGGCGGTTGAGCCCGCATGCCAGGCATGGGCATGCCCGCCGAGGTACTTGGCCGCGAACATCTCGTAGAGCCTGCAGCTCCCCCGCTGAAGAACCAGGACGTGGCGATCCGACCCCTTCTCGACCGGAGCGTTCGGTGGGATCGGCGCTCGCCCGAAGTCGCTTTCGTCTCCGTATGGCGAGACCTTCACCCGGACGTTCTTCTGATGCGACCCGACGACCGCGTAGGGGATTCCGTAGCGCCCGCCGCCGCCAAAGTCCGGATGGACCATCTGGTTTCCGCCGAGGCCCTTGATGGTCCGCAGGTAGCGGGCGGAGTGGGAATCGACGGGAGCATGCGAGACGTCCTGGTTCCACGCGGCCTGGGTGGGTGATGATGGCGCCCCCGGAGAGCCATGAAAGGCCGGGAAGACCTCGCAGCCCGCCAGACGCGGCGGCTTCGCCGCCGCGTCGCCGCCCGAGGCCGTGACCACTGCGCTCGCGGCGCCTGCAGCCAGGGCCAGTGCCGCCGCCATCGCGAGCTTCCTCATCACCACCATTATCGGCGCCGCGCGTCGGGACCTGATCGGGCGTCGTGGGTGCGCTCGCCCACGGGAAGGAGCAGAACGTCCCGGGCGGAAGCCTCGAAGCCGGAGACGGACCGTGATCATCGACTGCGCTCATTACCGGGACGGCGTTCGCCAGCACGAGGGCCAGATGGACATCCAGGCGGCGGCCAACCTCTGCCATGACGAAGGCAGCTTCGTGTGGGTGGGATCCTACGAGCCCGACGAGGCCGAGCTCGACAAGATCGCTGAGGCCTTCGACCTGCCCGAGCTCGCGGTCGAGGACGCCGGGCGCGAGCACCAGCGGCCGAAGCTCGAAGAGTACGAGGGCTGCTTCTTCATCGTCCTCAAGACCGCGCGCTACGACGAAGAGGAGGAACGGGTCCACTTCGGCGAGGTGGACCTGTTCGTCGCCTCGGACTACGTCATTTCGATCCGCCACGGCGAGGCCGCCAACCTGAAGCCCGCCCGCGATCGCCTCGAGGGCGAGCACGCCAGCCTGCTCGCCTACGGAGCTCCGGCCGTGGCTTGGGCGATCCTCGATGAGGTCGTCGACAACTACGAGCCGGTGATGGCGGGCATCGAGGACGACATCGAGGAGGTCGAACAGGAGGTTTTCGGCGGCGGCTTGCGGTCGACGTCGCGAATTTACTTCCTCAAGCGTGAGGTGATCGAGTTCCATCGCGCCGTCGCGCCGCTTCTGGCGCCCCTGGAGTTCCTCGAGCGCGGCGCGTTTCCGCAGGTCAAGGATCAGTTGCGGCCCTTCTTTCGCGACGTCGCCGACCACGCTCGGAGGGTCGACGAACTGATCATGGCCGACCGCGAGCTTCTGACGTCGATCCTCGAGGCGAACCTGGCGCTGATCAGCGTCCACCAGAACGAGGTCGTCCAGCAGATCTCCGCCTGGGCGGCGATCCTCGCGGTCCCGACCTTCCTCGCGGGCATCTGGGGAATGAACTTCGAGCACATGCCCGAGCTGAAGCCGAGCTGGGGCTACCCGATGGCGCTCGGCATCATTCTGCTCTCAGTGATCCTGCTCTACAGGTTCTTCAGGCACATCAAGTGGCTCTGAACAGGTGGATGAGGGGCCGCTGAGGCCTCGCAATACCATTCGCACGTGGGCGCTGTCGCCGGCTTCCTCTTAGAGCTTCTTCCTGTCCCACTGGTCGGGTTCGCGTACGCACGCCGATGCTCCAGCCTTGCCGCGCGGGGCGCGGCGGTCGCTGCCGGCCGCCAGCTCGCTTTCGCCTCCGGGCTCGCGATGATTCTGATCGCCCTCTTCTCGCCGATCGCGGGCCTCGCCGACGACGTGATCTGGGCGCACATGATCGAGCACCTGATGATCGGGGATCTCGCCGCGCTCCTCCTCGTCCTCGGCATGACGGGACCGGTTCTCCAACCGCTGCTCGCGATCCATGGGCTGCGGTGGATGCGCACGGCGGCCCTGCCCTGGCTGGCGTTCCCCCTGTGGGCCGCCGATCTCGTCGTCTGGCACATCCCGGCCCTCTACAACGGCGTTCTCACCAGCGCGCCCCTCCATGCCCTTCAGCACGCTTGCTTTCTCGGCTTCGGCGTCCTCATGTGGATGCCGGTCGCGGGGCCGCTGCCAAGGCCGTCCTGGTGGCGGAACGCGGCGCCGCTCGGCTACGTCGCCGTCGTTCGCCTCTTCTCGACGGCTTTCGGCAATGTCGTGGTCTGGTCGGGTTCAGCTTTCTACGGGTCCTACGCCGCCGGCGAGGCGGCGCACGGGATTTCGCCGCTCTCCGACCAGGGGGTCGCCGGCGCGATCATGATGGGCGAGGGTGGCCTCGTCACACTGGGCGTGATCGCCTGGCTCTTCCTCAGGGCCGCGCGCGAGGGCGAGGAGCGCCAGCGGCTGCTCGACCTCGCCGACCAGCGGGGAATCGCTCTCGAGGAGGCTCGAGCAGCCCGCGCGGTCGCGGCGGGACAGGGGGCTCGTCTCGCGGAGCGCCTCGACCATGGACCCTAGAAATCGCCTCCTGGCCTGGCTCGTGACCGGGCCCCTGGGTCGCGCCTACGGCCTGGCGGCCGAGATCGCGATCGCATCCTGGCGCGCGCTGACGGGCCAGCCGCAGCGCGAGGACTAGCTCCCCTAACCTGCGCCGCCGAATGCAGACGACCGTCACCGAGCTCCCCGAATCGCGTGTGCGCGTAGACGTGGGCGTCGATGCCGACGCGGTCGAGAAGAGCCTCGAGAGGGCGGCCAGAACCCTCGCGGGCGACATGCGGGTGCCCGGATTTCGCCGCGGCAAGGCTCCGGCCGGGATTGTGATGCAACGCCTCGGACGCGACGCGGTGCTGGAGCAGGCGGTGCGCGACTCGCTCGGCGAGTGGTACGAGCGGGCCCTGGCGGACGCAGGCGTCACGCCGATCGGCGATCCCAAGCTCGACGTCGGCGACCTGCCCGCCGCCGGCGCCGACCTCGAATTCTCGGTTGAGGTCGCCGTGCGCCCGAGCGCCAGGGTGGGCGACTACAGGGGGCTGGAGGTTGGCAAAGCCTCGGGCGAGCCGCCCGAGGAGGCCATCACGGCGGAGCTCGACCGCCTTCGCGAGGCCATGGCGTCCATCAACCCCGTGGATCGGGCGGCCGCCGACGGCGATGTCGTGGTGATCGATTACGCCGGGACGATCGATGGCGAGCTCTTCGAAGGCGGCTCCGCAAACGACCTCATGGTCGAGGTCGGTGCGGGAAGGCTGCTCGAAGAGATGGAGTCGGCGCTTCGCGGCGCTGCCGCCGGTGCCGAGCTGGACGTCGAGCTGACCTTCCCCGAGGACTACGGTGCCGAGGAGATTGCGGGCAAGGCAGCGCACTTCGCCGTCACGGTCAAGGAGGTTCGTGAGAAGGTGCTTCCGGAGCTCGACGACGACTTTGCATCCGAGGCCTCCGAGTTCGACACGCTCGCCGAGCTCCGTCGGGCCATCACCGAGCGGCTCGGAGAGATGGTGGCAAGCCAGTCGGAGACGGAGTTTCGCCGCGCCGCCGTTACCGCCGCGGCGGAGAACGCGGAGGTGGAGCTGCCCGAGGACATCGTCAGCGCGCGAGCTGAGGAAATGTTCGATCGCTTCCTCCACCAGCTCACCCACCGCGGGATCCAGCCCGAGGCGTTCGTGCAGATGCAGCCGGGGGGGCGCGAGGGGATGCTGGCCGAGCTGCGGGAGGATGCGATCGCCAACCTGCGCCGCGAAGCCACGCTCGCGGCGATCGCGGAGGCCGAGGACATCCAGGTCAGCGACGAAGAGCTGATCGAGGCAATTGGCCCCGGCGAGGGCAAGAACGCTCCCGAGCGCCTGCTCGAGCGGCTGCGCTCCCAGGGCCGCGACCAGCTTCTGCGCGAAGAGGTCCGGATGCGAAAGGCGGCGGACATCGTGGTCGAGTCGGCCAAGCCGATCCCCCTCGAGCAGGCAGCTGCCCGGGAGAAGATTTGGACGCCCGAGGATGAAGAGCGTAAGCCGGAGTCCGAGGGGCTCTGGACGCCCGGCGACGGCTGAGAGCCGCCGACCGGCTTCTATACACTCGCGCCCATGAGCCCACTCGTCCCAATGGTCGTTGAGCAGACCTCGCGCGGAGAGCGCGCGTTCGACATCTATTCGCGCCTGCTCAACGAGCGCATCATCTTCCTCGGCACCCCGATCGACGACCAGATCGCAAACCTCGTCGTCGCCCAGCTCATCCACCTCGAGTCCGAGGATCCCGACAAGGACATCTCGATCTACGTCAACTCGCCGGGCGGCTCCGTCTACGCAGGGCTCGCGATCTACGACACCATGCAGTACATAAAGCCCGACGTGCAGACGATCTGCGTCGGCGTCGCGATGAGCATGGGCGCGCTGCTCCTGGCCGGTGGCGAGGACGGCAAGCGTTTGGTCACGCCGAACTCGAAGATCCTGATCCACCAGCCGACCTCGGGGTTCCAGGGCCAGGTGACCGACATCGAGATCCACGCCCGCGAGATCATCGACATCCGCCGCCGGCTGGACGAGATCCTCGCCAAGCACACCAAGCAGCCGCTCGAGAAGGTCAAATCCGACACGGAGCGCGACTACTTCATGTCACCCGAGGAGGCGGTGGCCTACCACCTCGTCGACCGGGTCATCGAGCACCACTAGCCGGCCTCCCTTCAGGGACGGCAAGACGCGGCCGGTCATCGACGCCGGCTGTCTGCCAACGACGCGATCAAGGTCACGAGCCCCGGCGATCTCAACGGGGTTTGGCGCGGCGCTACTTAGGCGCGCCGCGCCGCCTCACTGCGCCTGGGCGGTCCAGCTCACCGTCCCGGTGTTGCAGCCGTCCTGGCTGCCGCCGCTGGTGGAGGCGTTGTCGCCCTTGAGGCGATAGGTCCCGCTCGCCTTGGTGCCGTGATGGGTCAGCGTGCCGGCGATCTTCAAATGGTTGTCCGGGGTGGGGTCATTCGGGTCGGGTAGGAGCGTCGCTCCGAAGTTGCCCTGTTTGTCGACCTTGAAGACGAAGCCGCTCGTATCGGCGCCGAACCTGTAGTTGCCTCTGGTGCAATGGATCGGCGCGTTCAGGATCTTGAGATTGACCACGGTGTACTTGTGGGTCTTGGCGTTGTGCTTCGAGACCATCTTGATGGTTCCCCCATCAGGCAGATTGCCCGAGAGGTTGACCTTGGCGGCCTGCACCACCGCGGGGAACACGAGCGCGAGTGCCAGCGCTAACCCAAAAAGCTTCTTACGCATTGCCTGATCGTCCCCGAGATGGGTAGTCGTCGGGCGCGAGCCTACAACCGGCGCGATCGTTGCGCAAGCAGGGAAGGCCGGCCGTGAGGCGTAGATACCCGCCGAGACGAGATCTCGCATTTCGTAAGCTGAGCGGTGGCGTGTAAGGCGTGCCGCCCAACCTGAGGAGGGATCCCCCTGGCTCGCTCAACCGACTCCAACGAACAGCTCCTCTGCAGCTTCTGTGGGAAGTCGCAGCGCCAGGTCAAGAAGCTCATCGCCGGCCCGGGGGTCTACATCTGCGACGAGTGCATCGACCTCTGCAACGAGATCATCGACGAAGAGCTGCAGCCCGCACCGACTTTCGAGCTCGAGAGCCTGCCGAAGCCCAAGGAGATCCACGCGGTCCTCAACGAGTACGTGGTGGGACAGGACGGCGCCAAGCGCGCCCTTTCCGTCGCTGTCTACAACCACTACAAGCGCGTGCAGATGGCGCAGGAGGGCGGCGAGGACGTGGTCGAGCTCCAGAAGTCGAACATCATGCTGCTGGGGCCGACCGGTTGCGGCAAGACGCTGCTGGCCCAGACGCTGGCGCGCATCCTCAACGTCCCGTTTGCGATCGCGGACGCGACGGCGCTCACCGAGGCGGGCTACGTCGGTGAGGACGTGGAGAACATTCTCCTCAAGCTGATCCAGGCCGCCGACTTCGACGTCAAGAAGGCCGAGACCGGGATCATCTACATCGACGAGATCGACAAGATCGCCCGCAAGGCCGACAATCCCTCGATCACCCGTGACGTCTCGGGCGAGGGCGTCCAGCAGGCCCTTCTGAAGATCCTCGAGGGCACGACAGCCTCAGTACCCCCCCAGGGCGGGCGCAAGCATCCCCACCAGGAGTTCCTGTCGATCGACACGACGAACGTCCTCTTTATCTGCGGCGGGTCGTTCGCGAGCCTGGACCGCCTGATCGAACGGCGGATAGGCGACCAGGGCGTCGGCTTTGGCGCCAACGTGAAGACGCGCGCCGAGAAGGACACTGGCGAGCTCTTCGAGCAGGTCCTCCCCGAGGACCTGATCGAGTACGGGCTGATCCCCGAGTTCATCGGCCGCCTGCCCGTCGTCGCCGCAATCCATCAGCTCACCCGCGACGACCTGACCACGATCCTCACCGAGCCGAAGAACGCGCTCATCCGCCAGTTCCAGCGCTTCTTCGATTTCGACGACATCGAGCTTGTCTTCGCCGAGGACTCTCTCGTGGCGATCGCCGATAAGGCGCTCGAGCGGGAGACGGGCGCGCGGGGCCTGCGCTCGATCCTCGAGGAGACGCTCCTCGACACCCAGTTCGAGCTCCCCTCCCGCCGCGACGTGCGCAAGTGCGTAGTCACCAAGGAGACCATCGCTCGCGGGGGCGAGCCGACGCTCGTCACCGAGGCCGTTCCCGACGAGCCCGAGGAGAGCCAAGAGCTCTCCGAAGAGTCCGCCTAGTCGGCTGCGACAACGAGATCGCGCTCGGGCTCGATTCCGAAGCGCCGGCCCAGCTCGCGCAGCTCGGCCGAGACGTTCCAGCGATCCGGGCGCTCGGCGCCCTCGTGCTGCGGGCTCGCACCCTTCAGCGTCATGCAGCCGGTGTTGTCGCCGATCGCGCGGATGCGAGCGACAGCATCGTCGCTGAGAGTGGCAGTTCGCGGTAGCTCTCCCAACTCCGCGCGCTTGTCCTCGATCGGCCGCGCCCCGGGCCCGGCCTCCTGGATGAGCGTCGGAACCACGCAATCAACCGCCGGGTGAGCGAGGTTCCAGGCGCACGCAAGCTGCAGGGGGGTGAAACCTGCCTGCTCTGCGATGGGTGCCATCTGCTCGAGCTTTTCGAGGCCCGCGTCGATCCAGCCGGCGGGGCGGAACCGGCGGTGGTCGTGCTCACCGAGTGGCGTGTCCGGCGTCAGGTCGCCCCAGAGGAGCCCGCCGTAGTCGACGACCCGCGTGACGACGCGGACATCGGCGGCGGCGGCCGCCTCGAGAACGAGCTCACCGGGCCAGGGCTCGAGCGGGTTGAGGATGATCATCGCCCAGTCGATTGCCTCGCCGTAGCGCTCCAGACACGCGATCAGGTCGAGCGTGAAGCCGTTGGCGGGCCCGGGCGCGACGCCGACCTGTCCGGTGAGGCCTCCGCCACGCAGCGCCGCCATCTCATCCCAAACGACCTCGCTCTCGTAACCGATCCGGTCGGGGTTGTGGAGGAGCAAAAGATCGAAGGAGTCGGCGCCGAGGCGCTCGAGGCTGCGCTCGGCCGCCATCCGGAGGTAATCGCCGTAGCCCGCCGGGGTGCGAAGGCGAGGGTCGGTGAATCGCGGGAAGCCCTTCGGACCGTCGCGCTCCCCCTCGTAGAAATCGTGTCCCAAGGCTCCGACGAGGCAATAGGAGTCTCGCTCGAGCCCTGCGAGCGAGCGGCCCAGCAGGCTGTCGGCTTCGCCTTCGCCGTAGACGTCGGCGGTGAGAACCGTCTCGATCCCGTCGCCCGGTCGCAGCACAGCTTCGAGTCGTGCGTCATCGAGCGGCTCGCCGAAATGCATGAAACGCCCCCCGCTCCACGTGCCGATCGCCGTCTTGCCGAGGTCCACGCCGGAGACGTTACGCTGCGCCTCGATGGGGAGGATCGTCGGCCTTCGAGCGCGGCGCCTGAGTCTCGCGTCCTAGACTCGGCGCCCGATGGACGCCGAGCGCCGCCAGCGACTGGAAGCGACGACCCGCTACGACCCCGCGGAGGTCGAGGCGCGCGTGCTCGCGACCTGGCTCGAGGGCGGCTACTTCCACCCGGACGTCTCCGAGGGCGACGTCGCTGATCCCTACTCGATTGCGATCCCGCCCCCCAACGTCACCGGGGCCTTGCACATGGGGCATGCCCTGAATGGCTCGATCCAGGACGCTCTGATCCGGCTCAACCGGATGCGGGGCCGCAGCACGAAATGGGCCTTCGGAACCGATCATGCCGGCATCGCGACGCAGTCGGTCGTGGAGAAGGAGCTTCGCGCCCAGGGGATCTCCCGCCACGAGATCGGCCGCGAGGAATTCGTCAAGCGCGTCTGGGAGTGGCGCGAGCGGTACGGCTCGACGATCGTCGAGCAGTTCAAGCGCCTGGGGGCATCGTGCGATTACGAGACCGAGCGGTTCACACTCGACGAGGGATACGCCAAGGCCGTTTACACCGTCTTCGTCAGCCTCTACGAGAAGGGCTGCATCTATCGCGACAACTACCTGGTCAACTGGGACCCGGGCTCGCGTTCGGCGATCTCCGACCTCGAGGTCGAAAGCCGCGAGGTCACCGACACCCTCTACTCGATCGACTATCCCGTCGAGGGCTCCGATGAGGTCCTGACGGTCGCCACGGTGCGACCCGAGACGATGTTGGCGGACACCGCGGTGGCGGTCAACCCCGACGACAAGCGCTACGGGGCCTTCGTCGGTCGCAGCGCCATCCTGCCCCTGGTCGGACGGCGACTGCCGATCATCGCCGACGAGCACGTCGACCCCGAGTTCGGAACGGGGGCGCTGAAGATCACGCCCGGTCACGACCCCAACGACTTCGAGATCGGCCGCAAGCACGGCCTCGAGGAGATCACCGTGATCGGCGAGGACGGGCGGATGAGCGCGGAGGCGGGGGAGACGTTCGCGGGCATGAGCGTCGCTGAAGCCCAGAAGGCAGTCGTCGCCGCGCTTCGCGACGAGGGGCGGCTACGCACCGAGGAGTCCTACACCCATGCGGTTCCGTTCTCGCATCGTTCCGGCGAGCGGGTGGAACCCTTGATCTCGCTGCAGTGGTTCATGCGAATGGACGAGCTCGCCGCGCCGGCGATCGAGGTCGTCGAGCGCGGGGACGTTCGCTTCACGCCCGAGCGCTGGGGGCGCGTGTATTTGGACTGGATGCGCAACCTGCGTCCCTGGTGCGTCTCGCGCCAGCTCTGGTGGGGCCATCGGCTGCCCGTCTACTACTGCGAGGAATGCGACGAGGTGACCGTTGCGGCGGAGGAGCCCCAGCGCTGCCCGGCCTGTGGCGGCGCGCTGCGCCGCGACGAGGATGTCCTCGACACCTGGTTCAGCTCGGCGCTGTGGCCCTTCGCCGTCCTTGGCTGGCCCGGCGAGGCCCCCGACCTCCAAGCGTTCTATCCCACCGACGTCCTCGTCACCGCGCGGGACATCATCTTCCTGTGGGTCGCCCGGATGGTGATGATGGGCCTCGAGTTTGCGGGCGACATCCCCTTCTCCGACGTCTACATCACGTCCGTCATCCAGGCCCCGGACGGACGGCGGATGTCGAAGTCCCTGGGAACCGGCATCGATCCACTCGACGAGATCGGCGAGCACGGAGCGGACGCTGTTCGGTTTGGGCTCTACGCGATGTCGTCCACACAGGACGTCCGCTACTCGGCTGCGAAGGTCCGCCAGGGCCGCGACCTCGCCAACAAGATGTGGAACGCGTCGCGGCTGGTCATCCTGAACGCGGGGGACGCGGTGCCGGAGGCGAACCCGGCTCGTCTCGAGGATCGCTGGATCCTCTCCCGGCTCGAGCGGACCGTGGCTTCGGTAACAGCCAAGCTCGACGCCTACGACTTCGCCCACGCCGCCCTCGTGCTCTACGACTTCTTCTGGTCAGAGCTCTGCGACTGGTATTTGGAGATCGTCAAGCCACGCCTCTACGAAGGAGAGGCGGACCTCGCCGGCAGCCTTCTGCACGTCGTCGAGCGAGTTCTGGCCCTCTCGCATCCCATGCTCCCCTTTGTCACCGAGGCGATCTGGTCCGAGCTTCCGGCGCGCGAGCGGCCGCTCGTCGTCTCGCCATTCCCGCTGGCGGACGAGACGCGCTTCGACGACGAGGCGGAATTCGCGCTGGGACGCGACATCGAGCTGACGAGGGCGCTGCGGCGATGGCGCGACGTCGCCGGGGTGCCGGCCGGGGCAACGCTCTCCGCTCGTCTCGTGGGCGAGCAAGCTCCCCACGAGCTGGTTTCGCGTCTGGCCAGGCTCGATCTGAGCGGCGGCGGAGGCGACGCCATCGCCACAGTCGGGCCCGTTGAGATCGTCGCCGCCGGCGCGATCGACGTGGAGCTCGCTCGGCAGGGTATTGACGCCCGCCGAACCGAGCTTCAGGCCGAGGTCGAGCGCGCCGAGCGCAAGCTGGGTAACACGGGCTTCGTCGCCAAGGCCCCCCCGGAGCTCGTCGAGTCTGAGCGCGAGAAGATCGAGCGCCATCGCGCCGAGCTCGCCGAGCTCGGGGATCCGACCTGACCTGGACCTACACAGACGCCGAGCGCTACCTCGGCTCGCTCGAGCCCTTCGGTTGGAACTTCGGACTCAACCGGATCCGGCGAGTGGTCGCGGCGCTGGGCAACCCTCAGCACCGCTTCGCCGCGGTCCACGTGGTTGGCACCAACGGCAAGTCGTCGGTGACGGAGATGACAGCCCGCCTCGTCGAAGCTCACGGGTCGCGCACCGGCGCGTACCTGTCCCCCCATAGCGAGCGCTGGACCGAGCGCGTCCTGATCGGGGGCGAGCAGCTCGACCCCGGCGCGTTCGGCGCGGCCGTGGAGCGGACCGCGGCGGCCGTTGAAGCGGTCGAGCGGGCGCTCGAGCCCGGCGACTCCGTGACCGAGTTCGAGGTTGTGACCGCGGCCGCCTTCGTGGCACTGGCGGCGGCGAAGGTCGAGGTGGGAGTGATCGAGGCCGGCCTGGGCGGCCGTCTCGATGCCACGAACGTCCTGCTCTCGAGGGTGACGGCGCTGACGTCTGTGGGGCTGGAGCACACGAAGTGGCTTGGCGACACCACCGCCGAGATCGCCGCCGAAAAGCTCGCCGTTTTGCGCGATCACTCCACCCTGGTCGTCGGCCGGCTGGATCGCGAGATCGACGCTCTCGCCGAGCGCACAGCTCGTGAGCGCCATGCTCGGCTGGTGCGGGCGGAGGAGGCGCCGAAAAAGCTCGAGCTCGCCGCCCCATATTTGCGCCGCAACTTCGGTGTGGCGATCGCCGCAGCCGAGGTGGTGAGCGGTTCTCTCGATGGCGAGCGAGTGGCCGAGGTTGCCGCCCGCCTCGAGCTCCACGGCCGCATGGAGGGAATCGAGGCCGAGGTTCCCCTTCTTCTCGACGCCGCCCACAATCCCGACGGCGCGACGGCGCTCGCGGAGGCGCTCGCCGACCGCGACGAGGGCCGCGTGGTGGCGTGCGTTGCGATCCTCGCGGAGAAGGACGCCCAAGGGATCATCGAAGCCCTGGCCCCGGCCCTCGACGCGGTCGTCTTCACCGAGATCCCGACGACCCTCTTGCGAAGCCGCGGGCGAAGCGGCGCCAGCGCCAAGCCGGCGGGGGAGCTGGCGTCGCTCGGCCGGAGCGCTGGCGTGGCGGCCGTCGAGGCCGTGGCGGACCCGGCCCAGGCAGTCGCCCGGGCCGCCGAGCTTGCGAAGGAGCGTTCGGCGTCGCTTCTGGTTACCGGTTCTCACTACCTCCTCGGGTACGCTGCCCGCGGTCAACGACCGGCTGCCAGATGAACCCCGAAGCACGCTCAGAGCTCCTGCATATGATGGGCCTGGTCGCCGCGGTGGTGGCGATCGTGATCCTGGTCTTCTTCGGCCTGGGCTACCTGTTCGGCAGGCTGTTCCTTTAGGGATTTGCGGGCCTGAGCCTAGCCCGGCGGCAGCGGAGCAGGCGCCGGAGTTGTTTTGGCGAAGTACACTCCTCGACTCTCTTATGGCGCTCGCAGTCTTCGGCATCACGAACAGCGGCCTGAACCTGTTCGTCAACCTCGTAATCCTCTTGCTGGTCGTCGTCTGGCTGGCCCTCGTCGCCTGGACCTACCTCGACGCCCGCCGGCGGATCGACGACGGCGTCCTCGTGGCCTGCGCCACGGGCGCGTCGCTCTTTCCCTTTGTGGGCACGGTCGTCTACACGATCCTGCGCCCGCCCGAATACCTGGCCGACGCGCGGGAGCGCGAGCTCGAGATCCGGGCATCGGAGCTGCGTGTGCGCCAGCTCGAGGAGGCATCGTGCCCGAACTGCGAGCACCCGATCGAGCGCACGTTCCTCCGCTGCCCCAGCTGCCGCGTGCGCGTCAAGGACCCCTGCGAGGCGTGCGGCAAGCCGATTGACCCGCGCTGGGCGCTCTGCCCGTATTGCGAGACCCCCACCCGAAGCGCCCCACGCCCGGAGGAGCGCCGGCCCTCGCGGACGTCGCGAACCAAGCGCACCGCTTCGGAAGCTCCGCCCAGCTCGCGCCAGGCGCGAAAACCTTCCACCGCCGCAGAGCCTTCGCCCAGCGCCGCAGAGCCTTCGCCCACCGCCGTCGAGCGCCCGTCGCGCGCCGCAGGAGCCGACGGCGACGCGCCCGCCCCCGCCCGCCCGACTCGCCGCGCGACGGCAGCAAGGTCGTCCAAGTCGCCTTCGCCCAGCCGTCCAAGCCGACCGCAGTCGCGGCGCGACGACGAGTAACCCCTCCGCCCTGCTGCCGCCGTGTCCCGGACGCTGATACTCATCAAGCCCGACGCCTTCGAGCGTGCCCTGACGGGCGAGATCCTTGCCCGCTTCGAGCGCAAAGGGCTGCGGGTCGCCGCGCTGCGCATGCTCACGGTCGACGAGGGCATCGCCAACCGGCACTACGCGGAACACACCGAGAAGCCGTTCTTCGGCGAGCTGGTGTCCTTCATAACGGGTGGCCCTCTGGTCGCCGCCGTTTTGGTGGGCCATGAGGCCGTCGCTGCGGCTCGCCAGTTGATCGGCGCAACGAACCCCATCGAGGCGGCCCCCGGCTCGATGCGCGCCGACTTCGGCCTCGAGGTCACCTTCAATCTCGTGCACGGCTCGGATAGCGACGAGTCCGCCGAGCGCGAGATCGCGATCTGGTTTCCGCACCTCTAGAGCTCAGGCGGTCGCGGCCTGCCGCCTGCGGTGGAGGCTCTGCCGACGGGGCTGAAGCTGATAAGGGCGGCCGCAGCGAGCGCCCTCCGGACAGCGATGGACGCGAAACGTTGCCCATGGTTGCGTTTCGCGTCCATGGGCGCCGAAGGCTCCGGGCGAGCTCCGTAATTGATTCATCGAGAATGCACCGACGTGCGACCTGACTCCCCGCACCCCCTCGTCCTCGCTTCGGCCTCCCCGCGCAGGCGGGAGATCCTCGAGGTTCTCGGCGTCGAGTTCGAGGTCGTTGCCACCGGCGTCGAGGAACTGACCGAGGGCGAGCCTGAGAAGGTCGTGCTCGCCAACGCTCGCGCCAAGGCGCTCGCCGGGCGTGAGCTGGCGGGGTCGGCCCGCGTCGTGCTCGGCGCCGATACCGACGTCGTCCTTGACGGCGCTGTCCTCGGAAAGCCCGAGAGCCGCGCCGAGGCCGAAGCCGCCCTGCGGGCGCTCTCGGGACGCGAGCACGAGGTTCTCAGCGCCATCGTGATCGCGGGGCCCGACGAAGGTCAGGAGCGAAGCTCGATCGAGAGCACCCGCGTCCGCTTTCGGCCGCTTTCCGAACAGGCCCTCGGTCTCTATCTCGCCTCCGGGGAGTGGCGCGACAGGGCCGGCGGCTACGCGGTCCAGGGCCTCGGCTCGATGCTGGTCGAAGGTATTGAGGGCGATCTCGCAAACGTGATCGGGATGCCGATTCGCGCATTTGCCCAGCTAGCGCCGGAGTTTCTCCCAAAACTCTAAACCTGAGAAATACGGTTAGACTTTTTCCCATCCCTCAAGTTCGGGTTTGGGGTCGTCCGACCCTCTGCTACATTCGAACGCGGGGAGGCTCGAAGCCGCCGCCTTCGCATGCCTCAAAGCTCCCGCCGCGGCACCCCGGAAACGCTGATGGGATTGCTCTCGAGATTCACCGGCTTTGGCGGCCGCGACATGGCCGTCGATCTCGGTACGGCCAATACCCTCGTCTACGTACGGGGGCGCGGGATCGTGCTCTCGGAGCCCTCCGTGGTCGCTGTCGACACCGCTACCGGCGCCGTCCACGCGGTCGGCAGCGAGGCGAAGCGGATGCTCGGTCGCACCCCCGGGTCGATCCAAGCGATCAGGCCGCTGAAGGATGGCGTCATCGCCGACTTCGAGGTCACCGAGGAGATGCTGCGCCACTTCATCCAGCGGGTGCACCGGAGCCGCTTCGCCCATCCCCGGGTCGTGGTCTGTGTTCCGTCCGGCGTGACCGGGGTCGAGAAGCGCGCCGTGGAGGAGGCGTGCCTGTCGGCCGGCGCTCGTCAGGCCTACCTGATCGAAGAGCCGATGGCGGCCGCGATCGGGGCCGGGCTTCCGGTCGCCGAGCCGACCGGGAGCATGATCCTGGACATCGGCGGCGGGACCAGCGAAGTCGCCGTCATCTCCTTGGGGGGCATCGTGGTCTCGGAGTCGATCCGCGTCGGCGGGGACGAGATGGACGACGCCATCGTCAATCACGTAAAGCACGAACACAAGCTCCTAGTTGGCCAGCAGACGGCCGAGGAGGTCAAGCTCGAGATCGGCTCGGCCGCTCCCCTGGCCCATGAGGCGACGGCAGAGATCCGCGGCCGCGACATGGTCAGCGGGCTGCCGAAGACCCTGATCCTCAGCTCCGAGGAGGTGCGGGCGGCACTCTCCGAGCCGGTCAGCCAGATCGTCGCCGCGGTCAAGGAGACGCTGGACCGCACTCCACCCGAGCTCGCGGGCGACATCATGGACCGCGGGATCGTCCTCGCGGGCGGTGGGTCGCTGCTGGCCGGGATGGCGGAACGCATGCACACGGAGTGCCAGATGCCCTGCGAGGTAACCGAGTCACCGCTGACCTGCGTGGCCGTGGGCTCGGGCCGCTCGCTCGAGGAGTTCGAAGTCATCCACCGCACCAACCGCAACGCGGCCCGCCGACGCTTTGCGGCGGTGGCGTGAGGGGATAGGCGTGTACCGCAAGCAGGTGCGCAGACGCCGTGCGGTCCTCGCGCTCTTGCTCATCGTGTCCCTGATCCTTCTGTCGAGCACGTTCAGCGGCTCCACGGGAGCCGTCGGGGGCATCGAGAGCGGGCTTGCCTCGGCGCTGGGCCCAGTTCAGGACGTGACCAGCCGTGCCCTCAAGCCGGCGCGCGATCTCATCAACTGGTTCGACGAGACCTTCAAGGCACGCGGCCAGAACTCCGATTTGCGCGCCGAGGTCGACGACCTGCGCGCGAAGCTGGTCGTCCGCCAGAAGGCGCTTGCCGAGAACGAGCACCTGAAGAAGATGCTCGGCTTCCAAGAGAGTGGCGTCGCTGCCGCTTACAAGCTCGTCACGGCCAGGGTCATCGGCCGCTCGCCGACGGTGTGGTACTCGACCGTGACCGTCAATTCCGGATCCGCCGACGGGGTGCGCGTCAACGACCCCGTCGTCGCCGACGGCTATCTGACCGGGCGCGTTTCGGCGGTCACCGGCAATACGGCAGTGGTGACTCTGATCACCGACCACCGCAGCGCCGTCTCCGCCACCGCGCTTCCCAACGGGCCGGAGGGCGTCGTCGAACCCGAGGCCGGCGATCCAAACACGCTGCTGATGGACTTCATCTCCAACGATCAGAAGGTCCTGGAGGGCGACATCCTCGTCACCGCAGGCTGGTCGAGCGGGAGGATCAGCTCGGCCTATCCCTACGGGATCAAGGTCGGCAAGGTGACCAAGGCGAGCCCGGGCGAGCAGGGCGCGTTTCAGCGCATCGAGGTCAGCGCCTTCGCCGACCTGCGCGGGATGGACCTCGTGCAGATCATGACCGGCGGCCCACGCAGGCCGGGAGTCCCGAAGTGATCGTCACTCGCCGGATTGCTCTGCGAATCGCGCTGATCGTCCTGGTGGCGGTGGTCCTCCAACTCTCGTTTTTCTCGTATCTGAGCTTCTTCGGAGCCACGCCGGACTTCCTCACCGTGGTCGTTGCCTGCCTTGGCCTCATGGGCGGCGCCGTCGTGGGAGCGGTGACCGGGTTCGCTGCGGGCTTCATGCTCGACTCGGCGATGCTTCAGACGCTCGGGGTGTCGTCGCTCGCGATGATTGCGGCCGGCTATTTCGCCGGGCGCTACCGGGAAGGCTTCGAGCTCTCGGGCCGTGTGCGGATACCGCTTCTGATCGGCGGCGTCACCCTCGTCTCCACGGCGATCTTCGCGGCGCTTCAGATCATGCTGGGCGTCTCGACCCACGTGAGCCTGCTGGTGTTGCGCGAGATCTTCGTCAAGGGCCTGCTCGGCGGCCTGCTGGCGTTCGGGGTTTATCCCCTCCTGCGCCGGGCTTTCCGCGCCGCCTTGGTCGATGAGCCCCGCCCGGGCAGGCTTCGCGACCGCCCCACGATCACCGCCACGGTCGCACCTCGCCGCCGGCGTCGTCCCCGTCCACGCCGCGCCCAGGCGCGACCGCTCAGCGGGGTCGGGTCGTAGCCATGTACCGCGACGACCGCTCGAGGGCCCCGATCCCTGCGCAGCTCTCCGTGCGCGTGGCCGTGCTCGGTGGCGTCGCGCTGGTGATGTTCTCGGTGATCTTCTTTCGCCTTTGGTACCTGCAGGTGCTGTCGGCGGGGCAGTACCAGGCCGAGGCTCAGAACAACCAGGTTCGCGACATCACCGTGGGGGCGCCCCGCGGCCGCATCCTCGACCGCAACGGCGGCACTCTCGTAGACAACCGCACGGCGCTCGCGCTTCAGGTGCGGACGCTCGAGCTTCCGGCGGCGGGTGGTAAGCGCCGAGCGGACGAAAAGCACCGTCTCGCCCAGGTGACCGGCATGAGCTACCAAAAGATCACGTCGGAGATCCACAGGCAGACGAAGGATCTGCCGGCGAGCCCCGTGACCCTTCGCCGCGACGTTTCGACCGACCTCGTCTACTACCTGCGCGAGAACCAGGACAAGTTCCCGGGAATCAGCATCGACCGGGTCTTCGTCCGCTCCTACCCGCAAGGCTCCGAGGCGGCGCAGGTGCTCGGCTACGTCGGCCAGGTCAGCGCCGCGGACCTCAAGCTTCCCCGTTATCAGGGCGTGGCGCCAGGTGACCTCGTGGGCCGCGGTGGCGTCGAGGACACGTATGACAGCTTCCTGCGCGGGATCAACGGCGACACCAGGGTTCAGGTCGATGCCGCGGGCCAGCCCACCGGCGGGACTCTCGCCCAGCGCGGCCCGCAGGCGGGCAACGACCTCAGGCTGACGATCGACTCGAAGCTCCAGCAGGCGGGCGAGTCCGCGCTCAGCTCGTTCGGGTTGCCGGGAGCGTTCGTGGCGATGAACGTCAAGAACGGCCAGATACTCGGCCTCGGCTCTTCGCCGACGTACATGCCGGCGGCGCTCGCCAAGCCGCGGATCTCGACCACGACCGCACACGCCATCTTCGGCAGCCCCAGTGACACGAGCTCGACCGGGGCCCCGTTCTTCGATCGCGCGATCGCGGGCGGGTATCCGGTGGGCTCGACCATGAAGCCGATCACGACGGTGGCCGGCCTCGAAAGCGGGACCATTACGCCGAGCACCGTGATCAACGACACCGGCGCGTTCGATCTCGGCGACGGCAGTCAACCGCTCACGAATGCCGGGGGTGGGGCAGCCGGTCCAATCGACTTGCCGACGGCCCTGACGATCTCCGACGACTACTACTTCTACGACGTCGGCTACAAGCTCGACCAGCTCACCCACAACGACACCCGCAACGGACCGCTCGAGAACTGGGCCCAGGCGCTCGGGCTCGGCTCGACAACGGGCATCGACCTCCCGGGGGAGGCTGCAGGCCTCCTGCCGACACCTGCATGGCGGAACAACCTGTACAAGCAGAACACTGCCCCGAGCTCTCCCGGAGGGAGCAGCGTCGTCTATCCGAAAGAGGTTGTCGATCGCCCCTGGACAGTGGGTGACAGCGTCAACCTGGGCATTGGCCAGGGCGACCTTCAGGCCAACCCGCTGCAAATGGCGGTCGCCTACACCGCGCTCGCCAACGGCGGCGATGTGGTCAAACCTCACGTCGGCATGCAGGTCCTCGACCCCAGCGGGAAGGTGGTGCAGGACATCAATCCCGCGCCCCAGCGTCACGTGAACATCAAGGCGAGCTACCGGCAGGTGATCCTCGACGCTCTCCACAACGCCGCCCAGCGCCCCGACGGTACGTCCTATCCCGTGTTCGGCAACTACCCGGTGCCGGTCGCCGGCAAGACGGGAACGGCGCAGCACACCGGCCAGGCCGACCAGTCCTGGTACGTGGTGTTGGCCCCCTATCCGAATCCGAAGATCGTGGTCGCAGTGACCGTCGAGCAGGGCGGATTTGGCGTTGACAGGGCAGCGCCCGCGGCGCGGACCATCCTCAACGCCTACTTCTCCGAGAAGGACCCGCACTTCCAGCGCAAGCTCTCGACCGCGAGTACGACGAGCGCTGCAACCGCCTCCGCCTCGACCACCAATCCCTACGGCTGATGGAATCGCACGCGCTGAGAGGAAGCCTTGCGAGCAGTGAGCGCACCCGTGCGATCGATCGCACGGGGGTCCTGCGCCTGGATCCGCTGCTGATCTGCGGGGCGCTGGCCCTCATCGGCGCGAGCCTCTACACGCTGGGCGTCACCACCTCGGGCGACATCGCCCATGACCCCTACTTTTACGTCATTCGCCAGGCGATCTATGCGGTCGTCGGCATGACTCTGATGCTGGCGGTAGCGCGCGTCGACTACTCGCGCTTCCGCGAGCTGCGGGTCGGGCTCTACACGGTCATGATCGCCTCGATCCTGGCGGTCTTCGCCTTCGGAACGGCAACGCGCGGTTCCAGGCGCTCGCTTGACCTGCCGTTCTTCTCGCTGCAGACGTCGGAGCTCGGCAAGCTGCTCCTCATCCTGGCGCTGGCCGGGTTCGCCATCGACCAGGGCAGGCGGATGTCCGAGCGCCGGCGGACGTTGCGAATCATGGCCATGGGGCTGGCCCCGGCGGTGCTCGTCTTCGCCCAGCCCGACCTCGGCACCGCGGCGGTCTACATCGCGATCACGCTGGCCATCCTGTTCGTCGCCGGAACCCCCTGGACGCACTTCGCGGCGATGGGTGGCACGGCCCTGGCCGCCGCAGTCTTTATCCTGGTACTCGCGCCTGCAGTCGGGTACCCGATTCTTCAGGGCTATCAGCAGGATCGACTGACGTCGTTCCTGAGCCCCTCGAGCGATCCCGCGAACGTCACCAGCTACCAGACACACCAGTCGCTGGTCGCAATCGGATCGGGAGGGAAGACCGGGCGCGGAAACGATGCGACACAAACTGAGAACGGGTTCCTGCCGGAGCGTCAAACCGACTTCATATTCGCCGCTGTTGGCGAACGGTTCGGCTTCGTGGGCGCCGCGTTCATCCTGTCCCTTTACGCCCTGCTCATCTGGAGGGCGCTGCGCATCATGACGCTTGCGAAGAACTTCTACGGGAACCTGATAGCCGGCGGTGTCGCCGCGATGCTGATGTTCCACGTCTTCGTCAACGTCGGCATCACAATCGGGATCATGCCGGTCACCGGCATCCCGTTGCCGCTGATGAGCTTCGGAGGATCATCGGTCGTCGTCACCCTGATGGCGATCGGCCTCCTGCAAAGCGTCTACATGCAAGCGCACCTCACGCCCAGAAGCAGGGCTCTCGCGCGAACGTGAGCGGCGGCTGAAGATCGGCCCCCGCACTCGCGCGAGCTATCCCCTCGCGAGGTGAGGCAATGAAAAAGCGAATACTGGTTTCGGTGGACTCGGGTGAGACCCGGGTCGCCGTGCTCGAGCGGCGCGGACGCGCCCAGCCCAAGGTGGCCGAGCTCTACGTCGAACGGCGCGGCTCGCGCTCGATCGTCGGCAACATCTACAAGGGCGTCGTCGACAACGTCCTCCCGGGCATGGAGGCGGCGTTCGTCGACATCGGCCTGGAGCGAAACGGCTTCCTGCACGTCGACGAGATCGTCACCGATGACGGCAAGCGGGCGCCGCGGCGCGGGCGGGGCACGGGCCGGCGGATCGACGAGCTGATCAAGCCCAAGCAGGAGGTCCTGGTCCAGGTGGTCAAGGATCCCCTGAAGACCAAGGGCGCGAGGCTCTCCATGCAGCTCTCGATCGCCGGGCGCTATCTCGTCTACATGCCGACAGGCGACGGGGTGGGGGCGAGCCGCCGCCTACCCGACGCCGAGCGCGACCGCCAGCGCAAGCTGCTGCAGAAGATCCAGTCGCAGAGCGGCAAGGGAGGCGTGATCGTCCGCACCGCCGCCGAAGGCGCGGTGAAGGAGGACTTCGAGCGCGACCTCGCCTACCTGCATCGCCTCCACGAGGTGCTTGAGCGCCGCGCCAAGGACGTGAAGGCGCCGGCCCTGGTTTTCCAGGAAGCCGACCTCTCGATCCGGGTTCTGCGCGACGTCCTCGGCAAGGAGCTCGAGGGCGCGGTCATCGACGACGAAAAGCAGCACCACCGGGTGACGAGCTTCTTCCAACGCACGGCGCCGGACCTCATGGAGCTGGTCGAGCTCTACACCGACCAGGAGCCCCTGCTGGAGCATTACACCGTGGAATCGGCATTCGAGTCGACGCTCGACCGCCGCGTTGACCTACCGTCGGGCGGATATCTCGTGATCGACTACGCCGAAGCGCTGACCGTCATCGACGTCAACACCGGCAGCTTCACCGGCCGCGGCAAGGGCGGGCGCCTGGAGGACACGATCACCAAGGTCAACGTGGAGGCGGCCGAGGAGGCTGTGCGCCAGCTTCGGCTGCGCGACATCGGCGGGATCATCGTTATCGACTTCATCGACATGGCCAAGGCCCGCAACCGCGACCAGGTGTTGAAGACGCTGCGCGGCGCTCTGGACGAGGATAAGACCAAGTCGTACGTGGTCGAGGTGTCGCCGCTTGGCCTCGTGGAGATGACCCGCCAGAACGTCACGGAGGGGGTGCGCGAGATCCTGACCAAACGCTGCCCGACGTGCGACGGCGAGGGGGTTGTTCGCTCCGAAGAGACGGTTGCGATCGAGGTCCTCCGCAAGATCCGCGAGCTGGCCGAGGCGGAGGCGGATGCCGAGGCCTTCCTGATCCGCGTCAATCCAAAGGTGGCGGCGAAGCTCGTGGAGGCGGGCAGCGGCCTCGACGAGCTCGAGCAACAGGCCGGCAAGCACTTCCACTTCGACGGAGGTGAGGCATTGCCGATCGACGCCTACGACGTCGCGGGTGTGGGAACTCGGGCCGAGATCGAGGAGCGGGCGCTGCCGTTCAAGGCCGGCGAAGAGGTGATGCTCACGATCGAGGAGCCGCATATGTACGACGCCGACGCCGCCGTGGCTCGAGTGGACTCCTACATCGTGAGCGTGGCCGGTGCGGCGCCCTACGTGGGCGAGCGCCATCTGGTGAGGATCGAAAACGTGGCACGCTCTGCGGCCAACGCCACGCTCATCGACGTCGAGCCGACAGAGGCCTCTGAAGACGCTGGTGAGCAGCTAGAATCGCCCGCTCCCGACGGTCGGCGCCGCGGCCGGCGTGGCGGCCGCCGGCGCTCCGGTGCGGCCGCGGAGAAAGCCGCGAGCGCTGCCGAGGAACCCGAATGACAGACACCTACGCGATAGTCGAGACAGGCGGCAAGCAGTACCGCGCCGAGAAGGGGACCACGCTCCTCGTCGATCGCCTGCCCGACGACGAGGGCGCGAAGGTCGCCCTGCGCCCGGTGCTCTTCAGGGGCGACGGGGACGTCGTTGCCGACGTCTCCGGCCTGGAGAAGGTGAAGGTCGAGGCAACCGTTGCCGAGCACGTCCGCGGCGAGAAGATCCGGATCTTCAAGTACCGAGCCAAGAAGGGGTACCGCAAGCGCCAGGGGCACCGCTCGGAGCTGACGAAGCTCGAGATCGTCGATGTCAAGCTGCTCAGCCGAAAGCCGGCCGCCGCCAAGCCCGCCGCCAAGGCGACGACTGCCAAGAAGCCGGCGGCTCGTAAGCCTGGCGCGAAGAAGCCCGCTGCGAAGAAGGGAGACGACGATGGCTCATAAGAAGGGCCTCGGATCCAGCCGCAACGGCCGCGACTCGAACCCGAAGATGCTTGGCGTCAAGCTTTTCGCCGGCCAGACCGTTTCCGGCGGCGAGATCATCGTCCGCCAGCGCGGAACCCGCTTTCGCCCCGGCGACGGCACCGGCCTGGGCCGCGACCACACGATCTTCGCGACTCGGCCCGGCGTGGTGGAGTTCAGTACCGGTCGCAGGGGTCGTACCGTCTCGGTCGCCGAGCCGGACGCCTGACCGATACTCCGAGCATCGCGGCTACCGAACACGCCGGCGAGCGCGAGCTCGTCGATGCCATCCGGCGCGGCGACGAGCAGGCGTTCGCCAAGCTGGTCGACGAGCTCTCACCGGGCCTCCTGCGCCTGGCGATGCAGCACGTCCCCAGCCGAGCGGTAGCCGAGGAGGTTGTCCAGGACACGTGGCTGGGCGTCATCAACGGCATCGAGCGCTTCGAGGGGCGGTCGTCGTTGCGGACCTGGATCTACCGGATCCTCCTGAACAACGCGCGGACGCGCGGGGTACGCGAGAAGCGCACCCTGCCGTTCTCGTACTTCAGACGGCGCTCCGAGGAAGGAGACGACGAGCCGGCCTTGGACGCCGATCGGTTCCAGGGCAGGCGCAACGCCCATCCCGGGGGATGGGCCCGCCCGCCC
This sequence comes from Solirubrobacterales bacterium, assembly GCA_038237625.1. GTDB lineage: Bacteria > Actinomycetota > Thermoleophilia > Solirubrobacterales > 70-9 > JAWVFM01. The sequence goes on along the minus strand of JBBRYM010000002.1, from coordinate 200,747 downwards.
GTCGAATGGTCGTCGCCCGAGGAGCGCCTGGCCAGCGACGAGGCGCGAACCGTGCTGCTGGAGGCGATCGCGGCGCTGCCGCCACGCCAGCGCCAGGTCATCACGCTGCGCGACGTGCAGGGATTCTCCTCGGAGGAGGTGCGTAACGCCCTCGACGTCTCCGAGACCAACCAGCGAGTGCTTCTGCACCGTGGGCGCTCGAAGGTGAGGGCCGCGCTGGAGGGCTACTTCGAGTCCGGGGACGCCGCATGAGCGAGAACGAACCACAGATCACCTGTCGCGACTTGGTCGAACTGGTCACTGACTACCTGGAAGGGCAAATCGCGGCCGTGGAGCAGCACGCGATCGACGACCACCTCGGCGAGTGCCCCGGCTGCGCCGAGTACGTACGCCAGATGCGGCTGACGATCCAGGCCATGCGAGGCCTCGTCTCGGACGAGGCGATGTTCCCGCAGACGCGAGACGAGCTGATGCGCGCGTTCTCCGCGCTTCATCCGTCATATCCGTAACACCGCTGCTCTGAAGGCGGTCAGACCTCCCTTTGGGTTGTCGTGAGTTTGTGTCTAACTTCTGGTCGTGCTCTATGACCAGGCCAAAGTCCAGGTCGAGGCGGGCCGTGGCGGCGACGGCGTGGTTTCGTTTCGCCGTGAGGCGCACGTGCCTCGCGGTGGACCCGACGGCGGCGACGGCGGGCGGGGGGGCGATGTCGTTCTTGTCTGCGACCCATCCCGGCGCGATCTCGTAACCCTGCGCCGAAATCCCCACCTGCGGGCTGGGCGCGGCGCACATGGCCAGGGCAACCAGCGTCATGGGGCTCGGGGCGAGGATCGCGTGGTCGCGGTGCCGCCCGGGACCCTGATCGAGGGATTCGAAGGCGAGCGCTACGACCTCACCGAACTGGGTCAGCGGGCGATCGTGGCTCGCGGGGGGGGCGGCGGGCACGGCAACAAGCGCTTTACGAGCTCGACGCGTCAGGCGCCGAGATTCGCCGAGCAGGGCCTCGAGGGCCAGTCCGGGTGGATTGAGCTGAAGCTGAAGCTCCTGGCGGATGCAGGCCTTGTCGGCCTTCCGAACGCGGGAAAGTCATCGCTCCTGCGGCGACTGACCCGAGCGGCGCCGAAGGTGGCCGACTATCCGTTCACAACGATCGAGCCCGTGCTAGGCACCCTCGACACCGACGACCGCCAGATCGTGGTGGCCGACATTCCCGGCCTCATCGAGGGAGCCGCGGGGGGAGCCGGGCTGGGGCACGAGTTCCTCGCGCACGTCGAGCGCTGCCGGGTCTTGGTCCACCTGGTCGCGGCCGGGCCGGGCGCGACGCCCGATGAGGACTACGCGACCGTCCGCGCGGAGCTGGCGGAGTACGGCGCAGGTCTCGCGGAGCTGCCCGAGCTCTTGGTGGTCTCCAAGCGCGACCTGCTGACCGACGAGGAGGCCAGTGTGGTGGTCGAACAGATGAGCGAGATCCGCCGCGGGGGTTCAGGCCCGGTGCTTGCTTTGTCGTCGGCGACGGGAGCGGGTGTTGACGAGCTGAAGACCGCGCTGATAACGGCGGTCCCGGAGGAATCGGCGCCGGCGCCGGGCTCGGGCGAGCACCGGTTCGAGGCCGAGCACCTCACCTACCGGCCTGCCGATCAAGGATTCGAGGTGGTTCGAGACGACGATGGCGGCTTCACGATCGCCGGACGTGGGGTGGAGTTGCTGTTCGCCCGGCACGACATGGCCAACCCCGAGGCACTCGCCTATCTGGAGCAGCGGCTGCGCGAGATCGGAGTGATCGCCGCTTTGGAGCGCGCCGGGTTCCAGGCGGGCGACGAGGTCCGGGTGGGCGGGGAGGCGTTCGAGCTCCACCCCTAATCTGCTCGCCGTGACTCTCGTGGTGAAGCTGGGCTCCTCGATCGTCGCCGGCGATGGCGGCGAGTTGCGCGAGGACGTCCTCGACGCCGTATGCGCGCAGGTTGGCGACCTCCACGAGGCGGGGGAGGACGTCGTGCTCGTGACCTCGGGCGCAATCGCCCGCGGCACCCGGCTGATGGAGCTTCGCGACCGCCCGCGCGAGATCGACGAGATGCAGGCGGCGTCCGCCGTCGGGCAGGGCTCGCTGTTCCGCGCTTACGAGAAGCGCCTGGCCGGGCGGGGGGTGCACGCGGCGCAGGTCCTTTTGACCTCGTTCGACATGGCCGCCCGCATGCATTACCTGAACGCCCGCCAAACGCTCCGCAGGCTCCTCGCCTGGCGCGTCGTGCCGGTCATCAACGAGAACGACACGACCGCGACCGACGAGATCACCTTCGGCGACAACGATTTCCTCTCGGCGCAGGTTGCGATCCTCCTGAAGGCGAGGCTGCTGGTTCTCTTGACCGACATCGAGGGCCTGCACACGGCAGATCCTCGCGTCGAGCCGGCGGCCAGACTCGTGAGCGAGGTGGCCGACCCGGCTCAGCTTCGCGAGTACGCGATCGACACCCGCACGACCGCGTTCGGATCGGGCGGGATGCGAAGCAAGGTCGCGGCGGCCGAGATGGCCAGCGCAGCGGGGATCTCGGTGGTGATCTGCGACGGCACAGCGGGCGGGTCGCTCGCGGCAGCGGCCGCGGGCGATTCGGTTGGGACCCGGTTTACGCCCCACCCCGAGCGCACCCCCTCGTTCAAGCTCTGGCTGCGCTACGCCAAGCCCAGTCAGGGACGAGTGCTCGTGGATTTCGGTGCGGCACGCGTCCTTCGCGAGAGCGGCTCGAGCCTCCTGCCGGTGGGGATCACGGCGGTCGAGGGCACCTTTGCGGCCGGCGATGCGGTCGAGGTGGTATGCGACGGCGAGGTTGTCGGCAAGGGCATCGCGGGCTATTCCGCAGCGGAGCTCGAACGGATCAAGGGCAAGCGCTCCGACGAGGTGCGCGAGGAGATCCCGGAGGGCCCGGAGGAGGCGCTTCACCGCGACCGGTTCGTGCTGACCTAACCGCGTCCCTCGCCCAACGTCCCGCATACCGGCCTGAAAGCGGGCAGGAGGGACGTTCGACGCTTAGTTGATGGTGAGTCGATTCCGAGGTGGGCGACGAAGGCGGAGTTTTCGATCCACGCCTTCGCCAGCGAGGCGCCGTCGGGCTTTGGATCGGCCATGCGCGCAGGCTACCCTTGTGCCTATGGCGATCGCCACCCAGCCCACGACCACCGAGGCGCTTCAGCGCGCCAAGCGGGCGGCGCGCGCGCTCGCGTCCGCGTCGACTACGCAGAAGGACGACGCGCTCATGCGCCTCGCCGCGCTTCTGGACGAGCGGGTCGATGAGGTGCTCGAGGCCAATGCGGCCGATCTCGCCGACGAGCGAGCCTCCGGGCTGACGGCGGCGCTCCGTGACCGCCTCGCACTCGACCCTGCCCGCGTTGCGCAGATGGCCGCCGGGGTACGGGCGATTGCCGATCTGCCCGACCCGGTCGGCGAGGAGATCGAGCACAGGACCCTGTCGTCGGGACTCGACATGCGCAAGATCCGCGTCCCCCTCGGCGTGGTCGCGGCGGTCTACGAGGCGCGGCCGAACGTGACGATCGACTGCGCGGCTTTGACGCTGAAGAGCGGGAACGCGATCGTCCTGCGGGGATCGAGCTACGCCGCACGCTCCAACGCCGCCCTGGCGGCACTGGCCGCCGAAGCGGTCGCGGGGGCCGGCCTGCCCGAGGGCAGCGTCGAGCTCCTTGGATCGGGCGAGCGCTCGGAGCTTGCCGAGCTGGCCACCGCGGAGGATCTGGTCGATCTGATCATTCCGAGGGGCGGCGAGGGCCTGAAGGATGCGCTGAAGGCGGTGGCCACGATTCCCGTCCTCTACGCGGCGTCCGGGAACTGCCACGTCTACGTCCACTCGGATGCCGATCTCGACATGGCCAGGGCAATCGCGGTCAACGCGAAGGTCCAGAAGCCGAGTGTCTGCAACGCCGCCGAGAACCTGCTCGTCAGCGCCGACGTCGCGGCCGAGTTTCTCCCGGCGGTGCTCGCCGAGCTTCGCGACGCGGGAGTGGAGCTCGTTGGCGACGAGCGGACGCGGGCGGCCGCCGGGACGATCGAGGTCGGCCAGGCAACTGGGAAGGACTGGGACACGGAGTATCTGGAGCTGAAGCTCGCCGTCGGAGTCGTCGATTCCCTGGAGGCGGCGATCGAGCACGTGAACGCACACGGCAGCGGCCACTCCGAGGCGATCGTGACGTCCTCCCAAAAAGCCGGCGAGCGGTTCACCAGCGAGGTCGATGCCGCATGTGTCTATGTGAATGCGTCCACTCGCTTCACCGACGGTTTCGAGTTCGGAATGGGCGCCGAGATCGGAAATTCCACGCAAAAGCTTCACGCACGCGGGCCGATCGGCCTTCGGGAGCTGACGACGTCGAAGTACGTCGTCCATGGCGACGGCCAGGTGAGGGGCTGAAGCGCCGTCGCCGCGATCGGGATCCTGGGTGGGGCATTCAACCCACCGCACGTCGGGCACCTGGTGTTGGCCCGGGAGGCGGCATGGCAGCTCGACCTCGACGAGGTCCTGCTCGTGCCTGCGCGCCAAGCACCGCACAAACGGATCGAGCCGGAGCCCGGCCCCGAGATGCGTATGGAAATGACCGCCCTTGCCGCGGCCGGCGACGCGCTGCTCGAGGCCTCCAGCGTCGAGGTGGATCGGCCCGGCCCCTCCTTCACGGCGGACACGCTCGAGTCGCTTGCGGTCGAGCGTCCGGAGGATGAGCTCTGGTTCCTGATGGGGGCTGACGTTGCGGAGGGGCTGGGGCGATGGGCGCGGCCGGAGCGGGTCGTCGAGCTCGCCCGGCTGGGCATCGCCGCCCGCGCGGGTTCGGGGCTCGACGAGGTCGAGGCCACCCTGGACCGGATCGGCGCGGATTCCCGGCACGAGGTGGTCGAGATGCCAGAGCTCGGGATCTCGTCCACGCGGATCCGCCGGCGGATTGCCCAAGGCCGACCGGTTCGGTACCTCGTTCCGGACCCCGTGATCGAGATGATCGACGCGAAGGGGCTCTACCGATGAGCCCCGCCGAAGGGGCCCGCGAGCGCGAGGCCGCGGTCGCTGCCCGGCGGGAGAGCGATGGCGACGTCTCGCGCGACCTGGCGGGGCGCATCGCCGTGATCGCCGTCGAGAAGGGGGCCACGGACCTGGTCGCCCTGGACGTGCGCGCGCTCGTGAGCTATACGGACTATCTGCTGGTCTGCACGGCGCGAAACGAGCGTCAGGCAAAGGCGATCCACGACGAGGTCTACGTGCGACTCAAGCACGACGAGAACCTGTTGCCCGCCTCGGTCGAGGGTGAGGCGGAGGCGCGCTGGATCCTCGCCGATTACCTCGACTGCGTCCTCCATGTGTTCGTCCCGGAGTTACGGGAGCGCTACCGGCTCGAGCGGCTCTGGGGTGAGGCGGAAAAGCTCGACCTGGGCAGCGAGTAGACCAGGAGCTGCAGGTCGGGAAGATCCTTGTGCCGGGCCGTTCCATCCGGCTCCATGCCCAGGCGTCGCGCGACGGCCACCGAGCGCTCGTTCGAGGGATGGATGAGGCTAATCACCCGTTCAACGTCCAGATGCGTGAATGCGGCCTCGGCGCTCGCGCTCGCGGCCTCGGTGGCGAGCCCGCGGCCCCACCAGGGGCGGCGAAGCGTCCAGCCAACCTCCACCTCGCCGGTGTGTGCCCGCGAGAGATCCTGAAGCCACGCGCCCGCCCAGCCGATGACCTCGCCTGACTCGCGCTCGGCCGCGGCAAACAGGCTGAAGCCGTCGGTCTCCCAGTTGTCGAGCCGACGGTCGAGCGACTCCTGAGCGGCCGTGGCGGGGTCGAAGCGCTCGTCCGGCCGCAGCGATGCCTGAACGTCCGGGTCCGACCAGATGGCGGTCATGGCGCCGAGGTCGTCTGGGATAAACCGGCGTAGGAGGAGACGTTCGGTCTGGATCGATTCGGGGAAAGGCATCCGGCGCATGGTGGCAGTGCCTTGCCGTCCGCCGCTGGGCCTAGCGTTGCGACATCGCGAAGGCTCGCTTCAAGAGGTCGTTCCTGGGATATCGGCGGGCCCACGTCGACGCCGCCCTGGATATTGCTGCCCAGACCGTTGCCGCCCAGCGGGATCGGAACGACGCGCAAGCAGGGCAGATCCACTCGCTCGCTTCGAACCTCGAGATCCGCGACTCGCGGATCGGTGAGCTCGATGGTGTCGCCGATCACCTCGCGGCGAAGGTTGTGGAGCGCGAGCGCCAGTTGCGCGCGGTGCGTGCCGAGCTCGCTGAAGCGGGCGCGACTCGCAGCGAGAGCGTTCAAGCTCTTGAGGCCCTCGCAGACGAGGTGGAAGTCCTGCAGAAGCAGGCTCGCGCGCAGGCGACCCGAATCCGCATGAGCGCGCTGAGCGAGGCCGCCGAGCTCTGCGAGCGCCTGGCGGTGTTGGGCCGCGCGCCGGCAGAGGCAGGGGAGAGTCTCCTCGATGCGATCCAGGAATCGGTGAAGCGACTCGGAGGCCAGCCCGACGAGGCCGTACCGGAAACGTTGCATCTGAGCGCCAACGGGCACGGCGACGGGACGGGCCTTTTCGAGGGCCAGGTGGAGGTCGAGGTCGGCCCCCTCGCCGACTTCGCGAAGCTGGTGGGCTTCGAGGACGCCGCCCGGTCGATCGATGCCGCGGACAACATCTCGATCATGCGGTTCTCGGGCGGGCGAGCGACGCTCGCGATGACGCTTTCCGAGCCCGTGGCGCTGCTCGAAGAGCTCGAGCGCCGCTCCGACCTGGAGTTCCGAGTGCGCGACACGCGCCCCGGCCGGCTCGTCCTCGACGTCGAGGACGAGCCCGGTCCCTGAGTAACCTCCGCTCCATGGCTGAGCAGAGCGCCCGCGTGGGCGGAATCGAGATCGCCTACGAGACATTTGGCGAGCGCGACGACCCGGCGCTCTTGCTGGTCATGGGCCTCGGCACCCAGATGCTGGGCTGGGACGAGGAATTCTGCGGGCTGCTCGCCGGGCGCGGATTCTTCGTCGTGCGCTTCGACAACCGCGATGTGGGACGTTCCAGCTCCATCGACGGCGGACCTCCTCCCAACGTGGGGGCCGCGCTTGCCGGTGACACGAGCTCGGCCAGCTACCTGCTCAGCGACATGGCCGACGATGCGTTCGGGCTGTTGGACGTCCTGAAGATCGACAAGACCCACCTTGTTGGCGCCTCGATGGGGGGCATGATCGCCCAGGCGATGGCGATCGCGCATCCCGAGCGGGTGCTGTCGCTGACCTCGATCATGTCGACGACCGGCAGTTCCGACGTCGGTCAGCCGAAGCCCGAAGGCGTGGCCGCATTGCTGCGGGCACCCGCGAGCGACCGCGAGGGGTTCGCGGCCGGGGCGGTCGAGGCGTTCCGCGCAATCGGCTCCAAGGGATTCGCGTTCGACGAGGAGGGCCTTCGCGCGAGGGCGCTCCGAAGCTACGACCGCGGCTTCAACCCTCTCGGCGTCGCCCGGCAGCTCATGGCCATCACTGCATCGGGGGACCGCACCGAGGCTCTCGGCACCCTCAAGGTCCCCACTCAGGTCATCCACGGCAGCATCGACGCGCTGATCGGCGTGTCCGGCGGCGAGGCGACGGCCGAGGCCATTCCCGGCGCGAGGCTGGAGATCATCGAGGGGATGGGCCACGACCTCCCGAGGGGAGCCTGGCCCCGGATCGTGGACCTGATCGTCGGGAACACGGAGCGCGCAGCCGCTCAGGCCTGCGCCTAGAGCGCACCGCTTTCAACCCGCTCTCGGCACACTCCGCGCGCAACGAGACAAGCTGCCCAAGCGAACATGTGTTCGTGAACGGCAACTCCAATCACAAAGGCAACATCGCGGAGGCCGCCGTCGCGTTGGCAGCCACGAAGCTAGGGATCCCAGTCCTCCGACCCCTCACGGAGCACACCCGCTACGACATGGTGTTCGACCTCGGACCGGAATTGCTTCGAGTCCAATGCAAGTGGGCTCTGCGCAAGGGGAACGTCGTGGTTGTGAACCTCATGAGTTCGCGGTACAAGGCGAATGGTGTGCAGGTCCGTCTGCCGTATACGCCCGCCGAGATCGACGCGGTGGGCGTTTATTGCGAGGAAGTCGACGCCTGCTACCTGCTTCCGATTGAAAAGGTGGCCGGGATGCGAGCGATGCATCTGCGTCTTGAGCCGGCGAAGAGCAGCCAAAGGGCTGCTCTAAACTGGGCGGCCGATTATCGCCTCGGGGCTGTAGCTCAGCTGGCTAGAGCGCGTGCCTGGCAGGCACGAGGCCGTGGGTTCGAGTCCCACCAGCTCCACTTGCCGGGCGGGGAGCCTTCGGCGCCCGTCGGCATCGACGAATTCCGCGACCGTTTCGGCTGGTACATGGAGCGCGCCCGCGATGGCGAGCGCTTCCTCATCACCCGCCGTGGCAAACCGCACGTCCGCCTCAGCCCACCTGAGTAGTCGCCCTGGCACGCAAAACGCGACCGGGGGTGACGATCAGGCCCTGCGCCGCGCGTAGCCTTCGCGCGGCCAAGCTGTTTTCGTCACCTTCGAGAGCGGCTGCCGTCCGGCTTCGGCGGCTTCCTCTCTCTCCCGGTCGCAGGCGGCAACATATTCCAGCCCGCCCGGCGGCGTCCGGCGTGTTTGCGCAATCTCCGCATTCTTCTTGCACGTACCGAATCGGCCAAACCGCCACCAGGCGCCCGAGCTTCTTGCAGGGCCCCAGGCTATTCCCGCTGGGCCTCCTGCTCAGAGGTAGGTCCGGGCAGCACGCCCTGCGGCGGCGCCGTAGCTGCCGCCGAAAAGCACCGCGTGAACCAAAAGAGGAAGGATCTGAAACAGCGCCACCCGCTCCCGATGGCCGTCGCCGAGAGGGAAGGCCTCGTCGTAGGCCGAGAAAATCCGCTCTGAGGGGCTGCCAAACAGGCGCAGCATCGCCAAGTCGATCTCGCGGTGCCCCCCGTAGGCCGCCGGGTCGATCAGCCATCCGGTTCCCGACCCGTCACCCAGCACGTTGCCCGTCCAGAGATCGCCGTGCAGGCGCGCGGGCGGCTCTGCGGGGCCGCTGAGCTCCGCGAGGCGCCGGAGAGCGGTGTCGATTGCTCGCGCATCCTCCACCGCGAGCCGGCCGCCGTCCGCGGCCCGACGCGCGAGCGGTCCGATCAGCTGCTCGCCATAGAGATCTGGCCACGATGTGGCCGGTTCGATCGTCAGCTCCACCGAGCCGAGCCTGAGGATCGAATCGGGCGTACCCGGCGGCAACGCTCCGTGTGCGTCGGCTCCCGCACTGTGAACGCGCGCGAGCCCTCGGCCCAGCTCCTCGGCGCCCTGCCGCGAGAGCGAGCCGGCCTCGATCCATTCGAGGGCCAGCCAGGCCGGGTGCTCACCGCGCCCGAGCACGCGCGGCACTCCGACTGCCTCCACGGCTCCCAGCCACCCCAGTCCGGCCGCCTCTGCCTCGAAGTCGGCACCTGTGGCGTCGAGTCGGGACTTGACGAATGCAACCATCCCGGAAACGAGCTCAACCCGCCAACCGTCGTTGATGTCCCCTCCGGCAACGGGTCGCACTCCCTTGACCTCCTCGCCGAGCCCCGCTTCGAGGCTCGCGCGCAGAGCCGGCGGCAGGCCGCTCACCCCGCAGGCCCGCCTTCGATTTCGTCGAGGAGCGCCCGGCAGCCCTCCGCGACCACGTCGAGCACCTCGTCGAAGTCCTCGGGCCCGCCGTAATAGGGGTCCGGAACCTCGATCTCCTCGCCGCGCGAGTCGCGGAGCATGCGCACCCTCGCCCGCGCATCGGCATCCGGTGCCAACACAAGGAGCGCGTCGCGATTCGAGCGGTCCATCGCTACGAGCAGGTCGTAGTCGGCGAAATCGGCCTCGCTCACCAATCGGGCCACGCCGGTGAGCTCGATACCGCGGCGAGCTGCCGCCGCGGTCGAGCGCGAGTCGGGCGGGTCGCCCAGGTGCCAGTGTCCGGTTCCAGCGCTTTCGACCTCTACCTGCGAGTCGCGCTCAGCCTCCCGCACCAGCGCGCGCATCGTCGCCTCCGCCGTAGGCGAGCGGCAGATGTTTCCAAGGCAGACGAAGAGGACCTTTGTGCTCACTCAGGGCATTGTTCCTATCGCCGCGGTTAGGGTCGCTGCCATGAAACAGGTAGCCGAGGGCGTCTGGCAGCTCGACACCGTCCCGATCCCGAACGCGGTCAACGCGTTTTTGATCGGCGACGTGCTCATCGACGCGGGTGGCAGGCGGTCGGGCAAGAAGATCCTGCGCCAGATCAACGGTCACGACGTTACCGCCCACGCGATCACCCACGCCCACCCCGACCACCAGGGCGCAAGCCACGAGATCTGCGAGAAGCTCGGCATCCCGTACTGGGTCCCGGCGGGGGACGCCGACGCGGCAGAGGACCCCAGCCTCATCCACGAGCGCCAGCCCGACCATCCCGTCGCCAGGTTCTACGACTCCATCTTCACCGGTCCCGCACACCCGGTCGACCGGCAGCTTGTCGATGGTGACGATGTGGCGGGCTTCAGGGTCGTCGATGCGCCGGGCCACTCCCGGGGCCACGTTGTCTTCTTCCGCGAAACCGATGGAGTCCTGATTGCCGGCGACGTCCTCAACGGAATGAACATCTGGACCGGGATCCCGGGGCTCCACGAGCCGCGGCCCTACCTGACTCCCGACCCCGAGGAGAACCGCCGCTCCATCCGCAAGATCGCCGCGTTGGAGCCGAAGATCCTCGTCTTCGGTCACGGGCCACCGCTAAAGAACCCGGCCAAGCTCAAGGATTTCGTCGCCGGCCTTCCGGCCTAGGCACGCCCCTCAGGCGAGCCGCTTGACGAAGACAAGGCGCTCGCGGCCGTCCTCGCCGCTGTGGTCGCGAGCCGCCTCGCGAACGTAGCCGAGCGACTCGTAGAGAGCGTGTCCCTCGATCTGGTGAGGCCCACTCCAGAGCGCCACCGCATGCTGACCGCGCTCCTGCGCGAGCTCCTGCGCGCGCTCAACCAGCGCGCGGCCGATTCCATTCCAGCGGGCGCGTCGCGCCACAGCCAGCCGCGAAAGCTCCGCCTCTCCCGGCCGGTTGATTCCCGGGTGCTCGGGGTCGAGAAGGGAGACGGTCCCGACGATCTCACCTTCCATCCGTGCCACCAGGATGGCCGCCACCTCGTCGGTATCGTCGAAATCGCGCGACGAATACGGGCTCGAGATCCCCTGCGGATGACCCGTCAAGAATGCCTCGGTCCACAGTTCGACGATCGCATCCGCGTCGCCCGGTCCTGCGAAGCCGATCGATACCTCAGCCACGTGCGAGCCGGACAGCCTGCTCCAGCGCCGTCCGCGCAGCCGGAGACAGCCGCCGGCGGATCCGCCAAACCGCTCCCGAGAAGCTCAGGTTCGCGACCTTGGCGAAGCCCAGCTCGTCCTCGCGCAGTCCCAGCAGGAGGTGAGCAAGCCGGTCGGCAGGCGGCAGCTCCCCGGCGTCGCCTACCCGCACGCACCAGCAGTCCACCCGCCTGCCACCGGGACGAACGAGGTAAGCGCCGCTTGTGCCGAGAAGCCATACCCCGAGCTCGCCGCGCTGTAAGGCAAGCCCGCCCGCGACGAGCTCGCGCTCGGCATGGCCGAGGAGGTCACCGAGCAATCCGAGCGCGACCCGGTCAGGCCCGGTCGCGGGCCCGGGCAACGAGGTCACCTGGTCGGCTCCCCGCCGCGCTTGGATCCACGGGATGAGCGAAGCGTGGGCGAAGCAGATCGCCGCCACAGGGGCGGTGAGCGGCTCCAGGACCAGAAGGAGGATTCCAGGCCCGACGAACACAGCGGCGATCCACGCGGTCCAGGCGGTCCAGCGTCGCTCGTCTCGCCGCAGCGTCTGTTCGCTGACGTCCTCGCGCCACCACAGGGCCGCGGCCTCGTCGAGCCCGCCACCCGTCAACGGGGCGGGGCCGAGGGCAGTCGGCGGATCCGGGAGTATCGGCCTGTTCCTAGCCGCCCGCGATCGGGCGGCGCATGATCACGAGTTCGGCGTCGACAGGCAATTCCCTCACGACCTCCGCGGTCCCGCCCTCGCCGCTGGCCGAGGCGATCATCCCCCGTTCACGCTCGGTCGCGAAAGCGCTTCTGGCGAGGGCGAGGGCGGCCTCGTCCTCCGCCGTCCACTCCGCCAGGGTCGTGTGCCCCGTGCGGTCCATTCTGATCAGTCGTGCCATCGCCTCCTCCTTTCGGCACGGCGACTATACGCCCCGACCGACCCCGCAATAATCGCCGTAGATGGAGCGCTACGACCCCCGTGCAATCGAGAGCCGTTGGCAGGCGGTGTGGGAACGGGAAGGCACCTGGCAGGTGCCCAATCCAGGCGAGCCTGGCTTCGATCCCTCCAAGCCGAAGAGCTACGTCCTGGAGATGCTCCCCTACCCCTCCGGCGACCCGCACGTCGGTCACCTGAAGAACTACGCCATCGGCGACGCGATCGCCCATTTCCGCCGGCGCAACGGCTTTCAGGTTCTCCACCCCATGGGCTACGACGCCTTCGGCCTGCCTGCCGAGAACGCCGCGATCAGGACCGGCGAGCACCCCCGCGTGGCCACCGAGCGCTCGATCGCGAACTTCCGAGAGCAGTTCCACTCGTGGGGCATCTCGATCGACTGGCGTCGCGAGGTCGCCACGTGCGAGCCCGAGTACTACCGCTGGACCCAGTGGATCTTCCTGCGTCTCTACGAGCGAGGCCTCGCCTACCGCAACGAGGCCCCCGTGAAGTGGTGCCCGAAAGACCAAACGGTGCTCGCCAACGAGCAAGTGATCGACGGCCGTTGCGAGCGCTGCGGGACCCTCGTCGTCGAGCGGGATCTCGAGCAGTGGTTTTTTCGAATCACCGAGTACGCCGACCGACTACTCGAAGACTTCGGCCTCCTCGAGTCATGGCCCGAGAACGTCATCACCATGCAGCGCAACTGGATCGGCCGCTCAGAGGGAGCCCGGGTCTCCTTCCGCTGCGATGAGCTGGATCTCGACTTTCCCGTCTTCACCACTCGCCCGGACACCCTGTTCGGCGCAACGTTTTTCGTCGTCGCGCCGGAGCATCCCCAACTCGAGACGCTGATCGCGGGTACGGGCCGGGAGGCCGAGGTTCGTGACTACGTCGCCTTGGCGCGAAAAGAGACCACAGCCGAGCGCGGGGCCGCCGGGCGGGAGAAGACTGGGGTGGCGCTGGGTCGGGCCGTCCGCAACCCGGTGAACGGCGAGGAGATCCCGATGTTCGTCGCCGATTACGTGCTCATGGAGTACGGGACCGGCGCGATCATGGCCGTTCCGGCGCATGACGAACGCGACCACGCGTTCGCCAGGAGCTTCGGCCTTCCCATCCGGCGCGTCATCGAGGGGACCGACCCCGATCAGGCCCGCGACGACGACGGCCTGCCGTATGCGGGCGACGGCAAGATGACCGCGTCCGGCAGGTTCGACGGCAAGCACAATCGCGAGGCCTACGAGGAGATCATTTCGTGGCTGACCGCGGAGGGGAGGGGCGAGCGCGCCGTCAACTACCGGCTGCGGGACTGGCTCCTATCGCGCCAGCGCTACTGGGGCTGTCCGATCCCGATCGTCTACTGCGACGATTGCGGGCTCGTGGCCGTGCCGGATGGCGAGCTTCCAATCGAGCTGCCCGAGGTCGATGACTACGCGCCGCGCGGCCAGAGCCCGCTGGCGGCCGCCACCGACTGGGTCCAGACAACGTGCCCGAGCTGCGCAGGGCCGGCGCGCCGCGAGACGGACACGATGGACACCTTCGTCGACTCGTCTTGGTACTTCCTGCGCTACCTCGACCCCCATAACGACCGCGCAGCGTGGGGACGGGAGGCGGTAGACCACTGGATGCCCGTCGATCAGTACATCGGCGGGATCGAGCACGCGATCCTGCACCTTATGTACGCCCGCTTCTTCGTCAAGGCGCTGGCTGACATCGGCGAGCTCGGCGTTCAGGAGCCGTTCGTGAATCTTTTCACGCAGGGGATGATCACCCGCGACGGCGCGAAGATGTCGAAGTCGAAGGGCAACACGATCAGCCCGTCGGACTACGTCGATCGCTTTGGCGCCGACGCCGCTCGCACGTTCATCTGCTTCATGGGGCCGCCGGAAAAGGGCGGGGACTGGACCGACGAGGGAGTCGAGGGGGTCCATCGCTTCCTCTCGCGCTTGTGGCGGCTGGGGATGGAAGTCCCCGGCGACGGCGGGGAGGCGCAGGAGCCCGAGGGCAACGCGCTCGAGCTCATGCGCAAGGCCCATTGGGCGATCGACAAGGTCACGCGGGATATCGCCCAGGATTTCCAGCTGCATACGGCAATCGCAGCCGTGATGGAGCTGGTCAACGAGATCTACCGGCTGCGCGACGGCCTTGCGGAAGATCCGGGCGGTCAAGCGGTCGTTCGCTTTGCAACGACTACCGCCGCTTCGTTGATCTTCCCGTTCGCGCCGCATCTGGGCTGCGAGGTCTTCGAGCGGGTGGATGGCACGCGAGTGTGGGAGGTCCCGTGGCCCCAAGTGGAGCAGCGGTACCTGGAGCGCGACACGTTCACCCTTGTGGTGCAAATCAACGGCAAGCTGCGCGCTCAGGTCGAGGCGCCTGCCGGCGCCGACCGCGATGCGCTGCTCACGCTGGCGCGGGAAAGCGAAGCGGTGGCCCGTCACGTCGACGGCAAAGAGATCGTCAAGGAGATCGTCGTGCCGGGCAAGCTCGTGAACCTCGTCGTGCGCTGATCCCTGCGTTTTCCCGGTTGTCAACAACCTGACGGCGTTTCGTTTGCTAGAAAGACGCGGTGCTTGTCAGGCGCCTCGCCGACGCGGCAGTTATTGAGATCCATCAGCTTCGCCCACACGTTCTGATGGACGCGGGCGAGCTCGGCTCGCGAAACCTCTCGGTCAACTGGCTGGAGGTCCCGGCCGGCGCCTCCGAGGAGCTTCGCTCCCACGAGGAGGCAGAGCAGGTCTACGTCGTCGCCAGCGGTGCCGGTTCGATGACCGCGACCGGGGACACCCTGCAGCTCGACCAGGGAGACCTGGTTCTGATCCCGCCTGCCACCGACCACTCGGTTGCCAACAACGGAACCGATGTGCTCGTCCTGGTCGTCGTCCAATCCCCGGGCGTATCTGCGGATGAGCTCTATAGCCGCCGCCTCGCCACCCAGGCCGTCGGCTACGACGAAGACGACGAGTAGCCCCCCAGGTCGCTGAGGCGGCGCCTTCGCGTCGCAGTCCCGGCACACGCAGCCCGCAACGTACGCGGTGGGTCGACGCACGATCTCGTCATGGAACGGCTGACGCGCGGGCAGCTCATCGTCTACGCCGCGGTTGGCATCGCGGTGCTCCTCGTGGGAGCTCGTTGGCTCTCGGCGTCGGGCGAGGGCCCGGCACAGGCGCAGGGCATCAGCTTCTCGTCCGGCTCCGGCTCGAGCGGTAGTTCGTCCAGCGGCGTTAGCGTCGCCGGAGCGGGGGGCGAAGACGTCGTCGTTGATGTCACGGGCGCGGTTCGCGACTCAGGCGTATATCGCCTGCCCGCGGGCTCGCGGGTCGAGGACGCCGTCAAGCGATCCGGCGGCGCAACTGCGGCTGCGGACCTCGAGCACATCAACCTCGCCGCCCGGCTGACCGACGGCCAGCAAATCGTGGTCCCTGACCGGGCCCCGTCCGCAAATGTCGCCGCCGGGGCCGAGACAGGCAGCGCCGGTGGCTCCACGCCCGCCGCCGACGCGCCGATCAGCCTGTCTTCGGCCACGCTCGAGCAGCTCGACACCATCGACGGAATCGGCCCCGTGACCGCGCAGGACATCATCGACTTCCGCGATCAGCATGGCGGCGTCGGCTCCGTCGACGACCTCGACCAGATCTCGGGGATCGGGCCGGCCACGATGGAGGCGCTCCGGGCGCGCCTGCAGCCTTGACGTATGGCCGGCCTACCGCGACCCTGGCGGGGGCCGCGGCGGGGCTGGCCGCTGCCCCGCTCGCGCCACCAGGGTTTCTCTCACCGCTTGGCCTGATCGCCCTCGCGACCGCCGCGGGGCTTGGCGGCGCCATCTTCTCACGACGGGGCCCGCAGGCCCTGCTGGTGCTCCTGGCAGGCGCAGCCGGAGCGCTCGCAGGCCTCGGCGTGGGCGAGGCCCGCATCGCGGCGATCGACGCGGGCGCGGCTGCTGCACGGCCGGCGGGCGGGGTGGAGGCGCTCGGCTACGTGACTGCGACCCCGCATCGCGTCGACGGCCAGGCCTCTGTCGAGATCACGACCAGCGCCGGGCCCCTGCTCGTCACCGCGCCGGAACCGGTGCCCGACCTTCCCATCGGCCGTGAGGTACGGGCTCGGGGGACGCTACGCGCGCCGGCGCCCTGGGAGCGCGGCTACCTGGAGAGGCTTGGGATCGCGCGGGTCCTGCACGCGACAACGATCGAGCTGACGGGAGCACGCAGGCACGGGTTAGCCGGTGCGGTCGACGCTGTTCGTGATCGCGCCTCGGCTGCTCTCGGAGCCGGGACCACTGGCGCCGCCGCGGCTCTCCTGCGTGGATTCGTGCTGGGAGAGGACGATCGGATCGATGCCGCGACCGTGAGCGATTTCCGCCGCTCGGGACTCGCTCACCTGCTTGCGGTAAGCGGCGAAAACGTGGCTCTCCTGGCGCTTCTGGCGGCGCCGATCCTCGCCCTCGCCGGTGTTCGTCTGCGCCCCAGGATGTTGCTGTTACTCGCCCTGATCGGGCTCTACGTGCTCGTTAGCGGCGCGAGCCCGTCGATCCAGCGCGCCGGGGTGATGGGCGCGGCCACCGTGATCGCCACGATGGCCGGGCGCCCGCACGCGCGGTGGCACGTCGTCGTGCTGGCCGCCGCGGTGACGCTGGCCCTGAATCCGCGGGCAACCGGCGACCCCGGTTGGCAGCTCAGCTTTGCCGCGGTCATCGGGATCGTGCTCGCGGCCGGGCCCATTCGCGACGCGCTGCTACCCGCCGGGCGGAGCGCAAGCTCAGCTCGCCGCGCGATCGCCGAGGGCGCGGGTGTGACGATCGCGGCGACACTGGCCACCGCGCCGCTGATGGCCGCATCGTTCGGCAACGCCTCGCTGACGACGTTGCCGGCGAATCTGCTCTCGCTGCCGGCGGTCGCACCCGTGATGTGGCTCGGGATGCTCGCGGCCGGGCTGGCTCAGATCCCGTTCTTTCCGGTTGCGCCCGTCACCTGGATTGCGGGTCTGTTCGCCGCGTACATAGCGCAGGTCGCCCACTGGCTCGGTGCGCCCGGCTGGGCACAGGTCGAGCTTCCCGGCCTGTCTTGGGTCGTTGTCGCGGGGATCTACGCGGCGGCAGGAGCAGCTCTTTATGGGGCGTTGACGACGTGGCACCGGCGCCGTTCTCTGCGGCCTCCGCGCAGCTTGCCTCTCGGCCTGACTCTGTTCGCCTTCCTGGCGTTTCTCGCGACTCGCGCGCCGGACCGCACAGCCGCAAAGGGAAACGCGCCTGGCCTGCGGGTGATCATGCTCGATGTCGGCCAGGGGGACTCGATCCTGCTCGCGCCGCGGCGCGGCCGGCCGATCCTGGTCGACGGTGGACCTCCGGGCGACGGGATCGACGCAAAGCTCGAGGCTGAGGGAGTCAGCCGTTTGGGCGCGGCGTTGGTGACCCACGACCAGTCAGATCACGCGGGTGGCATCGAGGATCTCCTGGGCACCTTCCCGACGCAGAGGTTGGTCTACGGCGTCAGGACGCCGCGCATCCTCCGCGAGGCCGCCGCGGCCGGAACGCGGCCTGTTCAGGCTGCTGCGGGCGCGGAGATCCGGTCGGGGCCGCTTCGTCTCGACATCCTCTGGCCGCCGCGCGCTCTGGAGCAGGGTCCGGGGGCGCACGACGTCGATCCAAACACTCTGGCGCTGGTCGCGCTGGCCCGCTGGCGGGGCTTCAGGATGCTGCTCACGGCCGACGCAGAGTCCGAGTCGGTTCCCGTCGACCCGGGCGCACTTGACGTCCTGAAGGTCGCGCACCACGGGAGCGCCGATGCGGGCTTACAGCGGTTGTTGGACAGGTCAAAACCCCGGCTCGCGGTGATCTCGGTCGGCGCGGGCAACTCCTACGGCCACCCTGATCCGAGCATCCTCGCGACTCTCGCGAGCGCGGGCGTCCCCGTCATGCGGACCGATCGTGATGGGAGCGTCGAGATCGACGTGACCCGGACGGGATGGAGCGCCTCCTCGTCGAAGTAGGCTCCGCCGGCTGATGCGCCTCAAGCCAACCTGGGCCGGCGGCCTTTTCGTGATTGGGGCCCTCGGCGGTCTGCTCGGGGACGCCGCGCACGTGGAAACGGGAACCACCACCTACCTGAGCCACGGCTTCCCGTTCGTGTGGCGGAGCGCGCTGTGGTTTCCGGTGGCGGTGGGCGTGGGATCCGTCGCGACGGCCGATCTTCGCCTGCGCGTCGGAGCGCTCCGAGCGTGGGAGGCAGGCGGGCGCCTCCGCGAGGCCGCGGGGGCCATCGCCGCGGTCCTGGGCATCTACGCGCTCACCGCAGTGCTGCACGATGAGGCGGAGGGAGCGGCGACCACCCTCGTGGCAATGCTCGCAGTGCTCAGCGCGACGAGGTTCGCGAGCGGGCCGGCGGCGCTCGTCTGCGGCCTCGCGGCCGCCATCGTGGGGCCGATCGCCGAGATCGTCCTCGTCAAAACCGACGTCGCCGCATATGCCCCAACCTGCGACGGCCTCTTCGGAGTGGCGCTGTGGCTTCCCGCTCTCTACTTCGCCTTCGGGGTCGTGGTCTCGAGGCTCATCGAGCTGATCGCGTCCGAGCCGGGCCTATAGGCTCAGCCGATGGAAGGCACACCCCCGCCGCCTCCCCCTGGGGCTAATCCCACCCCCGGAGCACCGCCGCCGGTGCCCCCCGGCACTCCGCCGCCCGCTGCTTCGCCACCCCCTCCGCCCCCCGCGGGAGCTATTCCGCCGCCCCCGCCCTCCGATCGAGCCTCGGGAGGCCTCCGAGCTTTGGCCGTGGTCGGATTCCTGGTCCTGGCTTTCGCTTCCGCCGTCTTGATCGCCGCGATCGTCGACATCGGCAACACGCCTACCTGCGCCGATGTGCAGAGCGGCAAGGCATCGCTGCCCAGCGATCGCACATGCTTCGACGGCGGGACCACGAAGAAGACGGTCACCGAGATCCTCGTGTGGCCGGGCGGCGTCCTCGCGGGGATCGCAGCGCTCTTGGCGCTCGCGTTCGCGATCACGGGTCGCAACGGGCGCCGCCTGCTCTGGGTCGTCGCCCTGGCGATCGTCCTCTCGGGCCTGGGCCTGCTGATCGGCAGCGTCTAGATCCCCGCGTCGCCCGCCGGCGATCAAGGCATCGGCCGGGCGCCTGAATACACTCGGCGCCATGGCTGAGCTCGCCTCCGCATACTTGCTCGCGGGCGACGACGACGCGAAGATCGACCAGGCGCTCTCCGCGCTGCGACTCCGCGCCGAGCGCGACGCCGGGCCCGGGGCGCTGGAGAGCTTTTCGCCGCTGATCGCCGGCGATTCACCCGACCTGGAGGGCCTTTTGGCGGCCATTCCGGCGCTCTCGCTGGTCGCCACCAAGCGCTTTTTGGTTGCCGACCACGTCGATCGCCTGAGCGCCAAGGAGCTGGGCGTCCTCGCCGTCGCGGTCGCCGGGCTGCCAGAGGACATCACCCTGGTCCTGGTGGCCCGGGCCGATGGCGCCAAGCCGGCGAAGGCAAGGGCCGATGCCCTGAAGGCCTTGGACGCTGCAGTGAAGGAGCGCGGGGGCAAGGCGATCGCCTACGTCTCGCCGAAGGCCCGGGACCTCAGCCGCCGGCTGGTTGAAGAGGCCGAGGCCTTGGGCTTCGTCCTCGAGCGCGACGCCTCGGAGCTGCTGGTGGCGCGCATGGGTGAGCGCACCCTGCGCCTGGCCAACGAGCTCCGCCGTCTGTCGCTCTGGGCGCAGGGTGGAACGGTGAGGAGGGCCGATCTCGAAGCGATGATTGCCGACACGACCGAGGAAGTGGCCTGGACTCTCTCCGACGCGGTGGTCGAGCGCAACGCGCCGGCGGCCCTGCTCGCCGCCGAGCGCCTTCGCGACCAGGGCGAGACGGTCACTGGCCTGGTCTGGCAGATCGCCAAGCGCCTGCGCGCGGCGCAGCTGGCTCTCAGCGGACTAGAGGCGGGACGCTCCGCCGCCGACATCGAGCGCTCCCTGGGAATGCATCCATACGCCGCGAAGCTTCTGGTTCGCAGCGTGCGCGGGGGCAGCGTCGCAGCGGCGCGCTCGGGGGTGTGCGCCATCGCCGATCTGGAGTGGTGGACGCGCGGTGGCTCGGACTACCCGGACGACGTGGCCCTGACTCTCGCCGTCCGGCGCGCCGCCGGCGGTGCGGGCTGAGGCCTCGCTACTTGGTCAGGCCGGCGCTGATGCGCGCAGCGCGCGCCTTCTTGCGCGCGCCGTTTCGCGGGTGGAGCGCGCCGGCCTTCACGGCCTTGTCGATCCGTGAGACGAGCTCGCGGTGCTCGGTCTCAGTCGCCGCAGCGTCCCCGGCCTCAGCCGCGGTCTCGAGACGCCGGAAATGCGTCTTGACGGAACTGGTGAGGCGACGGTTCTCGTTGTGCTCGCGGTCAGTGCGAGCGTTGCGCTTGATCTGTGAAGCGATGTTTGCCATGGGCCGGTCGCGCATGATAGAGGCCGCCGTATGACCGAGCGCTTCGACGACGACGTGCAGGAGGCTGAGGACTACTCGCCGGCGACCGCCAGTCACGTGCTGCCGGGCGAGGAGCCGGGCATGGAGGCGATCGAGGCTTCGCGACCACGCGAGAGCTCGCGGGCGCGTGCCGGACGACTGGCCCGTTCGACGGCGCTGTTCTCGCTGGCGACGAGCCTCTCGCGCGTGGCCGGTCTCGTGCGCGAGGTGGCCGCGGCCTACTACTTCGGGCTGTCGGGGGCGATGTCGGCGTTCACGATTGCGTTTCAGGTCCCGAACCTGGTCCGCAGCCTCTTCGCCGACGCGGCTATCCAGGCGGCCTTCGTACCGGTTTTCACGGAGCACCTGGAGCACGGCCGCAAGCGTGAGGCGTTCCGGCTGGCGACGACGCTGATCTACCTGGTCACGCTCGTCCTCAGCGTGCTGACGGTGTTCTTCGTCCTGATCGCGCCGATCCTGATGCCGGTCTTCACGGGTTCGCACGTGCCCGAGGGCCTGACCGTGACGCTCGCGCAGATCCTCTTCCCGATCCTCGTGATGCTCGGTACCACCGGAATGGTGGTCGGGATCCTGAACAGCTATGACCGCTTCGGGGCGTTCGCGATCTCGCCGTTCTTCTGGAACGTGGCGATCATCGCGGTCCTGATCGCGCTGCGGCCGCTCTTCTCGCCCGACCATCGGATCTACGCCTATGCGATCGGCATCCTCGTGGGCACGGCGATCCAGCTGGCGATCCCGGCCTGGGACCTGCGCAAGACGCCGTTTCGCCCGATCCGTGCCTTCGACTGGAAGAGCACAGAGGTCCGCCGGGTCCTGATTCTGATGCTCCCGGTCACGCTGAGCCTGGGGCTCATCAACTTCAACCTGCTGATCAACAGCACCTTCGGCGCCCTGGTGTCGGAAAGCGCGCCCGCCGGCATCGACAAGGCCTTCCGCATCTACATGCTGCCCCAGGGGATCTTCTCGGTGGCCGTGACGACGGTGATGTTTCCGACGCTAGCTCGGCTCGCTGCGCGCCGTGAGTACGGCGAGCTACGCGCGACGATGGCGAACGGGATGCGACAGATCATCCTGCTGCTGATCCCGGCGGCGGCGGCCACCCTCGTACTCGCGACCCCCATGATCAGGCTCGTCTACGAGCACGGGGCGTTCGGAGCGAGCGACACCCACCTGGCCTCGACGGCGCTCTTTTGGTTCGCGATGTCGCTGCCGCTGAACGGCCTCTTCCTGCTGCTCACGCGGACCTTCTTCAGCCTTCAGCGCCCCTGGGTCCCCACGGCGATCTCCGGTGTGAACCTGGTGATCACAGCCGCCGGGGCGATCATCCTCCACGGGCCGTTCGGGGTCGGCGGCATCGTCGCGGCGACTGTGATCGCCACCGCGGTCAGCGTCGCGATCCAGATTCGCGTCCTTCGCAAGCAGCTGGGACGCCTGGAGCTCGGACGCTTCGTCTGGACCGCGACGAGGATCACGCTGGCCGCAGCCGTACTGGCCGGCGCCGGCTACGGGATCTGGTTCGTGCTCGACGATGCCCTCGGCCGCGGGCTCGTGGCCCAGGTGATCTCGCTGAGCGCCGGCCTTGGTGCGGGTGGCCTCGCGTACCTGGGCGCGGTGACCGCGCTGCGCATCCCGGAGGCCCAGCAGATCAGCCACCTGGTCCGCAACCGCGGACGCGCCTAGCTGCCCCCTCTCCGCCGAACGTCCCGCATCCCCGCTTGTAGGCGGGCACCAGGGACGTTCGGGGGTGGGAAGGTGGCGTTAGCAGGTCTTGCGATAGGCGCGCAGGCTGTAGCGCTTGCGGATCGTCGAAAAACCGAGCGCGATCGAGTGCGAGCAGAACTTCGAGAGGGGCAGCTCGTACTCGGCGCCGTAGACGGGCTTGTTGTCGGCGATGAACGGCTTGAGCTTGCCGCACTCGTTGTACTGGAAGCACTGCTCGTTGATTTCGAAGTCCACGTAGGGAAGCATCTCGTGGACCTGGCCGAGGTCGTTCTTGAGCCCGGCCGCCATGCCGAGCTTATGAATCTCGTTCGAGATCCAGGTGTCGTAGCGGAGCTGATCGGCGCCGGTGATGTTGAAGCCGGTGCGGTTCTGGTAGCCGTCCTCGTTGTCGGCCTCGACGCCGTCGAAGCCCTTCGACGCGCAACTCTGAAGGCGCCTCTTCATGATCGGCTTCAGCACGCTGAGCTTGCGGATGTCGAGCCAGCGCTCGTTGGGGAAGCCCTGGAAGTGGCGCCCCAAAAGCCACTTCGGGAACTTCCCGGCGTCGGCGCGATAGGGCTCCCACGAGCCGACGTCGACGTAACAGATCGCCCTGTCGCCCTGATCGTGGATCGCCTTCACGCTCGCGGCGGCGACGTCCATGTCGATGTCGTAAACGGGCGCATTCACCGAGAGGTCGATCTTTCCCTGCAGCTGCCACTGCCACGGCTTCGTCGAGGGCTTCGGATGCCAGCAGCCGTGGCACGTGGCCGGGGTGGGAAGTGCCGTCGCGCTCGCCGCGGCGATGAGCGCCACCGGCAGGGCCGCCATGGCAACCGTCGCTCGCATTCCCTGAGGCTATCGGCGGACCGTAGGATTTTCGCAAATGGGGCCGGAGGAGAACGTCGAGACGGTGACCCGAATGACTGAGGCCGTGCGCTCCTTTTGGGCGGGCGAAGGCTCCTGGATGGAGGCCGTCGGGCGCTTCTTCGATCGCGACGTGGATTACTACCCGGTCCGCAAGTGGCCGGAGAGCCGCCCGTGTCACGGCCTCGAGGATCTCGACCGCTTCTTCGCCGGCATGAGCGAAGGCTGGGGCGTGATGGACTGGGAAATCCTCGAGATGAAGCCGATCGCCGACGACCGTGTTCTCATGCACGCCCGGCTGAAAACCGCCGGGCGCGGAAGCGGGCTCGAGCTGGGAGGAGACGTCTACTTCTGCTATTGGCTACGAAACGGCCTCGTATTCCGCCAGGAGGACCACCTCACCGAGACAGGCGCGCGGCGCGGACTCGGGCTGGAGCCCTGAGGCTCGCAATACTCCTTCGCTCCCATGGAGCGCATTCGCAACTTCTCGATCATCGCCCACATCGACCACGGCAAGTCGACGCTGGCCGACCGCATCCTCGAGATCACTGGGGCGGTCGACCCTCGCAATCACATGCCGCAGCTGCTCGACTCGATGGAGCTCGAGCGCGAGCGCGGCATCACGATCAAAGCTCAGGCGGTGCAGGTCCCTTACCAGGCCGCCGACGGCCAGACCTACAGCCTGCACCTGATCGACACGCCGGGCCACGTCGACTTCTCCTACGAAGTCTCACGAAGCCTCGCCGCCTCTGAGGGCGGGCTGCTGGTCGTCGACGCCGCGCAAGGGGTTGAGGCCCAGACGGTGGCAAACACCTACGCCGCGATCGACGCCGGCCTCGAGCTCGTGCCGGTGCTGAACAAGGTCGACCTGCCGAGCGCGGAACCAGACCGGGTGGCCGAGGAGATCTGCGACCTGATCGGCGGCAAGCCCGACGAGATCCTGAGGATCTCGGCGAAGACCGGGGAGGGGGTGCAGGAGGTCCTCGAGGCGATCGTGGCGCGGATCCCACCACCGGAGGGAGACGCCGGGGCGCCGGCACGCGCCCTCATCTTCGATTCCGAGTTCGACCAGTACCGGGGGGTCATCGCTTTCGTGCGGATGATCGACGGCCGGTTTCGCCGCGGGGAGCCGATCGCCGCCATGCAAACGGGCACTGAAGCCGATATCGACGAGGCGGGGTACTTCACGCCCACGATGCGCTCCACCCCCCAGATGGCCGCCGGCGAGGTCGGCTACGTGATCACGGGCATCAAGGACGTCTCGAAGCTGCGCGTCGGCGACACCCTCACCTCTCGCGAGCGCCCGGCCGCCGAGCCTCTTCCCGGCTACCAAGAGGTCAAGCCGGTGGTCTTCTGCGGTCTCTTTCCGATCGACACCGACCGCTACGAGGACCTGCGCGACGCCCTCGAGCGCCTTTCGCTCAACGACGCCGCCCTCTCATGGGAGCCCGAGACCTCCGACGCGCTGGGCTTCGGGTTTCGTTGTGGCTTCCTCGGCCTTTTGCACATGGACATCGTGCGCGAGCGCCTCGAGCGCGAGTATGACCTCGAGCTCCTCGCCACCACGCCGAACGTCCGCTACGAGGTCGTGTTGCACAGCGGCGAGCAAGTCGAGGTCCGTAGCCCGACCGACATGCCCGACCCCGCCTCGATCGAGACGATCGCCGAGCCGTACATCCGAGCTTCGCTGATCTCTCCGACCGAGCACGTGGGAGCGATCATGGAGCTCTGCCAGAGCCGGCGCGGGACCCACGTCGACCTCCATTACCTCTCGCCGGTGCGGGTGCAGCTTCGCTACGACCTACCGCTCGCCGAGATCGTCCTGGACTTCTACGATCAGCTGAAGTCGCGGACGGCCGGCTATGCGTCGCTCGACTACGAGCCGATCGGCTACCAGGGCTCGGACCTGGTCAAGCTCGACGTGCTGCTCGCGGGCGATCGCGTGGACGCGCTGTCGCTGATCGTCCACCGCGACAACGCCTATCCGGCCGGGAAGGCACTGGTCGAGCGCCTGCAGAAGACGATTCCCCGCCAGCTCTTCGACGTCCCCGTCCAGGCCGCGGTCGGCTCCCGGGTACTGTCGCGCGAGACGGTGAAGGCTTTGCGTAAGGACGTGACGGCAAAGCTTTACGGCGGCGACGTGACCCGCAAGCAGAAGCTTTTGAAGAAGCAGAAGGCGGGCAAGAAGCGCATGAAGCAGGTGGGGCGGGTGGAGGTCCCCCAGGAGGCGTTCCTGGCGGTGCTCGATATCGATGAGTGAGCCGAGCCGCCGCGACGAGCTCGTGGCGTTCGTGGGCGCCGGGTACGCGTCGTGGGACGAGGCGGTCGCGGTCGCCGAGGAGCGCGAGCGCGCTGGTGGATAGGATCGCGCGCCGATGGCGCTGAAGACCGACGCAGTCGGCAAGACCTGGCCCGGGGCCGATTTCGAGATCGAGGCTGAGCGGATCTCCCAGTACGCCGATGCCGTGGGCGAGCCGAGCCCGGTTCACCGCGACGCCGAGGCCGCGAAGGCCGCCGGCTTCCGCGATCTCGTCGCGCCGCCTATGTTCGCGGTCGTCTACAGCGCCCCCGGCATGGGACCCGCCCTCTTCGACCCCGACGTCGAGATGAACTTCGCGGCGATGGTCCACGGCGGACAGGAGTTCGAGTGGGGCGAGCCGGTGTGCGCCGGCGACGTGATCACGACGACGGTCACCTGCAAGTCGATCGAGACACGCGACGGCAAGGGCTTCTACGTTTTCGAGTCGGTCTCGGCCAACCAGGAGGGACAGCAGACCGTGAAAGCAACCTGGACGAACATCGTGAGGGGCGTGGAATGAGCGACTTTGCCGTCGGCGATTCCCTGCCGGAGCTTCGCGTCACCCCCGACGCGGACCTCACCAAGCGCTACGCCGCCGCCTCGGGAGACCCGAACCCAATCCACACCGACCCGGAGTTCGCCGCTAAGGTCGGCCTGCCCGGCGTGATCCTTCACGGCCTGTGGACCATGGCCCAGGTGGCCCGGGCGCACTCGGCAGTGGCCGAGGGGGATCCGCGCGCCCTGAAGCGACTGGAGGTTCAGTTTCGTGGCATGGGCTTTCCCGAGCAGGAGGTCGTCGTCTCCGCCACGGTGACATCGACTGAGAACGGCCACATGACCACGGAGACCGTCGCCGAGCAATCCGGCAACCAGATCATCCGGAACGCCACGGCCGAGCTCGAGCTTCCCTGAGTCACCCGCGTTTGGCGGCCGGCGGTTCCTACACTCCCTCGGGTGCTGAGCGAGCGCCAACAGAAGATCCTGCGCATCGTCATTGACGCGCACCTCGAATCCGGCGAGCCCGTCGGCTCGAAGGCGGTCGCCGAGATCGACGAGGTCGAATGGGCACCTTCGACAGTCCGCTCCGAGCTCGCGGCACTGGAGCAGGCCGGATACCTGACGCATCCCCACACCTCCGCCGGGCGTGTCCCGACCGACGCCGGCTACCGGTTCTACGCCGGCGCGCTCCTCGCTTCGGGCCCCAAGGGCAAACCGGGCGCAGGCACCGCCCTCGATCTTTCACGCATGCGCCGCGAGGTCGAGGAGGCGATGCGCGAGACGACCGGAACGCTGGCCAGGGTCAACGACCTGCTGGCTCTTGCCACGGCTCCACCGGCCAGCGCCGCCCGCGTTCACCGGGTGGAGGTGCTGCGCCTGCAGCCCAACGTCGTGATGGTGGTCGTGATCGCCTCAAACGGCGCGGTCACGCGACGCGTTCTGACGTTCGATGAGCCGGTCGACACCGGACTCGTGGAGTGGGGGTCGAGCTATCTGAACGAACGAGTTTCCGGACTGGCGATTGGGGCTCGGATGCTCCGCAGCAGGCTCGGGGACGAGAGCCTTTCGGCAAGGGAGTCCCGATTTGCGGCAGAGCTTGGTGAGGCGCTGGCGGGAATCGAGGCGACGAGCGAGGACGATCTCTACGTGGACGGGGCGGCGAGGCTGCTGTCCGAGAACCACGCGGCCGACCTTCCGCACATCGATGCCCTGATGCGGGGGCTCGAGCGGCGGGCGGGGCTCCTGCGCGGCCTTCGGCAGGCGCTCGAGGAGCGCTCCGTGTTCGTGTGGGTCGGCGAGGAGAACCCGACGCCAGAGCTCCGCTCCGTCAGCGTCGTCGGCGCCAACTACGGGCTCGGCTACCGAAACCTCGGGACCGTCGGCGTCGTCGGGCCCATGCGGATGGACTACGAGACGGCAATCGCCTCTGTCCGTGACGCCGCCGGCCAGCTCTCGCGCTTCTTCGAATCGGTGTACGACTGATCGCCGTGCCGCGCGACTACTACGAGGTCCTCGGGGTCCCGAGGCATGCCGACGAGGCGCAGCTCAAGAAGGCGTTTCGAAGCCTGGCGCGCGAGCTGCACCCCGACGTCAACAAGCACGACCCGGAGGCCGAGGAGAAGTTCAAGGAGGCGGCCGAGGCCTACGAGGTGCTCTCCGACGCCGAGCGGCGGGGCACCTACGACACGTACGGGCACGAGGGCCTTCGCTCCGGGGGCTTCCATTCGCGCGCGGCCGGATTCGGGAGCTTCGAGGACGTCATCTCGGCGCTGTTTGGCAGAGGCGCCGACGACATGTTCGGCGACCTGTTTGGTTTCGCCCGCTCGGGCCCCGCCACCGGCGCCGACATCGGCGCGAGGATCGAGGTGACGCTCGGCGAGGTGTTGACCGGCGCCCACCGTGAGATCGCCCTGGAGGCGGTTTCGGTCTGCGAGCGCTGCAGGGGCAACGGAGCGCAACCCGGGACGCCCATCCACACCTGCGAGACCTGCGGCGGCGCCGGGCAGGTGCGTGAGGTCGCTCAGACCGCCTTCGGGCAGATGCTGCGCAGCGGGCCCTGTCCAACTTGTGGGGGCGCCGGCAAGACCGCCGAGTCGCCGTGCGAGGAGTGTTCCGGCCGCGGCAGGGTCATGAAGGCCCGAACCTGGGATGTCGAGGTGCCTGCCGGCATCGAGTCGGGACAGCGAATCCGGATCTCGGGGGCCGGGCACGCCGGCGATGTGGGTGCGGGCTCGGGCGATCTGTACGTCGAGGTGGT
Organism: Solirubrobacterales bacterium; assembly: GCA_038237625.1. Lineage (GTDB taxonomy): Bacteria > Actinomycetota > Thermoleophilia > Solirubrobacterales > 70-9 > JAWVFM01. Next base: position 172,451 of record JBBRYM010000002.1, on the reverse strand, counting down.
CGTCGCGCCGGACGAGCGTTTCGAGCGCCAGGGTTCGGAGCTCGTGACCGAGGCGCGAATCGCCGCGACGCGAGCCATGCTTGGCGGCGAGCTCTCGATCGAGACCTTGGAGGGCGAGCGCGAGATTGAGGTGCCTGCCGGTGCACAGCCGGGCGACCACGTGACCCTCAAGGGGCAGGGCCTTCCCAGCCTGCGAGGGGGAGCCCGGGGAGATCTGCACGTCGTCCTTCGCGTGATCGTCCCGCGTGGGCTCGACCCGGAGCAGACCGAGCTCGCGGAGGCGCTCGACAACGCGATCGACGAATCGAACCTCGAGGTCGAGGGCGGATCTGGGTGGCGGTCGCGGCTACGCGGGCGCAGGCGAGGGTCGCGCCAGCGCGTGAGATGACAGCGTGATCCGGCTCGCGGTTCGCTGTCGGCCCGAGCTCGCCGAGCGCGTGCTCGCCGAGCTAGTGGAGCTGGCGCCGGGCGGCGTCGAGGAGGAGCGTGGCGAGACGTACGTCGAGTACGCGATCTACGGTCCGCCGGGTGAGCTCCCTGCCGTCCCGGCCCTTGAGGCCGCTGCCGGCGAGGGACTCGTCGAGATCGCGTCGACCGAGGTTCCCGACGACTGGGCCGATCGCTGGCGTGACTTCCACGAGCCGGTTCGAGTGGGCCGCCTGTGCGTTCGGCCCACCTGGGCCGACCCGGATCCCGGCGCCGAGATCGAGGTCGCGGTCGACCCGGGGCAGGCGTTCGGCACCGGCGCCCATGCGACGACGAAGATCTGCCTCGAACTGCTGCTGGCGCTCGCCGAGTCGGGTGAGGCTTCGGGCCCGCTAACCGACCTCGGAACCGGGTCCGGCGTCCTGGCCATCGCCGCCGCCAAGCTCGGGTATGCCCCCGTGAGCGGCTACGACCACGAGCGCCCCGCCCTCGAGGCCGCCGCCGCGAATGCCATTGCAAACGGAGTGAAGCTCGAGGTCCACCGGTCGAACCTCCGCGAGGAGCTGCCGCCCCTCGCGTCGACCGTTGTGGCGAACCTCACGAGTCCGCTGTTGCTGAGCATCGCCGGGCGCCTCTCCGAGCCGCCGGTCACGATGGTCGTGTCCGGTCTGCTGGCGGGCGAGGTGGACGAGGTGGTCGATGCGTTCGCCCGCTCGGGCCTTCGCGAGGCCCGGCGATCGCGCGAGGGCGACTGGGCGGGGGTGCTCCTGCGAGACCTCGAGAGCCAGGGCCTCGAGTCGTGAGCTCACACCGCGGAACGACCGATCGGTCGCTGCCGATAGCGGTCTTCGATTCGGGAGTGGGCGGTCTCACCGTCCTCCACGAGCTTCTCGTCTCCCTGCCCTCGGAGGACTACGTGTACCTCGGCGACACCGCGCGATTTCCCTACGGGACCAAGACGAGGGAGGAGCTTCGCGACCGGGTCGCCGCCATCGCCCGCTTTCTCTGCGAGCGCGGGGCGAAACTACTGATCGTGGCCTGCAACTCGGCGACCGCGGCGGCTCGCGACGTCGCGGCGCAGATCGCGGCCCAGTCAGGAGTCGAGACCCTGTCGGTCATCGGTCCGGAGGCCGAGATTGCCGCGGCGATCACCACCAGCGGCCGGGTCGGCCTGCTGGCGACGCCGGCGACGGTCGCCGCCGGTGCCTATCACCGCGCTTTGGAGGGGCAGGGCCGCGCTCTCGATGTGACAGAGGTCGCCGCCGCCGATCTCGCGCCGATGATCCAGAGTGGCTCCCCGTTCGACGAGGGGGTCGTGGAGACCGTCCGGTCGTACTGCCGGCCGTTGCGAGAGGCGGAGGTCGACACCGTGATCCTCGGCTGCACCCACTATCCCCTCGTGGCTCCGATGCTCCAGCGGATCCTGGGCCGCGACGTCCGGCTGGTGACGTCGGGCCACGCGGTCGCCGCCGCCGCCCAGCGCGCGCTTGAGGCCCGCGCGCTCGATGCCCGCGGCCACGGCGAGGGCGACTACCGCTTTCTGTGCACCGCGGACGTCGAGTCGTTTCGCGACCTCGGCACCCGGTTCCTGCAAATGCCGTTGGGGCCGGTTGAGCACGTCGAGGTCCCTACCCTTAGCCAATGAGCATCTTGGAGCGGATTCAGGCCGACACCCGCGAGGCGATGAAGGCCGGCGAGCGCGATCGCGTGAGCGCGCTGCGCATGCTCACGAGCGCCCTCCAGCAGGACGCGAAAGCCGGAAACGACGATGAGGTCGCCGTTCTGCGACGCGAGCGAAAGCGCCGCGTGGAGGCTGCCGAGGCGTTTCGCGGCGGCGGAGGCGAGGACCGGGCGGCCGCCGAGGAGGCCGAGGCACAGCTGATCGAGTCATACCTGCCGGTTGAGCTATCCGACGAGGAGCTGGGAGAGATCGTAGGCGCGGCGATCGAGGCCACCGGGGCCTCGGGCCCCGCAGACACGGGCAAGGTCATGGGACAGGCGATGCAGAGGGTCGCCGGGCGAGCCGACGGCAAGCGCGTTAGTGCCGCGGTCCGCGGGCGCCTCGGCGAGTAGGCATGGCACGCCGCCAGCTGACGCTCGACAACGACGTGGCCGCCGAGCTCGCCGGCGCCGACGACTCCATGCTGCGCGACCTCGAAGGAAGGCTTGGTTGCGACGTCTTCCTGCGGGGCAACGTGCTCACTCTCGACGGCCCCGATGCGGAGGTCGGTGATGCCGCCGCCATGGTCGACGAGCTGGTTGGCCTCATCGAGCGCGGGCACAGCATGGAGCCGGGCACAGTCGCGACCGTGAGCGGCGCCGTCGAGGCCGGGGAGCCCGCGTCTGAGATCGTCGGCGATCTCATCTGGCGCCACCGCGGGGTCCACGTCGCGCCACGCACCGTCAACCAGAAGCGCTACACGGATTCGATTCGGCGGCACACGATCACCTTCGGCATCGGGCCGGCCGGAACGGGCAAGACCTTTCTCGCGGTCGCGATGGCCGTCGCGGCCCTCGACTCGCGCGAGGTCAGCAGGATCATCCTCACCCGCCCGGCGGTCGAAGCCGGCGAGCGCCTTGGATTCCTCCCCGGCGACATCCAGGCAAAGGTCGATCCCTACCTGCGCCCGCTCTTCGACGCCCTCTACGACATGCTCGATCCGGAGCGGGTCTCGAGCTACTTCGAAAAGGGCATCATCGAAGTGGCCCCCCTGGCCTTTATGCGCGGGAGGACTATTAACGATGCCTTCGTCATCCTCGACGAGGCCCAGAACACAAGCCCCGAGCAGATGAAGATGTTCCTGACCCGGCTGGGCTTCGGGTCGAGGATGGTCGTTACCGGGGACGTCACCCAGGTGGACCTGCCACGCGATCAGCGTTCCGGCCTCGTTGTGGTGGGGGACATCCTCGCCGGGGTCGACGACATCAGCTTCGTGCGCTTCGGAGCGGCCGACGTGGTTCGCCACGAGCTCGTCCAGCGGATTGTCGCCGCCTACGACGAGCGCGGCGAGCGGGCTTGAGCATCGACCTCAGCGACGTACCCCGCGAGCTGCGCGACCCCGTCGCGGCGGCCCTCGAGGCCGCGGGCGTGGCCGATGGGCACCTCTCCATCGCGCTCGCGGGCCCCGATGCCATCCGTGAGCTCAACCGCGAGCACCGCGGAATCGATCGCCCAACCGACGTCCTGTCGTTTCCGGTCGACGGTGGAGATGCCGTCGCCGGGCCGCGCGAGCTGGGCGACGTCGTGATCTGTCCCGAGCACACGGCCGACTTGGCCGAGGCGGCGGTCCACGGCGTCCTTCACCTCTGCGGCCACGACCACGAAACCGACTCCGGCGAGATGTTCGCCCTCCAGGATTCGGTGATGTTCGACCTCGGGCTGGATTGACGCGCTCGGGCTTCATCGGGCTGGCGGGCCGCCCTAACGTGGGTAAGTCCACGCTGACGAACGCCCTCGTCGAGGCGAAGGTGGCGATCGTCTCCGAGCGCCCGCAGACGACCCGCCGGGCCATTCGCGGCATCGCGACCGCGCCCGGCGGCGAATGGCAGCTGGTGCTGATCGACCTCCCCGGCGTGCAGCGCCCCCGTGACACGCTCACCGAGCGCATGCAGCACCGCGTTGGTCGCGAGCTGGCCGACTCCGACGCGGTGTTGCTGCTGATCGACGGCAGCCAGGGGGTGGGCCCCGGGGACCGGTTCATCGCCAGGACCCTCGCCGGCGCCCGCGAGCGCGCGCCGAAGACTACGCCCGTGGTCTGCGCGGTCAACAAGTTGGACGTCTGCGATCGGGCGCACGCTGTCGCTGCGCTGTCGGCCGCCGGCGATCTGCCGGGCGTCGACGCCGTCTACCCCGTGAGCGCCCAGACCGGGGAGGGGCTCGATGAGCTGAAGCGCGCGCTCATCGCCCTCACGCCCGAGGGCCCGTTCGCCTATCCGGCCGAGATGCGAAGCGACCAGCCCAGCGAGGTCCACCTGGCCGAGTTGATCCGCGAGCAGATCCTGCGGCGAACTCGCGACGAGATCCCGCACGCGGTCGAGGTCGCCGTGCAGGAGCTGACGAAGCGGGACGATGGCCTGGTCGAGGTGCATGCCCAGGTCTGGGTGGAGAGCGAGTCGCAGAAAGCGATCCTGATCGGAGCCGGCGGCCACATGGTCCGCGACGTCGGAATTGCCGCGCGGCGCGAGCTGGAGCGCGAGCTTGGGGCGCGCGTGTTCCTCGACCTTCGCGTCAGGGTCCGGGCGGGCTGGCGCCGGGACGAAGGCCTGCTCGATCGCCTGGAAATACGCTAGCCGCTCGACGTACTCGACGCCGAAACCCTGGGCCATCAACGCTCGATCCATCGCGTCTGACGCACGCGCAACCGTAAACTCGCCGCGATGAGCGCGGCGATTCAATTCGACGAGCGCGGCCTGGTCCCGTGCGTCGTCCAGGACTGGGCGACGGGCGAGGTCCTGACGCTCGCGTACATGAACGAGGAATCGCTGGAGCTCACCCGCGCGACGGGCGAAACTCATTTCTACAGCCGGTCTCGTGACGAGCTCTGGCACAAAGGGGAGACGTCGGGCAACGTCCAGCGGGTTCGCCAGCTTCGCTACGACTGCGACGCCGACGCGATCCTTGCTCTTGTCGACCCGGCTGGACCTGCATGTCACACGGGCGAGCGCTCGTGCTTTCACCGCGATCTCGACACCGAGGCGGCCCCCGAGCCGGCCGCCCACGAGGCCCTGCCCGGGCTTGAGCGGACGATCGCGGAGCGAGCCCGAGAGCGCCCGCAGGGTTCGTATACGGCTGAGCTTCTCGCCGATCCACCGCGAATTGGCGAAAAGGTCCGCGAGGAGGCCGAGGAGGTCGCGCGGGCGGCGGCTTCGGAATCCGACGAGCGGGTCGCGGAGGAGGCGGCCGACGTGCTCTACCACCTCGACGTTCTGCTCGGGTCGCGGGAGTTGTCGATGGCGGCGGCCCTCGAAACCCTCAATGGCCGTCGCCACTGACCCTGGGCAGGGCGTCGAGCCCTCCCTGGAGCGCGCCCGCGAGCTGGCGCAGGAGGCGAACGTCGTCCCGGTGGTCATGCGCCTCGTGGACGACTGCGAGACGCCAGTTTCGGCGTTCTTGAAGCTACGCGACGGGAGTCCCTGCTTTCTCCTGGAGTCGGCCGAGCAGGGTCGGGTGGGCCGCTATTCGTTCCTCGGTTTCCGGCCGCGCGAGATCCTGCGCTGGGCGCCGGAGTCGGGCGCCGATCCTTACGAGGCTGCACGCGGCCTCGTCGAGGCTCATCAGCTCGCTGCGACCGATGATTCCCTGCCACCGTTTCCCGGCGGCGCGGTGGGCATTTTCGGCTACGACCTCGTGCGCACCGTCGAGCCCCTGGGCGAGCCGAACCCGGACCCGCTCGGCCTGCCCGACATGGCGCTGATGGTGTGTGAGCTGATGCTGGCCTTCGACCACCTTCGCCGCGAGCTCTCGATCATCGGTTACGCGTTCTGCGGGGAGGGCGTCGGCGTGGATGACGCCTACGCCCGGGCCAGGACCCTCATCGACGAGGCGCGCGCTGCGCTGCGGAGCCCTGTCCCGGCGCCCGCCGCGCCCGCTGACCCCGCGCTTCGCGAGCGCGCGGCGAAGGGGGCCGCGGAGCTCTTCGAGCCGAACCTGACGCGCGAGCAGTTCGAAGCCATCGTCGCGCGCATCATCGAGTACGTCCGGGCCGGGGATGCCTTCCAGGTCGTCCCGTCGCAGCGCTTCACCGCGCCCGCCCCCGTGGATGCCTTTTCGATCTACCGGGGGCTGCGGGCGATCAACCCCTCGCCGTACATGTACTTCCTGGATCTGGGCGACTTCGAGGTCGCCGGGGCCTCCCCCGAGCCGCTGCTCAAGGTTTCGGGAAGGCGTGTCGAGATGCGTCCCATCGCCGGCACCTACCCCCGAGGGCTAACGCCCGACGACGACCGCGCGCAGGGCCGGCGCCTGCTGGCTGACACCAAGGAGCGCGCCGAGCACCTGATGCTCGTCGACCTGTCCCGAAACGACCTCGGCCGGGTGTGCGAGTACGGCTCCGTGAAGGTCGACGAGATGATGGAGGTCGAGACCTATTCGCACGTTCTGCACATCGTCAGCCAGGTGTCGGGGACGCTGCGTGCCGACGTCGATGCGATCGACGCGCTGCGATCAGTGCTACCGGCGGGCACACTTTCCGGGGCGCCGAAGGTCAGGGCTATGCAGATCATCGACGAGCTCGAGCCGCACAAACGCTGCTCCTACGGCGGCGCGGTCGGTTACGTGAGCTTCGACGGCGATCTCGACACCGCCATCCACATCCGCACGGTTGTGGTCAAGGACGGCAAGGTCCACGTTCAGGCCGGCGGCGGCACCGTCGCCGACGCCCTTCCCGAGCGCGAATACGAGGAGAGCCTCAGCAAGGCGAAGGCCGTGTTTCAGGCGATCGAGCTGGCGTCAGCCCAGGAGGAGTGGGCATGACCAGGGTCCTGGTCATCGACAACTACGACTCCTTCACCTACAACCTCGTCCAGTACCTCGGGGAGCTCGGCGCGGAGATCGAGGTCGTGCGAAACGACAAGGCCGCCGTCGGCGAGCTCGTCGAGAGCGGTTTCGAGCGGCTGGTTATCTCCCCGGGCCCGTGCACTCCAGCCGACGCCGGGATCTCGGTTCAGGCAGCTCGCGCCTTCCCGGAGGCGGGTATTCCGACCCTCGGGGTCTGCCTCGGGCACCAGTCGATGGTCGAGGCGTTCGGGGGGCGCACGGTTCGCGGCGAGCCGATCCACGGCAAGAGCGCCGAGATCGACCACGACGGCCGCGGGCTCTTTGAGGGGCTCGACAGCCCGCTGGAGGCAGGCCGCTACCACTCCCTGGTCGCCGACGCCGATCTCCCCGACGAGCTGGAGCTCACTGCAAGGCTCGAGGATGTCGTGATGGGCGTGCGGCACCGCGAGCTGCCGGCAGAGGGCGTGCAGTTTCACCCGGAGTCGGTCCTGACGCCCCTCGGCAAGGAGATCTTGCGTAATTTCCTTCGCGACTGAGATCTTCTGATGCCGAATGAAGTCCTGACCCGCGCGATCGACGCGCTCGCAAGCGGTGACCACCTCACGGCCGACCACACCTCGGCCGCCCTCGACGAGATCATGGAGGGCCGGGCGGGCGAGGTGCAGACCGGCGCCTTCCTCGTAGCCCTGCGGACCAAAGGGGAGACGGTGGGGGAGCTCACCGGCCTCGCGCGAACCATGCGCCGGCTCGCGGCGCCGGTCAACCCCTCTCACCAAGCGCTGGTGGACACCGCGGGGACGGGGGGCGGGCCGTCGACGTTCAACATTTCGACGACGGCGGCGATTGTGGCCGCCGGAGCGGGATGCCCGGTCGCAAAGCACGGCAACCGCTCAAACAGCAGCCGGTCGGGATCGGCCGACCTGCTCGAGGCACTTGGAGTCCGCATCGACCTGGCGCCCGACGCCGTGGCCACCTGTATCGACGAGGTCGGCTTCGGGTTCATGTTCGCCCCGCGCCACCACGCGGCGATGAAGCACGTGGTGCCGGTACGCAAGGAGCTCGCAGTGCGCACCGTCTTCAACTTTCTCGGTCCCCTCACCAACCCCGCCGGCGCCACGCGGCAGGTCATCGGCGTGTCCGACCGCCACTACCAGGAGACGATCGCCGAGGCGCTCGTGGCCCTCGGGTGCGAGCGCGGGCTGGTCGTCGCCGGCGAAGACGGCGTTGACGAGCTGACGATCGCAGGCGAGACACGGGTGGTCGAGGTGGCAAGCAGCCGCACGGAGGAGTGGTTTGTCAGGCCAGAAGACGTGGGGGTCGAGCCCGCCGATCTGGCCGAGCTGGCCGGCGGCGATCCTGAGCGCAACGCCGCAATCACCCGCGAGGTGCTTGACGGAAGGGATGGGCCCGCCCGCGAGGTCGTCGCGCTCAACGCCGGCGCCGCGATCATGGTCGGGGGCGGGGCGGAGGACCTCGCCGGCGGCGTCGTCAAGGCTCGCGAGGCGATCGACTCGGGCGCAGCGGCGAAGGTGCTGGACCAGTTGGCGAAGCGAAGCGCGGAGCTCGCCCCGCCCGTGGAGCCGTGAGCCACCTCGACGGGCTTGTCGCGAGCGCCCGTGCCGACGTCGAGAGGCGCCGCGCCGAGCTCCCGCCTTCGATTCTGCGCGATCGCCTGGGAACTCGCAGCGGTGCGCGCCCATTCAGCGAGGCCCTCGTGCGCCCGGGGATCTCGATCATCGCCGAGTTCAAGCGGCGCTCCCCCAGCGTCGGCTGGATCGACCGCGAGGCGCGGGTGGCGGACATGGTCGCGGCCTACGAGCGGGGCGGGGCGGCGGCGCTTTCGATCCTGACCGATGGATCGAGCTTCGGTGGCTCGCTGGACGACCTGCGCGATGCGCGTGGCGCCTCCGAGCTGCCGATCCTGCGCAAGGACTTCGTGGTCGACCCCTATCAGCTGCTCGAGGCTGCCACCGGAGGCGCCGATGCCGTCCTGCTGATCGTGGCGGCTCTGGACGATGCGGCGCTGGCGGGGCTCTACTCCGAGGCCCGGCAGCTCGACCTCGACTGTCTGGTCGAGGTTCACGACGACGATGAGCTGGAACGCGCCGTGGAGCTCGATTGCGACGTGATCGGCATCAACAACCGCAACCTCCGCGACCTGAGCGTCGACATCTCCAGGACATACCGGCTGATGAGGGATGTGCCGACCGGCAAGACCGTCGTTGCGGAGTCCGGATTCAGCTCCCGCACTGAGCTTGACGAGCTCGAGCGAATCGGCGTGGACGCCGTGCTGGTCGGGGAAGCGCTCATGCGAAGCCCGGATCCCGCCGCGGCCGTCCACCAGCTCGCGGGCTTCGACGAGGAGACGCGCGAGCACTATCTCGAGAACCCCCGCGGCGATCACTGAGCTCACCCTACGCCGGCGGGTGGCTGCACCGATTTCTTATCTCGTCTGAAGCTACCGGTTAGCGGGCGTTTAGCGCCTTGGTTGATCCTGGGGGGCATGAACCGAGTGAAAACTGCTGCCCGCACGCCCTTCGGCTCAGCGCTCCTCGGCGGGCTGATCGTCGCCGTCGCTGGCTGGATTGCCATCGCCGCGGGCTGGGTCGACTCGGGTAGTACGACCGCTCCCGCGGGCGCGACGTTTTCCGCGGCGCACCTCACCGAGCCGGCAGTCGCCGGCGGCAAGGGGTTCACCGTCAACGACATCTACAGAGCGGACTCCCCGGGCGTCGCCTTCATCCAGGCCACCCAGCCGCCGCAGCCGCCCTCGCCCTTCAACCCGTTCGGAGGCAGCGGAGGCGGAGTCGCCACCGGGTCCGGGTTCGTGATCGACCATGACGGCCACATTCTCACGAATGCTCACGTGGTCAACGGCGCCTCCAAGATCACGGTGCAACTCGGCAATGGCAAGCGCTCGCAGGCCATCCCGGCGCAGGTGATTGGGAAGGACGAGTCGACCGACATGGCCCTCCTCAAGGTCAACGTGCCCTCCGGCCAGCTGCATCCGCTCCCGTTCGGCGACTCCTCGGCCGTGAAGGTCGGCGATCCGGTTGTGGCGATCGGCAACCCGTTCGCGCTGGATCGCACGGCGACGGCGGGAATCGTTTCCGCGCTCCAGCGCCAGATCAAGGCGCCGAGCGGCTTTCAGATCGACAATGTGATCCAGACCGATGCCGCGATCAACCCCGGTAACTCCGGCGGACCCCTCATCGACGCCGCGAGTCGCGTAATCGGCATCAACTCCCAGATCGAGTCGCAGAGCGGCGGCAACGTCGGGATCGGCTTCGCCGTGCCGATCAACACGGCTCGCGATGTGGTCCAGCAGCTGCTGGCGACGGGCGAGGTTCAGCATGCATTCCTCGGAATTACGGGAACCGACGTGACGACTCAACTCGCGGGTGTCCTGAACCTCCCGGTCAAGGAAGGCGCCCTCGTGCAGTCCGTCACCAAGGGCAGCCCGGCGGCCGACGCCGGGATCCACGGTGGCAGCGCAGCGGTTTCGATGAACGGCCAGCAGATCCAGGCTGGTGGCGACATCATCACGGCGATCGACGGACACGCGGTTGGAGGGATGGACGACGTCGTTAACGCCGTCGCATCGAAGAACCCCGGCGACGAGGTGACCCTGACCCTGGCCCACGGCCAGGACACGCGCACGGTCACGGTCACGCTGGGAAACCGCCCCTCCAGCGTCCAAGGCTGACTCCCTTTTCGCCGAACGTCCCGCGTGCCCGCGTTCTGGCGGGGATATGGGACGTTCGGCGTGTGGTGATGCCGCCCCCGTAACCTTGGTTCGGTGCGTGTCAAGTTCTGCGGCATAACCAGGCCCGAGGATGCCGAGGAAGCCGCCCGGCTCGGCGCCTGGGCGATCGGCCTGAACCACTGGGAGGGCGGCCCGCGCCGCTGCCCGCCGGACGTCGCCACCGAGATCGGGGCTGCGCTTCGCCGCCGCCTCGAGGTCGTGGGCGTGTTCGTCAACGCGCCGATCGACGAGATCGTGCGAGCGGCGGAAAACGAGTCACTCGGGCTCATCCAGCTCCATGGGGCCGAGGGGCTCGATTTCTGCCGCGAGGTGAGCCGGCGCACCGGCTGCCCGATCATCAAGGCCATTCGGGTGCGGACCCGGGCCGACATCCAGGCCGCGCGCGCCTTCCGGGTTCACTACCACCTGCTCGACGCGCATCGTCCGGGCAAGCTGGGGGGAACTGGGGAGACGTTCGATTGGGAGTTCTTGAAGGGGCGCCGGTCGAAGGCCCACGCGATCCTCGCCGGCGGCCTGCGGCCCGACAACGTCGCCGCTGCGATTCGGACCGTCCATCCCTTTGCCGTCGACGTCGCGAGCGGGGTGGAGTCGGCGCCGGGGATCAAGGACCACGAGCTGATGACCGCGTTCTCGGAAGCCGCCAATTCGGTTGCGGCCGAACGCGAGGCGATGAGATCGTGAGCGCCGTGGAGGAACGCTTTGGCCAGTACGGCGGGAGGTTCGTTCCCGAGGTGCTGATGACCGCCCTCGACGAGCTGACGCGGGAGTGGGGCAGCGCGCGCGACGACGAGTCCTTCATCGCCGAGCTCGACCGCCTGCGGCGAGATTTCATTGGGCGCCCGACACCCCTTTACCTCGCCGGGCGGCTCTCCGAGCGAGTCGGCCGAACCGTGTACCTGAAGCGCGAGGACCTCGCACACACTGGTGCCCACAAGATCAACAACGCGATCGGCCAGGCGCTTCTCGCCGTGCGGATGGGCAAGTCTCGCGTGATCGCCGAGACGGGCGCGGGACAGCACGGCGTCGCCGCGGCGACCGCATGCGCACTGCTCGGCCTGGAGTGCGTGGTCTACATGGGCACCGAGGACATGCGCCGCCAAGCGCCCAACGTGGAGCGCATGGGACTTCTCGGGGCGATGGTGGCTCCGGTGGAGGCTGGCGCGCGGACCCTCAAAGAGGCCGTGAGCGCTGCGATTCGCGACTGGGTCACCAACGTGCGCAACACCCACTACATCATCGGCTCGGCGGTGGGGCCGGCGCCATATCCAGCGTTGGTGCGCGACCTCCAGCGAGTGATCGGCGACGAGGCGCGCGAGCAGGCAATCGCCGCGACCGGCCGGCTTCCGGATCGCGTCGTCGCCTGCGTTGGCGGTGGCTCCAACGCCATCGGCGCCTTCTATCCGTTCATCGACGACCCAGTCGAGCTAGTGGGCGTGGAGGCGGCAGGGGAAGGGATCGAGACCGGCCGTCACGGCGCATCGCTCGGCGCCGGCCGCGTTGGCGTTCTCCACGGCGCGATGTCCTCCATCCTCGCCGACGAGGATGGCCAGATACTGGAAGCACACTCGATCTCGGCGGGTCTCGACTACCCAGGCGTCGGTCCCGAGCACGCCCACCTGCGCGACACCGGCCGGGCCGTTTACGTCTCAGTCACCGACAACGACGCGGTGCGCGCCTTCCGCGAGCTGGCTCGACTCGAGGGCATCATCCCCGCGCTCGAGCCCAGTCACGCAATCGCTTGGCTCTTGGCCGAGGACGCGCCCGATGAGAACGCGGTGGACGTAGTTTGCCTGAGCGGTCGTGGCGACAAGGATCTCGCCGAGGCGATCGCTCACCTGGAACGACTCGATGGCTGAGGCCGAGGCCATCATCTCGACGGGAGTCGAGCGTATCGCCGCCGCATTTGCCGGAGCTCGTGCCGAGGGCCGGGCGGCGCTGATGCCCTATCTCATGGGCGGCTTTCCCGACCTCGAGACCTCGCGATCCGTGGCGGTTGCCTATGCCGATGCGGGCGCCGACGTCATCGAGCTCGGCGTGCCCTTCTCGGACCCGCTTGCCGACGGTCCCGTGATCCACGACGCGGCCACTCATGCTCTCACGGAGGGAGCGACGTTGGCTGGCGTCTTGGAGATCTGCGCTTCGGTGTCCGGGCGAATCGCGGTGGTGCCCATGGTCTACGCCAACATGGTGCTCGCCCAGAGCCCGGGGGCGTTAGCGGCCGCGCTCGCCGGCGCGGGAGCCGCAGGGCTCATCGTTCCCGACCTGCCGCCCGAAGCTAGCTCCGAGCTCGCCTCCGCGCTCGACGAGACAGGGCTGGCGTTGGTGCCGCTGGCTGCGCCGACGACTCCCCCTAAGCGCCTCGAGACGATCGCCGCAGCCGCGCGGGGATTCGTCTACCTCGTCTCCGACACGCGGGTGACGGGTGAGCGCGACGACGTGCCGGACGGGTTACGTGACCTCGTGGACTCGGTGCGAGACGTGGCCGCGGTGCCGGTTGCGGTGGGCTTCGGCATCGGGACGCCAGAGCAGGCTGCTGCGGTGGGAGAGTTCGCCGACGGCGTCATCGTCGGCACCCGCCTCGTCCGCGCAGTCGGCGAGGCACCCGACGCCCGCGCCGCGGCCGAGGCTGTCGGCTCCTTCTTGCGGGCGGCTCGCGACGCGATGTCGTAGATTCCGCTAAGTGCTGCTGTTGGTCTTCATGGTGGTCGCCCTCTGCGGGCTCGTGACCGGCTATGCGATCGGCTGGGGCGGTGCGCTCAGCACCCTGCTCTTCCTGGCCATCCTCTTCACCGGCGCCGTGATCCGTCTCGCCCAGCCGCTGCTCGAGAAGCTTCGCCCGTAACGCTCACGCTGGCGAGGTGACAGATACGGTCGAGGCCGCACGGCAGCGATCGATCTAAGAGGAGCGATATGGGGGACCAGCCAACCGCGGGAAGCGCAAGCCTTTATCCACAGGATCCGGGATCGGCATCGGACGCCGATACTCGGGGCGGCGAGAGCGGCGCGCCCAGCGCGGGGCTCGAGTGGCATCGGGTCCTGCGTGTGGATGAGCTTCCCGAGGGCCGAGTGACGACGGTCCAGGCGGGGCTTCGGACCTGCGCGCTCGTCCACTTCGACGGCAAGTTCGCCGCGCTCGACAACCGCTGCCCGCATCAGGGCGGCCCGTTGGGCGAGGGGTCGATCGAGAATGGGCTGTTGCGCTGCCCCTGGCACGGCTACGACTACGATCCGTTGACGGGCACGTCGCCGGGAGCCTTTGACGACACCGCCACCTGCTATCCGCTCGAGATCCGCGACGGTGAGGTTTTCGTCGGGGTCAAGCCGCCGGCCGAGCATGAGCGCACGGTCTCCGACGCGATGGTGGAGACCCTCGTCAACTGGGGTGTGACGCACGTCTTCGGGATGGTCGGCCACTCGAATCTTGGGTTGGCCGATGCGATCCGCCGCCAGGAAGAGGCCGGGAACTTGACCTACGTCGGCATTCGCCACGAGGGCGCCGCGGCGTTCGCGGCCTCCGCATACGGAAAGCTGACGGGCAAGCCGGCCGCATGCCTGACGATCGCCGGGCCTGGTGCGACCAACCTTCTCACGGGCCTCTGGGACGCCAAGGTCGACCGCTCCCCGGTAATCGCCCTCACCGGCCAGGTCGAGGAGCAGGTCCTGGGCCCGGGCGCGTTTCAGGAGGTCGATCTGGCGTCGGCGTTTGAGCCGGTCGCTGCCTGGAGCCAAACGGTGCTGCCGGCCTCGAAGCACACCGAGCTTGCGAGCCTCGCCGTCAAGAACGCCCTGGTCAAGCGCGACGTCGCCCATCTGATCTTTCCCGACGACGTGCAGACCATCCCCGCGCGCGACGTGGAGGCGGCCACTCCCGAAGGCCGCATGGGCGCCGATGAGATCTCACCGCCGCCCGACGCCCTGGCCAAGGCGACGGAGATGCTGAGGGGCTCGAAGCGGCCCGTGATCATCGTGGGGCACGGGGCGCGCGAGCGGATGGAGAGTGTGATCGCAATCGCGGAGCGTTTGGGGGCGCCGGTGATAACGACGTTCAAGGCCAAGGGGCAGATACCCGACGACCACCCGCTGGCCTGCGGCGTCCTCGGCAGAAGCGGCACGCCGGTCGCGAGCTGGTTGATGAACGAAGCCGACCTCTTGCTGGTCTTCGGGGCCTCATTCGCCAACCACACGGGCATCTATCCCGGCCACCCGATCATCCAGGTCGACTTCGACCCGATGCAGCTCGGAAAGTTCCACCCGGTGGCTTGCCCCGTCTGGGGCGAAGTCGGCGTGGTCGCGGATGCGCTTTTGCGCGAGCTGGAAGGCGATGAGCTCGCGAACTCCGACCAGGCCGGCGACGTCGCCGGCCGCAAGGCCATTTGGGCCGCCGAGAAGATCAGCCGAGCAGGCGACGACCGGGGGCATGGCGTTGCCTCGGCTGCGGTGTTCGCGTCGCTGTCCCAGCTCACGCCCGACGATGCCGTGATCGCGGTCGACGTTGGCAACAACACCTACTCGTTCGGGCGCTATTTCGAGTCGAAGGGGACGCAGCGAGTGCTGATGTCGGGCTACCTGGGCTCGATCGGATTCGGGTATCCAGCGGCGATCGGCGCCTGGGCAGCGACGCAGGGCGGGCGCCCGATCCTCGCGATCACCGGCGACGGCGGCTTCGGGCAGTACATGGCGGAGCTGACTACAGCGGTGAAACACGAGATGAACATCACCCACGTCCTCCTGAACAACGGCCAGCTCGGGAAGATCTCCAAGGAGCAGCGCGCGGGGCGGTGGGAGGTCTGGCAGACCAGCCTCACCAACCCGAACTTCGCCGAGTACGCGGAGCTGTGCGGTGCGCTCGGCATCCGGGTCACGCAGGCCTCCGAGCTCGACGGTGCGATCGCTCGCGCCCTGGCCCACGAAGGCCCAGCGATGGTCGAAGTCGTCGCCGACCCGGACCTCGTCTGATGGGTATTCGGGTGAGGGGCTTACCCCGAAAGCAGCAGGTAAGGGCGCCGAAGGCGGCCGCAAGATGTTCCTGAGGCCGCTGCCGTTGAGCTACCCGCAGACGCGCGACGCCCTTCACCGTGTCGCCGAGGAGATCGTCGCCCCTGCGCGCAAGCCCCACCACGAGATTGCCTTGACGCAGACACCGGGTGGCTTCGGCACGCCCGAGTTCGAGCACGACGGGCGCCGCCTGCAGGTTCGCGTGGAGGGCGGCGAGATCGTCGTCGAGACCGATGGCACCGTGACGAGCGCTCGGATCACCAACCTCGCCGAGGTTGCCCGACTCGTTGGCGAAGAGCTTTTTCCCGACGGGATGCCCAACGACGAGTCTGACCTCGGCATCGACCCGGAGGCGGCAAAGGCGCTCGGAGCGTTCTACGAGCTCGCGGCGGGAGTCCTCGAGAAGTTCAAGAGTGAGCTGCCTTGCGACGCCGATCCGTCTGGCACCAACCTTTGGCCCGAGCATTTCGACATCGCATTCGAGGCGGGCTCGGAGCAGGCCGGCAGGCGCGCGAACTACGGCGCGTCGCCCGGCGACGCGAACCATCCAGAGCCGTATCTCTACGTCGGCCCATGGAGCGGCGAGGTGGAAGGCGAGCTCTGGAACGCGAAGGGATTCACCGGAGCGGAGCTGGACTACGCCGAGCTGGTGGCTGGAGCCGACCCACACGCCGCGGCGCTGGCGTTCTTGCGCAAGCGCTTCGAAGCCCTCACAACCCGGGGGTCAGACCCTCTCTAGGTTTGGGCCTGCTCTCTGCGGAGCTCGCTCTCGTCGTGCGAGCAGAAGATCCGGACCTCGTCGCCGTGCCTGCGCACCAGTTCTCGCAGGCGCTCCTGGTTGGCGCGCCGTGTCTTGCCGTCTGAGCCCACGAACGTCTGAAAGATTTCGAGGCCGGCCGGGCAGGAGTGGGGCGTGGCGACCTCGGAGGCGTTGAAGTAGGCGTCGCCGCAATGCAGGAGTCAGCCGCGGTCTTCTTTGACCGCGACGCCGCAGTGCCCGCGCGAGTGGCCGAGCAGGGGAATCAAGACGATCTCGGGATCGATCCCCTCGATTGGCCGGACACCCTCGAAGCCGAACCAATCCTCTCCCCAGGACGAGTGCTCGACCCACTTCGGGCCGTGCGCCCACTGGACGGGCATGTAGCGAAGGCGCTCGGCGATCGGGGGCGCGAGCGCGGTGGCGAGCTCGGTGGCGTGAACGTGGACCTCGGCTTGGGGGAAGTCGAAGAGCCCACCCGCGTGGTCGAAGTCGAGATGGGTAGGGATCACGTGAGTCACCTCGGCCGGGTCCAGTCCGAGCGCCTCGATCTGGCGGATCGCCGTCTCCGCCATTGCCGGGCGGGGGGCGATAGCGATCCGCGTCGCCAGCGGAACAAGATGCGGATTCTCGGCCTCCGGAGTGCCCAGCCCTGTGTCGACGAGAACGAGCCGATCCCCCGCCTCGATCAGCAGACAGTGGGCGATGAGCTTTGTGGGCTCCAGCCAGCCGCCCTTGCCGGCCAAAAGGCGGGCCGGCCGCGGACAGAAGGTCCCGCAGCTGAGATGGTGGACGCGCACGGCCGGAGCCTATCCTCGCCAGCGGTTTATCGTGCGCGCATGCGCTTGGGGTTGCTGACCGGCGGCGGCGATTGCCCAGGGCTGAACGCAGCCATTCGCGCGATCGTCCGTAAGGGCATCTCGAGCTACGGACACGAGATCGTCGGCTTTCGTGACGGCTGGCAGGGGCCGCTGGAGAACGTCTATGAAGAGCTCTCCGTGGAGTCGACCAGAGGCATCCTGCCGCGTGGCGGGACGATCCTCGGAACGTCGCGGACCAATGTCTTCAGCCGTGAGGACGGTCCCGCGAAGGTCCGCGAGAACATGGCCGCGCTCCGGCTCGATGGCCTGATTGCGATCGGCGGGGAGGACACCCTCGGCGCCGCCTCCCGGTTGCATTCCGAGCTCGACGTTCCCGTCGTCGGGGTCCCGAAGACGATCGACAACGACCTCGGCGCGACCGACATGACGTTCGGGTTCGATACCGCGCTGCAGGTGGCCACCGAGGCGATCGACCGACTGCACTCAACCGCGGAGTCGCATCACCGGATCATGGTCGTCGAGGTGATGGGGCGCCAGGCCGGCTGGATCGCGCTCCACTCAGGCCTCGCCGGCGGGGCCGACGTGATCCTGATTCCCGAGCGGCCATTCGACATCGACGAGGTGTGCGGGCTGCTGCGTCGCCGGCACGACCGCGGCCGCAACTTCTCGATCGTGGTCGCCGCGGAGGGGGCGACTCCGGCGGACGGCACGCTCGCGGTCCGTGGCGGCGAGAAGGACGAGTTCGGCCACGAGCGTCTCGGAGGCATTGGTCAGGTCCTCGAGCGCGAGCTCGAGGAGCGCACCGGCTATGAGACTCGCGCCGTCGTCCTCGGCCACACGCAGCGCGGCGGCACTCCCACGGCGTTTGACCGGGTGCTCGCCACGCGTTTGGGTGTCGCGGCCATCGACGCTGCCCATGAAGGTAGTTGGGGGACGATGCCCGCGCTGCGGGGAACGCGGATCGAGCTGGTTCCGCTGGGAGAGGCCGTCGCGAGCCTGCGGACGGTCCCTGCCGAGGACTACGAGGCGGCGGCCCCGTTCTTCGGTTGAGGCGGGCGCTCGCCGCAACAGTCCTCGCCGCAGCGCTCGCGGGCCTCGGATCCGGATGCTCCGGGGGCACCCAGATCGGCACGGCCTCGGTCGTAACGGTCTACGTCAGCATGCCGGAGCGCGGTCCGAGCGGCACCGACGGCCGCGATGTGGCCGACGGCGCCCGCTTGGCATTGGAGCAGGCAAACAGCAAGGCGGGTGGGCTTGCCGTTCACGCCGTCTACCTCGACGACACCCGCGGCAACGCGGCACACGCGATGTGGAGCTCAGCGCAGGTGGGCGAGAACGCTCGCCAGGCCACCGAGGACTCGACCGCAATTGCCTACGTTGGCGACTTCGAGTCCGGAGCCACCCGGACGTCCGAGCCGATTACCAACGAGGCAAACTTGCTCCAGGTCTCGCCGGCTTCGGGCGCCGTGGAGCTGACCAGGCCGTTCGCGGGCTCCACCGAGCTTCCGCAGTTCGAGCAGGAGTCGGGCAAACGCACCTTCGGGCGGATGATCCCCGACGACGACGCGCAGGGAAGAGCGGTGGCGGACTGGGTGCGCAAGCTCGGACTACACCGGGTTGGCGACCTCGTCAAGGGTCGGTCGGCATTTGCCAAAGCGGTCAAAGGCGGATATTCGGACGCCGGTGGCAAGCTCGTTCGCAAAGCTCCGTTCGACGCCCTGTTCTACGCCGGAACCGCGGCAGCCGAGCCGTCCGCCCCGATCACCGGTTCGGCCGGCTTCCGCGGGAACATCATCGGTACGGACGCCCTCCTGCCGCCCTGGAACGCCGGCGCTCCGGTCACAGCAGGCCTCGCCGCCTCCGCAGCCCTGGACCCCTCGCAGCTCCCCCCTGCCGGGCAGAGGTTCGCTCGCGATTTCCGCTCGCGGTTCGCCCGCGAGCCCGGCCGTTACGCGGCTTACGGCTACGAGGCGATGGCAGTGGTACTCGATTCGATCGACCGCGCGGCCGGCGACACCATCTCCAGGCAGGGTGTGATTGACGCGTTCTTCAACACGGTCGACCGGCGTTCCATCCTGGGCACCTACTCGATCGACGCGGTGGGGAACACGACGCTCGACAAGCTCACGGGCTTCCGGCTGCGTGGCGGCAAGTTCGTCCCGAGCGCAATCTTGAAAAGCCGCTAGATGGTTTAGGCGTTCAACCCGTTTTGTAGTGAAGGAAGACGAAGCCGCTGGAGAAGCGGTGCTCGTCGACGAGTCGCAGGTTCAGCCTGACCCCGCCGGGAAGGAAAGGGGTGCCGCCGCCGACCACCACGGGCGCGATGAAGCGCTGGTACTCGTCGACGAGGCCAGCTTCGATCGCGCGGACGGCAAGCGTGGGACCGCCGATGGTTAGGTCGCGCTCCGAGCCATCCTTCAGTGCGCGGACGGCGCTTGGGTTGAGCTCTCGCTCGATCCTGGTCAGGGGCGTTGAGGGTGCCTCAAGCGTGCTGGAATAAACGACCTTGTCCGCGGCGCGCCAGATGTCGGCGTACTCGCGCATAACAGGCTCGGGGTCGGTCGAGCTCTCCCAGTAGGCCATCGTCTCGTAGAGGCGGCGGCCATACAGGTAGATGCCAATCGGGCGCTCGAGCTCGTTGACGAAGGCGTGGACCTCCTCGTCCGGCGCCGCCCAGTCGAAGTTCCCACCCTTGTCGGCGACGTATCCGTCCAGGGACGTGATCGTCGAGTAGATCAGCCGGCCCAAAGAGTCAGCTGCCGACGAGGTCCCTCAGCGCCGGCTCGATGTCGCCAAAGCGGAAGCGGTACCCCTTGTCCAGCGCGCGCCGCGGGACTGCGCGGATGCTGGAGGTGGCCACATCGGCCATCTCACGGCCGAGGCGCGCCACGACCGCCAGCTTGGGGACCGGCGTCACCGCCGGGCGCTTGAGGGCGCGCCCGAGGGCCTTCGAGAACTGGTGGTTTGTGACCGGGGTGGGGGCGGAAGCGTTGAACACACCGCTCGCGGCCTCGGTATCGAGGGCCCAAAGCAGCAGGCCGGCCTCGTCGTCTCGGTGGATCCAGGGCATGTACCAGCCGCCCCCGGCCAGCGGGCCTCCGACGCCGAGCCTGAAGGGGAGAAGCAGTTGCTTCAGAAGGCCACCCTCCGGGTCCAGGACGAGGCCGGTTCGCGGCGAGACCAGGCGGATGCCGGCCTTGGCGGCGGGCGCCGCGGCGGCCTCCCAGCGCATGCAGACGCTCGCCGGGAAGTCCTCGCCCGGCGGGGTGGACTCGTCGACGATGGCCTCGCCGCGGTCGCCGTAGTAGCCCGTTGCCGATTGGCTGACGAGAACTCGCGGCTTCGTGGAGGCGGTGGCGAGCGCGTCGACGAGGTTCTTCGTCGAACGCTCCCGGCTCTCGAGGATCATGCGCTTGGCCTCCGGCGTCAGGCGCTGGTCGATTCGCTCTCCGAGAAGATGGATCACTCCCTCGACGCCCTCGAGCGCAGCCGCCGGAGGGCGTTCGGAGGTCGGGCTCCAGGCATGCCAGGAGACCGTGGGGTTGGATTTCGAGGCGCGAGCGGGATCACGGCTGAGGCCCACGACCTCATCGCCCCGCGCCAGCAGCGTGTCGCAGACGTTGGCGCCGATCAGGCCGCTGGCCCCTGTGACGAGAACGCGCATCTACGCCCTCCCTACCCGGCGCGCGGACGATCGGATCAATCGAGCACTGCGAAGGTGCCGGTCTCGTCGGAGAAGCGAGCCAGGCCCGCGCGCTTCGCCTCTTCAACCACACAGCGGGCGACGGCGGGCGCGACCTCGCGGTCGAAGACGCTGGGGATTATGTAGTCCTCGGCGAGGTCCTCCTCGGCGACGACGTCGGCGATGCCTCGCGCGGCCGCGAGCTTCATCTCCTCGGTGATCGCGGGAGCGCCGGCGTCGAGGGCGCCGCGGAAGATCCCCGGAAAGCAGAGGACGTTGTTGATCTGGTTGGGGTAGTCGGAGCGGCCGGTCGCCATGATCCGCACGTAGGGCTCGGCCTCCTCGGGCATCACCTCGGGTGTCGGGTTGGCCATCG
Source organism: Solirubrobacterales bacterium (assembly GCA_038237625.1). Classification (GTDB taxonomy): domain Bacteria; phylum Actinomycetota; class Thermoleophilia; order Solirubrobacterales; family 70-9; genus JAWVFM01. Next base: position 151,132 of record JBBRYM010000002.1, on the reverse strand, counting down.
CGAAGACGATCGCGTCGCTCGCCATCTTCCCGAGGGCGGTCGGCTCGATGATCCCGGGCCCCGAGAGGCCGACGAAGACGTCGCAACCCTGGATGACGTCGCCCGGCCCACCCGCGCGCTTCTCGGGATTGGAGTTCTCCGCGTACCAGCGCTTGGACTCGTTCATCGCGCCGGACTGGTAGTCCTCGCGCTCCGTGGAGACGGCGCCCTGGCGGTCGCAGCCGATCACGTTGCGAACACCTGAGGCGAGCATCATCTTCGTGACGGCCACGCCGGCGGCTCCGAGGCCCACCACCAGTACTCGTAGGTCCTCCGGCTCCTTGCCCACGATCTTCAGGGCGTTGAAGAGCGCCGCCATCGTGACGACCGCGGTGCCGTGCTGGTCGTCGTGGAAAACGGGAATGTCGAGCTCGGCCTTCAGGCGCTCCTCGATCTCGAAGCAGCGCGGCGCCGAGATGTCCTCGAGGTTGATGCCGCCGAAGGTCGGCGCCATCAGCTTCACGGCCTTGATGATCTCCTCGGGATCGTTGGTGTCGAGGCAGATCGGAAAGGCATCGACATTCGCGAACTCCTTGAAGAGCATCGCCTTGCCCTCCATGACCGGCATCGCCGCCTCGGGACCGATGTCGCCGAGTCCGAGCACGGCACTGCCGTCGGAGACGACGGCCACGGTGTTTTTCTTGATCGTGAACTCGAAAGCTTTCGAGCGGTCCTCGGCGATCTCAGTGCAGACGCGGGCGACGCCCGGGGTGTAGGCCATCGAGAGGTCGTCGCGCGTCTTCAGCGGGTACTTGTTGTGCTGCTCGATCTTGCCGCCGCGATGCATCGCCATGGTGCGGTCGACGTAGCTGAGGACGCGCGCTCCCCGGGTGGAGCCGATCGCGCGCATGATCTGTTCCCAGTGCTGCAGGTTCCGTGCGTCGATGGTGAACTCGCGCACCCGCTTGCCCTCGGCGCCGGCGCCGGGGACGAGGTCGACGCCCTGGAGGGCACCGCCCGCCTCGGCGATCTGCGCAGTGAGCTTGCCCAGCGGCTCCTGGCGCGCGGCGAGCTCGACGCCCACGACCACGGAGTACTGCGCGGATACGGAGTGAGCAACAGCCACGGAGGCGCATGTTACGAGGCCCCCCCGAGGGGGCGAATCGCCCCTTCTGGCGCCTTACCCTCGGTATGCGAGGACAAGGCGCCACCTCGGAGTGGAAGTGCGCCCAAATCGCCGCGGTTCAGCATGGGGTCATCACTTACGAGCAGTTGCTTGGCGCCGGGCTCTCTAAGGGGCGCATCGATCGCTGGGTGGCGGCAGGTCGACTGCACCGGATCTACCGAGGTGTGTACGCGGTCGGACACGCAGGGTTGAGCAAGGAGGGGCGATGGCTGGCGGCGGTCCTGGCCTGTGGCGAGGGCGCCGTCCTCAGCCACCGCTCAGCGGCTGAGCTCTGGGGACTGCTGCAGGGATTCAGCCTGCCGATCCAGGTGACGATCCCAGGTGACAACGGCCGTCGAAACCGCCAGGGACTGGTGGTTCACCGCTCTTCCTCATTGCCTTCAACAGCGTGCGCCCTTCGTAACCGCATCGCCGTGAGCACGCCGGCACGGACGATCGCCGATCTACGGCGGACCGGAAGCGACGAGTTGGTGCGTCAGGTCCTCAGGGCCGCAAACTTCAAGGGGCTCGAGATCGGCAATGAAATAGAAGCTCGCGAGAGGTCAGAGCTCGAACGGCCTTCGCCGCTACCTGCGCTTTGCTGCAGTTTCGTGACATTCGCTATCGGCCCTGGCGCTTTGTCCCCGGTATGCGGGGATAAAGCGCCAGAAACCGAATGCGTAGGATCGGGCCGTGGCGAGAAAGAAGGCAGACAGCCCGGAGCTCTTCCTAATCGACGGCAACAGCCTCGCCTACCGCGCCTTCTTCGCGCTGCCGGAATCCATCGCCACCGCGGATGGTCGCCCCACCAACGCGATCTTCGGCTTCGCCTCGATGATGGTGAAGCTCCTGGTCGAGCATCACCCACCGGCGGTGATCGTCGCCTGGGACGCAGGCCTTTCGGGGCGCGAAAAGACCTACACGGAGTACAAGGCTGGCCGTCGCGAGCGCCCGGATCTCCTGCGCGAGCAGTGGCCGCACCTGATGCCCTTGGCGGAGGCCCTCGGGTTTCGCAACATCAAGGTGGAAGGGTGGGAGGCCGACGACGTCATCGCAACCCTAACGAGGCATGCGACCGAGGCCGGGATCCCCGTGATGGTCGTTTCAGGCGACCGTGACGTCTATCAGCTGGTCTCAGACACGGTTCGCGTGATGACAACCTCTCGAGGCATAACCGACACCAAGATCTACGACCCGGCTGGCGTCGTCGAGCGCTACGGGGTTCCACCGGAGCTCGTCCCGGACCTGATCGGCCTGAAGGGCGACACCTCCGACAACATCCCCGGCGTTCCGGGCATCGGCGACAAGACCGCAGCTGCGCTCCTGCGGCAGTTCGGCTCGCTGGAGAACGTCCTCGCGTCGGTCGATCAGATCTCGGGCGCCAAGCGGAAGCAGAACCTCACCGAGCACGCCGAGGACGCGAGGATCTCCAAGCAGCTGGCGACGATGCACTTCGACATCGAGGTGCCGATCGACGTGGCGGCCGAAGCACGAAGGGCTCCGGATCGCGGTGGCCTTCGCGACTTCGCTGCGGAGTTCGAGCTGCGCGCGGTTATCCAGCGACTCGACGACGAATTCGGGGAGGTCGTTCCGGGGCGGGCGGTTGAGGAGACGATCCAGATCGAGGCGGCTGAGGGAACGCCCGCCGACCTCGCGCCTGGGCCGGCCGCGTTCGCGATGGCGGGGGAGACCTGGGCGGGAACCGACGGCGAGCGTGTTGTGACGGGCGCCGCCAGCCCCGCCGAGCTTGGCGCCGAGCTTGGCGAGCGCCCCGTGATCGCCCACGACGCCAAGTCGCTCGGCGGGAGCGGACGGACCGGGGTGCTCGCGGCGTCGGCCCCCGGGTCCGTGCAGATCGAACACGACACGATGATCGCCGCTTACCTGATCGACCCCGCCAGGCGGACGTATGAGCTCTCCGAGCTCGCCGCCGACGCCGGCATTGCCGTGGCGTCGCCAGTAGGCGCCGCCCAGGCGGAAGGCGACGGCGCCCAGCTCAGCCTCGAGGACGAGGCAGAGCCGGCCGACCCTCCGGGCGAAGCTCGCCTCGCTTTCGAGCTCGCTGCCAAGCAGCGGTCGCTTCTCTCCGAGCTTGGTCTCGAGCGAATCATGCGCGAGGTCGAGCTGCCCTTGATCGAGGTCCTCGTCGCGATGGAGAAGGAGGGCCTCGGGCTCGACCCCGACCGCCTGGCGGCGATCGGCGAAGGCATGGAGGAGCGGATCGCCCAGCTCCAGGCCGAGATCTTCGAGCACGCCGGGCACGAGTTCACGATCGGATCCCCGCAGCAGCTGGGCGACATTCTCTTCGGTGAGCTCGGCCTCAGCCGCAAGCGCCGCGGCAAGACCGGGTTCTCAACCGACGCCCGCGTCCTCGCACAGATCCGCGACGAGCATCCGATCATCGCTGCGGTTGAGGCCTGGCGTGAGCTCAGCAAGCTGAAAAGCACCTACCTGGACTCCCTGCCCACCCTGATCGACCCCGAGACCGGGCGGATTCACACCACCTTCAACCAGGTGACTGCGGCGACGGGGCGTCTTTCCAGCACCAACCCCAACCTCCAGAACATCCCGATCCGCTCCGACGTGGGACGCCCCGTGCGCGCCTGCTTTGTGGCTGCAGAGGGCCACCGGCTGCTCTCAGTCGACTACAACCAGGTCGAGCTGAGAATCCTCGCCCACGTCGCCAGGGAAGACGTCCTGCGCGAGATCTTCGCGTCGGGCGAGGACGTCCACGCGGCCACCGCCGCGGGCATCATCGGCGCCGACCCCGATGCGATCACCCCCTCCGAGCGCTCGAAGGCGAAGATGGTCAATTACGGGATCGCCTATGGCCTCTCGGCCTTCGGGCTTGCCGATCGCCTCCAGATCGACCGCGAGGAGGCCGCCACCTACATCGACCGCTACTTCGAGCGCTTCCCCGCGGTGCGCTGCTTCATCGACGAGACGATCGCGGGCGCGGAGCGCGACGGCTATGTGGCCACGCTCATGGGGCGCCGGCGCCGGATCCCGGAGCTGCGCTCGTCGCAGCGCCAGCGCCGCCTTCTCGGGGAGCGGCTCGCGGTCAACACCGTGATTCAGGGCACCGCCGCAGACATCATCAAGCTGGCGATGATCAACTCCCACCGCGCGTTCCGCGAATCCGTCCTGCAGACCCGCCTCGTCCTGCAGATCCACGACGAGCTCCTCTTCGAGGGGCCCGAGGGAGAGATGGAGAGGGCGACCGAGCTGGTCGAGCGGGAGATGTGCGGCGCGTTCGAGCTCGACCCCCCGCTGGCGGTCGACTCCGGCTTCGGCGCCGACTGGCTTACGGCGAAGTAGCGGCCCGGAACGCAAAAAGGGCGGCCCGCCGGCCGCCCCTTTCGCTGCTTACGTGCTCTCGCTCAGTCGTCGACGAGGCGCGACGATCACGCTCGCGCAAAGATTTCTTGTCTCAGTCGTCAACGGCTGGGGTCAAGTCCAGCGGCGCAAGTGTGGGCGTGATCGTCGTAGTGTCATCGCCCGAGCTGCCGTCGCCGCTCCCAGAGGCACCGCCGGATGAGGAGCCGTCCGCCGCCGCCCGAGCTGGTTTCGCCGTCTCCCGGCCAGCTGCTGTCGCCGCCGCCGCCTTCGCCGGATCCATTGGAGCTATCGCCGCCGCCTCCTCCGGAGCCCCCATACGGTCGCCGCTGCCCCCGCCGCTGGGGCTGTCATCCCCGCCGGAGCCGCCACCGGTTCCGCTCGAATCCGAGCCGGAGGCCGAGCTCGAGCCCTCGCCCGAGCTACCGGGACCGCTGTTCGAGGGTTGCGAGCCGCCGCCGGGCCCGGCCCCGCTCGAGGGCCCGCGACCGCTTGCGCCGCCGGAGCTCTTGCCGGCTGCTTCCCGCCCGCCGCTCGACGCCACCTTGTGCGCGACCGGCACGGCCATTGCCGTCGCCCGCTGCTTGTGATGACCCGAAGGCTGGGCGGCGATGCGAATCGACTCCCGGGGTTTGGGGCCGTTGTGGATTGCGATGCCAGATCCCACGGCCAGAGCTCCCACCGTCACCGCGACCCCGGCCTTGAGGATGAAGCCGGCGCCGCCTCCGGCTGCCACTCCGCCGATGGCGGTGGTCGTTCCCGGCGACCCCAAGAGCGCGTCGACGAGCGTCGAAGGGACCACGAAGCCACCGACTGTGCGAAGCCCCTCGCGCGCCCGAAAGATGAGCCCCCGCACGGCCCCGGGGGTGGCCCCCATGGCGAAAGCGATCTCCTCGTGGCTTCGGCCTTCGAGCTCGCGCTTCACGATCGCCCGGCGCTGTTGCTCGGGAAGCGCCTTGAGCGCTGCCACGAGGCCCGCCCACTCCTCCTTCTTGCCGAAAACATCGGGGGGCTGGGGCACGCCGTCGTAGTCCTCGGCGAGGTGCTCGTGGGGATGCTCGTCGCGAACCGCGTTCAGGGCGCGGTTGCGAACGATGGTGTAGAGCCAGGGCTGCACGTCGATCTCGTTGTCTCCGGCCAGTGCGGTGTGTGCCCTCACGAAGGATTCCTGGACGACATCCTCGGCCTGGTGGCGCGGAACGATTCCCCCGGCAAAGGCCACCAGCGCCGGCCGGTAGCGCCGGACGATCTCCTCGAAGGCCGGCTTCTGACCCTGGCGGAAGAGGTTGACCAGCCTCGAGTCGGGCTGTGTCCTCAGTACAAGGTCCGCGAGGGGTCGCAGTGAGGGCCTAGGGCTCATCACTTGCCTTTATCGTCATTTCCGAGAAGTGACTTGAATCGCGTCCGGCGCGAATTGCCAAGCACGGCTCATTTCTATAACCCGAGCGGACGGCGATGATCACGGTCGCTCTACAGTGGCTGCTCGAATGGACAGGGGTCTAGCGGTAATTCTCACGGCCGTGGTGGGCGGCCTCATCGCCCTTCAGGCGCCGATCAACGCACAGCTCGGGCGCGCAACGGGGAGTCTCCCCGCCGCGCTCGTCTCGTTTTTGGTCGGCACGCTCATCCTGCTCCTCATCGTCGTGCTGTCCGGAGATACGCCTGGACTCAGCTCCACGTTCAATGTGCCCTGGTATTACCTGGTTGGCGGCCTGCTCGGTGCCGCCTACGTCACCGTCGCGCTGATCTCCGTTAAGACCATCGGCGCCGGGGGCGTGGCCGCCGCGACGATCACGGGCCAGCTGACCACGGCGGTCGTGATTGACCGCCTCGGGATTCTCGGCCTGGAGAGAAACGCGCTTTCGGCTTCTCGCCTGGTCGGAGTCGGCCTGCTGCTCGCGGGAACGGTGCTGATCGTTCGCTGACCGGCCTACGCGGCTGAGAGCTCCGGGGCAGGAGCGCGCGAGCCGGCCGCAAAGCGGGGATGCGCGATCTCCAGATAGTGGTCGAAAGACCATCGCACGAACCGATCCGAGGACATCGAATCGATCGCCCGGCCGAGGAGGCGCGGAGCTATGCGGGGAACTGTCTTCTGCGCTCTGAGCATCCAGCGGAACTTCCAGTCGTGCGCGGCCGAGAAGGCGGCGTAGCGGGCCAGGGCCTCATCGCGGCTGATCCGGCCCTCAAACGCGGAGCGGAGCTCGCGGCCGCAGGCCATCCCGAAGTAAAGAGCGGTTCTAATGCCTTCCGCAGTCAGGGGCAGGCAATGTCCCGCGGAATCCCCGGTGAAGAAAACCCCGTCTTCGGTAGCAGGGCGCAGCCGGTGCGGGATCCAGTTGCCCTGATAGCGCACCGCGTCGCGCTCGAGGTCGCCGGCGAGGCGCACCGTCGGCTCCTTGACGTGGAAAGTCGGGTCGAACGACCCGACGCCAACCCGGGTCTCCTCGCCGGCGGGGAAGCTCCACCCATAGCCGGCCGGCACGTAGGCGCGATCGATCCAGATCTCGAGGTCCGCGGACGACCCGTGCGGGTGAACCTCGAGACCGCGAGAGAGGGGAGCGTCGGGCGGCTGGAAGCCCTTCGATCCGAGCACTCGGCGCCAGCCCAGGGCGTCGACGACGTAGGAAGCCCGAACCTGGCCTCGATCGGTCGCTACCGCGATCGGGCCGTCGGGAGCACGGACTACCGACTCCGATCTACGGACTCTCCCTTCTACCTTCGCCGTCTCGAACTCCGCGTCGCATTGCGCGAAGAGCAGGTCGCAGAGCTCGCGATAGTCGAACGTCGAAAACGTCCACGGCAGCCGCATGTCGGCACTGGCGTGGGGGGTGTGGATGACGAGCGTGTCGAAGGTCTGGCGGATCGACTCCTCGAGGTCCAGCGCCTGCAGCCACTCGGTGGGAGCCGCGCAGGCGGAGGTCTGACGTTCGCCGACGTCATAGCGGTCGACGATCAGAACGCGCGCGCCGCTGTCCGCCAGCTCGCGCGCCACGGCGAGGCCCGCAAAGCTTGCGCCGCAGACGAGGACGTCGGCGTCGGCTTCAAGCGGAGTCCGCTCGGCCCCTCGTTTCGTGCTTCTCGTGGGCACAGGCGGCGAGGGTAAAGCTTCTGCCAAACTGTCCGGCCTTGTCAGCAACCGACACAACCACGGAGCCCACAGAGGTCGCCGCCCCCCTCACGGGTCCCGCCACCCTCGGCGACGACTTCATGATCGAGGTCGATGGGGAGCTCATCCCCAACTACGCGGCGACCATCAAGCCCTTCGCGGAAGGCGACGTCGTCACCGGCGAGGTCGTGCGGATCGACAAGGACGAGGTCCTCGTCGACATCGGCTACAAGTCGGAGGGTGTAATTCCCAATAACGAGCTCTCGATCAGGCGCTCGGTGGACCCCGCCGACGAGGTCTCGCTGGGCGAGCGGGTCGACGCTCTGGTCCTGACGAAGGAGGATCAAGAAGGCCGCCTCGTCCTCTCCAAGAAGCGCGCGCGCTTCGAGAAGGCCTGGCGCAAGATCGAGCAGGCGGCCGAGTCCGGCGAGCCGATCGAGGGCCTCGTGATCGAGGTCGTGAAGGGCGGTTTGATCATCGACCTCGGCGTGCGCGGGTTCCTGCCGGCGTCGCTGGTCGACATCCGCCGCGTTCACAACCTCGACGACTTCCGCGGCCAGACGCTCGAATGCAAGGTCATCGAGCTCAACCGCAGCCGCAACAACGTCGTGCTCTCGCGCCGGGCGGTCCTCGAGGAGGAGCGCAAGGAGGTTCGCGAGCAGATCCTGGGGCGCCTAGAGCCGGGGCAGGTCGTCGAAGGCAAGATCTCGAACATCGTCGACTTCGGCGCCTTCGTCGACCTCGATGGCATCGATGGCCTTATCCACATCTCCGAGATTTCCTGGAGCCACGTCAACCACCCGTCGGAAATCCTCACGGTCGGCGAGACGGTCCGCGTCAAGGTGCTCGACATCGACCGCGACCGCCAGCGGATCTCGCTGGGGCTCAAGCAGACCCAGGAGGACCCATGGCAGAAGGTCCTCAACGAGTACAAGCAGGGCGACGCGCTCGAAGGCAAGGTGACCAAGGTGGTCGCCTTCGGAGCATTCGTGGAGGTCGTTCCGGGCGTCGAGGGCCTGGTTCACATCTCCGAGCTCGCCGACCACCACGTCGAGAACCCCGCAGAGGTTGTCCAGCCGGGCGAGACCACCTGGGTGCGGATCCTCGAGATCGACGAGAGCCGACGGCGCATCTCGCTGTCGATCAAGCGGGCACAGCCCACTCAGAACCTTCCGCTCCGCGACCTTCTCCCGCAGGAGCTGACCGACGCGATCGACGAGCAGTCCGAGGCAGAGACGCCGGCGCTCGTCGACTCCGACGAGGCCTTCCCCGAGCCCGCCCCTGAAGCGACGGCCGCAGAGCCGGAGCCGCCCGCAGAGCCGGAGCCGCCGGCAGGCGGCGAGACACCTGCGGGCGACGAGCCTCCGCCGGAATCCTGAGGCCCCGGCGGTGATGCCGCCGGAGTCAGGCCAGCGAACCAAGCCGGCCATGGTCGGCCTTACGGGGGCAGTTGCCGCCGGCAAGTCCGCCGCACTCGAAGCATTCGCGAAGCTGGGCGCGGCCACGCTTTCCAGCGACGCGGTGGTCCACGATCTCCTCGGTGACCCCGAGGTCGTTGAACGCCTCGTGGAGCGCTGGGGGGCCGAGGTCGCTCCCGGCGGCCAGGTGGACCGCGGGCGTGTCGGAGCTCGGGTGTTCGCCGATCGAGAGGAGCTCAGCTGGCTCGAAGCGCTCCTGCACCCGCTCGTGGGCGAGCGGTTTGCGCGCTGGGCGCGAGGCCTTCCCGAGTCGACGCGCCTCGCCGTTGTCGAGGTCCCATTGCTCTTCGAAACCGGCATGGAGCAGAGCTTCGACGCAACCGTCACCGTGGCCGCCGAGGACCGGATCCGCTTGGACCGGGCGAAGGCGAGGGGCACAGATCTCGTCGCTGAACGGGACGGCCGCCAGCTGTCGCCGGACGAGAAGGAGGCGCGGGCGACGTTTGTGGTGCGCAACAACGGCTCGCGGGAGGATCTCGAGGCCGCGCTCGAGGAGCTGCTTCCACAGCTCGAGGCGCTGGCGGGATGAGACGCGTCGCGGCCCGCATCTTGCTCGCGGCGATCCTCGGCGGTGGCGTCGCGTTCGTGATCAGCCGGATCGACGTGGGGGACGCCATCAGGCAGCTGACGCTGCCCCTGGATCACGAAGACATCATCCGCCAACAGGCCGCGGACAAGAACCTCGATCCTGCCCTCGTTGCGGCGGTGATCTACGCGGAGTCACGCTTCGTCGACCAGACGTCAAGGGCCGGCGCAATCGGGCTGATGCAGATCACGCCGGAGACGGCGAATGGCATCGAGGCGGCGAGTGGTGGGACCACGTTCGTCACCTCGGATCTTCGCGATCCGCAGATCAACATCAGCTACGGCTGCTACTACCTCCGCCACCTGCTCGACCGCTACGGCCAGAATCAGATCGCCGCGCTGGCCGCTTACAACGCCGGCATCGGGAACGTCGATTCCTGGGGTGGCTCGAGCCTGAAGCTGAGCGACATCCAGTTCCCGGAAACAAGGAGCTATGTGCAGGAGGTCCTCGACAAGCGCGACGCATACGCGAACAAGTACGCGAGTGAGCTAGGCCTATAGGAGCCGGTTGGCGGCTCGCGGATGCTGATCGACTGGATCGCTTTCCCGCTGGTCCTCGGGCTGACCCTGCTGGGCTGCGGGCTGCTTGCGCGGGAGGCGTTCGGGGTTCGCATCCCGGGGGCGCTCGTTCCAGGCCTTGGCCTGGCCCTCCTGATCGTCGTCGCGCAGGTCACCGCCTACGCTGACGCCACCGCCGGGTTGACTACGCCGCTCGTGGTGAGCATCGCCGTCATTGGCATCGGGCTGGCCGTCGCGAGAGGATTCGAGCGGCCGTCTGGCTGGGCGCTGGCGGCCGTTGTGGGAGTCCTCTGCGCCTACGCGGCGCCCATCGTTCTCTCAGGCCAGGCGACCTTCGCAGGCTTCATCAAGCTCGACGACACGGCGACCTGGATGGCGTTGACCGACCGGATCATGCAGGGGGGCCGCAGCCTTGCAGGGCTTCAGCCCTCCACCTACGAGGCCACCCTGGCGTTCAACCTGGGGCAGGGATATCCGATCGGCGCCTTTTTGCCGCTTGGCGTTGGCCGCCAGCTGGTTGGCCAGGACGTCGCGTGGGTCGTCCAGCCCTACATGGCATGCATGGCCGGCCTGCTCGCCCTCGCGCTCTGGGAGCTGCCGCGTGGATTGATCGCCTCGCCGAGGCTGAGAGCAGGCGTGGCGTTCGTTGCGGCTCAGCCGGCGCTCCTCTATGGCTATTACCTCTGGGGCGGAATCAAGGAGATGACTGCTGCGGCTCTGATCGCGACGACCGCGGGGATCTCAGGTCAGGCGATCCGCGATCCGCGGCGAGTGGGACCCGTGCTCGCGCTCGCGATTTCGGGCGGGGCCATGGTGGGCGTCCTGTCCGGGGGTGGGGCCATATGGATTGTGCCGCCGCTGGTGGCGGTCCTCGTGGCCACCGTGATCGCGCTCGAGCGCAGGCTCGCTTTGCGGAGGGTCGTCGGCTACGTGGTTGCGGTCGCGGTGCTGAGCGTTCCGGTCATCCTCCCCGGGGGATTCCTGCCGCCGACCTCATCTCCGATCGACAGTCCTATCGCCCTCGGAAACCTGATCGATCCGCTTCGCCTTCAACAGCTGGCGGGAATCTGGCCCAGCGGGGACTTCCGGGTGGCGCCGGGCGATCTCGCTCCCGCGGACGTGCTGATGGTATTTGCGGGGACCGCCGCTTTCGGCATGCTCGTGGTCGCTTGGCGCCGGGGTTCGTGGACGGCTCTCGTCTACACGATCGGTGCACTAGCCGCCTGCCTGGTGATCTTCGCGATCGGCTCGCCGTGGGTGGGAGGCAAGGCGCTCGCAAGCGCTTCGCCCGCGATCCCCTTCGCAGCGGCGGCGGGTGCTGCTCTGCTCTGGGCCTCGGGACGGCGCGTGCAAGGAGGGGTTGTGGCACTCGCCATCGCGGGAGGCGTTCTCTGGTCGAACGCTCTTGCCTTCCGCGACGTCAACCTGGCCCCACGCCAGCAGCTCGGCGACCTCCAGGAGATCGGCGAGCAGGTCGCGGGAATGGGACCGACCCTGATGACCGAGTACGAGCCCTACGGGGCCCGTCATTTCCTGCGCGACGCAGCGCCGGAGGGAGCTTCAGAGCTTCGCCGGCGGGTTGTACCGCTCCTCAGTGGCAACGGCCTGCCGAAGGGGGAGTCCGCCGATACCGACCAGTTCCAGCTCGACGGCCTCTTGGCCTACCGGACGCTCGTGGTGCGCCGTTCGCCGGCACAGAGCCGGCCCCCTTCCCCCTACCGCCTCGTCTACCCCGGGACTTCGTATGAGGCGTGGCAGCGTCCAGCCGGACCCTCCACGGGCTTGATTGACCACTTCGGCCTGGGCGGCGCCGTGGACCCGGCAGCGGTACCTCGCTGTCGCGACCTGGCGCGGCTGGCCGCCGAAGCTGGGCCGGCCGGCCGCGTCGCGGTTGTCAGCCGTGCTCCGGTGCTCGCCTTCTCGCTCGCCGACTTGCGCCATCCCGCGGCCTGGGATGTGCCTGCGTACGCGTCGGCGCTCTTACCACGAACTCCGGGGTCGATCATCGCCAAGGTGAGCGTGCCCGCGCAGGGGAGCTACGAGGTCTGGCTCGGCGGCTCGATTCGGCCGCAGGTCGACCTGCTCGTCGACGGCAAAGCCGAGGAGTCCGTTCGCCAAACGCTGAACAACGACGGCCAGTACGTGTCGTTCGGGCGGGTGCAGCTGAGTCGTGGAGCCCACAGGCTCGAGCTCGCCTTCCATGGTGCGGATCTCCACCCGGGCAGCGGTGGCGCCCCGGACCCGATCGGGCCGCTTGTCCTGAGCTCGGACGACGCCGCCGCAACCCATGTCCGAAGCGTCCCGGCCGGGCGCGCGACCACGCTCTGCGGGCGGCGGTGGGATTGGGTCGAGGCCCTGGCCCCTTCGGAGTAAGGCCCTAGAGGCCTGATGTGGGTCATCCACGCACGCGGATGACCCCCATCAAGCCTCTAGATGAGTTAGTCGCGAGTGGCCGTCCACGCCCAGAGCATGGCCAGCGGCTGGAGGGGAAGCCGAGCCCACAGCGCCCACCGGGGAATCCGCACGAGGTCCAGCCCGCGGATCCGCTCGGGATGGAGCGCCATGTGGACGTTGGCGGGAAAGACGGCGAGAAGCAGGGCGATGAGCCACGGGCCTGCCAGGCGCCGCGTGGCGGGAGGTATGACCGCCAGCCCGCCGGCTATCTCGGCGACCCCGCTCCACGCGACGGCAGCCCCGGGGGACAACGGGACGTAGTCCGGGACGATCGCCTCGTAGCGGCGAGGGATGAGGAAATGCATAGCGCCGGCGAACGTGAAGAACGCGGCCAGCGCTCTCTGAGAGAGGGTCACTTTGGAAACCCTAGTCGCCAGCCCGAGCACTTGAGGAAATAATGACGATTTGCTACGCTAGTTACCGTAGCTAACTAATGCTGGAGAAAACTCGCAACCTTGACCCCGAAGCCACCGCGGCGCTTGCCTCGAGGCTCCGGCTTGCGATTACGCGAACGTCACGGCGTCTACGCCAGGAGGCCGGCAGCGGGCTCAGCCCATCGCAGAGCTCGGCGCTCGCCGCGATCGACACGCACGGACCGCTGACCCCCAGCGAGCTCGCGGACCGCGAGCGGGTGAAGCGGCCGACCGCCACTCGGGTGATGGCTCTTCTCGTCGCGGATGGGCTGGTCGCGCGCACCGCCGACCCTGGTGATGCCCGCAGCGCGCTGCTGACGACCACGCCCGCTGGACGCAGCCTCGCCGCTCGAATGCGCGGGCGAAAGAACGCCTACCTGGCACGGCGGATCCGCCATCTGCCGGCGGAGGACATGGCCGCCCTCGAGCGCACCGTGGAGGTTCTCGAGCACCTGCTCGACGGGGACGCGGCGTGAGCGCCGCCTTTCGCCGCTCATTCGGCTCCCTGAGGGTCCCCAACTACCGCCGCTACTTCGCCGGCCAGGTCGTCTCTGTGTCCGGCAACTGGATGCAGATGGTCGCGGAGGGGTGGCTGGTGCTGAGCCTCACCGGCAGCGGCGTTGCCGTCGGCATCGCGACGGCGTCGCAGTTCGTGCCGCTGCTCTTCGTCGGCGCTTGGGGCGGGCTGCTCGCGGACCGCTTCGACAAGCGGCGCCTGCTGATGGCCACGCAGGCCGCGATGGCCATCCCCGCCCTGTTCCTGCTGGGCGTCACCGCCGCCGGCGTCGTCACCCCGCTCATGGTTTACCTGACCGCCTTCTCGCGCGGCGCCGTGAATGCGATCGACAATCCGGCCCGCCAGAGCTTCGTTATCGAGATAGTCGGGGCGGACCGCATCGTCAACGCGGTGAGCCTCAACAGCGTGATCATCCACGCCTCACGGATATTCGGCCCCGCCCTGGCGGGGGTCGTCATCGCGATCTGGGGCGTGGCCCCGTGCTTCGGACTGAACGCGCTGACCTTTGTGGCGATGCTGGTGGCGCTCGGCGGGATGGCGCCGGAAGAGCTGCGGGTACCGGAGCGCGTCCAGGCACAGCCAGGGGCTGTCCGCGAGGGCCTGCGCTACGTGTTCCGAACGCGAGAGCTTTTCGTGCCTCTGGCGCTCATGGCGATCGTGGGCACGCTCGGATTCAACTTCCAGGTGGTGCTGCCGCTGATTGCCCGCTTCACCTTCGGCGGCGACGCGTCCACTTACGCGCTTCTGCTGAGCGCGATGGCAGTGGGATCGGTAGCGGGCGCTCTCATCAACGGCGCGAGGGGTCGTGCGAACGAGCGGATCATCGCCGGATCCGCAGCGGCCTTCGGCACGCTGGGGCTTCTTGCGGCCGCCGCGCCAAGCCTGCCGGTTGAGGTCGTGATCCTGATCCCGCTGGGGGTTTCGACCGTGACCTTCGCGGCCAGTATCAACTCCTATCTTCAGCTCGCGGTCGAACCGGCGATGCGAGGCCGGGTGATGGCCCTCTACTCGGTGGTCTTCCTGGGATCGACGCCGATCGGCGCCCCGATCGCGGGGTGGCTGGCGGAGGCGGTGGACCCGCGGGCAGGCTTGGTCATGGCCGGGTCGGCCGCGCTCGTGGCGGCGGGAGTCGCCCGGGTGGCGTTCGGTCGCGCGATCGCCGGCGAGAAGGCTGACGCGGCGGATCCGCAAACCCGCCGGGCCGCCGGACCCGCCTCCTACACTGGATCGTCGCTCCGTGACCGACTTCAAGCTCAACCCCGCCTACACGCCCACGGCCGATCAGCCGCAGGCGATCGCGAGCATCTCAGACGGAGTCAGGGCGGGGGAGAGATTCATCACTCTGCTCGGGGCGACCGGCACCGGGAAGACGTTCACGATGGCGGGGACGATCGCGGAGCTCGGCAGGCCGGCGCTCGTCATCGCCCATAACAAGACCCTCGCCGCCCAGCTGTGTAACGAGTTCCGCGAGTTCTTCGCCGAGAACGCGGTCGAGTACTTCGTCTCCTACTACGACTACTACCAGCCCGAGGCCTACGTGCCGGCCCAGGACCTCTACATCGAAAAGGACAGCTCGATCAACGACGAGATCGATCGGCTGCGCCACTCCGCCACGGCCGCGCTCCTGGCCCGCCGTGACGTGGTGATCGTCGCGTCGGTCTCGTGCATCTACGGCATCGGCTCGCCCGAGCTCTATCGCGAGCAGATGCAGCTGTTCAAGGTCGGCGAGTGGATCGACCGCCACGAGACCTTCCGCAAGCTCGTGGGGATGCAGTATCAGCGCAACGACACCGCGCTGACACGCGGCACATTCCGTGCGAAAGGGGAGATCCTCGAGGTCTATCCGGCCTACGCCGAGACGGCGTTCCGGATTGCTCTCTTCGGCGACGAGATCGAGTCGATCCAGCATTTCGACCCGCTGACGGGCGAGGTCATCGACGAGATCGACCACGTCGCGGTCTGGCCCGCGACCCACTACGTCACAAAGGAGGAGACGATCGAGCGCGCCATCGAGGAGATCCGGCTCGAGCTGGCCGTGCAGCTGGAGCTGTTCGAGTCCCAGGGCAAGGAGCTCGAGGCCCATCGCCTCCGCCAGCGCACCGAGTACGACATCGAGATGATGAAGGAGGTCGGCTTCACGTCAGGTATCGAGAACTACTCGCGCATCCTCGACAACCGCCCGCCGGGATCCCCTCCGCACACCCTCATCGACTACTTCCCCGACGACTTCGTGGTCTTCGTCGACGAGTCGCACCAGACGATCCCCCAGATCGGCGGGATGTACGAGGGTGACCGCTCGCGCAAGCAGACCCTCGTCGATTTCGGCTTCCGGCTCCCATCGGCTCTGGACAACCGGCCGCTTCGATTCGACGAGTTCCTCGACCGCGTGGGCCAGGTGGTGATGGTCTCGGCAACCCCTGGCGAGTTCGAGCGCCGCTCGGCGAAGCGGATCGTCGAGCAGATCGTCCGGCCCACCGGCATCGTCGATCCGGAAGTCGAAGTCCGCGCGACTCGCAATCAGATCGACGACCTGATGGAGGAGGTGCGAAAGCGCTCCGAGATCGGTGAGCGGGTCTTGGTGACGACGCTGACCAAGAAGATGGCCGAGGACCTCACGGGCTACCTCCTCGAGCACGGCTTCCGCGTCCGCTACCTGCACTCGGAGGTCGACACCCTGGAGCGGATCCAGATCATCCGCGACCTGCGCCTCGGCGAGTACGACGTGCTCGTCGGCGTCAACCTCCTGCGGGAGGGGCTTGACCTCCCCGAGGTGTCGCTGGTCGCGATCCTCGACGCCGACAAGGAGGGCTTTCTCCGCGGCCAGACGAGCCTCATCCAGACCATCGGACGGGCGGCGCGAAACGTTCGCGGGCGGGTGCTCATGTACGCCGATCGCGAGACGGCCGCGATGCGTACGGCGATCAGCGAGACCGATCGCCGACGCGAGATCCAGGTCGCTTACAACCTCGAGCACGGCATCACGCCCGAAACGGTGCGGAAGGGCATCTCCGAGATCTCGGAGTTCCTGGCCATGGAGTCGCGGACCACGCCGTCACGCCGCCGCCGGGCCCTCAGCCGCGGCGACGGCGAGCCGATCAAGGGCCCCGACGAGCTCGCGAAGCTGATCGTGGAGCTCGAGGAGGAGATGCTGGCCGCCGCCGAGGACCTGCGCTTCGAGGAAGCGGCCCGCATCCGCGACGAGCTCAAGGAGCTCCGCCGTGATTTCGAAAGCATGAAGGCCTGAGGCCAGGTTTAGACCGCCTGAGTAAGCTCGGCACATGAGCGTTGAAGACCTCGCCAAGCAGGCGGCAGACTCCGTCCGCGCCGTCGTCGCGGAGGCCCAGAAGCAGGCAGCGGAGATCGTCGCCGCCGCCGAGGCCGAGGCCGCCGAGATTCGCGAGCGCGCCGAGGGCGAGGCGCGCGAGCGGATCGAGCGTGCCCGTGCAGCATTCGAGGAGCTGGGCGGCAGGCTTGGAGTGAGCGGCGGCGGCGCACCCGCGCCTGCGCCCCCGGCGGCCGCCCCCGTCCCCGTTCCCGCGCCGGAGGAAGCTCGCGAGACAGCCGCTGCTGTGCCTGATCCCGTCCCCGCTTCACCCGAGCCGGAGCCTGCGCCGGAGCATGCGGAGCCTGCGGCGCCATCCGCGAGCGGTGCGGACGACTCCCAAGCGGCACGGATGGTCGCGCTCAAGCTGGCTCTGGACGGGGTTTCCCGCGCCGAAGCCTGGACCCAGTTGGCTGCTGCCTACACGGTGCCCGACCTCGACGGACTTCTCGAAGACGTCTATGCGAGGGCCGGCAAGTAACTAGCCGGCGGCGCGCGCGGCGGCGGCGTACTCCTCCATGTCCTGCGACCAGAACTCGACGACGTTGCCGTCGGGGTCGGTGACGTAGAGCCCGCGTCCGGAGCCGAGTTGCATCGGTCCTTCAGTCTCGACGCCGCGCTCGGCGAGCCGAGCCCGGATCCGGTCGACCTCCGCGTCGGCGACGCTGAAAGCGAAGTGGACGTGAGTTCCGCCGCGACCGCCGGCCAGGCCCACCTGGGGCGACCATAGGCCCAGACGGGCGCTGTCGCCGACCAGATACCAGTAGCGCCCCTCACGGCTTTCGCCGCGGAGCGTTTCCTCGAGCCCAAGCGCGTCCCGGTAGAAGTGGCGCGACGCTTCGAGGTCGGCAACTTCGAGCACCAGCTCGGAGATGCCTGTCACCGCGGGCGCGTGGCTCACGGCGCGGAGCCTATCCTCGCGCGCGATGGCGTCGCCGACGCGGCGCCTCAAGGCGGGCCGGCCTGACAGCCGGCCTGTTGTCATAGCGCCCCGCGTCAAGCGCCTTGCCACTCGTTACGGATCCGCAATACTTTCCGTGTGGCACGCGCGCGAGATCGTGAAGGCTTACCCGCGGACGGGCTGATCGCGGGCGAGGGTGAATCAGCCGCGCTTATGCGGCTGCTGCACTTTATGGACGCCGCCAGCGTCGGGCGCCCGACGATGGAGCTCGACCTGCGGACGCGGCGGGTCGTGCAGGTGCTCGGGCTCTCCAAGCGGCCCCTGACGATCATCGCCGTCGGTCAGCGGCTCGGAATCTCGCCGTCCACGATGACGGGTCTTGCCGACCGGCTCGAGCAGCAAGGTTATCTCGCGCGGCGACCGCACGCGTCCGATCGCCGCGCGACGGTCCTTGCCCTGACCCGCAAGGGAAGCATCCTTTTCAGGCGCGAGCTTGACTTCTACCGACGCCTCATCGACCAGGCGCTCGCACCGCTCGGCGAGCGCGAGCGGAAGCTGATCCTCAGGGCCCTCGAGCGGCTTCCGGCCCCCGAGTCCAACGGCGCCGAGGATCAGTCCGCCGGCTGAGCCGGCCCTTCCGATCTCGCCCGCGCGATCTCGTCCAGCCGCCTCTTGGCGTACATGAACGGCAGAATCGGCGCCCAGTCGACGGCGGCGATCGTGATCATCGTCGACAGGGGCGCCTCGCGGCGGGCATAGCCCACGGCGGTGGCGAGCCCCGATACGAGCTTCTCGGCCCAGGCATAGCGAACCATCGCGCGGTTGCCGATCGGATCGGCGGCGATTTCCTGGAACATGAACCCAAACATCACGGCCATTCCGGACCAGGCCTGGAGGGGAAACGCCGGCTCAGGCGGCTTGGAGCCGAAGAGCTCCGCGGTGCGGCGCGGCGCGATCAGCGACGGCGACGGAAGGGTGAAATTGATCACGCTTGCTGCCCGGAACATCCGTGGGATCCAGGCGGGGACCTGCTCGTCTTCTCTCATCTATACCTCTCGTAGAACGAGCTCGTAAAGAGCTCCTCGGGGTCGCGGAGGCGCTTGAGCGCCACGAACTCCTCCCAGCGCGGATAGGCCCGGATCAGCTGCTCGCGCGTGGCGACGGTGTCGAAGGTGAGGTAGTGGCGTCCGCCCTCGGCGAGGCAAGCGTCGAGCAGCTCCGCGGTGCCCCTCTCGAACGCCCGGCGCCACTCCGCGGACTCCGGTGTGGCGAGGTGGCAGAGGATCAGGCAGATCGAGTCCGTGGGCGCGAGGGGCAGCATCGCGTCGTCGCCCCCCGGAACGAAACGGAAGTGGGGCGGGAACTGCGGGAGCTCGTCGCGGTGGCGCCGAAGCACTTCTCCTGCGCGAGCGAGGAAGCTGCCGAAGGCGCGTGCCGGCACGATGAACTTCTGCAGGAGCGTCTGCTCCAGCGCCTTCGGCGGCTCGTCCCAGAGCAGCAGGCGCCGGCTTCTGAGCGTCACCTCTCGCGCCCGTGTGCTGAGCCACATCCCGCGCAGCGTCGCGCGCCGCACCAGCGCCGATCGTCGCTGTAGGGCGAACCAGGGCGTTGAAGGCGGCGGGCGGCGGCTCGTGGCGCTTCAGCTCCCCGAGGGTACGCGTGCGGCCATCGGCCACGTAGGTGTAGGCCACGTAGAACCCCCATCGGCATTCGCCGTCGAGAAAGCCGTAGCAGAGCGGCGTCCGCTCCCGGTCGGCGCCGACCCGCTCCACGTAGCGCGCGACGAGCGACCCGGCGTTCGCGAAGACACGCTCGCTGTTGGTCACCGGACGATCCTCCACCAACTCCAGCGTCGCGTCGACGATCACGCCGAGCAGGCCGTAGCCGCCCACCGCCGCGCGCAGGAGGTCGCCGCCTCGCTCACGCGAGGCCGCCACGATCTCGCCGTCGGCTCCCATCAACCGAAGCGAGCGGACCGCGCCGATCATCGGCCCGCGGTCGATCGACTTGCCGTGGGCGTTCGCGGCAAGCGAGCCGCCCACGGTGAACGTGTCGAACTCCTGCTTGGTGGGCAGCCCGAGGCCGACGGCCTCGAGGGCGCGGGTGAGCGCGGCCAGCGTCGCCCCGGACTGGACGCGGACGGTCCTGGCGCCGGGATCGAGCTCGAGTATCCGGTCGAGCCCGCGCACGTCGATCATCGCGGCGCCCTCGGCGAACGACTGCCCACCCGAAGCGTGGCCGCAGCCGCGCAGCGAGATCCCGAGCCCGCGCGCGCGGGCGTCGCTCACCTCCTCCTCGCTTCGCGGTCGAGCCAGGTGGGCCACCCGTGCCCGCGCGAGGCCCGCCCAGCCGCGCACGGGAATGCCGTCGACCGGCGGCGGCTCGACCGTCGTCACCGTGCTCATGCCCGGATCCAGCCCTCCCGGCGAAAGTGCTCGAGCGTCTGCTCGAGTCCGGTCGTGAAGTCGATCGGGTCCCAGTCGAGCTCGGTTCGCGCCCGCGTCGCGTTCGGATGCGCGTGTGACTCCAGGAAGTGCAGCGCGCCGCGTGGAATGAGCGGCGGGCGACCGGTCAGCCGCGCTACCCGCTCGCCGAGTGCCGACACCCCGCGGGCGATCCCGAGCGGCATCACCGGAGGCACCTTCGCCCGCGGCTCTGCGGCCTTGACCGCCTGGGCCACCCCGACGAGGGAGTGGTAGCTCTCGGAAAGGATGTAGCGGGCGCCAATTGGGGCGCTCTGCGCGGCACGCAGATGCCCCTCGGCGACGTCGGCGGTGTGGACCACCGGCATGCCGCCCGGCAAGAGCATCGGGATCTTGCCGTCGGCGAGCTGCGCAAGCAGCTCGTTCATGCCCGGAGAGAGGACCGGGGCCGGTCCGTAAACCCCGGAGGGGTGGAGCATCACCGCCGGCAGGCCGCGATCGATCGCGGCGGTGACGATCCTGTCTGCCTCCTGCTTGGAGCGCTCGTAGTGGGTCGGCCGCGGCTCCGGGTCGATCACCGACTCGTCGAACTCGACGTCCGGCTCCGACGCGAGGACGTCGATGGTGCTCGTGTAGATGAAGCGCTCCACGCCGGCCTGTAACGCGGCCTCGACGAGGTTGGCCGTGCCCTCGACGTTTGCACGCGTGAAGTCGGCCTGGTCGCGCCGCCACTGCTCGGGCAGACCCGCCGTGTGGAAGACGCACGCGCATCCGTCGATGGCCGCGCGCACCGAGCCGGCGTCGGTGACGTCGCCGCCCACCACCTCGATCCGCTCGGACAGCAGGTCGCGGGCGCGCTGCGGCGAGCGGGCCAGCGCTCGCACGTGCTCGCCGCGCTCGGCGAGCCGCTCGGCGATCGCGGACCCGACGGTTCCGGTGGCCCCCGTGAGGAGCGTCGCGCTCACTCGCCGGCGGCCCGGTGAGAGCGGATCAACTCGTCCAGCGGCTGATCGCCGGCGAGCGCGGCCCGGTAGAGCTCCTCCGCATCCGCTACCTCTGCCACCCGCGCTGCCACCTCCGCTGCCTGGGCGGCCGGAACGAAGCAGACGCCGGTCTCATCGGCGACGACGAGGTCGCCGGCGCTCACCGTGCAGCCCTTGATCGTCACCGCGCCGTTCACCTCCGCCACCACGCTTCGCCACTTGCCAGTCACCGGGGTGACGTCCGCGGACCACACCGGAAAGCCGATCTCGCGCGCGTGCGAGACATCGCGAAAGCCACCGTCGATCACGGCGCCCGTCGCGCCCTGCCGCTGGGCCATCGTCGACATCAGACCGCCCATCGCCGAGATCCCCGCCAGGCCCTCGATAACCAGGACGTCGCCGGCCGTGGCTTGATTGGCGCCCTCGATCTCCCCCATGTCCGCCTCACCGGCAGCCGCATCGCCGCTCGCGGCTCGCCGCTGCGGGACCTTCCTGACGGTCACCGCCGTTCCGACGATCCTCGCGTCGGGGATCGTCGGCCGAAGCTCGCTGGCGCCCACCGCTCCCTCGACGCCCAGGCCGTCGAGAACGTCCGACACCGTCGCCGATAGGTCCTGGATTCCGCGCAGGCGCTCGATCACCTCGGCCGGGATCCGCTCGACCAGCTCGTGGACGCGCTCGGGCGCCACCAGGCCTGTCAGCCCACGCTCGGTTAGCACGTCAGCGCTCATCCGCCCTCCCGGCCGACCGTCGAGGAGAGCTCCCCCGATGCCTTCCAGCCGCGCGAGCTGAGCTTCTCGAGGAACAGCGACGAGCGAAGGCTCTCGTCCGACTGCGGCCCGCGATCGGCGATCCGCAGCATGTCCGGCACCACCTGCTCGTCGATCTCCGCGGCCTCGGGCCAATCGATCTCCACCAGGTTGCCGGCGGGGTCGATCACGTAGAGCTGGGCGCACCCCCCGGGCATCTCGTAGACGTGGTGGCCAAACGATTCCGAGTCGAGGATGCCCCGCTCCCTGGCCATCGAGTAGATGCGCTCGAACTGCTCCGCCGAGCGGGCGCTGATGCCGAAGTGGTGCTGGCGCGCCGGCGCCGGGATCTCGAGCTGAAAGATGTGAATCTCCCGATCGCCGATCCGAAGCCATTGGACCGGCACGGGGAAGCCGAAGTCCGGGGTTGGGATTGGCTCGCAGTTTTCGGGCCCCAGCAGATCGATGTAGAACGCGACCGATTTCTCGAGGTCGAGCGCCCGAACGCTGACGTGGTTGATGGTGTTCACCGGCATCGCTCGCGGGGTGGCCGTCATCGACGCTACCGTATCACAACATTACGAGTTCGTAACACTTCGCGACCCAGTCAGCCACTGGGTCCGAGCTCGCCCAACTCCTCGAGGGTCGGCGGGAGGCCCTCGCGCGGCGACGGATAGCGGAACTCGAAGCCGCTCGCGAGCAGAGCCGCGTTGTCGGCGTGTGCGTCGAAGGTCATCGCCTCGACCGCTACCGGCCCGCCGACCAGTCCCGCGATCGCCGCGGGCACGCGCCGGGGGCGTTTCGCGCCCATGAGCTCGGCCGTCTGGTCGAGCAGCTGGCCCTGGGTGGTGTCCGACCCGTCCGCGGCCAGGAAGGTGCGCCCCACCAGCTCGCCGCGAGGCAGCCCCGCCAGATGGACCAGCGCGCGCGCCGCGTCGCTCACGTGCGTGAGCGGAAGCCTGTTCTCGCCGGAGCCGACGACGGCCGCCCGCCCCTTGCGGAGGCCCTTGACGTAAAAGTCGGCAAAGCCCTTGCCGGGGCCGTAGACCATGACCCCGAAGTGGACGAAGGTGGCCTCGACGCCGGAGGCCTCGACGAGCCTGCGCACGGGCACGCCGATGATCGCGAAGCCCGCCTCGCCCGAGCGGAGCCTCGACTCGTGGCTGATCACCCCGCCGCCGTCCGGCTCGAGGTCATCGGCCCCGCTGATCGAGAAGTACAGTGGCCGTTCGTTCGCGGGTAGGCGTTCCAGCGCGGCGAGCTCCGCAGCGGCGGTCGCCGCGCGCTCCTCAGCGACGCCGCGCATTGCCCTCCGGCTCATTCGCTTCGGCAACGGGGGCTGAACCAGGTCGATCAGGACATCAGCGCCGCGTGCCTCCTCGATCCAGTCAGGCTCCTTCGCGTTGCCGCGAACGGGCTGCGCGCCGGCCGAACGCAGCGTCGAGGCCGCTGTCTCGGAGCGGGCAAGCGCGCGTACGTCAAAGCCATGCTCGAGCGCCTCGCCCACCACGGCGCTGCCGATGAAGCCGGTGCCCCCGACCAGGAAGAGAGTCGCCACGCGATTACCTTCTCACAGCTACAGGGCCGAGGCAACATTCGCCGAGGTGGACCGTGCCGGCGCGGGCCGCCTGCCCGAGCGCCCGCGGTGTACTCAGGCATTTCCTGCGATCAGGGAACTCGACCAGGTTGCCATCACCGGGGCGAGCCGCTCACGGGCGGAGCCTATCCTCGCGCTCCATGCAGTCCTCGCCGTATCTAAAGCTTCTCGCCATCCGTGCGGTCCGCCAGCCCCTTGTGGGCGTCGTGATCGGGCGGCTGCCGCTTGCTGCCGCGTCGCTTGCGGTGATCCTCATGGTGAGAGGGGAGACCGGCTCGTTCGCGATCGCCGGCGCGGTGGACGCCGCGATGTCCATAGCCGCGGCCATCACATTGCCGATCCTGGGCCGGCTGGTCGACCGCTTCGGGCAAACCACCATCCTGGTGCCCTGCGGGTTGCTCAACCCGATCGCCCTCGCAGTTCTCGTGGTGGCGGCGAAGTCCGGATCCTCACCCGTCGTCCTCTGCCTCATCGCCGCGGTGATCGGGACCTTTATCCCGCCGCTTTCGCCCTGCATGCGGACGCTTTGGTCCAGCATCGTCAACGACGAGAAGCTGCTTCAGACGGCGTTCGCGCTCGACGCCGTGCTGGTGGAAACCGCGTTCATCGTCGGTCCGCTGGTGACTGCGCTGGTCATCTCCGCGGCCTCTCCGGCCGCAGCTGTGGTCGTGAGCGCGGTATTTGCCGGCACGGGGACCGCGATCTACGCATCGTCTCGCGCCTCGCGAGCGTGGCGCGGAACCTCGAGTGACCACGGCTGGCTGGGGGCCGTCACCAACCGGGCGATGCTCGGTCTGCTGGCGGTGGAATTGACAATCGGCGCGGCTATCGGGGCGATGGAGCTGTCGACGACCGCGTTCGCGACCCAGCACGGCTCGCCGAGCACTTCAGGCGCGCTCATCGCAGTGCAGGCCGCCGCGAGCATGGCGGGAGGCCTCTGGTACGGATCCCGCCATCGCGAGAGTAGTGCGGCGGAGCGCTTTCCGCGGACCTGCCTGGCGCTGGCCGCGGGGTTCGCGCCGCTCGCCCTTGCGGAATCGATCGGCTGGCTCTTCCCGCTGATGGCCCTGAGCGGGTTCGCCTTCGCCCCTTCAGCCGCGGCCGTCTACGCGTTGGTCGACGAGATCGCTCCCGCCGGAACCGGAACCGAGGCCTCGTCCTGGATCCTGACGTCACTGATAACCGGAGTGGCGGCCGGAACCGCGGTCGGAGGCATCGTCGTGGGCGGAGGCCATGCGCGACTGGGCTTCGTGCTCGCCGCGGTGGCGACCCTCGCCGGCTGGATGATCGCGGCAGGGTCCCGCCGCACCTGGCTCGCGGTTTAGGCCCTTCGGGAACGCCTGTTCGATCCGTAAAATCCCTGGGGGATGTCCGGAACCGATCAAATCGTCATCGCAGGGGCCCGTGCCCACAACCTCAAGGGCATCGACGTCACCCTGCCGCGCGACGCCCTCGTCGTCGTGACCGGTCTGTCCGGCTCGGGCAAGTCGAGCCTCGCGTTCGACACGATCTACGCCGAGGGCCAGCGCCGCTACGTGGAGTCCCTGTCCTCCTACGCGCGGCAGTTCCTCGGGCAGATGGAGAAGCCGGATGTCGACTCGATCGACGGCCTGTCGCCCGCGATCTCTATCGACCAGAAGACCACCTCACGCAACCCGCGTTCCACGGTGGGCACGGTCACGGAGATCTACGACTATCTGCGCCTCCTGTGGGCGCGGGTGGGCAAGCCGTACTGCGCGAACTGCGGTGAGCCGATCGAGGGGCAGTCGCTCGAGCAGATCGCCGACCGGGTTCAGACATTGGAGGAGGACACCCGGTTCATGGTTCTCGCTCCGGTGGTTCGCGGGCGCAAGGGGGAGTACGGCCGGATGCTGGCCGAGATGCGAAGCCAGGGGTATGCGCGGGCGGTGATCGACGGCGAGCTGCGCCGCCTCGACGAGGAGATCGTCCTCGACAAGAAGTTCAAGCACGACATCTCGATCGTTGTCGACCGCCTCGTGATGAAGGAGGGCATCCGCAAGCGCCTGTCGGAGTCGCTCGAGGCGGCCTCGCAACTGGCCTCGGGGATCGTCGAGGTGGAGATGCTCGACGGAATGGCTGACGACTCGGGTCAGCAGGTCCTCGCCGGGCCCAGCCAGGGCAAGCGCGGGACTGTGCTCACCTTCAGTGAGAAGTTCGCCTGTCTTCACTGCGGCGCGTCGATGCCGGAGCTCGAGCCGCGGATCTTCTCGTTCAACTCGCCGCACGGGGCGTGCGAGCGTTGTCACGGCCTCGGCTTCCAGCGAGTCATCGATCCGGAGTTGATCGTTCCCGATCCGACGCTCTCGATTTCCCAGGGTGCGCTGGAGCCGTTCACGAAGGCGGCCTCGATGTACCACCGGCGTTTGCTCGAGGCCGTCGCCGAGGCAAATGGAATCGACCCCGACAAGCCCTGGAGCCGGCTCTCCCAGTCAGACCGCGAGCTTCTCCTCGAGGGCACCGGAGAGGACAAGCACACGATCTCCTACCGCAACCGCTTCGGCCGCCGTCGCGTCTATACGGTTCGCTTCGAAGGCATGCTCTCCAGCCTTCAGCGCCGCTACGAGAACACCGATTCCGAGCGCACGCGCGAGCGGATCGAGGACCTGATGGCGCTGCAGCCCTGTCCCGCCTGCGGCGGCGCCCGCCTGAGGCCCGAGAGCCTCGCGGTCCGGCTGGGCGGCCTCAACATCCACGAATACACGACGCTCTCAGCGCAGTCAGCCCTGAGCTGGATCTCCGAGCTCGAGCTCACTGAAACCGAGCGCGCGATCGCCCGCCTGGTGGTCAGGGAGATCTCGGAGCGCCTACGCTTTCTCGACTCGGTGGGGATCGGCTACCTCTCGCTGGAGCGCACGGCGACGACGCTCTCCGGCGGCGAGGCGCAACGGATTCGGCTCGCCACCCAGATCGGCTCGAGCCTCGTCGGTGTGCTCTACATCCTCGACGAGCCCTCGATCGGCCTGCACCAGCGCGACAACGAGAAGCTCATCGGCACGCTCGAGCGCCTGCGCGACGTGGGCAACACAGTGATCGTGGTCGAGCACGACGAGGGGACGATCCGCGCCGCTGACCACGTCGTCGACCTCGGTCCCGGAGCGGGGGAGCACGGGGGAGAGGTGATCTCGGAGGGAACGCCACGCGAGATCGAGGCCGACCCGCTTTCGATCACCGGTCAGTACCTGAGTGGGTCTCGCGGGATCCCGGTCCCTCCCGAGCGGCGCCTCGCGACCGGCGAGGTCACGGTACGGGGCGCGCGCGAGCACAACCTCAAGGGCCTCGACGTCGAGTTCCCGCTGGGCGTCTTCACGTGCGTCACCGGCGTGTCCGGCTCGGGCAAGTCAACGCTCGTCAACGAGATCCTCTACCGCTCGGTCGCGAATCGCCTGCACCGCGCGCGCCTTCGGCCCGGCGGCCACGACCGGATCGACGGCCTCGATGCGATCGACAAGATCATCTCGATCGACCAGTCGCCGATCGGGCGAACGCCGCGATCCAACCCCGCGACCTACACCGGAGTCTTCGACCACATCCGCCAGCTGTTCTCGCAGACGCGCGAGGCGCGCGCTCGCGGCTACAAGCCGGGCAGATTCAGCTTCAACGTCAAGGGCGGGCGCTGCGAGGTGTGCCGGGGTGACGGGCAAATCAAGATCGAGATGCACTTCCTACCTGACGTCTATGTGCCGTGCGAGCAGTGCCACGGGCGCCGCTACAACCGCGAGACGCTGGAGATCCGCTTCAAGGGCAAGTCGATCGCCGACGTGCTCGAGATGTCGGTGGAGGAGGCCGTCGACTTCTTCGCCAAAATCCCCAAGATCGACCGCAGGCTGCGGACCCTGCGCGACGTGGGACTCGACTACATTCGCCTGGGCCAGCCCGCCACCACGCTTTCGGGGGGCGAGGCGCAGCGGGTGAAGCTCGCGACCGAGCTCTCGAAGATCGCGACCGGCGACACGCTGTACATCCTCGACGAGCCCACCACGGGCCTTCACTTTGCCGACGTGGAGCGGCTGCTCGACGTGCTCTCGCGCTTGGTCGACGCCGGCAACACCGTGGTCGTGATCGAGCACAACCTCGACGTGATCAAGACGGCGGATTGGCTGATCGACCTCGGCCCCGAAGGGGGCGACGCCGGCGGCGAGCTCGTCGCCGCCGGTACGCCCGAGCAGGTCGCGGCCGAGCCCTCCTCGTATACGGGCAGGTTCCTCGCCGACCTGCTCGAGCCAACCGTCAAGCGCACCCACGGGCCACGGCGTCGCCAGGCGGTCGCGGCCTAACAGAACCACTGTTTTTATATTCGCCGGAGGGACCAGGCTCCCGATGTAGTATGAAAACGCCCGCTAGTGGAGAGGAATCCGGGTGGTTCCCACGGATGAAGGGGCGTCGGCTGCGGACATCGAGTTCGCCTGAAACAGCGCCATGACGGCCCCTTCCTTGGTTGGTGAGCCGACAACTTAGTAGTGGTGGCGGCCGCTGTCAGCATCGCCTTGGTCTCGATTCGGTCGCAAGGCCTGGTCTGGGAAGCTGCGGGAGTGGCGGACGAGCAAGCAGAAAGCAGCAAGCAACAGCTCTGGCAGGCGAAGCGCGTCTGGTACGAGCGCACCCACACGCCCGAGGGCATGGCGAGGATCGACCAGCACATGATCCGCGCCGGCGCCTACGTACGCCACCCGATCGAGGGGGAGGTGATCGAGGCGCTCGACTCCGAGCGTCTGGTGGTGGGGGAGGGGGCTCATTTCGAGCCCGGCTGCTGGCTGACGCTCGCGCCGGACGCGCGGATCACGATCGGCCGCGGCTGCTACCTGAACCGCAACGTCATGATCGCGGCGATGGAGCTGGTCGAGATCGGCGACCACACGATGCTCGCCAACGGATGCTTCGTCGGCGACTCCGACCACCGCTACGACGACCGCTCCAAGCCGATCACCGAGCAGGGCTTCGTCGCCCGCGGCCCGGTGAAAATCGGCGCCAACTGCTGGTTCGGCGCCAACTGCGTCGTCACCGGAGGCGTCGAGATCGGCGAGCGCTGCGTGATCGGAGCCAACTCGGTCGTAACCCAGAGCCTGCCTCCGGGCGTCATCGCTGCGGGAGCGCCGGCGAAGGTGATCCGGGAGATCAAGTGGTGGGACGGCGATGCGTAGGGCGGTCGCGGGGATCCCGGTAATTGTGCTTGTGGCCGGGTGCGGCGGCAGTGGAGCCACGAGCGGGAGCGCTCCCGTCGTGACCCCGCCGCCTGTCTCGACTAGCACATCCGCGCGCTCCGAGTCCCCGCACGAGATCAACCGCAACCAGAGCCACGCCCAGCTGCCGGGCTCTCCGGCGGACTTTGTGCGGGCAGCGCTGACAACTTCCGACCCGAAGCTCGCCTGCTCGGCGTACACGCCGCAGGCCCGGGATCGCGCCTACGGTGGCCAGTCGGGCTGCGAAGGCGCGATCGGCTCGGGGGGAGCTGCGGACTCGGTGCAGATCAAGGGAGTCGACTCGGGGCTTCACACCGCAAATGTCCTCGCCATCCCATCGGGAGGTCCAAGCAACGGCGAGACCCTGCGGATCGGTCTTCTCCTGGCCGGAAACACCTGGCGGATCGCCTCGATCCGCTCCAACGTCCCCGTCGGCCCGTGACCTATTCCATCGTCGCGCGTGATCCGGCGACCGGCGAGCTGGGAGTCGCGGTGCAGTCGCATTGGTTCTCTGTTGGCTCGGTCGTGACCTGGGCGCGTCCCGGCGTGGGAGCGGTCGCAACGCAGTCGATTGCCGAGCCCGCGTACGGCCCGCGCCTGCTCGACAGGCTCGCGGCCGGCGCCGACGCGGGCGCCGCCCTCGAGGCGGAGGTCGCTGCCGACCAGGCCGCGCGCGTCCGTCAGGTGGCGGTCCTGGATGCGGCGGGGATCGTCGACGCCCACACCGGCGCCGGCTGTATCGACTTCGCGGGCGACCTCCAGGGCGAGAGCTACAGCGTCCAGGCGAACATGATGTCCTCAGCGGGGGTCTGGCCGGCGATGGCGCGGGCGTACGAATCCTCCGACGGCTCGCTCGCGCGCCGTCTCTATGCAGCGTTATGCGCCGGCGAACAGGCCGGGGGAGACGTTCGCGGCCGCCAATCCGCGGCAGTCCTGGTGGTCCCAGCTTCCGGAGAGCCCTGGCAGCGCACGGTGGAGCTGCGTGTCGAGGATCACCCCGAGCCCCTTGACGAGCTCGGTCGCTTGCTCCACCTGAGCGAGGCCTACGAGCATGCGAGCGCGTCCGACGACGCAACGAGCGCCGGGCGCTTCGACGAGGCCGCGGACGCTGGACGGCGGGCGCTCGAGCTCGCGCCCGACAACGCCGAGCTCCGCTTCTGGGCAAGCCTCGGCATGATCCAGGGAGGGGACGAGGAGGGGGGAGCCCAGCTCCTGCGAGCGGTCGTCGCCGAGCACCAGGGCTGGCGCGAGCTGCTCGATCGCCTCGAACCCGAGATCGCCCCGGCGGCCGCCCGCGCTCGCGAGCTCCTCCGCTGAGGCCGCAAACGAAGAGGGCCGGTTGCCCGGCCCTCGTTCGTTCTGATCCCGAAGCTCTTGCTAGACGCCTCGAGGGTGCGGTCCCTGGCCGAAGTGGAACGCTTCCATCAACCTCGGCAGGTACACCAGTGCCCCGACGCCGACCAACACGTAGATCACGTTCGTCAGAGTTCCCGTTCCAAAGATGTCGGAGAGCACGTTCGTGCCGCCGTCGGTGATTCCGACGATCCCCCAGTTGAGGGCACCGATGATCATCAGGACGAGCGCCAAGGGCTCAAATCGCTTGAACATCTCCATTACTGCCTCGCTTTCCGCGACGCCCGCACGCTTCCATTTCGTGCGGATATGCACAAGAACTACCCGCAAGGAGTTCCTCGGTTACGCGCCGTGACCCGACGCCCCCGGACGCGGGAGCAGCTGCTCTCCTACCAGTCCCAGACTGGCGCTGAGCTGAGGCTGTCCTGCTCGAGGTAGTGCTTGAACTCCTCGAGCTGGTCGGCCTCGACCGAGTAGGTGTGCTCTGAGGCCGGGAAGCGGTGGGCGCGAACGTCCTCGGCGTAGGCGCGAACCCCGTCGGACATCGCCGTGCCGACCTCGGCGTAGCGCTTGACGAACTTGGGCACATGTCCCTCGTGGATCCCAAGCAGGTCGTGGAAGACCAGCACCTGACCGTCTGCCGCAGGCCCGGCGCCGATCCCGATGACGGGGACCTCCATCCGCGGCATCAGCGCCGCCGTGATGTCCGCCGGCACCGCCTCGAAGACGATCGCGAAGCAGCCGGCCGCCTGGAGGGCGAGCGCCTCCTCGGCCACCCTTGCCGCGCTCGACGCGGTCTTGCCCTGAGTCTTGAAGCCGCCGAACGCGTTCACGGTCTGGGGCGTCAGCCCGACATGGCCCATCACCGGGATTCCCGAGCGCACGATCGCCCGGGCACGTTCGACCGAAGCGCCGCCGCGCTCGAGCTTTACGGCTGAGCATCCGGCCTCGCGCACGTAGCGCTGCGCGTTGTCGATGGCGTGCTCGTTGGAGCGCTCGTAGGAGCCGAAGGGCATGTCGCCGATCAGAAGCGGCGTGTGCAGGCCACGCTTCACGGCCGCGGCCATCGTCGTCATCTCGTCCATGCCGACCGGCGTGGTCGCGTCGTAGCCCAGGACGACCATCGCCGCGGTGTCGCCGACGAGGACGACGTCGACTCCCGCACGCTCCACGGCGAGCGCAGAGGGATAGTCGTAGGCCGTGACCATCACGATCGGCTCGCCGGCCCTCTTCATCTCGGCGAGCTTCGGGACTGTTATCGGAGCGCGGTCGAAGTCGGACCGCGGACCTTCGGGGGGCCGGGTGCTCATGAGAGGAGGACGCCCGGGTCGGAGTCGACAGCGGTAGTTCGGTTCGCTTCGTCGACGTGAACGACCACGGGGGAGTAAACGTCAAGGTCCTCCGCCGCGTATGCGGCGTAGGAAGCGATGATGACCCTGTCCCCTTCGGTGACGAGCCGCGCGGCGGCGCCGTTGACTTGGATCTCGCCCGGCGCTCCCTCGAGCGCGTAGGTGACCATCCGCGCCCCGTTCTCGATGTCCCATACGTGCACCTGCTCGTTGGGCATGAGGTCGGCTTGGCGCATGAGCTCGGCATCGATGGTGATGCTCCCGATGTAGTCCGGATCGCACGCCGTGACCGTGGCGCGATGGATCTTCGACTTGAGCATGTGGCGTTGCATTCGGTTTCTAGCCTCCGATCACTGTGTTGTCGATGAGGCGGGCTCGTCCTACTCGCGCGGCGACGGCGACAAGCACCGGCCGTCCGTTGAAGCTCTGTGCGGGGGCGAGCGTCGTCGCGTCGCGCGCCTCCAGGTACTCGGCCTCGATGCCGGCCTCCAGCAGCTCGGCCCGGCCCTTGGCGAGCGCGCGCTGGGTATCGCGCTCACCGGCCTCCGCGGACTGGCGGATCGCGGCGAGCGCGCGAGAGAGCGCGGCGGCGCTCTTGCGGTCCTGCGGGCCCAGGTACGCGTTTCGCGAGCTCATCGCAAGGCCGTCGTCTTCGCGAACGGTCGCGACGACCTCGATCTCGACGTCGAAATCGAGGTCGGCCGCGATCCGCCGGATGACGATCGCCTGCTGGGCGTCCTTCTGTCCGAAGAACGCGATGGTCGGTCGCACCACGTTGAAGAGCTTCACGACCACCGTCGTGACACCGCGGAAGTGATCGGGACCCCGCTGCTGGGGCTCGCCGCAGAGGACGCCGGTGAGGTCCTCACCGACGACGACCGCAGTGTCGAAACCCGGTGGATAGACCTCGTCGACGCTGGGCGCCCAGACGACGTCGACGCCGTTCGCCTCCGCCAGCTCGAGATCGCGCTCTTCGTCACGGGGGTAGGCGGCGAGGTCCTCGCCGGGGCCGAACTGCGCGGGGTTCACGAACAGGCTCATCACCACGAGCTCGGAGTGCTCACGCGCCGACCTGAGCAGGCTCAGGTGGCCATCGTGAAGGGCGCCCATCGTCGGTACCAGGCCGATGGTCCGCCCAGCGGCGCGGGCCGGCGCCAACACTTCGGACAGCTCTGCTTTCGAGCGGGCCACGATCATCGCCCGGCCTCCTCGGCCAGTTCCCGCGTGCGGGCCGCGAGCGCGTCGTAGAGAGTGAGGAGCTCCGGGGCCGTGCTGGCGATGGCGTCGCGGTGGCGCTCCACCGTCTGCTCGTCGCCTCTGGCGATCGGGCCCGTGAGGGCAGCGCCGCCCCGTTCCGACCAGTTGGCCGCGCTTCGCAGCACGAGTGGGCCGAGGAGCTCGCGCGGCGACTCAAGGCCGGCAGCATCCAGCAGCGCGCTCGCGGATTCTTCGAGCGCCACCAGGAAGTTCGACGCCATCGCGGCCGCCGCGTGGTAGGCGGCGCGCTGGTCCTCGTCGATGGCAAACGGGGTCATGCCGAGCACCTTTGCGAAGCGCCCGGCGAGCGCCAGGGATTCGGCGTCGCTGCCACTTACGGCGCAGGCTGCTCCCGAGACAACCGCGTCCCCGTCGGGGAGCGTTTGAAGAGGGTGGAGGCAGAACGCCTTCGCGCCGCGCTCGAGTGCCGGGGCGAGTGCGCCGAGCCCCACGGCGCCGCTCGTGTGGCCGATGAAGCGAAGCGGGGGCACTGAGTCGGCCGCGGCGAGGGCGGCGTTCGCGATCTCGGAGTCCGGCACGCACAGAAGCGCCACCTCGGCGGACTCGCAGGCTCTCTGGGCGCCGGAGCGGCCGGCGACCTTGGCCTCGAGACCGGCGTGCTGTGCGGCGCGGTGAAGCGCCGAACCCGCTCGGCCGTCGCCAACGATCGCGAACGCCGGCAGCGATGCGAAGTCGGCCAGAGGCCCGGTCATGTCGGGAAGATCCCGTTCCAGTTCCCTCATCGAGATACCAGACGGCGTGGTGGTGGAAGAAGCTCTGGGCGAGA
This sequence comes from Solirubrobacterales bacterium, assembly GCA_038237625.1. Classification (GTDB taxonomy): domain Bacteria; phylum Actinomycetota; class Thermoleophilia; order Solirubrobacterales; family 70-9; genus JAWVFM01. The sequence goes on along the minus strand of JBBRYM010000002.1, from coordinate 117,661 downwards.
CGCCCACGGTCCATGCCCATAGGGGGTCACAGCCTTCTCGGAGGATAGCGGGGGCTTCCGCGGATACCATCGCTTCGTGCCCATCTACGAGTTCGTCTGCGACTCTTGCGGCGAGCGCTTCGAGGACCTCGTGGCGGCGGGCACCGAGGCGATCACCTGCGAGGTCTGCGGCAAAGGCGAGGCGCGCCGGGTTCTCTCATCGCCGGCGCCCCCGCCTCAGCTGGCGAAGACTCCCCGCGAGGCGCGCAAGCAGGAGCGCCGCAACGCGAGGCTCCAGGAGCGGTCGAAGAAGGCTTTCGGCGCCGCGGTACGGGCGGCGCGCCCCAAGCCGCCCTCCGGAGGCTCCTGAGTGGACGCGGATGAGCGCCGCCAGGCGCTGGTCGAGCTCTACCGCGACGTCTCGGCGTGTACCCGATGCCGGCTGGCGGAGACGCGCACGAAGGTGGTCTTCGGTGCCGGCAACGCCGACGCCGATTTGATGTTCGTCGGCGAGGCGCCGGGCGCGGAGGAGGACCGCCAGGGCCTTCCCTTCGTCGGCCGCGCGGGCGGCCTGCTGAACGACCTCCTGCGGGAAATTGGCCTCAAGCGCGACGACGTCTTCATCGCGAATGTCCTGAAGTCCCGCCCGCCGGGCAACCGTGACCCCCAGCCCGACGAGATCCAGGCCTGTGAGCCCTACCTCATGCGCCAGGTCGACCTGATCCGGCCACGGGTCATCGCCACGCTGGGCAACTTCGCAACCAAGCTCCTGACCGGCTCGCAGATTGGGATCACCCGGGTTCGGGGAACGCCTCAACCGCACACGATCGCGGGCCGGGCCCTGCTCATCTTCCCGTTGCTGCATCCTGCGGCCGCGCTGCGGACGCCGGCGATGGTGGACACGCTCCGCGGTGACTTCGAGACGCTCAAGCGCCTTCTCGATGAACCGGCGCCGCCAGCCCTTCTCCCCGAGCCGATGCAGGGGGAGCCGGAGGCTGAGCCCGAGGCGGATCAGCTCGGGCTGTTCGATTGACGCGGCGCATCTTCGAAAGCAACTCCCCCGCGCGGACCGAGGAGATCGGGGCCGAGCTGGCCCGCGAACTACAGCCCGGCGACGTAGTCCTCGTTCGCGGGGATCTCGGTGCCGGCAAGACAACGCTGGTGCGGGGGGCGTGCCGCGAGCTCGGAGTTTCCGGGCCGGTGCGTTCACCGACGTTCACGATCGGGATCCGCCATCGCGGTCGCGTGGACGTCTCGCACCTCGACCTTTACCGGCTCGGGGACTTGGGAGTCGAGGACCCCGGCATGCTCGACGACTACCTCACCCAGGACGCGATCGCCTTCGTGGAGTGGCCCAAGGCTGCGGACTGGGCGGCAGAGCCCGCGCTGGTGATCGAACTCGAAAACGTGAGAGGCGACCGGCGCCGCATAACGGCAACCGATCGCCTCTCGTTTGCGAAGGCGGCAGGGATGCCCTCGCAAGATTGACTTAGGCGGGCGCTACGGCGTGGCCGCTGCCGCCTGCTTGAGCGTGACCTCGGCCTGCTTGGCCGCGTCGTCGCAGGTCTTGACATCGGCGTCGCTGGGCGCGGAGTCCACGCACTGCTGCAGCGCTTGGGCAGCCTGGTCGCAGCCCGACTGAGCGGCTGACTGACCTGCCGAAGGGAGACCATTCACGAGGTTGTCACAGGAGCTCTTGAAGTCTGCAACGGCCGTATCACTCGACGAGGACGATCCGGTCGTGTCCGTTCCGGCCGTGGTGTCGGTCCCCCCAAGCGAGCCCGAGCTGCTCGTGCTCGAGGTCGTGCTGCTGCTCGAGCCGCACCCGGCAACGAGCGCGAGTGCAACAACGGCGACGAGCGCCGTGAGCCATTTCCGGTAATTCATACGGTTTGATCCCCTCTGGGTAGTGATGCGGCAAACGCCGCTTGGTTAAGCGATCCTATTCCGAGGCTATGCACAAGACCCTTCCGAGTCAGTATCGATCTGGTCTCATCCGAGTCTCACCGTGACCGCGATCGTCGGCTTCGACACGTCGACGGCCGACACAGTCGTGGCCGCGACGAGGGACTGTGACGTCGCATTCGAAAGCCGCCGTGAGCCAATAGTGGCGGGCGGGCGCCCTGTCCACGTCAACGCGCTCCTGACCGACATCGAGGCAGCCGCGGACTCTCTCGGGGGCTGGAGGTGCGTGGACCGCATCGCCGTTGGCCTGGGCCCCGGGTCGTTCACCGGCCTGCGAGTCGGCATCGCGACGGCGCGGGGCCTCGCGCAGGCGCTCAGATGCGATCTGGCCGGCGTCGGCACCCTCGCCGCGTTGGCCGCAGGCGTGCAGGCGAGAAGTGGCGACCCCGCGAAGCTGCGCTTGGCAGTGCTGGACGCTCGCCGCGGCGAGGTCTTTGCCGGCCTTTACGCCACGAACGGGCGCGAGCTGTGGCCGCCGTTCGTCAGCTCGCCGGAAGAGCTTGGGGGCCGGGTGGCGGCGCTCCCCGAGCCGCCGCCGGCCGCGGGAGACGGCTCGATACGATTTCGCGACATCCTCGAGGCCGCAGGTGCCTTGGTGCCGCCGGACTCCGATCCTGTCCACCGCGTCTGCGCAAGCCGGATCTGCGCGCTTGCGGCGGACGAGGGGCATGGCGAGACTCTGGTGGCGCCGGTGTATCTGCGGCGCCCGGACGCAGAGCTCTGGCGCGAGCAACAGGCAAGGCAGCAGAAGGTCGCAGATGAACAGGCTTGAAGAACCCCGCGTCGGTGACGTCGCGATCACCCGCCTTGCCTACAGCGACCTTCCGTCGGTGCTCGCGATCGAACGACGCGCGTTCACGACCCCCTGGTCGCTGGCGATGTTCGTCCTCGAGCTCTCCAAGCCGTCGGGCGTCTGCCTGGCCGCGCGCAGAGGTGGGCAGCTCCTCGGCTATCTCGTCTGCTCGCGCTATGCGGATGTCTGGCACCTGATGAACGTCGCCGTGTCGCCGGAGCGCCGGCGCGAGGGCGTCGCGACTGCGCTCCTCGGTCGCATGTTCACCGAGCTTGGCTCCGAGGCGAGGATCACCCTCGAAGTCCGGCCCTCCAACCGCGGAGCTATCGAGATGTACGAGGGCCTTGGCTTTCGCGCAGCAGGCCATCGTCGCGGCTATTACCACGACAACGGCGAGGACGCGTTGATCATGTGGCTGGAGGCGAGCTCGGTTCCCGGCGCGTGATCCTCGCGATCGAGACCAGCTGTGACGACACCTGCGCCGCCGTCGTCGACGGCATGCAAATTCTCGCGAACGTGATCTCTTCGCAGGCCCGAATTCATGAGCAGTACGGAGGAGTTGTCCCCGAGGTCGCCTCGCGACATCACATCGAGCTGGTCAACCCGGTGGTCGATGCCGCCCTGCTTCAGGCGGGCGTGTCCCTTCAGGAGGTCGACGCCCTCGCGGTGACGCAGGGGCCGGGGATGATCGGAGCCTTGCTGGTCGGCCTTGCGACCGCCAAGGCATTGGCCGCGGCCACCCGCAAGCCGCTGGTTGCAGTCGACCACCTCCACGGCCACGTCGCGGCCAACTTCCTCGAGCCGGATCCGCTTGATCCGCCGTTTCTATGTCTGATCGCCAGCGGGGGCCACACCCTGCTGGCCGCGGTGCGCGAGCACTCTCGCTTCGAGGTCCTCGGCGAAACGCTTGACGACGCCGCCGGCGAGGCGCTCGACAAAGGGGCGCGGTTGCTCGGGCTGGGGTACCCCGGAGGCCCTGCTATCGAGCGCCTGGCGAAAGACGGCGACGAGGGAACGTTTGAGATGCCGGTCGCGATGGCACGCGATCCCGGCCTCGACTTCAGCTTCAGCGGCTTGAAGACTGCGCTCCTTTACGCGGTGCGCGACCTGGAGCCCTCCGAGCTCGAGCGCCGGCGCGCGGACCTCGCCGCCGGCTACCAGGACGCCGTGGTCGGCCAGCTCGTGGCCAAGCTCGACCGCGCCCTCGGCCGAGGAGACTGGAAAGCAGTCGCCCTCGGTGGGGGCGTGGCCGCCAACGGGCTCTTGAGGATGCGGGTCGCGGAGCTGTGCGAGCGGCGTGGGCTGCGGCTGAAGCTGGTTCCAAGGGAGCTGTGTACCGACAACGCGGCGATGATCGCGGCTGCCGCGCAGCACGTCGAGCCCGTCCCCTACCCCGGCTACCTGGAGTGGGACGTGGCCGCTTGACCGTCGCCGATGCACCAGCTCTGATCCTCTACGGGCGCCCCGGCTGCCATCTGTGCGACGACGCCAGGGAGATCCTGCGCTCGCTGGCGGGGTCGCCGCCGGCCTTTGCGATCGAGGAGGTCGACATCGAGAGCGACGATCGGCTCCTCGCCCGCTACGTGGAGCGCATCCCCGTGATCGAGCTCGACGGCGAGGTCGTCGGCGAGCTCCTGATCGATGCCGACGGCCTACGGGCTCGGCTGGATACCCTGCTTGCGTGACGCCGGAACAGACAGAGACGAAGGCGGAGGTCCCCGGGAATGGCGGTGAGGGCATCGCCGACGGCGAGCGGCTCTCGCTGGGCGTCGCCGGCCGGCTGTCTCGCTACCTCCAGGTCCTGATCCAGGCGCGGAAGATGGGCAAGGAGACGATCTCCTCGCAGGAGCTCGCTGCCTACACGCACATCAACTCGACCCAGATCCGCCGCGATCTCTCCGGCTTCGGCAAGTTCGGCAAGCGGGGGGTGGGCTACCGGGTCGAGTTCCTCGTCGGCGAGATCCGCAAGATCCTGCGGACCTCCGGCCAACACAACATTGTGCTCTTCGGCGCCGGCCATCTGGGCCAGGCGATCGCGAGCTCCGACATCTTCGCCGACCACGGCTTCCAGATCGTGGCGATCTTCGACGCCGATCCCGACCTGGTCGGGGACACGCTCGGCGGGGTCACCGTGCGCGATCTCTCCGAGCTCGAGGACGTGGTGGAGGCCCAGGATGTCGTGGTCGGAGTGCTCGCGGTGCCCTCGGCGGCGGCGCAGGACGTCGCCGACCGGCTGGTCGCCTCGGGCGTGAAGATCATCTTCAACTACTCGGAGCAGCTTCTGAACGTCCCGCCGGAGGTGACGGTCCACACGTCGAGTCCGGCGGTCGACCTGCTCTACGCGCTCTACTTCTACCTGACCTAATTCCTTGAGCGAAAGCACCCTCGACATGGCTCAGGTCCGCGAGGTGTTCGACTCTTCGATGGACTTCACCGTCGGCCTCGAAGAGGAGTTCGCCCTCGTCAACCCCGATTCGCTCGAGCTCGAGCACCGCTTCAGCGAGCTCCACGCCGCATGTCTCGAGGATGATGTGCTTGCCGAGTCCGTGGCGGGAGAGCTGATCGAGTCCGAGATCGAGATCCGCTCCGGCCGGGGTGAGAGCTTCGCGCAGGCCGCTGAGCTCCAGCGGGAGCGCCGGAGCCGGCTGTTCGCCCTGGCGGAAAGCATGGGGATCGGCCTGGCCGCAACCGGCACTCACCCCTGGGCGGACTACCGCGACCAGCGGATCATCGACACGCCCCACTACAACCGGTTGCGCGAGGAGCTGCGCTGGGTGGCTCAGCGCAATTCGACGTGGAGCATGCACGTCCACGTCGGCGTCGGCGGAGCGGACCGAGCAATTGCCGTCTGCGATCACCTCCGAGGCCTGTTGCCCGCCCTGCTGGCCGTTTCAGCCAACTCGCCCTTTCTCGAGGGCATGGACACTGGACTGCATTCGGCTCGCACCCAGGTCTTCACCCGCACCTTCCCGCGGTGTGGGGTGCACGAGCCGTTCGGCGACTTTGCTGCCTACGCCGATTTCGTCGAGCTGCTCGAGCGCACGGGCTCCATCGTCGAGTCGACGCAGCTGTGGTGGAGCGTGCGACCACATCACCGGTTCGGGACGGTCGAGCTGAGGATCTGCGACGCGCAGACGCGGGGAGAGGAGTCGTTTGGGCTCGCCGCCCTGATCGCCGCCTGCATTGCCCAGGCTGCCCTGGACTACGACGATGGCACGCTGGGTGCTCCGCTTCGCCAGCGCGAGGTCGAAGAGAATCTCTGGCGTGCGATCCGCTTTGGCCTGGAGGGGCGCATGATCGAGTTCCCACGCGGGGAGGAGGTCGCGACCCGCCAGGTCCTCGAGGGCCTGATCGAATGGACCGCCCCCGCGAGGGCGACGCTGGGCCTTGATGCGGCGATCCCGGCGGTGAATGGGGCGCAGCGGGCGCGTGAGGCGCACGAGCAGGGTGCATCGCTTCGCGATGTGTACGCGCAGTCGATCGCCGAGACCCGCCGGACCTACGTCCCTGAGCCCGTAATACGCTAGGTGCGGTGGTGAGGAGCAGCTCCGAAAGCAGCAGGTCAGGACGCCGTAGGCGTCCGCAGGATGTCTGATGGAGGGCGGCGAGATGGCAGGCGAGCAGGGTGGAGGCCTCACCGAGGAGGAGGCGCGAGCCGCGGTCGAGGAGCAGCTCGCCAAGGTGAAGGTCCAGGACCTTCTCCTCGAAAGCGTGGTGGGCATACTCAACCTCGCCGCCCGGCGCATCGCAAAGCCCGACGAGCGTGACCTCGAGCAGGGCAAGCTCGGCATCGATGCCGTTCGCGCAGTCGTCGAGCTGCTGCCAGGAGAGCCGCAGAAGGCGGTCCGTGACGCGCTCGCCGAGCTGCAGATGTTGTACGCGCGGGAGACATCGGCCGGAGAAGCCTCGAGCAAATCCGGAGAGGAAGCGGCCGCACCGGGGGCTCCCGGCCACGACGCGCCGCCTCCCACGCCCAGCCAGTCCTCGCCGCGGCGCCAGGAGCCGCCGCCTCGGCTTTGGACTCCGCCGGGATCGGGTGGCTAACCCGTCTCACGCGGACCGGATCGCTAGACTCCGCGCGCTCTCGCGGCCGGATGCCCTCCGGCCGCTCCTATGTATCGAACCCCCACGGAGGACCCTGACTTGACGAAGTTCCTGACCGACTATGGCGTCGTCGTGGCGCTGGCATGCGCTGCGATCGCCGTGATCTATGGCCTGGTGATCACCCGCCGCCTCCTCGCGCTTTCGCCCGGTAACGAGCTCATGCAGGAGATCTCCGGGGCGGTGCAGGAGGGCGCGAAGGCCTACCTGACCCGCCAGTACACAATCATCGCCGGCGTCGCCGTCGTCCTCGTCGTCCTCGTCGCAATCCTCCGCGATGTCGACACGGCGATCGGCTTTGTGGTCGGGGCGATCCTCTCCGGGGCGGCGGGCTTTATCGGCATGAACCTCTCGGTTCGCGCCAATGCAAGGGTCGCGGAGGCGGCGCGCGGCGGCGTCTCGCCCGCGCTCGATGTGGCCTTCAAGGGCGGTTCGGTCACGGGCCTCCTCGTGGTCGGCCTTGCCCTGCTGGGCGTCGCCGGCTACTACGGCATCCTCATCCTCACCGGCCAGAGCGACAAGTCGGCGGTCGATGCCCTGATCGGCCTTGGCTTCGGTGGCTCGCTGATCTCGGTCTTTGCCCGTCTCGGCGGCGGCATCTTCACCAAGGCTGCCGACGTCGGCGCCGACCTCGTCGGCAAGGTCGAAGCCGGCATCCCGGAGGACGATCCCCGCAACCCGGCGGTCATCGCGGACAACGTCGGCGACAACGTCGGCGACTGCGCCGGCATGGCGGCCGACCTGTTCGAGACCTACGCGGTCACCTCAGTCGCCGTGATGCTCCTCGGCGTCCTCACCTTCAAGGACGACTTCGCCCGCGAGGTCGCGATTTACCCCCTGGCCATCGGCGGCGTCGCCATCATCGCCTCGATCATCGGGGCCCTGTCGGTCCGCACCAAGACCGACAACGTCGAGGGCGCGCTCTACAAAGGCCTCATCGTCTCCGGCCTTCTCTCGGCGGCTGCCTTCTACCCCATCACCAAGTGGATGATGGACGGTCCCCTGAACCAGGGGTTCCGCGACGCGAGCTTCAACTCGGTCTCGGCCACCGACCTCTGGCTCTGTGGCCTCATCGGCATCGCTGTGACGGCGTTTCTCTTCGTCATCACCGATTACTACACGTCGACCCGCTTCCGCCCGGTGAAGACAATCGCCCAGGCGTCGGTCACCGGCCACGCCACGAACATCATCCAGGGGCTCGCGCAGGGCTTTCAGTCGACCGCCGCCCCGGCCCTGGTGATCGCCATGGCGATCCTCGGCGCCAACCAGCTGGCTGGGGTCTATGGCATCGCTGTCGCCGTTATGGCGCAGCTCTCGCTCTGCGGACTGATCGTCGCCCTGGATGCCTTCGGGCCGATCACCGATAACGCCGGTGGCATCGCCGAGATGGCCGATCTCCCGGAGGATGTCCGCAACGTCACCGACCCCCTGGACGCGGTCGGCAACACGACCAAGGCGGTCACGAAGGGTTATGCGATTGGCTCAGCGGCACTCGCCGCTCTCGTCCTCTTCACCGCGTTCCAAAAGGAGGCGGCGGCTGAGGCCCACGTGAACGTGATTCCGTTCGATCTGACAGATCCGGCGGTCCTCATCGGGCTGCTGATCGGCGGGCTGATGACCTACCTCTTCGCCGCGCTTGCGATCGAGGCCGTCGGGCGTGCCGGTGGCCAGGTCGTCGAACAGGTGCGAAAGCAGTTCCGTGAGCACCCCGGAATCATGGAAGGGACCGAGAAGCCGGACTACGCTGACACCGTGAGCATCGTCACCGCGGCGGCGCAGCGAGAGATGATCCTGCCCTCGCTCATTCCGATCGTGGTTCCCCTCATCGTTGGCGTCATCAGCGTCCAGGCGCTCGGTGGCCTCCTCATTGGGGTGATCGTCGTGGGATTCTTTGCCGCCGTATCGATGACCGCGGGCGGCGGTGCCTGGGACAACGCCAAAAAGCTGATCGAAGACGGCGCTTTCGGGGGCAAGGGGTCAGAGGCCCATGCGGCCTCGGTGACCGGCGACACGGTTGGCGATCCCTACAAGGACACGGCCGGGCCCGCGATCAATCCGATGATCAAGGTGGCGAACATCGTCGCGATCCTGATCATCCCCATCATCCACTTCTAGGCGTGGGGTGGGCACGGACGCCCGCACTCGCCCAAGCGTGGGATAGGCTGATCTGACCGTGAGCTCGTTCTTTGGAAAGGGCGGTTGGGCGGCCTCTGTAATTGTCTTGTTTGTGGTGCTCGCTGCGCTTGTGGCCGGGTGTGGTTCGTCGAGTTCCACGTCTTCGACGGCCAGCGCGCAGACCGCCGTCGGGGCTCCGGGAGCCACCGGGAACACGGGCGCGAGCGGGAATCAGCCCCCGTCAGCTCAGGTTCGCGTGATCTATGAGAAGCCCAAGACCCACGACGACAACATCGGCTACACGCTGCTGAAGGCGGCGAGGACCCAGTACCTCGCCACCACACTCGCGTCAACTTTCCAGTTGCCGCATCCGCTGCTCGTCAGGGGGGTTGACGGGGTCGGCGGCGGGCCCTTCTACAACCCGCGGGACAACTCGATCACACTGCCGTACGGATTCGCGAGCGTCGTTTTCAGCATCCTCAAGCAGGACAACCCGAATCAGACGAACTATCAGCTCGGGTCGGCATTCGGCGCCGTCCAGAGCTTTTTGCTCGCCCACGAGTTCGGGCATGCTCTCGTCACCAACTTCCGCCTGCCGGTCCTCGGATCGAACGAGGACGCGGCCGACAAGATCGCCACGATCCTGGTGCTGAAGGCGAGCGCCGGCGCGCAGTACGCGACCGACGCCGCCCGTTTCTTCGCCGACTTCTCGGGTCGCCAGAGCCCACCCGCCGTTGCCGACTACGCAGACACCCACTCGCTTGATCTCCAGCGGTCCTTCGACATCCTCTGCGACGTCGCGGGGACGAGCAAGACGAATTTCCAGCACATCGCCGCTCTGGGCGTGCTGCCGCAGTCGCGGCTACAGACCTGCCCGAGCCAGTATCAGCAGGACGTCGACAGCATCACCCAGGAGCTGAAGCCACACCTGCGCGGCAACATCGACCTGAGCGCGCCGAAATAGCCGCTTCGACCGTGGCTGACGTCGACCTCGAGCGGCTCGTCAACGTCGCCGACTTCGAGCGCGTGGCGACCGAGCGTATGCACGCCGGCGCGCTCGGATATTTCGCGGGTGGGGCGGGCGACGAGCGCACATTGCGCGACAACATCGCCGCCTACGCTCGTAGGCGGCTGTGGCCGCGGGTGCTGGTCGACGTCTCGCAGGTGAGCACGGCCACGACCGTGCTCGGCCGCGAGATCTCGAGCCCCGTGATCGTCGCCCCGGTCGCGTTTCAGAAGTTGGCGCATCCGGATGGCGAGGTGGGCATGGCTCGCGCCGCGGCCGGCACCGGCACGATCATGTGCCTGTCGACCATCGCTACCACCGGGCCCGCGGAGGTTGCCGCCGCCGCTCCCGGGGCGCCGCGGTGGTTTCAGCTCTATTGCTTTCGCGACCGGGGCATCACCCGCACGCTGCTCGATGAGGCGATCGACAACGGCTTTGAGGCGATAGCCCTCACTGTGGACGCGCCACGGGCGGGCCGCCGCGAGCGCGACTTTCGCACTGGCTTTCGAGCCGACGTCACCGCTCCGGCCGTCGCGGCTGCAGTTGGCTCCGGGGTGGCGCTCACCCCCGCCGAGGTCTTCGCCCTCGTCGATCCCGCGCTCGACTGGGACTACCTGGCCGAGCTCGCGTCGGACTGCTCGATTCCGGTCCTGGTGAAGGGGCTCGTGCGTGGCGACGACTCAGCGCTCGCGATGCAACACGGAGCCGCCGGCGTGGTCGTCTCCAACCACGGTGGCCGGCAGCTCGATGGCGCGCCGGCGACCCTCGATGCCCTCGAGGAGGTCGTGGAAGCCGTCCAGGGCCAGGGCCCGGTTCTGATCGACGGCGGCATTCGCCGCGGGACCGACGTCGTCACGGCGCTCGCCCTGGGAGCCGACGCCGTGCTGGTGGGGCGGTCGGCGCTGTGGGGCCTGGCGGCCGGAGGGGAAGCGGGGGCGCGGCGCGTGCTGGAGCTCCTTCGCGACGAGGTCGAGCTGGCAATGGCGCTCTGCGGTGCTGCCTCGCCGGTGGCGCTCACGCCCGACCTCGTCAGGCCGGGCCCGGCCGTAAATTTGCCCGCAAATGGCTGAACGCATACCTCGCGAGTCGTCGCTCCGCCGAGTCCACGGCGTCGGCGCGCTGTTCGGGGCGGCCTACGGAAACGTGGGCTCGTCCATCTACTACGCGCTGGGCGTCGTGGCGGGCTACGCGCTGGGCCTTACGCCTTTGACGTTCATGATCTCCGGGCTCATCTTCGCCTCGACCGCGGCGACGTACATCGAGGCGACGGTGATGTACCCGGAGGCGGGTGGCTCGTCGAGCTTTGCGCGCCACGCCTTCAACGAGCTCGTCAGCTTCATCGCCGGCTGGGGACAGATGCTCAACTACATCATCACCGCGGCGATCTCCGCGTTTTCGGTCATGCACTACCTCGCCGTCTTCTGGGGGCCGCTTGGCGAGGCCCCTGGAGACATCGTCGGGTCGATCCTCGTGATCGCACTGCTCGGCGCCCTCAACGTCAAGGGAACCCAGGAGTCGGCGAAGCTCAACCTCGTCCTTGCGATCGGAGACCTGATGACCCAGGTGATCCTGGTGGCGATCGGGATCGCGCTGGTCCTCAGCCCGCACACCCTGATCACGAATATCCATCTCGGGGTCGCCCCCTCGTGGGGCAACTTCGCCCTCGGGATCGCGGTGGGGATGGTCGCCTACACGGGTATCGAGACCATCTCGAACATGGCCGAAGAGGCGCGGGATGCGGAGCGAACGGTGGTGCGCTCCACGCAGCTGGTGGTGGCTGCCGTCATCGGCCTGTACGCCCTGCTGCCGATCGTCGCGCTCTCGGCGATGCCGGTCACCCAAGACGCCGCGGGCCATTTCCACACCGCGCTCGGCACGCGTTTCGCCGACGACCCGGTGCTCGGCATCGTCCAGAACCTGGGGCTCTCCGGCGGGATCACGAATGTGCTGCGCTACTACGTTGGGATTCTCGCCGCGGTGATCCTGCTGATCGCGACCAATGCCGGGCTGATCGGGCTCTCTCGGCTCACCTACTCGATGGGTCATTACCGGCAGCTGCCCGAGCGTCTGCGGCAGATCCACCCGCGGTTCAAGACGCCCTACGTGGCGATCATCGTCTTCTCGATCGTGGCCGCGATCACGATCCTGCCGGGCCAGCTGGCCTTCCTTGCGACGCTCTACTCGTTCGGCGCGATGCTCTCCTTCACCATCGCGCACATTTCGGTGATTCGGTTGCGCTCACGGTTCCCGGACCGCGCGCGACCCTGGAAGCCCGCCGGCAACTTCCGCATCCGCGGCGTGCAGCTCCCGTTCACGGCGGTATTCGGCGGCCTGGGGACGTTCGGCGCCTGGGTGACCGTGATGGTCCTCGACTTCAAGACGCTGATCGCGGGTGCGACGTGGATGATCGTCGGCGTGACCGCCTACTGGTACTACCGGCGCAGTCAGGGGCTGCCGCTGACGCAGACGGTGAGGGTGGCGACGCTGGAGCCCCTCGGCGTGGAGGAGGTCGAGTACAAGAGCGTGTTGGTGGCATTCGAGACCGAGAAGTTCTCCGATGAGGCGATCACGACTGCGGCATCGCTCGCCGGCCGCGGTCGGGGGGCGATCCACGTCCTCGCGTTGGTCAGCGTGCCGACGAACCTGCCGATGGACGCCCCCATGGAGGAGGAGGAGAGGGAGGCGCGCTCCAAGATCGAGCAGGCGAAGCTCATCGGAGGCGGGCGGATCAGCGGTAGGGTCGAGCGCGTTCGCCCCGGCGAGGGGGGCAAGCGGATCGTCGAGGTCGCGCGGGCGATCAAGGCGACAGCGATCGTCATGCCGCTGAGCTACCGCGGCGGCAAGCCACTGTGGGGCCAAACCCTTCGGACCGTCCTGGCGAAGCGCCCCACCCGCGTGCTCGTGGTCGGCGACCCGGCGAGCCGCCCACCCGAGCCGGTGGCCGTCGGCTGACCGGCGCTCGTTTCCGAGCTACAGCTCCTCATAATTCAGGCTATGGCTGAGCCCGATGAGGTCTACCGGGGGGTGACGAGGCTTTTCGCGCTGATCATCCTCGGATTTGGAATCGCGATCGTCGTCGTGACGATCGCCAACGGCGGCGGCCCGCTCTCGTCCGGATTTCTGATCGGCGTCATCTTCACCCTTCTGGGGGCCGGCCGGTTCTACCTCTCGACGCGGAAGAGCGGTTGAGCGCCGAAGAGCCAGCCCGACAACGGCTGCCGTCGCTGCTGGGAGGTGGGCGCGGGCCGCTGAGCAGGCGGGTACTGGGTATCCCGCTGCTGTTCGCGGTGGGTTACGCCGCGGTTGGGTTTTCCCTGTATTTCTCCGTCGGCCTGGTCGCTGACCGCGGTCTTGGGCTGACCCCTCTCGTCTTCCTGGCGGCGGGCGTCCTGTTCGTCCTGGCGACCCTGACCTACGTCGAGGGCGGCTCGATGTTCCAGGAGCGCGGGGGGTCGTCGATGATCGCCCGCCACGCGTTCAACAACGAGCTCGTCAGCTTCATCGCGGGCTGGGCGATCCTGGTCGAGTACGTCATCGTCATCGCGCTGGCCTCGGTGTCGTTCGCGCATTACCTGAGCCCCGTCTGGGGCGGCTTCACCCACGGGGCCGGAGAGGTGGTCGCGATCGGCGTCGTCGTCGTGATCGCGGCGGTCGTCAACATCATGGGCTCGACCGGCATGAGGCGCCAGGGAGCGGTCCTCGCGCTCGCGCTCGCGGACATCGGCCTGCAGGTCGCGCTGATCGTCTCCGGGCTCTTCGTCGCCCTTCATCCCGATTTGCTCACCCACGAGGTTTCGCTCTTCAGTGCACCCTCGATCAAGGACCTTGCGGTCGCGCTCGCGGTCGCAACGGTGGCCTTTGCCGGAATCGAGGCCACTTCGGATCTGGCTCCCGACATCAACTGGGGGCCGCGCGATCTGCGGCGGATGGTCGGGGTGAGCTCGATGATCCTGCCCCTCGTCTACGCGGGGATCTCGGCGATCGCGCTGATGGCGGTGCCAGTGGTGGCGACCCCCGGCGGGCGCCCGAAGACCGAGCTCGCCGGGCAATACATCGAGGAGCCGCTCCTGGGGGTGGTGAAGAGCTTCGATCCGGCCTGGCTGTCGAGCGTGCTCGAGGTAGCGGTGGTGATCGTCGCCCCAGCGGTGCTGATCTGGGCGGCTTCGACCTCGATGCTGGGCCTCTCGCGCCACGTGTATGCGCTGGCGACGCACCGGCAGGTCCCGAGCTGGCTGGGGAAGCTCAACCGCTCGCGTTCGACTCCACACGTGGCGATCCTGATCGCAGCGGTCGTCGCATTCTGCCTGGCGCTTCCGGGCGACGTGCGGCTTCTCGGCGGCCTCTACGCCTTCGGCTCGACGCTCGCGATCACGATCGCGCACGTGTCGATCCTGAAGCTCCGAATCTCCGAACCCGATCACCGGCGCCCGTTCCGGGTGCCCTTCGACGTGAAAATCGGACGGTACGAGCTGCCGTTGCCCGCGATCGCCGGGGCGGTCCTGATGGCCGCGGGGTGGATCAGCGTCGTCACGTTCCGCTCGGGGGCACGGTACTTCGGCGGCGGCTGGATGCTCTTCGGGATCGTCGCCTACGTGATCTACAGGCGCTATGTGGAGCGCACATCGCTGACGAAGGTGGTCCGCGTGCCGGCTGAGGCGCTTCGAAAGGACGTCGGGGCGGCCGAGTTCGAGACGATCCTCGTTCCGGTCTTCGGGACCGAGCTCGATGACGACATCGTCTCGACCGCCGGCCGGCTAGCGGATGCTGCGGACGAGCCCGGCGAGGAGAACCCTCGCTTGGAGGTCATCTACGTGATGGCCTTGCCTTTGACGGTGCCCCTCGACTCGCCTCCTTCCAAGGAACGCGAAAAAATCGCGAACCGCGCGCTCGAGCGAGCCGCCGAAGTCGGAGCGGAGTACGACACGGTCGATGTCGACACGGCAGTCGTACGCGCCCGCAGCATCGGCGCGGGCATCGTCGAGGAGGCGAGACGGCGAAACGTTGAGTTGATCGTCATGGGCGGCGAGCCCCCGAGTCGCGTGCGGGGGGGCGAGGTCCTGGGTGGCAGCGGCCCGGTGCTGCCGGCGGAGATCGGCGAGGTGACCCAGTACGTGCTGAGCAAGGCGCCCTGCCGGGTGCTCGTCACCGCGCCCGCGGCCGGGGGGAACGAGAAAGCCTCGGGCGACGATGGCGCCCGCGCGCCCGCTGGATAGCATCCAGGCCGTGTTCATCCTGATCGTCGGCGTCGGCCGGGTGGGATCTGCGGTTGCGCGGACGATGCTCAAAGAGGGGCATGAGGTCTCGTGCCTGGACGAGGACCGTGAGTCGCAGGCCCGGCTCGAAGTTGGCATGGACAGCTCATGGGAGGACTCTGGCGGGCATTTCACCGTAGGCACGGGGCTCGAGATCGACGCCCTGGAGACGGCGGGCATCGAGCGGGCCGACGCCTTTGTGGCGGCGACCAACGGCGACAACACCAACATCGTCGTCGCCCAGATCGCCCAGCGCCGCTTTCAGGTCCCCACCGTGATCGCCCGGGTGCTGGACCCACGGCGTGCCGAGTGGTACGACGCCCAGGGCCTGCGCACGATCTGCCCGACCCGGGTCGCGATCGAGATGCTGGAGGGCGAGGTGCTGGCGGCCGCCGGGCATGCCGAGCACACAAGCGAAGACAGCTCTTCGACTGCGTCCGCCGAGTCGTCTGAGGAGGAGTGAGGCACTCGTGTACGTGATCGTGGTCGGCGCAGGAAAGGTGGGGTGGAACCTGGCCCGCGAGCTTCTCGACAAGGGCCATGAAGTGACCCTGGTGGAGTCCGATCGCGATCGCTTTACGCGCGTCGAGCAGGAGCTCGAGCACAACGTTCAGTACGGCGACGCGTCCGAGCTTTGGCTCCTCGAGAAGATCGGGATCTCCCGGGCCGACCTGGTGATCGCGGTCACCGGCGACGACGAGGACAACATGCTCATCTGCCAGGTGGCCAAGGAGAAGTACATGGTCGACCGGATCATCGCTCGCGTCAACAACCCAAGAAACCGCGAGCATTTCGAGCTTCTCGGAGTGCGGCCGAACGTGTCCGCGACGAATCTGATCCTGCGGTTGATCGAGCACGAGGTTCCCGAATACGGACTCGTCCATCTCCTCGATCTGCCCCAGGAGAAGCTCGAAATCATCGAGATGCTGCTACCGCCGAAATCCAAGGCCGCGGGGCAGCGGGTGGTCGACCTGCAGATGCCGGAGGGTAGCCTGTTGATCTCGGTTCTCAGGGGCGACCACGGCTTCGTCCCCACTGCGGACACCGTGCTCGAGGAGGGCGACGAGGTCCTGGCGGTCCTCGATCCGCGGGTCGAGGAGGACCTCACCGCCTACTTCGGTCCCGACGGCGGCAGCGCCGAGTAGGGGACGGCCGCGCGGGGTAGCGCAGACGGTATGAACGGTCCGAGGGACATCGACTTCCTGCTGATCGGCGGCGGCATGGCCGCCGGCAATTGCGCGGCCGAGCTACGCAAGGCCGGGGCTGACGGTTCGGTGATGCTCGTCGGGCGCGAGCCCGCTCCGCCGTACGAGCGCCCCCCGCTCTCGAAGGAGTACCTGCGCGGGGAATCCAAGCGCGAGGATGCCTACGTCAATCCCGTCGATTGGTACGCCGAGAACGACGTCGAGCTGCGGACCAAGACCAGCGTGACGGCGCTCGACGTGAACGAGCGAATTGCCAAGCTCCAGGGCGGGGAGGAGGTGCGCTTCGGCAAGGCGCTCATCGCCACGGGCGCGAATGTGAACATCCTGCGCCTCGATGGCTGTGAGGCGACCGGAATCAACTATTTGCGGGCATTCGGCAACTCCGATTCGATCCGCGAGCAGGCCGCCGCCGCTGAGCACGTTCTGATCGTGGGTGGCAGCTACATCGGCTGCGAGGTCGCGGCCTCGCTGACGTCGCAGGGAAAGAGCTGCACGATCGTGACGATGGAGGACATCGCCCTGTCGCGGACCTTCGGCGAGGAGGCGGGAAGGTTCTTTCACGAGCTCCTCACCTCGAAGGACGTGGAATTCGTCGGCGGCGAGGAGCTCGCTGCATTCGAGGGAGATGGCGAGCTGAGCGCGATCGTGACGAAGAGCGGCAAGCGCTTCGAGGGCCAGATGGTGGTCGTCGGCGCGGGCGTGAGGCCGGATGTGATGCTGGCCGAGCGGGCCGGGCTGGAGGTCGACAACGGGATCGTCTGCGATTCGAAGCTCGAGACCTCGGCACCGGGAATCTTCGCCGCCGGTGACGTCTGCTCCTACGACAGCGTGGTCCACGGACGCAGGCTGCGGGTGGAGCACTGGGACGTCGCCCTTCAGCAGGGCCGTCACGTGGCCCGGGCCATGCTCGGCAGCGGGGACCCCTACACGGAGGTCCCCTACTTCTTCAGCGACCTCGCCGACTGGACCGGCCTCGAGTACGTGGGGCCGGCCGAGAAGTGGGACGAGGTCGTGTGGCGCGGCTCGGCCGACGACGGCGAGTTCACGGTCTTCTACCTCGACGCCGGCAAGATCGCGGCTGCGCTGACGGTCGGCCGCTCGGAGGATCTGACGCACGCGCGACGCCTGCTCGAGTCGGGCGCTGACGTGTCTGAGCACAAGGGCCCTCTAGCCGACCCGGACCAGGAACTCGACGCCGTGGGAGCCTGATCGAGTCCCCCTCGCCAGGCTCCCTGGCTATCCTGCGACCGGCCGATGCGGGTTGGTGTAATTGGCAACACGCCTGCCTCTGGAGCAGGAATTTGGGGTTCAAGTCCCTGACCCGCAGCTCTTCCGCTGCCAAGCAGTGACTCTAACCCGATGAACGTCCCTCATGCCCCCCTATAGGTGGGGTCTCCGGGACGTTCATCGCCTTTTGGGTGCCTAAGACGATGCCTGGGCGCGAGATTTCGGGCGAAAGCGGGCATCGAAGGGTGATGGAGCTCCTTTGTTACCTTGAGTCGGTTGTGCGCAACCGGGTTCGAAACGGGGCGCTTGCAGGCGCCTTTGCTCCCGCGCTGATCGCCGCTGCAGCTCTCGCCGGCTGTGGCTCGAGCGGGCCGTCGACCAGCGGGATCGAGACCATCGACTCCACGACGACGCCGGCGCTCTCGCGCTCGGCCTACGTCCGCCAGGCCGACTCGATCTGCGCGGAATCGGATGCCGCGATCACCGGGATCACGCCGGGCGCGACCGCTGCCGAGCAGGCCGCCTCGACCACGCAGGAGCTCCAGATCACGCGCGACGAGCTGAGGAGCCTCCAGACCCTCGGGGCGCCCGAGGGCGATGCTCCCGACGCCTTCCTGGGCGATCTCGACAAGGTCGCAGCGGAGCTGTCGCGCAAGAAGCTCGCGCTCGAGCGCGGCGACGAGGCGGCCCTGCCGGGAATCATCGCCGGCATCGACTCGGCCCAGGCCCGAGCTCAGTCCTCGGGGCAGGCTTACGGATTCAAGAAATGCGGCACCTTCGGGGCACCTGCCGGGACGCTGCCCACGCCGAACGGGGGCGGTGGGGCGGCGACCCCAACTTCGACCACGCCCGTGGTGCCCGCGCCCACGGCGCCCACCACCACGCCCGCGCCGCCTCCCCCGGCGCCGGTACCGGGCGGCACCGGCGCTCCGCCCACCACGACCACCGGCTCCGGCGGCGGCTCCGGCGGCATCGGAATCGGCTGAGCTCCGCCAGCGCCCGCGGCGCCTTACGCCGCCGACTGGTCAGCCCAGGCGCCGTACAGGCTCGCGTACGCCCCGCCGGCGTCGAGCAGTTCCTCGTGCGTTCCCGACTCGGCAATCCGCCCGCCGTCGAGCACGACGATGCGCCCCGCTCGCCTGATCGTCGATAGGCGGTGGGCGATCACGATGGCGGTTCGCCCTGCGAGCAGCCGCTCGAGCCCGCGCTCGATCGTGCGCTCCGTCCGTACGTCGACGTTGGAGGTTGCCTCGTCGAGGATCAGGATGCGTGGCTCCGCGAGTAGCGCCCGCGCGAACGCCACCAGCTGCCGCTGGCCTGCGGAAAGCTGGATTCCTCGCTCGCCGACCTCCGTGTCGAGCCCCTCGCGCAGGGCGGCGATGAACGGCTCGGCGCCCACCGCGCGAGCGGCAGACTCGACGTCTTCGTCGCTCGCCGCGGGTCGCCCGAAGGCGATGTTCTCCCGAATCGAGCCCGAGAACAGAAAACCCTCCTGCGGAACGATGCCCAACTGCGAGCGCAGGGCCTGCATGCGCACCCGCCGCAGGTCGTGCCCATCCACCAGCACCCGCCCCTCCTGGGGGTCGTAAAAGCGCGCCACCAGTTTCGCCAGGGTCGATTTGCCGGCGCCGGTGGCGCCCACCAGCGCCAGCGTCTGCCCAGGGGGAACGCGCAGGTCGACCTCCCGCAGCGCCCAATCGTCGCCGCCCGAATACGAGAACGACACCCCCTCCAGCTCGATTTCACCGCTGATCCGGCCGATCTCCTCGGCATCGTTCGCGTCGACCATGTCGGCGGGCGTATCGAGCAGCTCGAAGATCTTGTCGAGCGCGGCCATGCCCTGCTGGTACGTGGTGTAAAGCTGAGAGATCTGCTGGATGGGGTCGAAGAACTGCTGCAGGTAGCCCACAAATGAGATCAGGATGCCGATCGCGATGTCGCCGTCGATGAAGCGGTAGCCGCCGTAGAGCAGGATCGCCGCGGTCCCAAGGGCCGAGAGCAGTTCGACCGCCGGGAAGTAGGACGCGTTGAGATAGACGGTGGTCATGTTCGCCTCGCGGTTGGCCTCGTTCAGAGCGGCCATCTCCTCGACGTGCCGGCCCTCCTGGGCGAAGCTCCGGACGACTCGCATCCCAGAGATCGTCTCCTGCAGGTACGCGGTGATCGCCGCGATCGTCTCCCGCGTACGGCGGTAGGCGCCCGTCGAGACGATCCTGAAGATCACGCTGCCAATGGCGAGCGCCGGAAAGGTGAGGAAGATCACGAGCGCGAGCTTGAAGTCCAGGAACAGCAGGATCACGACAACGCCCACAAGAGTGAGCACGGCGGAGAAGAGCGTCACGACCCCATCGGTGACCAGGTTGTTGAGGGCCTCCACGTCGTTGGTCAGCCGCGAGATCAGGACTCCCGGTCGGTGGCGCGTGAAGAACCCGATGGACATCTTCTGCAGGTGCACGTAGATCTGCTCGCGCAGGTCCTGAAGCGCGCGCTCCCCGATCCACCCGGTCAGGTAGCTCTGCGCGTAGGTCGCGACCCAGTAGAGGAGCGCCGAGGCGACGAACGCCACCACGATCAGGTCGAGGGCTCGAGTGTCGCCGCCGTGGATCCCCTTGTCCACCGCGAGGCCCGCGAGGTAGGGGGGAGCGAGCCCCGCGGCGGTGGCCGCGATCAGCGCGACGAACATCAGCGCCACTCGCCCGCGATAGGGGCGCAGCAGCCCGAGCATCCAGCGGACCTTGCGCCCGCGCTGATCCTGGCCGCGGACGATCAGCCACAGCGAGCGGATCCGGCTCACAGCCGCGCCACCTCCTCGCGCTCCTCGAGGTCGCGCTGCAGGTAGACGCTGTCCTCGCAGCCGTAACCGGCGATCTCGGCGTAGAGAGGCGATCGCTCCAGGAGGTCGTCGTGCACCCCTCGATCGACCACCCGCCCACCGTCGAGCACCACGATCTCATCGGCGAGCGAGATCGTCGAGAGCCGGTGGGCGACGATGAAGGTCGTCCTTCCGCGCATGGCCTCCGCCAAGCCCTCGCGGATAGCGGCCTCGGTACGCGCGTCCACCGACGAGGTCGCGTCGTCGAGCACCAGGATCCTGGGGTCAGCGAGCAGCGCGCGGGCGATCGCCACTCGCTGTCGCTGCCCGCCTGAGAGCGTCAGGCCCCGCTCGCCGATCAGCGTGTCGTAGCCACCGGGCAGCGCCGAGATGAACGGATGCGCCTGTGCCCGTCGCGCCGCCCTCTCGACCTCCGCGGGCGTTGCATCGGGGCGTGCGTAAGCGATGTTCTCGGCGACTGTGGCGGAGAACAGGAAGCTCTCCTCGGCCACGAACGCAATCTGCGAGCGCAGCGAGGCAACGTCGACGTCGCGGATGTCGGCTCCGTCGATCCTCACCGCCCCTGCGGTGGGGTCATAAAGGCGCGCGAGCAGCGCAACCAGGCTCGTCTTCCCGGATCCGCTGGGCCCGACGAGCGCGACCGTGCTTCCGGCGTCGACGTGCAGGTCCACGTCGCGAAGGGCGTCGACGCCGCCGCCGCCGTATTCCAGCGAAACGCCGCGCAACTCGACCTCGCCGCTGCCGGGCGGAAGCGGGGCTGCCCTGGGTGCGCTCTCGATCCGCGGCTCGCGGTCGAGGATCTCGAACATGCGGTTGCCCGACGCCACGGCGCGCTGGGCCATGCCGAGCGCTGTCCCGAGGATCCGCATCGGCCCGATCAGCATGAGCAGGTAGGTGTAGAAAGCCGTGAACTCGCCCAGTGTGAGCTGCCCATGGATCACCTGGCGACCGCCCACGAGCAGGATCGCGGCGAGCCCCAGGCTCGGCAGAAAGCCCAGAAGCGGCGAGTAGAAGGCGGACAGCCGCGTCGAGAACACGTTCTGGTCGAAGACGCGGCCGACGGAATGGCGGA
Organism: Solirubrobacterales bacterium; assembly: GCA_038237625.1. Lineage (GTDB taxonomy): Bacteria > Actinomycetota > Thermoleophilia > Solirubrobacterales > 70-9 > JAWVFM01. Next base: position 96,113 of record JBBRYM010000002.1, on the reverse strand, counting down.
ATCGCTCGAGCATGTGGGGCTCGCGTGCGAAGGCCTTGACCACGCGAATCCCCGAGATCGACTCCTCCACCTCGGCCGTCAGCTCGGCCAGCCGCTGCTGGATCTCCTGCACGGCCGGCCGGGAGCGGCGGTTGTATCGCATGGCGGTGATCACGACGATCGGAGCCGGCGCCAGCGACAGCACCGCCAGCCAGGGCTGGATCGCGAACATCACGGCGCCGGCCAGGGCGAGCGTGAGCGCGTTCTGCGTGAGGAAGATCAGCCCGTAGCCCAAAAAGAAGCGGATCCCCTGGAGGTCGACCGTGGCCCGCGACATCAGCTGGCCGGTCTGCTGGCCGTCGAAGAAACCGAGCTCGAGGCGCTGGAGGTGACCGTAAAAACGGCTCCGCAGGTCGTACTCGACGCCGACCGAGACCTTGCCGGCGATGAGGCGGCGGACGAACGTAAGCGCCAGGCGCAGGACCGCCGCCCCCACTACCCCCAGCGCGTAAGGGAGGATCGAGGCCCGGTCGTGCCTCTGGATGGCGTCGACGGTGTGCCCGACCAGGAACGGGATCAGCACCGTCATCCCCATTGCGGCCCAGGCGAAGACGAGCGAGAGGATGACCTGCCTGCGGTAGGGACGAAGGAATCCGAGGAGCCGTTTGAAGGTCGCCATTCGCCCTTAACTATATAAAGTGAAGTATTGGCACGCACGCACCGCGGGCGATACTGGCAGCGTGGAAGCGAGGGCCGGCCTTTGCGACAGCTGCCGCCACCAGCGGGTCGTCCGCAACACGCGCGGCTCCAGCTTCTCGCTGTGCGAGCGGTCTCGAACCGACTCCGCCTTTCCGCGTTATCCCAAGCTGCCGGTGTTGAGCTGCCGGGGCCACGAGCCTGCGGTCAAACCTCCGGGCTAGGCCTCCACGGGTGCCGGAGCGCTCACGCTGCCGAGAGCGCCGGCGCTCGCGAGGATCACTAGCGCGATCGCGGCGACCTCGCGCAGCGCGAGCCCCTGACCGAGGAAGGCGAGGCCGGAGATCGCGGCCACGGCGGGCTCCAGGCTCATCAACACGCCGAAGGTCGGCGTCGGCAGCCTACGGAGTGCCTCGAGCTCGAGCGAGTAGGGAATTGCCGAGGACAGGAGCCCCACCGCGAAACCCACGGCGAGAAGCCCTGGGTCCAGGAGCGCCGAGCCCCCGGCGGCGACCCCTCCCGGCAGTAGGAGCAGGGTGGAGATGACCATTCCCAGCGCGACGCCCTCCACCCTCTCGAAGGCCTTGCCGAGGCGGGCTGTGAGCAGGATGTAAACACCCCAGAACGCGCCCGCCAGGAGCACGAAGGCGACCCCCAGCGCATCGAGCGAGCCGCCGATGCCAGGCGAGAGCAGGGCGATCCCACCGGCCGCCAGCAGCACCCAGACGACATCCTTGCGGCGGCGGGAGCCGGCGATCGCGACGGCCAGCGGCCCCACGAACTCGAAGGTCACTGCGATCCCGAGCGGCACCCGGTCGAGGCCGGAGTAGAAGCTGAGGTTCATTCCCGCGAGCGCCGCGCCGTAGGCGGCGACGAGGCGCCAGTCTCGCCGCGAACGCCCCCGTATGGAGGGGCGCCAGATCGCCACGACAATCACAGCCGCGAATAGGGTTCGCAGGAGCACCGCGCCTTCGGGGCGCAGGCGGTCGAACAGCGTGGTTGCAAGGGCGGCCCCCAGCTGGACGGAAACGATCGCCGCGAGGACGATCCCGCCGGACCCGAGTGCCTGACGATTCTTCAAGCGGCGAACGCTATGGGATGGACCTGCGCGGGACCCAACGACCGGTTGCATAAGGCGCCTATTTAGAGGCGCTTCGTTATGCCGGAGGAGGGACTTGAACCCCCGACACGCGGATTATGATCGAGGACGCGCGGGGTTCTGCGGGGTCCGTGGAGGGCTCTCAGGCACGGTCAGGTCAGCTGAGTTCGGGCGAAAGTCCTGAGTTGGGTGCACGGACGGGTGCACGGCGGCGGCGGAAGCGGAAGGAGCGCACACGCCGGGGCGAGTAGACCAAGGCCGGCCCAGTCGGGGCTCTCAGCGCGGAGCGCGGTAGGCTCGGCCGATGGTTGCCGCTCCTTGCGCTAGGTGTGGGCATGCAAGCTTCCACGCCACCACCGTGCCTCCTGGGGATCCCGGGAAGGGGTGGTGCGACGGTTGCCCTCAGTGCCAGGCCGAGAAGCGGGCGGGCAAGCCTCCGCCCGGTAGCCCAGGCCGGTAACTCGGCGCAGAGGACGCCCAAGCTCCGGCCGATCGCCCAAGGTTCGGGAGAGGGCGACGGAAGCGCAAGGCGCGGCGCGCCAGAGATTTGGGCGCAACGCCTCGAGCCGGTCGATGACCTCCCCAAATGCCGGATACGATTGCCCGGCCGGGAAGAGGCGTTGGCACTCGCGGTCGTAGTCGGGCTCGATTTGCGCCCGCAGCTCCTCTGGCGGGAACAGCGCGTCGCTTGAAGACAGGTTCAGGTTCTCCGGCGGACGGTAGAACTTGGCGAAGTAGCGCCGTGAGTGCTCGTCGTAGTCGCGTTTGATCTGCTCGTACTCCTCGGAGTCGAGCATCGTGGCGATTTCGGCCTGGCCGGCGAGGGCATGGAGATCCGCGTAGTGCCTGGCGTCGCGTCCCAGGGGCTCGGCCTCGTCCTTTAGACGCTCGACCTTGCCGTGGATCGTGAAGAGCTTCTCGACGAACGTCCTGCGGAAGTGAAGGAGGGTCATCTGAAACGGATCGAGGTCATCGGCGAGATCGCCGGCTCCCTGATCGCGAAGGAAGTCAGAGACAAGCGAGGAGATCTCGCAGTCCGCCGTCGGTTGCCTGCCGCTCTGAATTCCCGGTTCTAGGAGAACCGCCGTATCGACAGGAAGCAGCGGGTCCGGGACGATCGACTCGTACGAAAAGAGATCCTCGCGGCTGAAGCCCTTGCTCCGTTGGCTCCGCTCCGTGACATGGGTGAGCGCTGGATGCGCGCCGACCGCGTCACGAAGGCGCTCAAGCTCGCGGTCCACGGCTCGCCGCCCAAGGTGTGGATCGAAGGCCTGGGGGTCCAGGAATAGGTCGATGTCCTCTGAGTAGCGGTCGATAAGTCGCCAGCCCTTGAAGAGGCTCGTCCCGCCCTTGAAGATCGTCCTGCCCCGATGGGTATCGACGACGATTCGCAGGATCTCGGTGACGTAGTAGTCCTTCTCGATGAACTGCTCCGGCAGGCCGGACTCGCGCGCTGCCGCGACCAGCGACTCGCGGAACTCGGCGTGCTCGTGCAGCCTCACTTCGCCTGCCACTCGGAAGCGTGCTTCAGGTCTCGCAGGACTCCGAAGTCGAACTGGGAAGAGGGATTCAGGCTCTTCCTGAGTCGCCGGAGGAGGTTCGGATCCGCTCCCAGCTCCTGTCCGAGGGCTCCCAGCATCGCGCGAACGCGAGGCGGTTCCTTCTGCGCGGCCTTAACGAGACGGGCGAATCGGTCCTGGTCGGCCAGAAGCTGTTGAAGCCGCTGACGCGTCCGCTTGGGCGAGAGATCGCTGGAGCGCCCGCGCTCGCGCAGGAACTCGAACAGGGCCCCTTCCGTCGGCGAGAGGCCGGCGCGACTGTCTGGTCGCCGCGTGTGGACGATGGCATCGCTGAGCGCCAGGGGTCGGCCTGTAGCTGGGGTTGCGAACTCGCGCCTGAACGGGTTTTGTGTTGTAAAGCCAAGGGCATTCGCTGCCGTCAGCCCTGCCGGATGCATGGGTGCGCGCAGGGTCTCGGCGGCCGCGGCACTGGCAGTGGGCGCGCTCATTCCAAAGCGCGTCGGTTGCGGCCGGTAGTAGACGCCCTTGCGAACGCGCTGGAGCATTCCCTCCTTCGTTAGGCGGGAGAGAGCGGTGAGGACCGCCGACGGAGGCTGCCCGGGGAAGTCCTGGGGGCGCCAGAACCGCTCACCGCCCCGCTCCACTCGCGCGCGGACGAGTGCCGCGGTGCTTCCGCGGTGCGGGCTCCTTCGTTGTGCTTGTGCCTTCCTTGTTGCCATTAGCCTGATGCTAGGTTTTTCTGCATAAAAACTTAGCAGATAAAACTCGGAGGGAAGCCATGTCAAGTTTGCGAGCGAGGTGTGCGCCGCGTGCCTCGGGACTCCGAGACCTCAGCGAAGAACGCCGAGCCGTCAGCTCAATCGTCTCCGCGCGCCACGCCCCAGAAGATCGACAAGCCGGCCTGTTTCCGGTCGCGAGAGCTCAGCGAACTCGCGCCAGGTTGGGTGCGCCACTGCGTCTTCGGGGCGCAGGTTGGCCATCCGCGCATGCGTGAGCCAATAGGCGTGGTAGGCGAGCAAGCTCGACTCCTCGACGCTGAACCGGTCGAGGTCCGTGCGAATGGCGCTTAGCGGGGAGATCAACTCCGACGGTAAAGCGCCGTCATACGTCTCCGATGGGTAAGGCGTGCGGTCCGGTCGTCGACCGATGCGCGGATCCACGCGGATGCCCAAATGGAGGCCGCGCATCGCGCCGCTCAGGAGCTGGTCGACGAACCAGCGGGTCCGTGTGGCCCTTCCGGTCCAATACATCACGTCGCGTGTGCGCATCAGCGCTTGAAGCCCCCGGGTGGGACCGGGGCGCGGTGTCAACGGTCCGGATGCGTCGACCACCAGGACTTCGTCTACCGAACGCGCCCTCGCCGGGCGCCCACGATCCCAACCCTGGAACCACTCCAGTCCAAGGTTGTCATAGACGCCGCCGTCCGTCAGCGAGATGACTTCGGGCGCGTCGCTGGCACCGAGATCGCGGATGCGGAGACGCACTGGGCTAAACAAGAGCGGCACTGCGGCGGAAGCGGCAACCGCGGTTGCGAGGGGAAGGTCGGGCGAAGTCGCCACGTACCCGTATGCGAACAAGCCGGTGAACTGCTGTGAGATCCGCACGGCCTGGCCGGTTCCCAGATCAGTGCTCGTGAAGATGGTCTGCGGGGACTCCGGCAACTCGGTCACGCGGCGTGCCCTACACAGGTGTTCGATGATCTCGGTGACCACGACAGCGCCCCGCGCCGGCCCCCGGAGAGTGGCACGCCGACCGGCCCATCGCACCAGTCCGCGGTTGCGGAAGTTGTGCTCGGCCAACGCGAGGCGCAACGGCTTGTGCACGTGCCGCTCGAACGCCGCCGCAGTGAACCCCTCCGCTTCCAACGCGGACCACCGGTCCGTCAGCATTGCAGCCAGGATCGACCCGCCGGACACGGCCGAGATCACCCGCACGCGCTCGAGCAGCCCCGCCTCGGCCAGGTAGCGGAGCACGCCTGATCCGAAACAAGCCGCCCGGAACCCACCGCCGGAGAGGCAGACGCCGAGTGACCGCCCGGTTCCGTCCCCGGCCCGGTCTATGTTGGTCAGTCCTGGTTCATGCGGTCGTTCGGGCACGAGCCGGGCCGCGGCCGTTAGTCGCGCAAGATAGCCGGGCGATCAATCGTAGGAATGGTGCTGGGATGTCCGACTTTCACGTGTGGTTCTTCGACGTTGGCCAGGGCGACTGCTCGCTGCTGCGATTCCCAGATGACAGCTTCATGCTCATCGACGTCTATCGCTGTCGTGGTGCCGGAATCGACATTTTCAGGGCCCTGGACGACATCTTGCCCGACGGCCAGGACGGCAAGAAGCGGCTGGAGCATCTCGTCATCAGTCACGCCCACGACGACCACATCACCGGGATCGGGGATCTTCACGACCGCTACGAGGTGGGGAAGCTCTGGTTGCCTATGCGCGAGGACCGAAAGCAGATCGCCAAGAACTTCGCCGAATACCAGCGGGTCGTCGACGCGCATCCCGACGAGGACACCTACCGCCCGCAGGGCAGCCGAACCCCGCTCGCCGGTCTGGAGCTGCCCGAGTGCGTCTCGATCCGTTGCTTCTCGCCGCCCGGCTACATCGACATTGAGGAGACCCTGACTGAAGAGGAGGCCAAGCAAAAGGCCCACGAGAACTGTCTCGTGCTGCGCGTGTGCTTCGAGGACGTATCGGTGATCTTCACAGGCGATTCCAACCTCGCCTGCTGGGAGCGGGTCGTCGGCTACTACGAAGGTCGCTCGGATGAGAAGGGCCTCGAGGTGCTTGACAGCGTTGTCCTCCACGCCAGCCACCATGGCTCGCGCTCATTCGTCAAGAACGAGAAGGACAACGAGCCGTGGTTGGAAGCGCTGGAGACCATCTCACCCGAGTGGGTGATCGTTTCGGTCGGTGAGAACAACCGCCACGACCACCCCCACGAAGACATGATGAGGATTTATCGAGACCAGTCCGGCACCGACAACGTCCTCGAGACCCGCCTGACCGGCACGGTCATTCTCGAGGTCGACTCCGACGGAGCAGCGGACGTGTACGCGGACGACGGACGAATCGCCGAGGACTATGGCTGGGACGACGACGGCGACGACGAAGACGGCGGTGAGGACGACGACGACCGAGGCGGGTTGGGAAAGGCGGCCGCTGTCGCCGGTGTCGCGGGTCTTGCCGCGTCGGGAATCGCCGCGCGAAAGCGGAGCCGCGCGAAGCTCGACAACTCCCCGGCTGCGTGAAACCGTGGCCCGACCGCTTCCCTGAGCACTACCGCATTCACGCCGGCTACTGGGGCTCACGCGGCTTCGCGGAGCAACGTCCCAACCCACATGAAGTGCGGTTCACCGGAACCGTGGCGCACGACCACCGCCCACGGGGCGGCAAGTCCGAACACCACGAATTCACCCTCGAAATCACGTACGGGGCCAGCTTCCCCTACGAGCCGCCGGTAGTGCGGTTCGTCGAGCCCGAGCCAAAGCTCAAGCGCTCCCGACACTACCTCGCGGGCGTGCCATGTCTGTTCCGCGATGACGCCTGGACCACGGACGCCCCGCCGAGCGCGATCCGCTCGGCGCTACGCCGCTGGCTCGGTGGCTACCTGCGCGGGCACTGGCCCAACGAGCTGCCGCTCTACGAGCTTCCTGAGTACTACGGCTACAGCTCGCCCGCCGTGTTCTATGCGCCGGGCGCCCTCGCGGCGTTCGTTGGTCAATCCGGGAGGTTCAGCGTCGACGAGCTCGCTGGTCACGACATCGCCGCGCTGCACTCGGTTGGAGGGAAGCAGGTCGGGCACGGCATTCTCGGAAACATCAAGCCGGGCGCTTCGAAGCCGACGCGGCATCTCGGGCGCTGGTACCGGCTGTCAGCGGAACCTCCGCCGATGCGGGACTTGCGCGACGTCCGGGCCGTTCTCAGGGGGGACGACCACACCTACGACCTGAAGCGTCGACCTCGGCCGCGTGAGTTGATCGGTCTTGTCTTCTCGGACCGTGCATTGGGTCGCGAGCGACTGTTGCTTCTCGACTGCGGGGTGCGCGCGAGCTCGAAACGACGGGAGCCTGTCGTAACCAGCTGGCCGGTTCGTGCCCCGGCGGTCTATGAACTCTCGCATGAGGAGCTCTTCCGCCGGCTCGAAGACATCCGAGACGTCGAGAATCTCTCACGCCGGCGCGTCGCCGTCTTCGGCGCGGGGCACATCGGCTCACACGCCGCCGAGGCGCTCGTCCGGGAAGGTGTCGGCGAGCTGGAGCTGCTGGACGCAGATCGCTTGGCGGCTGGCAACATCATCCGTCACGCCCTCGACCTACTCACCGTGGGCCAGCGGAAGGCAGAGGCCCTCGACAGCGCACTGGCTCGCATCAATCCTTGGCTGTCGACCATGGTTCACACCGCCGATCTGACCGATCCTGGGGTCCTCGATGCCGTCATCGGACGGGCTGATGTGCTTCTTGGGGCCATAGGTAACGATCGGCGGGAGACCTATCTGTGCGAGGCGGCAGCTGCTCACCCTCGTCGCCCGCCGATCGTCATTGCCAGAACCCTCCACGGTGGGGCAGCGACCCGTCTGATGATGGTGCGGTGGGGCCAGGACGCGTGCATGGAATGCCTTTCTGAACACCGTGCTCAGGGACATCCGGACTGGATCGAAGTGCCGGCGGACGGGCGGCAAGAGGTGTTCGACTCCGGATGCGCAGCGCCGGCCCGTCCAGGGAGCGGTCTGTCGGGTCAGCACGCCGCCCTGCTCGCCGCCCGACGTGTCCTCGACCTGCTTGGCGGTGGAGACTCCGACGTCAACCATTGGCTGTGGATCGATCACCCGATCGCCGGCGACGACGACCGGCTCGGGCGGGTTGGCGTTCTGCAGACGGCCACATTTCATCCAGTGCCTGACTGCCCGGTGTGCGGCGGTGTCTGAACGCGTGGTGCTGGGCAGCGGGGTTCACGCCGCGATGGCCGCTCACATCCGAGCCAAACCGGACCGTGAGACGGGGGGAGTCCTTGTCGGTCGCGCGACGGGGGAGGTGATAACGGTGACCAGAGCCAGTCCACCGGGGCCAAGTGCGATCCACCGGCCTCGCTACTTCTCGCGCGATAGCGCGTTCCTGCAGCGATGGCTGGATGGCGTGTGCAGAGCGACTGACGGAACCGATGATTACGTCGGGGAATGGCACGTCCACCTGACGCTCAATGCGCCACCGAGTCCCATCGATCGGCGCTCGCTGTACCGGATCGCTCGCCGATCCAACTACCCGACGGACAAGCCGCTGCTCATCATCGCCGAAGTCGCCGCGGAGGTGTGGCAGCCGCGCGCGTGGGTCTTTCGCGCGAAGCCTCGACGGTCTGTTCGCGAGCTTCCGCTCTCCGGCGCATAACTGCACTCGCCCCGTGGCCAGAGTCACTGAGACTCAAAGGAGTGCGTCGATCTCCTTGGCTACCTTCGTCAGCTCCGTTTGATCGAGGCCCCCGGACGGGTCATCCTCGGTCGTGAAGAGGTTCTCGCCCAACCTGTAGCCGTTCTGCCCATACCAATCCAATTTCCAATTCCACGACTTCCGATAGCTCTCCTTGTCGAGCATCCCCAGGTGCTCCCAGACGATCGGATCGCCGCCGGCGTCGATGAATGTGAAGTCAGGGCGGAGGCGGCCGGGAGCAACTGTCCCGTCGAGGCGTCGCTCGTAGTAGCAGCGATCCCACATGCCGAGGCGCTGCAACTCGATCGCGATCGCCAGTTCCGACTTGCTCCGAACCATCCGGCCGTCGGACACGCGATGGATGAGATGCTCTGCGTAGGGCGCCTGGTCGGCCTCTTCACGAACGACGGAGCGAAAGAGGTTTGTGTTCCGGCGCGCCGTCTCGGACCGAGAGGGCAACGTAAGTTCATACAGCCCCGACGGGTCGCTTCCCTCGATGAGGAGCACGAGCTTCTCCTTTGAGCGCGTGAGCGCGGTGTAGAGCAACTCGCGCGAGAGAAGGCGCGTCTTGGGGAGGATGAAGAACACGATGCCGAAGTCGCTGCCCTGCGACTTGTGGACCGTCAGCGCGTATGCGAGTTCTAGCGGTCCGCCATCCTCGCTGAAGTTGGCGGCCTTGTATCCGAAGGTCAGTCCGGGACGGCCCGCGAATGCGACATCGAACCAGCCGCCCTTCGGCTTGTATCGAGCGACGGTGCCGATTTCGCCGTTGGCGAGGTACTCCTCCTGCGAACCGCCCTGCGGGCTCCAGCCATTCCGCTTCTGATTTCGAAGCTGGATGATCTTGTCCTTCGGCCCAATCTGCTCGTCGCCCATCGTCTGTACCCACGCCTTGCGCGGCCGGAACGCCCGCTGGAGCCAGCGGTTCAAGTCGTGGACGCCATGGGGGTGCATCCGTACCGGGGAGAGGATCTGGAGACCCTCCGCCCCGTCGGGGTTGTCGAAGGGAATCCAGCCCTCCTCCGTCAGCCCGAGCGCGCGGTCGAAGCCGGCGACGTCGGTCGGCGATGAGAGGCCAAGCTGTTTCTGGAGCTGTTCGCCGATGATGAGGCGCAACTCTTCGGGCGTTGTCCACGTAACGATCTCCAAGTCGTTGAAGTCCTCGTTCAGCTCCAGATCGCTAAGAACGCGGTCAGCATCCTTCGGCTGCGGCTCATTCGTAAACCACGCAGCGAGACGCAGCGCATCGGAGGGCGCTCCGAGGCTGGTCCGTACCTCGACGGTAAGGCGGGCGCGAACCTCTTTCGCGGTGCGCTCGCCCTCGTCGGAGGGCTCATCGAGAACGCCAACCAGGTCTGCGAATGGGCGTCCAACACCGATCGGCGGGAGCTGGTTGGGATCGCCGACGAGGATCAGGCGTTCAACATGGCCGAGGTCGAGTGCCCGTAGGACCGCGTACAGGTCGTCCATAGTGAGCATCGAGCACTCGTCGATGACGACGGTCTTCTCATGCCGATGGGTCTCCGTTCCTGTGAACAGGGGCCGCTGACGGGCGCCGTCATAGCGGCTAAGGCGATACAGGAACTGGGCGATCGTGCTCGCCTCGTGGTCGGTTGCGCGCTGGAGTCGGACGCGCGCCTTTCCGGTTGGAGCAAGGAGAAGAACTCCGTCCTGGGCAATCTCTTTGCACCGAACTAGAGCGCCGAGGACCGATGTCTTGCCCGTGCCGGCACGCCCCACGAGGATGCCGAGCCGGTGGGTCGTGATCCGCTCCAGCGCTTCCTCCTGCTCAGCGAGGGCGTCGACGTGGCGCGGGTTGTCGAGGTTCACCTCGGCGCCGGTCTTGCGGATCGCCTCTATGAGAAGGTTGCGCCACGGCCGGCCGACGGAGGGGAGTTCCTTTTCGGCGCGTTTCAACAGCATCCGCCCGAGCCGCGTCTCGGTATCCATGTGCGTTGCGAGCTGGAGCGCCGAGAGCTCCTGCGTCCCGCCTTCCTCCGGCGTTGGCACCTCGACCTCGATCTGCTTGACCATCGCGCCGAGGAACTCCGCGTTCCCCATGAACCAATCGAGCGGCACGACGCACGGCCGAGCGAGGTCGAGCCGCTCTAACCGCGTCAGCGCCTCGACGGTGCTGAGCAGGCTGTCGCCGTCCTCCGATGCGCGTCGGAGGATGCTCACCACCGCACCGCGGACGCGGCGTCGATCGCTCGTGGACTCGATGAGCGACTGCTCGGGGACCGGGCACTTTGCCGCGACCGCTGAGTCCGGGAGTAACCCGCGGTCGATGGATCCGACGGGCACCGCCGGGTCGCCGATGATCCCCTGGTCGACCTCCGAGATCCGGTACGGGTTCTCAAGGATGTCCCTGTCGTTCACCTTCTCCGTCGTCGCCGCATTGCGACGCGCCGGCTCGAACCAGCGCCTCGCCTGAGCAGGTGCCAGCGCAAACCGCGACAGAAGTTCGAGGAGCGCACGGCGCTCAGGCGTCAGTTTCGCCCACGTCGCCCGAACCGCCTCGACGTCGGCCGTGTAGACGCGTTGCGGCGGTTCTTTCTCCCCCCTGAGTATTGCGTCCACTAGCGGCCAGGGGTCTGCGTCGGAGGCGACCTCGCCGCTCGCAATCAGCTCCAGAGCGAGCGCAGTTCCGAGGCGCATCCCGAGCGCTTCGAGCGCTGCGCCCAGACCGGGGAATGCACCTCGGTCGACCCAGGTCCGCGCGATCTGTTCGTTGAGCCACTCCTCTCGGAGATCCCACGGCCCCTCTGCGATTCCGTGCTGGCGGATGCGTCGCACCGCATCGAGACAGCGGACGAGTGTTGAGAGCGCGACGTCGGGCGACGCGTGCTGCGAGAAGTACGAGAACACTTGCGTGTGCCCCGGTTCGGGGACCACCGCGATCTCTTGCAGCAGTTCGCGCCGGAGTGCGTCCTCCTCAGGGTCGCCGGTTGAGGCGAGGTACGCGTGGTACGGGAGAAGGAAGCCGTCCGAACCATCCTGTCGGATCGAGTGATGGACGAGCCGGTCCCACATCGGGTAGCTGGCCGTCGAGCCCGTCGCGTCGTGCTCCAGCAGAGCGCCCACTTTGGTGAGCCGTCCCACGCCGATCACGAGCCGATTGATGGAGTCGTTGATCGGCTGCCCTTCCTTCGTGTAAAAGAAGACGAGGGACTCGCTCGGTGTCAAGCCATCGAAGAACGTCTCCAGGAGTGCCTCTTGCCGCCGCCGCCCGAAGACCCAGTTGGTGTGAAACGGCGCCTCACGATCCTCGGGGAGCTGGTGTGGCAGGCGCCCAGCGATCTCCTCCTGGTTGCGAATCGTCATCCACTCGAAGGGGATCGAAAATGTTGCGTACGGTGGCACCTTGACGGGCGTTGGAAGTAGATGGCCGTGCGTTTCCTGCGCCTTCTTTATCTCCTGGTACGGGTGCTGGATGATGCGCGTCCACTCGCGCTTGTTCATGAAGGCGCCGGCCTCCGCGCGGCAGGGAGGCAATCCGGTTCCGTTGAGGTCCGCCCAGTCGCGCCCGGCGATCCCGTCCTCGTAGGCGTCGTCGCGCGCCTCGCGAACGCGGTCGAGAGCGAGACAGAATGCGTTGTCCGACGGGTGGTCGCACACCGCCCCGTCCCACGCACGGTCGTGCCAGGCGACGCGTAGCGTCAGGTGCCGCATTCAGCTCTCCCTAGGTGCCTTCGGTGCCCTCTACCCACGAGAACTCGACCTTAGTGGCCGAGCGTCGGGCGTGGGGCGCACCGGGCCACAACCCATGAAGAGCGCCGGTCCTCTCCTAAGCACTACCAGGCGTGGCGTAGACCACACAGCGCTCTCAAGGCGCAGCCAACGAGAGCTCAGCAAGCGTGCCTCATTTCGGCAGGCAGGGGCAGGCGTCGGGTTAGAGGGGTTGGAATGCACGTGAGGCGGCCAAAGGGGGACATGACGAGCGAGGACGGGCGCCTAAGCGCCTCGCAGCTGGCCCTACCTCTGTCCGGAATCGCGCGTAGATTCGGAGGTCCCGTGGATCTTGCAACAGCAGCCCGACAAAAGGAGCTCGGGGCGTTTTATACGCCGCCGGCCATGGCCGAGGTCCTTACTGAATGGGCGGTTCGCTCGCCGACCGACCGCGTTCTCGACCCCAGCTTTGGCGGCCTAGTCTTTCTCGCCGGGGCGCATAAGCGCCTCCGCGAACTCGGCGCGCACGAGGCGACCCTTCCCGACCAGCTGTTTGGTGTCGACCTCGACGAGGATGCGCACGCGGCTGCCCAAGAGGCCCCCGATCTGGGACTTCGCTCGGAGCATCTGCTCGATCGGGACTTCTTTACCGTTGAGCCGAGCGAGCTCCCGCTGTTTCAGGCAGTCGTCGGAAACCCGCCCTACATCCGATATCAGGGGTTCAAAGGGTCGGCAGTGAGAGCGCGCGAGCTTGCGGCGGCGGCCGGTGTAAAGCTAACGCGGCTCGCCTCGTCGTGGGCAACTTTCGTCGTTCACGCCACGTCTTTTGTCGCTCCGGGCGGGCGGTTGGCGCAGGTTCTTCCCGCGGAGCTGCTGCATGCCCAATACGCCGGGGAAGTCGTGGAGTTCCTTCGCCGAGCCTTCGGCCAAATCTCGATTGCGGTATTCGAGGAGCGTGTATTTCCGGGTGCGCTCGAAGATGTTGTCCTGCTCTTCGCGGACGATCGCGGTGCCTCCAGCCTGGCGGATGTGCGCTTGGTGCCTTGCAATACGGTCATTGATGTCCGCGCCGGCCTTGCCTCGTCCAGCATCGCGAAGCAGGGCAACCGCCCGCTCGGCCGCGGGAAGCTCTTGGCGCAGCTCCTGCCATCGGAAACGCAGGTCTTGTACGAGCACCTTGTTGCTGACGAGCGCGTCAGCGTCCTTGGCGATTTTGCATCGGTCGACATCGGGATCGTCACTGGAGCCAACGACTTCTTCGTGTTGTCGCAGGAGAGCGCTGCCAGTTTCGACCAGGAATTGTTGAAGCCAGCTGTCTGCAAGGCAGCTCAGATAGCCGGCGCCCGGCTGTCCCCCGAGGATCACCACGACCTCGTCCGCAGTGGCCAGCGCAGCCTCATGCTCGTCGCGGATGCCAGCACCTCGAAGGAGGCGCTCGAGAGCATCCAGATTCATCTCGGTCGCGGTCGCCGAGCCGGACTTCACGGCCGCTACAAGTGCCGCATCCGCGATCCGTGGTGGGCGCTGCCGATTCCTAAACGAGGCCCGCCTGACGTACTACTGACCTACTGCTCGAACGTGCATCCGCGTCTCGCGGTCAACGAGGCTCGGGTGCTCAACACAAACACAATCCACGGCTTGCGGCTATCCGATGACATAGCTGCTGACGCGCTGACGGTTGGTTTCTACAACAGCCTGACGTTGCTTTCCGCAGAGTTGGTCGGTCGCAGCTACGGAGGCGGGGTGTTGAAGCTCGAACCGACCGAGGCAGAGGCCCTCCTCATGCCACCACCAGCGCCGGGGTTGTCGGATGTCTTGGCGGAGGTCGACGGGCTGGTCAGACGCCGTCAGCTCGCTGCAGTGCTTGACCTTGTCGACGGCCTCGTGCTTCGTCGGGGTCTTGGCCTGAACGGGGACGAGATACTGCGCCTCCGGAGCGGAGCGGAGCAGTTGAGTCGGCGCCGCCGCGCCCGAGGAAAGCCGCCGCGTTAGAACGCCGGCAGCCTGTTAGCTCGCACGTACGAGATCGCCGCCCGAGTCCTCGTAGAAGTCGGGGTTTCGCTCTGCGACAAGGCCGATAAGTTCGTCAAAAACCGATTGGAGCGGCACGCTCTTTGCTGTGTCGGGGACCGCGAAGCACTGGTACGTCATCGGGGTCGCGGAGGCATCGAGCAGGAGGACCGAGAGCCTCTCGTATTGCTCGTCGCGGCCAGCCGGGTCGTCGCGGCCAGTGAACAAGCGAAGGCGAGAGTGGGCGTTTTCGAAGGTGGATCGGCGACGGGCTGTGGAGTCGGCGGCAGCTCCTGCGTCGAGGATGAAGAACCCCCCCAACACGGCATAGGGAAAGCGCCGATGGAGGGTCGTTGCCTCGAACAACATGTCTCCGCGGCGGTTGTTCAGATTCTTCTGGAAGTTCCCTGTCGTTCGATCAACAAAGTTGATGGTCTTGACGGAAATGGCAGTCAGGAGACCCGACTCTTCGGTCGCCCAGGTGACATCCACCTTTTTCGCGCCGAGGCCGCCCGCCATTCGGCGCTCGGCGCCTCCCGATGGTCCCCCAACCACGCCCGGCGGGGCGGGGCGCGTCCCGGGAAGTCCGCGTTGGCGGAGTTCCTCCGCGATGGCTCTGGCAAAGGCGTTCGAAACCAGTTCGCTCCAGTTCTTCTTCGTCGGTGCCGGAGCAGTGTCGGGTGGCTTCGGGGGGAGGCTGCTTAGCTCACCGAGTAGGAGGGAATCGCACCGAGCCATGTCCTAGGGACGACCAAGGAGCCCTGGCGTTCCAGATGAAGGGGCTGTCGAGGAATGCACGCAGGCAGCCTATTCGCCCTGGGCGGCACCCCCAAGACTGCGGACAGAGGGGTGGACGAAACTATGGACCGCCCGTCCACCCCTACTTGGCTTGGGGGCTGGCGTTTGGGGCCCTTACCGCCGCCGACCCCGCACCCACAAGATGTGTGTCCGGGGTCGGCGGCGGACGGGAAGGATCCTGGGCGTGATTTGCGTGGGCTGTGACTGGTGCTCGAGAGGGAACGGGTCCGGGGTGGAGGGGGCAAATAGGAGGAGGGGGCGCCTTGGCAGGTAGATGGATTGGTATCGGCAGGAGCGGGAGGGGAGCGAGGAGGGTTCCGTTCGGGGCGGGCGCTACCTTCGATTGCGTGGGAAGTGGATGGACATGAGGCGCACGGGCAAGCCAAGCGGCTTCGTGCGGGTGATCGAGCGCTCGAGCGGGCCGGTGTTCTTCGCGATGGTCCGAACGGCGGATGGCAAACGCCTACAGCGCAAGCTCGGGCCTGTCTGGACTAAACGGAGCCGACCGCCGGCGGGCTACCTGACGCGGGCTGAGGCCGAGGTGCGGCTCGCGGAGATCCTCGCGGGGCGTAGGGAGGACGTTCCTGTCGAACCGCAGCCGGGCGACGACGTGACCTTTGGCCAGGCCTGCCGCGAGTGGATGACATACATCGAGGTCGATCGCAAGCGGCGGCCGTCGACGGTCCGCGATTACCGCCGCGAGATCGAGAAGCGCCTGATCCCGGAGTTCGGCGAGCAGACGCCGCTCTCAGAGATCGTCACGGCCGATGTGGAGGCATTTCGCGGGCGGATGGTCACCGAGGGCGTGCTCAGCCCTCGCACAATCAACAAGCGACTCCAGCAGCTCCACTCGATCTTCAAGCGCGCGCAACGCGCGTGGAACCTGCCGGTCAACCCGGTCGTCAATGTTGAGCGCCAGCCTCAGCGGCGCTCCGGCGACTTCAGGGCCCTGGAGCCGCGTGAGGTGGAGCTGCTGGCTGCGAACGCCGTCACCGACCAGGACGCGGCCCTGTTCACCGTCGCTGCCTTTACCGGTCTTCGACTGGGAGAGCTTCGCGGCCTTCGGTGGGGCGACATCGACTGGATGCGCCGTGTGGTGTTCGTGCGGCGCTCGTACACGGTCGACGCCGACGGCCCGACGAAGTCGGGCAAGATCCGTTCGGTGCCGCTGGTCGACCAGGCGGCTCGGGCCTTCGACGCGTTGAGCAAGCGCGAGCATTGGACCTCGGACTCGGACCGCGTCTTCGTCAACGACGTGGGCGAGCACATCGAGGACTCCGCGCTTCGCCGGCGGCTCTACCAGGCGCTGAAGAAGGCCGGGCTGCCCCATATCCGCTTCCACGACCTCCGCCACACCTTCGGGACGATCGCGGTCCAGGCGTTCCCGCTGACCGACGTGAAGGCGTTCATGGGCCATGCAGACATCCAGACGACGATGATCTACGTCCACCACGTGCCTCAGCACGACGCCGCTGACCGCCTCTCGCGGCTGCTTGAGGAGCGAACTGAGGGTGCATCTGGGTGCACGCCGGGTGCACGCGAGGCCGGTGGGGAGGAGCCCAAAAACGAGAAAACCCCTGCTGAGCAGGCGCTTTCTAATGCCGGAGGAGGGACTCGAACCCCCGACACGCGGATTATGATTCCGCTGCTCTAACCAGCTGAGCTACTCCGGCGGGAGGGGGATCGTACCGGCGCTCAGGCACGGATTCGGGCTTCGTCGGCCTAATGAGTCGGCGGTGCAAAAGTGTCGTGGGGGCAAGAGTGGGGCAACGCAACAGCGCGGCCAAGGCGTCAGCGCTCGTTGAAAACTAGAAACGGAGGCCGTCTAATAGGGGTGAGCCGCTTCTCATGCTCGCCGAGCTGTGTACAGATCATTGGCGCCGATCACGTGCCAGTCAGAGCCGCTCATGCCGCTCAGAATCGGTATGGAGTGGCAGTCGAAGCCTGCGCTGGAAGTACGCCGGGCGGGCTTTGAACGTTTGAATTGCGGAGCGCGAAAGCTCACCCGTGTACGGGAGGTCGGGCAGCGCATGGTTCTCTATGAAATCCGTGTCCGCGCACGAGATGCCGATGACTCTGCCACTGCTAACCGCCGTGAGGCCCTTGCTCTGGGCACTTAAATCGGGAATCGAGGGCCACGAGTCCGAGTCCGAGTCCGCCCGGCTAGGCTGCAGCGATGGGCGTTCGCGTCAGCGCAGCGCATGCCAGCTTCGAACCGGGCTATCAGCTAGGGGCGGCGCTACGGGGCTTCCTGTGGTTTGCGCGCCGCAGTCGGTGGCTTCGAAGCGGCATGGATGCCATGCCCAAGAGCCGCCTGCGCAGCCACATCGTCGGTCGCTACTTCAAACAGATCTATGACGACCTCTCAGCCGGTTCGACACGGTTCTCGATCGGTGTACACCCGCGCGCCAGCTTGCGTCTGTTCGACATCGGAACATGGGAGGGTCCCGAAGGTTGGGCGAACGCTCTCCAAGGTTGGCTTGACAGCTTTCATCATCCGGTGCTCGAGATGCGGGAGTGGCTGCAAGGCGAAGGGAGCTACATGGTCGCCGTCGGAGAACTACGTGATCATCGCGGTGGCGTAGTGCCCGTTCGTCAAGAGTTTGCGCTCTGCGTGCGAACTGCAGACGGGTCGGCGATGTGGGGCCATGTCTTCAACCGCAAAGAGGACGCCTTGAAGGCCGCGGGCTTACGGAACCGTCCAATTCCTAAGGCCTGACACCAACGCAATCGAGGTACACCCCGCGTTGAAGTTCGCTCACGCGAGCTGCTAGCTGGTCGCTGACAACCGCCAGCGGAAAGTTCGGCGCGCCCGTCGAAAGCGACCGGCATGGACGAGCGGCTCATTGAAGTGGCAGCGACGTTTCAAGGGTCCGATGACCTTCGCCGCGCTCCTCGTGATCCCGGCAATCGTGCTGGAAGAATCGAGCGTGGGCGAGCCGTGGGCGACGGTTGGAGCGGTCCTGAATTGGGTCGTTTGGCTCGCTTTTCTCACCGAGATGGTGGTCATGCTGTCGGTGGTCCCGAGCAAGGCCGAATGGCTGTGGCGCAACCCGCTCGACGTCGCAATCGTCCTGCTGACGCCGCCGGTGATGCCCGCCGGACTTCAAGGCGCACGAGTGTTCCGTCTGCTGCGCGTCTTTCGCCTTCTGAGGCTGTTCACGATCCGTCGAGTGCTTTCAGCCGAGGGCGTTCGCGACGCCGCCGTGATTTCCTCAATCGTGGTCTTGGCTGGCGGTCCGGCGGAAGGGGGATCGTACCGGCGGCGTTTTCCTCGCTGGGGGCCGGGTACGGGGGCTGGATGAAGGTGCTGTTCATTCCCGTCAGCCTGCTGGGCGGCCTGGTGGCCGGGCTCGCCGGCAAGAAACTCTTTGAGGGTGTCTGGGGGCTCGTGGACGACGAGGAACCCCCTGAGGCCGAGCATCGCAACGTGAGCACCGGCAAGCTCGCCGCTGCCCTTGCGTTGGAGGGCGCGATCTTCCGCGTGACCCGAGGCATGGCCGACCACGCCGCCCGCCGGGGCTTCGAGCGCCTTACCGGCGCCTGGCCGGGCGAAGAAGAGCCGGAGCCAAAGTAGGTTCGTCAGCGCTCGTCCGCCCGGCCCGGTGCCGGGCCGGCGAGACCGGTGAGCACCCCTACGGCGATGATGCTGGTGGCGAGACTGGCGCGGGTGCGAATTCCTGTCTGCTTCGGGCTCACGTGACGGCCCTATCCGAGCTGGAGAGCCAGTGCGGGAATGGCTCGCGTTCGCCCAATAGTCTGAGGGCGTGAGCTCCCAGCTTGATCAGGCGGTCGAGGCGGTGGTCCGCGACTGCCTGAGGGTCAAGCCGGGGGAGATCGTTGTCGTCGTCTGCGATCCGACGACGAAGTCGCTTGGCGAAAAGATGCGAGAGAGCGCAAGTGAGGCGGGCGCGGAGGCGGTCCTGGCGCTGATGGATGTCCGCGAGATGGACGGGCACGAGCCACCCGCTCCGGTCGCCGCGGCGATGGCGAAGGCGGACGTGGTCATCGGCGCGACCCTGAAGTCGTTCTCCCACACCGTCGCCCGCCTGGAGGCCAACGAGGCCGGCGCGCGCGTGGCGACCCTGCCCGGAATCGAGGAGGACGTGCTTGCCCGGATGATGAGCGCCGACATGGCGGAGATTCGACGCCGTGGGTCGGCGGTGGCGGACGCGCTCAGCGCCGCGTCCGAGGCCCGCATCACCTGCCCCAACGGATCTGATCTGCGACTCGGCCTCCAGGACCGTGACGGCATCTCCGATGACGGCGACCTCGCGGACGATGGCGCCTTTGGCAACCTCCCTTGCGGAGAGGGGTTCATCTCGCCACTCGAGGGCTCCGCCACCGGCCGCCTCGTCGTCGACGGGACGATCGCCAGCTACGGGCTCCCCGAGTCCCCGGCCGATCTGCGAATCGAGGCCGGCCACCTGGTCGAGGCGTCGGGACCGGCCGGCGAATGGCTGCTCAGCACGTTGCGGGCCGCGGGGGAAGAGGGCACCAATGTTGCCGAGCTCGGGGTGGGGACCAACGAGAAGGCCGAGCTCTCCGAGAACTTGCTCGAGGCCGAGAAGATCCTGGGCACGGTCCACGTCGCCTTCGGCGCCTCGGCCGGAATCGGCGGCACCGTTCAGGTGCCGGTGCACATCGACGGGGTGGTCGTCCGGCCAACCCTGGAGCTCGACGGCGAGGCCATCGTTCTCGACGGCCGGCTCCTCGTCTGAGCCGAAGCTTTGCTCGCAGTCCCGAACTTCTCGGTCGGCGCGGACGAGGAGAAGGTCCACGCGATCGCATCGGCGCTCGAGGCCGACGGTCGCGTCCTCGACGTGCACTCGGACGCTGCTCACGACCGCAGCGTCTTCAGCCTCGCCGGCGGCTCTGCCGAGCTGGTGTCAGCTCTGGCGGCCGCAGCCCAAATAGCCGCCGAGGTGATCGACATGGGCGACTATGCGGGAGCGCATCCCGCGATCGGCGCGTTGGACGTAGCCCCGTTGGTCTGGCTCGACGAGAGCGAGCGTCCCACGGCCGCCGCCGCTGCGCGTGCTTCGGCCGAGGCCATAGCGGGCGAGGGAATCCCGGTGTTCTTCTACGGCGAGCTTGCCGCGAGCCAGGAGCGCCGTGAGCGCTCGTTCTTTCGCCGCGGCGGAATCGCCGAGCTCAAGCGACGCCTGGGAGCGGGAGAGATCCATCCTGACCTCGGGCCGGGATCGCTGCATCCGACCGGTGGCGCGACGCTCGTCAGCGCTCGCCCGCCGCTCGCGGCCTTCAACCTGGTCGTCGAGGGCCTCGACGCGGAACAGGCTGCGGCGATAGCGGCCCGGGCGCGGGAGTCCGGCGGCGGGCCGGAAGGGCTGCGGGCGATCGCGGTCGAGCTCGATGAAAGGCGCCACCAGATCTCGACCAACGTCCACGATCCGCTGGCCCTGCGGCTGGCCGCCGTCGCCGAGCTCATCCGCAGGCTGGCGCACGAGAGCGGCGGACGCCTGGTCGAGGCCGAGGTCGTCGGCCTCGTGCCTGCCGCTGCGCTGGAGGGGTTTCCCGAGGACCTGCCGATCTCCGGCTTCGACCCCGATCGCCAGGTTCTGGAGCGGCGCCTCGCCAGTTAGCATCACGTCCTCATGGCCCAGACGAAGAAGCGCCGGCGAAAGAAGCATCGCGGAACCCAAGGCGGGTCGATCGACAACACCCGCCGAGCGCGGCCGAAAAGCCGCGCCGAGGCGAAGGCCCAGGCACGCTCGCAGATGTCGAAAGGCCGCAAGAAGGGCACGCGCGCTCCGGTGCAGCGACAGGCTCGGCCGCCGTCGTGGAGCGGCGCGGTCAACCGCGCGGGAATCGGGGCGCTGATCTTCCTTGGTCTCCTGCTCCTCCTGTTCAAGCAGCCGCCGGGGACCTCGATCGCGCTGGCAGCCCTGATGTTCGCGGTCTACATCCCGATGGGGCACGCAATCGACAGCTTCTTCTACAACCGTCGCCAGTCGAGCGAGCGGCGGGCGCGCCAGGCTAGTGGACGTTCGTAGCTTCACCGTCGGCCAGGTCGCCGAGAACTGCTACATCGCGCGTCCAGACGGCGGCGATCGCTGCGTCGTCGTCGACCCGGGCGACGAGCCCGAACGCCTTCTGCACGCCATCGACGAGCTCGGCGTCGCGGTCGACGCGATCCTCCTCACTCACACCCACTTCGACCATGTCGGCGCAGTCGCGCCCTTGGCGCGCGAGACCGGCGCCGAGGTTTGGTGCCCGGAGATCGAGCTCCCGGTGCTCGCCGACATCATGTCCTTTGTCCCGTGGCCCGGCTTCGGCCCGTTCGAGAGCTGGGACGCCGAGCATTCTGTCGGCGGGGGGGAGCAGATGAGCCTGGCAGGCCTCGAGATCGAAGTGGTCTTCACGCCGGGCCACAGCCCGGGCCACGTCACCTACGCGATTCCGGACGAGTCGGCGCTGTTTTCGGGCGATGTCCTTTTCCGTGGATCGGTGGGACGCGTTGACCTGCCTGGGGGTGATTGGCCGACGCTGCTCGAGAGCATTCGCAGCCTGGTCGATGACTATCCGGAGGACACGGTCGTGTATCCCGGGCACATGGGGATCACCACGCTTGGCGCGGAGCGGGCCACGAATCCATTCCTCGCCGAGCTCGCCGGTCGTTAGCCGGTGGCCGAGAAGATCAAGGCCCCTCGCGGGACCTTCGACGTGCTTCCGGGCGACGCCGACGCGCGCGCCGCCATCGTCCATGCTGCCGATTCGCAGTTTCGCCGCGCCGGCTACGGCCGAATCGAGACGCCGATCTTCGAGGACACGGCGTTGTTCTCGCGCACGGTCGGCGAGGCAACGGACATCGTCTCGAAGGAGATGTTCACCTTCGACGACCGGGGGGGCCGCAGCGTCACGCTTCGCCCCGAGGGCACCGCTCCGATCTGCCGTGCCTACGTCGAGCACGGGATGCACAAGCTCGCGCAGCCGGTGAAGATCTGGTACCTGGGCCAATACTTCCGCTACGAGGCTCCCCAGGCCGGGCGCTTTCGCCAGTTCAACCAGATCGGCGCCGAGGCCATCGGCTCGGACTCCCCGGTCGTCGACGCCGAGCTGATCGGCCTGTTGCACGACCTACTCGTCGCTCTCGAGGTCCCCTCGCTGGACCTGCGTCTGGGGAGCCTTGGCTCACCCGAATCGCGGATCGACTACCGCGAGGAGCTGCAGGCGTACCTGCGGGCGAACGAGAGCGAGCTCTCAAGGGAGGTGATCGAACGCATCGAGACCAACCCACTGCGTGCGTTCGACTCGGCTGACCCCGCCACGAAGGCGGTCATGCAGAGCGCACCGACGATGCTCGAACGCCTCGAAGGACAGGACGCCGCGCATTTCGACGAGGTCAGGGCCCTTCTCGACCAGGCCGGGATCGGCTACACGCTCGACGGCACGCTGGTTCGGGGCCTCGACTACTACACCCGCACGATCTTCGAATTCCATTCCGACCGGCTCGGCGCCCAGTCGCAGCTTGGCGGGGGCGGGCGCTACGACGGACTGGTCGCCGAGCTCGGGGGACCCGAGACGCCGGCCATCGGCTGGGCCGCGGGGGTGGAGCGGATCCTGCTCGCGGCCGGAGGCGAGTCGCAAGAGTCGGCGATCGACGCGTTCGTCGCGATCGCCGATGCGGGGCAGAGCCGCCGGGCCGCCGCCTTGGTGGGGGAGCTTCGCAACGCCGGTCTCGCCGTCGAGATGGACCTTGCCGGGCGCAGCATGAAGGGCCAGCTGAAGCAGGCCGATCGCCTTGGGGCTCGCGCGGCCATCATTCTCGACGCCGATGGCAGGGCCGAGCTTCGCGACATGCGAAGCGGCGAGCAGACAGCAATCGACCCAGCGGATGCGGCCGGCCTCATCGATCCGAAGGAGCCGCGGTGAACGACGCGCCCTTCCTGCCGCCCAACCGCTACCGCAACACGTGGTGTGGGAAGGTCCTTTGGGACAGGGTGGGCGAGGACGTCCGCGTCGCCGGCTGGGTCCATCGCCGTCGCGACCACGGCGGCTTGGTCTTCATCGACCTGCGCGACCGCACGGGACTTGTCCAGCTCGTCTTCAATCCGGACGAGGTCGCCCCCGAGGTCATGGCCCGGGCGCACGGCCTGCGTTCGGAGGACGTCCTTTCCATCTTCGGAGCCGCCGTCAAGCGTGATCCCCAGACAGTCAATGCCGACCTTCCGACCGGCGAATTCGAGGTGCGGGTCCGCGAGGCCGAGTTGCTCTCCGACGCGGACACTCCGCCGTTCGAGATCGAGGGCTTCTCGGGCGAGGTGGGCGAGGAGCTTCGCCTGAAGTACCGGTACCTCGACCTGCGCCGCGACCACATGCGCGACGGCCTGCTGTTGCGCCACCGGATCGTCGCGGCGATCCGCGAGTTCCTCGACGGCGAGGGCTTCGTCGACATCGAGACGCCAGTGCTGACCCGCTCGACTCCCGAGGGCGCCCGCGATTTCCTGGTCCCGAGCCGTCTGCAGAAGGGCTCCTTTTACGCGCTGCCGCAATCGCCCCAGCTCTTCAAGCAGATGCTGATGGTCGCCGGCTTCGAGCGCTACTACCAGGTGGTGCGCTGCTTTCGCGACGAGGACCTGCGCGCGGACCGCGGCTTCGATTTCACCCAGCTCGACATCGAGCTGTCCTTCGTGGAGCTCGAGGACGTCCTCGAGCTGAACGAGCGACTGATCGCGCATGTGCTCGGCGTGGCGGAAATCGACGTTCCACTGCCGATCCCGCGCGTCTCCTACGACGACGCGATGGCGCGCTATGGCTCCGACAAGCCGGACACGCGCTTCGGCCTCGAGATCCACGAGCTGAGCCGGCTCTTTGCCGGCACCGAGTTCAACGCCTTTCGCGGCGTGATCGAGAGCGGAGGCGTGATCCGGGGGTTGAACGCCGGTGCGCGCGAGCTCTCGCGAGCCGAGCTCGACGGGCTCGTGGCGACCGCCCAGGAGCTGGGCGCAAAGGGGCTCGTATGGGCCTTTCGCGAGGCTGAGGGCTGGCGCTCGCCCGTCGCCAAGTTCCTGAGCGCCGATGAGATCGCCAGGGCGAGCGCCGAGCTCGCGGCGGAAGAGGGGGACCTTGTGCTGCTGGTCGCCGACTCGGCCGCGGTCGCCGCCCGGGTCCTGGGCGGCCTTCGCCTGCAGCTCGCGACGCGGTTCGAGCTGATCCCACCCGGCTCTCATTCGTTTTGCTGGATCGTCGACTGGCCCCTCTTCGAATGGGACGAGGCTGAGCGGCGCTGGGATTCGCTTCATCACCCGTTCACCTCGCCCGCGGGCGAGCTCGACCCCGACGACCCGGGCGCCACGCGTGCGCTCGCATACGATCTCGCCTGGAACGGCACCGAGCTCGGCGGCGGCTCGATCCGCATCTCCGATCACGCCGTGCAGCGAACGGTCTTCGGGCTGCTCGGAATCGCCGAGGACGAAGCCGAGGAGCGGTTCGGCTTCCTGCTCGAGGCTCTGCGCTACGGCGCGCCTCCGCATGGAGGCATCGCCTACGGCCTCGACCGCATTGTGGCGATCGCGCACGGCGCCGATTCGATACGCGACGTGATCGCGTTTCCCAAGGCCGCGTCGGGGTCTGACCCCCTCACGGGGGCGCCTGCCCCGGTGTCCGAGCAGCAGCTTCGCGAGCTGGGAATCAGCGTGCGCGGCGGCCAGCCGACGGGCGCCTAGCTCAAGCTCCGCCAGGCATCGGCCGATGCGAAGGCTGACTGCTAGGGTAAGCCGAGGCTCGAGTTCGTACGACAGCCGCTCCTATTGTGAGCCAACACATTTGGCTTGGGAGTCGATTTCCGGACGGCGCCTTGCGCGCCGCTCGGTAGACACCCACCTGTTTAAGCAGGTTCTCAAGCCGGGCGGCACCGGCGAGTTGGAGCCTCTTTACGTGGCACGACTCCCCAGGCCAGCGTGAGCTACGGATTCAAGAGCCTCCAGAGCGTTGCGCAGGCGCTTCGCGACGCAAGCTACAAGGGTCCCGAGAACCTTCCGAGCTTTCCCCGGTAGCTCCTCACTACCCTGGCTGGGGTGGACCCGGCTCTCATCGAGGAATACCTGCGCGATGGCTCGCGCCGCGGCGAAGCTGACGCCGATGCGTTCACCGGCGCCGCCGGCGGGGCGCCCTGCGGCGATCTCGTGCGCATCTCGCTGACTCTCGACGAGGGAGCAATCGCCGCGGTCAGCTTCGAAGCGGAGGGGTGTGCCTCGGCACGCGCGGCCGGCGCGGCCACCGCGGAGATCGTCGACGGCGCCGGCGTCCTCGAGGCGGCGGCGACCGAGCCGAAGCAGGTGGCCTCAGCGCTGGGCGGACTTGGCCCCGCAGGCTTGCATGCGGCCGAGATTGCCGTGGACGCCCTGCACCGCGCGCTTTCGGCGGCCGCCTCCTCGCAACAGAGGCTGGCCCCTCCGGCTCCGAGCGGGGATCGCGTGCTGGTCGCGATGAGCGGCGGCGTCGACTCGGCGGTGGCGGCTCTCTTGGAGGGCGAGCGAGGGGCGGACGTGGTGGCGGTCACCCTCAAGCTCTGGGAGGACCCCGCCAACGACGGCGAGCGCAGCTGTTGCTCGCCGCAGGCCGTGCTGGCGGCTCGCTCCGTGGCCCATTCGCTGGGGATCGCACATTTCACGCTCGATCTTCGCGAGGCTTTTCGGGCCGGCGTGGTGCAGCCGTTCGTGGATGGCTACGGGAAGGGCACGACACCAAATCCCTGCGTTGCCTGCAACGGCGAGCTGCGGATCGATGCGATGGTCGCCCTCGCCGATCGCCTCGGCGCCTCGAGGCTTGTCACCGGGCACTACGCGCGTCTGCACGACGACGGGTCCGGCCCCTTGCTGGCGGGGCCTGCGGATCCCGCCAAGGACCAGACCTACATGCTGGCCGCGGTCTCGCCGTCCACATTGGCGCGGCTCGCTTTCCCGCTCGCCGGCCTTCGCAAGCAGGAGGTTCGCGAGCTCGCGGCGCGAGCCGGGCTGCCGGTCGCGGGGAAGGCCGAGAGCCAGGACCTGTGCTTCCTCGCGGGGGAGGGAAAGCGCGCGTTCCTCGCCCGCCACGGGGGCTTGGCCGACCGCCCGGGCGATGTCGTCGATCGCCTGGGACGGGTGCGCGGCCACCACCCCGGTCACCAGAACTTCACCGTTGGACAGCGGCGCGGCCTCGGAGTCTCAAGCCACGAGCCGCTCTACGTGCTGGCCACCGATGCCGCCGCGAACACGGTCACGGTCGGCAGCCGACAGGAGCTTGCGAGAAGGAGCGTGACGCTTCACCGCGCGACGCTGTACCGGCCGGCGGCGCGGATTGACAGGGTGCGGCTGCGCTACCACTCGGCGCCCATCGCATGCCGGACGGAGCAGCTCGAGCCCGGGGTGCACGAGAGGCTCGAAGTCGTTCTCGAAGAGCCCGCCTTCGGCGTCGCTCCCGGCCAGTCAGCGTGCCTGATGGACGGTGACCTCGTCGTCGGCCAGGCGACAATCGCGCGCTGAGCGCGGCGCCTTCGCGCCTCCTTGAGAGGCAGGTTCCTAGACTGCTCCACGCATGGACTCATCCGAGATCCGCGAGACATTCCTGTCGTTCTTCGAAGAACGCGGGCACATGCGCCGCCCCTCGTCGTCGCTTGTCCCCGCTGCCGAGGACCGCTCGACCCTGCTCACCGTCGCCGGCATGCAGCAGTTCAAGCCCTGTTTCGAGGGCCGCGAGGAGCCTCCGAGCCGCCGCCTGACCAGCTGCCAGCGGACTTTCCGCACTGTCGACATCGACGTCGTCGGGTCGACCAAGCGCCACCTCACCTTCTTCGAGATGCTCGGCAACTTCAGCGTCGGCGACTACTTCAAGGACGAGTCACTGCGCTTCGGCTGGGAGCTCTCGACAAGCGGATTCGGATTCGACCCGGAGCTCATCTGGGTGACCGTCTTCGAGGGCTCCGACGAGCTCGGCCTCGGTCCCGATGAGGAGGCGATCGCGATCTGGCGGGAGATCGGTGTTCCCGATGAACGCATCTTGAAGCTGCCGGCGTCCGAGAACTTCTGGCAGGGAGGGCCCACCGGCCCATGCGGCCCGTGCTCGGAGATGTACATCGACCGGGGCCCCGATTTCGGCTCCGACGACGTCCGCCCCGGCGACGACACCGATCGCTTCCTCGAGTACTGGAACCACGTCTTCATGACCTACGAGCGCCGCGAGGACGGCTCGCTAACCGACTTGCCTCAGCGCAACATCGACACGGGCCTCGGGCTCGAGCGCATGGCCGTGATTCAGCAGAAGGTGGATTCGGTCTTCGAGACAAATGCGTTCCGTCCCCTCGTTGAGCTCGCCGAGGAGCTCTCAGGACATGCCTACGGCTCCAGCGAGAAGGTCACCCGCGCGATGCGCATCATCTCCGACCACACTCGAGGCGCCGTGAACCTGATCGCTGACGGCGTCGTGCCGTCGAACGAGGAACGTGGCTACGTGCTGCGCAGGATCATGCGGCGGGCGATTCACCAGGGCCGAGTTCTGGGCCTCGAAGCGCCCTATCTCGGGAAGTTTGCAGAGCGGGCAATCGAGAGCCTCGGCGACGCCTATCCGCACCTGCTCGCCGAGCGTGCGGGCGTGATGCGCTGGGCGGAAGACGAGGAACGAAGCTTTGGGCGCACCCTCGCTCGAGGCTCCGAGCTTCTGGCCGACCTGGTCGCTGATGCCCAGAAGACGGGTTCGAACCGGATCGACGCGGAGGACGCGTTCAAGCTCCACGACACCTACGGCTTTCCCTACGACCTCACTCGCGAGCTCGTCGCGCAGGAGGGCCTCGAGGTCGACGACGAGGGCTTCGAGAAGCTGATGGCGGGCCAGCGCGAGCGCGCGCGGCAAAGCGCCGCTTCAAACGGGGGCGAGAGCGGCCGCGAGGAGGTCGCCGAGTTCGTCGCCGGCTCTCCCCGCACGAGCTTCGTCGGCTACG
The DNA here is from genome assembly GCA_038237625.1 of Solirubrobacterales bacterium. GTDB lineage: Bacteria > Actinomycetota > Thermoleophilia > Solirubrobacterales > 70-9 > JAWVFM01. The sequence continues at coordinate 67,986 of JBBRYM010000002.1, read as the reverse complement.
AGACGCTCGCGAGCGACACCAGCGTGCTCGCGACAAAGCCCGCAGGCGACGACGAGCTGCTGGTCAAGCTCGAGGAGAGCCCCTTCTACCCCGAGGGCGGTGGCCAGGTGTCGGACTCGGGAGCTCTCGGCGACGGCTCCGAGCACGAGGTGCTCGACGTGTATCGGGTGGGCGACGACCAGGCGCTTCGCGTTCGCGGGCCAGGGCCGGGCGAGAGCGCCGTCGTGCACGCCAGCGTCGACCGGCTCACGCGGATCGCGACCATGCGAAACCACACAGCGACGCACCTGCTCCACGCGGCGCTCCGCGAGCGCCTCGGCGCACACGTGCGCCAGGCCGGCTCGGCGGTGCGGCCGGACAAGCTCCGCTTCGACTTCACACACGGCGCGCCGGTCACGCGCGGGGAGCTTCGCGACATCGAGGACCGGGTCAACGAATGGGTGAAGGCGGCGGAGCCGGTGCGGGCGATGGAGATGGAGCGCTCCGAGGCGGAGGCCCTCGGGGCCATGGCATTGTTCGGGGAGAAGTACGGCGACTGGGTCCGGGTGATCGAGATCGAGGACGTTTCGCGCGAGCTCTGCGGCGGCACCCACGTCGCCTCCAGCGGCGAGGTGGGGATCTTCACCATTGTTCACGAGGGCTCGAGCGCCGCCAACGTGCGCCGTATCGAAGCGCTCACCGGGCCGGCGGCGATCGACTGGTTTCGCGCCCGCAGCGAGCAGCTCGACGAAGCCGCAAGCATCCTGGGCGGCGGTGATGCCGTGGAGGCAGCGCAGCGAACGGCCGAGCGGCTGGCCGCCCTCGACAAGGTCGCCGAGGCGTCACGCCGGCAAGGGGCCGCCGAGCAGGCGGAGAAGCTCGCGCGGGACGCGGTCGAGATAGGGGGGACGCGGGTAGTGGTTTCGGAGTCGCCGGCCGCCGATCAGGGAGAGCTGATGGAGCTCGCCGCGCAGATCAGCTCGAAGCTGGGCGACGCGGCGGTCGTGCTGGGCGGCAGGTCGGAGGAAAAGGTCTCGCTCGTTGCCCGGTTCGGCGAGGGCGCGGTGGCTCGGGGCCTGTCCGCGGCGGACGTTCTGCGCGAGGCGGCGGCCACTGTCGGTGGCGGGGGCGGGGGCCGCGACAACGTTGCGCAGGCCGGTGGCCGAGATCCCGAGAAGCTCGGTGAAGCGCTGCAGGTGGCGAGAGACGCAATCGAGAGTGCTCTGGCACCTTGATCGTGCTCGCGGTGGATCACGGTGAAGCCAGGGCTGGGATCGCGATCAGCGATCCCAGCGGAACGCTTGCACGACCGCTCGACGTCGTCGAGCCACCCGACCCGGCTGCGGTCGCTGCCCTTGCGCAGGAGAACCACGCCGACCGCGTGGTGGTTGGACTCCCGGTTTCCCTCGACGGCACCGAGGGGGCGCAGGCGGTTGCGGCTCGCGAGTTCGCGAGCTCCCTTGCGGAGCTGGTGAGCCTGCCCGTCGAGACCTACGACGAGCGGTTGACGACCCGCCTGGCCGACGCCTCGGGGCGCGCGGGAGCGCGAGCGCCTCGCGACGCGCTCGCGGCCGCGCACCTTCTCGAGTCCTACCTACTGTCGCTGGAGGTGCACTGATGGCAGAGGACCGGGGGGATCCGTTCCGCGAGGACGCGGCCGCCCAGGACCGCGAGCAGCGCCGTCGCGAGCGGGAGGAGCGCCGCCACCGACGCCTCGGGCGGCGCGTACAGAAGGCCAGTGGATCCGAGGCCGAGCCGCGGGCAGAGGCCGCGGAGGCCGCGCCCCGGCCCGAGTCGGAGCCGGACTCTGCCCCGCCGGCCGCCCGCCGCCCCGATTCGGACTTCGCCGATGCGCCGCCGGTGGAGCCCAGGACTCCGTGGCAGGCCCGGCGCCCGCCCGAAGCCTCGCCGGCCGTCAAGCGCAGCTACTGGCGACGGCGGATCGCCATTCTGGTGGTCGTGGCTTTGCTCGTGGTTGCCGGCGTCTTCGGGGTTCTGCTCTACCAGCCTTTCCACGGCAAGGGTCACGGGAGGGTGACGGTCAAGATCCCGAAGGGGGCAACGGCCTCGGAGACTGCCGACATCCTCGATGGCAAGGGCGTGGTGTCGAACGCGACCTTCTTCCGCCTGCGCCTATCGATGTCCGGCAAGGCCGGCGACATCCAGGCGGGGACGTACACGCTGCTGCACGACATGAGCTACGGCGACGCGATCGACAAGCTCCAGGTTCCGCCGGTGCCGAAGATCATCACGGTGACGGTCCCCGAGGGCTACGACCGCACGCAGACCGCGGACCTGGTCAAGCAGGACGGCTTGCCGGGTGATTATCTGGCGTCGACCAAAAGCTTCAAGGGGTTCGATCCCTCCAAGTATGGGGTCAGGAACCCGGTAGATCTCGAGGGCTTTCTATTTCCCGCCACCTACACGCTGAAGCGAGGGTCCAACGTCGACGATCTCGTCGCCCAGCAGCTGGCCGCTTTCAAGCAGAACCTCGGTCGAGTGGACCTGAGCTACGCGCGCTCGAAGAACCTCACTCCCTACGACGTCCTCATCATCGCGTCGATGATCGAGCGCGAGTCGGCGACGGCGTCGGACCGGCCCAAGGTTGCGGCCGTGATCTACAACCGCCTGAAGCAGGGCATCCCGCTGGGGATCGACGCCACGATCCGCTTCGTCCTTCACGACTACACCCACGCCCTCACGGCGTCGGACCTGGCGATCAACTCGCCCTACAACACGCGCACGAACGCGGGGCTTCCGCCGGGACCGATCTCCAACCCCGGCTTGGCCTCGCTGAAGGCGGCGGCCAAGCCGGCGAACGTGCCGTATCTCTACTACGTGACCAGGCCGGGCGCCTGCGGCAAGCTCAGCTTCGCGACGACCGACGCGCAGTTTCAGCAACTGGTGAACCAGTACAACTCCGCCCGCCAGGCTGCCGGCGGCAAGTCGCCCACCTCGTGCTGAGATGAAGCGCCTGGCGGTCCTCGGCCACCCGGTCGGCCATTCCCGCTCGCCCGCGATGCACGCCGCCGCGCTGGCCGATCTCGGCCTTGCCGGTGTATGGAGCTACGAGGCCGTCGACGTCGAGCCCGCGGCCTTCGAAGCGCGGGTGGCGGCGATGCCGGACGAAGGCTTTGTCGGCGCCAGCGTCACTGTCCCGCACAAGCTTGCCGCGCTTGAGTTGGCCGACGAGGGATCAGACGCTGCACGTGAAATCGGCGCCGCGAACACCCTGACGTTCGCAAACGGGCAGATTCGAGCGGACAACACCGACGCTCCGGGGTTCCTCGCGGCGCTTGAAGAATCACCGGAGGGCATGCAGGCCCTCGTCCTCGGCGCGGGGGGCTCGGCGCGTGCCGTTGTCTGGGCCCTCGTGAAGGGCGGTGCCGGGGTGCATATCTGGAACCGCACCCCCGAGGGGGCACAGGCGCTCGCGATGGACCTCGGAGGGAGAGCGGTGGACACCGCTACCTCCCGACTGCTCTCTGTCAGCTGCGAGCTGACGGTCAATTGCACCACCGCCGGCATGGCTCAGGCGTCCGGCGAAACCGGCCCCAGCCTCAAGGATCTTCCGATCGAAGCCGATGCGCTTAAAGCAACACAGCTGGTGGTGGACCTGGTGTACGGAAGCCAGGAGACCGAGCTCGTGCGAGCCGCCAAGAAGCGGGGAGTGCGAACGGTCGACGGGCTCGAGGTGCTGGTCCACCAGGGCGCAGAGGCGCTTCGGATCTGGACTGGCGTGGAGCCATCCATCGAGGTCATGAGGCGCGCCGTCCGCGCTTCGAATGACACCCGATAGACGACCCGGATACCGGCCATGCGCGGACTTCTTGATCAACGACGGGAACGGCAGGGCTGTGAGGGGTTCCTTGCTGGTGGCCCGAGCCTTCCGGTCGCAGAAACGATCGCTAGCCACGTCGCTCAGTCGATTACGTTTGGGGACTGAAGAGATGACCGGAGCCGAGAAGCTCACGCGGGCCCTGCGGATGCGGGATGCCAGCCAGAAGAAACGACTCGCGAGGGCCCGCAGCGGCGCCCCGAAGGGCCCTTAGCAGCCCGCTACTCGAACCAGGCGACGGTCGCGACGATCACGAAGAGCGCGATCAGTGCGGCTCCCTCGTACGCGCGCGCCTCGCCGTCGCCCGTGATCTGCCAAATCGCAACAGCGGACAGCGCCAGGCTGGCGATGTAGACCGGGGGCAGCACGAAGGTGAGCGAGTGGGCGAAGAGCAACGACACGAGGATCAGGGCGGGGAAGAGGAAGACGGCGATCTGGGCGACCGAGTTCTTGACGACCGAAATCGCGAGGTCGGACTGCCCCTTGGCGGCAAGCAGCAGGGCGGTCGTGTTCTCCACAGCGTTGCCGGCGATCGCGACGATCACCAGGCCGGCGAACGCGCGCGAGATCCCCAGGGAATCGATCGCCGGCCCAAGCGCGGCGATGAACCAGTCCGAGACGAACGCGGCCCCCACCCCGGCCGCTGCGAGCAGCCCAGCCGACAGCGTCAGCGGAACCGAGGGGCCGTGGGCAGGTGTGGCGGCGGCCGAGTCGCCGCGCAGATACGAGCTGAGCCAGGCGCCGTAGACGAGCAGCAGGGCGATCGACCCGATCGCCGAGATCGCCTTCGCGTGGTGTGAGGCGGCGTCGTTGGACGACGAGGCCGCGCCGAGAATCACGATCACGAACACCGCGAGCATGAGGAGGGTCATCGTGTCGTTCGGCAGGCGGGCGCTGAAGCGCATGATCCCGCCCTCTCCCACCCGGGCCCCGACGATGATGGTGAGCCCCAGGACGAGCAGCCCGTTGGCCAGGAGCGAGCCGACCAGCGAAGTCTGCGCGACGAGGAGCTCACCCGCGTTGATCGCGAACAGGACGACGAAGAACTCCGGCAGATTGCCCAGCGTGGACTGCAAGAACCCTGTCATTCCGGGGCCAAAGCGCTCGCCGAGAGCCTCGGTGGAGAATGCGACTATCCACGCCAATCCGGCAAGGGCGAGCCCGGCCACGATGAAGGTGGCGACGGGCGAAGTGCCCGCGTAATGCATGACACCGGCCGCAACAGTGCCTGCGCCGACGACGGCAAGGATGATCCGCTGGCGAGAGGTCACGCCGCGGAGCCTATGTGTCCCGAAGGTTGAGGTCCTCCCTTAATCACTTGCGGGCGGCTTCGCCACCCGTACCTGGTGGGGTGGGGCGCGATGACGCGTTCCTCGCTTGAACCCGTGACGACATGAATCCTGCCCTGTTCCTCTTTCCCACAGGCCTGGCCTTCGGCAGCTTCGCCACCGTGCTCGCCCACCGCATGCCGCGCCACGAGAACTGGGTGAGCGGCCGCTCGCATTGCCCGGGCTGCGGCCACGAGATCGCCGCCTACGACAACGTCCCGGTGCTCTCCTGGCTCATGCTCCGAGGTCGCTGCCGCAGCTGCTCTGCGCAAATCTCCGCCCGCTACCCCTTAACGGAGCTGGCGATGGCAATCCTGTTCACGCTCACCGCGCTCGTCCTTGGAACCGACGACGTGACCCAGCTCTTGCTTGGCCTCGTCCTTTGCTTGCTCCTCGTCGTCATCACGCTGACCGACCTCGAGCAGCGAATCATCCCCAACCGCATCCTGGGCGCCGGCGCGATCGCCGGCCTCGTGATCGCAATCGTGGGCGCTCCTGGCTCGGTCCCCGAGCGACTGGTCGCCGCGGCCGTGGGTGGCGGTGCCCTCTTCCTGATCGCGATGGCCTACCCGCGCGGGCTTGGGATGGGCGACGCGAAGCTCGTCGGGATGATGGGGATCTACCTCGGCAGCGCCCTTGCACCGACAGTATTGGCCGGCCTCCTAGCCGGCTCGGTCGTCGGCGTGACGATGATCGCCCACGGTGGCGCCGAGGCACGCAAGCGCCAGATCCCGTTCGGGCCATTCCTCGCGCTGGGCGGGGTGGTGGGCCTGCTGGCGGGCGACTCGATCGTTCACTGGTACACGACCTCATTTTTCGGCTCATAGTCCCGCGCTGACGCCCGTCCGCCATTCCCGGTCGGGGCTAAAGCTCATCGCTTTCCGCCAGGTTCAGGTCACCAAGGCCGACGGCGGAGCCCCGGTCGCCGCACGCTGACGGCGCGGCAGGGCTGGTAGCGGACGCCCGGGGAGGGCTGTCGCCGACGGCTACGCTCCGGCGCTGATGGCAGCGCTTCGCTTCACGACCGCGGGGGAATCGCACGGGCCCGGTCTCGTGACGATCGTCGAGGGCTTGCCCGCCGGCCTGGAGCTCGACCGCGAGCGCATCGACGCCGACCTCGCCCGTCGCCAGCTCGGCCACGGCCGTGGCGGCCGCATGAAGATCGAATCCGATGCCGCGGAGATCCGCTCCGGTGTACGCCACGGGCGAACGCTTGGAAGCCCTGTGGCGGTGCTGGTCGCAAACCGCGACTACGCCAACTGGGAAGAGCGGATGAACCCCTGGCCCGTGGATGCCGAGACCGAAGAGGTCCACACGCCGCGGCCGGGCCACGCCGATCTCGCGGGAGCCCAGAAGTACGGCCATTCCGACGTTCGCAACGTCCTCGAGCGCGCCTCGGCGCGCGAGACCGCCGCGAGAGTGGCCGCGGGGGCGCTTGCCAAGGAGCTCCTGCGCGCTTTCGGCGTCGAGATCAGAAGCCATGTGATTCGCATCGGCGGCGTCCAGGCGTCCGAGCGCGAGCCGCTCGCCCTCGACGACTTCGACGACGTCGACCACTCGCCGGTCCGCTGCCTGGACGACGAGGCTGGCGCGGCGATGGTCGAGGAGATCAACCGCCTGCGAAAGGCCAACGAGAGCCTCGGCGGGATCTTCGAGGTGCGCGCCTTCGGCCTGGTCCCGGGTCTCGGCTCGCATATCTCCTGGGATGCGCGGCTGGACGGCAGGCTTGCGGGAGCGGTGGTCTCGATTCAGGCGGTGAAGGGCGTCTCGATCGGCGAGGCCTGGGAGGTTGCTGGGCTGCCCGGGTCGGAGTCCCACGACGAGATCTTCCACTCGCCCGAGCGCGGCTACCACCGCGAGACCAACCGCGCGGGAGGCGTCGAAGGCGGCATGACCAACGGCGAGCCGCTCGTCGTGCGCGGCGCGCTGAAGCCGATCTCGACCCTCACCAAGCCCCTTCGAAGCGTCGATACCGAGACCCTCGAGCCGGCGCAGGCCCTGCGGGAGCGCACCGACTCGACGGTGGTTCCGGCCGCCGGCGTCGTAGCCGAGGCGATGGTCGCCCTCGTGCTTGCATCCGCGTACCGCGAGAAGTTCGGCGGCGACCACGTCGACGACGCGCTCGCTGCTTTCGAGGCCTACCGGGAGCGGATCGGGTGGAGGCGCTGAGCCCGGACTCCCGCTCCCTCGTCTTCATCGGCTTCATGGGCGCGGGGAAGACGAAGGCGGCGCGCGCGGCGGCGGCTGCGCTCGGGGTGGAATTCCGCGATTCTGACACCGAGCTCGAGCAGGCGGCCGGCATGCCGATCTCCGAGATCTTCGAGTCCGAGGGTGAGGACTCGTTTCGGCGCCGCGAGGCGGATCTCGTCGTGGGGCTTTTGAAAGACTCGCGCGGCGAGGCTGTCGCCCTCGGCGGCGGCAGCGTTCTCTCGCCCCCGGTCCGCGAAGCGCTCAAGGACCACATCGCCGTCTGGCTGGACGTGAGCCTCGGCGAAGCGTGGGAGCGAGTCGAAGGCTCCGAACGTCCCCTCGGGCGCGACCGGGCATCGTTCGAGCGCCTTCATTCCGAGCGGGCGGAGATCTATGCCTCGCTGGCGGACGCGGTCGTACCCGGCCGCCGCGAGGAGGTCAAGGCCGCGCTACCGGCGCTCGCTGCGCTGCGGCGGGCTCCAACGGGCACCAGGATGCTCTGGGGGACGAGCCCCTCGGGGTCGTATCCGGTGTTCATCGGCCCCGACGTCCTGGGGTCGGTCGATCTCGACCTTGGGGGGCGTCCTTTCCTCGTCACCGACGCGGTGGTTGAAGAGCTTCACGGCGATCGGCTGGGCGGCGTCGCGGCCCGGGTGACGATCCCAGTCGGCGAAGAGGCGAAGTCGCTGGCTCAGGCGGAGGCGGTGCTCTCGGAGCTGGCGGACGCCGGCATGCGCCGCGACGACCACCTCATCGCGCTGGGCGGCGGCGTCGTCGGAGACCTCGGGGGCTTTTGTGCTGCCGTCTATCAGCGGGGTGTCCCGGTCGTGCAGGCGCCGACGACTCTTTTGGCGCAGGTCGACTCCGCATACGGCGGCAAGACAGGCGTCGACATCTCCGCGGCGAAGAACTACGTTGGCGCGTACCACCTGCCGGCGGCAGTGCTCGCCGACACCGAGACCCTGGGGACACTGCCGGAGGAGGAGTTACGCGCCGGCTTCGTCGAGGCCCTGAAGACAGGGCTGCTCGCGGGCGGGGGCCTGTGGGACCGCGCGCGGGGGCTCTCGTCGCTTCGCCCCGAAGAGGTTGCCACGCTCGCGGCCCCATGCGCGGCCTACAAGCTCGCGGTGGTCGCCGCCGACGAGCGCGACTCGGGGCGGCGCATGGAGCTGAACCTCGGTCACACCGTTGGCCACGCGATCGAGGCCGCGACCGGCTATTCCCGCTACCGCCACGGCGAGGCAGTGGGCCTGGGGATCCTCGCGGCGCTGCGCCTGTCGGGGGCCGGCCCTTTGCGAGAGGAGGTCGAGGCAATTCTCGCGCGCCATGGGTTGCCCGTGCGCCTCGACCCTGAGGCCAATCTCGAGGCCGTACTGGCTGCGCTGGAGCTCGACAAGAAACGTGACGCCACCGGCGTTCGGTTCGTCTTGCTCGAGCGCCCCGGCGCCCCGCGGGTGGGAGAGGTCATCGATCGCGCTAGCGTGGAAGCGGCAGTGAGGGAGCTACTTTGACCGGCGCCCACAATCGCGTGGAAGTCCTCCATGGCGTCAACCTCGACGCGCTGGGCCGTCGCGATCCGGAGCACTACGGGACCTTCACGCTCGCCGAGCTCGAGACGCGGATCAAGCGCTTTGCGGCCGACCTTGAGCTCGAGGTGCTCTTCTTTCACACCAACCATGAGGGCGAGTACGTCGAGGAGCTTCACCGCCTGTCGGAGCGAGCCGACGCCGCGATCCTGAACCCGGGGTCTTGGACCCACTACAGCTACGCGATCCGCGACGCCCTCGAGCTCACCGGGATTCCAGCCGTGGAGGTTCACATCTCCGACGTCGACGCTCGCGAGGAGTGGCGCCGGTTCTCGGTGTTCGAGGGGCTCGTCGCAGGACGGGTCGCGGGCGAGGGCATCGAGGGCTACCGCACCGCACTCGAGATCCTCGCCAAGGAGCTGGCAAAGAGATGAGTGAGCGCGCGGAGAAGCTGTCGGCGGCGGTAGCCGACGCGGGTCTCGATCAGCTGATCGTTGGCGACCTCGTGCGCCCGGGCGACTCCGGCCCCGACGCGATCGCCGACGCCCGCTGGCTCACCGGCTTCAGCGGCACCAGCGCGCTCGCCGTGGTGGGCGCCACGGAGCGCCTGTTCATCACCGACTTCCGCTACGCCGAGCGCGTTGGGAGCGAGGTCGCGAACGGCTTCGAGCCCGTGATCCTGAGCGGCAGGATGCTGGCCGGCCTCGCAAAGCGTCTGCGCGGCCGCGTGGGCTACGACGACTCGCAAACGAGCGTGGCGAACCTGCGAAAGCTCGCCGACGAGGTGGAGGAGGGTGTGGAGCTGGTGCCGGCGCCCGGCCTCGTCACCAAACTGCGACGGCACAAGACCGCTAAGGAGGTCGAGGCGATGGCCGCGGCCGCAAAGATCGCCGACGAGGTCTACGGGTGGCTTCACGAGCGGGGGTTCGCCGGGCGGACCGAGCGGGAGGTGGCGCTTGCCGCCGAGGTGCGGATGCGCGAGCTTGGCGCCGAGGGACCGTCGTTTCGTCCGATCGTCGCAGCGGGGTCCAACGCGGCGATTCCTCACCACGACGTTTCAGAGCGGATGATCGAAGCGGGGGAGATGCTGCTGATCGACATGGGGGCAATCGTCGACGGCTACTGCTCGGACTGCACCCGGACGTTCGCTGTGGGCGACGTGGGCGAGAAGGAGCGCGAGGTCTTCGAGCTCGTGAAGGCGGCCCAGCAAGCGGGCTTGGACGCTGTCCGGATCGGCGTCGAGGGCAAGGACGCCGATGCCGCCTCTCGCGAGCCGATCGACGAGGCCGGCTACGGCGAGCTCTACGGGCATGGGCTGGGCCACGGCGTCGGGCTCGAGGTCCACGAGGCCCCGCGGCTCGGCAAGGCCTCCGAGGATACGCTCGAGGCCGCCGACGCGGTCACCGTGGAGCCGGGCATCTATCTGCCGGGCGAGTTCGGAGTCCGCATCGAGGATCTCGTGATCGTCACCGACAGCGGGCCCAGGATCCTCACCCGGTTCACCAAGGATCTGCTGACGGGCTCCTAGTCGGAGTGGCGAACCCGGCTGCGCCCCTCGCCGTAGATGCGGGTCTCGTCGGCGATGAGGACCCAGAGCAGCGCGGTCATGATTGCCAGCATCGTCAGGGCCGGCAGGGCGGCGGCGACCGGATAGAGGGCAAAGAGGATCAGCGCGAGCCCGAGGCGGCGGCGGCTCAGCGTGCGCGCGTTTCTGAGCCTCACTGCGACGTGACCCAGGAGGTAGAGCGCCAAGCCCCCAGTGAGGGCGAACGCCGGCATGTCGCCGAGGGGGTCGCCGACGTCGGCGAGGGTCTTCTTCAGGCCCACCGCGACCAGGAGGATTCCCCCGACGAGGAGCAGGTGCAGATAAGAGAAGACGTCGCGGGCCGTCTCGTTCTGCTCGCGGCCCGGCGCCGACTCGGCCAGCCGGCGAGCCGAGAGGATCGAAACGACGTCGAAGTAGGTCCACCACATGCCGGCGGCGAGGGTGATGCCCAGGATTGCCGCCGCCGCAATCCCCACGGTCACGTGGCTCGCGGCGCCCACGCCGATGGCCACGATCGACTCACCGAGCGCGATGATCAAGATCAGCCCGTGGCGTTCGGCGAAATGACCCGGAACGATGGTCCAACCCTCCGCGCCGAAGAAGAAGGGCCCGCCCATGTCGAGCGCCAGCGCCAGCGCCCAGATGAATCCCTGCGCCGGGCCGTCGAACGCCGACGCGACGGCGAGAAGGCCGACCGCAACGGCGGTGCTGACCCCGAGGCCGGCGACCGAGCGGCGCAGGCTTGCATTCTCCCGGCTCGCGATCACGAACAGCGCGATGTGCATGGCCCGCACCACGCCGTAGGCGGCTGCGAAGGTGAGCGCAAGCTCGTCGAACGCCCGCGGCACGCACAGCGAGCAGATGAGCAGGGCCGCCATCGCCGCGAACATCACCCCACGCACCACCCCCTCCTCGGGGTCGACCACGCTGGTCAGCCAGGCGTATCCCACCCACGCCCACCAGAGCATCCCGAAGATCAGCATCGCCCTGCCCAGGCTCTCCCATGTGGACTGATGCGACATGAGCGCCGTGCATTGCGTGATCGCGAGCACGAAGACCAGGTCGAAAAAGAGCTCCAGCGGAGTGACCTGCTCGCCCTCTCGAAGCACAGCCCCGAGCCGGGCCCGGTATTTCGGCTCACCGCTCTTCACGGCCGGAATCGTCGCATCCCCATTCGTCGTGGGGTGCATCGCTACGCTCACGCCCCGTGATTTCCACCAACCAGTTCAAGAATGGCGCCCATGTCGAGATCGAGGGCGTCATCTACCGGATCGTCGACTTTCAGCATGTGAAGCCCGGCAAGGGCGGCGCCTTCGTGCGCACCAAGCTGCGAAAGCTCGAGGACGGATCGGTGATCGACAAGACCTTTCGCGCCGGCGAGAAGTTTCGCCCCGTGCGCACCGAGTCCCGGCGCATGCAGTACCTCTACGACTCGAGCGAGGCTGCGGTCTTCATGGACACAGACACCTACGACCAGGTCGAAATCTCGCGTCAGACGGCGGGCGAGGACATGCGCTGGGTGCTGCCCAACGACACGGTCGAGGTCCTCTACGTCGACGAGCGGCCCACCGGAGTTCAGGTCGCAAGCGCGGTTGACCTGACCGTGGCGAAGACCGACCCCGGCTTGCGCGGCGACACCGCGTCGGGCGGCGGCACCAAGCCCGCAATGCTCGAGACCGGCGTCGAGATCCAGGTACCACTCTTCATCGATGAGGGCCAGCGCGTGCGGGTCGACACCCGAAGCGGCGAATACGTCTCGCGCGCCTAGGCAGATCCGCGATGCGCCGCTCAGACCAGCGCCACGACGCGGCCGTCGCCCTTTACCAGCGCGATGTCACCGGCCGTCCGCTCGCGGAGCTGCTGGAGGGCGTGAAGCCCTTCACGCGCGAGCTCGCCGAAGGTGCGGACGAGCACCTGCATGAGATCGACGCCGAGATCGCCCGCCTTGCCAAGGGCTGGACGATCGACCGGATCGCCCCGCTCGAGCGCTCGATCATGCGCGTCGCGCTGTATGAGCTCGGCTATCGCGACGACGTGCCGGTTGAGGTGGCGATCGACGAGGCGGTCAACCAGGCCAAGCTCTACTGCGGGGCCGAGGCGCCCGGATTCATCAACGGCGTCCTCGGCACGGCCGCGCGCGAGCGCCAGCAGGAGGCGGCGCAATGAGTGATCTCGAGCCGATCGCAGAGCGCCTGCGTGCCATCGCCTCCGAGCTTCGCGATCCCGCCACCGAGGATTCCCAAGCGGCCGAGCTCGCCCGCGAGGCAGCGGAGCTCGTGGCCAAGGCGGGAAACGAGCTCGACCGGCCGAGCGGCGACGCCGGCCGGTGACGGGCTACCCCGACGACCTTCGCGAGCTGGTCGAAGCTCGCCTCGCCGGCCTTCACTTCGGCGGCGCCTCGGCGGCAGCGGGGCTCGACGAGGCGATGCGGTACTCGCTGCTGGCCGGGGGCAAGCGCGTGCGGCCCGTCCTCGCTTTGGCAACGGGTCGCGCGATCGGCCTCGACCCCTCAGACCTGCTGCCGGCGGCGGCCGCGATCGAGCTGATCCACACCTATTCACTGATTCACGACGACCTTCCCGCCATGGACGACGATGAGCTTCGACGCGGTCGCCCGACCTCGCACGTCGTCCACGGCGAGGACGTGGCAATCCTCGCCGGCGATGCCCTCTTCGCCGAGGCGGTCAGTCTGTTCGTCCGTGACCAGGAAGGGGCCGCCGAGCGCGTTCTCGCAGCACTGCGCGAGCTCGTCGAAGCCACCGGCGCAGCTGGGATGGTCGGCGGCCAGTACGTCGACGTAACCATGAACGCGGCCGACGTCGACCCCACGACTCTCCGGGCGCTCCACGGGCTGAAGACAGGACGCCTCATCGCCGCCAGCGTGATGGTGCCCCTGCGCCTGGGCGGAATCGCGGAGGATGCGACAATTGCGTACCGGCAATTCGCCGAGGAGCTGGGCGTCCTCTTTCAGATCGTGGACGACATCCTCGACGTCACCGGCACCGACGAAGAGCTCGGCAAGCCACACGGAAGCGACGAGCGGCATGGAAAGGTCACATACCCAAGCCTCTTCGGCCTCGAGCGAGCCCGCGAGCTCGCCGGCGAATCGCGTGCCAAGGCGATTGCGGCGCTCGAGCGAGCCGAGCCGGCGACAGACGACCTGCGGCGCGTGACGGACTTCATCCATACGAGGCAGACATGAGTGGAAAGCAAGCAGCGAGCAGCAAGCAGCGCCGGCTACTGGAGCGCGTCGACGGCCCCGCCGACCTCCACGGCCTCTCCGACACCGAGCTTCAGCAGGTTGCGCAGGAAGCCCGCGAGCTGATCATCGACGTGATCGGCGAGATCGGCGGCCATTTCGGCGCCAACCTCGGCACCTGTGAGCTCGCAGTGGCCCTGCACAGCCTTCTCGACTCTCCGCGCGACAAGATTCTCTGGGACGTCGGCCACCAGGCCTACCCCCACAAGGTGCTCACGGGCCGGCGCGACCGCCTGGAGACGATCCGCAAATACGAGGGCCTCGCGCCCTTCTGCTCGATCTTCGAGTCCGAGCACGACATCATGGGCGCGGGGCACGCCTCGACCTCGATCGGATACGCCGTCGGCCTCAAGGAGGCAATGCGCAAGGGCATCGGCGAGGAAGGCAAAGTCGTGGCCGTGATCGGCGACGGCGCCCTTACGGGCGGCGTCGCCTACGAGGCCCTGCACAACGCGGGCGGGCTGCAGACCCCGATCGTCATCGTTTTGAACGACAACGGGATGTCGATCTCCCCGAACGTCGGCGCGATCTCCCGCAACTTCCACCGCCTTCGCCTTCACCCCGGCCTCTACCACGCGCGCGAGGGAGTTGAGGACCGCCTCACCAAACTGCCACTCGGCCTCGGCCGTCAGATCGAGCGTCTCGGCCCCGAGATCAAGGCGGCGATCAAGTCCTACCTGGCGCCTGGCCTACTCTTCGAGGAGCTCGATCTCGCCTACATGGGGATCATCGACGGGCACGACGTCCACGCCCTGCGCCGCGCGCTCAGCGAGGCGCTCACCGCCGATCGGCCGGTCGTCGTCCACATCCACACGGTCAAGGGCAAGGGGTTCGCCCCGGCCGAAGAGGGCGGCCTCGAAGGCATGGAGGCCTGGCATGCCGCGAAGCCGGGGTCGATCATCGACCGCAAGCCGGCTCCGAAGAAGGAGACCGACTCACCGGAGCCCATCGAGAAGCTTGAGACCCCGCCGCCCCCGGACCCGCCGCAATACACGAAGGTCTTCGCGAATGCCCTAGTCGACGAGGCGCGGCGCGACCGCAGGGTGATCGGCATTACCGCGGCGATGGCGGGGGGGACCGGGCTCGACAAGCTCGCGGCCGAGCTCCCCGGCCAGTACTACGACGTCGGGATCGCCGAGCAGGATGCGGTGTTGTTCGCGGCAGGCCTCGCCCTACAGGGGGCCAAGCCGGTCGCCGCGATCTACTCGACCTTCCTGCAGCGTGGCTTCGACCAGATCGTTCACGACGTCTGCCTGCAGAGCCTCAACATCGTCTTCGCGATGGACCGGGCCGGGCTCGTGGGCGACGATGGCCCCACACACCACGGCGCCTTCGACATCTCCTACCTGCGCCCGCTGCCGAACATCGTCCTGATGGCGCCGCGCGACGAGGCGATGCTCGTGCACATGCTGCGCACGGCCCTCGCGCACGATGATGGCCCGCTCGCGATCCGCTATCCGCGAGGTGCGGCGATCGGGGTCCCGATGCCGTCGACCGCCGAGCTGATCCCGATCGGAACGGGGGAGACCCTGCGCCAGGGCGAGCGCGTGGCACTCGTGGGCTACGGCCTGGGTGTGAAGGTCGCGCTCGACGCCGCGGCCGAGCTCGCCGAGAGCGGCATCACACCCACCATCGCCGATGCTCGCTTCGCAAAGCCGCTGGATACGGAGCTTCTCAACCATCTCGCCGCCGACCACGAGTTCCTGGTGACTATCGAGGACAACGTCCTTGCCGGCGGTTTCGGCGCGGCGGTCCTCGAGCACCTCGAGGACACCGTCGGACCGAGCGGCGGCCGCGCGCGCGTGATCCGTGTGGGCCTCCCGGACCGTTACGTCACCCACGGCAAACCGGCGCTCCTCCACGAAGAGGTCGGGCTCACCGGCCTTGCGGTCGCCGACCGCGTCCGTTCAGCGCTCAGCGCGCCAGCGCCCGACCGTTCCTGATCGCGTACGCCTTCCAGTCGTTGTTGAAGTACGCGTAGACGTCGGCGCTGCGTCGCCATGCGGCGATGCGTCGCCGCCAGGTGTCGATCTCGCTGTCGGAGTAGTTCCCGCCGCGCCCGCGATGGCCGTAGTGAAGGCGGATGTAGGTCCAGTCCGCCGTCAGCTTGCGGGCCTGGAATGGCCACTTCGGGTGGTCGGCCACCACGAGCGCGGCGCCATGCTCTCTGAGCAGCGCATACACGTCGTCCGTGAACCAGCTCGGGTGGCGGAACTCGAAGGCGTGGCGGCCGGCGGGGGCACGCTCCAGAACGCCCGCGAGACGCTCGTCGTCGCGCTTGAAGTTCTCCGGCAGCTGCCAGAGGATCGGGCCTAGCTTGCCGGCGGCCCGCAGAGGTTCGAGCTTTTCGAAGAAGAGCCCGGTGCCACCTTTTTTGGGCTCCTTGAGGCGGTAGACATGAGTCATGTAGCGACTGGTCTTGACCGCGAAGCGGAAGTCATCGGGAGTCTCGTCCGCCCAGGTCTGGACCGTCTTCTCGGTGGGCAGCCTGTAGAAGGTCGCGTTGATCTCGACCGTGTCAAAGACCTCCGCGTAGCGCGTCAGCCAGCGCGATTGAGGCAGGCCCTTCGGGTACAGAATCCCGCGCCAGTCACGGTAGTTCCAGCCCGAACAGCCGATATGCAGTTCGTGCCTGGCCGTGCGGCTCAGTATCGCCGGTCGGTGCGATCCCCGGCACCGCGACGCGCTGCCGCATTCATGCTGATCTGCTGGATCGTCGCGGCGATGAGGCCGATGACGCCCGCGATGATGAGGATCAGCCCGATCACGTGCTCGTCCACGCCCGCAATCTTCAGATGCAGGGCATAGCGGATGATCGCGCCGGCGGCGATGAGGAAAATTGCTGCTCCATAAGTCATGCGGCCCACCTACCCGCGGTGCGGCCTCCCCTAAACGCAGCTGGACGGGTGTCCGGGGCCCGCCGAGCCAGCGGATTGCCAAAAAGAGACGCCCCGCCGGGGGGCGGGGCGTCTCTGGGTACAGGGAGGAGAGATATGTGTTTTTTTCGGGGTATCCGATCGCGAGCCTTTTTCAGGCTCCGGCAGGCACGCTCCACCGCGTCGATGCGGTAAGGGCGGCCTGCGCGAGGCCGACTGCGACCAGAAAGACCGTTGCGCGCCAGTCGCCGGCGAGAGCGCCGATGGCGAGGCCGGAGATGGCGGCGAAGCTTGCGAGGGCGTAGTCGAACCCGGCGTGTGCGCCAAGCGGGATCTGGCGGCCGCTCTCGGAGACCTGGACCGCAAGCGAAATCAGCAGCGCTCCGATGAGCAAGCTGATCACCGTGGCGGCATTGCCGAGGCCGAGGATGAAGGGGGCAACCAACACCCAAGCGCCGCCGGCGATCTCGACCGCGGCGTGCGTCGTGTGAGGGATAACTCGACTACTCATCTGTTTCGAGGATACGAACACATGTGCGCTTTGTGTGTGACGCCGATCACACTGATCCGTAAGCCCGCGGCGCCTGCGAGTACCTTCTGCACGATGACCCGCCAGCGGATCGACACCCTCCTGGCCGAGCGCGGGCTCTCGCGCTCGCGAACTGAGGCAGCCGCTTCCGTGCGCGCCGGACAGGTGCGCCTAGGCCCCGACGGCCCGGTGGCCCAACGCCCGAGCGAGCTCGTGGCGACCGACGCCGAGCTGACCGTCGAATCTCCGCCGCCATTCGTCTCGCGTGGTGGGGTAAAGCTTGCGAACGCGCTCGACAGGTTCGGGAACGAGGTTCGAGGGCGCGACTGCCTGGACGTCGGCGCTTCGACGGGCGGATTCACCGACTGCCTGCTCCAGCGCGGTGCCGCACGCGTGATCGCGCTGGACGTGGGGCATGGCCAGCTGGAATGGAGGCTGCGCAACGATCCCCGTGTGACCGTGGCAGAACGTGTCAATGCCCGGAGCATTGAACCCAGGGACCTGCCGTTCATGCCGAGCCTGGTGGCGATCGACGTTTCGTTCATCTCGCTGGAGAAGATCCTCCCCGCAGCATCGCGCTGCCTGGCCGAAGGGGGGGAGATCCTGGCCCTTATCAAGCCGCAGTTCGAGCTTGGCCGCAATCGCGTGCGGGGGGGCGTGGTCCGTGACGCGGACGACCGGCGGGCCGCGCTCCTGGGCGTTGCGGCTGCCGCGTCGCGATCCAATCTCGCGCTGCTCGGGTTCGCTTCCTCCGGCCTGCCCGGACCGAAGGGCAACCTCGAGACCTTCGCCTGGCTCTCGACCGATCGCTCGAACCAAGTCCACGCGGAGCAGGCCGCCCTCGAAGCAGAGCCGGAGGAGCCCGCATGAGAGTTCTCGAGGCCCCCGCGTCGATCCGCAACGCGGTCTTGCTCACGCACAGCGATCCCGCGGGAATCGCGGCGGCAACGGTGACAACCGCAGATGCAGCCAAGGCCGCGGGATGCGAGCTGCTCACGACCTCCGGGGAGCTCCGCGACGGCGAGCGGTCGGAGGGCCTGCGCCTGGTCGACGAGCTCCCGGGCACTCCAGACATCTGCATCGTCCTCGGCGGGGATGGGACGATCCTGCGTGCCCTGCGGCTCTTCACCCAGGCGGACACCCCGGTGTTCGGCATCAACTTCGGCACCGTCGGCTTTCTCGCCGCGGCGGAGCGCGGCGAGCTCGACGCCGCCCTCCAGAGCGCCTTCACGGGGGGGTTCGACGTGATCGAGCTCCCGGCGCTCGAGCTCAACCAGGGTGGGCCCGGCGCCGTCGGCCTCAATGACATCGCCTTCCTGCGCAAGCCCCACGGCCGCGTGGCGGAGCTTTCCTACATGGTCAGCGGACAGGAGGTGGGAGGCGTGCGTTGCGATGGCCTCGTGGCCGCGACTCCCGCCGGCTCGACGGGCTACAACCTCGCGAACCAGGGGCCGATCCTGGCCTGGGGCGTGGAGGGGTTCGCGGTGTCCTTCGTTGCGCCGCATACCTTCACGGCGAGGCCGCTCGTCGTCGCTCCGAACGATGTGCTGTGCGTTCGCAACGCCGGCCGCGAGGGCGTCGACATCGCGATCGACGGCCAGCCGTCGGGCGAGCTCGCCCCGGGTGAAGGGGCGGAGGTTCGGTTCACAAACGCCGCGGGCCGACTTGCCCAGCTGCCGGGCTCGAGCTTCTACCGCCGGGTGCGTGAGAAGTTCGGCCTGCTCGCGCGCTGAGGTGCGAGCTCAGCGCGGTGGGGGGACGTCGGCGCCGGTGATGAGAGTACGCAGAAGCTCGCGAAGCTGTTCGCGCTCCGTCTCGGACACGCCCGCCAGCATCCTGCTCTCCCGCCTGTACAGGCGCTCCTGGGCGCGTACGAGCCAGCGCTTTCCGCTCGGGGTGGCCTCGAGCGCGTAAGCGCGTCGATCGTCCGGGTTACGCCGCCGTGCGACAAATTTCTTGGCCTCGAGATCGTCCACGACGGCGACGATCGTCGTGCGGTCGACCCCCATCCTCGCGCCGAGGGTCTGCTGGCTCAGCGGTCCCTCATCGGCGATCACGGCCAGGCAGCCGAAGTGCTTGACGGTGAGTCCGAGGGGCTCCATCGCCTCGTCGGCGAGGGCGTGGCAGACGTGATGGGCCCGGGCGATCAGGTAGCCGATGCGATCTCCGAGCGCGTCGGGGAGGCCCTCGGGGGTCGCCGAAGCCGAAGGCGCGAGCTGCTCGGCGTCGGAAGTCATTCGCAAAGACTATCCGCTATTGTGATCATCAGTCAAGCTGATGATCAGAACCACGGCAGAGCGGAGGTAGATCGGCATGGAGCGTAAATGGTGGACCCTGATCGCCGTGTGTGTTGCGACGTTCATGTTGCTGCTTGACGTGACGATCGTGAACGTCGCGCTTCCGTCAATCCAGTCGGATCTGAACGCGGGCCTGTCGAGCCTGCAGTGGGTCGTCGACGCCTACGCGCTCACCCTCGCCTCGTTCCTGCTCGTCTTCGGCTCGCTCGGCGATCGCCTGGGCCGGCGGCGCATCTTCGCGATGGGCTTCGCGGTCTTCACGCTTGCCTCGCTGCTCTGCGGGCTCGCCAAAGATCCGACGCTTCTGAACGTCTTCCGCGGGCTGCAGGGGACTGGCGCCGCGGCGATGTTCGCGACCGCGCTGGCGCTGATTGCGCAGGAGTTCGAGGGCCGTGAGCGCGGCAAGGCGATCGGCATCTGGGGCGCGACGGTGGGCGGCGCCGTGGCCGTGGGGCCGCTCCTCGGCGGCGCCATTACCGACGCGCTCGGCTGGGAGTGGGTGTTCTTCATCAACGTCCCGATCGGAATCGGGGCTATCTTCCTCACCCAGACCAGGCTGGCCAACGTCGCCGCGACCGACCCGCAGCCGCTCGACGTTCCGGGCGTGACCCTGTTCTCGTTGGCGCTCTTCGGCCTCATCTTTGGCCTGATTCGTGGCAACGCGTCGGGATGGGGGAGCTTCGAGATCCTGACGTCGCTGATCGGATCGGTCGCGCTTTTGGTGGCGTTCTTCGTGGTCGAGAGCAGGAGCGACCACGCTTCGCTCGACCTGGCTCTGTTTCGCGTGTCCTCGTTCGGCGGCGTCTCGATCGTTGCCTGGGCCCTCTCGGCGGGGATGTTCGCGATGTTCCTCTACCAGACCCTCTACATCCAGGACGTCCTCGGCTACGGGCCGCTCGAGGCGGGTGTCCGCTTTCTGCCGATCACGCTCCTGGGCTTCTTCGTCGCCCCGATCTCGGCGAACCTCAGCCACCGCATTCCGGTGCGCGTGCTCATGGGAAGCGGGCTGGTGCTGGTGGGAATCGGTCTGCTCCTGATGCACGGGATCGCGCTGGGCGACAGCTGGACAGGGCTGCTGGCCGGGTTCATCGTCTCCGGAATCGGCATCGGGATGACGAATCCGATGATCGCCGAGACCGCCTTGGGAGTCGTGCCTCCGGCGCGTGCAGGGATGGCGTCGGGGATCAACTCCACCTTTCGCCAGGTCGGCATCGCGACGGGCGTCGCCGGCCTCGGCGCGGTCTTCCAGTCGCGAATCTCCTCCGAGCTGACGACCCAGCTCTCCTCGCAGCCGGCGGCGGTTCGCGGTCACATCGGACAGCTCTCCGACGCGGTGAGCTCGGGTGCCATCAGCCAGGCGCTGACCCAGGTTCCGCAGCAGTTCCGCGGAACCATCGCGAACGCGGCTGACACGGCATTCATCACCGCCTTCAACGAGATCCTGCTGATCGGCGGCGCGGTCGCCATCGTGGGCGGGCTCCTCGGGTTTCTGATGGTTCGCAAGCGCGACTTCGTCGGCGCGCCTGCCCCCGCGCACCAGGCGCCTCCGGCGGCTGAGCCGGTTATCGCTTCCTAGTCGCCGCGGGGCGAGTCCGTCGGGCTCCCCCGCTATATCAAGGGCGTGCTGCACGACCTGCGGATCGAGAACTTGCTCCTGATCGAGCGCGCCGAGCTGCGCTTCGAGGCCGGGCTGAACGCGATCACCGGCGAGACGGGGGCCGGCAAGACGGTCCTTGCCCATTCGCTCGACCTCCTGCTTGGAGGACGGGCGCGGGCGCAGATTGTGCGCCCGGGGGCGCCGGAGGCGTACGTCGAGGGAGTTTTCGAGGTGCCGCCAGGGGTTCTCGACGATCCCGAGCTCGCCGAGATCCGCGAGCGGCTGCCGGACAACCCGACCGAGATCGTCCTCGGGCGCCGCATCGGGACGTCGGGGCGAACCAGCGCCTTCATCGGCGGGCGCTCGGCCAGCGCGGCCGACCTGCAGGCCCTGGGGTCTCGCCTGCTGGCGTTCTACGGGCAGCATGAGCACCGCAAGCTGACCCTGGCCTCGGCACAGCTCGAGGTGCTGGACTCCTTCGCCGGGCCGGAGCATCTTGCCATCCGGGGGGCCTACGAGAAGGCGCACCGAGAGGTCCTCTCCCTGGAGCGCGAGCTCGCCGATCTGCGCCAGCGCGAGGGGGCGCGTGAGCGCGACCTCGACCTGCTGCGCTTCGAGCTCGCTGAGATCGATGCCGCCGAGCTCGACCCGGCCGAGCTGGAGGGGCTCGCCGCCGAACGCGAGCGCCTGCGCCACGCCGGTCGCCTTCGCGACGGCGCTGGCGCGGCGCTGGCTGCGATCGCCGACCCCGATGCTGACGGGACCGACGCCGCCGCGGCGCTCGCCTCCGCGGGAGGCGCCGTCACCGGCGCGGGCGGCGTGGATGCCGCTCTCGATTCGCTGGGCGAGCGCATCTCCGCGCTCTCCCTGGAGCTGAACGACGTCGCCGCGGAGCTTCGTTCGTATCTCGATGGCCTCGAGGCCGATCCCGCGCGGCTGGACGCGGTGGAAGAGCGCCTGGCGGAGGTGGATCGCCTCGAGCGAAAGCACGGCGGCACCCGCGACGCGCTGCTCGCGCACGCCGAGCGCTGCCGCGCCGAGATCGAGCGCCTGGGAAATGCCGAGGAGCTCGCGGCCGAGCTGGAGGCTCGAATCGACCCGGCGCGAGGCGAACGCGCGGCGCTTGCGGCGAAGCTGACCGCAGGGCGCAAGCGCGCGGCCAAGAAGCTCGCGAAGGAGGTCGAGGCCACCCTCGTAGAGCTGGCTATGGATGGGGCCTCTCTGGAGGTCCGGCTGGACCCTCACCCGGATGGCCTCGGAGCCGCCGGCGCCGAGCGCGTGGAGCTGCTTCTGGCGACCAATCCCGGAATGCCGGTTTCACCGCTTCGTGACGCTGCCTCGGGGGGCGAGCTTTCACGGGTGATGCTGGCTCTGGGCGGCCTGGGAGCAGCCGGCGAGCGCACCACGGTATTCGACGAGATCGATGCCGGCGTGGGCGGCACTACCGCCCGCGCTGTGGGCGAGCGCCTGCGGGCGCTGGGCGAGCGTGGGCAGGTGATCTGCATCACCCATCTGCCGCAGGTCGCGTCGCTGGCCAGTGCCCACTTCCGGATCGACAAGCGGATCGAGGGAGGAGCCACGCTCGCCGCGGTCGAGCGCGTCGAGGGCGAGGGGCTTGTCGCCGAGATTTGCCGCATGCTCGGCGCCGACGCGGGCGACGAGGCCGCCGCCCAGCACGCACGCGAGCTTCTCGCGGCATAGCGCAACTACCTGGATAATCGTCAAATGGCGCAGTCGGTAGGCCAGCGCACACGCGCCCTGGTGCGGCGCGCGCCGGCGCTGCCGGCGCCGTCAGCGACGATCCAGGGCAGCGCTCGCCTCGGCAAGCGCACGAAGGACCTGGTCAAGCGCGTCGGACCGGGCGACATCGCGGTGATCGACCATCGCGACCTCGATCGCATCGCAGCGGAGGACCTCGTGGCCAGCGGTGTGCAGGCCGTGGTCAACGTCGCAGCCTCGTCGAGTGGGCGTTATCCCAATATCGGCCCGCTGATCCTCGCCCGAGCGGGGATACGGCTGCTGGACAGCGATGCCCCGCTTTTCGAGCGCCTGCGCGACGGCGATGCGCTCACCATCTCCGGCCCCGACCTTCGCCGGGGCGAGGAGAAGATCGCGACGGGGACGGTTCTCGGCGTCGCCGAGCTCGAGGCCCAACTTGCCGAGCAGCGTGAGCGCATCGACCATGCGCTCGCGGAGTTCGCCGAGAACACGATGGCGAGGGTCCGCGAGGAGGGGGAGATGCTCGCGGGCGAGGTCGAGCTTCCCAAGACTCGCACCAGCTTTCGCGATCGCCACGTGCTGATCGTCGTGCGCGGAACCACGTACAAGCACGACCTTGCGGCGCTGCGCGCGTACATCCACGACGTTCGCCCCCTCCTCGTGGGTGTCGACGGCGGCGCCGACGCCATCATCGAAGCGGGCCTGAAGCCAGACGTGGTGATGGGCGACATGGACTCCGCAAGCGACGGCGCTCTTCGCAGCGGCGCGGAGCTGATCGTGCACGCCTACAGGAACGGCCGAGCCCCCGGCAAGGAGCGTCTGGAGAGACTGGGGCTCGATCATCTCGTCGCCCCCGCGATCGGCACCAGCGAGGATGTCGCAATGCTGCTGGCCTTCGAGCAGGGCGCGGAGCTGATCGTCAGCGTCGGCGCCCACTTCAACCTCGTCGAGTTCCTGGATAAAAACCGCGCGGGAATGTCGTCGACCTTTCTCACCCGGCTTCGCATCGGCGAGACGCTCGTCGATGCCAAGGGAGTGAGCCGCCTCTACAACCCGGGCGTCTCGGGAAGGCTCATGGCGCTCTTCGCGGCAGCATCGCTGGCGCTGATCGTCGTGGTCGTCCTGTCCACCCCGGCGCTCGAGAACGTCCTGCAGCTTCTGTGGCTGAAGATCCGCCTCGCCCTGGGGCTCTAGGGGCGAACGGTGGGGTACTCGGCGCGCTACCACGTTGCCTCGCTTGCCGCGGTCTTCCTGGCCCTCGGGGTCGGGATCCTGATCGGGACGGGGCTTCAGTCCGTGGTCACCGACGCCACTCGAAATCTCGAGAACAGCCTGCGCAACGAGATCTCCAGCGCCCAGGCCGACGCGAGCGACCTGCGCCAGCAGCTGGGTCGCGAGCGCGAATTCAGCCAGGCGGCATACCCGGGCCTCGTGGGCGGGATGCTGAGCCGCGAGCGAATCGCAGTACTCGGCCTCGGGGGAGCCGACAAGGGCGTTTTGAGCGACGTTCAGGATCTGGTCGGCCAGGGCCAGCCGGCGGGCGGGAGCATCCAGGACTACGCGGTCATCCGCGAGCCCCCCGACCTTCAGGCCCTGAGGTCCGCCCTCGATGGGAAGCGGGTCGCGGGGCAGCCGGCGAGGACGGTGGTCAGAGGCGGCGACGTGCTCGCGGCAGTCGCTCGACGGGCAGGGAGGACTTTTGCCAGCGGCGGAGCCTTCTTCAGAAGCATTCGGTCAACTTTGCTCGCCTCCGAAAGCGGTTCGCATGCCGGAATCGACGCGGTGATCATCGCCCGCTTGCAGCCGGACGGGATGGACCCCGCGCAGGCCGATGCCACAAATGCTTTCGAGGGCGGCTTTCTCGACGGTATTCGAGCCAGCCGTATCCCCGTCGTCGGCGTCGAGACCAGCGACTCGCCGACGTCGTCGATCGATCTCTACTCCAGCCACTCGATCGCGAGCGTCGACAACGTCGACCAGGAGTCGGGCCGCGTGGCGCTTGCCTACGCCCTGCGGGGGGTGGCCGGGGCCTACGGCGTCAAGTCCTCGGCCGACAGCCTTCTGCCCGGGCTCGTGCATCCGCGACCCGTCGGCCGGCAACCGAAGAACGGCGGAGGCGGGCCTTGAGGATCGCCGGGCTGGCGGCGTCGGTGGCGCTCGCCCTGCTCGTCACCGGCCCCTGGCTTCGCGACATGCGACGTACGGGACTCGAGCACCTGAACTACAGGGGCGCCACCGTCGCATTCCCCGCCGGCGCCGTCCTGATCGCCGTCTCGCTCCTCGCCTTGGCGCCGCTGGCGGTCCTCGACGATCGCGCCGACCTCGACCTGCTCGACCCCGAGCTTCACCGCTGGGCCGTGTACGTGATCGGGGTGGCGCTGCTCGGCCTGCTCGACGACGCTCTCGGGCGCGGGCACGAACCCGAGGCTCCCCGCGGCTGGCGCGGACACGCTCACGCGGTCGCCGCCGGGCGCTTCTCGACGGGATTCGTGAAGGCGGCAGGCGCTCTGGCGCTGGCGGCGTTTGCAATCTCGGGGCGGGGCCTGCACGACCTGCGCTACGTGGTCGACCTGGCGCTGCTGCTGCTCACGACCAACCTCTTCAACCTCCTCGACTTGCGCCCCGGGCGTGCCGAGAAGGGGCTGGCGCTGGTGCTCGCCGGCCTCTGCTTGGGCGCCTGGACGGCGGCGCCCCTCGACCTTCTCGGCGTCTTCATCGGCCCGGTGGCGGTGGGGGCGGTGTTCACACTGCGCGAGCGCGCGATGCTGGGCGACACGGGGTCAAACCTGGTCGGCGCGGTCGCGGGCATCAGCCTGCTCGCCGTGCTCGATCCAACCGGCCGGGCGATCGCGCTCGGCGTGGTCGCCGCGATCACGGCCTTCGGCGAGTTCTGGTCGATTTCGGCGACCATCGACCGGCTCGCTCCGCTGCGGGCAATCGACTCGATCGGCCGCGCCCGGTGACTGACCCGAAGAAGCCTACGAGGTTCGAGGAGGCTCTTGCCGTGCTCGTTCCCGCCGGCGACGGAAAAATCGCGTTCGGCGAGATCACCGCCGAGGCCGCCCGGGAGCAATCGCGCGCCCTGAAGGAGATCGGGAGCTTCGGGCCTCTCGCACGCGTTGCCAAGGTCGCGCTCAGCTGGGCGCAGCTCGCGGCGCTGATGGGCGAGCGCGAGGCAGAGCAGGTTCGGGACCTCGACGAGAAGACGGTCGTGGACTTCGCCGAGCGGCTTTGGCTGATTCCGCCGGTCGGCGGATTGATCTAGGCACCTTCGCCTGGCTGTCGGTACTCACTGGCGTGGGCGTGGACCCCGCTGCCGTCGCTGTGCTCGTGTGCGGGCCCAGCAACGCCGTCTCCGGCGCCGAGCTGTCCATCCGTCTCTCGTCGGGCGCACTCGGCGCAGAGGCCGGTGATCGGGAAGTGGCTGAAGCGGGCCTCGTAACCGAAGCGCGCGCGGATCTCGGAACGCACCGGATCGAGGCTCTCGGGCTCGACGCTCCGGACTCGGTTGCAACGCTCACAGGCGAGGTACTCCCGCTCGCCGCCGCCGACCAGCCCGTAAAGCCCGGGCCCGTGACCCAAGTGGACGTGACGAACGACGCCGAGCCCCTCCAGGCTCTCGAGGTTGCGGTACACCGACGCGATCTCGATGACGAGGCCCCGGTCGGCCACGCGGTGGGTGATCTGCTCGGCCGAGCGCGGCTCGTCCGCTTCGAAGAGCGCTTCGAGCACGAACCTCCGGGCGGCCGAGACGCGCCCTCCTGCAGCGCGGATCGCGGCCAGAACGCCGTCGAGGTCGTGGAATTCGACCTGCTTCGAGCGTGGGGAGGAGGTCATTCCCAGTCCAGAGCCCTAGCTGTCCGCTTGCTCACTGGCATCTAGTGGTCGTGGTGGTGGTCTTCCTCAAGGCCCTTTTCGTGGGTGTGCGGATGGGAGTGCGCCGCGCCGTCGTGCTCGTGCTCATGCTCGTGCTCGGTGTGCTCGTGCTCGTGCTCGGTGTGGGCATGGGTGTGGGTTTCGTCCCCGTGGCTGTGCTCGTGGGCGTGGGGCTCGTGGTCGTGCTCGTCGTTCATGCTGCCTCCTTGGCTGGGTTATCCGCCGCCCGGGTCTGCTCAGTGCCGGCCCGCAGGTGATCCACGTGGCGCAGCGACTCGTCCAGAAGTTGCGCCACGTGGTGGTCGAAGAGCTCGTAGACGATGTGGCGGCCCTGGCGCGCGCCTGTGACCAGCCTCAGGTTTCGCAGGATCCGCAACTGGTGGGAGACCGCGGGTTGCGCCATCTCGGTGGCGCTCGCCAGCTCGCCGACGCTCGCCGCCCCCTCGCGGAGGCGACCCAGGATCCGCACCCTGCTCGGCGTGGCCAGCGCCTGCATCACGCGCGCCACCTCGTGGGCGTCAGCGGCCGTCAGACGGGTGCTGGAGTCGATTCCATGACGCGAGCCCATGCTCGTATGCATAGTAATGCATACGTCATCGGGTGTCGCGGGCTATGGATCGAGTGGAGTTGCGCCGGACGCTGCCACGCCGGCGGTCCATCGATCTTCGATATGGGCGAAGCGCCAAACGGAGAGCGCGACCACCCAGGTGAGGACGAACGTCCCGACGATCGCGTAGCCGACGTAGTTGAGGTCGAGCCCGGAGACGAAGTCCCATGGCTGGCCGGTGAGGTTGAGCTTGTCCGCGAGCACCGACATCAGTTCGATGGTGCCGATCACCATGGCCACGACCACGGACAGCCAGGTGATGGTGATGTTGTAGAAGATCTTTCTGACTGGCTTGGAGAAGGCCCAGCCGTAGGCGAAGTTCATGAACGCCCCGTCGATCGTGTCCAGGAGCGACATGCCGGCGGCGAAGAGGAGCGGCAGGCAGAGAACCGCGTACCACGGCAGCCCGGCGCCCGCAGCCGCGCCGGCGGTCGCGAGCAGCGCGATCTCGGTCGCCGTGTCGAACCCGAGGCCGAACAGGAGGCCGACCGGATACATCTGCCAGGGCCTTGTCACCGCGCTTGTGGCCCGTTTGTAAAAACGGTTCATGAAGCCCCTGTTGTTGAGCTGGTTCTCGAGCTCCGCTTCGTCGTAGTGGCCGTGGCGCATCCGCCTAAAGATCTTCACGATGCTCACCAGCACGGCCAGGTTTAGTAGGCCGATGACGAACAGGAACGTTCCGGAAACGGTGGGGCCGATCAGGCCGGTCGCCTGATGGAGCGTCGAGCTGTCGTTGCTCACCGCCCCGCTCAGGCCCTTGACGCCGAGACTGAAGAGGACGGCAAGCAGGAACACGATCGTCGAGTGTCCAAGCGAGAAGAAGAAGCCGACGCTCACCGGCCGCTGTCCGTCGGTCATCAACTTTCGCGTGGTGTTGTCGATTGCGCCGATGTGGTCGGCGTCGAACGCGTGACGCATCCCGAGGGTGTACGCGGTGATCCCGACCCCGACCGTGAACACCCCGCTTGCGCCAAGCGAGAGGTGCTTGGGGGCGATGACGGCGAACAAGAGGAAGAACCCGAGGAAATGAAGCGTCGCTATGAGCATCGCCATCGCTGCCACGGTGCGCCACTGAGCCGGCGTGAGGCCGTTCCGCAACCGCGCCCAGCGCGAGCCTCTGGCCCCGCCCACCGTCGCCGCTTCCATCGTGATCCTCCTCCAAACTTCCGCGCGAGTTGGCGCGATCCTAACTGAAGATGCGTCGCAATTGCGAACACATCACATTAGGAGGCCCGGCGAAGAGGGAGCGAAGATGACTCACCTGGCCAGCGAAGCGGCAGCGACGGCCGCCTGGCCGTAGGCGATCCCGCCATCGTTTGGCGGCAGCCGCTCCGGGATCAACACCCGGAGGCCGCCGGCACGAAGGCGCTCCGCGGTTCGCTCCAGCAGCAGGCGATTCTGAAAGACACCGCCGGAGAGAACCGCGGTATCGAGCCTCCTCGCCTCGGCGACGCGCGAGATCACCGTCGCGGTGGCGGCGGCAAGGGTGTTGTGGAAGCGCGCGGAGACCTGACCGACATCCGTGCCGGCGTCGAGATCCCCGGCTAGCGCGAGGACAGTGGGGCGAAGGTCGAGCACGAGAGGGCCCTCGCCCCCGGCGATCTCGTGCCGGTATTCCCCGTTCTCGCCGAGGTCCGCGAGCCCCTCCAGCTCGGCAGCGGCCTGCCCCTCGTGGCTGACGGTGGATCGGATCCCGGCGAGCGCAGCGACGGCGTCGAAGAGGCGCCCGGCGCTGGTGGTCAGCGGTGAGGAGGTCCCGGTGCTCACGAGCTCGGCCACCGCTTCCCAGCGCTCGCTCGGAACCTCGCCGGCCAGCGCCTGCGGCCGCGGCGGCTTCGAGTCGGCCTGGGCGGCGGCCGCCAGCCATGAGCACGCCATCCGCCACGGCTCCCGTGCGGCGGCATCGCCGCCCGGCAGGCGGACGGGGAACAGGAGGCCCGCCCGCTCGCAGTCCAAAACGTCGCCGACCAGGACCTCGCCGCCCCAGACGGTGCCGTCGCCGCCGAAGCCCGAGCCGTCGAAGATCGCGCCGACTGCCTGGCCCTCGAACCCGTGCTCCGCCAGGCAGGCCGCCAGGTGGGCGTGGTGGTGCTGGACGGCCACGTGCTCGACGCCCTCGCGCTCAAGCGCGTAGCGGGTGGACAGGTAGTCCGGATGCAGGTCGTGAACAACCACCTCGGGCGTGACCGCGAAAAGGCGCTCGAAGTGCGCGACGCCTCCCGCGAAGGACAGCAGCGTCTCGTAGTTCTTCAGGTCGCCGATGTGGTGACTGACCCAGGCATGCGACCCTCGGGCGATGCAGAACGCTGACTTGAGCTCGGCACCACAGGCGAGGATCGGCCGCTCGGCCTCGGGGGCGAGCTTGATGCTCTGCGGCACGTAGCCGCGGGAGCGGCGGATGATCAGGGGCGAGTCGCGGACCTCAGCGCTCAAGGAGCGCACGACAGAGTCGTCGGTGCGCATGTGGATCGGGCGGTCGTGACGCAGGAAAGCGTCGGCGATCGGGCTGAGGCGGGCGACCGCGTCCTCGTCGGCGAACGCGATCGGTTCGTCGGAGAGATTGCCCGAGGTCAGCACCAGGGGCTCTCCCACGTCGCCGGCGAGCAGCTGATGAAGCGGCGAGTAGGGCAACATCACGCCGAGGTCCGCGGAGCGTGGCGCTACCGAGGTCGCCACGGGCGCGTCGGCCCGCCTGCGCGCGACGACGACGGGCCGCTCGCGTCCCGCCAGCAGCTCCTCCTCGGCCGGGGTCAGCTTTACCAGCTCCCGGGCCGACGCCAGGTCGCCCGCAAGGAGCGCAAAAGGCTTGTCGTCACGGTGCTTTCGGTCGCGCAGGCGAGCCACCGCCTCGTCGTCCACCGCCAGGCAGGCGAGGTGGTAGCCGCCGATGCCCTTCACCGCGAGGATCGCTCCCTCGGCGAGCATCGCTGCGGCGGCCGCGATGGCATCGGGGTGATCGCCCAGTTCCATCTCCCCGCCACCGGCTCCCTCGAGCCAAGCTCGTGGACCGCACACCGGGCACGCGTTCGGCTGGGCATGAAAGCGACGGTCTCGAGGGTTCTCGTACTCCGCGAGGCACTCCGCGCACATTCGAAAGCCAGCCATGGTGGTCGCAGGCCGGTCGTAGGGAATCGCTCGGACGATCGTGAACCTCGGCCCGCAGTTGGTGCAGTTGATGAACGGATAACGGTGACGGCGGTCGCTCGGGTCCCCCATCTCGGCGAGGCAGTCCCCGCAGGTTGCCGTGTCGGGAGAGATCAGCGTGTCGGGCTCGCCGGCACCGGCCGATGCGAGGATTCGGAATCCGGTCTCACTGGTGGGCTCGACCTCCGTGACGTCGACATCCTCGACCACCGCGAGGGGGGGAGGCCGGCGGCTCAGCTCTGCGACGAGCTCGGAGACCGCAGCGGCATCGCCCTCGGCCTCGACCTCCACGCCATGCTGGTCGTTCAGGACAAACCCGCCGAGGCCCAGGCGCTCTGCCACCCGGAAGACGAAGGGCCGAAAGCCCACCCCCTGGACCGTCCCGGAGACCCGGATCCGGACCCGCCGGCCGGTCATCAGCTCTCGGCCGGGACGAGCTCGATCAGCTCCCGCAGCGCGTGGTACGCGCTCGCCTGCGCCTCCTGGATCCGGGGGATGTTCTGCGAGCGACTGACGATCACGTGGTCGGCAAGGTGATCCGAAGCGATGCGACCGCCGTCGTAGCCAACGAACGCCGCGGTCAGCAGGCCGCGGCGGCGGGCTTCGGCGAGCGCCTCGACGATGTTCACGGAGCCACCGCTGGTCGAAAGGGCCAGGGCGGCGTCTCCCTCGCTTGCGTAGGCGATCACCTGGCGCTGAAAGATCTCCTCGACGCCGATGTCGTTGGCCACCGCCGTAATGATTCCGGTGTCCTCGGTTAGGTCGATCGCGCGCCGGGAGGGCCATCTTTGGGAAGGCATGCGCAGGTCGGCGACGAGGTCCATCGCGTCGGTTGCGGAGCCCCCGTTGCCGAATGCCAGCACCTTCCCGCCGGCGTCGAGGCGAGTGCGAAGGGCGCTTGCCAGGCCGATCAGCTCGGTCGCGTTGGCCGCGAGCGTGGAGTCGCGAAGGGCCGCGACCTCATCCGACTTGAGGAGGATCGACCTACGTACGTCGCCCAGCACAGCCTTGAGGTCGGTCTCGCCCTCGGACAGGAATGGATAGAGGAAGCTCGACGCACCCGGATCGTGGATCGGTCCCTTGTCGCGGCCGCCCAAAAGTCCCTTGTGGTCGAAGAAGACATGAACCAGCTCCCAGAGCACGTGATAGAGGGTCTCGACGATCTCCTGCGCGACGAAGGGGTCATCGACATCGACTGGGAATGCCCACTCCGCGTCCAGGGTCTCGTTGAATGCGAGCGTCATCGCGCCGGCGAGCCTCGCTCGCTTCAGGGCGCCGCCGACGTCTCTCGCATCGGTGGCGGCGGCGAACGCCACAACGATGTCATCGGGCTCTACGACCCCCTCGAGCTGACCCTCGAGCCCGCCGCCTTCGCCCGTGAGCCCGACGGCGGGAAGAGCACGCTTGCCGACGATGACCGGGTGGACGAACTCGACCGCGACGTGCCGCGCATCTGAGCGGTCGGTGGGGGCACCGCCGAGCGCGACCAGACGCCCGCCGCGCGCGAAGCGCTCGGCCATCGCGTGGCAGCAGCCGGCGAGACGTTCCGCGTTCTCCTCGAAGAACGCCGGGCCGGCCTCGCGCCGCAGCGTGCGAAGCTCGGTAAGCCGAGCTTCGAGGACGTCGGCGC
The DNA here is from genome assembly GCA_038237625.1 of Solirubrobacterales bacterium. Lineage (GTDB taxonomy): Bacteria > Actinomycetota > Thermoleophilia > Solirubrobacterales > 70-9 > JAWVFM01. Next base: position 36,045 of record JBBRYM010000002.1, on the reverse strand, counting down.
CTGCGACGCTCACTCAGGCAGAGGCGAGAGCCGCGCGCGCGGGGACCGACGCGAGCCACTCGACCCACTCGTCGATGCCCTCGCCGGTGCGGGCGCTCACGAGCAGATGCTTCGCGTCGGGATTCACCGTGTCGATGTTCGCAAGCAGCCGGTCGACGTCGAGCTCGAGGTGGGGGAGAAGGTCGAGCTTGTTGATGACGACCATCTCGCAGGCCCGGAACATCAGCGGATACTTGAGCGGCTTGTCCTCGCCCTCGGTGACCGAGGTCACCATCGCCCGAGCGTCCTCGCCAACGCGAAATTCAGCCGGGCAGACCAGGTTGCCGACGTTTTCGATCACCAGGAGGTCGACTTCGTCGAGAGCCAGCGCCGGGATGGCCGAGCGCACCATGTTGGCGTCGAGGTGGCACTCGCCGCCGAAGCCGTTCTCGGTGTTCAGCTGGGTCACGGGGACGTGCTTGGCCGCGAGCCGGTCGGCGTCCATCGAGCCCTGGACGTCGCCCTCGAGAACGCCGAGACGGACGCCCTCAAGGCGCTCGGCCGTACGCTCCAGGAGCGTTGTCTTGCCGGCGCCGGGAGCGCTCATGAGGTTGAGGACGGCGACACCGTGACGGTCGAAATCCTCGCGATTGGCCCTGGCGATCGTCTCGTTCGCGTCGAGCGCGTCTTCGGCGACCCTGATCTTTGTTCTATGCATGGCTCGCTGCCGTCTCCTCCACCTCGATCGACTCTACCCGCAGCTCATCTCCGGCAAGCGTCTCCGCGCCGCCCGCGCCGCAGTCCGGGCAACGAAAGCTGGGGATCAGTGGCCCGTCGAGCGTCGCCACCGGCGCCGGGTCCCATTCGCGCCCGCAGTCGCAGCGAAGAAGCGCGTCGATCAGCTCGAGCTCGAGATCGGAACCGTCGCAGACGGTGTCGCGGCCCACGATCTCGAAGTAGAAGCGCAGCGAGTCCGGCACGACCTGGCGCAGCGCACCGAGGCGAACGTCGACCCGGCTCACCTTGCGGCCGCCGGCGTGGCGAACCGCGGTATCGACGATGGCCTGGGAAATCGAGAGCTCGTGCATTGCCTAGGCCTGCTCGTACGCCGCGTCGGTTTGCAGCTCGGCGATCTGCTCGAGCACCAATGAGACCGCGCCCTCGATCGCTCCGGCCACCTCGGGGGAGAGCTCCATCCCCATCTCCTCGACGTCCGCCGGCTCGCAGGCGACGACCACGACTTTGCCCGGCCAGCCGCCCACCGTCTTGACGAAGCGCAGGACGGTCTGAGGGTCCATGCCATGTGGGTTGATCACCTGGCCGTCGTCGATCGCCTCGATCTCGGCCGGGTCAGGCTCCATCACGTAGAGCGTCCCGGGAGCGCCGCCCTGTCGGCTCACGTCGACCAGGACCAGCGCGTCGTAGCCGCGCATCACCTCGTAGGCCAGGTCCAGGCCGCCGGTGCCGAAGTCGAGCGCGGTCACCCCGTCCGGAAGCGCGCCCGAAAGCAGGCGCTCGGCGACCTTCCCACCGAACGCGTCGTCCTTCATCCACGCGTTGCCGATGCCGGCGACGAGGATCTGCTTGGTGTGCATCTCCGCCTCCATCACAGCGCGTCGATCTCGTTCGGCTTGAAGAAGAGATAGCGGCCGGTCTCGCGAAAGAGCTCCTGCTCGGCGCTGCCGTCCACCGTGACCCCGACATGAATTGCGTCGTCGTAGTCGATGTAGATCCGCTCGATCGTCGCGGTGCGCCCGTCGAGCATCTTGTCGTACACATCGCGCCCTGTCCCCGGGCGCAGCAGCACCCTGCCGCCCTTACGGAGAGTCTGGCCGGACACGACGATCTCGCTCTCTCCCGGATTGGGGTGCCCCGGCTCGGGTGGGGGGCCCGGATCGACCACCGCCAGGCGGCCGTGGAGGCCGATGATCTCCTTGGGCGTGGTCGCCGTGGCGCGCTCGACCATCTCGCGGACGGCCGGGTCCTGCCGGGCGATCTCCTCGCGCTCGCCGTCCGATAGCGCGTGGACGTGCAGCAGCAGGGCCTCCTCGATCTCGGTGTTGTCGAAGAGGTTGCCGAGGCTCTCTGGCGCCAGCTTCGGGTGGTCCGGGAGAACGATCGCCGCACCGAGGACCGCCGTGTCGTCCTCCGCAGCGAGCACCGGGAAGGTGTTGAGGCTCTCGCACCCCCCGGCGGCGCTTCCCGCTGGGCCCTCGCGCTCCAGCGGCGAGACGAAGCGCCCGTCCTCAACCTCGGCAACGACGTGAGTGGAGAGCAGGCTGGACCGCAGCGCCTCGCCGCGATCCATCGCGGCGGCGCTCTCCGGGAGCTCGGTTGTGTTGTGCACGCAAACGCGCAGTCGTGTCAGCCCGGGCTCGTCCAGGGCATCCGCGCGCATGCGGGCACGGCCCATGATCGGCTTCGCGCCCTCGAACGCAAACTCCAACGGCTCGCCGCCTCCCTCCAGCAATGACTTGAGGCTCACCGCGGGCAGCTCAAGGGTTCGCTCGGCGCCCTCATGGCGATCTCCGGCCACCTGGAGGAAGCGAATGGTCCCCCGGAGATTCGCCTTCGGCCCGGCGGCGAGGATACATTCCAGGCGCAGGTGGTCGAACGTCACCGGGCTGGCACTCGCGTACGCCGGCGGGTAGACGATGCCGAACGGCGTGGGAGTCGCATTCTTGGTCGCTCCCGGTGTGTACGGGTAGAGGGCGTAGCCCTCGTAGAGCAGCGAGTCGAGGAGCTTGGCGAGAGCTGCGTCCATCAGGCGCCGGCTTCTCCCAGGAGACCTTCGACCACGGCGTCGAAGGTCGGTAGGCCGAGCTCGGCACGTCGCTTCGCCAGACGCTCGACGACGAAGGGGTCGAGCGCGATCCAGCGGCGAAACGGATAGTGGGCCTCGATCATCCGCTTCCACGCGGACACCGGCATCCGGAAGCGCGAAGAGCAGTCCCAGGGGATCGTCACGATCTGCATGCGGCCGTCGCCCGCCTCGTAGATCACGGTTCCGTTGAAGTGCAGCCGCAAGGGCGCCTCGCCGCCGTCGAGGCCCTCGAAGTACTTGCTGGCGGCGACGTCGTGGTCGTAGGTGCAGGGAAGCTTGACCACGAAGTCACCCGCGCCGGTGAACGCGGGTGTCAGGGCATCGACCTGGCCCCAGCGAAAGCTGCCGGTCGTCGAGCTCCAGCGCTCGGGCTCGCCGAACAGCTCGATCAGGCGATCACGCTCCGGGGCTTCGTAGCGGCGCTTACCAGGCTCGATCGTGAACATCACAGACAGTGCCATCGCAAAGATCGGGAGGTTCGACGGGTCGGTGACCGAGATCCTGAAGGCGAGGGTGGGGGCGACGGCCCGGTCGACGTGATCGACGCCGGTGACCTCGAATTCAGGCGTCGGCCGATCGGGCCCTGCGACGGGGGCCCCGCCGTTGGCGACCTCCGGCGATGCGCCCGGGGGCGCGGGTGGGGTGGAGGGCCCCTCGCTCAAGCCGCCCCCGCCTTCACTCGAATCTCCTCGAAGAACCCAGCGATTGCCGCCTCGGGCTCCATTCCGCCCGAGATTCCCTCCCACTTAGCCTTGATCATCCCCACGAGCCGGTAGCACTCGTCGATCGGCGCGATCGCGTGCTGGTTCGGCTCCTGCATGCGGTTGACGATCAGCGCCTCAGCGTCGGGATCGAGAATGAGCCCCGGGTTCTCGGCGCAGAGTGCGTCCCAGGCCTCGAGGTCCAGCTCGGACTCGGTGGCTCCCGCCGGGCTCGGGTAGAACGCTACGACCGAGCCCACCGAGCTGGAGATCATGAAGAAGGCAAGGCCGATGGGGATCGAGAACGAAGCCCAGACGTCGTCGGGTAGCGAGAAGTCCTCGAGCCAGGCGAACCGCGTTCCCGTGGGCCGGAGCTCACGGTCGCCGCCGCGGAGGGCCACGCAGCTCTCGCACGCGCACAGGATGTAGCGCTCCTCCAGATGCAGGAGGTGGCGGTGCTCGCTGGGCAGCCCCTTTCCGCAGAGGTCGCAGTGCTCCTCGGGCCCGGCGGAGCCGTTGCCGTTCGATCCCTTACGCAACGAGCGCAGGCTTGAGATCAGCTCGGCTTGGCGGCGCGCGGCAACCTTCGCGTCGAGCGCCTCGCTCATGCGGCCAGGGCTACCCGCGGGCCGGAGCTGCCGACGAGCAGGGGGACGGGCTGCAGCTGCAGCCTCTCCTCGTCGACGGAGCGACCGGCGCGGGGGAGGAAGTAGCTGCGCTCGCACGCCGGACAGGCGAGAAGCCCTTCGACGAGCGTCCCCGACGCCAACTCGCTGTCGCACCCCGGGCACACGTCGCGGTAGGCGAGGAGGACGCCGTCGACCCGCGATACGACAAGCCCGAGCCCAGCAACCTCGATGGAGCGGAGCTCTCCCTCGGCCACGCCGTCGATTCCCGCCACGTCGTGCCAGGCCGGTGCGGTTTCCGCATGCCCTGGTGCGACGGTCACCATCGGCAGCTCGAGGGCACCCTCGGACAGCTTGGCGCGGGAATCCTCGATCGCGCCCTCCACGATCAGCCCCTCGAGGTCCGGCGCGGCCTCGTCGAGCGCCTGCTTGATGGCGAGCTCGAGGGTGGACGACGACGCCGGGCAGCCGTCGCAGCTGCCCTCCAGGCGAATCGTCGCCACTCCATCGTCCAGGCCGAGCAGCTCGACATTCCCGCCGTGCGACTCCATATACGGTCGCACGCCATCCAAAGCCTCCATGACCCGCTCATCCAGGGGAACGGGGTAGAGGCCGTGAATCAACATCAGGCTGGCCACCACGCCGTCGCCTGCAAGGCGCTCCCGCAGGGTGCTCGCAACCTCCGACTCGTCGAGCAGCTCGAAAATCCGCTCGAGCCCCTGGCCGTACAGCTCGATGATCGCCGCGACGAGTTCTTCGGCCTTGGCCCGGCTTGGCGCGTCCAGGTGCTCGAGCTCGGAGCTCAGCGCCTGGACGCGCTCGACCAGGTCTTGAGTGGAGGACCCTCCAGGGCCACCGTTCGTAGCCGCCGCCAACTGGCCGTCAGCACATGCCGGTTGGCGTGTGCTGCACCTTTCTCACGCGACCGCCGCCGGTGTACATGTGGACGCCGCAGGGCAGGCACGGGTCGAAGCTCCGCACCGCCCTCATGATGTCCACGCCCTTGAAGTTCTCCGGGCCGTTCTCCTCGAAGATGGGCGTGTTCTGCACCGCATCCTCATATGGGCCGGGAGTCCCGTAGACGTCACGAACGCTGGCGTTCCACGGCGTCGGCGGGTAGGGCTGGTAGTTGGCGATCTTGCCGCCCTCGATGACCATGTGGTGGGACAGGACTCCACGGGCAGCCTCGTGGAAGCCGACGCTGACGGCCTCCTGAGGAACCTTGAAGTTGTTCCACGACTTCGTCCGTCCCGCTCGCACCTCCACGAAGGCGCGTTCCAGGCAGTGGAGGCCGATCAGGGCGGAATATGCCTGATGATAGGTGCGAGCCCGATCCCGTTCGATCGCGTTCGACTTCTCCGGAATCTTCCACTCGAGCTCCATCTCGGGGCTGTTCGCCGTCCGCGGCAGAACCATCTGGATCGACTCGCCGGTCGCCTTGGCGTAGCCGAAGTCGACCAGGCCGGCCTTTGCCGTGCACCACTGACGGGCGAACGGCCCGCCGCCGGTGTCGCAGCAGACGTGCGTGTCGGTGCGCGCGTCGTAGATCCGCGGTGAGACGACCCAGCTGTACTTGTCGGCGAAGTCACGCTTCTGTGGCTTCGGGATCGTCACCTTGTTCCACGGGTGGCGCTTGTCGACCGGATTTCCCAGGGGGTCCTTGTCGACGAACGTCGGCTGCGTGTCCGCCCAGTCCTCGAAATACGAGGAGCCGAGCAGGATCCGGATCATCAGGTTGATCTCGACGAGGTCGGTTGAGATCAACTCGCCGTTGATGACCACGCCGGGGGTGATATAGCGCTTGCGACCCCAGTCAGTCATCGTCTTGTAGTCGTAATCGACGTAGTCCGGGTCGTCGAAAGAGCCCCAGTTCACGAGGTTCGTCTCGCGGTAGCCGACCATGTCGTAGCCCGGCAGCTCCCGCAGGAAGAAGTCGTAGAGGTCGTCGTGCATCGGCACCGAGCGCTTCACATAGTCGAAGTAGCGCATCAACCTCACGTAGTAGTCGGTGAGAGTCTGGTGCGTGATGTGGGCGCTGCAGCCTCCCGGCATGATCGTCGAGGGGTGGGTGTGCCGCCCGCCGAACAGGCAGTACATTTCGCGCGTCCAGCGGGCCACCTGGAGGGTCTCCAGGTAGAAGTCGCCGGTGAACGGGTTGAGCGAGCGCATGATGTCGGCGATCGTCTTGTAGCCGTGGATGTCCTGCCCGGGCGCCGACGTCTGCTCGGCCCTCTGGAGGAGGGTCGGGTTCGTCTCCTTGACCATCTGCTCGCAGAAGTCGACGTTGCACATGCAGTCGTTGAAGATGGCGTGGTCGAACATGTAGTCCGCGGTCTCGGCCAGGTTGAAGGCGAGGTCGCCGAGGGGTGGCGGCTTCACGCCATACGCCATGTTCTGGTTGAGGCAGGAGCACGTGCAGTGGTTGTCACCACAGATCCCGCAGATGCGGCTGGTTATGAAGTGCGCGTCCCTCGGGTCGATGCCCTTCATGAAGATGTCGAATCCCCTGAAGATCATCGACGTCGAGTAGCACTTGTTCACCTTTTGGTTGGAGAAGTCGATCTCCGTGTGGATTCCGAGGCTGCCGACGATCCGGGTGATCGGATCCCACGACATTTCCTTGACCATGACCTTCTGGTCGCTGCGGGGGGTTTCAACGGTTGCCATCTGCTCGTCTCCTCGTTCTGTCTTGGTCTCGGTCTTTGGTGATCGCTAGGCCCCTCAAGACCCTGGCGGGGCGTAAGCGCTCGAGCGGCTCTTGTAGCCGGTCGAGATGCTCGTTCCGGGCTTGCGCCACGCAGGCTCCACGTCGTACTTGCGTGCGATGTTGCGGTGGCGGAAGAAGCGCAGGATCGGCCCGAAGCTGAACCGTTCGAGGTTCGACGCCATGGCACCGGCGGCGTCGGGGTCCATGAACGGCATGAACTTGTCGGGGAACCCGGGCATCGTGCAGGCCATGCAGATGCCGCCCACGTTCGGACATCCACCGTAGCCGTCGACCCAGCCGCGGACGGGGACGTTGCACTTGACCACGGGGCCCTTGCAGCCGAGCTTGACCAGGCAGCGGGGGTCGTCACCGTATTCCGTGGCGAACTGTCCCTGCTCGGCGAACCCCGCCCGGTTGCAGCCCTCGCGGACGGTACGACCGAAGAGCCACCGCGGGCGCAGCGCCTCGTCGAGGTCCGGGGCTGGTGCAAGACCCGCCAGGTGCAGGGCGAGGTACAGCAGGGTCTCGGTCATGTTGTCCGGCTGCGCCGGGCAGCCCGGGATGTTCACAACCGGCAACCCTGCCGAGGACTTCCAGTTCCAGCCCAGGTGATCGGCCACACCCATCGCGCCGGTGGGGTTGCCCTTCATCGCCGGAATGCCGCCGTAGGTCGCGCAGGTCCCGATGGCGACCACCGCAGCGGCCTTCGGAGCCAGGCGGTCGAGCCATTCGCTCGTCGTGATCGGCTGGCCCGTCGTCGGGTCGTCGCCGATGGCCGCCCAGTGGCCCTCGCCGGAGAGCTCCTCGTTGGGAATCGACCCCTCGACGACGAGCACGAAGGGATCGAGCTCGCCGCGCTCGGCTTGCCACCAGGCCTCGATGAACTCTGCGCCGTTCTCGTAGGCCAGCACCGGGTTGTGAACCACGACCTTGGGCATGCCCGGAATCGCCTGGGTGATGATGTCCTCCAGGCTCGGATTGACCGCCGAGGTCATCGCGACGGAGTCACCGTCGCAGCTCAACCCCGTCGTCATCCAGAGGACGTGGGCCGTGACCGCCTCGGTCTCCTTCTGTCCCGGCACGAACTCGTGGCTCAGCGTTGCCATCGGCACTCTCCTCGTTTGGTTTCCCTACGACTCATTCCCCGCTCAACAGATCCTCGGCAGCGGGTCGCCGGCAAGCATGTCCATCACCCGTCGGCCGCCGAAGGCGGTCTCGACGAGCACCATTCCGGGGGGCTCTGTCTTCACCTCGCCGATCTCGGCGGCGCGCTCGCAGCCCGGCATCTCCCGCAGGGCCGCCAGCGCGGTATCCGCCGACTCCGGGCCGACGAAGACAACGAAGACACCTTCGTTCGCGATGTACATCGGGTCGATCCCGAGGAGCTCCGCGGCCCCCAGGACCTCCGGCAGCACCGGAATCTGCGACTCATGCACGGCGATCGCGATTCCCGACGCGCGGGCGAGCTCGTTGAGGACCGACGCCACACCGCCCCGTGTCGCGTCGCGCATGGCGCGAAGCGCCGGCCCGGCCGCGTCCAGCAGGCGATCCACCGCGGGCCAGAGGCAGCGCGTATCCGACACGATCTCGGCGTCCAGGCCGAGCTCGCCGCGGGCGAGCATGATGGCCGTGCCGTGCTCGCCGATGGTGCCGGAGACAAGCACGCGGTCGCCCGGCCGGATGGAGGTGGGGGAGAGCGTGGCGCGCGGGTCACGCTGCCCGAGCCCGGCGGTGTTGATGTAGATGGCGTCGCAGCTTCCGCGCTCGACCACCTTGGTGTCTCCGCCAACCACTTCGACCTCGGCGGCCTCTGCCGTCGCGGCGATCGCCTCGACCTCAGCGCGGAGCACGTCCGAAGCCAGCCCCTCCTCGAGGATCAGCGAGAGAGTCAGCGCCAGCGGTTTCGCCCCGGAGACAGCGAGGTCATTGACCGTCCCGTTGACGGCGAGCTCGCCGATCGACCCACCGGGAAAGCGAATGGGCTTGACCACGAAGCTGTCCGTGGTCATGGCGAGGTCGACCCCGTCGACGCTCAAGGGCGCCGCGTCCGGAAGGCCGGAGGCCGCGCCGGACTCGAACGCCGGGGCGAGGAGCCCTTCGATCATTGTCTGGGTCGACTTGCCGCCGGCCCCATGGGCCATCGTGATCTGCGCGTCCTTGAACCGCGGGCGCTTTCCACGGGCCGTCTCGATGATCTTCAGGACGCGCTCCTCGCGCCCGGCGTCGGTGCGCGGGGCGCTTGCAGAAGTGGTGGTCGAGTCGGGACTCACACGAGTTCCTTCTCGCGGGCGAACCGCCCGTAGTTGTAGTAGGCGGCGCAGGCGCCCTCCGGGGAGACCATGCAGGTTCCGATCGCGTGCTCCGGGGTGCAGGCCGTGCCGAATACCTTGCACTCCCATGGCTTGATCACGCCCTTCAGGACCTCACCGCACTGGCATGCCTTGGGGTCCGCGACTCGGACTCCTGGAACCTCGTAGTGGAGCTCGGCATCGAAGTCGGCATAGGCGTCGGAGAGCCTCAGGGCGCTCTGGGAGATGAACCCGAGCCCCCGCCACTCGAAATGGGGACGAAGCTCGAAGACCTCGGACATCACTTTCAGCGCTGCCACGTTGCCCTCGTAGGGGACAACGCGCTTGTACTGGTTCTCCAACTCGCACCGGCCGTCGGCGATCTGCTCCAGGATCATCTCGATCGAGTGCAGGATGTCCAGCGGCTCGAAGCCCGACGTTACGAGGGGCTTTCCGTAGTCGGCCGGGATGAACTCGAAAGGCCGGACGCCGACGACTGTCGAGACATGACCAGGCCCGATGAAGCCGTCGAGGCGCATGTCCGGCGAGTCGAGAAGGGCGCGGAGGGGCGGCACAATCGTCACGTGGTTGCACATGCAGAGGAAGTTCTCGATCCCCTCGGCCTTGGCGCGTTTCAGGGTGAGCGCCGTGGAGGGGGCCGTGGTCTCGAAGCCGATGGCGAAGAAGACGACCTTGCGGTCGGGGTTTGCCTTGGCCAGTCGCAATGCGTCGAGCGGGGAGTAGACCATGCGGATGTCCGCTCCCTCCGCCTTCGCTTCGAGGAACGTCTGCTCGGAACCCGGCACGCGCATCATGTCGCCGAAGCAGGTGAAGATCACCCCGTCCTGGCGGGCAATGGCCATGCCGTCGTCGACACGGCCCATGGGAATCACGCAAACGGGGCAACCCGGCCCGTGTACGAGCTCAACGTTCTCCGGGAGCAGGTCGTCGATTCCGTACTTGTAGATCGAGTGCGTGTGACCGCCGCAAACCTCCATCAGCTTGTAGTGCTCCCCGGGTTCGACGAGCGAAAGGATTCGAGCGGAGACGGCGCGGCCGAGCTCGGCATCGCGGAATTCGTCGACGAACCTCATGCGGCCTCCTCGCGGCCGAGGTGCGCGATGGCCGTCCCGGCGTGAACGAGAAGGCGGTCGCCTACGGCCACCGGCGCCACGAGGGCGATCTCGACGGTCTCGCGTCCGGCATCGCATTCGCAGAGCGCGAGCTCGCGAGCGTGGTCGATGCGCACGATCTCCATCTCGACGGCAGTGTCGCCGCAGGTGATGCAGCCGTCGATGACTTCACATGTCGCGGACGACTGATATCTCGCGGCGGCGACTGATGCCGAACCGGTTGCCGCCGAGAGGTTCACTGTCGGGGGGCTCCCCGGGACTGCCGCCCGCAGCTCAGAACCCTGAAGGAGGTCACTCGATCACGCTTGCCTGGAGCTCGGAGAGCTCCTGCTCGTAGTCGGCGCCCATGCCCTCCAGGAGCCGGCGCGTCGCCAGGGCCTCTTCCTCGTCGACCTTCGAGATTGCGAAGCCGACGTGGATCAGGACCCAGTCGCCCGGTTGAGCGGAGTGGTCATCTTCGTCGAGGAGACCGATGTTGACGTTGCGTCGAACTCCGGCGACATCGACTTTCGCGAGCCGATTCGCCTCATCCACAATTTCCAGGACCTGACCTGGGATGGCCAGACACATTCCGGTGACTCTCTCCTCTAAGAGCGGTGTTCGCGCAACCTATCACCATGCGCAAATTGCGCAAGTGCCGTTGTCAACGGATGGCCGATGCCCTAGCCGACGCCCCACATCGGCGCGTTGTCCTTGCGCGCTCGCCGGCGTGCCTTGGTGGCGTCGTCGGGTCGTGTCGCCGGGTATGTCCGCATCGACCACGGGTGGGGCCCGATGGTCCCGTAGTGCTCGCGAACGAAGGCCTTCAACTCGCCACGGTGGTTCCCGCACCCGTAAAGCGTCCGCCCGTAGATCCCTCGTCCGCTCCAGACGAGCCAGCGCGCCGGCTCGGCGTCGACGTACTCGCCGAAGCGCTGGTGAAGGAGCTGGCGCTCCAGGTTGCGCTGGGTCGCGGCGTCCGGCTCGGTGCCGCAGACCTCACATCTGAAGACCAAGCGAGCCGGCATCGTGCGAGGGTAGCGCCGGCTCGCCCCTGTCGTCTCGGATCAGATCTTGGAGGGGTCTTCCTCGCCCTCGGCGGCGCCGCCCGGCCCGCCGGACGTCGACCCGCCGGTGTTCTCGGCGGTCTCAGCTCCTTCGTCCTGTCCGCCGCCGATGTTTCCCTCGATGTCCTCGTCGCGCCCCTCGTCGTGAGCGTGAAGCGGGGTCTGCGGCGTCGTTTCCTCGTCCGCAAGAGTGTTGTCGTCTTCGTCGGGCATCTGCTCCTCCTCGGTTGACTTTCCGCAAATACCCGGTTGGGCGCGTTCCAGTCCGGGTTGTCGGCCGGTCGGGCGTGGGTTTCCGTCCGACGGTTGTCTAGACTCGGTCACCGAGCCTTGATGAGCCGTTGCGGAGTACGAAACAGATGAAGCCGGGCGAAACGCGCTTCATCTTCGTAACTGGCGGGGTCGTCTCGGCGCTGGGCAAGGGAATCGCCTCGGCCTCCATCGGGCGTCTTCTGGTCTCGCGCGGCTTCAGGGTTCAGCTGCAGAAGTTCGACCCCTACATCAACGTCGACCCGGGAACGATGAGCCCGTTCCAGCACGGCGAGGTGTTCGTCACCGAGGACGGCGCCGAGACCGACCTCGACCTCGGTCACTACGAGCGCTTCACCGACGAGAACACCTCGCGAGCGTCGAACGTCACCGCCGGTGCCGTCTACAACTCGGTGATCCGCCGCGAGCGCCGTGGCGACTACCTGGGCGCCACGGTCCAGGTGATCCCCCACATCACCGACGAGATCAAGCAGCGCATCCTGATCGTCGCGGAGTCGCAGGCCGTGGACTTCGTAATCACCGAGATCGGCGGCACCGTTGGCGACATCGAGTCGCTGCCGTTTTTGGAGGCGATTCGCCAGCTCTACACCGAGCTTGGGCCGCGGCGGTGCATGTTCGTCCACCTCACCCTCGTCCCGTACGTGGGCCACGCCGGTGAGATGAAGACCAAGCCGACGCAGCACTCGGTCAACGAGCTGCGGCGCATCGGCATCCAGCCGCACTCCCTCGTGCTGCGCTCCGAGCGCGGCCTCGACCGCGATATCCGCCGCAAGATCGCCCTCTTCGGCAGCGTCCCGGAGGAGGCCGTCATCTCCGCCCGCGACGTCGACAACGTCTACAAGGTTCCGCTCGTGCTTCGGGCGGAGGGCATGGACGACTTGATCCTCGACCACTTCGGCGTCGACGCGGAGCCGGCCGACCTGACCGAGTGGGAGGCGCTGGTTCGCAAGGCCGACGCCTGCGAGGGAACGACACGGATAGCGCTGGTGGGCAAGTACGTCAAGCTGGAGGACGCGTACAAGTCGGTGATCGAGGCCCTCATCCACGGGGGCTACCACCACGACACCAACGTCGACGTCCAGCTCGTCAACTCGGAGGACCTCGACATCGCCGTCCTGGAGCGCGCCGACGGCATCCTGATCCCGGGCGGCTTCGGCGAGCGGGGAATCGAGGGCAAGATCGAAGCGGCTCGGATCGCCCGCGAGAGCGGCATCCCCTATCTGGGCATCTGCCTCGGCATGCAGATCGCGGTCGCCGAGTTTGCTCGCCACGTCGCGGGGATGGACGGCGCCAACTCGACCGAGTTCGATCCCGAGACCCCGTTCCCGGTCGTCGACCTGCTGCCCGAGCAGAAGGAGGTCTCGGACATGGGGGGGACCATGCGACTCGGAGCCGACCCGGTGAAGCTCCATGACGGCACCAGGGCGCGGAAGATCTACGACGAGGGTGTCATCTACAAGCGCCACCGCCACCGCTACGAGGTCAACAACATGCTTCGCCGTCGGCTCGAGGACGAAGGGCTCGTCGCGGGCGGCACGTCGCCCGACGAACGGCTTGTGGAGATCATCGAGTTGCCCGACCACCCGTTTTTCGTCGCCTCGCAGTTCCACCCCGAGTTCAACTCACGCCCGACGCGGCCCGAGCCGCTTTTCCGCGAATTCGTCGGCGCGGCGGCCGCGCTCGCCCGCTCGCGCCCCCGCACCGCCGAGGAAGAGCAGGCAGCCGAGGAGGCCGCGAGCCCCGAGGACGTCACGGTCCACCGCGAGGCCTGATCCCCACGCATTAGCCTGCGGGGGTGAGCGAGGAGCGCCTCTTCGAGCGGTTCACGCGGCTCTGCGAGATCCGCAGCCCCACCGGCGAGGAGCGGGCCGTTGCCGACGCCGTGGCCGCGGAGCTTCGGGAGCTCGGGCTTGAGGTCGCAGAGGACGACGCTGCCGAAGCCGCGCGTGCGGGCTGCGGCAACCTGATCGCCCGCCTCCCCGGCGCCGGCGACGGCTGGATCTGCTTCCTCGCACACCTCGACACGGTCCCGCACAACGGCACGGTCGAGGTCAGCTTTAGCGACGGGCTCTTCCGGAGCGCGGGTGACACGATCCTCGGCGCCGACAACAAGGCGGCGGTCGCGGTTCTCTTGGAGCTCGCTGCCCGCGGGGCCGCAATTCCGCCCGCTGTCGGCCTCGAGCTCGTCTTCACCGTTGCCGAGGAGGATGGCCTGCGTGGGGCCAAGGAGCTCGAGCTCGGATCGCTGGGATCACCTTTCGGCTTCGTGCTCGACCACGCGACGCCGATCGGTGAAATCGTCACCGCGGCCCCCACCTACAATCGGATCACCGCCGAATTCGAGGGAGTGGAGGCGCATTCGGGCATCAAACCCGAGGAGGGTCGAAACGCCATCGCGGCTGCTGCTGCTGCCGTGGTCGGCATGCGCCTCGGCCGCCTCGACGAGGAGACCACCGCCAACGTGGGGGTGATCCGTGGTGGGACGGCTTCGAACGTGGTTGCCGGTGCCTGTCGCGTGGAGGCCGAGGCGCGCAGCCTCGATGAAGAGAAGGTTTCGGAGGCCACGGCCAACATCGTCGACGCCTGCACATGGGCCGCGAGCGAGGCCGGGTGCGACATCGACATCGACATCGAGGAGATGTTTCGCGGCTATCGCCTGAACGTCAGCAGCCGTTCGGTCGAGCTGGCGCGCCAGGCGCTCGCGCGGTGCGGATACGAGCCCCGCGAGGTGGCCACGGGTGGCGGCAGCGACGCGAACGCGCTCGTAGCCCGCGGCTTCCAGTGCGTGCTTCTCGCCAACGGGACACGGGAGAACCACACTGCGCAGGAGTCCGTGGCCGCCAGCGCGCTGACCGGCATGGTCTCGGTCTGCGAGGCGCTGGTTGCCGCGGCGGGGGCCGCCTGATGCTTGCCCTGCGCCGCGGAACCGTCGTCAGCCAGGAGCCGCTTGTGGTGGAGGTCAATGGCGAACGGCGGGCGGCGTGGGCCGACGTGGCGCTGGTGGGAGAGATCCGCGAGGGCGACGACGTAGTCGTCAACATCGCGGCTCTGGACCTCGGTCTCGGCTCGGGGGGATTCGACATCGTCCACGCCAACCTCACCCGCGGCCTCGGAGCCGATGCTGCCGGCGAGGACCACGTGATGAAGCTGAACTACACCTCTCTGCAGCACCCGGTCCGGGTTCTCGAGGAGACCGAGCGATCGAGCTCGGCGAAGCCACCGGTTCTGGTGATGCCCCTGCACGGCCATCTTGCTCCCGCCGCTTGGGCGGCGGCCCAGTACCGCCCCGGCCTGCGCCTCGGCTACGTCCAGACCGGCGGCGGCGCCCTGGCGGGAGCGCTCTCTCGAGACGTCATGGCCTTGCGCGGGCGCGAGCTCCTGGTGGGCCACGTGACAGCCGGCGCGGCGTTCGGCGGCGAGCGCGAGGCGATCTCGGTGATCGGCGCCGTCGACGCCGCGGCGAGGGCTCTGGGGTGGGACGCGATCGTTTGCGGGCCTGGGCCCGGGATCCTCGGCTCGGCCACCCGTCTGGGCCACGGGGGAATGGCGGCGCTCGACTCCGTCCACGCCGTATTGGCGCTCGGCCTGCCCGCCATTCTCGCGCCGCGGCTCTCCTCGAGCGATGCGCGACCACGCCACCGCGGCCTCAGCCATCACACCGAAACCGTGCTCGAGCTTGCGCTCGGCAGCGTCTCCGTTCCGGTTCCGGAGGTCGACCTCGACGGATGGCCGACCGGCGAGGACAGGGCCGACATGCCGAGCGTTTTGGACGCCCTGCATCGCTCCTGCGGGGAGCGCCACGACGTGACCGCCCAGTCAGTCGACCTCGCGGGCTATTCGGAGAGCGGCCTGCCAACGAAGACGATGGGCCGCGAGCTCGGCGACGACCCGCTCTTCTTCGCCGCGGCCCTGGCAGGCGGGCATGCATTGGCGGCCGCGGTTTCGTAGGTTTACCAGGCGTGGAGCGCGTTGACTCGAAGACGATCTACGAAGGCAAGCTCGTCGATCTGCGCGTCGACAAGTTCCGCTTCTCCGACGGCGACGAGATCGAGCGGGAGGTGGTGGAGCACCCGGGCTCGGTGGCCGTCGTCGCCTACGACGACGACCATGTCCATCTGATCCGCCAGCCTCGCGAGCCCGTCGATGAGCCGGCCCTCCTCGAGATCCCGGCGGGCAAAATGGACGTCGAGGGCGAGACGCGCCTTCAGTGCGCGAAGCGCGAATTGGCCGAGGAGGTCGGCCTCAAGGCCTCCGACTGGGAGGAAATCCGCCGCTTCTACACGAGCCCGGGGCTTTTGACGGAGGTGGTCTCCGTGTTCTTCGCCACGGGCATCGAGCCGACGGGAGAGGTGCCGGAGTCGGCCGACCCCGAGGAGCACCTCGAGCTGGTGCCGTGGCCGCTCGGAAAGCTCGGCGAGGCGATTGAGGTTTGCAAGGACGCAAAGACGCTCATCGGTTTGCTCGAGCTGCAAAAGCACCTGGACTGAAACCGAACAACCACGGTAGCCGGCTTGCACGGGCAGGGGACCGCGCGGGCGAGGGGAACGACCCTCCATGGCGATTGCCGTACGCCCCCCGCGGAAGACCGAGGTCGAGCCGCGCTTCGAAGCACTCGTGCTCGACTTCCTCGCCTATCTCGAGTTCGAGCGCGGCCTGGCGCGGAACACCCTCGACGCGTATCGGACGGATCTCCTGCAGTTCGGGGCGTTCCTGGCCGGCCGGGGCCGAGGGCCGATCGAGGCCGATCGAGGCGACGTTGCCGACTTCCTCGCGGATTTGGCGACTCCCGGGATTCCGGGCGACGGCGAGGAGCCGAAGCCCGGCTGCTCGCCGTCGACCATCAGCCGCAAGACCGCAGCCCTTCGCAGCTTCTACCGCCACCTTCGCCGCGAGGAGCTGATCGATGCCGACCCAACCGCGACCCTCGTGGCGCCCGTCAAGGGCAGGCGCCTGCCGCACGTCTTGAGCTATCCGGAGGTCAAGCGCCTCCTGGAAAGCGTTTCGGAGTCGGATCCGATCGCACTGCGCGACAGGGCGCTGCTCGAGGTCATGTACGGCTGCGGGCTGCGGGCCTCGGAGGCCATCGGGTTGGAGGTGGGCGACGTCGACGTCGCCCGTGGCTTTGCCCGGCCCCATGGGAAGGGGTCGAAGGAACGCACAGTCCCCCTCGGGCGCGAGGCCGGCGTCGCCGTGACCCGTTATCTGCGCGCGGGACGCCCCGAGCTCGTCGGCAGCGCCGTCGAATCCAAGCTCTTCGTCAACTTCCGTGGTGGCGGCCTGACCCGCCAGGGCCTCTACAAGATCATCCAGCGCCACGCCAAGGACGTCGAACTCGACGGCAAGATGAGCCCTCATACCCTGCGCCACAGCTTCGCCACCCATCTGCTCGCCGGCGGCTGCGACCTGCGCTCGGTTCAGGAGATGCTCGGCCACGCCGATGTCGCGACCACCCAGCTATACACCCATCTGTCGAGCGACAAGATCAAGGACGCTTACTTCAGCGCGCATCCAAGAGCTAGGCAGTGAGGGGCTTAGCCCCGAAAACAGCCATGTAAGGACGGCGAAGCCGCCCGCAAGGGATTGTCGAGCAACCGATTCTTCGGGGAAAACGCGTTGCGGGACAATCGAGCTATGCCTGAGCTGCCCGAGGTCGAGACGATCCGCCGTCAGCTCGAGCCCGAGGTGGTCGGGCGAACGATCGCCGGGGCGACGATCCGGGACGAGCGCTGGAGCCGTCCGCGCCCACCGGCCGAGGTGGAGGCAGCCCTCGCCGGGCGACGGATCGACGCGGCTCGCCGCCGTGGCAAGTACCTGATCTTCGACCTCGACTCCGGAACGCACCTCGTGATGCACCTGCGGATGACCGGGAACCTGGTGATCCGCTCGGAGGATTCCGACGACCGCTTTCTCCGAGCCGAGCTACGCCTGGACGACGGGTCCGAACTCTGGTTCACCGATGCGCGCCGGTTCGGGCATGGCGAGGTGATCGAAAAAGCCGACCTCGACGACTACTTTGAGTCGCGTTTGGGAATTGAGCCGCTCTCGGGCGAGCTCACCCCCGAGGTTCTGGCTGATCGCGTGGCGGGGCGGACGGCTCCGCTCAAGTCCTTTCTTCTCAATCAGGCCCACATCGCGGGCGTGGGCAACATCTACGCCGACGAGGCGCTCTTTCGCGCCCGGCTACATCCGCTCTCGCCCGCCGGCTCGATGAAGCCGGAGCACCTGGAGGATCTCTGCGAAGGGATCGTCGAGGCCCTCGAGGCTGGGCTTGCGCACGGCGGCTCGTCGATCGACGACTACCGCGATGCCCGCGGCGAGCGTGGATCGATGCAAAACGAGTTCCTCGTCCACACTCGCGAGGGCCAGGAGTGCATGCGCTGCGGGCAGATCATCAGCCGGGTCGTCGTCGGGGGACGTTCAACCTATTTCTGCCCTGCCTGCCAGAGACGCCTTCGACGCCGGCCGCGTCGGAGCAGAAAGATGACCCGATGAGCTCGCAAGCCCCGCCTCCGGCGGGCTTTCGCATCGGTCATTGGACCGACGCCGTTGGGCTCACTGGCTGCACCGCCATCGTCCCCCCGAAGGACACGCGGGGCGGGGTGGACGTGCGCGGCGGCGGGCCGGGAACCCGGGAGACCGATGCGGTGGGCCCCTACGCGACCACGGGGCAGGTGACCGCGGTGATGCTCTCGGGCGGGAGCGCCTACGGTCTCGCCGCGGCCGATGGTGCGATGCGCTGGCTCGAGGAGCACGACCGGGGCTATCCCACGCCCGGCGGGGTGGTGCCGATCGTCCCCGCCGCCGTGCTCTTCGACATCGCGATCGGCGATCCCAGGGCTCGCCCGGGACCGCAGGAGGGGTATGCGGCCTGCGACGCGGCGGTCGGGGGCGTGCCCCAGACCGGAAGCGTCGGCGCCGGGACCGGCGCGAGCGTAGGCAAGATCCTCGGCCACGAGAAGGCCACCAGGGCGGGGCTAGGCTATGCGGCGATTGTGACGGGGACCGGCCACACCGTGGCGGCCATCGTCGTCGCAAACGCGCTCGGTGACGTGATCGGCGCGGACGGCGCCGTGATCGGCGGCCCGCGGGGGGAAGACGGCGGCTTTCTGCGCACGACCGAGGTGATCGCCACGATGGAGGCGGCGCCGGATTGGAACGCGCCGGCCGATCACAACACGACGCTCGTCTGCGTCATGACCGACGCCGCGCTCGACAAGCTCGGATGCGGGCGGGTGGCGCGGATGGCGAGCGCCGGCATCGCGCGGGCGATCGACCCCGTGTATTCGGACCTCGACGGCGACACGGTGTTCTGCCTCGCCTCGGGAGCAGGACCGATGGAGCCCTTTACGCCGATCGTGGTTGGCACCGCCGCCGGGACGGTCGTGGCGGAGGCGCTGCGAAGCACGGTCCAAATCGAAACGCTCCGATAAGTGCACATTGAGGGGGTCTGACCCCGTTAGGTTTCGTCCGCCACGGCGTTCATATTTCTGCTGGTGCCCGGCACCTTCAAAACCGAGGCCATCGTGCTGCGGACCATCCGCTACGGCGAGGCAGATCGGGTCCTTCATCTCTACAGCGCCGACCACGGCCGGATTGGCGCGATCGCCAAGGGGGTGCGTCGCCCGCGCTCGCGCTTTGGCGGGCGCCTCGAGCCCTTTTTCCGCCTCGATCTCGTGCTTCACCGCGGCCGCGGCGAGCTGGCTACGGTCACCGGGGCGCACACCGTTGCCCCCTACGCCAACCTGCGCGCTTCAGGCTCGGCGCTTGGCGCCGCGGCCCGCGCCTGCGATGCGGTGCTGCGCCTGCTCGACGGCGAGGAGGCAAACCCCGCCGCGTACAACGTGCTCTGCCGCTATCTCGCGCTCCTCGACGGCCAGGAGCCACCGAGCGGCGTCTCGCCGTTTGCGGCGATCGACGGCGCTGCCGGGCTTGGCACCGCGCTCGCCTTCCGGATCAAGCTGGCGCTCGCGGCAGGATTCGCGCCCGAGCTCGGCTCCTGTGCGCGGTGCGGTGAGAGCGAGGGTTTGACTGCCTTCTCGGGTGCCGCGGGCGGCGTCGTCTGCGCGTCGTGCGAGGCGGGGGGCTTTCCACTCTCCGAGCCGGCGCACCGGTTCATGGTCGAGGCGGTGGGCAGGCCCTTGGCGGATGCCCCGGGCGCTGCGGAGCCGGCCCTGCGCCAGGTCGAGCGGGCGATCACCGCAACGCTCGACCATCACGCGAACGTCCATCTCGCTGCGGCGGCCTGAGCCCATAAGGCGCTCGAGGGGGGCGACCGGCTCGACGCGGGCGCCTATTCTCCGATGAAGGTGTCCGCCACGCCCATCGAAAGCCCCTCGACCGTCAGCCGCTCGCTGGAGGAGCGGGTCCGCGTGTGGGAGGAGGAGTTCATGTGGGTGCCCGCTACCCGCTCCTATCCGGCCCACCGCGCGCGGCTCGAGCCCGACAGCCCATTGCGCACACCGTTTCAGCGCGATCGTGACCGCATCGTGCACTCCAAGGCCTTTCGCCGCCTCAAGCACAAAACGCAAGTGTTCATCGCGCCCGAAGGAGACCACTACCGCACGCGCCTGACCCACACCCTCGAGGCCTGCGGAATCGCGCGCGGGGTCGCCCGTGCCCTCGGGTTGAACGAGGACCTCACGGAGGCCATCGGCCTCGGCCACGACCTCGGGCACCCGCCCTTCGGCCACATCGGTGAGGAGACGCTCGACGGGGCCCTGCGGGAGCGTGGCGGCGCTGGCTTCAAGCACAACGAGCATTCCCTGCGGGTGGTGGAGATGCTGGAGAACGACGGCCAGGGCCTCAACCTCACCGACGAGGTTCGCGACGGGATCCTCAACCACACCGGGCCCGGAAAGCCGGCGACCCTCGAGGGCCGGATCGTGCGCGTCGTCGACCGCGTCGCCTACATCAACCACGACATCGACGATGCCCTGCGGGCCGGCATCCTGGACGAGGCCGACCTCCCGCGCCGCGAGATCGACCTGCTAGGCCCCACTGGGTCGAGGCGTATCGACACCCTCGTCACGGACCTCGTCGAGCGCTCCCGCGAGGCCGACGACATCGTGCAGTCCGAGGAGATCGGCGGCGCCATGCTGCGGCTTCGCAAGTTCATGTTCGACCGGGTCTACCTGGGATCGGAGGCTCGCAGCGAGCACGAGCGTGTGCGCCGCACGCTTCGGGGGCTGCTCGACCACTACCTCGCGAATCCCGGGGACGTCCCGGGCGGTGGGACTGGGCAGGACCCGGCACAGCCCGTGGTCGACTACCTGGCGGGTATGACCGATCGATTCTGCATCGCCACGTTCCGCCGGCTCACCCTTCCCGAGGAGTCGAAGCTGTGAGCTCCGGCGCCGGTTCCGGGTTCCTGACCGAAGCGACGATCGAGCGGGTGCGCGAGGCCGCCGACATCGTCGAGGTCATCTCGGCGCATACCGACCTGCGCCGGAGCGGCGAGCGGTTCACCGGCCTCTGTCCCTTTCACGAGGAGCGCACGCCGTCGTTCTCGGTGAATGCCCGTGACGGCTTCTACCACTGCTTCGGTTGCGATGTCAGCGGCGACGTGATCACTTTCGTGCGTGAGCAGGAGGGACTGTCGTTCCCCGACGCCGTCGAGACGCTGGCCGAGCGCTTCGGCGTCGAGCTCGAGCGCGAGCAGGTCGATCCCAAGGTCGAGGAGCAGCGAAAGCACCGAGCCCGCCTCGGCGACCTCCTCAAGCGGACCTCTGATTTCTATGCGACGTTCCTGCGCGAGTCGCCGAAGGCGCAAAAGGCCCGGGACTACCTGGCGCAGCGGGGCCTCGCGCAGGAGCAGCTCGACGCCTTCGGCGTCGGCTTCGCCCCCAAGGCCTGGGATCAGGTTCTCACCGCCGGCCAGCGCGCGGGCTACTCGGTCGCCGAGCTGCGCGCCGCGGGGCTCACGCGGCTGAACAAGCAGGGCAAGCCCTACGACTACTTCCGCGGCCGGCTCATGTTCCCGATCCGCGACTCGCGCGGCCGCGTGCAGGGGTTCGGCGCGCGAGCGCTCGAGCCCGGCGAGCGCGCGAAATACATCAACTCCCCGGAGGGCGAGCTCTACCGCAAGTCACGGACCCTTTATGGAATCGACCTCGCCCGGCCGGCGATCGCCAAGCGCGGACGCGTGGTCGTGGTCGAGGGCTACACCGACGTGATCGCGGCCCACCAGGCCGGCTTTGCCGAGGCCGTCGCAGTGATGGGGACCGCGATCACCCCCGAGCAGCTGAAGCTACTGGCCGGTTTCACCGATGTCGTCATCCTGGCGCTCGACGCCGACCGCGCCGGTCGCGAGGCCATGCTGCGAGCTCAGCGCGTCACCGGCGCCGGGAGGCTGCGCTTGCGGGTAGCCGCCATGCCCGCAGGCGAAGACCCGGCGGACATCCTCGCCGGCGGCGACCGCGAGAAGGCTGCCGCCGGTTTCGGCGGCCTCCTCGACGAGGCGGTCGAGATGGAGACCTTCCACGTTCGATCGGTGCTTGCCGAGGCAGACCTCAGCTCGCCGGCAGGGCGAGACCGGGCGCTGGACGAGGTCGTGCCGGTGCTGCGGGGCATGGGGGAGACCATCTCGCGCGATGAGCTCGAACGGGAGGTCGCCGACCGCCTGGACGCCGACCCTCCGCTCGTGCGCCGGCGGGTGGGAGCCGCGGAGGAGAAGCGCCCGCCGTCCTCGCAGCAGGGCGATGGCCAGGGGGCGATCGCCAAGGCGTCGCCTCCGCGCGCTGTCAGCGGTCGCGAGCGCCGCGAGCGGACCCTGCTTCAGATGTGCGTCAAGGACCCGGTCCTCGGTCGCGAGTTCATCCAGCGTCTTCGCCCCGAGCATCTCTCTTCGCCTGCCGTGCAGCGGGCGAGGGACTGGCTCGCCGGGCATCTCGAGGAGCCGTTGAGGGGCCTGCCGCGAGACGACGAGACCCTCTTCAACCTGATCACGCAGATCGCGATGAGCGCTGGACAGGAGCCCGCGAGCCACGAGGCCATGGAGCTCAACTTCCTCGTGCTCGAGCGCGGAGTGGTCGAGCATCGCATCGCCGCCCTCGAACCGGAGTCGGACTCCGAGCTCGTCGAGCTGCAGCGAAAGCGGGCCGAACTGGTCGAGCGCATAGCCCGCTTCCGCGCCGCCACGGCGTCGGGCTGACGGGAGGAATATCTCGAACACACGTTCGCTTTTCCGTCCGACCAAGGTGCCATCTTTACTCCCGTGGAGCGTGAAGTTCTCAGGCGATACCTGGACGACGGGCTCTCGCTCATCGAGATCGGGGCCCTTGAGGCGAAGAGCCCATCGACGGTCGGATACTGGGTCCGCAAGCATGGTCTCACTGCAAACGGCAGCGCAAAGTACGCGCCGAAAGGCGGGCTCGCGAAGGCCGAGCTCGAGGCGCTCGTCGAGGAGGGCTTGACCCTAAAGGCCATTGGCGAGCGGCTCGGGATGAGCACCTCGACCGTCGCCTACTGGCTTCGCAGATGTGGCCTGAAGACGGCCCGCCATAGAAAGGAGAACGCGGCCGCATTCGCACTCGCCGAGAGCTCGGGCGAGCTGCGAACAGTGGCCCGATGCCGCCGCCACGGTGCTACGGAGTTCGGCCGCCGGCCTGATAGCGGATGGCGGTGCTTGAAATGCCGCTCCCTACATGTCGCCAACTACCGCCGACGCGCCAAAGACCGGCTCGTCTCCGAGGGCGGCGGGCGTTGCCGCCTCTGTGGGTACGACCGGTATCAGGGGGCCCTTCAATTTCACCATCTCGACCCGTCCAGTAAGCAGTTCGAGCTGAGTCGGCGCGGAATCACCCGCAATCTGGACGAGCGCCGACGTGAGGCGGCGAAATGCGTCCTGCTGTGCGCGAACTGCCACGCCGAAGTGGAGGCCGGTGTGGCCGCGCTAACCTAGCGCGACTGACGCCTGTCGGGATCGCCTCCGGCAACCCGCGTTCCCTCAATCCGGGGTAGCTCAATTGGCAGATGCGCTCGGCTGTTAACCGAGAGGTTGAGGGTTCGAGTCCCTCCCCCGGAGCTACAAAAGGCCCGCAACGGCGGGCTTTTTTTTTTTGCTTTTTTCTCATTTGCGCGAAGCGGATTGTTCCACCGCATCGGCGGCCCGCTCGGCTCCATCGTGGACGCTCGCCCAGGCCGCGATCTCGCCGGCCCGCTTGCCGAAGCGCGGATCGGCCAGCACCCGGCGCACCGCCCAGCGGACGGGCCCGGGCGCTACGAGGCGTCGTGGAATCGCCAGTCCGGCTCCGGCCCAGGCAACGCGAGCGCCGTTTTCGGCCATGTCTCCGGCCGATCCGCACGTCAGCACGGGCGCTCCGCAATCGAGGGCACGGGCAAGCGTCCCGTGACCGCCATGGCAGACCACCAAGTCGGCCGCCGCCATCACCTGCGAATAGGAGACCCAATCGACGACCACCGCGTTGGCCGGCGCCTCGATCGCGCCAGCCTCGCCGGCGCGGAGGTTGGTGGTCGCCAGCACTCGCACCGGCTCGTCCGCAAGGCCCTCGAGCGTGGCGCGTACCAGTCGCCGCTGGGGGTCCTTGGCAGTGCTCGGCGCGACGACCACAAGCGGCGCCCCTCCTGGCGGGAGCTCGATCTCCGGGTAGGGCATCTCGTAGAACATGGGCCCGGTCACGTGGACGTGGGCAGGCCAGCGCCTTGGGTACTCGAGCTGTGGGAACGTCCCCACCACGACCAGCTCCTGGCTGATCCCGCCGTAGAGCCTTTCGACGGGTGCTAGCCCAAGCTCACGCCTGGTGTCGTTCAGCTCGCGGCGGCCGCGGCGCACCCCGGCCTCGAAGACTCGCGACGCCCCCCGCCAGCCGGCCCGTCCAAGCACGGTCCGCGGAGGGCGCGCCCCGAAGCCAAAGAAGGGCAGGTCCTTCTCGGTCTCGGGGTGGGGGTGGGGAACGAGGGTCGCCCAGCGAACCCCGGCGATCTCGGCGGCCAGCGCCGGGGCAGCCGTAAGCACGTCGCTGACCACGAGGTCCGGCTGTAGGTCGTCGAGCAGAGGGGCGAGCGCTCTGGTTGCCTGCGCAATCGTGGGGACCGACTCGTCGTCGGCCTGCGCGCCCGCAAAGGCGCGATGCTCCTGCGCCGCAGCGAACTCGAGCCCTTCGCCGGTCACCTGCTTGCGCCACTGTTCCCAGGTCTCGACCACCACCCGGTGACCGCGGGCCCGCAAAGCTCGTGCCAGCGCGATTGCGGGAAAGGCATGACCGGCGTCGCCGAAGGCCGCAACCAGCAGGCGGAGTTCACGCCTCGCGCTCATCGCGCCTGCAAGGCCTCGTGCCGCCTCCAGGCCGAATCCGAACCGGTGCCTCGATCCGCGCTATTCATTCCGACATCGCACGGCTGGAGTATCGAAATCCCACCCAGCGCCTGCGCTGGGCCGTCGACGCGCTTCCGGAGCACACCAAGGAGGGGATGCTTCGCGGAATCCGACACAACCGGATCATCGTCGGCGCGTACGTCGACCCGCGCTCGGGCGGCATCTGCCCGATGCTGGCGGCGCACCGAAACGGCGGTCGCACGAGCCTCGCCGCGTTCGCTCGGGCCTGGGATGCGTACACGGGGGCGCGTCGCCCCCGCCTGGCTCGCTGCCGTGAGGTCGCCACGCTCGTCTCCTTTCTCGA
Source organism: Solirubrobacterales bacterium (assembly GCA_038237625.1). Lineage (GTDB taxonomy): Bacteria > Actinomycetota > Thermoleophilia > Solirubrobacterales > 70-9 > JAWVFM01. The sequence continues at coordinate 10,834 of JBBRYM010000002.1, read as the reverse complement.
GGAGAGCCTCGCCGAGGGAACCCTCGGCGCAGCCGGCGCAGGGTCGATCGCCGAGGCCGCTGTGGCGATCCGCAGCGAGCGCGCCGCAATGGCCGCGCGCGAGGAGGCGCTGCGTCCTCGACCCCTGACGCCCCCCGAGCCGGAGGGCGCCGAGCCCAAAATCCGCAAGCGAGCTCCGACGGGCGAGCGCCACCGCGGCGCCGAGCTTCGCGACCGGATGCGGTGGGCGTGGATGCGCCCGACGCGCCGCTTCGACGAGTTCAAGGATCTCGTCGCGGCCGCAGAGGCAGAGCTCTCCTCCGCCGAGCCGACCGTCGAGCCCGAGCTTCAGCGGTCCTCCTGACCTCGCCGAAAGGCTAGGTCGCCGCGCCCAGAAGCTCACCCGGGCGCGTGAAGACGACCTCGGGCACAAGGCATGCGGGCGACGTGCGAAGCGCGAACCGCACCGCCTCGGCGATGTCCGACGGCTGGATCATGTCCTCGACCGGGACAGAGTCCTTGGCGAACTCCGTCATCGGCGTGTCCACGAAACCGGGGCAGAGCGCCATCACCTGGATCCCCTTGCCGTCGAGCTCCTTCTGGGTCGCCTGGCTGAAACCGACCGCGCCGAACTTCGAGGCCGAGTAGACCGAGAGCCATCCCTGGCCGGCTTTGCCCGCGATCGACGCCGTGTTGGCGATCAGCGCCTTGCGATGCTCCGCGCCGGCTTTTAGGAGCATCGGCAGCGCTTCGCGCGTCGCGATGATCATCGAGCGAAGGTTCACGTCGAGCTGCATGTCGAGGCGCTTCGTGACGATCTCGCCGATCGGCTGGCCGAAGCCCACGCCCGCGTTGTTGGCGAGGACGTCCAGGCGCCCGTAGTGCTCGCTGTGCGCCGCGACCATCCGGACCACCTCGTCCTCATTCGCCATGTTCGCGGGCACCGACAAAACCTCGTAGCCCTCCGAGCGCAGGGTCTCGGCAGCCTCCTCGAGCTTCTCCGGTCGCCTCGCGGACACCGTCAGCGCGTAGCCCTCCTCACCCAGCATGCGCGCGATTGCCAGCCCTATGCCGCTCGATCCACCGCTTACGAGCGCCGCTCGCTGTGCCACGTCTTCAGTCTCCTTGGCTAGCCGTTTCGGATCGACGGACACTATCCGCCGCGGCCGCTTAGCCGCTCCTAAGGCGAACTTTCTAGGATTCGCGCGGTGAGCAGGATCCCCACCCGGCTGGGCAAGGCGAAAACGGCAGGCGTAATCCTGCTGCTGGCGGGCGCTGCATTTGCCGGTTGCGGGTCATCCTCCGATTCGTCCACAACGGCTACCGTGCCGTCCCCGAGCTCGTTCCCCGCTGTTGCGGGGCGCTCCCTGGACGAGATCCTCGCCAGCGAGGATCATCAAAACGTTGCCATCTCGCCGACGGGCGAGGTCTTCAGCACCGGCAAGAACCGGTTCGGCTTCGGCATCTTCCAGGTCGACAACACACCGATCGCGAACGCCGAGGTGGCCCTCTACGCCCAAGCGGCCAACGGCGCAGGTGCGTCCGAAGGCCCGTTCACGGCTAGTTATCAGAGCCTCGCGACCGATCCGAAGTATCAGGCCCAGACCACCAAAGCCGATCCGGATGCCGCCAAGGGGTTCTACGTCGCAAACATCCCGTTCGACAAGGGCGGTGTCTGGAACATGGTCGCTCTCATCCGTCAGGACGGCAAGCTCACCGCGGCCCGTCTGAACACTTCGATCCTCGTCGACCGCTTCAAGGGCGTCCCGGATGTCGGCCAGAAACCGCCGTCGATCCACACACCCACCGCCGCCGACGTGGGCGGAGATCTCGCCAAGATCGACACTCGCCAGCCCCCCGACGACATGCACCGGGTCGACTTTCACGATGTCATCGGCAAGCAGCCCGTGGTACTTCTTTTCGCGACTCCGGCCCTCTGCCAGAGCCGGGTCTGCGGTCCGGTCGTCGACGTTGCCGAGCAGGTCGTGCATGAGACTACGAGCAAGGACGTCGCCTTCATCCACCAGGAGGTCTACAACCACAACAACGCCTCCGACGGGATCCGGCCGCAGCTCCAGGCGTTCGGATTGCGCACCGAGCCGTGGCTCTTCGTCTTCGATCGCTCGGGCCGGGTCTCGACCCGGATCGAAGGGGCGTTTAGCCTGCCCGAGCTTGAGGCGGCCGTGCAGAAGGTCGCTCCATCTCAGTCGGGCTGAGCGCACCCCGCGCGTCACCAGCAACCTCCTTCCCGGTTCGCCACAGGCGTTCTACGGACGCGTCACCGGCGGCCCAACGCCCTGCTCCACGGCGTGCGTCACATCTGCGACGTCGCGAAGTCACCGCGCATCCTGGACGCCTCACCGCTATGCCGCTTGGGGCGGCAGCTCGGTCAGGTCGAACTCGACCCGCTCGCGGCCAATCGAGATCAGCCCCATCGTCCGCGCGGGTGCCCGTCGGCGCTGCATCGGGCTGCCTGGATTGAAGATCGCGAAGTCGTCTGCGCGCTCGAGGAGGGGTATGTGGGAATGGCCGAAGACCACGACGTCAGCGTCGGGAAACGCCCGGCGCAGCCGGTCGAGGCGCCCCGCTTTCGGCCCCGCATCGTGGACGAGCCCGATCCGGACGCCGGCCGCCGCAAACGTGGTCCGCTCCGGCAGCTCGGCGCGCAACGCGGGTTCGTCGACGTTGCCGTGAACGGCGTAAACAGGCGGACTGACTTCTCGAAGCTCCTCGACGGCCTGGACAGAGACGAAGTCGCCGGCGTGAATCGACAGGTCCGCGCCGGCAATGATGTCGATGCAGGCCCGCGGCAGCCGATCGATTCCAGCTCTCAGGTGCGTGTCGGCGAGCACGGCGATCCGAATCACGGCGACTACGCTGCTACCCCGCCAGGGCGGCCGCTACCCCGGCCATAATCCGAGCTCCGGGCCGGTAGCTCAGACGGTTAGAGCAGCGGACTCATAATCGGTACTCGCGTTTCGCTGCGAATGCCAGACGGCCGCATGGGCAAAGGGATTGCGGGCGCTCTGCCCGCACCTCTAGGCACGGCGGCTTTCGCCGCCGGGAGCTCGAGCAATCAGATGATTCGGCCGGCTAGCGAGAGATGACGTTCGAGAGGTCCGGGCGGCAGTTCGGGGTCTTCTTCGCCTTCGCGTAGAAGTTGCCGTGCTTGAAGCCGCTGTTTCCAATCGACCACACGCCGTGGTCACCGTCGCGCGACGAGGTATCCGTCCCGATATTGGTGTCGTTGGCGGGGTCCTGGCCGTTCCCCAGCATCTTGAAGACGATGACGCTCCGCCCAGCGAGACATCCGTTATCGGGGCTGAAGATCTTGCCGTGGTAATCGCCGTTCGTCCCGCGGATCGTGATCCGCGTCTTCGCCACGGCGGCCAGCGCGATGCTGGTGATGATGATCACCGCGCAGGCGACGATCGTCATTACGAGGAGCAGCCTCTGCTTCATTTTGACTCCCTGTCGTGGACGGCCCGGTCGAGCCTGACCCTAGCAGCCGAAAAACGCAAACCATCTGATCGCGGCCCGCGATGTGAGCTCCAGGCCGGCCCCCGACTGGCATCCGGCCCCGCTCAAGGCCTCGGATCAAATTCTTTCGCGCACATCTCGAAGCACTGGCGGGTGAGGAGCCGACGTCTGCGTTGTCACGTCGACCCTCGTCGCTCCCGCGGAGGAAGAGCCGCCGCAAAGACCTGCTTCCGATCCGCGGCCCCGTGGCATGAGTGTTCCCCCCAAGACCAAGCTCTAGGGGATCGAGCGGCCTCCCTACTCCGACAGCCCGGCGGCTTCGAGGGCTTCCTCGTGAGTAAAAAAGAACCGCCCTTTGCCGATCCTGCCGTCACGAAAGTCCGAGAACACCGCACCAACCTGCTGGCGCACAACTCTGTCAGACCCCTTGATGCGCCCGACCTGCTCGTAGAGGACCAGGACCCTCTCGCCGGTATCGCGAGCTTCCTGAACCTCATTAGCGAAATTGTCGAAATTGTCAGTCCACATCGCGCTGAGTTTTCGAATAGCGGCGTGTCCCCGGTACTCCGCATCCTCGATCCACCTTGGCGCCGGAGGCGGGTAGTAGACGACGTCCGGGGCAAGAAACGGCAGCATGGCCTCGATCCCGCCAGTGTTGAAGGCCTCGAAAGCCGAATGGACAATCGCCACGTTCTCTTGCGACATCGCCTACTCCGACAGCCCGGCTACTTTGAGGGCCTCGGCCCGGCTCTGGTGCGCCTCAATCCTTGTGGCGAGTCCGCGACGAAATGCGTAAATCACCGCCAACTCGGCCGCCACCGGCACATTGCTGCCCTTGCCGACCGCCCTGAAATTGACGACCGCAAGCACACGGTCGTCATCGATCGCGCGAGCTTCCGTGATCGTCCAGTTCCAAGCAGACCAAACGGCCGCAAGCCCGTCGAGGTAGTCCTGGATTCCCGAGCGCCCACGGAAGACGACTCCGCCTTCGAGCGCCGCACTAATCGAGACGAACTCCACATCGGGATCGACCCCGGCAAGGACGGCTTCCGCGTCCCTAGCGTTCAGTGCGTCGTACGCCATTCGAACGAGTTCGACGTTCTCCTGCGACATCGTCTACTCCTTCGACAGCCCGGCGGATTCGAGGGCCTCGGCGCGAGTGTGGAGCCAAATGACGCGCACGATGCGGCCCTCTCGAATGGTCCAGACCGGGTAATCGGTGTGCTCAACCTCAGCTCCGCTCCCCCGTCCGCGCACTTGATAGCTCAGGACCGAGATCACGTGCTCACCCGCATCGATCAGTTCATCGAGTTCGTACTGGATGCTCTCCCACACCGTGCTCCAGTCGCGAGTCATCTTCTTGATGCCCTCGTGACCCCGGTAGACGGGGTCCCCGCCAAGCTGGAAGATCGGAGAGCGTCGAGCATCCCACTCGACCTCCGGGTCATAGCACGAGAGGACCGCAGACGTGTCGCCATTCGCGACCGCTGTGTACAGGCGCCGCACGATCTCCACGTTCTCCTCCGACATCGCCCGCGCAGTATCGCGGAGGGTCAATGCTTCCGGCGCCCGTTGAGCTTCCGCGTCTTCGCCCAGTACTCGATCTCGGCACGGTTCCAGACCGGGGTGGCCCGCAGTCTGGCCACAGGCTCGGGGAAGCCTTCGCGGCGTGTCCAGCGGATCGCTCGCTGGCGGCGAGTGCCGAGAAACTCCCCCTCGTCGACGTGGGTCGAGCCTGAGCAACTCGTTGCCCCCTCGATCCCGCCTCCACATTCCGGGTCTATCAGCGAGCCGTAAAGCGCCGTGATCGCCTCATGGGTGTCTACCTCTCGGCCTTCGATCAGGCCCTAATGGGCACTGGACCTGCCCACAGCGCGGTTAGCCCTGTAGATAGTGAGAGGCCTGCAAGAGAAGGAAATCGAGAGCTGAAGCCATAATCGGTAGTTCCCGGGCCGGTAGCTCAGATGGTTAGAGCAGCGGACTCATAATCCGTCGGTCGGTGGTTCGATCCCACCCCGGCCCATAGGAAACAAGCGGTCGGCGAGGTCGGCAGGTCAGGCCGACTGTGACGGCGCGGTGGCCGTGCTGCGGGGGTCGATAAGGATCTTCGCGTGCGTGTCGGGCTCGCCAAGCACCGCGAAGGCGCCGTCCACGCCCTCGAGGCCGACCTCGGCGGTGATCAGCGGGCGGGGATCCACCTTGCCGTCGGCGAGCATGTGCAGGGTGTCACGGAACTCGAGCGGCGTGTAGCCGACCACGAAGCGCAAATCGATCTCCTTGTTGACCGCCATCGCGGGCTGGAAGGTGTCCGGGGCCATGCAGACGCCGGCGACAACGACGCGGGACAGAAGCGGCGCGCCCTCGACGATGTCATCGATCACGCCCGGGACGCCGACGCACTCGAAGATCACCGGGTGCTTCGGGCCCGCTCCGAGCTTTTCGGCGAGGCGCCAGACGTGCCACCACCCGACCGGCAGCCGGCCGAGCTTCTCGCGCGTGCTGACCGCCAGCTCGACCGCGGACGGGATGTCGGCGAGGTGGCCGCTGTCGCCGGCGGCGGAGTAGGGCGACCCCTCGGCGGGATCGACGACCACGTCCGCCCCGCAGGCGGCGGCGAGCGCGCGGCGGCCGGGCGAGAAGTCGCTGGCCACCACCGTCCGCACCCCGCTCGCCTTGAGCATCAGGATGACCCCGAGGCCGATCGGACCACAGCCGATGACGATCGCCACCTGCCTCTTGCCCACGTCGCCACGGCGCACGGCGTGCCAGGCGACGGCCAACGGCTCCGTCAGCGCCGCGACCTCCGGCGACAGGGCGTTGGGCACCGCCAGCATGAGCGACTCCTGCACCAGCACCTGCTCGGCGTAGGCGCCCGGCGCGCGAGCTGAGAGGCCGACGGCGTCGATCCCCTGATCGGAACGGATGAGCGGCAACGCGACCACCGGAGCCCCGGTCGGGATGTCCCCCTTGCACCCCGGCCCGTACTCGGCGACCTCGCCGGAGAACTCGTGCCCGAAGACCACCGCCTCGTTCGAGCGCCCGAGGCGGTCGTATCCCGCCCGGGCGATGAGGTTGGCCAGGTCGTCCATTCCGTGGCGCGCGTGCAGGTCGGAGCCGCAGATCCCGCACCGCAGTACTTGGAGGCGCACGGCGCCCTTGCGCAGCGCCGGCTCGGGGCGCTCGGCGACCTCGAGCTCCGCGTGTCGGCACACAACCGCTTTCATGTCCTCACCTGCGCGTGCTCCGCTGCTCCGTCATATCGCGCTCCGTGGCCATTCCGTGACAATAACGCGAGGCGCGGGACCGGCTTTGTTAGGGTCGCCAAGACCCAGGAGAGGAGCGCCAGATGCCAGTTCACCCGGCCGCGCGGGGCCGCAACCCATTCGACTCCGCAGGAGTCACCCGCGGAGCCGACGGCATCGCGCGCTATGAGGACCTGCCCCGCTCGCTCGTGGCGATGCTGCGTGCCAGCGTCGAGGCCGGCGAGGACGCCAGGGCGGTGGTCGAGGTCGGCGACGGCGAGCTGAGCTACCGCGAGCTCTGGGACCGCGCCGCCCGGGTCGCCGGTGGCCTGCGGGCCGCGGGGATCGAGCCCGGAGACCGCGCCGCCATCCTTCTGCCCAACGGCCTCGACTGGGTTCTCGCGTTCTGGGGCGCGCAGCTGGCGGGCGCCGTGACCGTACCGGTGAACACGCGCTTCAAGGACTCCGAGGTGGAATACGTCGTCGCCGACTCGGGGGCGGGCCACGTCTTCCGGCCCGGCGAGCCGCTGCCGGACGCCGAGCCGCTGACCGTTGAAGACCAGGGGCCCGACGACCTTGCGGCGATCTTCTACACCAGCGGTACCACGGGCTTTCCCAAGGGCGCGATGATGTCGCACGCGAACTTCCTCGCCAATGTCGAGAGCGCGATCCGCTGCGTCGGGGTCGACCGCTCCGAGGGGCCGTCGCTTGCGACGCTGATCAACGTCCCCCTGTTTCACGTCACCGGCTGCAACGCCCAGCTGCTCGTCATGCTCGCCGTCGGGGGCCGCACGTTCATCCTCGCGAACCCGCTCGACCTCGAGGGCTTCCTGCGAACCGTCACCGACGAGGGCGTGCAGATGTTGACCTCGGTGCCGGCGATCTACCACGCGCTTACCCGTCACCCGCTGTTCGCCGAAACCGACCTCTCGCACGTCACCTGGGTCTCCTACGGGGGCGCGCCGATCGCGGCAGCGGCGGTCCACGGGATCAAGGAGGCGTTCCCGTCGGCCCGGGTCGGCAACGGGTTCGGGCTTACCGAGACGTCGTCGCTCACCTCCTTCCTTCCTCACGAGGAGGCCGAGGAGCACGCCGACAGCGTCGGATTCGCGATGCCGGTCGTCGACCTCGCCGTCGATGAGCCGGAGCCCGCTACCGGCGTCGGCGAGCTGCTGGTCCGCGGCCAGAACGTCGTCGGCGGCTACTGGGACAAGCCCGAGGCGAGTTCCGAGACGTTCGTCGACGGCTGGCTCCGCACCGGCGACCTCGCGCGGATCGACGATGACGGACTCCTTTACATCGTCGACCGCGCCAAGGACATGATCAACCGCGGCGGCGAGAACGTCTACTCGATCGAGGTCGAGGCGGCGCTGGCCGGCGCGCCCGGGGTCGGCGAGGCGGCGGTGATCCCGGTGCCCGACGACATGATGGGCGAGAAGGTCGGCGCCGTGATCGTGCCGGCCTCCGATGACCTCGACGTTCCCGCGGTGATCGCCCACGCACGGGAGCGGATCGCCGACTTCAAGGTCCCGCAGTACGTGGTCGTTCGGAGCGAGCCGCTGCCTCGCAACCCCGGGGGGAAGGTGCTGAAGAAGGAGCTGTGTGAGGAGGTCGAGTGGGGCGAGCCTTTGCGCTGAGCTCCGCTCAGGCAGGCAGGAGTGCGTCATCGAAGCTCGGCAGCGGCTTGATCAGCGGCTCGAGCAGCTTCGCGGCCCGCTCGGTGGTCAGGACGTCGGCGGGATCGAGCTTGATCAGCTCGTGCTCGCCGGGGTCGTACTCCCAGACGTACTCGCCGATCAGGCGGCCCCGTTCGTCGTAGGGCCAGATCATCGCAACCCGTCCACGCAGCAGGTACATCGCGTCCTCGTCCGCGTCGACCCCGGCCGCGACGAGCGCGGCGCCCAGCGTCTGCTGGTAGCCGGTCATCGTGCTCGTGACCATCCGGTCGCCGACGGCGACCGTCTCGTCCTCGTTGTAGAAGATGCACTGGTTGGTCTCCGCCCAGAGCCGGTAGACGGGCTCCACCTGCTCGCGGCCGTCGAGAGCCATCGGCGGCTGGCCGATCATGTTGAAGCGGTACACGGGGTGCTCGACGGTCATCTCGGGAGCGAAGATCTCCTCGTAGCGCCCGGCGTGCTCGAGGTTGCGGTGGCGGTCGTAAGCCTGGAGCAGATACCGGTGGCGGGGGTTCTGGGTGGCCTCGATGAGCTCCGCCACCGCGATGTTCGTCTTGGTGATGTCGAACTGCTTCATTGCGTCTCCTCGTCCGGGTTGACGGCGGCAGCCTGGTCGAAGGCCGCATCGACGACCGCCTTCGCGACCTCGCCGTAGGGTGGGGCGAAAGCCTCGATCAGGTCGCCCTCGCCGCGCACGAAGACCCCGCGCGGGTTGGAGAACTCGCGAAAGCCCTCGATCCCATGGTGGCGGCCCGTGCCGCTTTGCCCGATGCCCCCGAACGGCAGCGAGGGCAGCGCGCCGTGGACCGCGGCGGCGTTGACGCACGCGCCGCCGGACGTCGTGCGCCGCAGCACCTCGTCGGCCACCTTCTCGTCTTTCGCGAACACGTAGAGCGCCAGCGGGCGCTCGCCCGCGTTGACGTGCGCGATGGCTTCGTCGAGATCGTCGTAGGGTTTCACCGGGAGGATCGGGCCGAAGATCTCCTCCTGCATCAAGGCAAGCTCGTCGGACGGGTCGAGCACGATCGACATCGGCAGCTGGCGCCGGCGCCGGTCGGCGTCGCCGGCCTCCTCCAACGCCCGCACGTCTGCCCCGCGCGAGCGCGCGGCGTCGATCAGGCCCTCGATGCGCTCGAGGTGGCGGTCGCTGATGATCCCGGTGTTGCTCTCCGACGACGCGAAGCCGGGCATCTCGGTGCGCGCGTGTTCGCCCGCCAGCTCGGCGAAGTCCTCCATCCGCTCGCGCGGCACCAGGCAGTAGTCGACCGAGATGCACATCTGGCCGTTCTTCAGCGCCTTGGTGCCGAGCACCTGCTTGACCGACTCGGTGTTGATCGAGTCCTCGGTGAGGATCGCCGGGCACTTGCCGCCGAGCTCGAGGGTCACCGGCACGAGCTGCTCGGCGGCGGCCATCGCAATCTGGCGGCCGACCTCCGGGCTGCCGGTGTAGAGCAGGTGGTCCCAGCGGACGCGCGTGAACGCCTTCGCCAGGTCGAGGCCGCCCACAGCGACGTCCACGCGGTCGCGGTCGAACGTCGCCCGGATCATGTCGCGGAGCAGCTCGGAGCACGCCGGGGTGTACTCGGAGGGCTTCAGCACGACCCGGTTGCCGGCGGCGAGCATCTCCACCAGCGGCCCGACCGAGAGGTCGAACGGGAAGTTCCACGGGCTGATGTTGCCGACAACGCCCTTGGGCTGAGGCGCGACGAACGCGCGGCCGCTGCCGTAGAGCGCCGGGTCCGAGTAGCGCGGCTCGGGCGCCATCCACGCCTCGAGATTCTCTGCCGCGTAGGCGGCGCGGCCCGCAACGCCCAGCACCTCGATCAGGTCGGTGGCGAGCGCGGGATGGACCTCGAAGTCGGCGCTCATCGCCTGCTCGATCTCGCCGCGGTGAGACATCACCATCCCGGCGAGCGCGGCGAGCAGCGCCTGGCGCTCCTCCAGCAACGGGAAGGGGCTTGCGAGGAACGCCGCGCGCTGGCGCGAGACCATCTCGTGGAGCTCGGCGAGCGCGGCGTCGTCAGTGCTCGTGGTGGCGTCCTGCTCGATTGTCGACATGCTCTGGCTCCTCCTCGGTGGCGTCACCCGACCATACGCTCTCATCGGGGGCGATATGGATTCCGGCGTGGTGCTGGCGGGCGACTCCGAGTCGCCGACCCCCGACGAGGCAAAGATCGTCAACGACTGCGCGGCGGCCCTTTAGTAGCCCTGTCCCGAACTGAGCGATTCCGAGCGTCTCCGAGGTCGATGATTTCGTCGACCTCGACCCGGAAGATCCCAAACGCCCGGGTAAAGCCCTGGAGGTAGGGCGGGTGACGCACGATCTCCACGTTCTCCTCCGACATCGCCTACTCCGACAGCCCGGCGGCTTCGAGGGCCTCAGCCCTAGTTTGGAAGGAGTCCCATCGGATGATCCGATTCCCCCGGAATGTCCACAGCTGCGGGTGCGTTCTGTCG
>JBBRYM010000001.1:0-289497 GCA_038237625.1 Solirubrobacterales bacterium | reverse complement strand
CGACAGAACGCACCCGCAGCTGTGGACATTCCGGGGGAATCGGATCATCCGATGGGACTCCTTCCAAACTAGGGCTGAGGCCCTCGAAGCCGCCGGGCTGTCGGAGTAGGCGATGTCGGAGGAGAACGTGGAGATCGTGCGGCGGATCTACGAGGGCGCCACGAGCGGTGACAGTGCGGCCGTTTTTGCGTTGTACGACGCGGCCGTGGAGTGGGACGCGTCTCGGGCACCGATGCCGCGCCTCATCGGCGGAGGCCGCGTCTTCCATGGGCACGACGGTCTTCGGAGGTTCTTTCAGGAACGAAATGCGGTCTGGGGCGAGATCGAGGACGTGCCCGAGGAGTTGATCGACGCGGGCGAGCATGTGGTCTCGGTCGACACTGAGCGGGGACGGGGCCGAAGCAGCGGCGTAGAGGTCGAGATGACCCAGTACGCGGTCTGGACGATCCGCGACGGCAGCGTCACCCGCGTCGTGTGGTTCCCCACCCGCGCCGAAGCCCTCGAAGCCGCCGGGCTGTCGGAGTAGCGCTCTGGACGAGAAGCGGTAGCGGCGGGTCGACCTTAGTGCGCCGCCGGCGATGGCGTCGACCTGAAAGATCGGGTCCTGATTCCCAGCTCGTGAGCCGAAATTGCCAGGGGTGGCAGTCGCAGGGGGCCTCGCCAAACTGACCGGTTGACCTTGGTGAGACCCTCGACGGTTGGCGAGGAGCTTCGGAAGGTGAACCCGGTCGTTGATGCCGTGCACCAGCGCCGCAATCGAATCCCCGTCCACCTCCAGTCGCGATGGCTGGCGATGGAGCTCCCTTAGGCGGGGGTTTCGCGTTTCAAGGCCTTCCGCGCGTACCCCGGGGGTATCAAGAGCTCTCCAGGGAGAGGGTTCGAATCCCCGTAGCGGTGTTTTCGTCGTTCGAGGAGGGGGTGCGCGCCAAATGGATCCGTCTGCCACCCGATTACGGCCCAGCTTCAGACCTCCTGCCCCTCGATGAGCCGCGTGCGCAAGTCCTTGAGCGGGACGCCGTCCGCACTCCATGCAAAGCAGGCCTCTAGGGGGCGCGGACTAGGCGGGGAGTCCGGCTGACTCTCGGATTCGCTGACCGCCTCGTGCGTCGTAGCGAGAAACGAATCGGGCCGCCGATCTGGGCCCACGACCGCCTGGTACCGCTTTGGTACCGACTGCTGCGTCCTATGCGTCCAGATCGCCCTCGGCGGGGGACAGTGGGGACGGCGGGGACGTTCCGGGACGCACCTACGCAGCCCCTTTGCCGGCTGGGGGCCGAAAGGTCGCTGGTTCGAATCCAGTCGCCCCGACTAAGACTGGAGAAATCGCTGCAAATAAACCGGTTTGACGGTGCCACGGGTAGCAGCCGCAAAGCGTTCAGTTGAGCGGGGTCCAACTGCTGAACGGGCAGACACTACGAGGCTCTGTGCCAGCCGGATCTGATTCAGCCACGCACTGATGAGGGATGCTTGAGTGGGAGGCGCCAGGGCTTGCACCCGGCCCGTCACAGGATTAAGGTCCTAACCGTGCCAGGCTGACGGTAGGGAGCCCTCACAACCTTTGCCTTCGGCGGCGTCCGATCACGCCGCCAGCGGATTTCTGCGCTTTCCTGGGCGCGCACCCGGCCCGAGTGGCTCGGCGGCGGTGCGCGAGCCCCTCCTGGGCGGACGACCGATGACCGTCTGAGAAACGAGGAGTGGAGCGATGTCCAACGACAACGTTGAACACGGCGCCGCGCGGCTCAGTGACCGTGGTTAGGGGCGCGCACCGTCCGCCAGGAGTCGAGGGTGATGCGGAGGATGACCGCGGTAATCCCGAGGCCGATCAGCGGATCCGCGACCGGCGCCCCGAGCGCAACGACCGCGGCGGAGGCAATGACCGCGAGGCTCACGTATGCGTCTGCGCGCGCATGGTTGCCGTCGGCAATCAGGGCCGGACTGCCGAGAGCCTTCCCGGCCTTCGCTCGGATCCCGGCGGCGATGCAATTGCCCAGGTAGCCGATTGCACCCGCCAGGGCAAGCACCGCCAGGTGGCTCGGTGGGCTGGGGTGAACCAGCCTCTGGACGGATTCCACCCCGGCCACGCAGGCGCTGATGAAGATCGCGGCGACCACGGCCAAGCCCGCGCCCCGCTCAGCCCGTCTTGAGCGCAGAGCGAAGGCGATGGCCAACGGCACGGCGGTGAGCGCATCACCGAAATTGTGGATCAGGTCTGCCAGCAGGGCGATGCTGCCGCTGGCGATGAAGATCACCGTCTGCGCAATGGCAGCAACGCCGAGCACGCCAAGCGATAGCGAAACCGCCCGGATGCCCTCACGGGAGCGTTTGATGCTCTCGTCGACGAGGCCGTGGGAATGCCCGTGCGCTCCATGTTGATGGTCGCGGTGGCCGTGAGCTTCCTCCGACTCGTGCGAATGAGGGCCGGAATGAGCGTGTGAATGTGTGAAGTCCCCGCCGTGCCGATGACGCTCGCCTGCGATGGGCTCGTAGGGCGACGCCTGGTTCATCGACTCGGAGGCTACCCGTCGCCCCATCGGCCGACCCAGCAACTCGCCGCCCAAGCATTGCCGGTGTGCGAAAGTCGAACGCATGAGGAGTAGGTCAGCGGCGTGGGCTCGCTGGTACCAGCGGCTGGGCCCTCGTTATCCGATGAGGATGCTGGCCGGGGCGCTGCGTCTCGAATATCTCGTCGTGGTGCTCGGCGTCGCCGGCCTATTCCTCTACGTGCCCATCTCTCTCGGCCAGTTCCTGCTCCTCGCCGGCGCCGCGATTGCCGGTCAGGAGTTCTACGCCCAGTTCACGCTTCGCCATTTCCGCCCTCGCCTGCAACCGGTCGCCGCGTGGATCGAGGGAGACAGGACCACCGAGTCGACGGTGGCAGCGTGGACGGCATCGGCGTCGGCGCCTTTTGAGCTCCTGCGTATCTGGTGGCGCGGTGGCTACCCGTTGGTGGCAGGGCTCGTCTGGTGTCTGTTCGCGACCTGGCTGCTCGACCTCGCGGCTTGGGCGATTCCCGTGCTCTTCGTCGCCGCCGAGGTGATCCTCGCCTACGGCAACGGGATCGCCTTTTTCGTGATGGAGCGGGCGGTCCAGCCGATCCTCGACGACGTCGCGGCCGTGCTTTCAGACGAGGCAGAGATCGATGCGATCGGCTTGCCGCTGCGCCGCCGCCTGCTCTCGGCACTACTGGCGATCAACGTCATGACCGGTGTGCTTGTCGTGGGCCTCGTCGAGGGTGGTCAGCCCGGACTGGACGCGCTCGCGCTCGCGATCGGCGTCTCGCTGGTCGTGACGGCAACCCTCTCCTTGGCTTTCACCGGGCTCCTGGCGGATTCAGTCGTCTCGCCGATCCGTCGTCTGGAGGATGCGACCTCCCGCGTGGCCGCAGGCGACCTGGCGACGCGCGTGCCGGTGAGCGCGGCCGATGAGACCGGAAAGCTGACGCGGGCGTTCAACCGCATGGTCTCGGGCCTTCAGGAGCGCGAGCGCCTGCGCGAGGCATTCGGGACCTTCGTCGACCCGGACCTGGCCGAGCGGGTTGCCCGTGATGGAACCGACGTGCGCGGCGAGGAGCTGGAGGCTTCGATCCTCTTCATGGACGTCCGCGGGTTCACCACCTTCTCGGAGAAGGCCCCGGCGCAAGAGGTTGTAGCTCGCCTCAACGAGCTTTATGAGGTCGTTGTTCCCGTGATCACCAGTCACGGCGGGCACGCGAACAAGTTCATCGGCGACGGTCTGTTGGCCGTCTTCGGCGCCCCCGCCCGTCACCCTGACCACGCTGCTCGAGCCGTGGCCGCTGCTCTGGAGATCGCCGAGGAGGTCAACGAGCGCTTCAAAGGCTCCCTGCGTGTCGGTTTGGGGGTGAATTCAGGAACTGTGGTGGTGGGCACGATCGGAGGCGGCGGCCGGCTCGACTTCACGGTGATCGGCGATACGGTCAACACCGCCGCGCGGGTGGAGTCGGCTACGCGAGAGTCCGGCGATGACGTTCTGATCACCGAGGCCACCCGCAGTCGGCTCACCACAAGCGTCGCGACTTGGCAGGAGCGTCCTTCGATCCCACTGAAGGGCAAGAGCGAAACGATTCGCCTCTACGGGCCGGCGCGCGAGGCTCAGCCGGACGTAGCGGCTTCTGGAGGGCCTTTGTCGGCAGCAGCACCGGACTCAACCTGAAGCAGCTCGCTCGGTTGAAGATGATCGACCTGCAGCGTCGTGTGCTCGATGCCGAAGCGTTCGGCTACGAGACGCTCGAGGCGCCGCCGGGTCGCGTGGCAGTCCTCCTGCGGGGCGACGAGGACGTGGGCGCTGAGAGCCGGGAACCCTGAGGTGATCTCCCAGACGTGGAGATCGTGGACCTGCTTGACCTCGGGTTCGCCAGCCATTGCCATTCCTATGTCCTCGGGAGCCAGTCCTTTCGGGGCGCCCTCGAGCAGCACGCGGCCCGAGTCGCGAAGCAGCCCGTACGAGGCGCGGAGCATCGAGGCTGCGACGAAGAGCGAGGCGATGCCGTCAGCGCGGTCGAAGCCCGTGGTGAGGATGATGGTCGCCGCGATCGCAGTGGCGATGAAGGCGTAGAGGTCGGTCAGCAGGTGCTGGAAGCTCCCCTCGATTGCCAGGTTCTGTCGGTTGGCGCGGGAGACGCTCCAGGTTGCTGCGAGGTTGACGACGATGCCGACCAAGGCGACGACTAAGACCAAGCCGCCCTGGACCATGGGTGGGGAGATCAACCGGCGAATCGCCTCATAAACGATCCAGAGTCCGAGCACTGCCAAGGTCGTGCCGTTGAGCTGCGCGCTGAGGATCTCCGCGCGCTTGAGGCCGAAGGTCATCGCCCCGGCTGCGGGACGAGCCGCCAGGCGGAGCGCGACAAGCGAGAGTCCAATCGCCCCCGCGTCGGTGAGCATGTGCCCGGCGTCGGAGAGCAAGGCCAGGGAGTGGGCGATGATCCCGGTGACGACCTCGCCGGCCATAAAGCCAACGATGAGGACCAGCGCAAGCATCAGGTAGCGACGATCGGCGTCAGCTGAGATGCCGTGGCTGTGGCCCTCGTGACCCGAGGCGGAGGCTTCGTGGTCGTGAAGGTGGTCGCTCATCAGTCGGAGCAGGCGTCGTGGGCATCGCTCGGTTCGACCCCCACCACGCAACAGCCCTCGCCACGCCACGCTTCGCGCCCCTCATTGACCGCGACTGCTGCAATCGCAAGTCCGGCCGCTGGGTCGAGCCACCAGAGGCCGAAGAGGGCGTTGCCGGCGAGGCCAACCAGAACGGCTGCAGCCAGGTACGCGCAGAGGACGTTCTGGCGGCCCTCGCCGACCGTGGCCGCCGAGCCGAGCCGCTCGCCGAGGCTGGCCTTGGCGGCTCCGAGCCAGGGCATGATCAGGAGGCTTGAGATCGAAAGGCCGATCCCGACCCAGCTGGTTTGGGGGTGCTCTGCCGAGAGCAGATGGAGAATGGCCTCGACGGCAACGTAGGGGGCGAGGAGGAAGAAGCTGACGGCGACGAGCTGCTGGGCGCGGCGCTCGGCGCTCTCGGAGACGATCCGTCCGGCGGCAAAGCGCCAGATGATGATCACACTGGCGAGGCCTTCGATGGCGCTGTCGATGCCAAATCCGACCAGAGCAACCGAGCCGGCAACGACCCCCGCGGTCACCGCGACGGCGCCTTCGATCGTCATCCAACCGAGGCTCGCCCAGGAGAGAAGCCGAGCGCGACGCGCGAGCGTCGTCCGATCGCCGCCACGCGCGATCGCGTGGACGCCGGGCAGCGCGGCGGCGATCGATTGCGGGCTCATCGCGAAACGGCTATCGGCTCGGAGGCGATAGCCGCGAGCAGTTGGCGCCCAGCTTCGGTCAGCGAATACATGACCATCTTGCCGTCCCGCCTTGACTGCGCGAGGCGGGCCTCACGCAGCGCTCGCATGTGGTGGGAGACGAGGTTCTCCGAGCGCTCGCTGATCCAGCTCAGATCGCAGACGCAGAGCTCGTCGGAATCAACGAGCGCCAGCGCGAGTGAAAGGCGCGTCGGGTCGGCGAGCGCGGCCGAGCGCGCAGCGAGAGCCGTAACCCGCTCGCGGTCCGGGCGCCGGCGACGGAGGGCCTCCGCGGTCGGCAGATCCAGGCAGAGCAGCTCACAGCGATCGTCTCGCATACAGACATCCTAACGTCCGTTGAGATGTTCTTAACCTTGGTTCGTGGGCCGTTTACGTGCCCGTCGCTCGGACGGCGCGCAGGGCGTCCATCAGGCCCGCGAACGTCTGCGGGCCGCGCAGCGTCTCGACGATCCGGCCGGCAGGATCGAGAACGAACGTGGTCGGCAGACCCGAGAGCCGGTAGGCATCGCCGACTTCGTTGGAGCCATCACGGAGGATTGGATAGCTCAAATGCTCGGAGGCGATGAAGGCTCTGGCATTGTCGGCGGTGTCGTTCCAGTCGACGCCCACCAGGTTCGCCTGGCCGTGGATCGCCTTCGAGAAGCGCTCGAGCTCCGGTGCTTCCTGCTTGCACGGCGTGCACCAGCTGGCCCAGAAGTTCACGAACGCGGGCTTGCCGCGAAGAGAGGCGAGCGTCACAGCAGGCCCATTTAGAACCTCTTTCGGCAGCGCCGGAGCCGGACGTCCCTGCCCCGACGCACCGCCGGACCCGCTGGTTGCGATTTCGGCGACGATGAGCCCCACAACGACGGCAACTGGGAGTCCCCGCGCGATCCAGCGACCTTTAGGCACGGTTTAGCCCGCCGCGAGGATCGGCACGTCGTGGACGATCTGCGCCGGCTTGAAGTTCGCCGGGTAGAGCGTTTGAAGGGTCCCGCTGGCGTCGATGCCAAAGATCTCCGCCGAGTGCTCTACCGCCTCGGGATGGTTCTTCGGAACCTTCGCCGCGATGCCCCAGTCCTTCCAGGTTGTCTCGAGCTGGGGACGAGAGCCGATCAGCCAATCCATGCGGCCGGTCATCTGGTGGTCGTCAAGGAACTTCGAGACGGTGGCCGGCGTATCGCCCTTGGGGTCGACCGAGACGGCGATGATCTGAACGTCCTTTGCCTGCGGGCCGAGCTCATTGAGCGCGACTCGCAGGTTGCCGACGATGATCGGGCAGACATCGGGGCACCGGGTGTAGAGGAAGGTGACCAAGACAGCCTTGCCTTGGAAGTCCTTGATGTTGACGGGGCGGCCGTTGTAGTTCTTCAGCTGGAGCGGGAACTCTGGTTGGGCCGGCGTCCGCAGGCCGGCGAGCTTCGGGTTGCCGGAGCTCGCGACAACGCTTGCCGCCGGTGTGCTCGACGATGAGCTTCCGCAGCCGAGGATCGCGAAGGTCGCCGCTGCGATCACGCCTGCGGCTATCGGTCGGCGCGATCGATTGAGCTTTCCAGGGATTGACTTCATGCCGAAAAGGGAACCGCCTCCGGTCCCTGCCCGCGGAACTGATCGCGAAAGTCGCGGATCGCGTCGAGAGTTTTCGCCCCCTGGTAAGTCTTGCAGCCCATCAGCTCGGTCCAAGCCGTCGCCGCGACGGAGTAGGGCATGTCCTTGTTCGGGAAGAGCAGCATCCCGCCCGGGCTTTGATCGAAGACGCCCTTCAGAGCCAGCTGATCCACCTGAGCCAGGTCGGGTGAGTACTGAACCTCGACCCGTCCGTGCTCGAGGGAGTGGACGAAGTCGATCGTCGGCGGCATCTCGCTGTAGGCGCCGTCCGCCTGCTGGTAGGGCGGCTCGACGTGGTTGCCCGAGGTCGGCGGGTTGGTGTGATAGTTGGGCGTCGGCGAACCCCGCGGGATGTGAGTGTTGCCCTCGTCCGGAAGGTTCAGCTGCAAGTCGCAACCGGCAGCCTTGGCCGCAGCCCGAAGATTCGCGACGCGCAGAGCGGGTGGATTGGTACCGGTGCGGCCATCCGCGGCGACGCCGTTCTGGCTTCCCACCGATAGATCGATGTGGGCAGCGCCAGGCGTATCGCTCGTCGAACTGCCGCCGCCTCCCGAGACGACCGCGACGACGATCCCGGCAACGACCACCGCAGCCAAGAGGCCCGCGCCGGCGTATCCGAGAATCGCCCTGCGTTTCCGCGCCGCCTCGTCAGCTCGCTCAGCTTCCAGACGCTCAAGGCGCCGCCGCTCTTTCTCATCCTTCCGCGTGGCCATGCCCGAGCGGAACGATAGCCCAGCTACTACATGATGTCGGCGCCGTTACCCCGGCGGTAGGGTCCGGTCATGAGCGATGAAGCCGTCGAGCGCACCTTCCTCTTCGCCGACATGGCCGGCTTCACCGCGTTGACAGAGGTCATGGGCGACGAGGAGGCCGTCCAGGTCGCCGACGACTTCTTCGCCGGCGCCCGCGAGCTCCTGGCTGAACACCAGGCCACGGAGGTCAAGACGATCGGGGACGCGGTGATGATCACGGGCGAGGACGCAGGCAAGATGGTGCTGCTCGGCTTGCGGCTCGCGCGAGACGTCGGAGCCCGCCACGGCTTCCCGAGCGTCCGCGTCGGCATTCACAGCGGTTCGGCAGTTCAACGAGGGGACGACTGGTTCGGCGCCGCCGTCAATCTGGCCGCTCGCGTCTCCGGGGCCGCGGCCGGGGGCGAAGTGCTGCTAAGCGAAGCTACGCGGGACGCGGCTGGAGATCTCGACGGCGTCGATGTACTCGAGCACGGCCGCGAGCACTTCCGCAACATCGCCGATCCGGTCCTGCTCTTTCGGGCCGTATCGCTGAGCGGCAAAGAGGAGTCCACCGGATTGCCGATCGATCCGGTCTGTCGGATGGCCGTCGATCCGACGCGACAGGCGGGCTTGCTCATTCACGACGGCCTCGAGTACCGCTTCTGCTCGCTTGAATGTGTTCGCCGCTTCGCCGCCGAGCCGGATCGTTTCGCTGACGTCGGCTCCAGTTAGGTCTTGGCTTCCGCCACCGAATACTGCGCTACGCCGTTGGCTTGTGAGCCACAAGTCGCTCGACGATCCCCCACTTCGATCGCTCGACGCGCTCAATCTCGAAGCCCTGATCGGGCAGGTAGTCGAGGGGTTCGCGCAGCAGATGATCGCCCTCGAAGCGGCTCGCCAGCGGTTCGAGCACTCGCTGGGCTGCTCTGACCGCCCGGATCGGGCTGCGCACGTGCTCGAGTAGGAGCAGCCGGCCGCCCGGTCGAAGGACGCGCCAGATCTCCGCGGCGGCTTTGCGATTGTCGGGAATCGTGCAAAGGCCGAGGGTGATGACGACGGTGTCAAATTTCTCGTCGTCCAGCTCGAGGGCCTGCGCGTCTCCCAGTCGCAGGTCCGCTTCGCGACCCAGCTCCGCTGCCCGCTGCTTGGCGATCGCCAGCATCTCCGGGCTGAGCTCGACGCCCGTGATCCGCACCCCCGGCCGATAAAAGCTCAGGTTCCGGCCGGTCCCCAGCGCAAGCTCCAAGATCTCGCCCTCCGCCTGCGAGCAGACCCATTGCCGCCCCCCGCCGAACAGGACTTTCTCGAAGAAGCTGATTTGGCGGTCGAAATGGGGAGCGGCCTTGTCCTGGAGGCGCTTGACCCGCTCGGTTTCGGTCTGCAGCGTGGCGTCCGGCTGGGCCATCTCGTCTGACACTACTAAGCAGCGTCGTATGTCGGCAAGCCATGCTCGGGCTCGGCTTCGTTGTGGCGTTCTAGCTCGAAGGCATGCAGGCAATGCTCGGAGCAGAAGTAGTACGTCTCGCCGCCGAAGTCCTTGCGAACAGCCTTGCCGCGGTCAACCTTCATGCCGCACACTGGGTCGGTGACGCCTCGGCGCGAAGTCAGGTAAATCAGCGCCGAGAAGATCCCCAGACCGAGCACGTTGAGAGCCAGCTTGTAGTCGACCTGAACCGACCCGAAGATGTCGTCGCGGCTGGGTCGCGTCGTCGGGAGCAACCCGGCACCCGAGAACAGCCCGTCGATGACAAGCGCGGCGATGACCATCGTCACGAACATGAGCGCCGTGATCCGGAGCGCGAACGCGGTCCCGTAGTACTTGCTGTAGGCGACGACGATTGGCAGGACGATCAGGTCGGCGAAGATGAAGGCGATCGCGCCGGCGAACGAGATTCCACCCGACCACAGAACGGCGGCCAGTGGAACGTTTCCGACCGAGCAGACGAAGCTGACGACGGCGATGATCGGGCCGGCAATCACGTTTTCGATCGTGCGGACTGCGCCCGGTGCGTCGCTGATGAAGAGCCCGTTGAAGAAGTCGTTGCCGAGCAGGCCGATGAACCCGGCCAGGAAGAAGCCGATGGTGATCTCCTTCCAGAGCATCTGCCAGTCGCCGCGGAAGTTGTGGGCGACGTCCGACCAGGCGTCGACCGATGTCAGCCGCTGCTTCCAGACCATCCCTTTGGAGCCGGCCATGTGGTGCTGGTGGCCGGTCTGCGCCTTCTGGGCGTGCTGACGCGCGGCTTCTTCGAGGCGCGGCGAGACGAACAGGCGCAGCATTGCGGCCATCAGGGCGATCATCACCAAGCCGCCCAAGTACTCGGCCACGGTGAACTGCCAGCCGATCAGCACCCAGAGAACGAGCCCGAGCTCCCAGACCAGGTTGGTCGAGGCGAACTGGAAGGCGAGGGCGGTCGCCGCCGAGGCGCCCTTCTGGAAGAGGGACTTGGCGATTGCGATGGCCGCGTACGAGCAAGACGAGGACGCCGCGCCGAGCCCTGTGGCCAAGGCCAGGGGACGAGGCCCCGAGCCGGAGAGAGACGACTCGACTCGCGCCCGCGGAACCCAGGCTTGAACCACGGCCGAGATCGCGAAGCCCAGAACGAGGGCCCACCAGACCTGGTAGGCCATGAGCCCAGCGTTCTTGAAGCCGTCGAGGAGAGTTTTGAGGGCGTCGAGCATCCGTTCGCTCCATACTAAGCTTCGTAGTAGCTATCGATGATTGAGACTCCAAGCGTCCTGCTGGCAGTGGCCGCCGGCCTCGTTTCCTTTCTGTCGCCCTGCTGTCTGCCCCTCGTCCCGGGTTATCTGGCGACGGTCTGCGGACAGCCGATCGGGGAGACGCGCTTCGACCCGCAGGTCCTGGTGCGCAGTCTCGTATTCGTCCTCGGCTTCTCGTCCATCTTCATCCTGCTCGGGCTCGGGGCGACTGCGATTGGATCGTTCCTGCTGCAGAACGAAGTGACTTTGCGCAAGGTGGCAGGGATCGCGATCGGCGCCCTCGGGGGTCTGTTCATCGCTTCGGTCTTCGTCACGCGGCTCAACCGTGATTGGCGGCCGTCAGGCTTGATCGAACGGGCCGGCAGCGGCGGGCCGCTGATCGCCGGAGTCGCTTTCGCCATCGCATGGACCCCCTGCGTGGGACCGACCCTTGGCGCCATTCTCGGCCTCGCGAGCACCTCGCATTCGGCGGCCCAGGGCGCAGGTCTCCTCGCCGCTTACTCGGCGGGCCTGGGGGTGCCCTTCGTGCTGTCGGCGCTCGCCGCGAGCCGCCTCCAGGGGAGCTTCGGCTGGATCAAGCGGCACTACATGCCAATTCAGGTTGCCTCCGGGCTGGTCTTGATCACGATGGGAGTGCTGGTCTTCACGAACGAGCTGTTCCAGCTCAACATCCAGGCCCAGCGCTTCCTCGACGGCCTCAACCTCAACTTCTTCCAGTCGGTTTAGCGCCAGCCCCGAGCATTCGGTTTCCCTCTTAGCCGAAGGTGAAGGCGTAGCCAGAGATGCCACCCTCAGGCTCAAGAGTGAGGACGTGGCGCTCGACACGGGGCAGGTCGACGAGGTCATAGAGGCGGTGGCGTCCGACAGTGACCGTGCCGCCGTGGACATCGGACCCGGCAAGGCGATCGGGGATCGGTTGGCCGTCAAGCAGGACTTGCATCTGCCGGGCTCTCCCTGGCGAGCCCATCACCAGGAAGACCCGGCGAGCGCCGAAGTTGAGGTCGAGGCGGGAGTGGGTTACCGCCGTGGCGGCCTCGGCGCCGATCCGCCAGCGACCGCCATAGGCGAGGCGGTTCGGCGACAACTTGAAACTCGGACGTTGAAAGGTTGTCGTCCCGACGACAATCGGCTGCCGCTGCAACCCGTTTACGAAACCAGTCGCCCGCGCCGCGCCGAGGTAGGACTCTGGAGTCGTCACCCCTCGCGCCGCGTGCTGGACGTGGACTTGTACTGACGCGCCGAGGTGGCGATCGCCGCGCTCGGCGAGCAAGGAGCGCACCGCCTTCTCGCTCGCCCCATAGTCGCCCTCGCCGAAGTGGACGTAGCGGATGCGACCTTCGGCGTCGATCAGGTAGTCGGCGGGCCAAAACTGGTTTCCGAAGGCATTCCAGGTCGCGAGGTCGTTGTCCTGAACCACCGGGTAGGGAAGGCCGTTTTGGTCGATGGCGGCGGCCACGTTGCCGGCATCCTTCTCGAACGGGAACTCCGGCGAGTGAACTCCGACGATCGTGAAGCCCTGGCGGTGGTAGGTGTCGTAGAGAGCCTTCAAGTGCGGGAAGGTGCGGATGCAGTTGATGCAGGTGTAGGTCCAGAAGTCGACGAGGACGACCTGACCACGAAGCCCTGCCAGCGTCAGGGGCCGGTCGCCCGGCGTGTTGAACCACTGCTGGGTGCCCACGAATTTCGGGGCGTGGCCGAGGACCGGCAGCGGCTTGTCGTTCTCGGCCTGGCGAAGGCCGCCTGCGACGGCAACCTTTCCTTGACCGCGGACGGATCCAAGCGCGTCAGCGATGGCGCTGCTCTGCTGGAGGTCCTGCGCTGGCTGGGTCAGGAAGTCCGGGAGCTTGCTGGCGATCGCGGTCTGGAAGCGGATGTCGATCTGCGCGTAGACGAGCACTGCCACGACGATCATCAGCGCTCCCATTCCCTGCTGTACGCGAAGGCTTCGGGCGACCAGGCGGCGTGCGAAGCGACGCCCGCCGAGCATGTAGAGGTAGAGGACGAGAGCAGAGCCGAGGGCGTAGGCCAGCGCCACAGCGAGGCGGCCGGCGGTGAACGTCTGTGCCGCCGAGACGGTGATCACTCCGGCGAGGATCGGCCCGGCGCAGGGGGCATAGAGGAAGCCGAGGCCGAAGCCGAGCGCGAGCCCGGAGAAGAATCCGTCCGCCTGCGGGTTGACGCGAACGCGACCGAAGCGGGAGATCCAGGCCTCGAATCGTGACGACAGCGGCGGAAGCAACAGCGAGAGGCCGAAGACGGCCAAGACTACGATCGCGAAGGTCCGCACGACGTCGTTGGGAAGCCCGAGCGCTGCGATCACGTAGACCAGTGCGACTGTGGCGAAGGTGAAGGAGAGGACGATGCCGGTGACGATTCCCAAGGGCCGGCGCCGCCCGCCGGTCGTTGCGCCCGAGAGGACCGCGGGCAGGACGGGTAGCACGCAGGGCGTAAGACAAGTCGCGAAGCCCGCGACGAACGCGAAGCCGAGGAGCAGGGCCATCAGCCGGTAGGAGGTGGCGGACTACTACGCACTGTCGCAGCATCGTACTGAGGGGCTCCGGTCTACTACACTGAGTCGTACCCCACCCACCGAAGGAGACAAGGCATGGAAATACTTGCGGCGATTCCAACCGGGCTTCTGATCCTCGCGTGCCCGATCTCGATGGGCGTGATGATGTTCTTCATGATGAGGGGGATGGGCGGAGACAAGGCCAGCCCCCCGCAGAGCTCGCGGGAGATCGACTCGCTGCGCGCGGAGCAGGCTCGCTTGGCGGCCGAGGTGGATCGTCTCGAGCAGGAGCGCTCAAGCGACCTCGAGCCGGCCAACCGGGAATGAGCACGGCCCTCCTCGTCCTGGCCGTTCTCGCGGCCGCGCTGATCTGCCCGGGAATGATGTGGTGGCAGCAGCGGCGCGGGCGCGCCGCTGCCGGCCGCGTGCCGATCCGCGGTGAAGAGGATGTGGCACCGACTGAAACGCAGGATCTCGCGGAGCTTCGCCGTCGCCAAGCGGTGCTGACCGCTCGCCTCGACGCCCTCCGCGACGGCGCGACGATCTCGTCAGGAGAGGGAGCCGCCAGAGCGGGCGGCGATGGGTAGCAGCATCTTCTTTGGCGGCTCAGTGGTGGCCGCCGTGCTCGCAGGCTCGATTGCCCTCTTTGCACCCTGCTGCATCTCAGTGATGCTTCCGGCCTACTTCTCGACCGCCTTCCAGAATCGCCGTCAGCTGGTCGCGATGACGTTCGTGTTCGCGGCCGGGGTGGCGACGGTCATCCTCCCGATCGCTCTTGGGGCGGCCGCGGTCCAGCGCTTCATGGTCGGCCAGCACACCCTTGTCTACTCCGTTGCGGGCGTCCTGCTCTTGACGCTTGTCGCCTACCTGCTGCTCGGCGGCAGCGTCCGCCTCCCGGTTCCAGGGCGAAGGGCCGGAGCCGGCAGGGCAGGCCCACTCAGCGTCTATTCCCTGGGCGCCTTCTCGGGTGTGGCGAGCTCGTGCTGCGCCCCGGTTCTCGCCGGGGTCCTCGCGCTTTCGGGAGTCGCCGCTTCGTTCGGGCTCGCCCTCGGCCTTGGCGCGGCCTATGTCTTCGGGATGGTCGCCCCGCTGTTCGTCATCTCGCTCCTGTGGGAGCGGTTCGACTGGCGCTCCAGCCGCCTGTTCAGGCCGCGCTCCTACAGCTGGCAGATCGGGCCGCTTAGACGGACGATCAGCGGAACTGCGATCGCGAGCGCGCTCCTGCTCGCGGCGATCGGCGGCTGGACGCTCTGGATCGGGCTGACGAGCAGCTCGATGCCCTCGCCGAGCGGGTGGCAGGCCGACGTCTCGAGCCATCTCCAGCACTACGGGAGCGTCGCTACGAAGGCCCTCGACTGGATCCCGGGGTGGGCTGCAGCGGTCGCTATCGCCACGGTTGTTCTGCTTCTCGCCCGCCACGCTGTCCGACAACTGGTCGCCCGGCCGCCAGGAGAAGAGCCGCGTATGTCCGAGGCGCCGCAGCCCCCCGCCGGGGGCGCACCGGACTCGTCCGCGCCCCGCGTCAGCGAGTTCAACGGCGGGTACGTCTAGCGATGGCGAGCCAGAAGCGTCAAGACAATGATGCGCGCCAGAAGCGGCTCGCCGCCGAAGCCGAGGCAGAGCGCGCTGCGGAGGCGCGACGGTTGGCGATTCGCTTGACGGCCGCCGTGGTTGCCGGCGTCGCGATCCTTGGGGCGATCTTTCTGATCGCAAACTCGGGCGGGTCCTCGTCATCGTCCTCGACGGGCCCGGGCGATGCCGGCAA
This sequence comes from Solirubrobacterales bacterium, assembly GCA_038237625.1. Classification (GTDB taxonomy): domain Bacteria; phylum Actinomycetota; class Thermoleophilia; order Solirubrobacterales; family 70-9; genus JAWVFM01. The sequence goes on along the minus strand of JBBRYM010000001.1, from coordinate 274,357 downwards.
GTACCAGTTCGCCGTCGGCAAGCCCGGGCCGGGGGCAAAGGCACCGGCGATCAAGCTGCCATCAACCGCAGGCGGAACCTTCGACCTCGGCGCTCGGCGCGGAAGGTCGGTGCTCCTCTACTTCCAGGAGGGGCTCACCTGCGAGCCCTGTTGGACTCAGCTCAAGGACCTAGACCAGCAGATGCATTCGCTCAAGGCGCTGGGGGTGGATGACCTGGTGACGATCACGAGCGATCCCCTCGATCAGCTCAGCCAGAAGGTCGCCGACGAGGGGATCACGACGCCCGTCCTCTCCGACGCCAGCCTGACCGCATCAACGGCTTACACGGCCAACGAGTACGGAATGATGGGCACAAGCCGCGACGGGCATACGTTCCTCCTCGTCGGGCCGGACGGGCGGATCGAGTGGCGGGCCGACTACGGCGGCCCGCCCAACTTCACCATGTACGTCCCGGTCCCCGATCTCCTCGCCGATCTTCAGACCGGACTGACCGAGGCCCGCAGTGGCCGAAATGGCTGAGGTCCTGGTCCTGAGCCAGGACGACTGCGCGCTTTGCGAGCACGCGCACGCCGTCCTCAATCGCGTCGGCAGAGACTTCCCGCTGGCCGTGGCCGAGCTCGACCTGGCCTCGGCCGAAGGTCAGAAGCTGGCGGCCGCGGGTGGGATTCTGTTCGCGCCGGGGATCTTCATCGATGGACAACCGTTTTCGTACGGCCGGCTGTCCGAGCGAAAGCTTCGGCGTGAGCTTGGCCGAGGCGCCGGTGGTCGCCCTGCTTCCTGAGATGCGCCCACCCCTGCGCGAAGCGGAGGGCCGACGGCGGTGAAGCCGGTTCTCGTTCACTTCGGCGGTTTCGACGTCACCAGCTACGGGGCCAGCAAGGCGCTGGCGGCGCTTGTGGCTGGTTGGCTGATCGCCAAGGACCTTCGCCGGATCGGGCGAGATCCCGGCCTGGCCTACTCACTGACGCTCGGTGGCTTCATCGCCGGGTTCGCAGGAGCCAAGGTCAACTTCCTGGTCGAGAACGCGAGGCATCTGAGTTGGAGCGATCTCGGCGGGACCGGGTTCACTTGGTACGGCGGGATGATCGCCGGCGCCGCGGCGGTCCTCGTGATTGCGCGCCGACACGGCATTCCCGCGAGCGTGATCGCGGGGATCACCGCTGCGCCGCTGGCCTTCGCATACGCCATCGGCCGCATTGGCTGCCTCCTCGCGGGCGACGGGACGTATGGCAAGCCTTCCGACCTGCCGTGGGCGATGAGCTTCCCGCACGGCACGGTTCCGACGCTGCAACGGGTCCATCCGACCCCGCTCTACGAGGCGATCGTGGCCTTCGCCCTCGGCATCTTGCTCTGGCGGCTGCGGCCTCGGCTCTCGCCTCCACACCTGTTCGCGCTGTTCGCTGTCGGGATGGGGGTCATGCGCTTCCTGATCGAGTTCCTGAGGCTGAATTCCCCGGTCGTTGTCGGCCTGACGGAGCCGCAGCTCTGGTCGCTTGCGCTGATTGCCGTCGGCGTGGCGGTTGGCTTCAGGTCTTGGAGTCGGACGGGCCGCCGCAGCCCTCCTCCTGGCCCCAGAGCGCCCCAACCTGGGCTCCGGAGAAGTGGCGACGATGGAGCAGGAAGTGAGCCTGGCCGCGGAACGCATGCCAGCGCCAGCACGGGCAGCAGCAGGGTCCATGAGTGCTGGACCGCTTGATGGCGATCGCGTATTGGGCTTGCTCGCGGCCGGTGGTGGAATGCTGCGGTAGCCGATCAACCGCTGGGCCAGGGCCACTGGCACGTCGTAAGGGTCGGCCGGTACGAACCGGCGGACTTCGGAGTACTTCCGGAGGTCCCGCAGCTGCCGCTGCTGTGGGCGGCGCTGAGCGTCGCGAAGGGCGTTGCCGGCGGCCCACGATCCGAGCGTCGGCAGATCGCCTTTCACACCGCTCGCAGCTTCGGTTCCCCCGGAGCTGGAGACTACCGCTGCGGCGAGGATCGCGGTAAGGACTACTTCGAGTGCTGATCGGCGCGAATGAGATCTCACCGTCCTGGCGTTGTCGAACATGTCTCCTACACACCGTAGGAGAGTGACCGCCTCAACGAAACTCGAACGTCCAATCGGAGGTGCCGAATGCCGAGTCGCCATCTAAGCTCTAGCGCGATGCCCTCGCATAACACGCCGCCGGCGCTGCCTGAAGTCGAGGCCCAGGTGATGGAGGAGGTCTGGCGCCAAGGCGAGGCCACGGTTCGCGATGTCCTGACCGCCTTGAACCGCGGCGCCAAGAAGCGCGCGTACACGACCGTGATGACGATCATGTCGCGGCTGGATCAGAAGGGCCTGCTGACGCGAGCCCGCGCCGGCCGCAGCCACCTCTATCGGCCGGTGATGAGCCGCGAGGAATATCTCGATACCCGCGCCCAGGTCGAGGTCGAAGCCTTGGTCGATGAGTTCGGTGACGTCGCCCTCGCTCATTTCGCCGAGCAGGTCGGCAAGCTCGACGCCAAGCGCCTGAGCGCGCTGCGAAAGCTCGCTCGCCATGAGTAGTGCCCGACGCCTCTATCGGCTGAATCTCTTCCTCGCCGCCCTCGCAGGCGGAGCTGTTGCGCTCGCCGCCCTGGCTGCCATCAGCAGGCTGCGCTTCGGCGTTCCATCCGGCGAGGCCCTGCTCGCTGCCTGTCGCCACGTCGTTCCCCTTCCCTCTGCTCCGGCGCTGATCGTCGTCATCGCGCTGACGGCGCTGGGGCTGGTCGTCGTTTCCCTTGCCGCTCGCTCCCTGTTTCGGCAGCTGCGCGCGCAGCTGCGCCTTTTGAGCGCCCTGGAGCGAGTTGAGTCGCTCGAGATCGCTGGTCAGGAGGTAACCGTGATCGGCGGGACGCGGCCGCGTGCGTTCTGCGCCGGGCTGTTGAGGCCGCGGATTTACCTCTCTGCTCCGACGCTGGAGGCGCTCTCGAGCGCCCAGCTCGAAGCCGTGGTCGCCCACGAGGCCCATCACCGACGCAGGCGCGACCCGCTACGAATCTTCTTCGCACGCGTTTTGACCGACGCGCTTTTCTTCCTTCCAGGCTTACGCCGCCTCAGCCAGCGCTACCACGAGCTCGCCGAGGTGGCGGCCGACGAGGCAGCCGGCCGCGTAGTCGGTGGGGAGCATCTGGCGGCCGCGCTGCTTGCCTTCGGCGACCGCGGCGTTGAGTCGCCGGCGGTGGTCGGCATCGCCCCGGAGCGAGTCGACCACCTTCTCGGGCAGCCGCCGCGCTGGGGGCTGCCGGCCTCGGCTTTCGCCGGGTCGCTGGCGGTCGTCGCGGCGCTCCTGGCGGTCGTCGCCGCGCTACCGGCGATCGCCGAGAGGGGCAGCGTGAGCCTCGCCATGCTCTTGGCCGAGGGCTGCATGGTGGCCATGTTCGTCGCTCCGCTCGCCGCTGGAACGCTGGCCCTGTCCCTCTCATGGCGTCGCGTGCGGCGGGCCCTCACGTAGCCGCGCTGAGGACTCCTCGCGGCCTACCGCTGGGGCCGGCGGGCGCCGCCGTTCTCGGTTCCGATCAGGCGGCCCCGTTGGGCGGCCGAAGCTCCCTGATCGAGCTGACGCGTCGTGACGACGCCGATCACGTGATCGACGATTCGCCCGCGGGCGCTGACGAAGTAGGTCTCGGGAAGCCCGGTGGCCCCGTAGGCGCGCGCCGAGTCGTTGCTCGGCTCGCGGATCGTCGGGTAGGTGACGGCGAATCTGTCGATGAAGTTGCGGGCATCGCTCGTCAGGTCCTGCATGTTCAGCCCGAGGAAGAGCACTCCCCTGGGGCCCCAGCGCTCCCAACCGGCGTGGAGGATTGGTGCCTCCTGTTGGCAGGGGATGCACCACGAGGCCCAGAAGTTGAGGACGAACGGGGTTCCCTTGAGCTCGCCGAGGCTCAGCTGGCCGTCGGCCAGGACCGGTCCGACGCTGCCGCGCAGTGTTCTCGGCAGGGTCCCGGCAGCAAGTACCGCATCGTCGAAGCTCGGCGCAAGGGGGGCACTCCCACTGGCGAGGCTGTCGTCAATGGCGGTGTTGGGCGCCTTCGTCGTGAGGCCATAGGCGAACAGGGCGACAAGGCTCGCCACCGCGGACAGCGCCAGGGCTCGTGGCCAGCGGCGACGCTTTGGCCCGACGTTGGACGTCTGGTTGTCGGGAGGCACGGTCATCTCGGAGGCGTGATCCGCTCACGGTTTGGTCGCGTCAGGTCTCCACTTTGGCATCCCTGCGGGCCGCTGAGAGCCCCGAGGCCACTTAGCGGTCGTTAATCCATTCTGGCGGGTCGATCTTGCCCCAGCGGACCAGCCGATGGTGGCTTTGGCCTGCGAGCCGCAGGAGCGCCTGGGTCATCGCGTCGACCTGGTCGTCGTAGGCACCGTTCGGGAAGGATCCGCATCAAAGGGCTGGAGGCGACCCGCGCTTGTAATAGTCAGCACATGCGAGTAATGTGTCGCTTACTGGCCCTGCGGCTAGGACACTGGCCAAGGCTCAATGGCCGCCGAAAGCGCCCCAGGCGCGGACGAGGCGACGAGCCGAGGCAAACGGTGTCCGCTGTGGGGCCGGTGCTTTTCGCCCCTCACGCTGGGCTTGGGTCGGCGCTGAGCGGACCGGCCTGGTCCAGCGGTATCGCTGGCTCGCCCGACCCGGAGACCATTGCCGCGAGCGGTTCGACGTTCTCCTGCAGCAACGGCGGAGGTTCTGCTTGAACGAGAATCGGTGATTCGCTACGCCGCGAGGCGCTCGACGATCCGTGCGTCGTAGCGAGAGACGAATCGGGCCCCCGCTATCAAGCAAGCGAGCATTTCGCCACTGCCGATCACAGACGATCGCTATGGGGAACGCCGGCTGAAGTCGAGATCGGCTGAATAGCGGTGAGGCCATCCGTGCCCGGGGACGACGGGGGACGCTGGGACGCTCAGGGACGCATCGACCCCAGGCCCTGCCCGGGTGGGGGGCGAGGAAACCTCGCTGGCAGCGGCCCCCTATTTCACGGTCTGGACCGTGAGCAGGCCTTCCTGATCGTGTGACTTGCCTTTGCCGTCACGGTCTTGAAGCGGGCAGAAGAAGATGTACTGCCCGGGCTTCTTGAGATCGAGCGTGGTCGTCTGCTTGAGGCCGCCGTCGAGGATGGCCGAACTCTGGAACCCGCTGGGATCGATGTAGGGGGGCGGGGGGCCGCTGCTCGCCAGGTCCTTCCGGATCTGGCTCAGGGGCGGCGCCTTGCCCTTGACCGGCACCGCGATGATCGTGTGGACGGCGTCCTTGCCCTTGCTGTCAAAGGTCACCTGATTACTGCCCGCCTTGAGCCCGGAGATGTCCCACTTGTATTTGTCCTTCCCAGCGGTGTTGGCCGTGATCTGCGCGGCCGTGCCGGGCAGGCTCCCGCTAGAGCCGCCGGTGAGCTTGATGCCGGCCGTGGCAGGCGGGCCATTGCTGGGGCCGCCCCCGAGCGCTGCGGCATCCACGAGAACGTAGTTGCCTTGCGACAGATTGACCGTTGCGCTCCCGGTCTGACCGCCGGCGACGCTGCCGATGCCGCCGGTCAGTTTCGCCCACGAGGGGATCACGTTGCTCTTACCGCCGAGCTGCTTCAGCACGTCGGCCATCGTGTGGTTGCCGGTGTACTGGATGAACTGGACGCCGTGGGGCGCCTTGCCCGAGTTAGTCAGCTTCACCGTCACCAGGCCGCCCTTGGCCGACGCCGGAGCCTGGAACGCGGCCGCCTTGCCCTTCTCACTAATGCTGAGCATCAAGGTCGTCGGCGAGCTGCTCTCGCTGCTGCTGCTTCCGCCGCCGCCGCAGCCGGTGGCCAGTAATCCCCCCACGACGAGGAGGCCGAGCGCAGCGAATCCGCGGCGCGCACCAACTGAGGACATTCCGACTCCGATCGTTCGGGTGGACGAACTTGCCGCCGCCCACGCCGGACGGAGTGCGCGCACCCTACTTGAAGCGGGTCGTGCCGGCGGCCGTTCATCGTGTGGTAGACGGTCGGGTCCTCGGCCAGCTGGGGAATCCTATGGGCGGCACTCGAACCTCATCCCCCGCTGGCGGATGGAGCTAGGCGAGCCGTGAGGTAAACCCTACGGGGCCGCCTACCAGAGCTCGATGCCGTGGCTGCCGTCGTCCGCTTGGAAGAAGACCGTCTGCGCCGTGGCTACCGTCGTTCGCCTGGAAGCTTCCCGCCAGCATTCGCGAGATCGATTGGCCCCGAGCTTCCCCCCAAGGGTTGATGCCCTGCTGAGCCGAATCGATCACTAGCCGAGCAGCTTCGCCTTCTGCGCCGCGAACTCGTCGTCGCTGAGGATGCCCTGGGAATGGAGGTCGGCGAGCTGCTTGAGCTTCTCCACCGTGTCGTATGCCTGGGGCGCCGCGGCGGCTGGAGCTGGGGCGCCAGGAGCGTTCATGCCCACGAAGCTCTCGGCCGCGTTTCCGAAGAGCTGTCGCATCGTCGCTCGGCCATTGTCGTCAGCGACGGTCGCATAGGCCCATTTCTTGGTCGGCTCCTGCGGGTCGTACCAGACCGGGTAGCGATCACCCTGGCGCGGGATCTGAATTCGGGAGACCGTCGTGGTCTTCTGCGCGTCGAACGCCGGCGAGCCGTCGAGCGGCTCGACCCGAAAGACCATCTTCACGCGCGGGTTGTCGTTGACCGTCATCCCGGTGTCTTGCACCTGGATCACGGTTCCGGCTCCCTTGGCGCCGCTGGCGAACAGCTCCTCCGCCTTCTTCTTCTTGCTGCTAAACAGTGCCACGCATGTGCTCCTGGTTGGCGGTGCGATTCCTGGTCGTCACCCAGGCTATGCGCGCAGGAGTACGGCGTCAACCCAATCGAAAATTGTTATGGAGCTAGGGGGACTCGAACCCCCGACCTCCTGGGTGCGATCCAGGCGCTCTGCCAACTGAGCTATAGCCCCGAGGCGCACCTGCGATGGGGCGGGTGCGGTCCCGGATTGTCGCACCTGGGCCATCGCCAGGCGACTTGCGCGCGCCCACCGCTAAACGGGACCCGCCGGGGGGTCGATCTAAGCTCAACGAGGTGTCTTTTCGTGCCCGCCTAACCAGCTTCTTCCTGCTGATCGTCGTTTTGCCGATGATCGCCATCGCCGTGGGGGTGATCGCGATCACCGACGACTCGCGAAGCGGCAAGGCGGACGCGCGCCTGTCGGAGGGTCTCGTCGCCGCCAGCGCGCTGTATCGCGACGACCTTCGAGCGTCGGGTGATGTCGTGGGCGCGATCGCGCGCGACTCCGCCCTTCAGGCTGCCGCACGCGCCGGCGACCCGGAGGCCATCGCCGCTGCCGCTCGTCGCGTGGCGCAGCGGGATGGGGCAAGATCGTTCATCGTCCGCGGGGCGAATGGCGGCGCGCTCGTCGACATCGGGACGGCTCCCATCGCCGCGGCTACCGCCGTGCTCTCGAGCCCTGGCGGAGGACGGGCCGCGACCCTGGAGGCGTCGGGGACCACTCCACGAGCATTTGTCGCCGAGGTCAAACGGCGCACCAACCTCGACCTGGCGCTGCGCTCGGGCAACCGCGATCTAGCTGGGACCATCGATCTCGGCTCAGCCTCGGTGCCGGGTCCGGGAAGCACCGGCAACCTGAGCGCGAGCGGGGCGGATTTGCGCGCGGCCTCGGTCGCGTTGCCAGGGCCGGGGGGTTATCGGCTGACCGTCGTCGGCCCGCGGGGGTCCAGCAGCTTCCTCTCCTCGCGCCCGCTCGTAGTGGGGGTCCTGGTCGTGTTCTTCGCGATCGCGCTGTTGCTCGCCGCCCGCCTTCTCACTGCGCTCAACGCGCGGATTCGCGACATGCTCGGGGCAGCGCGGCGCATCGGCGAGGGCGACTTCTCCCAGGAGGTCCCCGTGGAGGGCAACGACGAGATGGCGAGCCTCGCTCGGGAGTTCAACAAGATGAGCGACCGCTTGGCGGCACAGATCGGCGAGCTTCGCCACCAGCGCGATGAGATCGAGCGATCCGTGCGCCGGATCGGGGAAGCGTTCGCATCCGGCCTGGATCGTGATGGGTTGATGCGGATCGTGATCGAGGCGGCCCTCTCGGCGTGCAACGCCGAGTACGGGATCATCGCGATCGGTGGTGCCCAGGGCGGCGAGTTCGAGAGCGGCAGCGCCTCCTCTGAGCTCCGCGACGCCTCCCTCGAGGGGGAGGAGAGAGCGTCTCGCGAGGGCGCGCTGGTGGAGTACGCGTCAGACGGCATCGCCGTCCTCTCCAGCCCCGTTGCGATTCCCGGAGAGCCCGCGCGACGTGGTGGCGCCATGAGCATCGCCCGGGACGGGACTCCATTCGACGCCGGCGAGCGGGACGTATTCGCGTACCTGCTCGGGCAGATGGCGGCTTCGATCGAGAACATCGCGCTACACGAGGCGGTGTCCGAGGAGGCCGTCACGGATGACCTCACGGGCCTTTCGAACAAGCGGCGCTTTCGCGAGCTGCTGACGAAGGAGGCCGCGCGCGCCGAGCGCTTCACGCACGACCTCTCGCTGCTGATGCTCGACATCGATGACTTCAAGCAGGTCAACGACACCTACGGGCATCTCCAGGGCGACGCGGTGCTGCGAGGCGTGGCCGAAGCGATCGCCGGTGAGTCCCGCGGAATCGACGAGCCTGCCCGCTACGGGGGCGAGGAGTTCGTGATCGTCCTGCCCGAGACCGACATCGCGGGTGCGGCAGAGGTGGGCGAGCGCATTCGGGAGCGAATCGAGGAGCTCGAGTTCCCCCGAATGGACGGCAACGGGGGGCTCGGGGTCACGGCGTCGATCGGGGTCGCCACCGCGAATGGCGACGTGAAGAACGTGGAGACCCTGATTGCCGCAGCCGACGCGGCCCTCTACGAGGCCAAGGCAGCGGGCAAGAATCGGGTGGCCAAGGCGGGGGAACCGGCGTAGGCGCCGCCGCGCACGAATGCCTGCTTGCGCTCCCCAGGTCGCCGACCGTGGCGGGCATCGTCAGTAGTCTTTCGCCGAGGAGGAGTAGTCCATGGGAATCCTCGACGACGCGATCCGCGAGCACCTCGACCTCAAACGCCGAACTGGCGCCGCCGACGACGAGCTGAAGCAGCTCGAGGACGAGGCGTTCGGCCTGCCGACGCGACCCGGCGAGCCGGACTTCCCGACCTCGGAGACGACACTGGCGGACGAGGAGCCGCAGCCGGAGGTGGCCGAGGCGCCGAGCGAGGAGATTCCGACGGGCGAGCAGGCGACCTCTGCGCAGGAAACCGGCGAGCAACCCCCCGTGGAATCGGTCGACCAGCCGCCGCCGGCAGCCGAAGCTCCGTCCGAGGAGCTTGAGTTTGAGGCAGAGCCCGGCACCGGCGAGTCACTACCCGCTGATGAGGACGAGGAGGCGGTTGCGCAGCCCGCCCCGATCTTCGACCAGTCCCTCGAGGACGAGCTCGATTTGAACCTCGATCTGGAGGACGAGGACCCGCCGGCGATCGGCGGCGAGGTGCCGTTCGAGAGCCTGGAGACGGTCGAGCACCCGATGCACGAGAAGCTTCCCGAGCCCGAGCCCGAGCCCGATCCCGAGCCCGATCCCGAGCCGTCGCCCCCGGCTCCCGCAGAGCCGCTTACCGGCGAGGACGAAGAGCTGGAAGAGGCGGGTGAGGAACCGTCAGACTCCGAGGACGAGGACGTCCTCGCCGACACCCCCGAGTTTCTTCGCGATCAGCCCGAGGACGACGAGCTGTGGTTCGAGCAGGGCGCGCCGAAGGACTTCGACTTCGACTGAGCGCTAGCTGGACTTCGCGCTGACGTAACCGCGAAGCCGGGCCGCCTCCACCACGCGCTCGATTCCCACCAGGTACGCGGCCTCGCGCAGGTCGAGTCCCTCCTCCTTGGAGCGCGATGAGACCTCGCGGTAGGAGCGCCGCATGATCGTGCCGAGCTTGTCGTTGACCTCGCGCTCCTCCCAGCGGAAGTGCTGGAGGTTCTGCACCCACTCGAAGTAGGAGACGACGACGCCCCCGGCGTTCGCCATCAAGTCGGGAATGATGTAAGTGCCCTTGTCGCGAAGGATCTTGTCGGCCACGGGAGTGGTCGGGCTGTTGGCGCCCTCCACCAGCATCTTGCAGTCGATGCGGTCGGCATTGCCCTCGTGGATCATGCCGCCGAGCGCCGCGGGGATCAGGACGTCGCATGGCACCGCGATCAGGTCGTCGGCGTCGATGGGCTCGGCGCCCTCGAAGTCGTTGATGTGGTTCCCCGCCGCGAGAAACTCGTGCAGGGCGTTGGCGTCGATGCCGGCGTCGGAGCGGATTGCCCCGTTGACGTCGGAGACGGCGATCATCTTCGCGCCAAGCTGTTGCATGATGCGCGCGGCCCAGGAGCCGACGTTGCCGTAGCCCTGGACGACGAAGGTCGTCTCGGCGGGGCTGAGGCCCAGCTGCGGGGCCGCCTCGCGGAACATGAACACGCATCCCCGGCCGGTCGCGGCCTCACGGCCAAGGCTTCCCTCGAGCGCGATGGGCTTGCCGGTGACGATCGCGGGCGTGTGGCCGTGGAGCTTGCCGTACTCGTCCATCATCCAGGCCATCACCTGGGCGTTGGTGTTGACGTCTGGCGCCGGGATGTCGCGCGTGGGGCCGAGGACCTTTTCGATCTTGTTCATGAAGGAGCGCGCGACCTTCTGCAGCTCGTCGGGCTCCATCTCGTTGGCCGGGCAGTTGACGCCGCCCTTGGCGCCGCCGTAGGGGATCCCCGCGACTGCGGTCTTCCAGGTCATGAGCGAGGCGAGGGCGCGGACCTCGTCGACGTCGACCTCGGGGTGGAAGCGAATGCCGCCCTTGTAGGGACCGCGGGCGCCGTTGTGCTGGATCCGATAGCCGGAGAAGACGTGAATCTTGCCGTCGGAGAGCTTCACCGGGATCTGAACCGTCACCTCGCGGTAAGGGGACCAGAAGACGACCCGCAGGTCGTCTGCCAGCTTCAGATGATCAGCGGCGATGTCGAAGTAGTGGCGGACGATGTCGAGGTTGGAGACCTCGGCCCGCTGTCCCGGCTTCGATACGCCAGCAGCCTCCGCGTTCGACTTGACGCGCTCGGTCGCCTCGGCCGACTTGTCGGTTTCCTCGGTCTCGCCGACGGCCGCGGCAGTCTCGGTCTCGCTCATCGGTCCTCCTCCATGCTCGGCGGCCATCCTCTCATACCGCAGAAAGCCTGATGTCAACCAGGCGCGGGGAGGATTTCGCGAAGCCGCGCCTCGATCGCCTCGGCGTACGCGCCATGGTGGCTGGTTGCGGGCATGACACCCGCGACTCCGTACGCCTCCCGCATCGCATCGCGAAGCGTCTGGCAAAACTCACGCCCGTGCCAGGGCCGGCCACCGGGCTGGCGATCGACCGCGAGGTGGACCAATTCGTGAAGCAGGGTCTCGAGTAGATCGCCGGCGCGCGCGCCTGGGTAGGCCGTGACCGACACCCGCCACTGCGCGGGCACGGCGAAGCCGAGGCGGCTGCGCGGCCTGCTCGACGCCCGGCGCACCGTGAGCGTCGGCGGACGGGCGACGAGAGGCCCGGTGGCGCCGCCGAGCGCGCGCAGCCGGCAGAGCCGCCGGGCCTCGGCCCGCAGGTCGAGCCCGCCGACGACGAAGTAGGACGGATGGCGCTTCACGCCGGAGTCATATCGAGCGAGGGGGATGCCCCCGCGGGACCGAACTACGAGTTGTCGTCGCTAGGCGAGATCAACTCGTAACTCGGCTGGGAAGAAGTGGAGCCAGCCGGGCTCGAACCGGCGACCTTCGCGATGCAAGCGCGACGCTCTACCAACTGAGCTATGGCCCCTCGGCCGCGATTGTAGGTCGGCCCGAGCGGGGCTAGGCCGTCGCGAACCGTTCCGCCGATCTTGCCCTGCGCTTATCCGCCTCGACCTCGCGGTCCTTCGGCGGCGCGGAGGTAACGAGGCCGTCGAGAAGGCGAGCGGTGGCCGTCGCCACCTCAGCGACGGCGCGGTCGAAGACGTCCTCGTTGGCCTTCGACGGCTTCGTCGAACCGCTGATCTTGCGGACGTACTGAAGCGCCGCGTCGTTCACCTCCTCGGAGTTCGCGGGAGGCTCGAAATTGTGGAGAGTCCTGATATTCCTGCACATACAGGGCAGGTTAGTCCCGTGCGCCGGATCTAGTCCTTCGGCGGGTTTCGCACCACGGCCATGACGCCGATGAAGATCATCGCCGCGATCAACAGCGAGAGCACGGTCAGCACGTCGACGCCGTCCTTGCCCATCACCACGAGCGCGCTACCTCCGAACAAGAAGACGAAGAGCAGCCCGACCAGGACGATCGCGCCTCTGATCTCCGGTTCCATGCCTAGCTCACGAGATCCCCGGAGGCTGCGAAACGCGGGCCCGGTCGGCGAACAGCTTGATCGCCAAGAGGCCGAACACGAACCCCCCGACATGGGCCAGATAGGCGACTCCACCGCCACCGGCGATGTCCGGGCTCGAGAACTGGCTCACGGCGGGCACCGCTTGGAGGATGAACCACACCCCCAGCATGACGACCGCGGGGATCTCGACCAAGGTCACGAACAGGAACAGGAACACCAGCGTGAGCACCCGCGCCCGGGGGTGTAGCAGGATGTAGCCCCCTAAAACGCCCGCGATCGCGCCGCTCGCGCCCAGGGTTGGTCCGGTCTCGCTCGGGTCGATCACGGCCTGCGCGTAACTGGCGGCGATCCCGGCCAGCAGATAGAAGATGAGGTAACGCCCGCGCCCCATCGAGTCCTCGATGTTGTTGCCGAAGATCCACAGGAACAGCATGTTCCCGAGGATGTGAAGCCAGCTCGCGTGCATGAACATCGCCGTGAAGACCGTCTCCCACCACGGGGGCGAGTCCAGGGAAACGAAGGGCGCCCCGCGCTGGTGCAACGACATCGCCTTGTCGTACTCGTCGGTGCCCTGGCAGACGATCCCTGGCTTGAAACGGCCAGAGCTCACCGGCGTGGCTCCGACTGCGCAGTCCTTGCCCGGGTGAGTGATCCGGTACGGGATCGCCCCGCCCTCGATCTCCGCCTGGTCGCGCTCGTTGATCCCGGCCTGATGCAGCAGGGGATTGGGGTTGGAGCTGCTCGAAAGGCTGAGCTCCCAGCCGAACACCGCGAAGTTGACGACGATCAGCAGGATCGTGACGATCGGAAACCGCGTCGTCGGGACGTTGTCCTTCAGCGGCAACAAAGCGCCGCAAGCCTAGACAGCGAGCAGGATCAGCCGTCGACGTAGTCGACGGCGACCACCCGCTCCGCCTTCAGCCGGACCAGCAGCTCGCCCTCGACGGCGTTGCGCCGCCCGAATTCCTCCGCCTGCTCCTCGCCCTCGTAGCGCGCGGCGATCCGAGTTGCCCAGCCGAGCATCTCCTCGAGGTCGGTCGAGATCTCCACCGGGCCCGCCACCTGGACATACGCGTATGGCGGCCGCTCCAGGTCCACGCAGATCGCCGCCCTTCCGTCGCGCAGTAGCGCCTTGCCTTTCACGCTGTCCGCTGCGGTGGTGAAGACGAGGTCGTCGCCGTCGAGCACGAACCAGATCGGGACGACTCGCGGGCTGCCATCCTTGCGAACGACCGCGAGCTTCCCCGTGCGCGTGCCCTCCTCCAGAAAGGCGCGGCGTTCGGACTCGCTCATCCGCCGGGACATGCCCGGATTATGCGGTTCAGGCGATCTGGACCGATCCGCCGGACCGCAGCTCAAGCCGATCGATCTGGCGAACTTAGACGCGCTCGATGATCGTGCCGGTGCCAAGGCCGCCGCCGCAGCACATCGTCACGAGGCCCACGGACTTGTCCGAGCGCTCCATCTCGTGAAGCAGCGTCGTGATCAGGCGGGCACCAGTTGAGCCGAGCGGATGCCCGAGAGCGATCGCGCCGCCGTTGACGTTGACGCGGTCCATGTCGGGCTCGAGCTCGCGGCGCCATGCGGCGACGACTGAGGCGAACGCCTCGTTGATCTCGATCAGGTCGAAGTCGCCGATCTTCATCGAGTTGCGCTCGAGGAGCTTCTGCGTCGCCGGGATCGGGCCAGTCAACATGATCACCGGGTCGACGCCCACCGTGGTCTGGTCGACGATTCGCGCACGCGGGGTGAGGCCGAGGGCGTCGGCCTTATCGCGGGCCATCAGCAGCACTGCAGCGGCGCCGTCGGAGATCTGCGAGGAGTTGCCGGCGGTGATCTTGCCGTCCTCCTTGAAGGCGGGCTTCAGGCCGGCGAGCTTCTCGAGGCTCGTGTCGGGACGCGGTCCCTGGTCGGTCACGTATGTGTCGCCGTTGACCTGGAAGGGAACGATCTCGCGCTCGAAGCGTCCCTCCTCGGTCGCTTTCGAGGCGAGCTGGTGAGAGCGAAGGCCGATCTCATCGAGCTCGGCGCGGGGGATCTCCCATTTGTCGGCGATCATCTCGGCCGAGATTCCCTGCGGGACCAGGTTGTACTTCTCCATGAGCTCCTTGGAGAACCCGAAGCCGTGCTCGGACTGCACCGACATGCCGTCGGCAAAGGAGATGTGGCCCATGTGCTCGACCCCCGAGCCGATTGCGACGTCATGGACGCCGGAGGCGATGAGGGCGGCGGCGAAGTTCACGGCCTGCTGGGCCGAGCCGCACTGGCGGTCGATGGTGGTGGCGGGGGTCTCGATGGGGAGCCCGGCCTCGAGCCAGGCGTTGCGGCCGATGTTCATCCCCTGCTCGCCGAATTGCTGCACGCAGCCGGTGACGACGTCGCCGACCTCGGAGGCGTCGATGCCGGCGCGATCGATCAGTTCGGAGTAGGTCTTGGCGAGGAGGTTGGAGGGGTGGACGTCCTTGTAGTAGCCCTTTTCCTCGTGGCCACGGCCGACCGGAGTCCTGACCGCCTCGACGATCACGACCTCGCGCCCGCCGAACTTCCCGTTGCTAGCCATCTTCGACCTCCGTCGTCACACCAAAAACAAGCGTCCCAGGAAGCATATCCCAACCGATTGACTGGTCAGTCAACTACTGGTTGGGCAGCGGGCTGCCGGCGATAAAGAGAAACCAGGCTCCCATCGCCGCCATCGCGCAGATCACAGAGGAAAGGATCACCGCTTCGAGCACGGTCCAGCGGCGGCGGCGCATGCGATCTTCGCTGAGGCTCCTGAACAGGCGCACTCGCTCGACGTCCAGGACGGTCGACCCGAGGAGGCGGTCGTAGAGCGCGTTCAGATAGGTGAGGATGAGAACGACGGCAATGATCGAGATCACGATCCCGAAGAAGACGATGGCGTAGGGGCCGCTGGACGGGGCCTGGGTGTTGGAGACCTTCGAGCCGACCCAGATCCAGCCGAAGGGGATCACCGTCCAAAGCGAGAAGGCCGCCAGCAGCATCACGCCGAAGATGCCGGTGGCGGCCACCTTCCGCGCTCCCCCGGCAAGTGTGCCGCGGGTCCGAGTAGATGCTTCGTGACCGTTCATACGAGCCTCTGATAGTAAGCAAGCGGCGAATGGACGACACCGGATACGAGCGACCGGCGGTCGCAGGGAGCGGAACTATCGCCTGCGGGCTCGCGGCGATCGCGAGCACCCTGGGAGCTGTGCGGCTTCTGGCTCGCAGCGACGCCTCGGCGTGGCGCGCGGAGGAGACGGCCCAATCGCTTGCGGGAAAGCTCGACGGGGGCGAAGGCATGCGCATCAAGGTCACCACCGACCCGTCCGATCTCGCCTCTTGCGACCTCGTTGTTGAGGCGATCGTCGAGGACCTGGACAGCAAGGCAGCGCTTCTCGCCAATCTGGCGAGCGCCTGCCCCGACGCTGACCTCGCCACCACTACCTCGTCCCTGCCGGTCTCCGCGCTCGGCGAGCGCAGCGGCCATCCCGACCGTCTTATCGGCCTGCACCTTTTCAACCCCGTGGCGAAGATGGAGCTCGTCGAGCTCTGCGTTCCGGAGGCGGCGCGGCGCGGCGTCGGCGAGCGAGCGCGGCGGTGGTGCGAGGCGATGGGCAAGACGGTGGTCGAGGTGCCCGACGAGACGGGCTTCGTCGTCAATCGGCTTCTCTTTCCCTACCTGTTCGACGCGGTCCGCATGATGGAGCGAACCGGGATGAGCGCTGCCGACGTGGATGCCTGCATGAGCCTTGGCGCCGGACATCCCATGGGCCCACTTCGCCTGCTCGATCTCATCGGCCTGGATGTCGCGCAGGCGATCGGCGATTCGCTGCACGCAGAATCGGGCGAGGCCGCCCATCGTCCCCCCGGGCGCTTGGTCTCGCTCGTCGGCGAGCGCCGCATCGGCAAGAAGGCGGGCGCCGGCTTCTACGACTACTGATTCGCCGGTTAGCCCGCGGGTCAGGTCATCGGCGCCGGCCGCAGCCGCTATGCGTAGTCTCGGGCCTTGCCTGCCCGATCCCAGATTACGTCTGCCTCTGAGATGCCCTGGCGGCGGGCGACCTCGGCCACCTCGTCCCATGGAAGCGAGGCGTCGGGAAGCTCGTCCCATCGCGCCAGCTCCATCGCCTCCAGGGCTCCCCGCAGCGCCGGTCCCAGGTGATCCTCAGCGCGCAGCATCGACCGCAGGATGTCGAGCTGCTTGTCAGTGAGCCGAACGAGCCACACGTCGTTCCTTTCCGTGGACCCTGACCAAGCTATGACGGAGAACGGACGGAATCAGATGTCCCGGAGAAGCGCAAAATGGGCCATCGAGGCCGCTGGTTGTCAGCTCCGTGACTGCCGAGCCGCCCCGCCGGGGAGCCCCGTAGCCCCGCAGGCGCGGAATCGGGACCTAGCTAGGCTCGCCCGCAGGTGGCCGGGTTACCGGGAACTCCGCAGTTGCCTTGGTGTGGATGCGAACGGCGACGATCCGGTTGTCGCGCACCGACTCGACCCGGATCTCGTAGCCGTCGGCAGTGATCCTGTCGCCGCGCTTCGGCAACCGCCCGAGCTCGGAGAACACGTAGCCGCCGATCGAGTTGTAGGCGTCTGTTTCGACCGGCAACTTGATCCCGGCGTCGACGAGGTCCCCGAGCGAGACATGCCCGCGAACGTAGAAGTCGCCGTCGGTGAGGCGGCGGATCTCCGCGGCGCGGGGATCGGTCTCGTCCTCGATCTCGCCGACGACCTCCTCGAGGATGTCCTCAACCGTGACGATGCCGACGGTCCTCCCGTATTCGTCGGAGACGACCGCGATCGAGCTGCGCTGGCGCTGGAGCTCGGCCAGGAGGTCGTCCAGAGGCTTGGTCTCGGGGTAGATCGGAATCTCGCGGACAGCCGGTTCGAGCGGCGAGGATGGCCCGGCGTTCATGTAGAGCCGCGCGAGGCTGTTGTTGTGGACCACTCCGCGGACCTTGTCGGGGTTGTCGTCCTCGATCACCACTAGCCGGGTGTGGCCCGAGGAGATGCAGCGCCGAAGCCCCTCTTCGACCGTGTCGGTCGCGTCGACCGTGATCACGGCGGGCACGGGGGTCATGACCTCGCGGGCCTCCTGCTCGTGCAGGTGAAAGACGCCGGAGAGCATCCCGGCCTCGCCCGGGTCCAGCGAGGCCCCGGCGGATTGGCTGATGATCACCTTGATGTCCTCTGAGGAATGGGTCTCCCCAAGTCCCTCGACGTCGGCGCCCGTCAGCTTCACGAGCCGCAGGGCGATCTTCGTCAGGATGAGTGTGAAGGGAGCGCTGAAGGCGCGAAACGCTCCCAGCGGGCGGGCGAGCCTCCGCAGTGCGCCCTCGGCGTTGGGTATCGCCAAGAGCTTCGGCGTCAGCTCGCCGAAGGTGATGTGCATCGCCGTGACGAGCGTGAACGCGATCACCACCGCGAACGTCGTGGCGACCGCGTGCGAGATGCCGCCGAACACGGGCTCGAAGAGCTTCGCCAGGGAGGGCTCGCCGAGGAAGCCGATGCCGATGGAGCACAGGGTCACGCCGACCTGGCAGGCGGCGATGTACTCCGTCATCCGGTCGATCTGGCCGAGCGCCAGCTGCGCTCCGCGAGCGCCCTCGTTGGCCATCACCTCCAGGCGCGCCCGGCGTGAGCGCACGAGGCCGATCTCGGCAGCAACGAACAGGCCGTTCAGCGCGACGAGCAGCAGCAGGAAGGCGAGGAGGAGGACCTTCATCGGCGCTCAGATCCGGGGCCGCGGGACTTCCTATGACGCCCGGTACTTCGAGGAGGGTGGTCGTCGTCCAAGGACGGCGCAACCGTAGCAGCCGTGACCCGCGCCGGCGTCCACTGATTTCCGACGTTCGTCCCAAATACCACCGCATAGGGTGGACTCCGGGACGTTGATGGCTTGGGGTGGTGCTAGCGTCGCGGCGTGGGTTCTGAGGCGCAGGCTGACGCTCGCGGCCGAGAGGCCGAAGGCAGCGACCCCCAAGCGGAGGCGCCCTACTTCGATGCGCTCGTCGCGTATGCGGCCCGTAGCCCCGGGCGCTTTCACGTTCCCGGACACAAGGGCGGGGCCGGTGCCGATCCGGCGCTCCTGGATGCGTTTGGCCCCGCGGCATTCGCGCACGACATTCCGTCGCTGATCGAGGGCATCGACGTCGGCAAGGAGCCGACTCCGTTTCAGCGCGCGCAGCAACTTGCTGCCGAAGCCTGGGGAGCGGAGCGCAGCTGGTTTTTGATCAATGGCGCCTCGCAGGGAAACCAGGCGGCCTGCCTGGCTGTCCGGCACATGGGCCGCAAGGTCGTGGTGCAGCGAAACGCCCACTCGAGCACGATCGACGGCCTGATCCTGGCCGGCCTCGAGCCCACCTTCGCCGCGCCGGAGGTCGATCCCGAGCTCGGCATCGCGCACTGCCTGACCCCGCAGACGCTGGCGGACGCGCTGGATGCGACACCCGACGCCATCGCGGCCCACGCCGTATCGCCCAGCTACTTCGGAGCGGTCGCCGACGTGGCCGGCCTTGCGGATGTCGCCCACGAGCGCGGGGTGCCCCTGGTGGTCGACGAGGCCTGGGGGGCGCACCTTCACTTCTCGCCGGCGCTCCCAGTGAGCGCGCTGGAGTGTGGCGCCGACCTCGTGCTCTCGTCGATACACAAGA
Organism: Solirubrobacterales bacterium; assembly: GCA_038237625.1. Lineage (GTDB taxonomy): Bacteria > Actinomycetota > Thermoleophilia > Solirubrobacterales > 70-9 > JAWVFM01. The sequence continues at coordinate 255,388 of JBBRYM010000001.1, read as the reverse complement.
TCGTCGGGTCCCTCACGCAGTCGGCGATCCTGCACCTGGGGAGCAGCGAACTCATCGCTCCGGAGCTCGTGGACCGCGCCGTCACGCTCACCGAGTCGACCAGTCCGAGCTCGCTCCTGTCCGGCTCCCTCGATGCGGCCCGGCGTCACGCGGCCATCGACGGCGACGAGCTGTTGCGGCGCACCATGGCCGATCTGGACGCTCTGCGCACCCGGATCCGCGCACTGCCGGGCCTCGACGTGCTCGACGAGCGTCTGACCGGTGCGCCCGGAGTCCACGGGTGGGATCCTCTGCGGCTGTCGGTCGACGTGCGCGGAACGGGCACGACCGGCAACCGGATCGCCGCGCTGATGCTCGAGCTCGACGACGTGAACCTCGAGCTGGCCTCGGAGAATGTGGTCGTGTCCGTGTTCGGGATGGCGAGCGACACGGCCGCCGAGGGCGAGCGGCTGGTCGATGCGCTCGAGCACGCCGTGACCGCGCTTGGCGAGGTCGAGCACGAGATCGCCCGCGAGTTCGCCCCGGCGCCGCCCTGGGGCAGTCTGGAGATGAGTCCGCGCGACGCCTTCCTGGCGCCCCAGGACGTCGTTCCTTTCCACGAGGCCGAGGGCCGGGTCGCCGCGGAGTCCCTGGCCACCTACCCGCCCGGCATCCCCAACGTCCTCCCCGGCGAGCTGCTGACCGCCGAGACCCTCGACTACGTGCGTGAGACGCTCGATCACGGGGGCAAGGTGCGGGGGGCCGTCGACCGATCGCTACGCACGATTCGGGTGGTGGTCGAATGAACGCCGCCGAGATTCCCTGGGGAGTGGACTCCGAGACGGGACGGCTCGACGACGTCCTGCTCTGCCCGCCAGACAACTTCCGCTGGCTTGCAACCAGTGCGATCTCGCGCGCCACCCTCGCAAGCGGCGCGATTTTCGATCCCTCCGCTGCCAAGTCTCAGCACGCGGAGCTCGTCTCCGCCTACGAGTCGGCTGGCGTGCGATGCCACTTCCTCGAACCCGACCCGGCGCTTCCCTACCAGGTGTTCGCACGCGACTCGAGCGTCATGATGCCGGCAGGGGCGGTGGTGACGCAGCTCCACCAGTCCTGGCGGCGTGGCGAGTACGCGCCGGTGATCCGCTTCTACCAGGACGCGGGCATACCGATCTGGCGCATGATCACCGCCGGGGCGATCGAGGGGGGAGACGTCCTCATCGTCGAGCCGGGGGCGCTCCTGATCGGCAACGGCGAGGAGCGCACGGAGATCGGCGCGGCGCGGCAGCTCGCCGGGTGGCTGGAGGCCGAGGGCTGGGAGGTGCGGATCGAGCCGATCCCGAGCCAGTTCGTGCATATCGACGTACTCGTGTCGATCCTGGCCCCCAAGCTCGCGGCCGTCTGCGTCGACGCGGCGCCGGGGGGGTTGGTGGCGTGGCTGCGGGGTCGTGGCTTCGAGATCCTCGAGATAGCGGTCGAGCAGGCCTTCAGCCTCGGCGTCAACGCGGTTTCCCTGGGCGACGACCGCGTCCTGTCCGCGGCAGCGGCGGAGGACCTGAATGGCCAGCTTCGCGCCCGTGGAATCGACGTCCTCGCGCCGGACCTGTCGATGTTCACGCTGGGGGGCGGGGGCGCTCACTGCCTCGGCCAGGCGCTTCGGCGAGAGCGCCTTGGCTGATCCGGGCGACGCCCTGATCGACGCCGCGAGGGCCGTCGCCGACCTGCGCGAGCTCGCGAACCGCACCGGCGACGACTCAGGCGCGCAGCGGCTCTGCTGGACCGAGGGTTGGGGCGACGCGCGAGCATTTCTGATCGAGCTCGTCGACGAGATCGGCGTCGGGCATGAGCTGGACCGCGCCGGCAACCTCTGGGCCACGCTCGACAGCGGCTCGCGGCCGGCCCTCGCCCTCGGCTCCCATCTCGACTCGGTTCCGGACGGCGGCTGGCTGGACGGCGCGCTCGGCGTGATGGCCGCGCTCGGCGTGCTCCGGGCGTGGGCCGAGTCCAGCTCGAAGCCTTCGAGACCCATCGCCCTGGTCGATTGGGCCGACGAGGAGGGCGCCCGCTTTGGGCGCAGCCTCTTCGGAAGCTCGGCCTTCGCCGGCAGCCTCGACCCGGCCGCCGTCGCCAACGCGCGTGACGCCGATGGCGAGCGGCTCGAAGAGGTGCTCGCAGCCAACGCCGTGCGCCTCGACCGAGTGCTCGAGGCCGGAGCTCGCCGCGATCGGATCGGCCAGTACCTCGAGCTCCACATCGAGCAGGGTCCGGTCCTCGAGGCGGAGGGCCTAGGTGCGGCGGCGGTCGAAGGGTGCGTTGGCATCGAGCGTCACCGGCTGCGCTTCCGCGGCCAGGCCTCCCATGCCGGCACTACCCCGATGAGCCACCGTCGCGATGCGGGGCTCGCAGCGGCGCAGGCCGCGCTGCGGATCGAGGCGATCGCACGGGAGCGATCCGGCGTCGCAACCACCGGCTCTCTGGCGCTACGCCCCGGGATCGCGACGGCGGTGCCGGGGGAGGCAGAGCTCCTCGTCGACCTGCGCCATGGCGATTCGCGCGCGCTCGTGGAGATGCTTTCGGCTGTGGTGGCGGAAGCGCGAACGATCGCCGCCTCCCGCGACTGCGGGCTCGAGATCGAGCCTGTCTGGGCAATCGACCCCACGCGCTTCGACCGGGCGCTCGTCGATGCGGCCGCAGAAGTCGTCGAGGAGCGAACGGACTCCACCCGCCGGATGGTGAGCGGCGCCCTCCACGACGCCGCCGAGGTGGCGAGGGTGTTGCCCGCGGCGATGGTGTTCGTCCCCTCGGTGGCGGGAATCAGCCACGCGAAGGAGGAGGACACGTCCGATGAGGACCTGATTGCCGGGATCGAAGCCTTCGGCGCGCTGGCGAACCGGGTCCTGGCCCGCCCGGGTTCGTGAGGACTTCCTACTTCTCGATCAGCTCGATCCGGTAGTCGTCCGGGTCGCGAACGACGTTCCCGGCGGTTCAGCCGCTAGGCGCCGGCAAGTGACCGAGTTGCTGGAGCATGGAGACATCGTCGCGGACGGCAAGGTGCTCGGTCATGCGTCCCTGGTCATCGAAGCGGAAGGTGTGAATGTGGCGCGCCCGGTACTTCATGCCGCTCGCGGGGAACGGCCCGAACTGGCCGTCCTGAGTCCCGCTCATCCAGCCAAGGATTGCGACCCGGTTATCGGCCACGAAGACTTCCTCCATCTCGAAGTGCAGGTCGGGGAACGCCTCAAGGAGGCGCGCGATGACCTGTCGCTGGCCCTCCGGGCCCTTCGGAGTTCCGGGAGCCGCGTTGTGATTCACGAAGTCCGGCGCGATCCGCTCGTCGAAGTCGGATACATCATGGGCGTTGAACCTCTCCCAGATGTCTCGCGCCTCGGCCTGCAGCTCAACGGCGTTCACGTGTGGTCCACCGCTTCAATTATTTCAATTCGGTAGTCGTCCGGGTCGCGAACGAAGCACAGCCGCGAGCCGCCCTCGCGCACCGAGTACGGAGGCTTCTCGGGCTCGATGCCCTCGCCGGCGAGGCGCTCGAGAGTCGCGTCCATGTCATCGACGGTGATCGCGATGTGCCCGTAGCCGGTGCCGACGTCGTAGGGCTCGGTGGCGCCGTGGTTGAAGGTCAGCTCGAGGCGCGGCCCGTCTCCGGGCATGCCCATGAACACGTTCGTGGCCTCGTCGCGAATCGGGATGCGCCCGACCTCCTCCAGACCCAGCTTCTCGTAGAAGGCGACTGAGCGGTCGATGTCGGTGATCCGGTAGCAGGTGTGGATGAGCTCGCCCATGCGCAAACCATATCCATGCGTAACGCTTGGGTGGCGTCGCGCACATGGACGTGAACCCGAACCCGAGGAGCGAGATGACCGAGCTGACCGACAAGCAGGCCGAGCTGTGCGAGCAGAGCACCACCGACTACTCGGACCTCCGGGCCTTCTTCATCAACTGCACCCTCAAGCGAAGCCCTGAGGTTTCGAACACACAGGGCCTGATGGACATCTCGATGGAGATCATGCGCCGTAACGACGTCGAGGTCGAGTGCATCCGCGCCATCGACCACGACATCGCGGTGGGCGTGTGGCCCGACATGACCGAGCATGGGTGGGAGCGCGACGAGTGGCCGGCGATCTTCGAGAAGGTGATGGCGGCGGACATCCTCGTCCTCGGCATGGCGATCTGGCTGGGTGAGAAGACCTCGGTGGCAACGCACATCGTCGAGCGCCTCTACGGCAACTCGCATCTCTTGAACGACGCCGGCCAGTACGCCTACTACGGCCGGGTCGGCGGGTGCTTCCTCACCGGCAACGAGGACGGCGTCAAGCACTGCGCGATGAACACGCTCTACTCCCTCCAGCATCTGGGCTACACGATCCCGCCGCAGGCCGATGCCGGCTGGATCGGCGAGGCGGGTCCGGGGCCGAGCTACCTCGACGAGGGCTCAGGTGGCCCGCAGAACGACTTCACCAACCGCAACACAACCTTCGCGACTTGGAACATGCTGCACCTGGCGCGGATGCTGAAGGACGCGGGCGGCATCCCCGCCCACGGCAACCAGCGCACCGCGTGGGACGCCGGCTGTCGTTTCGACTTCGAGAACCCCGAGCACCGCTGAGTCGTCTCGGGAGCGCCGGGGTAAGGAACGCGTATGCCTGAGCGCGAGTTCGACGTGATCGTGGTTGGCGCCGGTTCCGCCGGCGAAGTCTGCGCGGGGCGTCTGGCCGACGGCGGCCTGGAGGTGGCGATCGTCGAATGCCATCTGATCGGCGGGGAGTGCTCCTACTACGCCTGCATGCCGTCGAAGGCGCTGCTTCGTCCCGGCGAGCTGCTGACCGAGGTGGGTCGCGTCCAGGGGGCCGCCGAGCGCCTCTCCTCGCCCGATCCGAGCCCCGAGGCCACGCTCGCCCGCCGCGACGAGGTCATCCACGATCGCGACGACTCCGGGCAGCTTCCGTGGCTGGAGAAGAGGGGAATCGAGCTCTTTCGCGGCGAGGCCCGTCTGAGCGATGAGCGCGTCGTTGAGGTCGGCGAGCAGAGCCTGATGGCGCGGCGCGCCGTCGTGCTTGCCACCGGCTCGCTGGCGTCGATCCCGCCCATCGAGGGCCTTGGAGAAGCCGGTCCCTGGACGAACCGGGAGGCGACCACCGCGAAGGAGGTTCCCCGCAGCCTCGGCGTGCTCGGTGGCGGGCCCGTGGGTTGCGAGCTGGCGCAGGCCTATGTCTCGCTGGGCTCCGAGGTCACGCTCGTCGAGTCGGCGGACCGGCTGCTCGCAAACATGGAGCCGTTTGCCGGAGAGCAGGTGCTCGCGGGTCTGCGCGAGTACGGGGTCGAGGTGAGGACGGGCGCCCGCTCCGAGCGCGTCGAGCGCGGCGAGGGCATTCGGATCTTCTTCGAGGAGGGCGATCCGCTGGACGTCGACGAGCTGCTGGTGGCCGCGGGCCGCAAGGCGCGCACCGAGGGGCTCGGCCTGGAGGAGCTCGGCGTCGAGGTGGACGGTTACCTGGACGTGGACGACCAGCTTCGGGTGAAGGGCAGCGACTGGCTCTACGCGGTGGGCGACGTGAACGGCCGGGCTCTGCTGACCCACATGGGCAAGTACCAGGCCCGGATCTGCGCGGATCATCTCCTCGGCAAAGAGGCCGAGGCGACGCAGGATCGACACGGCCCTCCCCAGGTCGTCTTCACCGATCCACAGGTGGCAGCGGTCGGGCATACGCTCGCCACGGCCGGCGAGGCAGGCATCGATGCCCGGGCGATCGACGTAGAGACTTCGGGAACTGCCGGGGCCAGCTTCGTGGGCCGTAACGCCGCCGGCACGTCGCGACTGGTGGTCGACGACTCCCTCGGAGTGATCGTCGGAGCGACCTTCGTCGGGCCGGAGGTGGCCGAATGGCTTCACGCGGCCACCATCGCCGTGGTCGGCGAGATTCCGCTGGAGCGGCTTGCTCACGCCGTCGCCGCCTACCCCACGCGCAGCGAGGTCTGGCTCAAGCTGCTCGAGGAGGCGGGTCTTTAGTGTCCGTGGCGTGAGCGAGTACGAGAAGGTCGCCCAGCTCCCCGTGGAGGTCGAGGCCTACGCGCTCGAGGCGAACGACCGCGAGTACGGCTCCTTCACGCGCGGCTCGACGATCATCCACCTGCAGGGCGGCGGGGAGGAGGGGATCGGCGAGGACGTCGCCTACGAGGTCCTCGATCACATCGCGCACCGCGACGCCGGGTCGGTCCACGACCTCACGGGCCCCTCAACCCTTGGCGAGCTGTGCGAGCTGCTGGGTGCCCTCGACCTGTTCACGGGCGCCCCCCCGGAGCGCGAGGTCTCGCGCAACTACCGCCGCTGGGCGTACGAGTCGGCCGCGCTCGACCTCGCCCTGCGCCAGAGCGGCGTCTCGCTGCACGAGGCGCTCGGCCGCAACCCCAAGCCGCTTCACTTCGTCTGCTCGACCCGCCTGTCGACTTTCGACGACGAGGCGCCGTCGTCGACGGAGGCGATCCGCAAGCGGCTCGCCAAATACCCCAGCCTGGAGTTCAAGCTCGACCCGGAGAACGACTGGACCGACGAGCTGATCGCCGAGATCCGCAAGCTCGCGACCGTGAAGACGCTCGACCTAAAGGGCTACTACCAGGGGACCGTCGTCGAGGTCCAGACCGACCCGGAGCTGTATCGAAAGGTCGCCGACACCTTCCCGGAGGCCTACCTGGAAGACCCGGCTATCGACGACGAGACGCGGCCGGTGCTCGAGCCGCACTGGGACCGGGTGACGTTCGATGCGCCGCTGCATTCGGTCGCCGACATCGTCGAGCTCGGCCCCGGGAGCGCGATCAACTCCAAGCCGTCGCGCTGGGGCTCGCTCGCCGAGCTCTTCGCCGTCTACGAGCACTGCGAGCGCGAGGGCCTGGCGATCTACGGCGGCGGCCAGGGCGAGGTCGGCAGCGGGCGCGGCCAGATCCAATACCTGGCGTCGCTCTTTCACCCGGACACTCCGAACGACGTCGCGCCCTCGGGCTACAACGACCCTTCGGTCCCCGACGGGCTCATTACGAGCCCGATGGATCCGGCGCCCTCACCGGTCGGCTTTCGCTGGGGCGACTAGGGGTGCGGGTATCGCGGTGGTGGCTCGCGGTAGTCAGCGCGATGGCCGCCGTCTTGGCGCTCTCCCCGGCGGCGCCGGGAGCCATGATCGAGGACCCGGCTGACGTTCACGGGCCGCTCGACCTTCGCCAGGTCAACCTCGTCCAGCGGCTCCACGGGATTGTTTTGAAGTTCGACTTCGTCGGCCCGTTGCCCGGTCGCGATCTCGATCCCACGCCGGACCACAACACCAGGGCTCCGGGCTACATGTGTGCGGTCCTCGGGCCCGCCGGCAGTGGCCGTGAGAAGCGGCTCTGCCTGGGGCGCTCCGGGCGCCGGCCCTGGACCGTGGGGGTTCAGACGCTGGGCAGCAGCCGGCGGGTGATCCATCAAGGCACGTTGAAGCCGCGCACCGTTCACGCGAGCTCGACGAGCGTGCGCGCATTCTTCTCACGCCGGAAGGCCATGCTCGCGCTGGGTCGCTACCACATCCACGCCGACTCGGTCTGGAGCGGCCACGACTGCCCGAAAGCCTGCCGAGACCGCGCGCCAAACAGCCGTCCCGTTTCGTTCGAGCTCGTCGGCAAGCGTGTCGTCGGCTGCCGCGACCGCGGCATCGGCGCCGTCCGCTCGGGCCCCGCCCGTCCCAAGCGCATCGCCCTCACCTTCGACGACGGCCCCAGCGACTACACGGCAGCGGTCATCTCGGAGCTCGCCCACGGCGGCGCCCACGGCACGTTCTTCGAAGTCGGCCAGGAGATCCCTGGCCGTGAGGCCGTCATGCGAAGCGCCATCGCCCACCGCGACGAGCTCGGCGACCACAGCATGCACCACATCTTCCTGCCCAGCCAGGCGGACATCGCCGAGACCGCACGGCGGATCAAGGACGCCACCGGCTTTCGCCCGTGCCTTTTTCGCCCACCGTATGGCGCCTACGATTCGCAGGAGGTCGTCGCCGCTCGGGCCGAGGGCATGAGCTCGGTGCTCTGGGACGTGGACCCCAGCGATTGGTCGAGACCGGGCGAAAGCGCTATCTACCAGCGCGTCGTCGATAACGCCCAGCCCGGCGCGATCGTGATCATGCACGATGGCGGGGGCGATCGCTCGGAGACGGTGGCCGCGCTGCCCCGCATCATCGCAACGCTGAAGGCGCGCGGCTACCGGCTCGTGACGGTTTCGAAGCTGCTGCACCAGCCGTTCGTCTACCGCCTGGCCCGCTGACCCGCTCCGCGTCGATGCGCGAGACTGCCAGCTCATGACATCGACAGAGACTGCGAACGACGTCTACGCAATTCCCCAGGAGCTCCTCGATTTTCGCGACACCATTCGCGAGATCGCCCAGAAGGAGATCGCACCCCGCGCGGGCGATATCGACCGTTCCGGGGAGTACCCCTGGGACATCCGCAAGCTCCTGGGTGAGCAGGACATCCTCGGCCTTCCGTTCGCCACCGAATACGGCGGCACCGGCACGGGAACCCTGATGCTGCAGCTGGCGGTCGAGGAGATCGCCAAGGCCTGCGCCTCCAGCGCACTGATTCTGATGGTCCAGGAGCTGGGCTCGCTGCCGATCATGCTCTTCGGCACCGACGAGCAGAAGGATCGCTTCCTGCCGCGGCTCGCAACCGGCGAGATCTCGCCGGCGTTCGCGCTATCGGAGCCCGAGGCCGGCTCCGACCCCGCTTCGATGCGCACCACAGCGGTCCAGGACGGCGAGGTGTGGGTCATCAACGGCCAGAAGAACTGGATCACCAATGCAGGGATCGCCGACTACTACGTCGTCTTCGCCAAGACCGACCGCGAGACCAACCGGATCACGGCGTTCATCGTCGAGTCTGATCGCGAGGGCTTCGAGGCGGGCAAGCTCGAGCACAAGCTGGGCATCAAGGGCTCGCCGACCGGCCAGCCGTCGTTCACCGACGTGCGCGTGCCGGCGGAGAACGTGATCGGCGAGGTGGGGCGGGGCCTCTCGGTCGCTCTCGGCACGCTCGAACGGACGCGTCTCGGCGCCGCGGCGCAGGCCGTCGGTATCGCCCAGGGCGCGATCGACTACGCCGTGTCCTACGCGAAGGAGCGGATCGCGTTCGGCAAGCCGATCATCGAGATGCAGGGCCTTCAATTCAAGCTCGCGGACATGGAGACCCGAACCGCCGCCGCACGCGAGCTCCTCTACCGAGCCTGCGCGGCGGCGGATCGCAACGAGCCGGGCCTCGGCAAGCTCACCTCGATGGCGAAGCTCTTCGCGTCCGACACGGCCATGGCGGTCACCGTCGAGGCCATACAGGTGCTGGGCGGCTACGGCTACGTCAACGAGTATCCGGTCGAGCGCATGATGCGGGACGCCAAGATCACCCAGATCTACGAGGGCACCAACGAGATCCAGCGCGTCGTGATCGCCCGCCACATGGCCGGATGAGGCGGTGGGTCGGCTGCGCTCTCCCCACTGCAAAACTGCCGGAGGGGTAAAGTCGTTTTTACCTGGATGACTAAGACTCGTGGAAAAGGTTGGCTGTTCGCTTCGGTTCTCGCAGTCGCGCTGATATTTCCCGCGGCGGCTCTTGCGGTGCGCTACCTCGGACCGCTAGATCAGGGGCAGAACAATGCGGGAATCGAGATCGACGTCAAGCTTGGCGCCAACGGCGCGCCGAAGAAGGTCACGCAGGTCGAATGGCACAACGTTTCCGGCTTCGTTTCCTGTGAGAGCTCGGACCACTTCTACAAGGTCATGCGCGTCAGGAACGGTGCCTTCCAGGGCAGCGGCCACCCCGGCCAGGTCGGGAACCCCGATTGGCCCCGGAATTCGAAAGTCATCGAGACGATCAAGGGGCGCTTCAAGCACCACAGTCACAAGATCGTGGGCACCCTCCGCCTCCAGGGAACGCCCGGCGGCAGCTGCGACGGGATCGACACCGGGCCGCTCCCCTACGTCGCCAAGCGCTAGCCGGTAGGCGAATCGCGGCCTGTCAGGGGCCTCCGACCCTGAAGTACTCCTTGTCGCTCTGCGCGGCCGTCTTGCGGCCGGTGTAGTAGTAGACGCGCGCGCGAAGTAGTAGCCCGGGCCCACCCGCGGCAGGAAGCTGCTGACGTAGCCACTTATGCGAGTCGCGAAATAGCGGGATCGACGGGACTCTCCCGATCCGGCCAAGGCGAGGATCGCGATCGCAGCGTTGCTGCGCCGAGTGCGGCGCCAGCCCGCTCGCACGCATATCGCTTGTGGATGCGGCCTGATCGGCGCGATCCCCCATGGTTACTGGGGCCGCAGAAGCTCGGTGCGGGGTCAAAGTGAGACCGATGCGAGATTAGATCGAGACCGATCTCCGTCAACAACAGTCTCTCAAACAAGGTAGGGTGAGCGCACTAGGGATCCCGAGTGACGGGGCTCCAGACCAAAAGAGGAGGAGCTTCGTGCTCAGCAGAATTAAGCAACTTCCTTCACCCGCGCTCGTGATCGCGGCAATTGCCTTGATCGTCGCGGTCGGTGGCGGGACCTTCGCCATCGCGTCGTCCGACAGGACGTCGGACAAGAGGATCGCGAAGAGGGTGTCGAACGCGCGGATCACCGCCCGGGCGCCCGCGTTGTCGGTGAACCATGCGAACACGGCGGACAACGCGACCAACGCAACGACGGCGAACAACGCCAACAACCTCGGCGGCGCACCCCCGTCTGCGTACGCGGGGTCGGCACAGCAAGCGTTCATCGCGCCGACGCTGAACGCGGGGTACTCGAACTTCGGCGGCGCATACTCCACCGCGGGCTACATGAAGGACTCGCTCGGCTTCGTGCACCTGAAGGGCACGCTGAACTGTCCAGCCGGCGGGGGGAACGCGTTCACGCTTCCGGTGGGATTCCGCCCCGGGCAAAGCCAGTACATGGTCCAGATAAACGGCGCGGCGGGCAAGATTCTGTACATTCAGAGCACCGGTGAGGTGCAAACGGCCGCCTCGCCGAACCAGTGCGGACTCGACGGCATTGTGTTCCCGGCCGCCGGGACAGCAGGCACCACACCGGTGCAGGCTTCCGGAACCGGGGGCGCGACCCCAGGGGGGCACTAGCCCACCACCGATCAATTGAAACGGAGGGCCGGCGAAAGCCGGCCCTCCGTCTTTTCGGCGCGCTAACGCAGCACCTCCACCCAGTCCCACATGGGCGAGGGACCATAGAAACCGCTTAGCAATGGGGTGTCCTTGTGACGGGAGCGACGGGACTCGAACCCGCGGCCTCCGGCGTGACAGGCCGGCGCTCTAACCAACTGAGCTACGCCCCCAGGGATGGGGTCGGGCCCGCCGGGCCCGGCTGACTCATTCTAGGGGCGGGTAGGGTGCCGGGCGATGCGGCTGGTCACCTACTCATCTGAGCGAGGCGCACGCGCGGGCGTGCTCTGGCGGGGCGGGTTGATCGACTGCTGGGACGCGATCGGTGGCGATGGCTCGAGCGTTCGCGAGCTCCTGGCGCAGGGTCGCCTCGACGACGTTGCGCGGGCGGAGGGCGAGGCTCTCGACCTCGCCTCGGTCGAGCTGCTCCCGCCGGTTCCGGATCCGCAGAAGATCGTCTGCATCGGCCTCAACTACGCGCAGCACGCCGCCGAGACCGGGATGGAGCCGCCGTCGCGTCCCACCTTCTTCGCCAAGTTCCCCAACGCGCTGGTGGGCCCCGGTGCCGCGGTGAAGCTCCCGGCCAACAGCGACAAGGTCGACTACGAGGCGGAGGTTGCGTTCGTGATCGGCCGGCGCGCGAAGGACGTCGCGGTCTCGGACGCCCTCGCCCACGTCGCGGGTTACATGCTCCTCAACGATCTCTCGGCACGCGACCTCCAGGGTGCGACCCCGCAGTGGATGCCGGGCAAGGTTTTCGACGGCTCCGCTCCCTGCGGGCCCACTCTCGTCACCACGGACGAGGTCAGCCACGACGAGATCGCGTTCCGCCTGACGCTGAACGGCGAGGAGATGCAGGCCTCGGCGACCAGCGACCTGATCTTCGGCATCCCCGAGCTCGTGGCCGAGCTCTCCAACCTGATGACCCTCGAGCCGGGCGACATCGTCTCGACGGGGACGCCATCCGGCGTCGGCCTCGCCCGCAATCCGCACGTCTGGCTCGCCGCGGGCGACGAGCTCGTGATCACCTCGCCGCAGCTGGGTGAGCTGCGGACGACTCTGGAGTGACCGCGCGCTCGGCGCCGAAGCCGGCGACGAGGACGAACGGCAGGAACCAAACGACGTAGAAGTAGAACCAGTGCGTCGCGCCGAGCTGGGTCGCGATCGTGACCGCGGCGGCAAGTGCGGCGATTTGCACGGCGCTGCGGCTGCGCGGCCAAAGCGCGAGGGCGACCGCGAGCGCCACCGCACCGGCGCGGACGGCGGTCTGCAGGAAATCGAGCGAGGGCGCCAGCCCCCAGACGCTGAATGGGGAGCTTCGCGAGGCCTGGTAGCCGAAGGTGCGGTCGTAAACCTCGCCGACGCCGCCGTCGGGAATGAACGGGGCGAACGTCACCACCACCACCGCCGCGAAGGCGAGCCCGAACACGACCCAGTCGCGCAACCGGCGCTCGCGCCCGGTGGCGAAAAGCGGAGCGAGCGCGGTGGGCCCCATCTTTGCCGCGGTTGCGAGCGCGACCATCGCCCCGCGGGCCGACGCCGAGGAGAGCGCGAGCATGGCGCCGACGCTGAGCGCCGCCACGAGCCCGTCGTTGGCGTTCGCGTTCATCGCGTAGAGGGTCCACGGGCACGCCAGCCAGGCGAAGGCCAGCGCCACGCCGAGAGCCCGGCCGTCGGCGCCGGCGCGCAGCCTGCGGCCGAGCGCGAAGAGCCCGGCGGCGGTCAGGAGGTCGAAGGTGATCGAGGCGGCGTGGGCGGCCGGGACTGAGCCCCATACGCCGTGCCACGGCCAGATGAGCTCGAACGGGACGTAGGCCAGGTAGTTGAACGGGCCGTAGACGTCGCCTCGCAGGTGGACCCCTGGCGAGAAGCTCCCGGCGTAGAGCTCGCGGCCGTGCCCGATGTTGTCGGCGCCGATGACCCCTGCGACGCCGATGTCGATGACGTGGGAGTCGGCGATGTTCAGAGCGATCCGGCCCGCCGCGAGCGCCAAGGCTCCCAAGGCGAGCCATTTGATCGGCACCCACGGAACGACGGGCCCGGGACGCTCGCGCGGCCACAGCCCGGCGATCAGCATCCTCACGAAGAAGTAGCCGAGGACCGGATAGGTGAGTGGGACCGAGGTCGTGATGTCGCCGCGGTTGAAGAAGTAGAGCGAGATGCCCAGACCGACCAGGACGAGCAGGTCGGCGTGCAGCAGCCGTAACGGCCGGCGCCGGTCGAAGAAGGGCGCGACGAAGACCAGGCTCAGCACCAGCCACACGTACGGCGCGTTGACCTTCTGGGCTACGGCCCCCTCGTAGCCTCGGGCGAGGGGTGCCTCCAGCTGCTGGTCATGCCAGGCGCCGAGCAGGGTCCCGTCGGCGTCGATCACGATCGCCTCGGCGACCGTCGCCCCGGAGGCATCCGCGAAGTTCACCTGCCATTCGTCGTCGCCGCGCTCGTAAGCGCTCGCCTTCAGGGCGCCGTCGGCCGCGCGCTCTGCTTCAACCGCGTCCGCCCGGCTCGCGATCGAGATCGCCCGGCCGGCGCTCAGCCGAAAGCCCGAAGGTGGTCTGTGACCGGATCCCGGCCGGTGGAGCTGCGGGATCGCATCACCGCCAAAGGGCGGCTCGTTCGCGAGATCCTCCACCGCCCCTGCGCTCGCGGGGAAGACGGCGATCGCCGCGATTGCGCCCAAGAGCGCGGTCGGCAGGCGGGACATGGCCGCGCGAATCTAGACGGAGCGCTCGGTCGGATGCGGTCGCGTCTCGGAGTTTGCGCCATCCTCCGGACCGCGCAACCCACCGGAATCCTGGCCCAGGAGCCCCGAGCGCAGCAGCAGGCTGTCGGCGCTGGGTGGGTCGAGCGGCTGGGAGAGGTAATGGCCCTGCCCGAGCTCGCAGCCCAACTCGACGAGCATGGCGATCTGGTCGGAGCGCTCGATGCCCTCGGCGACCACTCGCAGGCCGAAGATCTGCGCGAGGTCGACCATGGCGCGCACGAGCGCGGGGTCGTCGTCGGAGCCGCCGAGGCTTTCGATGAACGCCTTGTCGATCTTGAGGTTGTCGATTGGAAACAGCTTCAGGTAGCGAAGGGACGAGTGCCCCACGCCGAAGTCGTCCACCGCGAGGCTCACCCCCAAGGACTTCAGCTCCTCGAGGCGCCCGACCACTGCCGCCGAGTCCTCCATCAGGACGGTCTCGGTGATCTCGAGCGTCAGGCTCGACGCATCGAGACCGGATGCGGCGAGGGCGTCGGCGACGTCTGCTGCGAGCCCCGGCTCGCGAAGCTGAACGCCGGAGATGTTCACCCCGACCTGGAGGTTGGCGTAGCCGGGGTACTTGGCGTGCCAGAGGGCGGCCTGATGGCACGCGGCGCGAAGGACCCAGCGGCCCAGCTCGGCGACCAGGCCGGATTCCTCGGCAAGGGGGACAAAGCGATCTGGGGTCACGAGCCCCCGGGTGGGATGCTGCCAGCGCACCAGCGCCTCGAGACCCGCGATCTCACGCGGAGCCAGCCGGTAGATCGGCTGGTAGGAGAGGACGAGTTCCTCGTGCGCAATCGCGCGCTTTAGGTCGACTTCGAGGTCGAGCCTTTCCACGATCGCGGTGTGCATCTCCGGCTCGAAGACGGCATAGCGGCTCTTGCCACGGCTCTTCGCGCGGTACATCGCCAGGTCGGCGTTGCGCAGGAGCATCTCCACCGAGCCGGTGCCCGTGGCGATTCCGATGCTGGCGCCGACGTAGACCTCGCGTCCGCCAACCACGAACGGAGCCTCGAGTGCCTCGAGGATCCGCCGAGCCGCGCGCGCGGCGTCGCTCGGCTCGCCGATCTCCTCCACCAGCACCGCGAACTCGTCGCCTCCCAGCCTGGCGACGGTGTCGGCCGGCCGCACGTACTCCGCAATCCGCTTGCCCACGAGCACCAGGAGCTCGTCGCCGGCGCTGTGGCCCAGGCTGTCGTTGACGGTCTTGAAGCCATCGAGGTCGCAGAAGAGAACCGCGACGGCCTGCTCGGAGCGTTCCGCACGGCGGATCGCATGGTCGATGCGGTCGAGCAGAAGCGAGCGATTGGGGAGCCCGGTGAGAGCGTCGTGAAGAGCTTCGTGCGCCGCCTCCAGGGCGGCGCGCTCGTGGTTCAGCGCCAGGCTCGCGTGCTCGGCGAGGGCTAGGACGATGTCGCGCTCGCGCGAGCCGAACTCCCGCCCAGCATCGGGGCTGCCCACCACCATGGTGCCGGCGGGCTCGCCGCGCTCGCGGACCGGGGCTGCCATGCCGGCCGCGATTCCCCACGCCTTGGCATCGTCCGGTACTGCTCGCACCCCGATCTCGTCGCGGATCGGGATGCCGTCGTGACTCGAGAGGAGCTCGGAGTCGATGCCGACCGAGGCGTTCACCCGAGCCCGGCCGGGGTCGTTGGGGTCGGCGATGAGCACGGCGGCGATCTCGACGTCCAGCAGCTCGCAGGCGACTTCGCTCAAAGCCTCGAGCACCTCGTGCAGGGGCTCCCCGGCGACGATCGCACGCTGCACATGCGAAAGCCGCTCGAGCAGCTGCTGGCGCTCGCGAAGCGCCACCAACAGCCGGGCGTTGGCGTCGGTCTGCGCCTCGGAACGGGCTCGAAGCTTTCGCTCGCCCGCGAGGAGGCGCAGGGAGCGGACGCCGAGCGCGACGACCATGCACATGGACTGGGCGAGCGAAGCCTCGCCCGCCGCGAGCGGTTCCGTACCACGCCGGGCCACCACGATCCGGAGTCCCATGTCCTCCCCCACGGGAATCGCCTGCGCCCAGCATGCCCCTATTCCCTGGAGCTCGATGATCGCCGGCTCGTGCGACGACACGTCGAGAAGGGTCCGTTGCTCGGAGCCCCCGGCGGATCCCAGGACGAGCTCCACGTCGTCGTCGCGAATGAGGGCCGCGACCTCGACGTCAACTTCGGAGACGATGCGCTCGAGCGCGGCCCGTCCGAGCTCGCGCTCGTCGTCGATTCCGGAAACCAGGGCCAGCAAGGGCCCCAGCCGGTTCGCCGACCACGCCTCGTCGCGAGCGCCCGAGGGCCCCGCTGTCACCTCTCCTGAAACGCCTCCGCTCCTTTCGAATCGGCGCGAATTGCCGTCCCGGTGGCGATCCGCACAAGCGCGTGAGAGAGTCTACCCGCGCACTGCATCCATTACCGGCCTGTCTGCGTAGGTGTGGGAGATGAGAGAGGGACGCATGAAGATCGCGGTTATCGGCGGCGGCATTGCCGGCTTGACCGCCGCCCGCCGGCTCGACCGCGAGCATGAGGTCGTTCTTTACGAGGCGGCCCTCCGCCCGGGGGGGCATGCGAACACCGTGCCTGTCGAGGATCCGCGCGGGCCGCTCGAAATCGACACTGGGTTCATCGTTCTCAACGATCGCAACTACCCGCTGTTCACGGAGCTCCTCGCCGAGCTCGGGGTCGCGACGCAGCCCTCCGCCATGGGAATGTCGATGGCGCTCGCCGACGGCAGCTTCGAGTTTGCGAACACCAGGCGCGGGCTGTTCGCGCAGCGCCGCCACCTGCTGAGTCCGCGCTTTTGGGGGCTCATTCGCGACCACCTTCGCTTCTGCCGCGACGTCGCTCCCCTCGCGGGGCGCCCCGGCGCTCCCTCCGTCGCCGAGTTCCTGCGCGACGGCGGCTACTCGGATTGGTACGTCAACCGCGCGATCGTTCCCCAGATCGCGGCGGTTTGGTCGGCGGAGCCCGCCCAGATGGAGTCATTCCCGGTCGGCTTCCTCGCCGAGTTCCTGGTGAACCACGGCCAGCTCCGTCAGACGGGCCGGCCCGTGTGGCAGACCGTCGCCGGCGGCTCGCGCCGCTATGTGGAGGCGATCGTCGCCGGGCTTCGCGGGAGGGTTCGCTGCGCCGCGCCCGTTCGGCGGGTGAGCCGGATCGCGGGCGCCGTCGCGGTCGAGGCGGACGGCTGCGAGACGGAGCTCTTCGACGAGGTGGTCATCGCCGCGCATTCCGACGAGGCCCTGGCGATGCTGGCCGACCCAACCGATGCGGAGCGGCAGATCCTCGGCGCGATCGCGTACCAGCCCAACCGGGCGACCCTCCACACCGATCCCGCGGTCATGCCACGCAGGCGGGCGGCGTGGGCGAGTTGGAACTTCCACCTCGGCGACGCGAGGGACGAGCGCGCCGCGCTCAGCTACTGGATGAACAACCTTCAGAGCCTCGATGCCGACCGCGAATACTTCGTGACCCTGAACGCGGAGGAGCGGATCGACTCCTCACAGGTGATCGCGAGCTTCGACTATTCGCACCCGGTGATCGATCACGCCGCGTACGCAGCTCAGCGCCGGTTCGCCGAGATATCCGGAGCCAACCGGATCCACTACTGCGGCGCGTACTGGCGGTGGGGGTTTCACGAAGACGGGTGCTGGAGCGCTCACCGCGCGTGCCGGGAGCTGCTCGGGGCCCGTTCCCTGCTCCTCGAGGAGGCCGCAGCGTGAACTCGTCAGCCCTCTATGAAGGATGGGTCCGTCACCGTCGCTTCGAGCCGGTGGAGCACGAGTTTCGATACCGGCTGTTCCTTCCGTACCTCGACCTCGACGAGATGCCCGAGGTTCTCGATCCGTACGCGCTGTGGTCGGCGCGCCGCCCCGCGCCTGCGTGGTTTCGCCGGTCGGACTTCATGGGCGACTCGTCGCTCCCGCTCGCCGACTGCGCCCGCGACGCCGCCGCCGAGACGCTCGGATCGAGGCCGGCCGGGCCGGTCCGCCTGCTCGCGAACCTTCGCTACCTCGGCCACTCCTTCAACCCGGTGTCCTTCTACTTCTGCTTCGACGAGCGCGACGCATCCGTCGAGGCCGTGGTCGCCGAGGTGACCAACACGCCCTGGGGGGAGCGCCACGCGTACGCCATCGGCCATGCAGACGACGACCGGGTGATCCGCGGCCGGCTCGAGAAGTCCTTTCACGTCTCGCCCCTCATGGGGATGGACCACACATACGACTGGCGGGTCACGACGCCGGGCGATGAGCTGGTGGTCCACATCGCAT
This sequence comes from Solirubrobacterales bacterium, assembly GCA_038237625.1. GTDB lineage: Bacteria > Actinomycetota > Thermoleophilia > Solirubrobacterales > 70-9 > JAWVFM01. Next base: position 237,238 of record JBBRYM010000001.1, on the reverse strand, counting down.
CCAGCCGAGCGGGCAATCAGGCATTCGATGCGACTCTTTCCCTCCGACGCCGCGAGCTCTCCCCGGGGCTCATGCGCAGCGTCCTGGTGCGCTACCCGGCGATGAGCGTGCGGGTTGCGACGGCGATCTACTGGCAGGCCCTGCGGCTGAAGCTCAAGGGCGCGCCGTATCACGCCCACCCGCAAGGCCCGAGGACGGCGTCGTGATGAGCGCTCGTAATCGCATCGCCCGCAGCGCGGTCGAGAGAGTCCTCAACGGCCTGCGCTCTGGGCGCGTAGAGATCGTCGAGGCGGGGAGGCGCACCTCCTACGGGCCCCAGGACTCCGACCTTCGCGCAGAGGTCCGCATCCGCGATCCTCGCGCCTGGGGAGCGGCGCTGCGCGGCAGCGCCTCCTGGGGGGCGGCTTACGTGGATGGCCTCTGGGACACGGACGATCCGGTGGCGCTCACCCGGATCGCGGCCCGCGAGATCCCGCGGTTCGACGACTGGCGCCGGCGGATTCAGCCGATTGCCGGCCCCCTTCAGCGCCTGGCGAGGCTGGTCCCTCGGAACAGCCGCGAGGGTGCCGCCAAGAACATCGCAGCCCACTACGACCTCGGCAACGAGCTCTTCGCCACCTTCCTCGATGACCGGATGATGTATTCGTGCGCGCTCTTCGACCGGCCCGGCGCCACCCTCGAGGAGGCGCAGCTCGCCAAGCTCGAGCGAGTCTGCGAGCGTCTGCGCCTCGGACCCGGCGACGAGCTGATCGAAATCGGCACGGGCTGGGGCGGGATGGCGGTGCACGCCGCCTCTACCCGGGGCTGCCGGGTCACGACCACCACGATCTCCCGCGAGCAGCACTCCTTGGCGCTCGAGCGGGTGCGGGACGCTGGAGTGGACGACCTCGTGAAGGTCGTCGACCGCGACTACCGCGACCTCGAGGGCGAGTTCACGAAGCTCGTCTCGATCGAGATGATCGAGGCGGTCGGCTGGCAGTACTTCGACTCCTACTTTCGCAAGTGCTCCGAGCTCCTGCGAGTCGATGGGCTGGCGTTTTTGCAGGCGATCGTCATCGACGACCGCGCCTACGAGGTCGAGAAGGCATCGAAGAGCTTCGCCAACACCCATATCTTCCCCGGCGGCTGCCTGCCCTCGCTGGATGTCATCGGCGAGCGCGTTGCGGGTGTCACGGACATGAGCACGATCTGGCTCGACGACATCAGCCCGCACTACGTGCGGACGCTTCGCGTCTGGCGCGAGCGTTTCGAAGCCCGCTTCGAGCGCCTGCGCCCCCACGGCTACGACGAGCGGTTCCGTCGCCTGTGGCGCTTTTATCTCAGCTTCTGTGAGGCGGGGTTCGCCGAACGGCGCATCCGCGACGTGCAGATGGTCCTGGCCAAGCCGCAATGGCGTGGCGACATGCTCGCGGGCGCCGCGACAGCGAGTCGCCTCGAGTCCGCCAGCGCGTGAGCGAAGCCCCTCTCAACTTCGTCCGGCAGGGGTCGGGCCCGCCGCTCGTGCTGATCCATGGCCTGGGCGGGAGCCTGGTGATCTGGCGGCCGGTCATGGAGCTGCTTGCGCCCCGGCGCGACGTGATCGCAATCGACCTCCCCGGGTTCGGCGGCTCACGATCGCTCGAGGAGGCCCCCACCGCGGAGGCACTCGGCCGCGCCGTTGTCTCGTTCTGCGGCGAGATCGGAGTCGAGCGCCCCCACGTCGCCGGCAACTCGCTCGGGGCTTGGGTGGCGCTGGAGATGGCGAAGGCGGGCGCGGTCGCCTCGGTGGCGGCGATCTCGCCGGCGGGCCTTTGGCGCAACCCCCTCGGCCCGCGCCGCTACGACACCCAAGGCCGGGCGAACCGGATCCGCTTTTTGGTCAACGGCCTCGTGCGAACTCGCCGCGGGCGTGAGCTCGCGCTGCGCAGCACGGTCGCCCGCCCCGAGCGCGTTCCGCCCGCCGACGCCAACGCCCTGATCCGCTCCTATCTCGACTCGGCGGGCTACGTGGCGGCCAACGACGAGATGCGCAGGGGAGCCTTCGAGCACGAGGACAAGATCCACGTTCCCGTAGCCATCGCCTGGGGCGAGCAGGACACCCTGCTCGGCCGCCCGAGCCGCACTCGGATGCCCCCGGGCGCCGTTCTGACCGAGAAGCCCGGCTGGGGCCACACGCCAACTTGGGACGACCCCGAGGGTGTGGCGGCCTTTTTGCTCGCCGCGAGCTCGGTCCCCTCCTGACCCTCGATCCACGAGACGATGGACGAGAAACGCGACCCCCGCTTGCGTTTCGCGTCCATCGCGAGTTGCCCGATAATCCCTGCGGGCGGTTAGCTCAGTTGGCTAGAGCACCCGCTTTACACGCGGGGGGTCGCCGGTTCGAGTCCGGCACTGCCCACTTTCCCCACCCGGCCTCACCGCCTGGAGCTCTTCGAACGCGCCGAGATCACCGTTCGGGTGGACCCCGACGACTCGACCTCGATGCTCTTCTGGGGGATGGCGAGCTAGGAATCGCGCCGCCGCCGCTTCGAACGCGGCGGCCAACCGAGCGCGCGGCGGCCTCGCCGGCCGCGGTGTCCCTGATCACGCCGCCGAGCCCCTTCTCGGCGATCGCCTCGAGCGTCGCCGCGTCGATGTCGGGGGCGACCTTGCGAAGCTGGGGCGCCGCAAGCGGGCCGAGCATGGCTCGCAGGCGGTAGAGCGGCTTGACGACGCCGGGGGCCATGATTCGGTCGGAGCGCCTGCCGATCCCGCGCACGAGGGCCTCCACCGCCTCGTCCACCGGAATCACCTTCTTTAGGGGCCAGCGCATGGATTCGCGAAGCACGCGAAACGCCGGCTGGTCGCGCTCGCCGCCCGCGAGCAGGTCCGTGTCGATCCACGCGAAGTAGGCGACGCCGACGTCGACGCCCAGGTGGGCGAGCTCGATCCTCAGGACGTCCCCCAGCGCCTCGGTCGCCGCCTTGCTCGCGGCGTAGGCGCCGATGCCGGGTGGCGGCAGGATCGCCGACAGCGACGCGTTCAGCACCAGGTACCCCTTGGCCTCCTCGAGCGCGGGAAGGCACGCGCGCACGGTCCGGTAGGTGCCGCCGAGGTTGACCCCGATCTGGGCGTCGAATGCGTCGAGGTCGAGGTGGCGGAGCGACCCGGCCGTCGCCACCCCGGCGTTCGCGAAGGCGACGTCGATGCCGCCGAGCTTCTGGACGGTGGTATCGACCGCTGCCTCCAGGGAGGCCATGTCGGTGATGTCTGCCTCGAGTGCGAGCGCAGACTCGCCGATCTCGGCGGCCACGCCCCTGGCTGCGTCGTGGTCGACGTCGACCACCGCGACGCGGTAGCCCATCTCGCCCAGGCGGCGCGCGAGCCCGGCGCCGATGCCGTTGCCGGCGCCGGTGATGAAGGCGACGCGCTCGCTCATTCGGGAACGGGCCCGATCTCCATGCCCAGGCGCTTGTAGGCCGACGCCGAGTAGGCGGCGCGGCGGGCATGAAGGATGGGATCGTCCGAGAGCTCGATGCCGCCGGGCACGCGGGTTGGGTCGAAGACCTCGATGTGGCCGTCCTCCTCGGGGTCGTCGACCAGACCGGTGATCTCCAGGCGCCCGGCTTCCACAAGCTCGCGCTCGTCGGGCCAGACGGCTGTGGGATCGTCGATCGGGTCGTCTTCCCCGGCGAGCTGGAACAGGAGGGCGAAGACGATCGGCGCTTCGCCCAGGCGCGCCTCGAGCTCCTCGAAGAGATAGTTGCGGCCTTTGGACTTCGCCTCGTCGTCGGGAATCCGATGCTCGCCCGCTTCCGGGCGCCAGCGGTAGCGAAGCCAGGTCCCGTTGTCGTCGGCGTCGAGCAGGCGGAATGAATGGGGTGAGAAGTACTGAAGGGTGGCGAAGCTCGCCGGGGGCTCGGCCCCCATCGTCGCGGCGAGTGCCGTCTGCGCCTCGGGGTGCTTGCCCAGGAACTCGCCCAGAGCCGTCATGTCGGGCTCGCCGGTCTCGGGGTCGGGCATGCGCAGACGCAGCAGCTCGAGGAAGTCCTCTGGAGTTCGCAGGACGAAAGCCGGAGTGGTGGTCGCGAGGATGTCGCCCTCCTCGCCGCTGGAGGGGCGCAGCTTCACGGCGAGGCCCCGGGCCTCGCGGGCGGCGTCGTTTGAGTCCGGCTTGCCGCCGCCGTTGGAGAGGCGGATCAGCGCCGGTACCTCGTCGCCCGCGAAGATCGCGGCGCGGCAAAGCTTTGCCGCTGCGGGGGTGGCCGTAAATGTCCCCTCGCAGAAGGTCCCCTTCGCATGCAGGGCCCGGCGGCCGTCGTGGACTCCGAACAGGGAGTTCGCGACCTCGACGAGCTGGTTGGCGGTGCTCTCCAAGGCGGCCACGGATGGACCGTAAACGACCGGTAGCGTGCGCGACGTGGACCTGGGCATCGAAGGGCGCGTGGCCCTGGTGATGGGCGCGTCGAAGGGAATTGGCCGCGGGATAGCCGGCGCCCTGGCCCGTGAGGGCGCGCGCGTCGCGATCGCCAGCCGCTCGCTGGAGCCGCTCGAGGCGGCCGCCGCCGAGATCGGCGCAGGCGCGGTGGTCCTGCAGGCGGACTCAGCCGACCTCGCTCGCCTCGCGGAGCTGCCGGGCGAGGCGGCGCAGAAGCTCGGCGGCCCCGTCGAGATCCTCGTCGTCAACACCGGCGGGCCGCCGCCGGGAGGGGCGTTGGACAACTCCCCCGAGGAGTGGGAGACCGCCCATCGCACCCTCTTGCTCGCCCCACGCACGCTGATCGACGCCGTCCTTCCCGGCATGCGCGAGCGCGGATTCGGCCGGATCGTGAACGTGGGCTCGTCCTCGATACGCGAGCCGATCGCCGGCCTCAACCTGTCCAACTCCTACCGGATGGCCGCGGCGGGTTTCTTCAAGACGCTGGCCCGGGAGGTGGCGGGTGACGGCGTCACGGTGAACACCGTCGCCACCGGGCGCTTCGCGACCGACAGGCTGGCTTCCAACTGGGGATCCTGGGAGCAGATGGAGCGGGAGGCCGCCAAGGACGTACCGGCGGAAAGGCTTGGAGATCCGGCGGAGTTCGGCGACCTCGTCGCGTTCCTGGCCTCGGAGCGCGCCGCCTACGTCACGGGGGCGGTGATCCCGATCGACGGCGGATTGTTGCGGTCGAATTGATTCAGGCGGCCGCGCGGGCGAGCCCGCCACGGCGGGCTGAGGCGGTCAGCCAGACGCCACCCGCGAGCATCATCCCCACGCTCAGCAACTGCGCCTGGGTGAGGCCGAGCGCGACGTCGGGGTTGCGGCGGATGAACTCCACGAGAAGACGCTCGAGGCCGGCGAGGACCAGGTAGATGGCGAAGAGGATCCCCGGGCGGTAGCGGTCGCGAAGGCGCCACAGGAGGTAGGCGACCAGGCCCATCGCGAGCGTCTCGTAGATGGGCGTCGGGTGGACAGTCTGGTGTGTGGGGACCGTGCCGTTCGGATAGGCCATCGCCCACGGGCCATCCCAGGCCTCGCCGTAGTCGCCGTCGCCGGAGAGCTGGCAGCCGATGCGGCCGATGGCGTACCCCACCGCGAGGGGTGCGGCGCAGAGGTCGAGGAGGACGGCGTTGAACATCCCCCGCCGCCAGGCCCAGAGGCAGACTCCGATCGCGCCGCCGATCGCGCCTCCGTACCAGACCAGGCCGGAGCCGGAGAACAGGTTGCCCAGGAGGTCGTGCTTGACGGCGTCGTAGTTGTCGACGATGAAATAAAGGCGCGCGCCGATGACGCCGCCGGCGATCGCCGCGAGGGAGATCTCGTACGCCCAGTCGGCGGGCTTGCCGAGCTCGCGAAGCCGGCGGGCGACGACCGCCCCGGCGGCAACGAACGCGAGCGCGAAGCAGATCCCGAAGGTCTGCAGGGTGATCCCGCCAAGGTGAATCTCGGGCTGCACGCCCGCTGAGGCTACCGCCCACACATGAACGTCCCGGAGACCCACCCTGTAGGGGGTATGCGGGACGTTCGTCCGTGCGAAGTAGCCCCGGCGAGAATCGAACTCGCGTTCCCAGGTTGAAAACCTGATGTCCTGACCACTGGACGACGGGGCCGCGCCGTCGAAGTCTAGGCAGGCACGCCTACCCCGGGACCCGCCGGCGCTCGCGGTGCGCGGCCGGCGCATGGTCTGCTCTCCGGCGCCGGCTGATGCCGATCGCTGGCCCCGTTCCGCCCGGTTGTCGGGGCGCTCGTCAGCCGAGCAAAAGCTCGAGCAACGCCTTCTGGGCGTGCAACCTGTTCTCGGCCTGGTCGAAGACCGCGGATGCGGGCCCGTAGAGCGCGCCTTCGGTGATCTCCTCCCCGGGGTGCGCCGGCAGGCAGTGCAGGACGACCGCCCCGGGCCTGGCCTTCGCCAAGAGCTCCTCGCTCAGCTGAAACGGGGCCAGTGCCGCCCGCCGCTCATCGGCCTGGGCCTCGTCGCCCATGCTCACCCAGACATCGGTGTAGAGGGCGTCGGCGCCGGCGACCGCCTCTGCCGGGTCCGCGGTCTGGCTCGCGCCCATCCCGTCCTCCAGCCGGTAACCCTCCGGGGCCGCGACCACGACCTCCACGCCGGCAACGCCGCCCACCAGCACCAGCGATCGGGCAACGTTGTTGCCATCGCCCAGATATGCGAGGCGCAGTCCGTCGAGCCTGCCGAAGCGCTCGCGCAGCGTGAGCAGGTCAGCCAGGACCTGGCAGGGGTGATGGAGGGGCGTGAGCCCGTTGATGACCGGCACCTCGGCCCCGGCGGCGAGCTCTTCCACGGTCTCCTGCGATCCCGAGCGAATCACGATTCCGTGCACGTAGCGCGACAGCACCCGGGCGGTGTCGCCGATCGACTCGCCGCGACCGAGCTGGAGCTCGTCTGCTCGCAAGGGCAACGGGCTTCCGCCGAGCTCGGTGACCGCGACCTGAAACGACACGCGGGTCCGCGTCGACGGCTTCTCGAAGAAGAGCGCGACGGTCTGCCCCGCGAGGGCATCGGCACCCGCCCGCCCGGCCCGCCCCGCTTTCAGCTCAGCTGCTCTCGCGAGCAGAGCCTCCAGCTCCGAGCGGTCGAGCTCCGTTCCGGTGAGGAAATGCCGAGCCATGGGAAGCAGGTGATGATAGTGAGGGGCTTTAGCCCCGAAAGCCGCAGGTAAGGCCGTCGAAGGCGGCCGCAATTGGTGTTTGAACCCGAGCGATGCCTCAGATCCGCGTGATCACCTGGAACCTGTTCCACGGACGGGACGCGCCGCCCGATCCGGGGCTGTCGAACTGGCGCTCCCGCCTCACCGGACGGCCGAAGCGAAACGCGACGCATGAGCAGGTCAATCGCGACCTCCTCGGCGAATTCACCCGGGTTCTCGCCGCTGTGGAGTGGGATATCGCGCTGCTTCAGGAGTGCCCGCCGCGCTTCGCCAGACCGCTGGCCGAGGCGACGCAGGCCGAAGCGCACCGCGTGCTCACCTCGCGCAACTGGCTGCTGCCGGCGACCCAGTGGCTCGCCGGGCGAAACCCCGACCTGATCGCCTCCTGGGAGGGAGGCTGCAATCTCACGCTGGTGCGCGGAACGCCGATCCTCGAGCGGCGTTCGTTCGTCCTTCGCCGCCTGCCCGAGCGCCGGGTCGTGGTGCTCACCAGGCTTGCATCGGGCCTCCGCGTCGCCAACCTACATGCGAGCCAGGCTCCCCTTCGCGCGGAGGAAGACGTTCGCACGGCCGCCGTCGCAGCGACGGCGTTCGCCGCCGGGGCGCCGCTGATCATCGGCGGCGACCTCAACCTGCGCCCCGCGCGCTCGGACCTCTTCGACGAGCTGGCAGCCGAGGGCTTTCGGGAACCCACCACCGCGCAGGCGATCGACCACATCCTCGTCCGCGACGCTGAGGTCGTCCAACCCCCACGCGCCTGGGAGCCGCAGGAGCGCGAGATCCCGTCGGGCCGGCGGGCGATCCGCCTATCCGATCATGCGCCCGTGGAAGCCGCCTTCGCTCTGCCTGCACAGTGACGTGCGATTCGCGAATACGGGTACTCGTGGGGCGCCGCTGCGGATAGGCTCCGCACAGGATCGATCGACCGACCGGAAGGAACAACTCGATGGCCGCGAAGAAGCCGACGTCCAAGGCGAAGTCCGGAGCGCGTAAGAGCACGGCGCGCAAGACCTCGAGCACCCGCAGAAAGCCGACCTCACGTTCCTCGGTAGGAGCCGACAAGAGCGTTCAGGCGTTCCGCGACGCTCTCGATCGCAGCGTCACCATCTCGCGCGATCGCATCCAGGAGGTCGTCGATGATGCCGTCAAGCGTGGCCGCATGACTCGCGGCGACGCCAACGAGCTTGTCTCCAACCTGATCGAGCGCAGCCGCAAGGCGCGTGAGGACCTCTTGAAGGATCTCGAGAACCTCCTGCGCGACGCCCGCAAGGAGGTCGACGCGCGCATGAAGGATGTCGAGACCCGCGTGGCGCCTACCCGCAAGCGCGTGGAACGCGCAGCCGGCCGTGTCGGCCGCGCAGCCCGCGATGCCTCAGATGGCCCCTTGGCGCGTGCCGACACCCTTCGCCGCCGAGCCGGCGTTGCGGGATCAACGCCGATCGCCGGCTACGACAACCTCACGGCCCCGCAGGTCAAGCGCCGGCTTCGCGACCTGACCAAGGCCGACCTGCGCAAGGTTCGCACCCAGGAGAAGCGCGGCAAGGTCCGCAAGAGCATCCTCGACGAAGTCGAGAAGCTCCTCAAGTAGGTAGTAATTCTCGGACTACGCCACGGTTTCGGTTAGCTCGCTCGCGAGCCGGTCGAAGCTGAGCTCCTCGCCGAGGGTCGCTTCGAGGAGATCTTCGGCGTCCAGCCGCTGGCCCTCCCGCCAGAGCCGGCGCAGCCAGTCCCCCGCGTCTGGGACCGTGTACCAGCGCTCGCCGAAGCGCTCGTGCAGCGCGGTCCGCCAGTGGGTCTCGAGAGCCCAGGCGCGCAGGTAGCAGGCGACATAGAAACCGCCGTCGACGTCGCTCAGCCAGCTCGCCCGCGGCCAGTTGATGCGAGTCGCGCCGCCGAGGAGATCCGCGTAGCGTGCGGGCATGGCCGCCCAATCCGGCGAGGGAGCGTGGAGCTCCAGCTCGTAGTCGAGCTTGGCCGCGTAGCGGCGCAGCATCACGAGCTTCGCGGCGCGCGCGTGGGCCACCGAGTCCGTCGCGTCTTCCACGCCGAGCACGTCCTCGAGCCAGGCCGGCTCCGAGACGAGCTGCTCCACCAGGAATGCGAACGACTCGGTGACGGCATTGTCGCCGAGATGGCGATGCTCGAACGCGAGCGACGGATCGACGTGGGCGTAGTGCTCGGTGTGCCCGGCTTCGTGAAAGAGAGCGTCGAAGTCGCTGCGTCCGCCGACCGGCGCGACCACCAGGTAGATCTCTTCGGGAACCCGGGGCGTCGAGCAGAAGGCGCGTGGCGACTTGGTCGGCCGCGGGTCGGCGTCGAGCGTGACGTTCGCCTGGGCATCGAGGTCGATTCCGATGCCGGCGAGCGTCTCGCGCAGGGCCGGCACCATCCGCGCGGCCGCGAACGGCCCGTCGAGATGGTCGGCCCGAAACAAGCGCGGCAGGTCGGAGCGGCGAAGCTTCCCGAGCGCGGGCACGCCAACACGATCGAGCTCGGGGTCGACGACGTCGGCGTAGCCCGAGTCGGTCCTCGCAAGGAAGTTGCGCGTCTGCCGTGCGAGGCCGTCGAAGTCCAGCGCCCTCAGGTCGGCGTACGCCGACGCGTAACCCTTCCAGCCCAGGTCACGGCAGAGCTGGTGGGAGCGCTCGAGAACCTCGCGATGGAGTGGATCGAGCTTGTCGGCGGCCAGCGCATCCCGAGCGCTTTCCAGCGCCGCCCGGCGGCCGGTGTCCGCCTCGTTCGCCATCGCCACAGCGACCTGTCGGAAGCCGATCCTCTCGCCGTCGGCCTCGACCTCCAGGGTCGCCTCGAGTCGAGCGAGCTCCTCTTCGAGCTCGCTCGACTGGTTTCCGAGGAGGCCGTCGAAGGCGAACATCAGCAGGTGGCGATCGGAGGGATCGGCGCGCAGGGACTCCACCGCTTCGCGCGTGAACAGCCCCGGGTGGCGGCTATAGATCGCGTCCAGCTCCAGCGTCGGCTTGTGGCCGGCGAGATGGAGGTAGTGCTCGCGTGAGATCGCCTCGATGAAGAGCTCGGCCTCGGCCCGGTAGTCGTCGGCAGACAGCAGCATCCCCTGCCACGATAGAGGCGTGGAAGCAACCCAAACCCCTGCGCGCAGCCGCCCCGCTCGTGGCGACGAGATCGAGATCGAGATCGACTCCCTTGCCCAGGGCGGGCGAGGCGTTGGGCGGCTCGAGGGCTATGTGGTGTTCGTGGCCGGCGCCATTCCGGGCGATCGCGTACGCGCCCGGATTGGACGCTCGAAGCGCGCGTTCGCCGAGGCGACGGTGGTCGAGGTCGTTCGCGGCGCGCCGGACCGCCTCGATGCAACTTGCGTGCACGGCGGCGAGCCGTGTCCCGGAGCGGCCTGGCAGGTCATGCCGTACGCACTCCAGGCCGCCGAGAAGGAGCGCCAGGTGAGCGAGGCGCTTTCGAGGATCGGCGGCGTCGAGGGCTTCGAGGCCGAGCCGATCGTTCCCGCGCTCGAGCCGTGGCGCTATCGCAACAAGCTCGAGTACTCATTCGGCGGGGCCGGCGCCGACCTCGCGCTCGGCTTTCACCGGCGCGGCAGCTGGGCCGATGTGGTGGATGTCGACGACTGCCATCTGGCGTCGGCCGCGAACAACAGCGCCCGCAACTCGGTCCGCGACTGGGCTCGGGAGGAAGGCCTCGCCGCCTACGATGGCCGCGCTCGAAAAGGGGTCCTGAGAAACCTCGTTGTGCGCGAGGGAATCGCGACCGGTCAGCTCCAGACGCGCCTCGTCACAGCTCCCGACTCGCTGCCGCGGCCACCGGTTGACCTCCACACCGTGGTCGAACCGCCGTCGAGCAGCACCGACGGGCCGACGGGCGTGCTCGGCTCCGAGCACCTCGCCGAGCGGATCGGCGATCTCGAGCTGCGCGTGTCCCACACCGCCTTCCTGCAGACCAACACGAAGATGGCCTCGGCGCTCTATGGCATCGCCCGTGAGTACGCGGGCCTCACAGGCCGTGAGCGCGTCTTCGACCTCTATTGCGGCATCGGGACGATCGGCCTGTCCTTGGCCGGCTCTGCCGGAGAGGTCTGGGGGGTCGAGATGGTGAGCGCGGCCATTGCCGACGCCGAGCACAACGCGAGGCTCAGCGGCATCGAGAACGCCCGCTTCTTCTCCGGCGACGTTCGCACGTCGGCGCGACCGCTTCTGGACGAGGCGGGCAGGCCCGATGTGATCGTGGTCGACCCGCCCCGCGCCGGCCTGTCGAAGAAGGTGGTCAGGCGGGTGATCGAATGCGAAGCCCCGCGAATCGTCTACGTCTCCTGCAATCCAACGACCCTCGCCCCCAACGCGTCCCAGCTGGCGGAGGCCGGTTATAGGCTGACCCGCGTGCGGGCCGTCGACATGTTTCCCCAGACCCCCCACGTGGAGTGCGTCGCCCTGCTGGAGAAGTCGTGAGCCGCGGGTTCGGGGTTGCCGCGGGGCTCGATCCCGATGTCGCGGGGCCGCTCGCCGCGGGATGCGCCGAGCTCGGATACGGCTCGATGTGGTCCAACGACCACCCGGGCGCTCTGGGCCTCGAAACCCTGAAGGTGTTTGCCGAGGCCGCTCCCGATGTCGAGCTGGGGGTGGCCGTGATGGCGCTCGACCGCCACGAGCCCGCCGACATTGCGTCCCATGTCGACAGGCTCGGCCTTGACCCCGAGCGCCTGTGGCTGGGCGTGGGCGCGGGGTTCTCGCGCAAGCCGCTGACCGCGATGCGCGAGGCCCTGCCTGTGCTTCGCGAGGCCCTTGGCGGAATCCGGCTCGTGCTGGCGGCGATGGGCCCGAAGATGTGCGAGTTTGCGGGCGCGGAGCTCGACGGCGTGTTCTTCAACTGGATGACGCCGGCTTTCGCGACGAGCGCCCGCGAGCACGTCGAGGAGGGAGCGCGTCAGGCCGGTCGCGAGGCTCCTCCGGTGTTCGGCTACGTCCGCACGGCAGTCGGGCCGGACGCCCGCGATCGCCTGGCCAAGGAGGAGTCCTTCTACCGCAACCTCCACGACGGCTACCGCAACCACTTCGCGCGGCTCGAGGAGCCGGAGGGAACGGTGGGGATCGCCGCCGCCGACTCCGGGCGCGCGCAGAAGGCACTCGAGGACTACGAAGCTCTCGACCTGACCGTGGTGCGAGGCCTCGCCAGCGCCACGCTCGAGGACATGACCGCGGTGGCCGAGGCGGCAGCACCCGCGAACTGACCGTGATTCCCGCCTGGACGGCGGCTCCGGCAGCACTCCGGTGCGCGCGCGAGCAGTACGGTTCGCGCGTGCGCCGGTTCTCTTTCTGTGCCCTCGTCGCCGTGCTTGCGCTCGCGTGCTCGACGGCCCAGGCCGCCCCCCACTCGCTCAAGCAGCAGGGCCGCTGGACGGTCGACTCCGCGGGGCGGACGGTCATCACGCACGGCGTGAACATGGTCTACAAGCTGCCGCCCTACACCCCGGAAGCGGCCGGCTTCAACAACGCCGACGCCAGGTTCCTCGCACACCACGGATTCAACTCGGTTCGGCTCGGCGTGATCTTTGCCGGGCTCGAGCCCAAGCCCGGTCGAATTGATCAGGGCTACCTGAATCAAATAATTCGAACCCATGCGGTCCTCGCACAGCACGGCATCTACACCCTCTTCGACTTCCACCAGGACCTCTACAACGAGAAGTTCACCGGCGAGGGCTTCCCGGCCTGGGCGGTGCTCGACAACGGAAAGCCGGCCGAGCCCCTCACCGGATTCCCCGGCACCTACCTGACGAGCCCTGGCGAGAACGCCTCTTGGGACAGCCTCTGGAGCGACGCAAAGGGCCCCGGCGGCGTTGGTCTGCAGGAGCGCTACGCCTCCGCTTGGCGTCACGTTGCGAAGACGTTCTCGAGCAGCGCGTACGTGATGGGCTACGACCCGATCAACGAGCCCTGGCCCGGCAGCATCTTCGCCACGTGCTTGAGCCCGACGGGCTGTCCGGCCTTTGAGCAGGGCCCGCTCGCGGAGCTCGAGCAGAAGGTGACCACGGCGATCCGCAAGGCCGACCGCCGTCACATGGTCTGGTACGAGCCGGTGGTCACGGCCAACTCCGGCACCGCCTACGCAACGGTCAGCCCCAAGGGCGGCAATGTCGGCTTCAACTTCCACGACTACTGCCTCACGGGCACCGCCGACCCGCCGTGCGGGACGGAGGAGCAGCTCACCGTGGACAACGCCAAGGCGCGGGCCAAGGCCAACGGCGACCCATTCCTGATGTCGGAGTTTGGCGCCACCGACGATATCCCCACGATCGAGAGGATGGTCGATCGCTCCGACGCGGCGATGCTCTCGTGGCAGTGGTGGCACTACTGCGGCTGCAGCGACCCCACCACCAGCGGGCCGGGCGACACCCAGGCGCTGGTCCGCGACCCGAAGAAGGCGCCGCGCGGCACGAACGTGTTCCGGACGAAGCTGGCCGCGCTCGAGCGGCCCTACCCGCAGGCCGTCGCGGGCACGCCGAAGTCCTACGCCTATGACCGCGACAGCAACGAGTTCACGTTGAGCTACGCGACTCGCTCGCCCTCAGGCAAGCGTCTGCCGCGGCGGGTCGAGAGCGTCGTCTACGTCCCGCACCTGCATTACCGGCACGGGTACCGCGTTCAAGTCCAGGGCGCGAAGGTGACGTCGAAGCCTGGTGCGCGCCACCTGCATCTGCGCCGTGCGCGCGGCGCTCACCAAGTCACGCTCACCGTCGCGCCCTAGTAGGGCGGCAGGTCGGCGTACCAATCGCCGAGCACGCGCAGCGCGCGCCAGAACTCCCGCTTGGAGCCCTCGGAATCGAGCGAGAGGTCGATGTCGGGAACGAAGATTGCGTCGATCGACGGCGTCAGCTTCTGAATCTCGCCGAGCTTCGGCTCCAGTTCCCGCCCCAGGGGCACATCGAGGTCGTTCAAGGTCTGGAGGGCGTCGGGTCCCATCACCACGACGCAGCGCGGCTGCACGATCGCGAGCTCCTCGATCACCCGGTCGACACATTCGGCGTGGGCAAGTGAGGGGTCGGCCACCGGGCACTTCACGCAGAGGGTCCCGTAGACGGCGAGGGGGTCGATCCCGAGCCGCTTGAAGGCTTTCATCAGCGCATTGCCGGCGCGGCCGTAGAAGGCAACGCCCTCCTCCACCTCCGACGCCGCCGGGGCGAACTTCAGCAGGAAGATGTCGGCCTGCGGATGCCCGGAGCCGAGCACCGGCATCAGGTTGCCGCGGGGGCAATGGGAGCACTCCTGGAGGCGGCGGGTCAGGTGGTTGAGCTCGCGAATCGCGCGCTCGAGGTACTTCTCCTTGATCTCATCGTCTGTAATCGGCATGGGCAGTCCCGTCCGCGGGGGGACTGCCTTCTTTGACGGGGTCTCCTCGGGTCCTCCAGGCTGCATCAGCGCTTGCCTCTCGTCTGGATGAACTTGAGCGCCTGCACGTAGACGAGGTTCTTGTGCTTGCGGACGATGTCGGCGTCGCGCATCGCCTCGAGGAACTCCTGGGGCCCCTCGAAGTCGTGGACGCGGATCCGGACGCTCCCGAGGCCCTGAGCCACATGGCTGTCGGAGCCGGCGCCCGGGACGATCCGGTACTTGGAGGCAAACCGCTCCGCCTCCTCGTTGAAGGCCGTGAGCGCGACCCTCGGGTTGAACACCTCGAGGATGTCGATCTCCTCCACGATGTCGAGCAGGTGCTCGTAGTCGGGAACCGAGTGGAGGCGGTCGAACGGATGGGGGACGTAGACGAGCCCGCGCTGGCGCCGGATCTCGGCGATCGTCTCGGCCATGGTCAGGCCCCTCGGGATCTTCTCCTCGATAAACAGGCCGATCACCTCGCCCTGCTCCGCGGTCTTCACCTCCTCGGCCACGATCACCTTGATCCCGCCGATGCGTTCGGCGACCTCCCTGGCGGCGTGGGCCCCTGAGACCTCGTTGTGGTCGGTGATCGCAATCGCGCCCAGTCCCCGGTCCTTCGCGGTCTCCAGCAGCACCTCGACCGGGGTGGCGCAGTCGGGGGAGTGGTCGGTGTGCATATGGAGGTCGATGTCGATCGTCCGCCGGCGCGCGATTCGCCGCCGGGTCGCGGCGTCGCCCGCCGGGTCGTGGCGGCGGGCGGCGATCCGCCGGTAGATGACGTCGAGCTCGGAGCCCACCTCCGCCCACGTGCGCCCGCCCGGGCGGCGCGCCGGCCGGGTCCGCCCGCCCAGGGCGCGTTCGAGCTGCCCCGCCAGCGTGATCGCATCACCTGCGGGAAAGAGGGCTCCGAGCTCGCCGTCGCCCAAGGCTTCGGCGTAGACGGGCGTTCGCGACGCGACCACCCTGGTGCCGGCGGCCAGCCCCTCCCGGATCAGCGACGGCGCCGTGTGCGGCCCGCCCGATGCCAGCACGACGACGTCGGCGGCCGCGATCAGCTCGGCGGGCTCGAGCTCGTGGGGGCCGGTGATGTGAATGCGATCACGAACCGACTTCGCCAGTCGCGACGGCGGCGGGTCGCCCGCTTGCAGCCAGATCGTCGCCTCCCACTCGTTCTCGGGTCCCAGCCGGCGCAGCGCGCGCAGGAACAGGCGCATCGCTCCGCGTTCCTCTACAGCGCAGAAGGCAATCCGCGCCGGTCGTCGGTTCCCGGTCTCCGGTGAACCCGGCCAGGTTGCCGCCCGCCCGCCGCTGCCGGGCTCGACCAGCGAGTAGGCACCGGGGAAATAGCGCTCGAGCAGCTGCCCCGTTGCGGCGCTAGAGGCCGTGCGGGCGTCGAGCCGGCCGAAGAAGATCTCGACCAGCGGCCGCGCGACCTGGGTCGACAGGACGCGCTCGGTGGGCTCGTGAAAGCTCCCCACGTTGAGCGAGCGCGAATGCCGCAGGGCGATGGACGATGCGCTCGGCGCGTAGGGGTCGTGCACGTGCACGACGTCGAAGGCCACGGCGGTGAGCAGCTCCTCAACCGTCCGGCTCAGGTCCAGCGGCACCGGCGCGGCGCGCGGCCGGGGCCCACGCGGCAGCGGAATCCCTTGGCCGACCGCCAGCACAGGGGCGTCGCCGGCGCGCTCTCCGCGCCATCCCGTAAAGGCGCCAGAACGCCCGCCGGCTCGGATCTCGCGGATCGCCGCCCGCGACGCCCTGATCGCCGCACGCGAGTCGGACGGCGCCGCGACGACCACTTCGTGCCGGCCGGCGAGCTCGGCGGCGGCGTGGCCGACGAATTCGTTCACCTCGTTGTACGGCCCCCAGGTGTGGGGCGTGACGTGGGCGATCCGCAGGCGCTCAGGCGGCACCGCCGCAGGATATGCGTCAGGAGCAGTCCAACAACATCGGCCGTGTGGTCTTCCTCGACGAGGTCGCCACCGACGGTCACGGCTCGACCTTCCGCGCGCTGCGCGTGGCGACGCCTGGCGACATCGTCGCCGGCGAGTCACAGGCCGGATTCACCGGCAACCCCTGCTGAGCAGCAGGAACCGGGCCCGGCTCGCGCAGGGGAGGCTCAGCCCCTCAGATCAACTCTCGGCTGCCAGCTTCTGTGCGCGCTCGCCCGCGGGCTTGCGCGCGTGCTTAGCGATGAAGTCCTCGGTTTGTGTGCGTGCCTCGTCGTCGGGGCGCTGCGTGTGCGGGGACTTCATCAGGTAGCTGGACGGTCCGTCGAGCTGGCCCGCGATGCCGTTGTTCAGCGCTAGCTTGATGAGGCGCACGGCATCGATCACGACGCCGGCCGAGTTGGGCGAGTCCCAGACCTCGAGCTTCAACTCGGCGGTCAGCGGAACGTCGCCGAAGGCCCTGCCCTCGAGGCGGATGTGCGCCCACTTGCGGTCGGTCAGCCACGGCACGTAGTCGGACGGGCCCACGTGGACGTCGCGCTCGGGGAGCTCCGTGCCCATCACCGAGGTGACGGCGTTGGTCTTTGAGATCTTCTTCGAGTCGAGGCGCTCGCGCTCGAGCATGTTGAAGAAGTCCATGTTGCCGCCGACGTTCAGCTGCGAGGTGTGCTCGAGCTGCACACCGCGCTCGTGGAAAAGGCGGGCGAGCTGGCGGTGGACGATCGTGGCGCCGACCTGCGACTTGATGTCGTCGCCGATGATCGGTAGGTCCGCCTTCTGGAAGCGCTCGTCCCAATAGTCCTCGCGGGCGATGAAGACGGGAAGGCAGTTGACGAAGCCGACGCCGGCCTTGAGCGCCTGCTCGACGTACCACTTGGTGGCCTGCTCGGATCCGACGGGTAAATAACAGACGAGGACGTCGGCCTTCGTCTCCTTGAGGATGCCGACGATGTCGGCGGTCTCGCCCGGCGCCTTCTTGATCTTCTGCTTGAGGTACTTGCCGAGGCCGTCCCCGGTCATGCCGCGGTGCACCTCGACGCCAACGTGGGCGACGTCGGCGAACTTGATGGTGTCGTTCTGGCCCGACCAGATCGCCTCGGAGAGGTCCTTGCCGACCTTCTCCGCGTCGATGTCGAACGCGGCGACGAACTCGATGTCGCGGACGTGGTAGCCGCCGAGGTCGACGTGCATGAGCCCCGGGACCTGCTCGGCCGGGTCGGCGTCCTTGTAGTAGGTGACGCCCTGGATGAAGCTGTTGGCGCAGTTACCTACGCCGACGATCGCGACGCGCACCCGGCCGTCGTCGACGTGCCTGCCGTTTGCGCTGGACCCGTTGGCCGTGTGTCCGTTTTCCGTGTTCATGCGTGCGCAAGCCTCCTCGCGAGGGTGGGGAATCGAATATATGCCCGACTCACACCCTGGTTACATCGATTCGAGCAAAATCAACTCTCGCCGCACGTGCCAGACGCGCTGAAAGACCGTGAAGGCGGTCAATCCAACCATCACGTAGATCATTGGAGCGAGCAGCTCGAAGTTCCCAAGGCTAGCGCCCTTTGCGAACACAAGCCCCACCGAGAGGACGACCACTCGCACCGGACGCGTGGCGATTCCGACCTTGCACTCCACGCCGAGAGCCTCTGCGCGGGCGCGCGTGTAGGAGACCATCAGCGACCCGACGACGGCGGCCACGCAGGCCGCCGCTGCCACTTGGTCGCCGGTGTCAGCGAAGTACCACGCCGCGGCGGTGAGGACGACTCCCTCCTCGACGCGGTCGAGGGTGGAGTCGAGGAATGCGCCGAATTGCGTGCCCTTGCCGGACATGCGCGAGTAGCGCCCGTCGAGCGTGTCCATGACCGAGCCGACGATAAAGGCGACTCCGGCACAGAAGAAGAGGCGGTCGATCAACAGCGCCGCGGCGACTACGTTCAGCACGAACCCGGTTATCGAGATGGCATTCGGCGTCAACCGCGAGTCGATCAGCCGGTTGCGTGCGAATCCGCGAAGCTCGGCGGCCGTGCGGACGTCGCGAAGCTCGCCGGGGGCGCCGCTCTCCATGAGGAGGACGCTATCGCTCAGGCCGTGAGTTCGCCCGGCGCTTCGCGCCAGGACCATGCCTCGGGCCGCAGGCGGCCGAGCTGGGTGGCCGTCACCGCGCCCATGCAGGCCACCGCAGCTCCGCAGGCGGCGTCGAACCAGAAGTGGTTTGCGGTGACCACGATTACGAAGAAGACCAGCATCGGGTAGGCCGACCACCACAGCCGGGCGCCCAGCGAGCGGCACATGAGGGAGCCTGGTACGCCGATCAAAAGCGCGAAGGCAACGTGCATCGAAGGAACGGCGGCGTACTGATTCACGAAGACGTTCGAGATCGACGAGTTGTCGTTGACGTGCGCCACCGAGGCGACTGTGTCGGTGAACCCGAGCGAAGTAAGCATCCGCGGCGGCGCGGCGGGGAACAGCGCGTAGCCCACCAGGCCCAACCCCATCGCCACCATGAACATGTTCCGCACGAAGTAGAAGTTGGCGTTGCGGCGCATGTAGAGCCAGATCAAAAACGACGACGTCAGCACGAAGTGGCTGTTCAGGTACATGAAGTCGGCGGCGTCGATGATCCAGCGGTGGGGAAGCAGAGCCTGCTGGAGGCCGGGCTCGAAGAACGCGCCCAGCGAGCGCTCGATGTGGACGATGTGCTGAGTGTTCGCGAACGCCACGGCCTGCTCGCCGTGGACGATGCCCCGCACCAGCTGGTAGAGGCCGTACGCAGCCGCAAACAGGAGAACCTGCCTGAGCGCGTCCGGGAAGCCATGCGGCAGCCGGGATCGAATCGAGCGGAACGGCCGAGACATGAAGTTGCGAGATTGTAAACGGCGGATCAAGGAGCTTTCCTAGGACTGCAGGAACCCGGTCACCCTCTCGACGATCCCGGGCGCATCGATCCACGGCCAATGCCCCGCTTCGGAGACCTCGAAGAGCTTCGAGCCGGGAAGGCGCTCCGCGTAAGCCCGGCCGAACTTCGCCGGAAGGTAGGGGTCCTTCTGCCCCCACACGACAAGCGCCGGGCAGGCGAGCCGGTCGAGGTGAAGGCCTGCTGCTGCTAGCTCGTCGGAATCGGC
Source organism: Solirubrobacterales bacterium (assembly GCA_038237625.1). GTDB lineage: Bacteria > Actinomycetota > Thermoleophilia > Solirubrobacterales > 70-9 > JAWVFM01. Next base: position 217,717 of record JBBRYM010000001.1, on the reverse strand, counting down.
CGAGCGATACAGGCGGAGCACCGCCCGGCGGGTCGCGCGGTCCCAGAGGGGCCAGAGCTCTTCCACGAATCCCTCCGGCATGGGCTTCAGGCCGGGCCGGGCCTGACGCATCTGAACGTGGGTTGCGCGCTCGGTCGCCGTCGCGTTGGCGAGCTCGCCAACGATCCGCCGGCGCCAGATCCGCGCCACCCAGTGCCAGCGATAGCCGGGGAGCAGAGGGACGGCGTTGATGACGACGAGGCGCTCGAGGCGCTCGGGGTGCCGAAGCGCCGCCATCAGGCCGACGACTCCCCAGTCGTGGACGACGAGCGAGTAGCGATCGATTGCCTGCGCATTCAAAAAGCGCTCGACGAAATCGGCGTATCCGTACATGGTCGGGTCGAAGCGCCGCCGCCGCGGACGCTCCGAGCGCCCGAAGCAGGGAAGGTCCGGCGCGAGCGCCCTGCCGTCTAGCCGCTCGAGGAAGGGCACCCAGTCCGTCGAGCTCGTCGGATTGCCGTGGACGAAGACGGTCGGAATGCCCTCGCCCGGGGTTTCGCGAACGAAGGTCCGCAGTGAACCGACCTGGACGTATCTCTCCTGAATCTCGGCCACGGTGGCAGAACATATCCTGGCCGTGTGGCAGCGGCGAGGCAGCTTCGAGGTAGCGCGGGCTGGCGCCGGCCCGATCGCCGCCGCGTTCGCGCGATCCGCGATCGGCTCCGCGAGCTCTATGGCCGCCCCGTCAACCACCCCCATGGGCACCCGATCGCCGAGCTCGTCCGCACGATCCTCTCGCAGACGACGTCCGACACCAATCGCGACCGCGCCTACGACCGCCTCCGGGAGCGCTTTCCGCGGTGGGAGGACGTACGCGACGCGCCCGTCGAGGAGGTCATCGAGGCGATCCGCCCGGGCGGCCTCGCGAACATCAAGGGCCCGCGGATCCAGGCGGCGCTTCGCGAGCTTCCGGAGGATGCGGGACAGCCGACCCTCGACTGGCTTGCCGACGCCCCTCGCGAGGAGGCGCTCGGGTTCCTCACTTCGATTCCCGGAGTCGGGCGCAAGACCGCCGCCTGCGTGATGATGTTCGCGCTCGGCCGGCCGGAGATCCCGGTCGACGTCCACGTCCACAGGGTCGGTGGGCGGCTCGGCCTCTTTCGTCCCGGGGCGTCGTTCGAGGAAGAGCACGACGAGATGCTCAGGCTCGTCGATCCAGAGGATGCCTACGAGTTCCACATCAACCTGATCACCCACGGTCGCCGCGTGTGCCGGCCGCGACCACGCTGCGGCGAATGCGCGCTGCGGCGGATGTGCCCCTACTTCCGCTCGCTGCGCGACGGCGCGGGCGCGGCGTGACTTAGTATCTGCGCGCCGCGGCTCCGGGCCGTGGCGCCACGTCTCATGAGCAAGCGCGCCTGGCAGATATTCGGGACTTTCGCGATCGTCTTCGCGATCGTCATTCCGTTCTGGGCCCTACAGTCGAAGGGCACCGAGGGCGCGGCAGCCAAGCCGATCCCCGCGTCCGACCAGCAGGGGCAGGAGCTCTTCCAGACCAACTGCGGCGCGTGCCACACGCTCGCGGCGGGCGGCACCGACGGCGTGCTCGGCCCGAACCTCGACGTGCTTCTCGCCGGCAGCGCGACGAAGTCGCAGGATTCGGTCGACGGCAACTGCAGCCGAGTGCTGAACGCCGTGCTGAACGGGATCGGCGGCCGGATGCCGAGGGGCATCCTCACCGGAGACGAGGCCGTGGTCGTTTCCAGCTTCGTCGCCCGCAACCTGAACTACGTCGGCGACGCGCCGCCGGCGACGTCGAGCGGCGGGCAGGCGCAGCCGGCCGGCCCGGTCACGGCCGCATCGACCAGGTGCCTGATGAGCTCCAGCCCGAGCTCGAGCGGCTCCTCGGGCTGAACCCAACGTAACCAAAGGGGTCTGACCCCTTTAGGTGGTGTTTCGCGCGGGGGTCTGACCCCTTTAGGCGTTTGCGTGCGCGCTTTTGTGCCAGGCGCGCTCAGGCCGCTAAGGCTTGAACCGCAGGCGTAGATCTGCTACCTTGGCGCTTAGATTTCCATAGTTTGAGTTAGACAAGGAGAAACTTCATGGCAAAGACAATTGGCATCGACCTGGGCACGACCAACTCGTGCGTGGCGGTGCTCGAGGGCGGCGAGCCGACGGTGCTCGAGAACGCCGAGGGCGGGCGCACCACGCCGTCCGTCGTGGCGTTCACCGACTCGGGCGAGCGCCTCGTCGGGACGGTCGCGAAGCGCCAGGCGGTGATGAACCCGGAGAACACGATCTTCTCGATCAAGCGCTTCATGGGCCGCAAGGAGGCCGAGGTGAAGGAGGAGGAGACGATCGTCCCCTACAAGGTCGAGGCGGGACCGAACGGCGACGTGCGCGTCGACGTGCGTGGCACGCAGCACTCTCCGCCCGAGCTCTCGGCGATGATCCTCCAGAAGCTGAAGGCAGACGCCGAGGCGAAGCTCGGCGACACCGTCGACTCGGCCGTGATCACGGTTCCGGCCTACTTCAACGACGATCAGCGCCAGGCGACCAAGGACGCCGGCAAGGTCGCCGGCCTGGAGGTCAAGCGCATCATCAACGAGCCCACCGCGGCGGCCCTTGCCTACGGGCTCGACAAGGAGGCGACCGACCAGACGATCCTCGTCTTCGACCTCGGCGGCGGCACGTTCGACGTGTCGGTATTGGAGATCGGCGACGGAGTCTTCGAGGTGAAGTCGACCGCCGGCGACAATCACCTCGGCGGCGACAACTGGGACAAGGCCATCGTCGAGTGGCTGGTCGCAGAGTTCAAGCGCGACCAGGGAGTTGACCTCTCCGCCGACAAGAACTCGCTCCAGCGCCTCTACGAGGCAGCCGAAAAGGCCAAGATCGAGCTGTCCGCCGCTCAGGACACGTCGATCTCGCTGCCGTTCATCACGGCGGTCGACGGCCAGCCCAAGCACCTGGAGATGAAGCTGACCCGCGCGAAGCTGAACGAGCTGACGGCGGATTTGCTCGACCGCGTCGTCTCGCCCGTCAAGCAGGCTCTGTCCGACGCGGGCGCGCCCAACATCGACCACGTCGTCCTCGTCGGCGGGATGACCCGCATGCCCTCCGTGCAGGAGAAGGTCTCCGACCTCACCGGCAAGGAACCCCACAAGGGCGTCAACCCGGACGAGGTCGTCGCCATCGGCGCCGCCATCCAGGCGGGCGTCCTGGCCGGCGACGTCAAGGACGTCCTGCTCCTCGACGTCACCCCGCTGACCCTCGGCATCGAGACCAAGGGCGGCGTGATGACGAAGCTGATCGAGCGCAACACGACGATCCCGACGCGCAAGTCGGAGATCTTCTCCACGGCCGATGACAACCAGCCGTCGGTGGAAATCCACGTCCTCCAGGGCGAGCGCGAGATGGCGGCCTACAACAAGTCGCTGGGCAAGTTCCAGCTGACCGGCATTCCGCCGGCTCCGCGCGGCATGCCGCAGGTCGAGGTCACGTTCGACATCGACGCCAACGGCATCCTCGCCGTCTCCGCCAAGGACCTGGGGACCGGCAAGGAGCAGAAGATCGAGATCAAGGGCGGATCCGGCCTCGACGATTCCGAGGTCGAGCAGATGATCAAGGACGCCGAGTCGCACGCCGACGAGGACCGCCGCGCCCGCGAGCTCGCCGAGGCCCGCAACGTCGCCGAGAACGCGGCGTATCAGGCCCGCAAGCAGCTCGAGGACCTGGGCGAAAGCGTCGATGCCTCTGCCAAGGAGGAGATCGAGAAGGCGATCGCCGATGTCGAGAGCGCACTCGAGTCGACCGATGTCGAGGAGATCAAGTCCAAGACGGACGCCCTGCAGGCGGCCTTCCACAAGGTCTCCGAGCAGATCTACCAGCAGGCGGCGGCTCAGAATGAGTCCGAGGCCCCGGCCGACGGCGCCTCTGCCAACGGCGCGAGTGCCGAAGCCGAGGAGGAGGTCGTCGACGCGGAGGTCGTGGATGAGTAGTCCCGAGGAGGACAGGAGCTCCGCACAGACCGAAGCACAGGTCGAGGCGGTCGCGGAAGAGCAAAGAGAGCGGCCGGAAGGCGGAGATGGCGAGTTCCCCTCGGATAGCGACAGGAACTCGCCAGAGGTCGTCGAGCGGGACCTCGATGCCTTGCTTGCCGACGTCAAGCGCGAGCGCGACGAGTACCTGGAGCTGGCCCAGCGGGCTCGCGCCGATTTCGAGAACTTCCGCAAGCGTGCGGCGCGCGAGGCCACGGAAGCCGACAAGCGCGGCAAGACGGGAATCGCCCGCGACCTCGTGCCCGTGATCGACAATCTCGACCGCGCGCTGGCCGCGGCCACCGCGGACGATCCTCTTCGCCAAGGTGTGGAGTTGGTGCGCTCCGATCTCCTCGCCGCGCTAGAACGCGCCGGCGTGGAGGCATACGACCCGAAAGGCGAGGCCTTCGACCCCAACCTCCACGAGGCCCTCGCAACACGTGCCGAAAAGGGTGCCGAGCCGGGCTCCATCGCCGAGACCCTCGAGCTCGGCTACCGCCTCGACGGCCAGGTGATCCGCCCCGCGCGAGTCGTAGTCGCGGAGTAGGCCGTGCCCGCGCGCGACTTCTATGACGTCCTCGGGTTGGACCGCAAGGCCTCGGGCGAAGACATCAAGAAGGCCTATCGAAAGCTGGTTCGCGAGCATCACCCCGACCGCAACCCCGGGGATGAGGCGGCAGAGGAGCGCTTCAAGGAGATCCAGCAGGCGTACGACGTCCTGTCGGACCCCGAGAAGAAGCGAGGGTACGACTCCGGTGGCGGGTTTGCTGGTTTCGGTGGCGGTCGCGGCTTCGGCGGCCAAGGCGGCTTCACCTCCGACATCGGCGACATCTTCTCCTCGTTGTTCGGCCGCCGGGGGGGACCCGCCTCGCAGGGCGTGCCCGGCCGAGACCTGCAGACCGAGGTATCGCTCAGCTTCTCCCAGGCGATGGCCGGCACGGAGGTCTCCGTCGCCGTGCCCAAGCAGGCGCGCTGCGACACCTGCGGTGGATCGGGCGCCAAGCCCGGCACCGCGCCCAAGGTCTGCGACCGCTGCGGGGGGCGCGGCGTGGAGGGTCAGAGTCAGGGCTTTTTCTCGATCAGCCAGCCGTGCTCGAAGTGCGGCGGTCGCGGCGAGATCATTGAGGACCCGTGCCCGACCTGCGGCGGCTCGGGACTGCGCCAGCAGACGAAGCGCTACCGGGTCAAGATCCCCGCCGGCGTTCGCGACGGTGCCAGGATCCGGATCGCCGGCAAGGGCGAGGACGGCCCGCTCGGTGGCCCGCCCGGCGACCTCTACGTCGTGGCGCGCGTCGCTCCCTCGCCGGTCTTTCGCCAGCGAGGCGACGGCAATCTCGAGGTCACCGTCCCGATCACGATCGTCGAGGCCGTCGGTGGGGCGACCGTCGAGGTTCCCACCCTCAATGGGACCAAGCGTATTCGTGTCCCCGCGGGAACAGACCACGGCGCGGTGCAGCGACTGCGGGGCGAGGGCCCGCCGCGCCTCGGGGGGAAGGCCCGCGGTGACATCCACTACCGGCTCGAGATCGAGATTCCGCAGGAGCTGAACCGCGATCAGAAGAAAGCGCTTGAGGACTTCGCCAAGCACATGAACGACCACGATCCGCGGGCGCAGCTTTTGAGGGACGCTGCGATGACCTCCGCGCACCCGGGTGCGGCCGAATGAGCGTCGCGAATTCGGCACCGGCGAAGACGCCCACGTGGCGATGCCACGCGGGCGCTCCGCCGGCACCGCCTCGCTCGCTCCTCGACCGCTCCGGGCACACGCAGGTCACCGCAGAGTCCCTTCGTGACGCGTCCGCCGGCCGCGCAAAGGTTTGATCCCGATGGCCGCTCGAGATGACAGCAGGCCGCGGCGCACCCGGCGCGTGACCACCCGGACGTCCATCGACTCCAAGCGCGGCGTCTTCATGATCTCGGTCGCCGCCGAGCTCGCCGAGATGCATCCCCAAACCCTGCGGATGTACGAGGCCCGAGGGCTGATCAACCCGCAGCGTTCGCCCAAGAACACGCGCCTCTATTCCCAGCAGGACGTCGAGCGGCTCCGCCGCATCCAGCAGATGACGGCGGAGCACGGCCTCAACCTCGCCGGCGTCGAGACGGTGCTGGAGCTCGAGGCCCAGCTCGACCGGGCCCGCGCGGAGCTGGCGAAGATGCGCGAGCGAACCGCCGAGCTCGAGCAGCAGATGCTCGACGAGATGGACCGCGTTCGCCGTTCGCTTCGCACCGAGATCGTCCCCTACGGCGCCTATGAGACGCCGTCGATGGCGCCGCCAGTCGAGGCCGACCGGGTCCAGATCCCGGTCGAGCGCCCCGCGCGCGGCAAGCGGCCGGGATCCGAATCCTGAACCCGCGCGGCTTGGCAGGCCTCCTTGGCCTCGCCCGCATCGTGATCGGCGCGGGTGTCTGGATGGCGCCGCGCGAGGCGATGGCGGCGCTCGGCTTCGATGCGGACGCTGAGACGCTGGCGCTCGGGCGGCTGGTGGGAACCCGCGACATCGCGCTCGGCGCGCTCGCAGTGGCGATGGCGTCCGATCCGCAGCGCGGACCCGTCGTTGCGCGCGTGAATGCCCTGACGGACGCCGGGGATGCGGCGGTTTTCGTGGGCGCTCTCGTGCGCCGCGAGGGCATCGACCGCGCGGCGGTGATGGGCGCCCTCGGCGCCGCAGCGGCCACCGGGCTCGGGCTGTGGCTGGCGGCGCAGCTCGAGGAGTAGCGCCGCCTCATCGCGAGTCCGTCCCGGAGTCCCACGCTGTAGGGGGGTCTACGGGACGTTCACGCGACCGAGGTGGACCTCAGGGTGAATCTTATATGTACTCACTCAGATTTCCTTGACTTCACATCGTAGATTCCGTAGGATCTGAGCATCCAGGCCGACAGATTTACGATCAAGGCCCAGGAGGCGGTCGCGGCCGCGCAGCGGCTCGCCACCTCGCAGGGCAACCCCGAGCTCTCACCGGCGCACCTTTTGGTTGCGCTGATCGGCTCCGACGAAGGCTTCGCGGCCCAGCTCCTCGTCAAGGTCGGCGCCGACTTCGCGGCGGTGCGTGAGCGCGCGCTCGGCGCGGTCGAGGCGCTTGCCTCAGTCTCCGGCGACGAAACCACCGAGGCACGCCCGTCGAAGGCGCTTGTCGACACGATCAAGCGCGCCGAGCGGGAGGCCGCCGCGGGAGGCGACGAGTACATCTCTACCGACCACCTGCTGTTGGCCCTCGCTGACGAGGCGTCCGGAGTCGCCGATCTTCTTCCGCCCCACGACGCGATCGCCGCGGCGGTCTCCGAGGTGCGGCCCGACCGCGTGTCGAGTCCCAACCCCGAGGAGACCGCGCAGGCTCTGGAGAAGTTCGGCCGCGATCTCACCGCCCAGGCGGAAGCCGGCAAGCTCGATCCGGTCATCGGCCGCGATGACGAGATCCGCCGCGTCATCCAGGTCCTCTCGCGCCGCACGAAGAACAACCCGGTCCTCATCGGCGACCCCGGGGTCGGCAAGACGGCGATCGTGGAGGGCCTCGCGCAGCGCGTGGTCGACGGCGACGTCCCCGAATCGCTTCGCGACCGCCGGGTCATCGCGCTCGACATGGGCTCGCTGCTCGCCGGCTCCAAGTACCGAGGCGAGTTCGAGGAGCGGCTGAAGGCCGTCCTCAAGGAGGTGCAGTCGGCGGAGGGGCGCATCGTTCTCTTTATCGACGAGCTTCATACGATCGTCGGCGCCGGCGCGGCGGAGGGAGCCGTGGACGCCGCCAACCTCTTGAAGCCGATGTTGGCGCGCGGCGAGTTGCGCGCGGTCGGCGCGACGACGCTCGACGAGTACCGCAAGCACATCGAGCCGGACGCGGCGCTGGAGCGGCGTTTCGCACCCGTCTTCGTTGACGAGCCCGACGTTGCTGACACCATCGCGATCCTCCGCGGCTTGAAGGACCGCTACGAGCAGCACCACGGCGTCCGCATCGCCGACGCTGCGTTGGTGGCCGCCGCAACTCTCTCCACCCGCTACATCGCCGACCGCTTCCTCCCCGACAAGGCGATCGACCTCATCGACGAGGCGGCTTCGCGGCTCAAGATCGAGATCGACTCGGTTCCGACGGAGATCGACGAGGTCCAGCGCCGCGTCACCCAGCTCGAGATCGAGCGCGAGGCGCTGAAGAAGGAGAAGGACGACGCCTCCAAGATCCGCCGCGACGTCATCGAGGCCCAGCTCGCGGAGCTGCACGAGCGCTCCGGTGAGATGCGCGCCCGCTGGCAGGCGGAGAAGTCGGCCATCGACGCGATCAAGGAGGCCAAGTCGCGCCTCGACGAGGCCCAACACGAGCTCGAGCGCGCCGAGCGCGCCGCCGACCTCGAGCGCGCGGCAAAGATCAAGTACGGCGACATCCCGGAGCTTCAGAACACGCTGGCCGAACAGGAGGCCCGCCTGCGGGAGATCCACTCCACGGGCCAGGCGCTGCTGACCGAAGAGGTCACCGAGGAAGACGTGGCGCAGGTCGTCGCCACGTGGACCGGCATCCCGGTCTCGCGCCTCATGGAGGGCGAGGTCGAGAAGCTCATCCACATGGAGGAGCGCCTGCACGAGCGAATCGTCGGCCAGGACGACGCGGTGGAGGCCGTCGCCAATGCGCTGCGGCGCTCGCGCTCGGGCCTCGCCGACCCCAACCGGCCGATCGGCAGCTTTCTGTTCATCGGCCCCACCGGCGTGGGCAAGACCGAGCTTGCGCGAGCGCTCGCCGAATTCATGTTCGACTCCGAGGAGGCGATCCTGCGCATCGACATGTCCGAGTACATGGAAAAGCACTCGGTCTCGCGCCTCATCGGCGCGCCCCCCGGCTATGTCGGCTACGACGAGGGCGGCCAGCTGACCGAGGCGGTTCGCCGCCGCCCCTACGCGGTGATCCTGCTCGACGAGATCGAGAAGGCCCATCCCGACGCCTTCAACGTTCTGCTTCAGATCATGGACGACGGCCGCCTGACCGACGGCAAGGGCCGCACCGTCGACTTCAAGAACTCGGTTTTGATCATGACCTCGAACATCGCCGGCGGCATGGACGGCGTGCGGGCGAGCTTCAAGCCCGAGTTCATCAACCGCCTCGACGAGATCGTCGAGTTCCACCAGCTCAGCCGTGAGCAGCTGACCGAGATCGTCGACCTCCAGGTCGACCTGGTTGCCCGGCGCTTGCGCGATAAGGGGGTCGAGATCGAATTGACCGACGATGCCCGAACCCTCATCGGCAACCTGGGCTACGACCCGACTTACGGCGCGCGGCCGCTCAAGCGGGTCATCCAGAAGCAGCTCGTGGACAAGCTGGCGCTGAAGCTGCTGCAGGGCGAGTTCGCCGAGGGCGACGTGGTTCGTGTGGACGCAGAGGACGGGAAGCTGGTCTTCAAGCCGGCTGCGGTCGCTGTGCCAGCGTGAGGTAGGTAGGCTCAGGGCACCGACCGAACAGGAGGAGAAGTGCCTATCTACATCATGCTCACCAACCTCACCTCCGACGGGGTGAAGACGATCAAGAACAACCCCTCGCGCGTCCACGAGGTCAACAAGGAGGTCGAACAGCTTGGCGTGAAGGTCCTCCATCAGTGGGCGACGCTGGGGCAGTACGACTTCGTCAGCGTCGTGGAAGCTCCCGACGAGGCCACCATGGCCAAGGTCTCCGTGGAGCTCGGCTCACGTGGGACCACGACGAACCAGACGCTGACCGGCATCGACGCCCAGGCGTTCACCGAGGGTCTCTAGAGGAGCCTGATTGCGGGTCCTCGTCGTCGGCGCCGGGGGGCGCGAACACGCCATCGTCAGGGCGCTCAGACGCTCTCCCCGCCACCCCGAGGTGCTCGCCGCGCCCGGCAACGCTGGGATCGCGGCCGATGCCCGCTGTCTGGACATCGCCGCCGACGATGTGGCGGGACTGGTCGAGGCGGCCACCCTCGAGGGGGTGGACCTGGTCGCGGTCGGTCCTGAAGCGCCACTCGTGGCGGGCCTCGTCGACTCACTCGAGGCGGCCGGCGTTCCGGCTTTCGGCCCGAGCGCAGCGGCGGCGAAGATCGAGGGTTCGAAGGCCCACGCGAAGGAGCTGATGGCGGCGGCAGGCGTGGTCACGGCTGGATATTCGGTGCTGCGCGAGCGCGACGAGGCAGTGGCGGCGCTCGCCGGGGCCGCCTATCCCCTCGTCCTCAAGGCCGACGGCCTCGCGGCCGGGAAGGGCGTTGTGATCTGCGCGAACGAGGGTGAGGCGCGCGAGGCGGTGGAGGCTTTTTTCGTCGAGCAGCGGTTCGGGATCACCGAGGTTGTCCTCGAGGAGTTCCTCGATGGCGACGAGCTTTCGCTGCTGGCGCTCTGCGATGGCGAGAACGTGGTCTGCCTCGCCCCGGCCCAGGACTACAAGCGGATCGGCGACGGTGATGCCGGGCCCAATACCGGAGGGATGGGCAGCTACTCGCCCGTGCCTTCGATCGCTCTTGATCTCGCTGAGGACATCGCCAACGAGGTGCACCGCCCGATCGTGGCCCTCATGCGAGACCGGGGAACGCCGTTTCACGGAGTCCTCTACGCCGGGCTGATGATGACCGCCGCGGGCCCGAAGGTTCTGGAGTTCAACTGCCGGTTCGGCGATCCGGAGACCCAGGCGGTACTGCCTCGCCTTCGAAGCGACCTGGTCGAGCTGTTCGAGGCGTCTCGGGAGCCTGGGGGGCTCGCCGGCGTCGCGGCCGAGTTCAGCGAGGACTGGGCCGTGACGGTCGTGCTCGCCTCGGCGGGCTATCCGGAGTCGAGCTCGAAGGGGGATGTGATCTCGGGGCTGGCGGAGGCAGCCGTCGTCGAGGGTGTGGAGATCACGCACGCGGGTACCGCGCTCCAAGACAATGACGTGGTCACGGCCGGTGGGCGTGTCCTCAACGTGACGGGCATCGGCGACACTCCGGCTGAGGCGCGCGAGCGCGCCTACGCCGCCGCAGGCATGATCGAATTCGACGGCATGCAGATGCGAACGGACATCGGCGCCCGAGCGGTCCAAGCGACAAGCACCACCGCCGGCTGATCCAGGCAACACGACCCAAGGAGATCCATGGAGCAAGAGGCAATGGGAGGCAGCAAGCCGACGACCGGCACGATTCCGATGCCGGAGGTGGAAGCGGCCTTCGAGGAGATCGAGGTCGATGCTCCGCTCGTCGGGATCATCATGGGCTCGAAGAGCGACAAGCCGAAGATGCAGCCCGCCGGTCAGGCGCTCCAGGACGCCGGGATCCGCTACGAGGTTCGCGTGATGAGCGCGCATCGCGACCCGGAGATGGTCCGCGAGTACTGCCACAACGCGCGTATGCGGGGCCTGCGGGTGCTGATCGCCGGCGCCGGAATGTCGGCGGCGCTGCCAGGCGTCGCGGCCGCTCATACCGATCTGCCGGTCATCGGTGTTCCGATCCTCGGCAAGAGCCTCGGCGGGTTGGACGCGCTGCTGTCGGCGGTGCAGATGCCACCGGGAATCCCGGTGGCATGCGTGGCCATCGACGGCGCGAAGAACGCAGGCATCCTCGCCGCCCGGATAATCAGCGCGTAGTGCGGGCGCCCGGGTGATCCCCCGCTACACCCGCGAAGAGATCGGCGCCGTCTGGACGGACGAGCGCCGCATGTCGGGCTGGCTCGAGGTCGAGCTGGCGGCGACCGATGCCTGGGCAGCGGAGGGCGTCGTGCCGGCGGATGCCGCCGCAGCCTGCCGGGAGCGGGCCTCGTTCACCGTCGATGCGGTGGCCGAGCGCGAGCGCACCACGGGCCATGACGTCGCCGCGTTCGTCGACGTTGTCGCCTCGTCGATCGGCGAGGAGGGTCGCTGGATCCACTACGGGCTGACTTCCTCCGACGTGCTCGATACGGCGCTGGCGCTCCAGCTCCGCGCGGCGGGCGAGATCGTTCTCGCCGGCGCCCGCGCCTATCGCGACGCGCTCGTCGCCCGATCGCTCGAGCACGCCGAGACCTTGTGCGTCGGCCGCACGCACGGCATCCATGCCGAGCCGACGACCTTCGGCCTGCGGCTGGCCGGCTTCGCCTTCGAGGCCGACCGCAACGTCGCCCGCCTGACCGAGGCCTTCGACACGGCGGCGGTCGGCAAGCTCTCGGGCGCCGTAGGGACCTATGCCACCGTTCCGCCTTCGGTCGAGCGCGGGGTGATGCAGGCGCTGGGGCTGCGCGCGGAAGATTCCTCGACGCAGGTCGTCCCGCGCGACCGCCACGCGGCGCTGCTCGGAGCCGTCGCGCTTGCCGGCGCGGGCCTGGAGCGCTTCGCCACCGAGATCCGCAACCTCCAGCGCACCGAGGTCGGCGAGGTGCGCGAGCCGTTCGGCTCCGGGCAGAAGGGCTCCTCGGCCATGCCCCACAAGCGCAATCCCATCCTCGCCGAGCGCATCACCGGGCTTGCGCGCGTCCTTCGCGGCTACGGCCAGGCCGGGCTTGAGAACGTCGCCCTCTGGCACGAGCGCGACATCTCCCACTCGGGAGCCGAGCGGGTGATTCTGCCCGACGCGACCATCGGCCTGGAGTACATGCAGCACCTGGGCGCCCGCATCGCGAGTGAGATGACCGTCGACACCGAGCGCATGCGTGAGAACCTCGACATGACCCACGGCGCCCTCTTCAGCCAGCGAGCGCTGACAGCGCTCGTCGAGGCGGGGATGGCGCGCGACGACGCGTACCGGCTGGTCCAGGACGCCGCCCACCGCGCGCTGGAAGAGCGAAAGCCCTTCAAGGAGTTCCTCGCCGCGGGGCTCGATGCCGACCCGAACGCACCCGAGGGAGTGGCTATGAGGGTGGCCGCACTCGAATGGGCGGACTACCTCGCGCATGTGCCTGAAGTCCTCGAGCGCCTCCGGGCCCTCACCTAGCCGAACGTCCCTCCTGCCCGCTTACAGGCCGGCACCCGGGACGTTCGGCGGGTCGGAGGGTCAGAACGGCACGGAGTCAGACCGGGTCGTGAGCTCGAGCCGTCTCCCTCGCTGGTTGACTCCGATCCGCTGCACGCGATCGCCGTTGGCGTCGACCAGGTTGATCGTGGCGTTACCGGGCCCCCCGTGGACGGAGCCCACATGGATTTGCGAGCCTGAGTCGAGGGCAATCGAGTAGGTCTGCACCTCATTTGAGCCGGTGGAGCGCATGTCCACCGTCGTCCGCGGCACCAGCTTGCGGAACTGCGGTGAGGTGAAGCCGGCGTACGGACTGCGGCTGCCCCTCACTGCTGTCGCCGTCACTGAATTCGTTCCCGTTTCGTAGAGCGTTCCCTCCAGGTCCTGCGCATGGAGTGAAAGCACCCCGGGTCCGCCACGGCTCGTCCGCACGTCCGGCCCGAGCTGCAGGTAGCTGTCGTAAGAGTGAGTCTCCGGCGAGGTGATCCAGTCGATGACCTGTAGCCCCACGCCAGGCTCGTAAAGAAACAGCCGCTGCTGACCCACCCCCTGCTGCGAGAGCATCCGGTTGCGGCCCTCGATCGCATAGAGGTTCCTTTTGCTCCCGGCCGCCTCGAGCCCGGAGCCGTACACGGCGCCCGGGTCGGCGATGGGATAGCTGCGGCCATCGACGGTCAGCGTCGAGTGCGCCTGCGCGGAGAGATCGAAGTCGCGGATTGGCCCCGGGTCTTTGTCGTAGAGCCCCGAGTCGGCCACCAGTCGGTGTCCGCGGTCGTAGAGCTCGAAGGAGAGCTCGTCGGCGTGCTTGTGGGTGAGGTTGTGGAAGCCGTCGGTGACGGTGAGGTAGCCGGTCTGCCCGCCGTGCTCATTCGCGCGCACCATCGCAAAGCCCGCCTCGCGGAAAATTCGCAGGCCGCGCTCGCGCCGAGCCTCGCGCTGCGCCCAGCCAGGAGGGTCGAGCTGGTAGGAGTCGCCGAGCTGGGAGATGCGCCTGTCGGGTTGTACGAACCAACCCGCCGCACGGCGCATTTGGCGATCGAGCGCGGCCAGCGGGGGATCGCGCCCCACGATCCCCAGGAAGTTTTCGACCCCGGCGAGCACCAGGAACTCGTAGAAGGAGGAGTGCTCTAGCCAAACGCCCTGCGAGAGCCGGCCGCGAAGAGTGCGCTCGAACCGCTTTTTGGCGAGGCGCGCCCAGGCATTTGCCTTAGGCAGGTCGGGGGCATAGCGGGTGACCAGGTAAAGGCCCGTGTCCACGAAGAGGCCGTGGTTGTCGGGGATGTAGGCGGCCGGATCGGCGAGCGCGCCACCGTGCGCCGCCAGCGATGCGTCGAGGATCCTCGCGGCGTGCTTGAGGTGCTCGCATTGGGCGGCGGAGTCGAGAAAGCCCAGATAGGGAACGCGGTCGCCGATCACCTTGCCGGTCCAAGCGTCGGGGGAGGTGCCCTGCCCTCCGCGGGGGTTCGAGCGGATCCAGTCGAGTCCGAGCGCGAGCGCCTGGTGAAGCGCCTTCTCGTTGCGGTCGTATTGGTAGGCGTCGAGGAGCGGCTTCAGAAATCGCAGCTTCTGGAGGTTCTGGCGGTAGCGGTGGCTATGCTCGGGGTCCTGAAGCCAATTGACGGGGGGCTTCAGCGGCTCGCGGAGGTTGAACACACGAAACCGGCCGCGCATCGCCGCTTTCAGGTCGCTTTCATCGGAATGGCCGAGACTAAGCCCATGGGCCTCCGCGCAACCGCGGGGATGATTTTCGCGTGAAGCCGCCGTCGACGAACTCCCCTCGCCCGTCCCGCAACTCGAGAGTGCGAGCAGGCTGGCGGCAACGCCCGCGACCGACAGTGCTCTCAGCTGTGGCACGGCTTCATCCCCGGGCCGGGGCCCTTGGCCTCCTCGCCGCCACCCTCCTTGCCGGGTGCGGATCGGCCGACAAGCCGGCGGGAACCGCGGCGGCAACGCTTCCCCTGCGCGTCCCCCAAGTCGCCACGCATCTTCCAAAGCGTCCCCTGAACGTCGTCGTGGTGATGACCGACGACCAGCGCACCGACGACCTCGCCGTCATGCCCACGGTGAAGCGGCTGCTCGCGAAGCAGGGAACGACCTTCCCGAACAACTTCGCGACCTACCCTCTGTGCTGCCCGTCCCGGACGACGTTCATGACCGGCGAGTACGCGCATAACCACGGCATCCTGACCAACGACGCACCCAGCGGCGGCTTCGTCGGGTTCTCGGCGCACGTGGATCCCGCACGGACGATCGGGGTCGAGCTTCAGAACGCCGGCTACCGAACCGGCTACGTCGGCAAGTTCCTCAACGAGTTCAACCCTCCGGACCCGAGGGTCCTCCCTCCGGGGTGGAATGCGTTCGACGGCGTCCTCGGCGTCAACGAGTACAGCCAGTTTGGCTACGGCATCGACGAGAACGGCACGATTACCCATCCCCAGGGCTACCAGACGAACGTCCTCGCGAGGCTCGCGTCTGGCTTTATCCGCCAGAGCGCGGGCGCCAAGCAGCCGTTCTTCCTGACCTTTGCGCCAACGGCTCCGCACAACGCCCCCCCGGTTGCCGGGCAGCGCAATCCGCAGCCGGCGCCGCGGGATGCGAAGGCGTTCGAGCAGCGTCTTCTTCCCCGGCCGCCGTCGTTCAACGCCCAGATCACCGGCGAGCCCAAGCGCCTGCGCACCCCGGCGCTGGCGCCCAGCGAGGTTCGCACGACGGTTTCGGCGTACCGCGATCGTCTGGCGAGTCTGCTCGCGGTGGACCGCGGGGTGCGCACGCTGGTCGCCACCCTTCGGCACACCGGCGAACTGCGGCGGACGGTGCTCATCTACACCTCCGACAACGGATTCCTGCTCGGCGAGCACCGTGCGGTCGGCAAGGAGCGCCCTTACGAGCCGTCGGTGAACGTGCCCCTCATCATTCGCGGACCAGGGTTCCCGGCGGGCGCAACCCGGCATCAGCTGGTGGCGAACATCGATCTGATGCCGACGATCCTGAGTCTGGCCCACGCCCCCTGGCGAGGAAGCACCGACGGAGTCTCACTCCTTGCCCAGGCAAATGACCGGGCTGCCTGGGCCCGCCGCCCGATCCTCTACGAGGGCGCGGCCGTGGAAGGGCGCGGATATCACGCGATCCGCACGCCGCGGTACGTCTACGTGCACTACCTCTCGGGAGCGCAGGAGCTCTTCGATCTCCACCGCGATCCCTCCCAGCTCCACAACGTCGCGCACGATCCGGCGTATGTGGGAACGCTGGATTCCCTGCGCCCGCTGCTCGTTGCGCTGGCGAAGTGCTCGGGCGACGCCTGCCGCCAGCCGCTGCCGGCGATTCCCGGGCCGACCGATTAGCGCGTTCGGGAAAAGCGCTCGACTGCGGCCACGAGCTCATCGACCTTCTCGTCAGCCTCGTCGCCACCGGCCGCCAGCGCGTCGCGGACGCAATGGCTGGTGTGGTCGGCAAGGAGGGACAGCGCGACGCCGTCCAGGGCCTTGGTGGCGGCGGCGATCTGGGTGAGGACGTCGATGCAGTACGCCTCGTCAGTGACCATCCCCTTGATCCCCCGGACCTGGCCCTCCACGCGGGCGAGCCGCTTCAGCACGGCGTCCTTGTCGGCCACATAACCCGGCTTTGCCTTCGAATCGGCCATCAGCTGGATCATACCGGGTGGGGGTATCCCTTCGGCCCAGGCTGCGGCGACTTTCTACGCTGCCCGGCACGATGAGCCCACAGGAACGATGGCTGCAGTCGATCCAGGTGCCGGAAACCCCTGCGGGCTGGCGCACGGGCCCGCCCGATTTCGTCGGGGTCGGCGCGCAGCGATGCGGCACGTCCTGGTGGTATCGCGGAGCGATCCGGTCACATCCCGACGTGGTGCGCCTGGCGAAGCCGGGCAAGGAGCTTCACTATTTCGACCGCTTCTGGGACGGCGAGGAGCCGGCGGACCTCGTCGAGACCTACCGCTCCTTCTTCCCCAAGCCCGAGGGGGCGATCACGGGGGAGTGGACCCCGCGCTACATGGTCGACTACTGGGCCATGAAGCTCCTGCACGACGCTGCGCCCGAGGCGAAAATTCTGGTGATGCTTCGCGACCCGATCGAGCGCCTGCGCTCGGCGATCCAGCGCGAGCGGATGCTGGCCGACGAGGCGGGCGAGTCCTTCGCCCTGGCCCATCTCTCCGAGGCCGTCTACCGCGGCCTCTACTTCGAGCAGGTCAAGGGCATCTTCGAGCTCTACCCCCGCGAGCAGGTGCTGATCCTCCAGCACGAGAGCTGCCGCGCCGACCCTATGGGCGAGATGCGCCGCACACAGGAATTCCTCGGGCTCGAACCGCTCACCGAGATGCCGGAGAAGCTCGCCATGCACCGCAAGCCTCCCGGCATCAAGCCAGATCTCTCGCCCGAGCGCCACGCCGAGCTCGCTCGGCGCTTTCGCGACGACGTGTCCCGCCTGGCCGGGCTCCTGCCAGAGCTCGACCTCTCGGCCTGGCCCAACTTCGCCGACGTCGCCGTCTCGGGCTGAGCCCCATGCGGGTCGGCGTCTCCTGCTTCTGGTTCAACCGAGGCCAGGCCGTCGTCGGCCGCCAGCTTCGCTCGGGCCTCGAGACCCTCGGGCACCAAACCTTCGTCCTCGCCCGGCCCGCCAAGGACACCGCCGCGAAGCCTGGCTTGCTCGCGACCGACGACGTCTGGGATCAGCCCAGGGTGACGCCCGCGTCCCACTACCTGATCCCGTACGAGGAGACGGAGCGCTGGGTGCGCGAGCACGAGCTCGACGTCGTCATGTTCGACCAGAACTACCAACTGGACGAGATCGCTCGGCTTCGCGAGTCCGGCGTTCGCACCTACGGGCGCTTCGTGTGGGAGCAGTTCGCCGCAGAGAACGTGGAGGGGGCGAAGCAGGCCTTCGACGCGGTGTATTCGCTGACGGCCTGCGAGCGCGAGCGCTACGCGACGCTTGGCATCTCCAGCCCGCGGGTTCGCTGGGGCGTTCACCCCGAGCTTCTCGAGGCGATGGCCGAGCGCGATGCCGAGCGCGATGCCAGACCGCAAGACGGCCCCGTCACATTCTTCTTCCCCGGCGGATACATGACCAAGCGAAAGCCCCTGAAGCCGGTTCTCGAGGCCTTCTCACGAGCCCGAGGGGAGAACCTCCGCATGGTGCTGAAGGCGCAGGTCGAAAAGCGGGGTGGGATGGTTCGCAAGGCGGCCGAAGCCGACCCGCGCATTGAGTCCGTCTTCGCTGACCTTCCCGCCGCCGAGCATCGTCGCTTGTTCGCCGCGGCGGACGTCTGCCTCGCTCCAAGCCGCTGGGAGGGGCTCGGGCTGCACCTCTACGAGGCGGCCGCCCTCGGCATGCCGACGATCACCAACGACGACCCCCCCATGAACGAGGTCATCCGCGACGGCGAGAACGGCCTGCTGGTGCGGGGAATCGAGTCGCCCGAGCCGGCGCCGTCCGGAATTCCGGCCTACGACCCGGATCCGGCCGAACTCACGGCGGCCATCGAGCGTCTGGCCGATCCCGGGCTTCGCCGGCAGCTGATCGCGGGGGCGCGTGCCGCCCGTGAGCGCCTGCGCTGGGAAGACACGCTGGCGGATCTAGCTGCGTTGCTCCGGGACTAAACCAGCGGGCCCCGCGCGAAGTGTCGCGGGGCTCGCTCGCATTGTTAAGGGGGTCAGGACCCTTAACAAATTGCTAATGGTTCGTCAGCTGCTGCTCGCGAGGACTGCGTCGCTGATGGCGCCGGTGTGCCGGAGGTGTTGTCCTGGCCCACCCCGGGGGTGGGCGCATCGGTAGCATCGCCGCTCCATGGCCGAGTCCCTAGCTGAGCTCCAGCTGCTCTCCAGCGGCAAGGTCCGAGAGATCTACGAGCTCGAGGACGATCTCCTCATGGTCGCCTCCGACCGGATCTCCGCCTACGACGTCGTCCTGCCGGACCCCATCCCCGACAAGGGCGCGGTCCTGACCCAGATGTCGATCTTCTGGTTCGAGCTCCTGGGCGACGTGTGCCCCAACCACTTCATCTCCGAGGAGGTGCCGCCCGAGGCGAGGGACCGCGGAATGCGGGTGCAGCGCCTCGAGATGCACCCCGTCGAATGCGTCGTTCGCGGCTACCTCTCGGGCTCCGGCTGGAAGGAGTACCGGAAGTCGGGCACGGTCTGCGGGATCGAGCTGCCCGAGAACCTGGTCGAATCGGCGAAGTTGCCTGAGCCGATCTTCACACCGGCGACAAAGGCCGAGGTCGGCGAGCACGACGAGAACATCGACTTCGAGCGCGCGGTGGAGGTCGTCGGCGATCGCGAGCTCATGACCAAGCTTCGCGATACGTCGATCGAGCTCTACACCCGCGCCGCCGAGCACGCGGCGTCGAAGGGGATCATCCTCGCCGACACCAAGTTCGAGTTCGGCCGCCGTGGCGACACCGACGTCGTCCTGGGAGACGAGGTCTTCACCCCCGACTCCTCGCGCTTTTGGCCGGCCGACTCCTATGAGGCGGGCAAGGGGCAGCCCTCGTTCGATAAGCAGTACGTTCGCGACTGGCTGGACGAGTCCGGCTGGGACCACGCTCCCCCGGGCCCGAATCTCCCGGCGGAGGTCATCGAGCGCACGCGCGCCCGCTACGTCGAGGCCTACGAGCGCATTTCGGAACGCGACTTCTCCGCGTCGTGAACATCTTCATCCAGGGGATGCGTCGTTCGGGAACGACGATCCTCCACGACGCCCTGGTCGAGGACCCCGGCTTGCGCTCCTTCTACGAGCCGCTGCGCGAGCAGGACGTCACCGAGGGCGGTGGGTCGGGTGCCCGCGAGGGCGACGCCTTCGCCGAGGTGCGCGCGATCCGCGAGGAGTTCCAGTGCGAGCGCTATCCGCAGATCCCGATCGAGGAGTTCAACTGGGGCGGCCCGCGGGATCCGGCCGTGGAGATCACCGACCGCCTGCCCGAGCACGCCCGCGAGCTTCTGCGCCACCTGCTGACCCTGGCCCCGGCTGTCGCGATCAAGGAGACGCGCCTCTACTGCAAGCTCGCCGACGCCGCCGAGCTGGATCCGGATGCTGCCCTCACCCACGTGGTCCGCGATCCCCGTGCCGTTGTCGCCTCGATCATCCTCGGCCGCGGCCGCAAGCGCGCCGGCAAGTACGGCTCGCCCGCCGACATCTTCAAGGAGCGAACACAGCGCAAGCTCTGGTCAAGCAGGGCGATCTCCCAGGCCATGCTGGAGCGCGACGGCCGCGGCTCCGAGGATCCCAGCGACGTCGAGCGGATCCTCATGGTCTGGAAGCTCTCTTTCGAACGGGCCTACGAGGACGGCCGGCGCCTCTTCGGCGACCGCTACCTCTTGCTTCGAAACGAGGACCTGCGCACCGACGTGGGCGCCGCGCTCGACTCGGTCTACGCCGTCCTCGGCCGCGAGACTCCGGACGCGGTGCGGGAGTGGACTCGTGGCAAGGTGCGCGACGCCGAGGAGGTCTACGCGGGCAACGAGCCGGCGTGGGCGGGGCTCATCGACCGCTTGGGGTTGGCCGAGGCAATGACGGCTGCCGGTTACGGACTGCCGTGATCACTACGGCTAGCGGTTTCTCTTGATGAACTGCTTGAGGTTCGCGCCGCGCGAGCCTCCCGCCAGCGGCATCTTGTTGACCTTGCGGGGCAGGATGCGCTCGTAGTTTCGCTGGCGCACCGGCTCCGCCTTGATGCAGACCCGGTGGCCGCCACCGCCGCGGTTCTCCCACGTCTTCTCGAGGTTGGTGAACCCGCAGGCGTCGAGCATGTCCATGAGGCCCTGCTCGTTGGGGAACCACCAGTTCGACGGGTTGCCGGTGCGCTCGTCGGAGGGCTTGAAGAGCATCAGCGGCCTGTGGTCGTCCGAGTCGAAGATCTTGGTCTCCAGGTAAAGGGCCTCCGCGGTGATCCTTCGCAGTCGGAAGAGGAATGAGATGACGTTCTCCACGTGGTAGAGCACGCCGCCGCAGAGAACGACGTCGAAAGTGTCGAGCTCGAGCCACTTCTCGGAGAGGATGTCGAGCTGAACGAACTCGAAGCCGAACTCGTCGACGTTGGACTTCAGCGCGTCGGTGGTGCAGAGGTCGACGCCCACCACCTGCGTGGCGCCCCGCTTGGTGGCTTCGGCGCAGTTGACGCCCTCCCAGCAGCCGACGTCGATGAAGGTCTTGCCCTTGATGTCCTTCGGCAGGCCGTAGCGGTCCCAGTTGTTGTGGGCGACGGGGACGCCGTCGGCAGTGCGCGGAAGCTCCTCGCCGGTCGTCGTGGACGCAGGCACAGCGGTTTCTGAAGCGGAATCGGTCAAGTGTCTGGTTATACCAGCGACCGCCCCGCCCGACCGGGTCTCGCCAGGGTTCAGGTGGGTCGATCATCTACGCTCAAGAGGTGAAGGCTCGCGTGCTGATTCGCCCCAAGGAGGGCATCCTCGACCCCCAGGGAAAGGCCGTCGAGAGGGCTTTGCCGGCCCTCGGGTTCAAGGGGATTTCCGACGTCCGGGTCGGCCGCCTGGTGGAGCTCGAGGCCGATGACGAAGCTGCTCTCGGGAAGCTCTGCGAGCAGCTTCTGGCCAATCCCCTCGTCGAGGATTACGAGATCGAGATGGTGGACGGGACGGCGGCGTGACCCGCTTCGGCGTCCTGCAGTTTCCGGGATCCTGCGACGAGCGCGACGCCGTGGCCGCTTGCGCGAGGGTCGGTGATGCCCGGCTCGTCTGGCATGAGGAGACGAGCCTGGACGACGTCGATGTGGTCGTGGTCCCCGGCGGCTTCTCCTACGGCGACTACCTGCGGGCGGGCGCGATCGCCCGCTTTGCGCCCGTGATGGGCGCCGTCGCCGAGATGGCCTCCGCCGGTGCTCCCGTGCTGGGCATCTGCAATGGCTTTCAGGTCCTCTGCGAGGCGGGGCTCCTCCCCGGAGCGCTGCTCCCGAATGAGGGCCTTCGCTTCGTCTGCCGGCAGGTCGAGCTGACCGTCGAATCGCCTGCAGGCCCGTTCGCCGCCGGCCTCGAGCGGGGCGAGCGCCTCTCGATCCCGGTCAAGCACGCCTGCGGGCGCTTCTTCGCGGACGCCAAGACCCTGGCGGATCTGGAGGCGAACGGCCAGGTCGCCCTGCGCTACGGGCCGGGGAGCAACCCGAACGGATCCGCCGGCGATATCGCCGGCGTCACCAACGCTGCGGGCAACGTCCTGGGACTGATGCCTCATCCCGAGCACGCGGTCGACGCGCGCACGGGCTCGGCGGATGGCCTGCGCCTTTTCGCCGCGGTCGCTGCCGCGGAAGAGCGGATCGCGGCGTGAGCCCCCTGCGCCGCCGCGGCGCGGAGCCCTCCGAGGCCCCGTTCCCATTCGTCGTCGGCATGAACCGCTCGGGGACCACCCTCCTGCGGATGATGCTCGACGCGCATCCCGAGCTGACGATCCCTCCCGAGACCCACTTCGTCCCCGACCTGATCGACGCCTGCCGCGTCGACGACGCCACCCCGGAGTCGGCGCTGGCCGCGATGAAGGCCCACCGCGAGTGGGACGACTTCGGCGTCTCCGACTCTGACGCCATCGGCTGGCTTCGCGGCATCGACGGCCTCGATCCCGGCGAGGCGGTCCGCGCCTTCTACCGCGCCTACGCGGCGCGCCAGGGCAAGTCGCGCTGGGGCGAGAAGACTCCTCGCTACGTCGGGCAGATGCGAAAGATCGAGAAGGCCCTGCCAGAGGCGCGATTCGTCCACGTGATCCGCGACGGGCGCGACGTGGCCTTGTCGGTGCTGGATCGCACCGTGCGCGACATCGACGCCGCCCACGTCGGTGGGCGCTGGAAGAAGAAGATCGAGAAGGCACGCCGCATGGCCCCGAACCTCGGCCACTACACGGAGATCCGTTATGAGGACCTCATCACCGACACCGAGCCGACGCTGCGGAAGGTCTGCGAGTTCATCGACCTCGACTGGGATCCCGCGATGCTCGAATACCACGAGCGCTCCGCCGACCGGCTGGGGGAGATGGCCCGGGCGCTTCCCGCGGAGGGCCGCGCCCAGGATCTCACCGTTGAGCGGCGCATGGCCACGCACGCGATGACGACCAAGCCGCCCGACTCCGACCGCGTCAGTCGTTGGAAGCGGCAGATGCCCGAAGCCGACCGCCAGGCGTTCGAGGCGATCGCGGGCGACATGCTGGCCGACCTCGGCTACGAGACCGGCGTTCCGGTCAACGCTTCCTAGTGCGCGTCGGCCTCGTCACCAAGTGGTTCAACCGCGGCCAGCCCGTGGTCGCCCGTCAGCTGCGCTCGGCGATGGACGAGCTGGGCCACGAGACCTACATCCTCGCCCGCCCCAAGAAGGAGCGCGGGCCGATGAAGGGGCGCCTTCAGCGCGACGACGTCTGGGATCAGCCCGACGTCGACGAGGCTGCCGCCTACGAGATCACGGCGCAGGAGTACTTCAGCTGGGTCGAGCGACGGGGCATCGAGGTCGTGCTCTGCGACCAGAACTACCAGTTCGCCGAGCTCGCAGCCCTGCGCGCCCGGGGCGTAATCGTCATCGGCCGCTTCGTCTGGGAGCACTTCACGCAAGGAGACGTCTCCGGCGCCCGCGAGGCCTACGACCTCGTCTACTCGTTCACACGCTGCGAGCAGGAGCGCTACCGCAGCTTCGGACTGGAGACGCCCTACGTGCCGTGGGGGATCCACCCGGAGCTCCTCGAAGCCGAGCCCAAGCGCACCGCCCCCGAAGACGTCGTCCAGCTGATCTTCCCGGCCGGATTCATCGGCCATCGCAAGCCGATCGCGCCGTCGATCAAGGCGTTTCAGAAGACCACGAGCGACCGGCTGCGGCTGCTGATCAAGGCTCAGGTCGAGCGCACCAAGCGGACGCAGCTGGCGCGCGAAGCGGCCGAGCGCGATCCGCGAATCGAGTTCCTGTTGGAGGATCAGACGACTTCCGAGCACCTGGCGACCGTCGCCGGCGCCGACGCCGTCCTCACGCCGGCGCGCTGGGAGGGCCTCGGCCTGCCGCTCTTCGAGGCGATGGGCTTCGGCCTGCCGGTCATCACCAGCGACTTCGCGCCTCTTAACGAGGTCATCGAGCACGAGCGCAACGGCCTGCTCGTCCGCTCGATCCAGAACGGCACCGCCGAGTCGGGCATTCCGGCGTGGGATCCCGACATCGGCCACCTCGCCGAGCTGATGGAGCGTATGGCCGACAATTCCGAGCGCGAGCGCCTCGCCGCGGGCGCGCGGGAGGTCCGTGATGAGCGCGCCTGGTCGCACACAGTCCAGGGCATGGGCGAGTTGGTCGACACGGCCGTCGCCCGCCGGCGCGCCGGGGCGGCGAGCGCGTGAGCGACGCGCGCCACCGCGAGCTCGGCCTGACCGACGCCGAGTACGAGCTGATCGTCCGGCTGATGGGCCGTGAGCCCAACGGCGTGGAGCTGGCGATGTTCTCGCTGCTGTGGTCCGAGCACTGCGCCTACAAGCACTCGCGAAAGCTCCTGGGCGCGCTGCCGACCGAGGGCGAGCGCGTGGTCATGGGCCCGGGCGAGAACGCCGGCGCGGTGAGCCTTCCAGGCGGTTGGGCCCTCGCGTTCAAGGTCGAGTCGCACAACCATCCAAGCGCGGTGGAGCCGTTTCAGGGCGCGGCGACGGGAGTCGGCGGCATCCTGCGCGACGTCTTCGCCGTCGGCGCCAGGCCGATCGCCGTGCTCGACTCGCTGCGCTTCGGAGAGCTGGATTCCGAGCGCTCGCGCTACCTCTTCGACCACGTCGTCGCCGGCATCGGCTACTACGGCAACTCGATCGGCGTGCCAACGGTTGGGGGCGAAGTCGCCTTCGAGGCGCCCTACGAGCAGAACTGCCTGGTCAACGCGATGTGCGCCGGTCTCGCGAGGACGGACGAGTTGATCCGCTCGGCGGCTGCCGGGCCCGGCAACGCCCTGGTCCTCTTCGGCGCCTCCACCGGCCGCGACGGGATCGGCGGCGCCTCCGTCCTCGCCTCTGCCGAGCTTGAGGAGGGGGACGCCAAGCGGCCCACGGTGCAGATCGGCGATCCCTTCGAGGAGCACAAGCTTTTGGAGTGCTGCCTGGAGCTCCTTGGCGCCGACCTGCTGGTCTCGCTCCAGGACTTGGGCGCGGCGGGCCTCACGTCGTCTGCCGGCGAGATGGCGTCCAAGGGCGGCGTCGGTCTCGACATCGACGTCTCCAAGGTGCCGCTTCGAAACCCGGACCTCGAGCCGTTCGAGGTGATGGTCTCCGAGTCGCAGGAGCGAATGCTGGCGGTGGTCGAGCCGGCGCGCGTCGACGAGGCCCTCGCGGTCTGCGAGCGCTGGCAGACCAGCGCCGCAGTCATCGGCGTGATCACGGAGTCGGACACGATCCGCATCCTCGACGGCGATGAGCTGGTCGGCGAGGTCCCGGTGAAGGCCCTCGTCGACGACTGCCCGCTGTATGACCTCGAGCCCGCCGCGCCGGACGGCTGGCTCTACGGCAACGAGCGCACCCTTGACGCCGATGCGAGCCCCGACGAGACGCTGCTCGCCCTGCTGGCCTCGCCCAACATCGCCAGCAAGCGCTGGGCGTTCGAGCAGTACGACTCGATCGTCGGCTCGCGAACGCTACGCCGCCCCGAGTCGGCCGACGCGGCGGTGCTCGACATCCCCGAGGCGGGCGTGTCGATCGCTCTCGCGATCGACGGCAACGGCCGCCGGGTGGCTTGCGACCCGTACCGCGGCGCCGTCGAGGCAGTTCTCGAGTGCGCGGCGAACCTTGCGTGCGCCGGCGCCGAGCCCCTCGGCCTCACCAACTGCCTGAACTTCGGCAATCCCGAGAAGCCTCACGTCGCCTGGCAGCTTCAGCAGGCTGTGAGCGGGCTGGCCGACGCATGCAGGGCGCTGAGTGTCCCCGTGGTCGGCGGCAACGTGTCGCTCTACAACGAGACTGAGTCCGGGCCGATCTACCCGACCCCCGTGGTCGGCATGGCCGGTGAGATCCCCGAGCCAGAGTGTGCCGGCGTCGCCGTCCCGGGCGGGCTGGCGCTTCGCGAGGGCGACGCGATCGCCCTCGCGGGTCCCTTCGCTCCCTCGCTCGCCGGCTCGGAGCTCGCCAAGCAGCGGGGCGAGCTGCTCCCCGGCCTCCCCGACGTGGACCTCTGGGCGGTCGCCGGGGCTCTCGCCTTCCTGCGCGACGCCGTCCGAACGGGTGAAGCGAGCGCCGCGCACGACATCAGCGATGGCGGTCTCGCTTGCGCGCTGGCCGAAATGGCGATCGCCGGGGGCACGGGAGCCCGCGTCGAGCTGGGCGACGGCGGCGAGGATGCCATCTTCGGCGAGGGGCCGGGCGGGGTACTGCTGGCGGGAACCACCGATGACGTTCGTGCGCTGGAGAGCCGCGCGCGGGCCGCCGGCGTGGAGCTGGCGACGATCGGGACCGCGGGCGGCGAGGAGATCGAGATCAAGGCCGGCGACGTCGCTCTGAGTGTCTCCTTGGCCGATGCAGCGGCCGCCTGGCACTCCCTTGGCGAGCGCATGTCTGACGCGGCGGTCGCTTGACCAAGCGCTCTCGTGTGCCCGGCGGGAGCTTCTTGGAGCTCGTCGTGATCGTCGCGCTTGCGGTCGGCTTCGCCCTGGTGTTCCAGGCCGAGATCGCGAAGCCCTACCAAATCCCCTCGGGCTCGATGGAGCCCACCCTGGACATCGGCCAGCGCGTGGTCGTCAACCGTCTCGTCTACCGGTTCGCCGAGCCCACCGTTGGCGACATAGTCGTCTTCCATCCGCCCGCCGGATCCGCATCCGATCGCTGCGGCGCTCCCAAGCGCGCGCGCGAAGCATGCTCGGCGCCGACCGCCGGGGAATCCGACACCAACTACATCAAGCGAATCGTCGCGGGCCCCGGGGATCGTCTGAAGATCGTGGACGGACATCCGGTCGTGAACGGCGTGCGCGCGGACGAGCCATTCATCAAGCCGTGCGGCGATGCGATCGGCTGCAACCTGCCGCAGGCGATCACGATTCCCCCGAATGACTATTTCATGATGGGAGACAACCGGCCCAACAGCGACGACAGCCGCTTCTGGGGTCCCGTCCCGCGCGAGTGGATCGTGGGCAAGGCAGCCTTCACCTACTGGCCGCCGGACAGGATCGGTTTCTTCTAGCTTTCGCCGTCCGCGCCTGCCGATGGCTTTCCACGGCCGGCGCGGTTGATCAGCGCCGTGCGTGGGCCGCGTGGGCCGGTCCACCGCCGTTGCTACCCTGCGAGGCAGGGCGCTTTGGTTCGCGCCCGTGTGGCTCTTCCAACCTCGACGAGGCTCCAGAACTGACCGCGACCGAGCGGCAATCACCGGATTCCTGGGATCTTTCGGACCGTGACGGACCGCGCGACGAGTGCGGCGTCTTCGGTATCTACGCCCCTGGGCACGAGGTTGCGCGGATGGCCTACTTCGCCCTCTTCGCGCTTCAGCATCGCGGTCAGGAGTCGGCGGGAATCGCCACCTGCGAGGGCGGCCACATCACCACGCTGCGGGAGAAGGGGCTGGTTTCGCAGGTCTTCGACGAGCAGAAGCTGCGAGCCCTCGAAGGCGACATGGCCATCGGGCACGTGCGCTACTCCACCACCGGCGGGGGCTCGTGGGAGAACAGCCAGCCGGTCTGGCGCGACGACGGCCGCGAGGTCGCTCTCGCTCACAACGGGAACCTGACGAACGCCGTCGAGCTCCACAACGAGTTGCGCGAGCGAGGGATTCACTTCCGCGGCACGTCCGATTCGGAGATCATCGCCGCCGCCCTTTCGGCCTGCGAGGCGCGCCCCATCGAGAACGCTGTCGCCGAGGTCGTGCCGCGGCTGGAGGGGGCGTTCTCCACGGTCGTGATGACGAAGCGCGCCGTTGTCGCCTTCCGCGATCCGTACGGAGTGCGTCCGCTCGCGCTTGGCAAGCTGGGCGAGCACTGGTGCGTGGCCTCGGAGAGTTGCGCCTTCGACATCATCGGGGCCGAGCTCGTCCGCGAGGTGAGCCCCGGCGAGGCGATCTCGCTGACCGACCACGGGCTCGAGTCGCGCCAGGTCGTGCCCTCCGCCGGCACCGCGCACTGCGTCTTCGAGCACATCTACTTCTCGCGCCCGGACACGCGTCTCGAGGGCCGCGTGCTCCAGGAGGTTCGGGGGCGGATGGGCGAGATCCTCGCGAGGGAGGCCCCCGTCGAGGCCGACCTGGTCATCGCCGTGCCCGACTCGGGCAACCCGGCCGCAACGGGGTACTCACGGGCAAGCGGCTTACCGAAGGACGACGGCCTGATCAAGAATCGCTACGTCGCCAGGACCTTCATCCAGCCCGGGCAGGAGCTCCGCAAGCACGGCCTGCGGATGAAGTTCAACCCGCTGCCCGAGATCGTCCGCGGCAGGCGGATCGTGGTGGTAGACGACTCGATCGTCCGCGGCAACACCACCACCCAGATCGTGGGGATGCTGCGCGACGCCGGAGCGAGCGAGGTGCATCTGCGGATCTCGGCGCCGCCAATCCGCTTTCCCTGCCACTACGGCGTCGACATGTCGACGAGCCAGGAGATGATCGCCCACGAGCGCTCCGTTGCCGAGATCGCGGCTGAGCTGGGAGCCGACTCGCTCGCCTACCTTTCGCTCGACGGGGTCTACGAGGCGGTCGGGACTCCGCGCGAGGCCCACTGCGACGCATGCTTCACGGGCGATTACCCCCTCGGCGACGGTGGCGACGGCAACGGGAAGTTCGCCCTGGAGGAGATTGCGACCGTCCCGGTCACTTAGATAACCGGGATGACTTCAATCGACTCGAGCGAGGGGCTTCGCCGGCACTTCGGGCATCCGGCCTTTCGGCCGGGACAGCGCGAGGCAGTCGACGCCGCGATCGCGGGGCGCGACGTCCTGGTCGTGATGCCCACCGGGGCCGGCAAGTCGCTCTGCTACCAGCTACCGGCCCTGGTCGACGATCGCCTGGCCGTGGTCGTCTCGCCGCTGGTCGCCCTGATGACCGACCAGGTCTCGGGGCTCGGGCCCGCCGCCGAGATGATCAACGCCCAGCGCGATCCCGCCGACAACCGCGCTGCGCTCGAGCGCGCCCTGGCCGGTGACTGTCGGCTGCTCTACGTCGCGCCGGAGCGCTTCGGCGTCCCGGGCTTCACCGAGCGGCTGGCGGCGGCACGAGTGGGCCTGTTCGTGGTCGACGAGGCCCATTGCATCAGCCAGTGGGGGCACGACTTTCGCCCCGACTACATGCGGCTCGGAGATGTCGCCAGAGCGCTCGGCCCCCGCTCCACGCTGGCCGCCACGGCGACGGCGACCCCTCAGGTTGCTATCGACGTGGCGCGGCGGCTCGGCCTTGAGGACCCGCTGCGGATAGTCACCGGCTTCGAGCGGCCGAACCTTTCCTACGACGTGGTTCCCGCCCGATCTGACGAGGCACGCAGGCGCGCGATGCTCGCGCTTCTCGGAGACCCTGCCAGCCGTCCGGCGATCGTCTACGCCGGGACCCGGAAGAAGACCGATGAGACCGCCGATTGGCTGGCGCGCGAGCTCGGCGTGGCCGTTCCGGGATACCACGCCGGGATGGAGCGCGAGCCGAGGGCCGAGGCGCAGCGGACGTTCATGAGCGGCGGGGCGCCGATCGTCGTCGCCACCAACGCCTTCGGGATGGGCGTCGACAAAGCCAACGTGCGTACGGTCCTCCACGTCGCCGTGCCGTCGTCGCTCGAGGCCTACTACCAGGAGGCGGGCCGCGCCGGGCGTGACGGCCTTCCGGCGCGCTGCGTATTGCTCGACGACAAGCGCGACAAGCGACTGCACGTCTATTTCATCAACCAGGTCGAAAGCGAGGATGCCACGAGGGTCCGCTGGCAGGAGTACCGCGCGATCTGGGGCTATGTCGAGGGCGAGCGCTGTCGCCGGGAGGCGATCTTGCGGCATTTCGGGGACCGCAGCGCTCCTGTGGCCGAGGGGCGGTGCTGTGACGTTTGCGATGGGCCGCTGCCGCTCAAGCAAGCAGCAAGCAGCAAGCAGCAAGCAGGCTTAGAGGGTGAGCGGCTACTCGCTGTTCGCTGCTTGCCCGGCTCAAGGTCCGTGCATGACGCGATTTTGGCGGTGGTGGAGGCTGCCTCACCTTCGGTCGGAAGGACCCGCTGCGTGGAGATCCTGCGCGGCGGGCACAGCAAGGTGGTCGTCAAGTACGGCTACGACGAGCTTCCCGGTTACGGCGACTTCCACGACCGCTCCAGCTCGGAGGTCCTGGCCGAAGTCGACGAGCTGATCGCCGCCGGCCGGCTTCGGTCCACCGGCGGCAAGTTCCCCAAGCTGACGCTCGCGGAGGCTGCGTGACGGTCACGTCGTTCCGAGTCGCGGTCCTCGCCTCTGGCGGCGGGACCAACCTCCAGGCCATTCTCGACACGGTGCATGGGCGCGACGGCATCGAGGTGGTGGGGGTGGGCTCGGACAAGCCCGAGGCCATGGCCCTCGAACGCGCTCGCGCCGCGGGGGTGGCGACGGCGGTGTTCGCGCGCGGCGACTACCCCGATCGCGACGCGCGCGATGCCGCCATCGGCGACTGGCTCGAGGAATGCGCAGTGGATCTCGTCGTTCTCGCGGGCTACATGCAGCTCCTGTCGGCATCGTTCATCGCCCGCTTTCGCGAGCGCGTGATCAACGTGCACCCAGCTCTCCTGCCCGCCTTTCCGGGCCTCGACGCGGTGGGGCAGGCCCTAGCGGCGGGTGCCGAGGTCACCGGCGTGACGGTCCATTGGGTCGACGAGGGGGTCGACACCGGGCCGCCGCTCATGCAGCGGGAGGTGCCGGTCCCGGAAGATCGCGACCGCGAGTCGCTCGAGTCCGCGATCCACGCGGTCGAGCACGAACTGCTGCCACAAGCAATCCGTTCCATAGCGCGCAGCCGGGCGAGCGCGACGCATAGACTCGTGACGTGAGCGCGCACGCGACGGAACGCGCCGGCGACGGTGAGGTTGCGCCGCCCCCCGGCGGCGTGCAAGTGCGCCGTGCGCTGATCTCGGTCTCCGACAAGACCGGCGTCGTCGAGTTCGCTCGCGGCCTCACGGCGCTCGGGGTTGAGGTTGTCTCCACGGGAGGCACCGCCGCGGCGCTGCGCGACGCGGGCGTCGCCGTTGTCGACGTGGCGGAGATGACTGGCTCGCCGGAGATCCTCGACGGACGCGTCAAGACGCTCCACCCGCGCCTGCACGCGGCGCTCTTGGCCGTGCGGGACGACCCGGCTCACGTCGAGACGCTCGAGGCGGAGGGCATCGAGCCCATCGACCTGGTGTGCGTGAACCTCTATCCGTTCGAGGCCACGATCGCCCGTCACGACGTGACCGAGGAAGACGCCGTCGAGAACATCGACGTCGGCGGCCCGACCATGATCCGAGCCGCGGCGAAGAACCACCGTTTCGTTGCGGTGGTGGTGAAGCCGGAGAGCTACGACGCCGTCCTCGCCGAGCTCGAGGAGGCCGGTGGGCTGATCTCCGCCGAGACTCGCCATTGGCTCGCGAACGAGGCCTTTGCGGCGACGGCGCGCTACGACGCCGCGATCAGCCGCTGGTTCGGCATGCGCTACGAGAGCTTCCCCAGCTACTGGGTCATGCCGCACGAGAAGTTCCTCGAGCTCGCCTACGGCGAGAATCCGCATCAGGCCGCCGCTCTGTATGTCGAGATCGGCGCTCGCTCGCACGTCCTATCGCGGATCACGAAGCACCACGGCAAGGAGCTCTCGTTCAACAACGTGCTCGACCTCGATGCGGCGCGAGCACTGGCAGACGAATTCGACGAGCCCGCCTGCGTAATCGTCAAGCACAACAACCCCTGCGGCGCGGCGATCGGCACGAGCCCGGCGGAAGCGTACGAGCGAGCGCTGGCGTGCGACCCCATGTCGGCGTTCGGCGGGGTGATCGTCTTCAACCGCGAGATCGACGAGGCCCTGGGCGAGCGGCTCTCGGAGAACTTCACCGAGGTGCTGCTGGCGCCCGGCTACTCCCCGGAGGCGCTCAACGCGCTTCAGCGCAAGGAGGCGATCCGCATCCTCGAGGAGACCGAGCAGCGCGGGTACGGGGCACGCGAGCGCGACGTCAAGCGCGTTCGGGGAGGCCTTCTGGTCCAGGATCCGGACCGCATCGACGAGACGCGCGAGACGATGACGGTCGCGTCGAAGGCGGAGCCGACGGCTGAGCAGTGGGTGGACATGCTCTTCGCGTGGAAGGTATGCCGGCACGTGCGGTCGAACGCGATCGTCATCGCCCGCGACGGAGCGACTCTCGGAATTGGCGCCGGCCAGATGAGCCGGATCGACTCGGTGAAGATCGCCATCGACAAGTGCCACGAGGCGCGCGGCGACGATGCGGCCGCGCTTCTGGACAGCTCAGCTGTGGCCTCGGACGCGTTCTTCCCCTTCGCCGACGGCCCGCATTTGGCGATGGACGCCGGAGCCAGCGCGTTCATCCAGCCCGGCGGCTCCAAGCGCGACGACGAGGTGAGCGCCGCGATCGACGAGCGCGGCGCGGCGATGGTCCTCACCGGCCGGCGCCACTTCCGCCACTAGCTTCCTCAGCGGCGCACGCAGCCGCGGCGCGAGCGGTCGACCGGGAACGCAAGGTCGGCGACGAGGGCGGTTTCGACGTAGTCGTTTTCCAGCGGATCGTGCGAGCCCGGGGCGAGCTGGGCGGCGGTTGCGCGTAGCTTTGCCCGGGCGGCGTTGGGTGATACCCAGGGCGCCAGCGCCAGGAACTGGCGCTTTCGGCCCGCGTAGCGCTGGGCGGAGGCGGGGTCGGCCTCGGGAGCGGTGGTGTGCAGGCGGCGATTGCCGACGTAGTGGCAGCCGGGTCCGCGGGCGCGGCCACGCTGGGTGATCGCTGACTGGCCGTCGAATGGCAGGTCGGCGAGGTTGCCGACCATCATCGGGGTGACGTTGTAGTCGAAAGAGACGGCGGGATCAGTGACAGCTCGCCAGGTCGAGCCCATCCACTCCAGGGGCTGCCAGAAGCCGCCGCCGCCGTTGGCGGCCCAGCGACCCGGGTTGGCCTCGTCCTGGAGGACGACGTTGGCGCCCAGGCGGTCGAGGCAGTTCATGTAGCTGACCGTCACGTCGGCGCAGGGGTGCTTGGGCGCCGGCGAGCCGAAGTCGTTGGCGAACTGGAAGGCAGGCAGGCTGGTCGCGAACCCCAAGCGGGCCTTGGTTCCCGGCAGGTGGTAGGGGCGGAGGTTGTCGCGGGCGGCCTTCCCGGAGGTGGGCCCGTTGGAGACCTCGAGCTCGGCCTCGATCGGGGTGACGGGGACCTTCTCGTTTTGAAGGACGACGTTGCGAAGCGGCTTCGGGGCGTGGGCATCAACGGTGTGCGGGCCCCAGAGGAAGGCGGTGTTGTAGGCGGCGCCCTGGGTGGCTACGTAGACCGACTTCGGAGGGTTCGGCAGGTCGGGGTCGGCGAAGAGGGCGATGTCGGCGGGGTCGGTCGACTCCTTGAACGGCGCCTGCGTGGCCGAGCCGGCGATGTAGATGCCGTAGCGACGGGCCATGTCGGAGAACGTCTGCATCCAGCCGCGGGCCAGGGTGTCCGTGGGCCCGACGAAGCCGGCGACGAGAGGCCCCATGCCCGGAAAGCGCGACTCGTAGGCGGCGATCTGAGGCGAGTAGGCGGCGGAGATGGCGAGCAGCGCGCCGAGGGCGCCGCACGGAGCTCCTTCGGGCTCGCAGCCGGGGACCAGGCTCGGGTCTTGGAAGATCGCACGGGCCTGGGCTCCGCGCGAGCCCGTGCCCAGGGTCATGAGGCCCACGTCCTCGTTGAAGACGACGACGTTGGGCCGGTGGCGCGCCAGGTGGGGCAGGACGTACTCGCGGATCATGCATTCGATCTTGGTTCGAAACGTCCGGTAGGTCGCGACGTTCGCCAGGTCCTGCTTGAACTGCATCGCGAAGACACGGGGGGCGTGCGGCGCCGGGTCTGGGGCGACGATCGCGGGCAGATGCGTTGACGCGTTGGTGGTCTTGCAGGCCGTCTTGGTCGGCGGGGGCGGGATGGCGGCGCTTGCCGGGGCCGAGGTGGCCGCCGCGGCGCAGATGGCCATGGCGAGGAGGCCGCTGAGGGGGCGGGCTCTCAGAGCTTCGCCAGGACTTCCTCGGCGGCCCGCTCACCCGCTTGCAGAGCGCCGTCCATGTACCCGTTCCATTCGCTGGCGGTCTCGGTCCCGGCCCAATGGATGACTCCCGTCGGGGCGCTGATGGCCTCGCGGTAGCCGGTGAGGACGCCGGGCGGGTAGTAGCCGACGTAACAGCCGCGGGTCCAGGGATCGGCGGCCCAGCTCTTGTCGGCGTAGTCCTTTGCCAGGTGGGCCTTCGAGCCGTAGTAGCGAGCCATCGACTCGAGGACGAGCTTGCGGCGCTCGTGTCGGGACGCCGCGAGGAGGTCGCGCGCCTCCTGGCCCTCGATGAAGCCGAGGAGGATGCCCGGCTTGCCGCCGGGCGGGGTGTTGTCGAAGGTGAGCTTCACCGGGCCGGTGTCGCTGGTGGCCATCCCTGAGAGCCCGTCGTCGCGCCAGAACGGCTTGTCGTAGATCGCCAGGCACTTGATCACCGTTCCCATCGGAACGCGCTGCATGAGCTGGTCGCGCTTCGGGGGCAGGTCGGGCGAGTAGCGGATGCGGCCGGCCAGGGTGGGCGGGAGGGCGAGGATCGTCCGCTTGGCGGCGAAGATGCCCTTGGCGGTGCGGATCTCCACGCCGTGGCCGTGGTGGTCGATCCGGTGGACGGGCGAGCCGAGGACGACGGAGCCGCCGAGCTGCTTCGCCATCCGGATCGAGATCTCCTGCGAGCCGCCGACCACGCGGCTGTCCTGGGCGCCACCTGCGGTGTTGATGAGGTTCTCGAAGCTGACGGCAGCGCGGATGTAGAACAGGACGTGGAGCAGCGAGAGATCGCGGGGCTCCGCGGCGAAGACCGAGGCGACGCCCAGATCGATGAGGTCGCGCGCCTCCGGCGTGACGGCGTGGGCGAGCTTCCAGGTCTCGAAGGTCTGGCCGTCCCAGGCCGCGGCGTTGGCGGTCGCCCACGGGCGCCTCGGGTCGATCTGGCCCGCCATGCTGTCGAGCTCGGTGATGACCGCCTGGAGCTCCACGAGCGATGCCGGGTTCGCGGGCGGGATCGTGCCGGTGTACTGGGTCAGCGTGCCGCCCCGGTAGTAGACGCTCTTGCCGGCCGTGTAGGTCTTGAACGTCTTCAGGCCCTGGCGCTTGATCTCCTTCAGTACGTAGTTCTGAGTCGGGCCGACCCACTGCCCGCCGATCTCGACGACCTTCCCATGGCCGAGGTTTTGGTTGAGCGTGCGCCCGCCGACACGGTCGCGAGCCTCGAGGACGACGAACGACTTGCCGGCGCGGCGGAGGGTGTGGGCGGCGGAGAGCCCGGAGAGTCCCGCGCCGACGACGATGCAGTCGACGGTGCGGCGACTGGATGCGGAGGCCGACCCGGCTACACCGCCGAGCGCGAGCCCGGCAGTGCCGGCAGCGGCCCCTCCGACGAGCGAGCGCCGGGTCAGCTTCCCCTGAGTCTCAGCCACGCCCGGCAGTCTCGCGGTTTGGGGCATGGAAGGCAAACCTGAGCTTCTGACGACTTCTCCCCGCTATCCGGGGACAACTCGTCAGCCGAGGTAGCGCCGAAGCAGGGCGGCGACGAATCGTGGGTCCGCCTCGATCTGCCGCCAGGTCACCCGCAGCACTCGCCACCCACCGAAGGCGAGGAAGAGGTCGCGGTCATGGTCGTCCTCGAACGCTTGCCGGCCCCGATGCGCGTCCCAGCCGTCGGTCTCGACGCAGACCTTCATTAGCGGCCAGGCGAAGTCCAGCGTGTAGGGCCCGATCGGCCAGTTGACCTCCGGCTTCGGCAGGTGTCGGCGAGAGCAGAGGTAAAGAAAGCGGCGCTCGAGCTCGGAGCGATCGCGCGAGCGAAGGCGCTCGCCGGTGTCGTAGCCCTTGAAGTTGGCCTTGCGGATCGCCTGGCGAACGATCTCAGGCTCGGTGCTTCGCCTCAGGTCGGCGATGGTGCGTGCCGGGGTCGTGACCGTGATGTGGTCCCTCTCCACGATCGAATTTGAAGCTAATGAGGGAGAGCGATGGATGATCAGCCCCCTTCGCTTCGCCCTGCCTCCCGCGTCCGGGACCGTGACGTGGATCGCCCCCGTCGTCGCCTGCAAGAGCCCCCAGTGCTCGGCCGCCGAGCGGTGGCTGAGGACTGAACCCTCCCCGCAGGCCAAGACCGCAGCCATCCACCTTCCCTCATTGCTCAATCCCGTATGTCCGACCGTGTAGACACCGCGGTAGACCCGGTGGAGGCGGCCGGCGGCGACCCAGCGGTCGATCGCACTCTTGCTCAGCCCGCAGCCAAGCAACTGCTCGAAGGTGATGACTCCGTGCTGACCTTCGGCGATTTCGGCGATCGCTGCCGCGGCGCTGGCGAGTTGTCCCCGCATACCGGGGATAAGTCGTCAGAAGTCAGCGATGCCCCCGCTGGGAATTGAACCCAGGCATGCCCGGATTAAAAGTCCGGAGCTCTGACCAACTGAGCTACGGGGGCGTGTCCAGCTTACGCGGCGACCTTGAGTGACCGCCCGAAAGCCCGAGCAGCACGAAAACAGGGAGGGAGATCAGCATCAGAACGGTTCCGGCGATCCGCAGGGCTGGGGATGGACGCCGCAGGCCGTAGCGGTAGACAAGGGCTCCGATGAAGAGCGGCACGGCAAAGACGAGAAAGAAGAGCACGCTTCATGTACCCCGGAATGAGCGCCGCGTTGCCCTCAATACCCTTGGTCCGATGCCCAAGCGCAAGCTCGATGAGTACGAGGCGAAGCGGGAGTTCTCAGAGACGCCTGAGCCCAAGGGCGGGAAGCGGAAGAAGTCGGCCGACGACCGCTTCGTGATCCAGGAGCACCACGCCCGCCGGCTGCACTGGGATCTGCGCCTCGAGCGCGACGGTGTCCTCGCCTCATGGGCCCTTCCCCGCGGGGTGCCGCCGACTCCCAAGGACAACCGCCTCGCGGTCCGCACCGAGGATCACCCGCTCGAGTACATCGACTTCCATGGCGAGATCCCCGCCGGGCAGTACGGAGCGGGGTCGATGACGATCTGGGACAGCGGGACGTACTCGGTCGAGAAGTGGGAGGAGCGAAAGATCGAGGTCGACCTCCACGGCGAGCGGGTTCAGGGCCGCTACGCCCTCTTCCCCACCAAGGGCAAGAACTGGATGATCCACCGGATGGATCCACCTCAGGATCCTGGGCGCGAGCCGATGCCCTCGGGGGTCCAGCCGATGATGGCCTGCCTCGGCAAGCTGCCGAGCAAGGAATCGGACTTTGCGTTCGAGCTCAAATGGGACGGGGTTCGCGCCCTCGCCCACTGCGAGACCGGTCGCATCCGCCTGGAGAGCCGCAACCTGCGCGACATCACCTCGCAGTACCCGGAGGTCACGCGCGGCCTGCGCGAGGCGATGGGATCGCGCGAGGCGCTGCTCGACGGCGAGGTCGTGGCCTTCGACGACATCGGCCGTCCGGACTTCCAGCGCCTCCAGCGACGCATGCACCTCGGCTCCGAGAGCGCCGTGCGCCGCCGCATGGCCGACACGCCGGTCACGTTCATGGTCTTCGACGTGCTCTACGCCGAAGGCCATCCCCTCCTGGAGCTGCCCTACCTCGACCGCCGCAAGGTCCTCGAGGCGCTCGAGCTCAAAGACCCGGCAATCCAGGTTCCCGCCAACCACGTCGGCGACGGCCGCTCCCTCCTCGACCTCACCCGCGAGCGCGACCTCGAGGGTCTCGTGGCCAAGCGCCTGGACTCCCGCTACGTCTCGGGCGGCCGCTCCAAGGCGTGGATCAAGGTCAAGAACGTCCGCACCGCCGAACTGGTCATCGGCGGTTGGCTTCCCGGGCAGGGCGGACGGGCGAACACCCTCGGCGCCCTCGCCGTCGGCTACCACGAGAAACCTGGCGACGAGGGACTTCGTTACGCGGGACGGGTCGGCACCGGCTTCACGGAGACGACCCTTTCCGACCTGATGCGGATTCTCGAACCGCTTCGAACGACGTCCAGCCCCTTCACTGGCCGCAAGCCCCCGAAGGAGGCCATCTTCGTCGAGCCCTCCCTGGTCGCCACCGTCGAGTTCCGCGAATGGACCCAGGCGGCCACGCTCCGCGCCCCGTCGTTCAAGGGCCTTCGCGACGACATCGACCCGGCAGAGGTCACTCGTCTGCCGGAGTAGGGCCGGGGCCGCGTGCTCGCGAGCGCCGAGGGCGATGCGAATGCTCGCCGGACGGACCCCGGCGGCCCCGCTCCTCTCACTAGCCTTGGTCAACAGGCCGCAGTTCTCGCCGGCGCGGCGGTCCTTGCGACGTTCATGCCCCCCGGGGGACTCAGCGTCGAGAGGTTCCAGGGCGCTTCACCCGGAGCGTGCCTTTCATGCCCGCTGCTCTGTGCCCGTCGACGCTGCAGAAGTACGTGTACTTCCCGGGCTTCAGCTTCGCGTCCAGATGCCCGCGGCCCTTGACCACATCCTTGGTGCAGCCCAGCTTGCGGCCGTTTGCGTTCTCGATGCAGGGCCGGTGCACGACCGGCGAGCGGTTCGTGAAGCGCAGCTTCACGAGACCGGGACGCGTTCGCAGCCGGCTCTTGTCATAGGCCAGCCCGCCCTTCGGGTCGGCGGCAAGCTTGACGACATGCAGATGGACTGGCTGGGCGGGGCAGCCGACGGCGATGTGGCTCCGCCACCGGCGCCCCACGTTCCCTGCCTCGTCCACCGCCTGCACGCTGAAGAGGTTGCCGTGGGGCGCCTTGACCGTCTGCCTGTGGCCGGCAGCCGCGGTCGCGGCAACCCTGCGGTGCCTGGGCTTCCCCGGTCCGCAGATGTTGCCGAACTGGATCCGGTAATGGTCGACCTTCCCCGCGTACCAGTCGTCGCCGGGGGCCTCGAAGCGCAGCTTGGTGTCGGCACGGTTGAGATGCGCCTTGCGCAGCTCCCCCGGCGGCCTCGTGTCGACCCCGTACATGCCCGTGTTCCGCTCGTCGTGGCGGTAACCCCACCACTCGTTGTTCGCCGATGCCTTCCCCTTGGTCTTCCACGCCATTACGTAGCCCTCGCGAGTGGCGGCGACCACGTCGTTTCGCCCGTCGCTGTTGAGATCGCCGACCGCCGGCCCGAACAACACCCAG
Source organism: Solirubrobacterales bacterium (assembly GCA_038237625.1). Taxonomy (GTDB): domain Bacteria; phylum Actinomycetota; class Thermoleophilia; order Solirubrobacterales; family 70-9; genus JAWVFM01. Next base: position 178,642 of record JBBRYM010000001.1, on the reverse strand, counting down.
CCGGTCGTGAACTTCGGGAACCCTGCGGCCTGGGTGCCGTCGGAGGTGAACGCGTGAAGCGCCGAGGAGTCGCCGCCCTCGATCACGTCGGGCGAGCCGTCGCCGTTGACATCGGCCACCGCCGGCGCTCCGAGGAAGTCGAGGCCCTGGGCGCGCGAGGGCATGCCGGGAATCTCTGCGCCGCTTGTCGCGTTGAATCCCCGCATGTAATTGACGATCGGGATGCCGCTGCCGGCAAGCAGCAGCGAGCCGGCGACGGAGGCGCCGCCGCTGCCGGGCTCGACGTAGGAGAGCTGCCCGCCGGGACCGAAATGCCCGAAGGCGCCCGAGGTCGTGAAGTTGACCGGGGCGTCGTCGGGAAGGGTTCCGTTGAAGGCATTCAGGATTCCGGTGGGATTCCCGAACAAGAGCGATAGCGTCGCGCCGGGCAGCGGGCCGTAGACCATGTCCTGCGAGCCGTCGGGGTTGTAGAGAGTCGTGGGCGAGAAGATCCCGGCAGCGCTGGCGATCTCGGTCTTACCGTCGCCGTTGATGTCAGCCGTGGTGGGGTTGTTGACGCCCTCCGTGATGAACTCCTGCGCCGAGCCGTAGTAGAAGGCGAGCGCCTGTCCGGAGATCAGGAATCCCGGCACGCGGCTGCCGTCGGGGTTGTAGGCGACGACGTTGGACTCACCGCCGAAGGGAACCTGGAGCCCCGCGCCGTTGGCGAACGCGTACTGGAGCCTCTGCACGAGCTCGGGCTCTTTGTCGCCGTCGAGCTGAGCAAGGGCCGGCGGCAGGTCGAGCTTCTGGTCGTTGATTGTCACCTGCCCGCTCGGCACCGGAGTTCCCGGAGGCAGGGTGGCGTGGACAGGGAAGCCCTTGACGCGGCTCCCGCCCGGGTTCCAAGCATGGATCCGGCCGTCCCACGCCGACTGCACGATCTCGAGCTGGGGGTCGGAGTCGAGGTTGGCCAGGACCGGGGGCGCGGTCGCGCCCATGATCGCCGGCCGCGTGAAGGGCTCGTCGGGGCGAGGAATCTTCGGCTTGTGCACGCCGGTATCGAGCTTTTTCGGCCAGCCGCGAAGCAGCTTCCCGCGCGCGCCCCACACGTAGGTGCGTCCGGTCGTCGACGTCGCAACGATCTCCTGGCGGCCGTTGTGGAAGAGGTCGCCGACGGCGACGTTGCCAAAAATCGGCTCATGGCCCGGGTTGACGCTCGGGTGCTGCTTCGTGACCCGGGTCGCCAGCGTGTGGACCGGAAACCCGGAAAGCTCGCGTCCGCGCGGGCTGAGCGCATGGACCCGCCCATCGGCATCGCCCAGGATCACGTCCTCCTTGCCCGAGCCACGCAGATCCGCCAGCGCCGGCTGGCTCTCGCCGCCCGCCCCGATCCGCTTGGGAAAACCCCGGCGGAGTGTTGGGTCGTGATGCACCGCGATCGTCCGGCGCTCCTCGCTGAGACGACCCCTGGCGTCGGTGACCCGGAGGCGGATCGTAACCGTGTACTGCTCGCTGGTCTCGAGCGTCTTGTCGGACGAGAGGTGGTATGCGGCGTCCCAGAACGGCTGCGGGACCTTCGCGAGATCGATCGAGCCAAGCTTGCCCTCGAACGGCTTGCTGCCGTGCCCTGAGGCAGCCGTGGTGTAGTCGCCGGAGCCGGGCTCCGCTCCCGGCGCGAACTGCAGCTTCCAGCTGTAGTGCTTGGACCGCGGAGCGCCAACGAACCCGCGAACCGGCACGCTCCGCTTCCGAGTCGGGTCGTAGAGCGAGTACCAGCGCGGCGCGTCGATCCAAGCCTCGGGCGGAATCTGCCCCTTGGAGACAGCCTTCATCGCCTTGTAGACGTTGGGACGTCCGTAGCCGAACTGGGGGTCGAACCCGGGCTTCGCCGGCCAGCCCAGCGGCGGGTTGGGGTCGGTTGTGATGTCGGATGAGGTTGCCCGGACGACCTGGATTGCCTCTTCGTTCGTCAGCGGGCGCTTGATCTGTCCCCGCCTGGCGGCCCGCTTGCCCTCGGCGAGCACCAGCGCCATCGTGCCGCCCACGGTTGGTGTGGACTCCGACGTGGTGCCTCCCTGGGTCGCCACCGAAAACATATTGTGGGGTCCGAACGAGGTGAAAGCGGAGCGCGCTCGGTAGGTCGTCGTGGCGCCATTCCCAACGGCGGCGCCGTTGGGAAGGATCGAGAGACCGGCCGCGTTCGAAACGAGCCCGTTGCCGGGCAGGACATGCGGCCAGAACATCCCGCCCTGGTGGTCGGTCGACTCGAAGTCGTTGGAGGCTTGCACCATGACCACGTTGTGGCGCCAGCAGTAGTTGACCGCCTGGCGCATGAAGGTCGAATAGCCCACGTCGGCCGTCACCGAGACCAGCACGTCGACTTGCATGTCGGCGGCGTAGAGCCAGGCCTGGGCGAGGTCGTCGGTGCGGTCGAGAGCCTCGGCCCCGGCCTTGATCGGCATCACCATGCAACCTGGGCAAACCCCCGCATCACCGACGCCGTTATTGGTCTGGGCGGCCGCCTGGCGCTGCTGGCCGTTGGCGTGGTCGTAGCGCGAGTCGACCGTGGCCGGGTCGTTCTGGTCGTTGTAGAAGTCCCAGCCCGAGATGTCGTCGGTGTAGCCGTTGTGATCGTCGTCGACGCCGTCGGAGTAGCGGACGATGATGTCCTCCGGGTCGACGACGCCGTTGCCGTTGGCGTCCTTGGTGTCCGAGTAGTCCGCGGCGCAGAGCGCCCCCGGGCAGAGCTTGCGCCCTTTCTTCGGCGTCGTCGGCGCCGGCAGCTCGCCTGCGTTCAGGAAGACCTTGTTGGCAAGCTCGGAGGGCTGGTTTCGCCAGTTGATCCCGCCCTCGATGTAGGCGATGACCGTGTGGCCGTTGCCGGGCGTGTACTTGGCCCACGCCCTGTCTTCGGAGCCCCCTGCCGCGTTCTCGGGGTCGGTCGCCCCGGGAGTGCACTGCGGCATGAACGAGTAGAGGTAATGCTGCTCGCTGTCGGCCGACCTCGTCAGGCAGGTGGAGGGGCCGCCCTGCTCGGCTGGGTCGTAGGCCGGATCGTTCGGGGGGTCCTGCGGGAAGGCGGCGAGGGCGGAGCCCGCAAGCAGCGAGCCGCAAGCAGCGAGCAGCCCGATCGCCCAGCGTTTTCTGCGCGTCGCGCCTTCGCGTCCCACGCTCGCGACCCTATCCGAGGGCTCAGCGCCCGGAGCCGGTCACGCCAGCCGGCGCTCGTAGACTCGCTCGAGGCGCGCTCCGCCCTCGACTGAGTCGTCGTGGACGGTCTTGTCCAGCACGGCGGTCGCCTCGCGTCCGTCGAGGACGAGGGTCCCCGTTTGGTTGTCGAAATATGGCCCCTGCACGAAGCGCCAGCGGATCGGAGGGTCGGGTACGCCCGCCGCCCGCGCCAGGGCGCGGGTGAGCGCGGCGGCAGGCTTCGAGATCATCGCTCGCATGGCGAGGCGCTCGCGCGAGTCGAGAGCGTTTCGAAACGGAGAGCAGACGGCCTGGGTCACGGTACTGCGGACCCCCGAGCCACGCGCGAACCCCACCTCGGCGAGGTATGCGTGGTGGACGTCGCCCGAGAGGAGGGTGATCGACGCCGGCGCCTTCTCGCGCGAGCCAACCTCTCGCAGCAGCTCGGCGAGCCGGTTGAACGACTCGCCGAAAGCGCCCCAATGATCGAAGTCGGCTGCCCGGCGCATGCGCTCCCCCGCCTTCGCGGCCAGCCCTCCCCACGCGCCGGCGCACACCGCCTCGTTCCAGGCTTCGAGGTGGTGAAGGCCGGGAGCGAGCAGCGCCGGGTCCGACACGCCGAGAACGAGGTGATCGACATCGTCCTGCATCTCGCCGACGATCCACTCCCACTCCTCGTCGTCGACGATCTTGCGCTCGTCTTCGCCCAGCACGCGCCCCGTGCGGTCGTCCACCACGATCAGCTTGGTGCGGCCAAGCTCGCGGCAGTAGCTCCAGCGCACGCCCTCGTGGCGGCGGTCGTCGTGGGCGGCGAACTGGCGCAGGTCTTCCCAGCCGTCGTCGGCCTCGCGCACCCGCCGGTAGAGCTCGTTTTCGGCGAGCGAGCGGGGACTGAGATTGCCGAGGTGCTGGTAGACCCAGTAGCTCGCAAGCCCTCCCAGGACCCGGTCTTCCCACCAGTCGAGGCGGCGCGCATCCTCCACCCACGAGCGCGAGATGTTCCAGTCGTCGTGCATGTCGTGGTCGTCGATCACCATCGCCGAGGGGACGGTTGAAAAGAGCCAGCGGATCAGGGGATCCGACCACGACTCGCGGTAGAGCCACGTGTACTCCTCGAAGTTGGCGACCTCCTCACCCGGCGGCTTCGACGTGTCCCGCGTCGAACGAATCCGCTCGAGGGTCCCCGGCGAAACCTCGTCGGCGTAGACCTGGTCGCCCAAGAGCATCAGCAGGTCAGGCCAGTGGTGATCGGCGTCGGCCAGCATCTCCTGCGCCAGGACCCAGAGCGCATCGTGCCCGCGGCCGCGCTTGTCGTCGTCCTTGTCGAGCGTGTAGGGCGGCTCGTGCGGGAGCGACACCCGGCAGGACCCGTAGAGGATTCGCAAGGGACGCTCGAGATCGATGGCGTTGATCACGGGCGGCGGCAGGTCGCTGTCGGCGTCGGGCCAGCGGACTTCGCCGTCGAGCTTCACGTCGTAGGCGGTACGGGTCTTCGGACCAAGGCCGTCGATGCAGACGAGCGCGTAGTGGTGACCGGCTACGCAGAACGTCCGTTGGGTCGACCCCAGGACCTCCACCTCGCACGCCGAGTCCGTCTCGACCCAAACGGTCGCATCACGCTCGCCCACGTGGCGAAGCATCGGGCCCAAAAGCAGCTCTGCCATGCCCCAGGCCTACCCGGCAGAGCCAATGTTCAAGAGAGCTCCGGAATTCCTTCGGTGGAAGTCGAGGCCTCCGCGTGGAGTTTGCGCGGAATCCGGCCCGCGCGTCGAGCCAGGTAGCCCGCCTCAATTGCGGACCGCATCGCCCGGGCCATCACCTCCGGGTCCTCCGACCGGGAGACCGCGCTCGCCAGCAGGACGGCGTCGCAGCCCAGCTCCATCGCAGCAGCGGCTTCCGATGCGGTCCCGATGCCTGCGTCGAGGATCACGGGCACGGTCGCCCGCTCGACGATGATCGCGACGTTGTAGGGGTTGCGAATTCCCATCCCCGATCCGATCGGTGAGCCCAGAGGCATCACCGCGGCACAGCCTAAATCCTCGAGACGGCGGGCGAGAATCGGGTCGTCATTGGTGTAGGGCAGAACGGTGAAGCCGTCGTCCACCAGCTCCTCGGCCGCCCGGAGCAGCTCGACGGCATCGGGGTAGAGGGTGCGGTCGTCGCCGATCACCTCAAGCTTCACCCAGTGGGTTTCGAAGGCCTCGCGCGCGAGCCTCGCCGTCCGCACTGCGTCGCGCGCCGTGTAACAGCCGGCCGTGTTGGGAAGCGCGAAAAGGTCGAGGCGCCTGATGAGCTCCAGCGGCGAGCCCTGCGCGCCCGGGTCCAGGCGCCGGAGGGCAACGGTGACGATCTCTGTGCCGGAGGCCACCAGCGCACGCTCCATGTCGCCGAGCGAGCGAAAGCCGCCTGTGCCGACGATCAACCGCGATGAGAAGCGCTCCCCGGCGAGCTCGAATGCTGGGAGTCCGTTGCGCTCAGCCACCCTGCACCGCCGCCACCACCTCGACCGACTGCCCGTCGCTGAGTTTCGTCCGTTCCCATCGGGCTCGGGGGACCACTTCGCCGTCGACAGCCACGGCGATTCCGCTTGGAGGGACCGGGCCGGCGATCGCCACCGCCTCGGCGACGGTCGCTTCTGGGTCGAGCTCGCGGGGCTCGCCGTTGACGGCGACGATCACAGCGTTGCCCCGGTCGTGGCGAAACGGCCCGGGGCGAAGGCTTCGAGCCCAGCCGGCAGGTCCTCCCCGGATGCCCACGCGACGGCCGCCTCGGCGGTGCGCGGCGCCTGCAGGACGCCGTTTCGAAAGTGGCCGGTCGCCAGGAAAAGCCCATCGATCGATCCGGGACCGATGATCGGGGCGTTGTCGGGCGTGCCCGGGCGCATTCCGGCGCGCGCTCCGGCCAGCTCGAGCTCGGCGACGTCGGGCAAGACCCGGTAGGCCTCGCGAAGCAGTTCGTGGACGCCGCCGGCGGTCACCCTCAGGTCAAAGCCCCGCTCCTCCACGGTCGCACCGACGATGAGCCTGCCGTCCAGCCGGGGCACGAGGTAGACCCGTTCGGTCACCACGACCCGCTCGCAAACCGGCTCGTCCGCTTTGCCCGACAGCGTGAGGATCTGTCCCTTGACTGGCCGTACCGGCGGCCGGGCCTCGGCCGGGAGCCAGCCCAGCGCGCCCGACCAGCACCCGCTCGCGAGGACAGTTGCGGGGGCCCAGTGGCGCTCATCGTCGGCGGTTCGAACCCCGCGCAAAGTTGCCCCTTCCACGATCGGCTCCACGACCTCGCAGCCCTCGCGCAGGTCCCCGCCCGACTCCGCCAGCGCAGCCTGCAGGGCCTCGAGCACCGCCTGGGCGTCCACCGACGCCTCCCCTGGGGCAAGCACTGCGGCGGCGCAGGCCGGAGCCAATCCCCGCTCGACCTCCCGCGCCTCGCTCGGGCGCATCCACTGGGCGTCGAGACCGTGCCGGCACATCAGCTCGTGGCGCCGGCGGAGCTCCGCCGCCTCGTCGGCGTCGAGGGCGACGTGCATCGCCCCGGTGGGGGAATAGGCCACGTCGAGGCCCGATTCCGCCTCCAGCTCGGCAGCGAACCCCGCCCAGGACGCGGCGGATGAAAGGCCGAGCGCCAGCGTTGCCTCCTCCCCCCAGCACGCCTCGCCCACCGGCGCCAGCATCCCTGCCGCGACACCAGAGGCACCCGCGCCTGGGCGTTCGCGTTCGAGGACCCGCACGCGCAGGCCGCGAAGCGACGCTCGCCAGGCAATCGCCAAGCCGATGATCCCGCCGCCGACGACCACCAGGTCGAGGTCGGCGCGCTGTCGCGCCGTGAGGGGGACGAGGTCACCACCTTCGGAGTTCTGCTGAATGCTCTTGGCCAAGCTCTTTGACACTTGGGCGGGGCGCGGTGGCCACCATCCCTGCGCCGGCATTACCCGGATCAGGTTCTGACGGTCGGCGGCCGCGTTGCCGCCCTCTCAGCCCGTGCTCGTACGCGGGCTCCCGTTGAAGGCGCATCGTACTGCGCGCGCTTCGCGATACTGGCTTCGTGAGCAGTCGGCTCGAGGAAACCATGGCGGCCTTCAACGCGATGTACCGGGAGAAGGACATGGCGGTCGCCAGCCGGTTCATGCACCCTGACCTCGTCCTCGACTGGTCGGACTCGAAAGGCCCATATCGCGGGGTGTATCGAGGCCTTGCCGAGGCGGAGGGCTTCTTCAAGACTTTCGTCGAGTCCTTCGAGTCCGTCCATTGGGAGGCCACCGACATGGCGGAGCTGGGCGACCGGGCGGCAGTGGGGACGACGCTCGTGGTTCGGGGAGAGGGCAGCGGCGCCGAGATCAGCGGGGGCGGTGGGCAGTTGCTCGAGTTCCAGGGCGAGCGCGTGCGAGAGATCAAGCTCCTGCAATCGCGCGCGCAGGCCGTGCTTGAGATGAGGGCGAGGACACTGGCCGAGGCCCGCCTTTACTTCGTGTGCGACGCCGTTGCGGGGGTCGAATCCATTCTGGACGCTGCACTCGACGGCGGTGCGGACATCGTGCAGCTGCGCGAGAAGTCGCCGAGGTGCGCCGAGGAGCTGGCTTCGCTCGCCGATCTCTTTCGCCGGGCAGCGAAGAAGCACGGGGCGCTCTTCATCCTCAACGACCGCCCGGATCTGGTCGCCGAGTGCGGCGCCGACGGGGTGCACGTGGGCCAGGAGGACGCTACGGTTGCGGAGGCCCGAGCGGCTGCGGGCGAGGACGTGATCGTGGGGCTCTCCACCCATGCGTCCGCCCAGCTCGACGCGGCTGAAGGGATGGCGGGGGCGGAGCGGCCCGACTACGTGAGCGTGGGCCCGGTCTGGGAGACGCCGACGAAGCCGGGGCGGCCGGCTGCGGGACTGGACTACGTGCGGTACGCCGCGGACCGGGCTTCGCTGCCCTGGTTCGCGATCGGCGGAATCGACGGCTCGAATATCGATGAGGTCACAGGTGCGGGAGCCGCACGGATCGTGGTCGTCCGCGCTATCCGCGACGCCGCCGACCCGGAGCAAGCCGCCCGGGCCCTCCGCGCGGCCCTACCCGACCTGCCGAGTTACGAGAAAGTCTCGCTATCCGGTACGAACTCGTAGATCGGCGGAATTTGCGTGGCTGATCGGGAACGAAAACGAGTCGAGCGCCAGAAGCGCAAGGCGCGCGGCGCTGCGCGCAAGGCCGACATGATCGACCGCATGGAGGCCGGCTACGCCGCGAAGAACGCGGCGGCGCGTGAGCGCCTCGAGCCGCTGGCCGAGAACGAGCGGCCGCTGGTGGTCACGATCGGCGCAGTCATCGCAGGCCTGATCGCGCTTGCCGTGGTGGTCGCGTACCTCGCCGGCGCCGAGGTCCGAGGCGAGCGGCCGAACATCCTCCAGGTCATCACCCCGGCGTTTCTGATGGGCATGGCCTCGTACGGGATGTGGCGAGCTCGCTACTGGGCCGTTCTTGGCTTCGAGGTTGTCCTCGCCTTCCTGATCCTCGCCGCGGCGCTCGGCCTGGTTGCCGCCACGAGCGCCCTGCAGGTCGCCGGCAACCTGGTCCTGGTCGCGATCGCGGGGACGCTCTTCTACTTCATGATCAAGGCGATGGCCAGGATCCAGATGCCCGAACGTCCGAGCCGTCCCCCGCTGTAACGGGCCGGAAGCAACCCTCCTATAGAGTCGAAAGCCATGGCTGAACCCTTCGACGTCATCGTCATCGGCGGCGGGCCGGGCGGCTACGTGGCGGCGATTCGCGCCGCCCAGCTCGGGCAGCGCACGGCGGTCGTCGAGAAGGACAAGGCCGGTGGGCGGTGCTTGAACTACGCCTGCATCCCGGCGAAGACCATGCTCTATACGGCCGAGATCTTCGACCACGTCGCCAACGATGGCGCCGAGCTTGGCATCAAGGTCACCAAGCCCACGCTCGACTGGAAGGCGCTCGGCGAGCGCCGTGCGAACGTCAGCCAGGGGCTCTCGGACGGAGTGAAGGGCCTCTGGTCGAAGAACAAGGTCGAGATGATCGAGGGAGAGGCGTCGTTGACCGGCGATGGCAACGTCAAGGTCGGCGAGGAGACCTTCGGGGCGAAGGCCGTGATCCTCGCCACGGGTTCGGTCGCGATGCCGATTCCCGGAGTGGAATTCGGCGGGCGCATCGTCGACACGTGGGGCGCGTGGTCGCTCGCCGAGCAGCCGAAATCGATCGCGGTGGTGGGGGCCGGTGCGTCGGGCTCGGAGATCGCCTCGGCCTACGGCCGCTTTGGCACCCAGGTCCACCTGATCGAGATGCTTCCCCAGATCCTGCCGCTGGAGGACAAGGACATGGCCCGCGTGGTGGAGCGGGCTTTCAAGAAGCAAAACATCGAGATCGCGACCGGCGCGCCCGTCGAGAACGTCGAGGACACCGGCAAGTCGGTGAAGTTCACCTATGGCGACAGTTCCGCGGAGGTCGACTACCTCGTGATCGCGGGCGGCCGCCGCCCCGACACCGACCCACTGGGCCTGGCCGACGCCGGCGTCGAGGCCGAGGAGAACGGCAAGGTCAAGGTCGACGACCACCAACGGACGACGAACGCCAAGGTCTACGCCGTCGGCGACCTGGTTCGTGGGCCCGCGCTCGCCCACAAGGCGTCCGAGGAGGGCGTCGTGGCCGCCGAGACGATCGCCGGCGCCGAGACACATCCCGTGGACATCGAGAACATCCCGGGCGCGACGTTTTGCCACCCGCAGGTGGCGAGCGTGGGCCTCACCGAAGCGCAGGCCAAGGAGGCCGGTCACGACATCAAGGTCGGCAAGTTCAAGCTTGGAGGCATCGGTGCCTCCGCCGTCTACGACGACCGCGAGGGCATGGTCAAGATCATCGCCGACTCCAAATACGGCGAGATCATCGGCGCCCACATCGTCGGCAACCGGGCCTGCGACATGATCTCCGAGCTCGTCAACGTCATCGAGCTCGAGGGCGGCTACCAGGAGCTGGCGCGGATCGTCCACCCTCATCCGACGATCTCGGAGGCGATTCTCGACGCCGCCCGGGCCGTCGACGGCTGGGCTACCCACCAATAGCGATTCAGGGGAAACCGTGACGAGCGCCCGCCGCGCGCGTAGAGATCACCCCAGTGGCCTAGCTCTAGCCCCGCTCAGCGAATGAGCTTGGCCGTTACGCCCTCGATCGTCCCGATCCCGTAGCTCATCGACGGGTCGCCGTCGGTCATCGCGGCGATCGCGATGCGCTTGCCGTGGTTCTTCAAGCGGGCCACCTGGTGGACGAGCTGGCCGAGTGAGGTTCCGCGCCAGCCACCCTTGAAGTACACCCGCCAACCGGCCGGTCGCGCGACCGCAGGGATTCCCCAGCTCTCGTAACCGGCGATGTGCGAGAGGAGGTAGTCGGCGTAGGTGCGAAAGTGCCTCGGCAGGACCCGGTGCATGGCGAAGAAGAAACCGGCCTGGTCGGCGGCGCTGATCTGGGCGGTGGCCCAATCGCCCACGATCGAGAAGTCGGTCATCCCGGCGCGAGCGGCCAGGCGCCGCAGCCGGTCGTTGCCGACTATCTGCCAGGCACGTGTGGCTGCGGAGTTGTCGGAGACCTCGATCATCGGGTCGAGGATCGAGCGGTCGCTGGAGGTCAGGTCCCGGTGATCGGCGGCGACCATGCGCAGGTAGGCCACCAGCAGCATCGCCTTGACCACGCTGGCGCTGACGAAGGTTCGATGGAGGTCCTGCCCATATATTCGTCCCTCGCTCGTCACGACAGCGAACGCCTTGCGGCCGGCTCTCGTCTTCAGATAGCTCGCGGCGGCATCGATGCGGTGCCGCGAAGGGAAGCCGAATGGGACTCGTCCCCGGCCCTGCAGAGTTGCCTGGCGACCGCCGCGGAACCGCTCCTTCCCGCAGCGCCGGTGATCGGCGGGCGGGCCCATCGCGCGCCGCGCCGGAGCCCCGAGGCACGCCGCGTAACGGAAGGCTCCGGCCCTGGGCACTGCGAGCTCTGCAGTGAGGCGGGTCTTCCCGCCCCCCGCCCAAGCCGACCTGGTTGCCTTCACCCGCCGAAGCGCACCCCGCTTGCCCTGGCCGAGATACCAGGCGGTGGGCTTGCCGTTCCACGGCAGCCCGCGCGAATGCCGGATTGCGATCGTGACCTTGACCCGGCCGAGTGGGAGCTTGCGAACGTGGAATGACTCGCGGGGATCCACGACGACTCGCACGATGGCCTGATGCCGGGCCGGGCTCTGCGGCACGACGACCCGGTAGCGGGTGTTCCTGCCGGGACGATCAGACAGGCTGAAGCCACCCTGCGCGGCGGTGTGCAATGTGAAGTCGCGGGTCCTTGCGGGAGTGTGGGGGTAGGCAGAGGCGCGGACCTTCACCAGCGTCCCGGGGGGCGCCCCACCGACGCGGCCAAAGATCGTCACGGGCTTGCCGAACGGCACCGCCGGCCGGGAAGCATGGAGCGTGACCTGCGCTCCCAAGGCGCCGGGGGCGGAGGCCAGAGCCACTGCCGCGATGCAGAGGCCGAGCGCGAGAGTCGTGATCTCACTGCGTGCTCGCTTCACTTCGCGTAGATGGTAGATCTGGGGGCTATCGTCGTGGCGTGGCCGAGCGCGCGATCTTCGTCTACGACCTGGGCTCTCCCTACGCTTACCTCTCGGCGGAGCGCATCAATGCGGCCTTTGTCGAGGCAGGAGCCCAGACGCCCGAATGGCAGCCGGTCCTTCTCGGTGGCCTTTTCAAGCGGTTCGAGCGCTCCTCTTGGGGGCTGGGGCCTGATCGCGAGACGGGCATGCGCGAATGCGAGCGCCGGGCTTCCGCCCATGGCCTGCCCCCGATTGCCTGGCCGGAGGGCTGGCCCTCGAACTACCTGTTCGCCATGCGCGTTGCCATATACGCGAAGGAGCTGGGCAAGACGGTTTCGTTTTCGCTCGCAGCTTTCCGCCAGGCCTTCGCCGCCGGCCGCGACCTCTCGGTTCCCGACAACGTCCTGATCGCCGCCGCAGCCGCCGAGATGCATCCGCGCGCGATCCAAAGCGCGGTGAAGCGGACAGCGATCAAGGAGCGACTGCGGGTCGCCACCGACGCAGCCGCCGAACGTGGAGTTCGCGGAGTGCCCAGCATCGTCGTCGGCGAGCAGGTTTTCTGGGGCGACGATCAGCTCCACGCCGCGATCGCTGCGGCGCTGGCTCGATAGGCTCAGCGCGAATTGGACATCGACGCCGTCGAGACCGAGGAGTGGCTGGAGGCGCTTGACGCCGTCGTCGAAAACGACGGCCCGCGCCGCGCCCACGATCTCGTCGAACGGGTTGTCGAGAGGGCCCGGTTGCGGGGCGCCGCCATCGAGTACGTGGGGCCGACGCCCTACGTCAACACCATCCACCGCTCCGACGAGCCGCCGCTCCCGGGCGATCCCGCGATGGAGCGCCGCGTGCGCTCGCTCATCCGCTGGAACGCGATCGCAATGGTGCTGCGGGCCAACAAGGAGTCCTCGGAGCTCGGCGGCCACATCGCGAGCTTCCAGTCGGCGGCCATGCTCTACGAGATCGGCTTCAACCACTTCTGGCACGCCCCTTCGGCGTCGCACGGCGGCGACCTCGTCTACATCCAGGGGCATTCCTCGCCCGGCATCTACGCCCGCGCCTACCTGGAGGGCCGGCTGACGTCCGAGCAGCTCGACGGCTTTCGCCAGGAGGTCTCGAGACCCGAAGGACTCAGCTCCTATCCGCACCCCTGGCTGATGCCAGACTTCTGGCAGTTCCCCACGGTCTCGATGGGCCTTGGGCCGATCATGGCCATCTACCAGGCACGGTTCATGCGCTACCTGACGGACCGGGGCATCCGCGACACCACCGGCCGCAAAGTTTGGGCTTTCCTTGGTGACGGCGAGACGGACGAGCCGGAGTCACTCGGCGCCATCGCCCTCGCCGGCCGCGAGAAGCTCGACAACCTCGTCTTCGTGGTCAACTGCAACCTCCAGCGCCTCGACGGCCCGGTGCGCGGCAACGGCAAGATCATCCAGGAGCTCGAGACCATCTTCCGGGGCGCCGGCTGGAACGTGATCAAGGTGATCTGGGGCGATCGCTGGGACCCCCTGCTCGAAGCCGACCACGACGGCCTCCTCGTGCGGCGCATGGAAGAGGCCGTCGACGGCGAGTACCAGGTCTACAAGGCGCGCGACGGGAAGTTCGTGCGCGAGCGCTTTTTCGGCAAGTACCCGGAGCTCGCCGAGCGCGTCGCCCACATGTCCGACCAAGAGATCTGGGACCTGAACCGCGGCGGCCACGACGCCAGGAAGGTCTACGCGGCGTACGCCACGGCGCAGTCGGCGCAGCGGCCGACCGTGATCCTCGCCAAGACCATCAAGGGCTACGGGATGGGCGAGGCCGGCGAGGGCCAGAACATCACCCACCAGCAGAAGAAGATGAACGAGGAGGCGCTGCGCGCGTTCCGCGACCGCTTCGAGCTCGACATCTCCGACGCCGAGATCGAGGACGTCTCCTACCACCGCCCCCCGGACGACGCGGCGGAGATGCGCTACATGCGTGAGCGCCGGGAGGCCCTGGGTGGATACCTGCCCTCGCGTCGGCGTCGAGTCGAGACGGCGCTGCCGGTGCCCGGCCTCGAGATTTTCGAAAGCCAGCTGGAGGGCACCGGCGAGCGCGAGATCTCGACAACTATGGCGTTCGTTCGGATCCTCGCAGCGCTGCTTCGCGACAAGGAGCTGGGCCCGCGCGTGGTGCCGATCGTCCCCGACGAGTCGCGAACCTTCGGAATGGAAGGGATGTTCCGCCAGCTCGGGATCTACTCCCATGTGGGACAGCTATACGAGCCCGAGGACGCGGGACAGCTGATGTTCTACCGCGAGGACCGCAAGGGCCAGGTGCTCCAGGAGGGCATCAACGAGGCGGGGGCCTTCTCCTCGTGGATCGCGGCCGCGACCTCCTACTCCAACCACGACGCCCAGATGGTCCCCTTCTACATCTTCTATTCGATGTTCGGCTTCCAGCGAATCGCGGACCTGGCCTGGGCGGCCGGGGACAGCCGCGCGCGCGGCTTTCTGATCGGCGGGACCGCGGGCCGCACGACGCTGAACGGCGAAGGGCTCCAGCACGAGGACGGGCACAGCCACCTGATCGCGTCGACGGTCCCCAACTGTGTCGCCTACGACCCCGCCTACGGCTCCGAGCTCGCGGTGATCGTCCACGACGGACTGCGCCGGATGATCGGCGAGCAGGAGGACGTCTTCTACTACCTGACCGTGATGAACGAGAACTACCGTCATCCCGCACTTGCGCCCGGCGCCGAGGAGGGGATCCTGCGGGGGATGCACCGGCTGCGCGAGATCGAAGGGGCACAGGTCCGCCTCCTGGGCTCCGGGACGATTCTGCGCGAGGTCGAGGCGGCCGCCGAGCTGCTCGGCTCCGACTTCAGCATCCCCGCCGATGTCTGGAGCGTCACCAGCTTTACCGAGCTTCGCCGCGACGGCCTCGCCGCCGATCGCGAGGCGCGGCTTCGCGGCGGGGAGCGTCCGGTTCCGTGGGTTACGCAATGCCTGGGCGACGGCGACGCCCCCGTGATCGCGTCGACCGACTATATGAAGGCCCTTCCCGACGGCATCCGCGCCTGGATCCCGGCTCGGTACGAGGTCCTCGGAACCGACGGCTTCGGGCGTAGTGACTGGCGCCGCTCCCTGCGCAGCTTCTTCGAGGTCGACCGCCACCACGTGGTCGTCGCGGCGCTGCGGGCGCTGGCTGCCGAGGGCAAGGCCGAGCCGACTGTCGTCGACGAGGCGATCGCGAAGTACGAGATCGACCCCGAGGCCGCCGATCCGGCGCACTCATGAGCGCTGAGGTCCTCGTCCCCGACATCGGCGACTTCGCCGACGTTCCCGTCATCGAGATCCTCGTGAGCCCGGGCGACGAGGTTGCGGTCGACGCGCCGCTCGTCACCCTCGAATCAGACAAGGCGACGATGGACGTGCCCGCGCCGTTCGCGGGCAAGTTGGTGGAGCTGAAGGTCGGTGTCGGCGACAAGGTGTCGGAGGGCGCGTTGCTAGCCCTGATGGAGCCGGCGGAAGCCGGCGCCACCCAATCCGCCGAGGCAGCCCCGGCGAGCGCGTCGAACGTGGCCGAGTCGCAGGAGAGCAATGAGGGAGAGGGGGCGACCACCGAACCGTCTCGAGATACGAGTTCATCTCACATAGCGAGCGAAACTCGTAGTTCGGCGGGAACGGCCGTGGCGCCTCCCTCATCAGCCGCTTCTTCCGACGGCTCCGTGTATGCGAGCCCGGCTGTAAGACGCCTCGCCC
Source organism: Solirubrobacterales bacterium (assembly GCA_038237625.1). Classification (GTDB taxonomy): domain Bacteria; phylum Actinomycetota; class Thermoleophilia; order Solirubrobacterales; family 70-9; genus JAWVFM01. The sequence goes on along the minus strand of JBBRYM010000001.1, from coordinate 163,185 downwards.
GCGAGCTGGGCGTCGACCTCGGTGCCGTCAAGGGGACCGGTCGCAAGGGCAGGATCACCAAGGAGGACGTCAAGCGCGCCAAGGAGGCCCCGGCTGCCGGGCCCGCGGGGATCCCCGGGCTGGAGCTGGCGCCGTGGCCCTCGGTCGATTTCTCCAAGTACGGCGAAATCGAGCGCGTGCCGCTGTCGCGTATCAAGCGAATCAGTGGCCCCAACCTCGCGCGCAACTGGGTCTTCATCCCCCACGTCACTCACAACGACGAGGCGGACATCACCGACCTCGAGGCCTTCCGCAAGCAGATCAACTCCGAGCGCTCCGACGTGAAGGTCACGATGGTCGCCCTGCTGATCAAGGCGTGCGTGGGCGCTCTGCGCCAGTTCCCCGAGTTCAACTCGTCGCTCGACGGCGACGAGTTGGTGATCAAGCGCTACTACCACCTCGGGTTCGCGGCCGACACTCCCCAGGGCCTCCTCGTCCCGGTGATCCGTGATGCCGATCGCAAGGGGCTTCTGGAGATCGCTCGCGAGCTCACCGAACTGTCCGCCAAGGCCCGCGAAGGCAAGCTCTCGGCCGAGGAGATGCGCGGATCCACGTTCACCATCTCGTCGCTGGGCGGCATCGGCGGCACCAGCTTCACCCCCATTGTCAACGCGCCCGAGGTGGCGATTCTGGGAGCGACGCGGTCGGCGATGAGGCCGGTTTGGAACGGCAGCGAGTTCGAGCCGCGATTGATCCTGCCGCTGTCGCTCTCATATGACCACCGGGTGATCGACGGGGCAGCGGCAGCACGGTTTGTCGCGCACCTGGCATCCGAGCTCTCCGATCTGCGGCGAGTGCTTCTCTGATGGAGGTTCGAGTCCCCGACATCGGCGACTTCTCCGAGATCCCCGTCATCGAGATCCACGTCAAGCCGGGTGACACCGTGGAGGCGGAGCAGCCGCTGGTCACCCTCGAGTCCGACAAGGCGACGATGGACGTGCCCTCGCCGGCGGCGGGGACGGTCACCGAGGTCAAGGTGGCGCTGAACGACAAGGTCTCGGAAGGGACGGTGCTTGCCCTGATGGACCCGGCGGACCAGGCTGCTGCGGGAGGAGCCGCGGAGGCACAACCCGCCTCCGGAGGCCCCTCTCCCGTCCATGGGTCGGCGCCTTCGGCGAGTCCTCGCGTCCATGCTGCGGAGGCCCCGGAGTCGGGCTCCACCTCCACGCCTCCCTCTTCAGCGTCCGCTCCGTCGGCGCCCCTCCCGGACGCCGATCGACAGACGCAGGTGCTGGTGATTGGGGCCGGGCCTGGGGGGTACACCGCTGCGTTTCGAGCCGCCGACCTTGGGCTTCAGGTGACTCTGGTCGAGCGGTATCCGACGCTCGGGGGGGTCTGCCTTAACGTCGGCTGCATTCCCTCCAAGGCCCTGCTTCACGCGGCCGGCGTGATCACCGCGGCTGAGGAGGCGAGGGAGCTGGGGCTTGCGTTCGGAAAGCCGGAGGTTGACCTGGATCGGCTGCGCGGGTGGAAGGAGGAGGTCGTCTCGAAGCTCACGGGTGGCCTGGCCGGGCTCGCGAAGCAGCGCAAGGTCGAGGTGCTCACCGGGGTCGCCCGGTTCACCGGGGAGCACACGATGGAGGTCAATGGGACCTCCATCGCGTTCGAGAACTGCATCCTCGCGGCCGGATCCCGGGCGACGAGGATGCCGGGCTTGCCACAGGACGAGCGGATCGTGGACTCCACGGGAGCCTTGGAGCTCGGCGACGTCCCCGGGCGCCTCCTCGTGATCGGCGGCGGGATCATCGGCCTGGAGCTTGGCGGCGTCTACGCGGCGCTCGGCAGCGCGGTCACCGTGGTCGAGCTGACCGACCAGCTGATTCCGGGTTGCGACCGCGACCTCGTGAAGCCCCTGCAACGGCGCCTCGAGGGGAAGCTCGAGTCGATCCTGCTGTCGACGAAGGTCTCGTCGATTGAGGCCGAGAAGGATGGCCTGCGGGTGAGCTTCGACGGTGCGGACGCGGCGCAGGCGCAGAGCTTCGACCGGGTTCTGGTCGCGGTCGGGCGCCGTGCCAACGGCGACCGGCTCGACCTCGAGGCCGCCGGGGTCAAGGTCGACGAGCGCGGCGAGATCGCCGTCGACGCGCAGCGGCGAACGAGTGTGCGCCATATCTATGCGATCGGAGATCTGACGGGCGCCCCGATGCTGGCGCACAAGGCAAGTCACGAAGGGGCCGTCGCGGCCGAGGTCATCGCGGGCCAAGACACCGCCTTCGAGCCGCGAGGAATCCCGTCGGTTGCCTACACCGACCCCGAGGTTGCCTGGGTGGGGCTCACGGAGACCGAGGCGAAGGCGAGCGGGACGAAGTTCGAGAAGGCGTCGTTTCCGTGGCAGGCATCGGGCAGGGCCCTGTCCCTGGCGCGGCCCGAGGGCCTCACCAAGCTTTTGGTCGATCCCGAGAGCCGGCGGGTTCTGGGCGCCGGGATCGTTGGCCCCAACGCGGGCGAGCTGATCGCCGAGGCAACGCTTGCCATCGAGATGGGCGCCGACGCCGAGGATCTCGGGCTGACCATCCACGCCCACCCGACCCTTTCGGAGACGGTGATGTTCGCCGCCGAGACGGCTGAGGGCACGATCACGGACCTATACATGCCAAAGCGAAAGCCGGCGTGAGCACAGAGAAGAGCGGGACGGCCTCCCTGCGCGGGAGCGTTGACCTCGCCGAGCCAACGCCGGCCCAGCGCGCCTTCGCTCGGGGAGTCGCGGAGTCCAAGGCGACGATCCCCCATGTCTACTTCGAGGCGGCCCTGAAATCTCGCCCCGGGCTTGCCGCTCTCACTGCCGCTTGCGGCCGCGCCCTGCGCGAGGTGCCGATGCTGAACGGGGCCTACCGCGACGGGCGCTTCGAGCGCTACGGGCGGGTCAACGTCGCCGTCGGCGTCGACGCCGGCGACACCATTTTCTTTCCGGTGGTGCGCGACGCAGACCGCGTCGACGAGAGTGGCATCGAAGCCAAGATCGCCGAGTTCGCCGCAGGCGCCCGCGACGGGAGCCTTCCCTCGCCGGCCTATGCGGGCGCGACGTTCACGATCATCGACATGAGCGAGCACGCGGAGAGGTTCGCGCCGGTCATCAACCACGGCCAGGCAGCGACGCTCGGGCTAGGGTCGGCTGCGCTCATCCTCGCCTGCGACAACCGCATCGTCCAGGCCGGCGAGGGCGGGGACCTTCTCAAGCGGATCACGGGCCTACTCGCCGCCTGAGCGTTTTGTCGGCGCCCATCTCGGCGCGGAGCTCGGCGAGAACCTGGCCGGCGTGGAGGGGACTGGCAGGGGCGGGCGCGTCACCCGCGCCGACGTGGTCGCTCTCGCAGGCAGCGAACCGGTCGACGCCTGAACGCCGGTCGGATCCGAGCGCGTGGCAAGATCGTTCGATCGCGGATCCGCTTCCCCACATCGACGAGCACGCCACGAACGTCGCCGCGACGCCCGCAAGCACCTGGCGCGCGCTGATCTCTGCGATGACGGGCGGGTCGAACCGCGGCGCGAGCCGCAGGATCTACAAACTCCTCGTAATCGACAGCCGTGCCCACGTTCTGATGGTTCGATCCATGTTGCGCGGAGTCAAGCGCCGGGCCGAGGCCGAACATCCGTCGGCATGAGCAACTCGTTGCTTGAAACATCTTCAGGGGGGAATACACTCCCTTAGAAGCACATAGGCGAGCGGGGAGGAACCCTCGATCGCCGCATGTCCGTGAAGGCCGCCGAGGAGATCCCGAAGCGGCGAGACAGGGCACGACCGGCTGGAGATCCCACCGGCGGGCCACGACCAAAGGACGGACCGGATGGAGACAAGCGTCGCGAGCGCGGTCGTTGACCGTCGCGCGAACCCCAGCGGGGAGAGGGATCTCCTGGAGCGCGCCGATCGTCGCGAGCTCCTGCGCTACATGGCACTGATGCGAGCTTCGGAAGAGCGAGCGATCACCCTATACAGGCAGGGCAAGATCCCGGGCTCGTTCTATGACGGGTGCGGCCAGGAGGCAATTTCGGTTGGGGCTGCCTTCGCTCTTGCGCCCGCGGATCGCGCCTGCATCCTTCACCGCGACCTCGGCGCGCACCTGGTTCGCGGCGTCACCCCCGACCGCTACCTGGCGAACTACATGGGCCGGGCCGGCGGGGTGACGGGCGGCAAAGACGGCAACATGCATTTCGGCGATCGCCGGCTTGGCTGCGTGGGCATGGTGTCGATGCTCCCCGACATGGCGTCGGTGGCCTGCGGCCTTGCCCTGGCGATGAAGATGCGCGGCGAGCCGCGGGTCGCGATGACCTTCTTCGGCGAGGGCTCGACCGCCAACGGGCAGTGGCATGAGGCGATGAACTTCGCCGGGATCCACGAGCTCCCGGTGGTCTTCGTCCTCGAAAACAACCGCTTCGCCTACTCGACCCCCAACGAGCTCGAGTTCGCGGTCGATCCAGTCGAGCGAGCCCGAACCTACGGGTTCGTGGGCGTGGTGGTCGACGGCAACGACGTCGAGGCTGTCTTCCGCGCGGCCACGGAGGCCGTCGAGCGAGCGCGGTCGGGCGCCGGTCCGACGCTGATCGAGTGCCAGACGATGCGCATGCACGGCCACGGCGCCCATGACGACATGAGCTATGTGCCCGCCGAGATGCGCGCCGAGTGGGCACGGCGCGATCCGATCGAACGCTACCGCTCTACGCTTCTGGAGGAACACGGATTCTCGGCGGATGAGATCGAGGAGATCCTCAGCGCGGTAAGCGACGAGGTAGCCGCGGCAGCCGAGAAGGCGCTCGCCTTTCCGATGCCTGAGCCCGCAGCCGCGTTCGAAGGAGTGTTTGCGGAGGAGTTCGAGCCGCTTGGGGACGGCAGCGCGCCCTGGTCGCGCTGGGCTCACGCGAACGGGGACGGGGCGAATGGGGGAGGCCCGTCATGAGCGCTGTCGAAACTCGAGAAACGACGCAGGGGCAAGGAGCGATCCGGGAGCTCACCTACCTCGAGGCGATCTCGGAGGCTCTGCGCGAGGAGATGCGCCGCGATCCGGCTGTGTTCTGTCTCGGCCAGGACATTGGGGCCTTCGGGGGCGCCTTCAAGGTCACGGACGGCTTCTACGAGGAGTTCGGGCCGCAGCGAGTCCTCGACGCCCCCCTGGCGGAGAGCGCCATCATCGGCGCCGCAGTCGGCGCGGCTATCGAGGGCATGCGGCCGGTGTGCGAGATGCAGTTCGCAGACTTCATCGCATGCGGCTTCGACCAGCTCGTCAACGTCGCGGCGAAAATGCACTATCGGCAGGGAATCGCCGTGCCGATGGTGGTCCGGCTGCCATCTGGAGGGGGATTCTCGGGTGGCCCCTTCCACTCCCAGAATCCGGAGGCGTGGTTTCTCCAGGTCCCGGGGTTGAAGGTCGTGGCGCCCGCCACCGCAGCCGATGCGAAGGGCCTTCTGGCCAGCGCGATCCGTGATTCCAACCCGGTGTGCTTCCTCGAGCACAAGGGCATGTACCGCAGCGTTCGCGGCGACGTGCCGGAGGGCGAATACGTGGTGCCGCTCGGGTCGGCCCGCGTGGCCCGCGAGGGCGCTGAGTTGACCGTGATCGCCTATGGGTCGACGGTGGCCCCGGCGCTGCAGGTTGCGGAGGAGCTCGGCGAGGACATCGAGGTTTTGGACCTTCGCAGCCTCTGCCCGCTGGACACGGGATCCATCCTCGCCAGCGCCCGGAAGACCGGGAAGGTCTTGGTGGCCCACGAGGCTGGGCAGACATGCGGGGCCGGCGCGGAGGTGGCGGCGCTCATCGCGGCGGAGGCCTTCGAGGACCTCGACGCTCCGGTGAGGCGGCTGACTGCCGCGGACGTTCCTGTCCCCTTCAGCCCGCCGCTCGAGCAGGCGGTCCTGCCTCAGGCGGAAGACATGAAGGAGGCCTGCCGTGAGCTCCTCGCCTACTGAGACCCTGACCGAGGTGGTGATGCCCCAGATGGGGGTGTCTGTGGCCGAGGGGACGGTGCTCGAGTGGCACAAGCGGCCCGGGGACTGGGTCGATGCCGACGAGACGATCTGCGACGTCACCACCGACAAGATCGACGTGGAGATCCCCTCGCCCTGTTCCGGCCGCGTTGCCTCTGTGCTCGTGGAGCCGGGGACGGCTGTGGCTGTGGGAACCCCGATTGCCTCGATCGATGCCGGCGCGGCGCCAGGGGAGGCGCACCCTGATGAAGGGACCAACGGCTCGGCCGCGGGTCCAGCCGCCGCGCCCGGCGCGGAAGAGACGGATAGGTCTCAGGTTCACTCGCCCGTGGTTCGCCGCATGGCGGATGAGCACGGCGTTGATCTGACCCAGGTCGAGGGCTCCGGGGTCGGCGGGCGCGTGCGCAAGAAGGATCTCGTGGCATACCTGGAAAATGGTCCGCACGAGCGGCCCCTCCATACGGAGTCGCCCTATCGGCCCGATGAGGTTCAGAGGGCCGTTGCCAACGGTGGGCGGCGGGAGGCTATGAGTCCCATGCGCTCGGCGATCGCAAAGCACATGGTCGAGTCGCTGCGGGCATCGGCGCAGTGCACGACGATCGCCGAGGTGGACATGGGGACGGTCGCGGCCGCTCGCGCGGCGCTACGCGATGGCGCCCAGCGGCGTGGGGTGCGGTTGACGCCGATGGCCTTCGTGGCGGCGGCTGTCGTCGAGTCGCTCGGGCGGTTTCCGATTCTCAACGCATCGATCGATGGCGATGAGATTGTCCATCACGAGGCGATCCACCTCGGTATCGCGGTGGCCTTGGAGGACGGGCTCGTCGTCCCGGTTATTCGTGACGCGCAGCGATTGAACCTCGAAGGGCTCGCGGCCGCGATCCAGGATGTCGCTGAGCGGGCTCGGGAGAAGCGCCTCGAGCCCGACGATGTCGCCGGCGGGACGTTCACGATCACGAATCCCGGTCAGTTCGGGGCCATCGCCGCGACCCCCATCATCAACCAGCCCCAGGTCGGGATCCTCGACCTGGAGGCGATCGTGAAGCGACCCGTGGTCGTCGAGACGGGCCAGGGCGATGCGATCGCAATCCGCCCGATGACGAACCTCTGCCTGTCGTGGGACCATCGCGCTCTCGACGGAGTGGTGGCCGCGAGATTCCTGGGCGACATTCGTGCACGGCTCGAGGACTGGGAGGCGCCGTGAGCGCCGTCGCAAGCCGCCCGGCCAGGCTTCGACTCCCGGCGGTCGCGGCGTCCGTGCCGCCGGTGGCGCTCGAGCACGAAGAGCTCGTGGTCCGTCGCGGCTGGCGCAGCGGGCGTCACATGGCGATCGCGGTCCACTCAACCGCGCTCGGCCCGGCCCTCGGGGGCATGCGTCTGTGGCGGTACGCCGATGCGGGCGATGGCGTCCGCGACGCACTCCGGCTGGCGCGTGGGATGACCTTCAAGGCGGCGGTGGCAGGCCTTGACCTGGGAGGCGGCAAGGGTGTCGTGTGCGCGCCGGCGGCGGCTGCCACCGCCTCCGAGCGCCGCGATCTCCTTCTCGACTTCGGCGATCTCGTTGAATCGCTCGATGGCCGCTACATCACCGCGGAGGACGTCGGCATCACGCCGGCCGATCTCGAGATCGTCGCCGAGCGCACCGGGCACGTCACCGGGCTCGGCGCCGAGCGCGGTGGCTCCGGTGACCCCAGCCCGTTCACGGCAGAGGGCGTCGAGGCGGCCATGCGCGCCTGCGCCCGCGAGCGCTTCGGCTCGCCGGAGCTAGCGGGGCTGACGGTCGCGATCTCCGGGCTCGGACATGTGGGATCGACGCTGGCGCGGCGCCTGTCGGATGCCGGTGCCGTCCTGATCGTCGCCGACATCGACTCCTCCCGCCAGGCCCTGGCCGGCGAGATCGGCGCCCGGTGGGCGGCCCCGGACGAGATTCTCGAGTCGCGTTGTCACATCCTCGCTCCGTGCGCGCTGGGTGGAGCTATCCGCGCCGAGCTCATCGACTCGCTGCGAGCGAAGGTGATCTGCGGGTGCGCGAACAACCAGCTCGCCGCCGAAGGGCTCGCAACCGAGCTGGCAGCGCGCGACATCCTCTACGCCCCCGACTACGTCGTCAACGCCGGCGGCCTGATCCACGTCTACAAGGAGATCGCCGACTACTCCGAGGCGGAGGCCCTCGAGCTGGTCCGCGGCATCGAGCGGACTCTGGAGCGGGTGTTCGCGATTGCCGCACGCGACGACATCACGCCGCTCGCGGCGGCAGGGCGCTTGGCGAAAGAGCGCCTGAGCGCAGCTGCCGACGTGCCAAGATTGACAGCGTGAGCGATCAGGTCCTCACCGTGCGCTGCGGGCTCGTTCCCTACGAGGATGCACGCCGCGCGCAGAAGGCGATCGAGGCGGCGCGGCAGCGCGATGAGCTCCCGGACGTCCTCCTGCTGCTGGAGCATCCCCCGGTCTACACCAAGGGCCGGCGCTCCGAGCCGGGTGAGCTGCCCATGGGGGAGGACTGGTACCGCATGCAGGGCATCGAGGTGTGCACGACCGACCGGGGCGGGCGCGTCACCTACCACGGTCCCGGTCAGCTCGTGGGCTACCCGATCGTGGATCTTGCCTCCTACGGCAACGACGTTCACCTCTACGTTCGCCGCCTCGAGGAGGTGATGGTCGGCGCGCTCGCTGACTGGGAGGTCGAGGCCCGGTGTCGCGAGGGCCTCACCGGAGTCTGGGTGGGCGAGCGAAAGATCGGCTCGATCGGAGTGCACGTAAACCGCGGCGTGACCACCCATGGCTTCGCGGTCAACGTCGCCAACGACCTGCAGCCCTTCGAGTGGATCGTGCCCTGCGGAATCGACAACTGCCAGGTCACCTCGATCACTCGCGAGCGCGGCACCGAGCAGAGCCTCGATGCGTTCGCGGAGACCGTGGCCGAGCGATTCGCCGCCGTCTACGGGCGCGAGCGGTCCGAGCTCGCGCCCGCGGATGTGGCCGAGCGCGTCCCCGGCGCGGCACCCCTCGCAGCCGAGCCGGCGGCGGCGCTACGGTAGGCGCCATGGAGGCGGCTCAGGGCATCCACATCACCCGCTCGCGCGCCAACCCAGGCGGCGCCGCGACAGTGGAGGGCCGGCCCTTCCGCGAGCGCAAGCCGCCCTGGCTGAAGGTCCCTGCGCCTGGCGGGCCGACCTACAGGCGCCTGAAGTCCTCGATCGCCGAGCAGAGCCTTCACACCGTCTGCGAGGAGGCGAACTGCCCCAACGTGGGCGAGTGCTGGGAGCGGGGCACCGCCACGTTCATGATCGGCGGCGACGTCTGCACCCGCCGCTGCGGATTCTGCAACGTCAAGACCGGGGTTCCCACGTGGAACGATCCGCTCGAGCCCATGCGCGTGGCCTCGCAGGTCAAGGCGATGGGGCTGCGCCACGCCGTGGTGACCTCGGTCGACCGCGACGACCTTCCCGACTACGGCGCCGCCGCCTTCGTGGGCGTCATTCGCTCGATCCGGATGATGGCCCCGGGATGCAAGGTCGAGGTTTTGACACCGGACTTCCGCGGGCAGGAGATGCCGCTTGCCAAGGTGATCGCCGAGCGTCCCGACGTCTTCAACCACAACGTCGAGACGGTTCCTCGCCTCTACCCGAAGGCCCGGCGAGGGTCGGACTTCCTGCGCTCGGCCCGCGTGCTGCGCACGGCAAAGGAGATGGGAGGCGATGCCGTCGCAACCAAGTCGGGCTTGATGGTCGGCCTCGGCGAGGGCTTCGACGAGATGGTCGAGACCTTCGAGATCCTGCGTGAGCACGAGGTCCAGATACTCACGGTGGGCCAGTACCTACGCCCGACCGAGCAGCACCTGCCGGTCGTCCGCTACTGGCATCCCGACGAGTTCGCGGCGCTCGAGCGCGCTGCGCGCGCGATCGGCTTCGAGTCCGTGGCCTGTGGCCCCCTGGTCCGCAGCTCCTATCACGCCGACGAGTCTGCCCGCGAAGCCGCCGAGGCGCGTGCCGCGGCTTAGCCGAGACGCGCTCTAAGCGACGGAGGCGGGGCCTCGGGGCTCGCCGGAATGGTTGGCCAGGGACTCGAGGCGCTCGATCTGGCGCTCGCCCTCGACGCGGACAGGATCGTTCGCAGGGAGGTTGGTGATCAGCCGCCGGACGCGGTTTCGGATCTGCAATGCGAAATGCGGGGTCGCCGGGCCAGCGAGCGCGCGGATGTCGTCGACCCCCACGCTCCGCTCGCCGCTGACGCGGTCAGATCGCTCGCGCTCGCTCACTGAATCTCCCTCACGGTTTCTTCTGCTCGGTCTCGGATCCGGCCTGGCCGGCAAGTCCAGCCGCGGCGCCTGACCTTATCTTGGCCACCTCCGCGAGAGCGTCGATCTCCGCCTGGAACGGGACCGAAATGGCAGCTTCGTCGCCGATCAGCCAGATGTGGTTGTAGACCGCCCGGGTGGGATCGGTCGCGTATCCGGGTTTGAGGTCGAGCAGGTAGCCGCGCAGCGGCGCGGAGGGGGCCGCGACCGAATCAGTCACCAGGAGCGGCCCCCAGTCGCCGCTTGCGGAAAGCGGGGCTGCGGCTGCCGCGTCGAGCGGGCGATCACCGTTGGCGATCACGAACCCGTGCCCTGGGTCGTTGATGTTCCAGCCGAACGCTCCATCGCTGTAGCGCGCGAAGGCCACCGAGCTCGCCACGGGATCGGGGGCCGAGATGCGCTTTGCCTGAGGAGCGATCTTCTGGACCGCCTTGAAGGCCTTGGCGGAGACGATCGACGGCGGCGCGAGTACGTAGGCAGGCACGCCCACGTAGCGCTTGAGCGCTGCCGTCGTCGCCGCGGGAACGGTGTCGCGATCGACGAAGAGGATCGCATCGCCTGAGCGGGCGGCCCAGGCCGCGGCAGGCATGGCGTACGGAGCCGCAGAGGCGGCCGAGCTGACGATCACCAGGTGCTGTGGAGGAGCGTTCACCAGCTTCTGGCGCAGGGCGGCGACGCCGACCGCGAGGCGGGCAGGGTCGCCCGCATCGACACTTGCCGTGGTGACGCCCTCGGGCGCCTTGGCCCCGCCCACCAGGAAGAGCTGCTTGTTGTCCGTCGCCTTCGATCCGGTTGGAGCCATGGCGTTCAGGGCGTCGGCACTGAGCGGCGGCAGGCCGTCGGCGGCGGAAAGGAGGACGGGCGCCCCGATTGGTGCAGCGGTGAGCTCCGAAGCCACGATTCCCGCCTGCCAGTCGCCGTCGGGGACGAGGGTCACCGCCTGGGGCTGCTCCAAGCCCCCAGCTGAGGGATGCGTGGCGAGCGCGACTCCGGCGGCGTCGGCCGCCGCATCGGCGCCGCCCACCCGGGTGGTGTTCTTGGTGGCGAACTCCGGAAACCCGACGTCCTGCGCGGCCGCTGGCTGCGGAGCGTGGATCACGATCGAGGGAGCGGGCGCGACGGTGCCCGCCGCGCTCTGCTCGTTCCCGAAGAGAGCCTTGCCCGCGAGGTAGCCGCCGGCGGCGATGGCGCCCACGACGAGCACGAAGGCGGCGACCACCCCCGCCCGTCGCCAGAAAAACGGGGGAAGCGCCGGAGGCTTGGGGCGCGGAAGCGATGGCCGTCCGAGGCTCGGCCGGGGAAGCGAGGGGCGAGGCAGCGAGGGGCGAGGCAGCGAGGGGAGTCTGGGAAGGCGGCGGGGTGAGGGAGTCCCCGGGCTCGGCGGCAGCTGCGAGGTCTCCGCGGCGGGAACGGCTTCGGACGGGGTTGGGGCCGGCGGGGGTGGCGGCGCCGGCGGCTGCGGGTTCGCGGCCCAGGGCGACTGGGGCACAGCCGTTGGGACCGCGGGCGATTGCGGGAGCGGCGTCGTGTCCGGGGCGCTCGCTTGGGGAGTCTGCGCCGCTTTCGGTCGCCGGCGCAAGCGCGGTAGCGAGGGGCGGGAGAAGGTCGGGCGCGGCAGTTTCGGCATGGGCGAAACGTAGCGACCGCGCGAATTACGACTTGATCTCGCTATGCGAGACGAACTCGTATCTCGAGGGGGCACGAGGTGGCGCGGGCGTCCCTACCGGGTAGTAGGATCTTCTTGACTGACCAGTCAATCAACTGCTTTTCAGGCTCCGAAAGGACGTCACGTGAACTTTGCCCTCAACGACGAGCAGCTCGAGTTCAAGGCCTACTGCAGGCGCTTTGCCACCGACGTGATGCGTCCGGTTGCCCGCAAGCACGATGAGGAGGAATCGACTCCTTACGAGGTCGTCAAGGCTGCTCGCGAATGGGGGCTTCAGGGAGTGGAGTCGATTCAGAAGCTCGGATCCGACCCCGACGGCCAGATGGGAGCGATCTACGCCGAGGAGCTCCACTGGGGTTGCGCGGGCATCGCGCTCGCGATCTCCGGCTCATCACTCGCCGCGGCGGGGATCGCGTCCTCGGGCACACCGGAGCAGATCGCACGCTGGGTCCCGGAGGCGCTGGGCCTCGGCGACGAGGTGAAGCTCGGGGCCTACGCGGTCACCGAGCCGCAGGCCGGCTCGGACGTCAAGAGCCTTCGCACAACCGCCAAGCGTGACAGCGACGAATGGGTGCTGAACGGAACCAAGGTCTTCATCACCAACGGCGGCATCGCCGACGTCCACGTGGTCGTGGCCACGGTCGATCCCGACCTCGGCCATCGCGGGCAGGCCTCGTTCGTCGTCGGCCCCGGAACGCCTGGGCTGAAGCAGGGCAAGAAGGAGTCGAAGATCGGAATCCGCGCCTCGCACACCGCCGAGGTCATCCTCGAGGACTGCCGGATTCCACTCGACAACCTCCTCGGCGGCATGGAGAAGCTGGAGCGCAAGCTCGAGCGCGCCCGTACGGGCGAATCCTCGGGTCGCGCTTCCAACGCCCTCGCGACCTTCGAGGTCACCCGGCCGGTTGTCGGCGCCTCGGCTCTTGGAATCGCGCAGGCCGCCTACGAGTGGACGGTCTGGTACCTGCTCGGCGCCGACGTCGTGAGTGACCCCCTCGCGGCATGGCTCGACGAGACCTCCTCGGCCGGCAAGCCGCCCCTCGAGCGCCAAGGCGTGCAGCAGCGCCTGGCGGATGTCGCGATGGAGATCGACGCTGCGCGCCTGCTGGTTCAGCGCGCGGCCTGGATGGGGCGCAACGGCGTTCCCCTCAGCGCCGGCCAGGGCTCGATGTCGAAGCTCAAGGCCGGTGACGTCGCGATGTGGGTGACGCGCACGTGCATGGACCTCGTGGGTCCGTTCGCGCAGAGCGCCGATTGCCCGCTCGAAAAGTGGTTCCGCGACGCCAAGATCTACCAGCTCTTCGAGGGCACCGCCGAGATCCAGCGCCGGGTCGTCGCCCAGATGCAGGTGTCCGAGATGCGCCGCCACTTCGACGAGCTGGACGAGCAGCGCGAGGCTGCGGCGGGCGGCCTTGCGCAGGCGGCCAATAGCGCGGCAACGCGCCATGCAGGGGCTGTGTCCCCGACTGCCGCCGCTTGATCCGCGACGCCTATTCGCTCACGGGATCCGCCACCGGCTCCGGCGGCGGCCCGGACGTGCCGCGCGGCGGCAAGGATGCCGATCGCTTCGATGTGGGGCCCAAGAAGGACTCCTGCAAGGGTGGAACCGGTAGGGATAAGGACATCAGCCACCCGCCATGCGAAAAGACCTCGAACATCCCATAGCCCACTCACACTCCCATTTCGAGCTCGGGCGCGCAGAGAACCGCAAGCGCCTCGTCTGGGCCCTCGAGCTGAACCTCGCGCTGGTGGTCGCCGAGCTCGTGGGCGGGATCCTCACAGGGTCGCTGGCGCTCCTCGCCGACGCCGGCCACATCCTCTCCGACGTCGGCGCCATCGTGCTCGCCCTCGCCGCGGCTCGCCTCGGCACCCGCGACGGCTCCAGCCGGCGCACCTTCGGACACCGCCGCACCGAGGTCCTTGCGGCCCTCGCGAACGGCCTCGTGCTCGTTGCGATCGCGGGCGGCGTTCTCGTCGCGGCGATCGTGCGCCTCTCGGACCCGCCCGAGATCTCCGGCGGCGGGGTTCTCGCGCTCGGGGTGTTGGCGCTTGCCGGCAACGCCTTCGTCACGGTCCTGCTCGCCCGTGGAGATCGCGCCGACCTCAACCTCGAGGCCGTCGTACGCCATTCGGCGGCGGATGCGCTTGGCGCGTTGGCAGTGGTGGGCTGCGGCGCCGTCGTCCTTGCGGGCGGCTCGTCCGTCGCCGATCCCATCGCCGGCATCGCCATCGCGGTCCTAATTGGGGCCGCCTCGGTGAAGCTCGTCCGCGAGCCACTCGAGGTCCTGATGGAGTCGGCTCCGGCCGGCCTCGACGTCGACGTCATCGCGCGGTCGATCTGCGCGGTCCCGGGCGTGACGAGCGTTCACGAGCTCCACGTCTGGACCGTCACCCCCGGTTTCGAGGCGCTTGCCGCCCACGTCGTGGTGGCGTCCCATGGCGATCGCGACCGAGCCCGGCGTGAGCTGGAATACGCGCTGCGCGAGCGCTTCGGGATCGAGCACACCACGCTGCAGATGGAGGAGCAGGCGGGCGCCGATCTGCTCCAAATCGACATCCAGGGCGGCTGACAAGCCTCGATTCGTGCCTGCAGGAACCGTTGCAGGCCCCATAACAATTGTTAAGGAACGCTCGTAATTGAGGGCTCGCTGGTACCCTGGCTCGCCTCTTCTCCGGGGACTCTAAGCGCCTCACCGCCATCCATGGCTGAGCTATCCGACCATGCCCGAACGCGACCTCGCCGCGCCCGCGCCGCGGCGTCGTTGACATTCGTCCTCGCAGCCGCCGCCCTCGCCGGCGGCGCTCACGCGCCCGCCCAGGACCTTCAGTCCCAACTCGACCAGAAGAAGACCCAGCTCCAGCAGAGGCGTGACCAGGCCGGGGTCCTCTCGACGACGATCCAGAAGTACAACGACCAGATCTCGGTCCTCGAGGGGCAGGTCGCCACCCTTCGCAACCGCGTCGCGATCGTCTCCGACGAGCTGGCTCAGAAGGAGGCGGAGCTCAAGGCCGACGAGCAGCGCCTCGTCGTCCTGCGCGCGCGGCTCAAGCGCTCGCTAAAGGCTCTCTCCGAGCGCCTGGTCGCGATCTACAAGTCCGACCAGCCGGACATCCTCACGGTCATCCTGAACGCGCACGGCTTCGACGATCTGCTGACGCGCTACGACTACCTCAAGCGCATCGAACAGAACGACACCGCCGTCGCCGGGCGTGTGCGCGACCTTCGCGACGAGGCCCGCGGCACCGTCAAGCGGGTGACCGCCGAGCGCAACGACATCGCCGCGCGCAAGGCCGAGCTCGAGCGCGCGCAAGCGGAGCTCGAATCCAAGCAGTCTGCCCTCGACGCAGCGCGCGCCCGAGAGCAGGGAGCGCTCGACCAGGTCAAGCAATCCGAGCAGGAGCTCGAGGGCGACGTCTCAAAGCTTCAGGATCAGATCGCGGCGCAGATCGCCGCCGCACAACAGGCGGCGGCCAGCTCGTCGTCCGTCCCGGTGCTCCCTGCCGGCCCGGTGCAGGGGCAGAGCGCGGAAGGCTTCATCTGGCCCGTCAACGGCCCGGTAGTCTCGCCGTTCGGCCCGCGCATCATCAACGGCGGGTACGAGAACCACCCGGGAATCGACATCGCTGTGCCCAGCGGCACGCCCATCCGCGCCGCCGCCGACGGCACGGTGATCCTCGAGCAGTCGGAGGCCACGAGCGGCGGCTATGGCAACTACACGTGCATTGATCACGGTGGCGGGATCTCCACGTGCTACGCACACCAGTCGAGCTTCTCGGTCTCGCTCGGCGACCACGTCCAGCAGGGGCAGGTCATCGGCATCAGCGACTGCACCGGCTACTGCTTCGGCCCGCACCTGCATTTCGAGGTGCGGATCAACGGGGTAGTGACCGACCCGATCCCATACCTGTCCTGACGCCTTGCCTCCCGCGCGTCGCGGGATTTGGGCTAAAGGAATCCGGCCGTTCATCCGATAGACAGGCAGAGCCGCATCCGCGGACGTGCCTGCGCGCCGGCACCAAGGGAGATTTCACGATGACAACTCGAGCTATCGCAGCCCCAAATCACGGCCTTCGCGCCTACGCGGCGGGCACGGGAGTCACGAGCGCGCTGGTCGCGGCGGCCGTGGTCGCGTTCGTCTCGGTGGCCGCGTTCGTCGCCTTCTCGGGCGGGCTGCCCTTCGTCGGCTCGAGCTCGGGTACCCAACACGTGGTGCTGCGCGCGGTCAACCCCGCTACCGCAGCGGCGGCGAATGCCGGTGCCCCCGCGACGACGGCCGTCGCCGCGGTACCGGCCGCCCCCGGCGCCACAACGGCGACAACTTCTCCGCCGGGCACACCCGCTCCGGGCAACCCGGGCCAGCCGACCCCGTCCTCCGGCTCCGGCGGCGCAATTGCCCCGGGCAGCGTGGGCCGGGGCACGCCTCCGCCCACCGGTCCGGCGACCGGCCCCCAGCAGGGCATTCTCGGCAATACCGTCAGCGGCGTGGATAACACCGCGGGCAACCTCGGGATCAACACCAACCTCTCGGGCGTGACCCAGCCGATAGTGAGCCGGCTCGACAACGCCACCCGCAACCTGCTGAACAACGTCGGCGGCGCGCTCGGCAACCCTCAGCTGGGCGACGACACCACCACCGCCATCAACGGCCTCACCGGCGGCCTGCTCGGCGGCTAGTTTCTTCGCCTCTACCACCGCCGTGAACGGCCTCACCGGCGGCCGGACCGGTGGCTGAGCGCCCGCTCCAGCCAGCGCAGGGTCACCTCCTGGAGCTCGGCGTCGTGCTGAGTCGAGCGGTGGTGCCCTCCAGGGACCAGGATGAGCTTGCGCGGATCGGCCGCCCGGGAGTGGAGCTCCTCGCTCCATGCGTAGGGAACGCTCTCGTCGCCGCGGGCGTGGACGAGGGCCAGCGGCTTGGTTCCCATGAGTTCCACGGCCTCGCGGAGGTCCAGCTCCCCGAGCCACGCGTCCAGCACCGCGACCGCACGCGGGCCGGCGCGCATCTCGAAGTCGTCATCGCGAAGCCCCCGCCGAAGGCCCTCTTCACTCGTCGGGCAGATCGCGATCGCTCCCGCGATCGCGTCGGAGCTGGCCGCCGCATGGATCGCGACGAATCCCCCCAAGCTCGAGCCGCGCGCGCAGATGGCCCCGGTGTCCACCCCCTCGTGCTTGCCCAGGAAGCGAGCCATGCGGGTGACGTCGGCCAGGGCGGCGGGGCTCATCTCGTCCTGGGAGGCGCCATGGCCCCGCTGGTCGTAGGCCAGGGCAACCCATCCCCGCGCGGCGCAGGCGCGGGCGAAGTCGGCATGGTTCTCTTTGCGCGAGCCTGCGCCATGGAGCACCAGCATTCCCGGCCAGGGCGGAGGGCTGGCGGGCTTCCAGAGGAGGTAGGGGCGGCCCGCCTCGACGCCCTCGCCGGCGGCCGCGAGGGGCAGACGAGAACCACTCACGCCACGGAAGCTAGTGGAGGGATCTCCGGCGCGCTGCACGTGATCGCTCGGCGGCGAGCCTCCCGCTCAATCACAATCCGCCTCCCATGAGTCCCGCGACACACGCAAATCCGCTGACGGCCCACGTCTACCCGCAGGGCAGCCGGGTCAACGAGCGCGGCCGCCTCGAGGTCGGGGGCTGCGACGTCGTTGAGCTCGCGGCCGAGTTCGGGACCCCCGCCTACGTCTACGCCGAGGACGACGTCCGCGCTCGTGCCCGCGCCTACCAGGAGGCCTTCTCCTCGCGCGGCGCCGACTTCGAGGTGATCTTTGCGAGCAAGGCCGCGCCGATCACCGCGATCTGCCGCATCCTCTGCGAGGAGGGCCTCTCCATCGACGTGGCGTCAGGCGGAGAGCTCCACGTGGCGAGGGCCGCCGGGTTTTCGGGCGAGCGCGTGCACCTTCACGGCAACAACAAGACTCCGGCCGACCTGAGCGCCGCGATCGAGGCGGGCGTGGGGCACATCATCTGCGACTCCTTCGACGAGATCGAGCTCCTCGACGGGATGCTCGACCGCCCGCAGGATGTCCTCGTCCGGGTGACGCCGGGGATCCTGCCATCCACCCACTCCTACGTTCAGACGGGCCAGCTCGACTCGAAATTCGGCTTCGGGCTGGCGGATGGGCTCGCTCGCCGCGCCGTCGAGGCGGTGCGCGGCTCCCGGAATCTGAAGTTGGTCGGGCTGCATGCCCACATCGGATCGCAGATCTTTGAGCTGGAGCCCTATGTGCGCGCGATCGAGGCGCTCGCCGAGCTCGCCGACGAGGACTGCCGCCTGCTGAACGTGGGTGGCGGTCTCGGCATCGCCTACACCGCCGAGGATGAGCCGCCCACGATCGACGCGTACGTGGACGTGAAGGTGCGGGGCGTGCGCGAGGTCTTCGACCCTGTACCGCGCCTGCTCGTCGAGCCGGGGCGCTCGCTCGTTGGGACGGCGGGGATCACGATCTACCGCGTGGGGACGGTGAAGGAGATCCCCGGGGTTCGAACTTACGTGGCGGTGGACGGCGGGATGTCCGACAACCTGCGCCCGATGCTCTACGGCGCCCGCTACGACGCGATCATCGCGGATCGCGCCGTCCAGCCGGGGGGGAGCGAGGTCACGATTGCGGGAATGCACTGCGAGTCGGGCGATGTCCTGGTGCGCGACGCTGTGCTCGCGAGCCCGCGCGTGGGCGACGTGCTGGTGACCCCGGCTACCGGCGCCTACGGCTATGCGATGGCGAACAACTACAACGGGGTGCCGCGCCCGCCTGTGATCATCTGCAAGGACGGCGACGCCAGGGTTGTGGTGAGGCGCGAGACGTACGCCGACCTGACCGCGAGGGACGTCGAATGAGCTCCCCCGCGCGCATCGGGCTTCTCGGGTATGGCACGGTGGGGTCGGCGTTCGCGGCCCTCGTGGCCGAGCGCGCCGGCGCGGTCGAGGCCGCTTCGGGCCGGCGGCCGGAGATCGCCGGCGTGCTGCGTCGCTCCGAGGGCGACTTCGAGGAGATCCTCGAGCGATCCGACATCGTCGTCGAGCTGATCGGCGGCACCGACCCCGCCCGCGACCATGTGCTGGCGGCGCTTCGGGCCGGGCGCCACGTCGTCTCGGCCAACAAGCAACTGATCGCCCGCTACGGTGACGAGCTGTTCGCCGCCGCGCGCGAAGCCGGCGTGCAGCTTCGCTTCGAGGCGGCGGTTGCCGGGGTGGTGCCGGTCATCCGCGTCATCCAGGAGAGCCTCGCCGCGACCGAGATCACGAAGGTCTTCGGCATTGTCAACGGCACCACGAACTTCATCCTCAGCGAGATGGCCGCCACGGGAGCGAGCTACGCCGACGTCCTGGCCCGCGCCCAGGACCTCGGCTACGCCGAGGCCGATCCCAGCGAGGACGTGGGGGGCGCCGACGCCGCCGCAAAGATGGCGATCCTGGCTCGCCTCGCGTTCCACTCGCCCGTGAGCCTGGACGACGTCGCGTTCGAGGGAATCACCGAGATCCAGCCCGACGACATCGCCTACGCGCGCGAGCTCGGGCTCTCGCTGAAGCTGTTGGGCGTGGCGGAGCGACTGGAGGGTGGGCTCAGCGTCCGGGTCTTCCCCTGCTTCCTCTACAGCGGCCACCCGCTGGCCCCGGTTTCGGGCCCGTTCAACGCGGTCATGGTCGAGGCGCCCGCGATCACCGAGATCACGATGTCGGGCCCGGGAGCCGGCGGCACCGAAACCGCCTCCGCCGTGCTCGGCGACGTCGTGTCGATTCTCGCCGGGGACGCGCCTGTCCACGAGGTGCGCGAAACGCTGCCGATCGTGCGCGACATCGTCTCCGCCTTTTACCTGCACCTCGAGGTCGCCGACGAGCCCGGGGTCCTGGCACGGATAGCTGACGTTCTCGGCTACAACGAGATCTCGGTTCGCAGCGTGGTTCAGCGCGGCCATGGCGACGACGCCCGTCTCGTGATGGTGATGCATCGGTGTCCCGAGGCACGGTTCTCCGCCGCCCTCGCGGAAATCGCCCCGCTCGCGTTTCTTCGCGCTGCGCCACGGGCGATCCGGGTGATCGAGGAGGAGTTCACCTGAGCCCCCTGCCCCTGATCGAGCGCTACCGCGACCGGCTCCCGCTGGAACCCGGCGACCCCATCGTGACCCTGAACGAGGGCTCGACCCCGTTGGTGGAGGCGCCTGCGCTCTCCGAGCGGGTCGGCGCGCGCGTTCTGCTGAAGCTCGAGGGGGCGAACCCAACCGGCTCGTTCAAGGACCGCGGGATGACGGTCGCGGTCTCGCGCGCGAAGGGGGCGGGAGCAGAGGCGGTGATCTGCGCTTCCACCGGCAACACCGCGGCGAGTGCCGCCGCCTACGCGGCGCGGGCGGGAATGCGCGGCGCGGTGATCGTGCCGGAGGGCAAGATCGCCGTCGGCAAGCTGGCCCAAGCGCTGATGCACGGCGCGCGGGTGATCGCCCTGCGAGGCAACTTCGACGACGCGCTGAGAATCGTGCGAGAGCTGGCGGCGAACCACCCGGTCGAGCTCGTGAACTCCGTGAACCCGTATCGGATCGAGGGGCAGAAGACGGCGGCCTTCGAGGTCGCGGAGGAGCTGGGCGAGGCACCTGACGCTCTGGCGATCCCCGTGGGCAACGCGGGCAACATCACCGCCTGGTGGCGGGGATTCGGCGAGGCCGAGACCGCTCCAGTCCTCTACGGCTTTCAGGCCGCGGGGGCCGCGCCGTTGGTGGAGGGGCATCCGATCGAGCGGCCCGAGACGATTGCCTCGGCGATCCGCATCGGCAATCCCGCCCGCTGGGAGGAAGCGATGGCCGCCGTGACGGCGTCGCGCGGGCGCATCGCGGCGGTCACCGACGATCAGATCCTCGATGCCTACCGCTTCCTCGCCGCGCGGGAGGGCGTGTTCTGCGAGCCGGCCTCGGCCGCCTCGGTCGCAGGCATCCTCGCCCATGGGCTGCCCGTGCTCGACGGCGCCGAGCCGCCGTCGACAGTGGTTTGCGTGCTCACGGGGCACGGCCTCAAGGACCCGGATACCGCCCTGGGCAAGGCCCCCGCCGTCATCGGCTGCGAGAACGACCTGGCGGCAGTCGAGCGGGCGGTGTTCTCGTAGTCAGGGCGCCGTAGGCGTCCGCAAGCTGCTTCGACTGATGTACCAGCGGCGCTCCTTGGGCTTGAGGCAGAGCAGCTTTCGTCGGAGCTCGCGCGCGCCCAGCGCCACGGTGAGCCTCTTTACGTGGTGATGCTGGGGGTCGATCGCTTCAACTTCTCGCTCGCTACGGCGGCGAGGAGTTCAGCCTGATCCTCTCCGGCTGCGCCTCCGCGGACGGTTCCGGCACGGTTTCTCCCGCAATCGCAAGCAACGCGTAGCCCGGAGGCGGTCATCCTCGGCGCGTGCTGCGGCAGGCCCTGGTCAGCCTTCTTGCCCCGCCACTATGTGGCGGCTGCGCAAACCGCTCCGCTCCGCGCCCGCCGCTCTGCGAGGGCTGTCGCCGCGCGCTCGAGCTGGCTCGTCCGCAGCCGTTCGTCATCCCCGGAGTTGCCCTTGCCCTCGCCGCGGCGCCCTACGACGGGATTGGGCGACGGCTCGTGGGCGGCCTGAAGTTCGCCGGCAGGTTGCCGCTGGCCGCGCCGATGGCGATCAAACTGGCCGCCGCGCTCGAGCCCGTGGGGGAGGCAGCAGTCGTGCCTGTCCCACCGGCGCCGGGGCGCTCCCGGCGCCGCGGCTTCGATCCCGCGAGAGAGCTCGCCGCGAGCCTCGCACGAGTCACCGGGCGCGATCTGCGTCCCTGCCTCGCCCGGTCCGACGGCCCGCGGCAGGTGGGCCGTACGCGAGCGCTTCGGCTTGCGGACCCGCCGGACGTCCGGCTGGTCGCCTCACCGCCGCCACGCGTGCTGGTCGTCGACGACGTCGTGACGACGGGCGCAACCCTGGCCGCCTGCGCCCGGACGCTGAGCGACGGCGGGGCCCAATGGATCGCCGCCGTCGCCTTTGCCCGTTCGCGCCCGAACCCTCGGGACTAGATGGCGCGCTGAGCGATGAAGAGTGGGAGCTCATGCGCGGCCACACCATCGCCGGGGCGCAGATGCTCGGCGAGATCGGCGGGCTTCTCGGTGAGGTCGGGTCCGTGGTCCGCAGCCATCACGAGCGCTTCGACGGGGGCGGCTATCCCGATGGCCTGAGCGGCGGCGAGATCCCGATCGCCGCCAGGATCATCGCCGTGCGTGACGCCTTCCACGCGATGACGAGCCACCGCCCCTATCGCGAGGCCATGAGCGTCCCGGTGGCGCTCGCCGAGCTCCGCAGCGAGGCCGGGGCCCCCAATTCGATCCGCGCGTCGGCCTGAGGGCCCAGCGCCATCGCCCACACGTCCGCGATTCGCTGGACCCGGGCGCCCAAGCGGCGTAGCATCCACGATGACGGCGACAGTTAGGAGGCGATAGTGCGCATCGAGGTGAGGGGTCGCAACATGGAGGTCACCGAGGAGCTTCGTCGCCACGTCCACAAGCGCTTCGCGCGCGTGGGTCGCCAGGTCTCGGATCTCGCCCGGCTCGAAGTCGAGCTGACCGAAGAGCGAAACCCGTCGATCGCCGACCGCTACGTGGCCGAGGCCACGCTGTATCTCAAGGGGGTGACCCTGCGGGCCCAGGAGTCGACACCCGAGACGCTCCACTCGATCCACGAGATCGCGGAGGACATTCGCCGTCAGGTCAAGCGCCATCGCGAGCTCCGCCGCAAGCGCTCGCAGACGCGCCGCGCCATCGCCCGGCTTCGTGGCAAAGAGGCGTGAGCGCCACCAGAGTCGCGAGCTACGAACAGGCGGTCGCCCGGCACGTCTGGGACGTGCCGGACCACTACAACATCGCCGCCGACGTCTGCGACAAGCACCCGGCTGACAAGCTGGCGATGCTCTTCGAGGACTTCCGGGGCAACCGCCGGGAGGTGAACTGGGGGGAACAGCGCGCGCTCGCGAACCAAGCGGCCAATCTGCTGGCCGCCCACGGCGTCGAGCGCGGCGACCGGGTGGCGGTCTGCGCCCCAGCCTCGCCCGAGACCGCCGCGCTGTTCCTCGGCACATGGAAGACCGGGGCGATCCTGCTCTCGCTCTCCGTCCTCTACGGCGACGAGGGGATCAGCCACCGGATCGGCGACTCGAAGCCACGCCTGATCGTCACCGACGCCGCCAACGCCGAGCGCATGCCCGCCGACTTGGTCGACGAGGTCATCGTCCTCGACGCCGAACTGCTGGTGGGCTTCGACGACGACTTCGAGACGGTCGCAACCTCGGCCGACGACCCGGCGCAGCTCTACTACACGTCCGGGACCACCGGCCTCGCTAAGGGAATCCTCCACGCTCACCGCTACGCCCTCGCGCACGAGGAGTTCGTCTACTGCCACGAGGTGGAGGACGGCGAGTTCTTCCACGGGATGGGCGAGTGGGCGTGGGCGGCGGGCATCTCGCCGCTGATCGGCCCCTGGCGCTACGGGGCCATCCAATTCGTCTACCAGCGCGAGGGTGGGTTCGACCCGCACAAGCAGCTCGAGGTGCTGTCGCGCAATGAGGTGACGAACGTCTTCACCACGCCGACGGCGATGCGGGCGATGATGGCCGTGGACGACGCCGGCAAGCGCTACCCGCAGAAGTTCCGGCGGGTGTGCTCGGCCGGCGAGCCCCTGAACCCTGAGGCCATCCGCTGGTTTCGCGATCAGTACGGAGTCACCGTGCTCGACTACTACGGGCTCTCCGAGTCCTATCCGCTGTGTGCGAACTATCCGTTCATGGAGGTTCGCGAGGGCTCGATGGGGAAGCCGATGCCGGGCTGGGACGTTCAGATCCTCGACGAGGACGAGAACGCCGTCGGCGTCGGCGAGCGCGGCGAGATCTGCCTTCGCGCCCGCTCGAACCCGCACTATCCGCTGGGCTACTGGAACAACCCCGAGGCCACGCGCGAGGACTTCGAGGGCGAGTGGTTTCACTCCAAGGACGCCGCCGAGCGCGATGAGGACGGCTACTTCTGGTACGCCGGCCGCGCCGACGACGTGATCATCTCCGCCGGCTATCGCATCGGCCCGTTCGAGGTCGAATCCGCCTGCATCGAGCACCCGGCCGTGCTCGAAGCGGCGGCAGTGGCCTCGCCCGACGAGGTCAAGGGAAACATCGTCAAGGCATTCCTCGTGCTGGCGGAAGGCCAGGAGCCCACGGACGAGCTCGCCGCCGAGATCCAGCGATTCGTCCGCGGCCATCTCTCGGCCTACGCCTACCCACGCCAGATCGAGTTCGTCGACGAACTCCCGAAAACCCTCACCGGAAAGATCCGCCGCATCGAGCTGCGCGAGGCCGAGCGCAAAAGCGCCTGATCGGCGGAGTTCAAACCCGGCGGCCTGCCGGGCGGCTGAGCCCTACGGCAGGCTCGCCCGCAGCTCGGCCACCCGCGCAGCAGAGGCGACGAACGGGCCGCGGGCGAGGCCGCGATGCCGCAGCGCCCGCGTGAGCGCCCCGCCGGCCGCCAGCGCATGGCGATAGCTCGTGAAGAGAAGTAGATCGGTCCCGGCCCTCGCGCCCAGCACCGCGAGTTGCCGCGGACTGCCGACGGCCTGAGCGGCCGCCGAGTCGAGGCTGTCGGTGACCGAGACGCCGCCGAACCCAATCCGGTCGCGAAGCTCGGAGGTCGCGAGCACGTGCGACAGCGCGGCCGGCTTATCCGAGAAGTGGGGGTACGTGGCCACGCTCAGCATCACCATGCGGTGGAGCGCGGGGACCATCCGCTCGTAGGGCGCCTCGTCGATTCGGCGGAGCTTGCGCTTTGAGAGGTCGATCTCGGCCGTCTGGAGATCGGTGCTCACCTGCGCCGCCCCGAACCCGGGGAAGTGCTTGGCGGTCGGGATCACGCCTCGCGAGGTCAGGCCGTCTGCGAACGCCCCGGCCACTCGGGCGACGCGCTCGGGCTTCGAGCCGAACGCTCGATGCTCGGCGCCGATCGCGCTGCCGCTGCGCGCGACGTCGAACACCGGCGCCAGGTCGACGCTGAAGCCAAGCCCTCGCAGGTTCTTGGCCGTGGCCATGCCCTGTGACCGGGCGGCGCCGGCGCCCATCGAGCCCATTTCCTCGGCCGAGAAGCGCGGCGGTCCCGCGACCCTCTTCACGAGCCCGCCCTCCTGGTCGATCATCACGAGGAGCGGGTCGCGAAGCTCCGCCGGGCGGTGAATCGACTGCAGTCGCGAGATCAGCTGCTTCGCCTGCGCGTTGTTGTCGAAATTGCGCGCAAACAGGACGACGCCGGCGATGCGGCCGTCCCGGATCGCGCGCACCACCGCTTTCGGCGGGGCGTGGCCACGGAACCCGGTGACGATTCGCTCGCCGGCAAGGTGCGCGGCGCGAAACGAAGCGACGCCCGCCGAGCCCTGTCCGCTCGAGGTCATCGAGAGGGTCATTGCCAAGGCGAGGTTTACGGCCACGGTGAGGCCAACCAGGCGTGCGCGAGCACGCGGGTCGCCGATGCCGCCGGACGGGGCCACGGCCCTAGGAAATCACGAAGCAACGGTCTGAGGTCACGTCGAGGGACCGCTACCCTCAGGGCTGATGGCCGGAAGGGGAATCATCGACCGCGCCCTGCGCATGGGCGAGGCGCGGCAGTTCAAGGATTATCAGCGCCGGGTCGAGGCCATCAACCGCTTCGAGCCCGAGATGGAGCTGGGCGACGACGACGAGATCCGAGCTCACGCGGACGGCCTTCGCGAGCGTGCCCGGGGCGGGGAGTCGCTCGACGACCTGCTCCCCGAGGCGTTCGCGCTCGCCCGGGAGGCCGGTAAGCGGACCCTGGGGCAGCGTCATTTCGATGTCCAGCTGATCGGCGGCATGGTCCTGGACGACGGGGCGATCGCCGAGATGCGCACCGGCGAGGGCAAGACCCTGACCGCGACGCTCGCCGTCTTTTTGAACACCCTCGCCGGCGACGCCGTGCACGTGGTCACTGTCAACGACTATCTGGCCCGCCGCGACGCCGAGTGGATGTCGCCGCTCTACAACGCCCTCGGGGTCACGGTCGGCGTCATTCAGTCAGGCCACGACCCTGGCGCCCGCCATCCCCAGTACGCCTGCGATGTCGTCTACGGCACGAACTCCGAGTTCGGCTTCGATTACCTGCGCGACAACATGGCGATCACGCTGGAGGACACGGTCCACCGCGGCTACGCGTTCGCGGTGGTCGACGAGGTCGACAACATCCTCATCGACGAGGCGCGCACGCCGCTCATCATCTCCGGAGCTCCCGAGCAGGCGGCCGACCTCTACTACACGTTCGCGCGCCTGGCGAAGCAGATGAAGGGCGAGCCCGCCAGCGAGAAGCTGAAGTCGCTGGGCGAATCGCAGGACACCACCGAGGCCGACTACGACTACGAATACGACGAGAAGCACAAGACCGTCGCGCCCACCGAGCGCGGGGTCGCGCGGGCCGAGCAGTTCATCGGTGTCGAGAACCTCTACGTCGCCGAGCACGGCACCCTCGTCAACCACCTGATCCAGTCGCTGAAAGCGGAGTCGCTCTTCAAGCGCGACGACGACTACGCCGTGATCGACGGCGATGTCAAGATCATCGACGAGTTCACGGGCCGCATCCTCGAGGGCAGGCGCTGGTCGGAGGGCCTGCACCAGGCGATCGAGGCCAAGGAGGGCGTCCGGATTCGTGAGGAGAACCAGACGCTCGCAACGATCACCCTTCAGAACTACTTCCGCCTCTACGACAAGCTCAGCGGCATGACCGGCACGGCCCTCACCGAGGCCAACGAGTTCATGAAGATCTACGAGATGCCGGTGGTCGAGATCCCGACCAACCGGCCGATGGTCCGCCGCGACGAGAACGACCAGATTTACAAGACCAAGACGGCCAAGTGGAAGGCCGTCGTGGGCGAGATCACCGAGCGCCACGAAAAGGGCCAGCCGGTCCTCGTCGGCACGATCTCGGTGGAAATCTCCGAGATGCTCTCCGACGAGCTCCGCCGCGCCGGCATCGAGCACGCTGTTCTGAACGCCAAGCCCGAGCACGCGCAGCGCGAGGGCGAGCTGATCGCCCAGGCCGGGCGTGTCGGCGCAGTCATGATCGCGACCAACATGGCCGGCCGCGGCGTCGACATCAAGCTCGGCGGCGACCCCGAGCAGACGGCGCGTGCGGAGCTCGCCAAGCGGGGGCTACACCCTGGCGAGGAGGGTTACGAAGCCGCCGAGGCAGAGATCTTGCCTGCGATCACTGAGCAGACGACGGCCGAGGGCCAGACGGTCTGCGAGGCCGGCGGCCTGTTCATCTGCGGGACCGAGCGCCACGAGTCGCGGCGCATCGACAACCAGCTTCGCGGCCGCTCCGGCCGCCAGGGCGACCCGGGCGAATCGCGATTCTTCCTCGCCGCCGAGGACGACCTCATCCGCCTCTTCGCGGGCGATCGGATCTACAAGATCCTCGACCGCCTCGGTCCCGTCGACGAGGAGGGCGAGGAGTATCCGCTCGAGGCAAAGCTCCTCACGCGCCAGATCGAGAACGCGCAGAAGAAGGTCGAGCAGCAGAACTTCCTGATCAGAAAGCGGGTCCTCGAATACGACGACGTGATGAACGAGCAGCGCCGCGTCGTCTACAAGTACCGGCGCGAGATTCTCGAGGGACGCGACATGTCCGACGTCGTGGAGACCGAGCTTCGCGGGGCGATCGCCCGCCTCGTCGAGGAGTACACGATGGGCGAGGTCTTCGAGGACTGGGACCTGCCCGGACTGCAGGCCCAGGCCGCTCAGCTCTGGCCCCTCACCGCCGACCTATCCCAGATCTCCGGCGCGCGCTCGGATCGCGAGGAGATCACCTCGATCCTCGCCGAGGATGCCTTCGAGGCCTACGACAAGCGCGAGGCCGAGCTGGGCGAGGAGCTCATGCGCTACCTCGAGCGCCAGATCCTGCTGCAGATCATCGACAACCGCTGGCGCGAGCACCTCTACGAGATGGACTACCTGCGCGAGGGCATCCACCTGCGCGGCTTCGCGCAGATCGACCCGCTGGTCGCCTACAAGAACGAGGGCTTCGAGATGTTCCGCGAGCTCATGAACTCGATCTGGGAGGAGTTCGCGAGGGTGATCTTCCACGTCGAGGTCACCGTCGAGCCCGCCGACTTCGAGCCCGAGCCGGCGCAGCAGGCGGCCCCCGTCTCCTACTCGGGCGGCGGCGATGCCCAGCCCTCAGCACTTCAGGAAGCGAGCGCACAGGCCGCGGCCGGCGGCGGCGTCGCTACTGCCGCGGCGGGAGCCGCTGCCGCATCGCCCCAAGCTGGCAACGGCGTCGCGGGCGCCGACGAGAACCCGACCACGAAGGTCAACGACGACCGCGAGAACATCGGCCGCAACGATCCCTGCTGGTGCGGCTCCGGTAAGAAGTACAAGAAGTGCCATGGTGCGTAGCGACGGCGCTGCGGCGGTCCTCACCTTCATCAAAGCCTTCAGCGACCAGGACCTCGAGTCGTTTGCGTCGGTCCTTCACCCTGACGTGGTGATCCACTCCTCGCGCGGGCCGCGGCATGGCATCGACGAGGCGCTGGCCTGGGCCCGGCGGGTGGAGACCGGCGAGCTCGAGCAGCGGATCGAGCTGGAGCACATCGACACGGACGAAGACCGTGCACTTGCCCTGATCCGCCGCCAGTGGTGGTGGCGAGGGCACGGCGAGCTCGCTCGTGAGGACGAGATGGCTTGGGCTTTCGAGCTTCGCGACGGCCTAGTCGTGAGCTGGCGCCCGTTCGCCGACCGCGACGCGGCCCCCTCGCCAGCGGCTTGAGCCGCTTCTACTCGCCCATCCCCCAGAAGAGCATCGAGCTTGGGTCGTTGGGATCCACGCGGACCGTGATCTTCGTGCCCGGCGCCAACATGTCTACGACCTGTTGTGTGGTTGGCTGGTTGAACGTCGCCTCGTACGGCGTGCCGTTCGCCGGCTGCACCTCGACCACGAACTTCATCTCCACCGCGAGCTGGGTGCCCGGCATCTGAATGCTGGGCGCCTGCCCTGCGGGCCCGAAACCCGGAGGCGAGGCCCCGAAGCCAGGCGGGGCGGTGCTGCTCCCCGCGCCGGCGTCGGCGACCTTCTCGACTGACTTGATCGTGGCCGGGGCCGGGACTCCGGACATCGCGATGACCTGGGTGCGCTGCGCCATGGCCATCATCTCCTGCATCTTCCCGGGCTGCTGCATCTGCGCAGCCTGCTGCTGAGCGGCCTGGACCATCTCGGCGAAGCCCGGCTGGCTCATGGCCTCCTGCGCCATCTCGATGCTCTGCTTGTCGGCCCTAAGCCGGCTGAAGAAGCCCACGTCGATCTCCTCTGGTCGGATTCACGCTGAAGGTCCCTGCGCGGCCACCGTGGCGGCCTGCGCGCAGATCGCGTCGAGCTCCGCGGCGCTGCGCCCGCGGCGGCTGGACGCCCGAACGCACGCGCGCGTGGGACCGTCGCTCAGGACCGTTTGCTGGGCGCTCTGCACGGTCGCGAAAGCCTGGCGAATCAGGTCGGGGGACAGGGTCTGGCCGATGGTCAACCCGGACAGATCCACGCGCGCCGCAGTCGGAGCGGGCTTCACGGGCCCCGGCGACTGGGACGAGTCGAAGACCACCGCGTCGTAGGTGCGATCGTCGTCGGCGCCCATTCCGAAGAGGCTCATGAAGCCGCTCTGGACTGCAGCACCTGCGCCGACCGCCAGCTCCGCCTCCTTCTGGACCCCGGAGTCCACGAGCGCGATCGCCCCGGCGAGGCCGGTCCCGGGAAGGGTTCCGACCATGACGTGGCGCACGGCACCCGGCAGCTGGAGGGTGGCGTGTTGGGCCTGGAAGGCTCCCGCCTCGGCGATCTGAAGGCCGCGGCTCGCGGCGTAGCCGCGCACGAAGGCCGTCTCTCCCAGCTTCGCTGCGAGGGCCTTCGCCTGCCTGCGCACGTTGAACCAGATGACGAACAGCAGTGCGAGGACAGGCAGGATCATCCAGGCCAAGATGTTGGCGCCCAGCGCGATGCCGCCGCCGCCCCCGATCGCGAGTGCCGCCACGCCGGCTGCGATCAGGATCAGCACTAGGAGCGACGGGCGGTGCCGGAGGCTGGAGCCAAGGGCCCGCCCCCAATTGCCGGGCCGCCGCATCGCGACCCCCATGTAGCGGCCGGCGGCGCTGCCGACGTCGGGTGGAGGCTGCTCGAAACGAGCTCTCCCGAGCATGCGTTCGAAATGCTCGTCGGGCCCCAACCCGACCGCCTCAGTCGCGCGACCGGCCCCCTCCGTGGCTTCCTCGCGGATGCGGCCTGCCACGCGGCCGGCGGTCGCGATGAACGCGTCGAGGGCTGCTTCGTCGGCGACGCGGCCCGGGATCGCCGCGCAGAAGTGGCCCTCGTTCAGCTCGAAGCAGAATCCCGCGGGCGCCGTGCTCGACAGGAAGTCGATCAGGGAGGGCGAGAACAGCTGGCGCAGCCAGCCCGCGTCGATCTCCGGCGGCGCCTGCAGAGCGAACCGCTTGTCGAACGCGACGCTCTCGAGCTGAACGGGCCGGGAATCGCCGAACCGGGCGATCTCGGTGCGGGCGAGGTCGTCCTGCACGCGGCGATCGCGGCAGCTCAGGTTGCGCGCGAAGGCGATGGCCTCGCCGATCGTCGCCACGGCGAGAGTGAAGTCGCGCCGCTTTGCGCCTTCGCCGGAGCTCTCCGTGTAGCTGGAATGAAGCAGGGTCGCGGGAATGCCGTCGAGAAAGGGGGACGTGCCGCCGTCCGCCCGGGCGCCGCGAGGGCCAATCGACATCATCGGGGTGTACTCGTCCAGGTGCACACCTACCAGCTGGACGGGAGCCAGGCCCCTGGCCTTCAAGTACTCCCGAAACGGATCCTCGGGTCTCGTCGTCTCGTCGTCGGCAGTCACCCCGCGGCAAAGACTAATCTCCTTTGCGATGCCCGAGGCTCGGACCGACAAGACCCCGCAGGAGCGCGTCGAGGAGGTACGCGACGGCCTGGCGCTGCTCGCGGACTACCTTTGACCCCGCCTCGCTCGAATCGGAGATAGCCGGCCTCGAATCCGAGATGCAGCGCCCCGGCTTCTGGGACGACCAGGAGGCGGCGGCGAGTACCTCCGCCCGCCACGCCGCGGCTCAGCGCCGCCTCGAGACGTTCCGCTCTCTCTCCGGCGACGCGGCCGACCTCGGCGAACTGCTCGAGATGGCCGCCGAAGATCCCGAGATCGCCGCGGACCTCGATTCGCAGCTGGCTTCAGTCGAGTCCCGCCTTGCCGAGCTCGAGGAGTCGCGCCTGTTTCGTGGCCACTACGACGCGGGCGACGCCGTGGTCACCGTTCGCTCGGGCGCGGGCGGAACCGACTCCCAGGACTGGGCCGAGATGCTTTTGCGCATGTACCTGCGCTGGGCTGAGCGGCGAGGGTTCAAGGTTGAAATGGCGGAGGCGTCCGAGGGCGAGGAGGCCGGCCTGAAGTCAGCGACCTTCATCGTCCACGGCGAGAACGCCTACGGCCTCTTCGGCGCCGAGCGCGGCGTCCACCGGCTGGTGCGCATCTCGCCGTTCGACGCGCAGTCTCGGCGCCACACGGCGTTCGCGCAGGTGGATGTGGCGCCGCTGGTAGCCGACGGCGTCGACGTCGAGATCGCCGACGAGGACCTGCGCGTCGACACCTACCGGGCGTCGGGGGCCGGCGGCCAGCACGTGAACAAGACCGACTCGGCCGTACGGATCACCCACATCCCCACGGGGATCGTCGTCCAGTGCCAAAACGAGCGCTCGCAGACCCAGAACAAGGCAACGGCCATGAAGCTCCTGCGCGCCAAGCTGCTTGCCGAGGAGGAGCGCGCCCGCGCCGAGGAGCTCGCCGCCGAGCGCGGCGAGCAGAAAGCCGTTGAGTGGGGCTCGCAGATCCGCAGCTACACGCTGCATCCCTCGCAGCGCGTCAAGGACCATCGCACCGGCTTCGAGATGGGCGATGCCCAGCGCGTCCTCGACGGCGACATCGACGGCTTCGTGCGGGAGTACCTCTTGCGAAGCGCGGCGGACCAGGACTAGCCGTGGCACGCGTTGCGGTCGGAGTCTCGGAGAGCCACGACGCGGTCGAGGCGTTCTCCGAAGCCGCGAGCGCCGCGCGCCGGGGGCTCGGCAGCGACGCGTGCGATCTCTGCCTCACCTTCGCCGGCGCCCCACACCTTGGCCACTCGAAGACGATCTTGGGGACGGTGCACGACGAGCTTGAGCCCGCCCATCTCATCGGCTGCGGCGCCGGTGGGGTGGTGGGCGCGGGCCGGGAGATCGAATCCGGCCCTGGGGCCGTGGTGTGGGCAGCGTCGCTGCCCGCGGCTCGGATCTCCACGCACGCCCTCGTGGCCGAGCGCCGGCAGGAGGGGGTGGAGGTCGTCGGGCTGCCCGGGGACGCCGAGGCCGACGCGATGTTCGTCCTCGCCGACCCCTACTCGTTCTCGGCGGAGGCGCTGCTGACCAAGGTCAACGCCGAGCGGCCGGGCGTACCGGTGCTGGGCGGGCTCGCCAGCGCCGCCGGCGGCGGTTCGGCATCGCTCCTGCGCGACGGCGAGGTCCTCGACAGCGGCGCCGTGGCGTGCTCGATATCGGGCGCCCGAGTTCTTGCCTGCGTATCTCAGGGCGCGACGCCGATCGGGCCCGAGATGACGATCACGGCGGCGGAGGGCAACGTGATCTCCGAGCTCGCATCGCGTCCCGCCATCGCCCGCCTTCGCGATGCCATCGGCTCGCTGGAGCCGGACGAGCAGGCCCTGGCCGCCGAAGGGCTCATGCTGGGCCTGGTGATCGATCCGGGCAAGCCCGACTACGAGCGCGGCGACTTCCTGGTGCGGCCGATCATCGGTGCCGACCCTGCCGCGCAGACGATCACGGTCGGCGAGCGGGTGCAGGTGGGGCAGACCGTGCGGATGCACGTGCGCGACAGCGCCTCGGCCGACGAGGATCTTCGCGATGCGCTCCGCGGGCAGGTGGCGGCCCTCGGCGGCACCCCCGCGGCCGGGGCACTGGTGTTCACCTGCAACGGGCGCGGGTCGAATATGTTCGACGTGCCCGATCACGACGCGCTTGCCATCGACGACGCTCTGGGGGCGCCCGCCGGGGGCTTCTTCTGCGCCGGCGAGTTCGGGCCGGTCGCCGGGCGGAACTTCCTGCACGGGTTCACGGCGACTCTGGCCATATTTGGCGATGGTGGTTCCTGGCATGGTCGATCAGGCCACGTCTGAGCTCGTCGCCCGCGCCCTTGCCGAAGACATCGGCTCGGGCGACATCACCTCGGAGTCGGTGGTGCCCGCCGAGGCGCGGGCCCGAGCGCTGATCGTCCAAAAGGCCCCAGGCGTGATCTTCGGCCTGGAGGTTGCGGCCGAGGCTTTCCGGCAGGCGGGGGCCCAGGACTTCGACGCGCTGATGGTCGAGGGCCAATGGGGCGACGACGTGCCGGGCGACGTCGCGCTCGTGAGAGGCCCGGCGCGAAGCGTGCTGGCGGGGGAGCGGGTCGCGATGAACCTGGTCGGGCACCTGTCGGGGGTGGCGACCCTCACGGGGCGATACGTCGCGGCGGTCGCGGGCACCTCCGCCCGGATTCTGGACACTCGCAAGACGACGCCGGGACTGCGGGCGCTCGAGAAGGCGGCCGTCGTGGCAGGGGGCGGGGGCAACCACAGGATGGGCCTCTACGACGCGGTCCTGATCAAGGAGAACCACATTGCGCTCGCCGGGGGGTTGGCCGCGGCCGTCCAGAGCGCGCGCTCGGCTGGGCTCCCCATCCAGGTGGAGTGCCGGAGCCTCGAGGAGGTCGAGGCGGGGTTGGCCGCCGGTGCGGAGCGCCTGCTCCTCGACAACATGGGCATCGAGGAGCTCGAGGCCGCCGTCGCCCGTCGCGACACGGCGGGCTCAGAGGCGGCGCTGGAGGCCTCGGGCGGCGTGACGCTCGACAACGTGGCGGCAATTGCCGCCACGGGCGTTGACTCCATCTCGGTGGGCGCCCTCACGCATTCCGCCCCCGCGCTCGACGTCAGCCTGCTGCTGGCGCCCGCGGCGGATTAGCGACCGTAGAGTCGCGATCCCGTATCAGGGGGTTTGTGTTCGAACGACCGCGAGACGCGAGGCGCGGGCTACTTCAAGAGTCGCGATAGACGGCGGTCCTTGAGCACCCGGCCACCGGTCTGCTCGGCCGGGCAGTAGGTGGTCGAGTGCTCGGCGAAGTGGACCGCGGCGAGGGTTTCGCCGCAGCGCGGGCATGGCTCGCCCTCGCGGCGGTGGACCTGAAGCGGCATCGGCATCTTGTCGGGCACGGTCTCGCCGATGACCTCCTCGTAGTGATCGATGGCGTCGCCGAGCACGTGGAGCGCCGCCTGCAGGCTCTCGATCTCGGCGTCGTCGAGGTCCTCGCCCTTCCGAAACGGGCCGAGCCGTGCCTCCCAGAGAACCTCGTCCACCCACGAGCGGCCGATGCCGGCGATCACCCGCTGGTCACGCAGGAGGGGATGGAGCTGGCGCGGCTGACGGAGCCGCTCGGCGAGCACCTCGGCCGCCGGCGCCGGCCACGCTTCGGGGCCCAGGCTCGCGACCATCTCATCGGCCGCGACTGCGTCGCGGGGCATGAGCTTTGCCCAGGCGCGCTGCTTCGTTCCGAACTCGCGCAGGCGCAGCTCGCGACCGTCCGCGAGGCGAACCAGCACCCGCGACGCGCGATCGCGAAGGCTCGCGCGCTTGTCGAACACCTGAAGGCGGCCAGCGGACATCAGGTGGACGAGCATCGCGAGCTCCCCGAACTCATCGCCGGCGCCCGAGAGCTCGGCAACCGGCATCTTGCCGACCCGCCCGACGCCGCCGATGGTGCGTCCCGCGAGTGCGGACAGCGGCGGCTTCACCGACTTCAGGGCCACCATCCCGGGCGCAATGGCCGACTCGATTTCAGCGCCGGCCAGAGCCGCGCTCAGCCGGCGCGCGGCGATCTCCACCTCCGGCAGCTCAGGCATGTCCTAAGCGTCGCATGACTCGGCCGCTGGGCATATATTTCCGCAGCAGTGGCAGGGGAGATATTCCGAATCGGCCTCGCCTTGGTGCTTGCGGCATCGGCGCTCGCCAAGCTCGCGGCACCGGGCTCGACCCGGGCCGCGCTCGGAACCTTCGGCATCCATGGCGCGCGGATCCGCTGGGCCGGCTGGTCCTTTCTCGTGATCGCCGAGGCCGGGCTGGCCGCCGGCGTCGTCGCCGGGCTCGACCTGGCGGCCTACCTCGGCGCAGGCCTGATGGCGATCTTCGCGCTCGCGCTCGCAGTGGCCCTGGCGCGCGGGCGCGGCGGCGCTCCCTGCGCCTGCTTCGGGTCGCGCTCCACCGTAGGTCCCCGCGCGGTCGTCCGGGCGGTGGTGCTGGCCGCCGCCTTCGCCGCGGTCCCGGCCGTCGGCGGTGGGCATCTGTCCACCGAGCAGTGGCTGGGCCTCGGCCTCGGCGTCGCCCTGCTCGCCTGCGCCGGCCTTGGCGTCGCCGTCCTGGCGCTTGCTCGCGAGGTCGGGATGCTGCGCCTTCGCCTCGGCCCCGACTCGGCGCTGGAGATTCCGGATGAGGGCCCCGAGATCGGCGTGCGAAGCCCGGTGATCGATCGCTTCGGCCACCCCCAGGCCCCGGAGCAGCAGCTGGCGCTGGCGGTCTTCGTATCGGCGGGCTGCCGGGCCTGCCGCGCGCTCGAGCCGGCCGTCGAGTCGCTGGCCGGCGATCCGATGCTCGCCGTGGAGATCTTCGAGGAGGGCACCCAGCCGGGTGCCTGGTCCGAAGCCGATGTGCCGGGAAGCCCCTATGCGGTGGCGATGGATCCTTCGGGCATCGTCCTGGCAAAGGGCACTTTCAACAACCTCGCCCAGCTCGAAAGCGTTCTCGCCACTGCCGAGCGCCGCCGCTTCGCCTTCGACTCGATCGGGGCGGCCGGTGGCTGAGCGCCAAGGCCCCCCCGAGACGCCGGCCGCGTCGCGCGGAATCGGGCGCGTGGCCGAACGGCTGGCTCGGTCGAGCTCGCGCCGCGGCTTTCTCGCCCGACTGGGGCAGGGGCTGGTGCTGGCCGCGGGAGGTGGCGTCGTCGCCAAGGCGATTCACCCCGGCGAGGCCGACGCTTACCACTTCTGCGGGCACACGTTCACCACCGGATCGTGCGTCCACCCGCTGGGCCTGCCGCGGATCGACTCCAACGGCCTCCCCGTCCGCCCGTCGGATGCCAGGCCGGTCGACAACATCGGCCGTCTCGTGAACGGAAACGGCGAGCCCATCGACGACCATGACCAGCCGTTGAAGGACCCTGACGGAAACCCTCTCCCGCCCGCGCCGCGGACCAAGGTGTGTGACCAGACCGGGTCGCTCTACGGATTCGACGCGCGCCTGCAGGGCTCCTGGTATCGCTGCTGCGGAGGTGAGGTGCGAAAGCTCTGGGATTGCTGCGGAAACACCGCCACCCGGATCAACGGCGACGCTGCCCTGCACGGCTACTGCTACGGCAGCCGCAACGTCTTCTGCGTCACCTACTACCAGACCCACGTTCCATGCTGAGCCCTGGAGGAAGCCGGTGAGCGCCGCCGCGATCGTCTTGGTTGCCGCCGCCCTGCCGATCGGGCTCACCGGCGCCTGGTCGCCGTGCGGGTTCTCGATGGTGGAGACGATCGGCCTGCGTGGGGATCCCAGCCGGCGGCGCACCGCGCTGGCGGCCTGCCTCACGTTTGCGCCGGGCGCCGTTCTCGGCGGCGTCCTGACGTTCGGCGCCCTGGCGCTGGCGGGATCGGCGGTTCACGGCGTCGGCGGGCGGGCGACATACGTCGTGGCCGCCTGCATTGCGGTGGCCGCCGCCGTGCTCGAGGCGCGCGGAACGCGGATCGTTCCGCAGGTCCGCCGCCAGCTTCCCGAGGGCTGGCGGTGGTCGCTGCCGTTGCCGCTCGCGTCGGGGCTTTACGGCATCCTGCTCGGCCTCGGGTTCACGACGTTCGTCCTGAGCTTCGGCGTCTGGGCGCTCGCCGGAATCAGCTTCGCCCTGGGGGAGCCGTCGACGGGGCTGGCAATCGGGCTCTCGTTCGGCATCGGCAGGGCGATCCCGATCCTCGTACTGGCGCCGATCGCCGATCGCCCGAGTGGGATCAGGGCGCTGGCGGCGATGGCCGAGCGCCCGGCCCTCTACAGACGCGCCAGGATGGGAGACGCGCTGGCGCTGGGGGCGGCTGCGCTGGTCCTCTTCGGGACGCTCGGAGCGTCGGCGTCGCACACGGTCGCAAGGCCCGGTGCCGATCCCTCTGTGACAAAGGGGACGCTGGTGTTCCAGCGGGCCGACGGGTCCGGAGCGATCGTCAGGGGCGGGAAGCTCAAGTCGCTGCCGGGGCAGCAGCCGTCGATCGGCGGTTCGCGCCTGGCCGTGCGGCGCGAGGGGCATATCGACATTCGCGGCGCTCATACCCTGAATCGCCTCGGGTCGGTTGCCGCCACCCGAGTCGGTGGAGTGGCGATCTCCAACCGTTGGCTGGTCTTCACGAAGTCGCACAAGGGACAGGACCTCGTCGAGGTGGCGCGGCTTGCGAGCTCCGGGCGCCCGGGCAAGGTCAAAACCGTGGCCGACATCAGCCATCCCTCGCGCGCCGGCCATCCCTCGCTGGACGGATCGCATCTCGTCTACGCAGTCGCGGGCCCCAACCGTGATCGGATCATGCTCCGCAAGCTGGGCTCCGGCGGCGTGCGCCAGGTCGTCGCCTCGCGGCGCGCCTGGCTGACGAGCCCTTCGATCCTGGGAACCCGCGTCGTCTACGACGAGTCCGTCCGCGAGCGCCAGAGCGCCCAACTCGACACCCCGCCGCCGCTTGACCAGAACCTCGTCATGAGCAACCTCGAAGGCCATCACCGCTCGCTCCTCTACAGCCTGAGCGAGGGGAGCGGCCGGCTCTGGTCGACCGCTCTCGGCCCGTCGAGCGCCTACGTCACGGTCCTCCAGGGCGGCCCCGACGCGATCGTTCGCGTCGGTCGCTGAGTGTGGCTTAGGGCGCCGCGAGGACCGTGGGCGGCGGATCCTGGGTGCCGATGGCCCGGTAGATGGTGATCGAGGGCTTCTCGATCAGCCAATCGGCACCGCCACGCACGAGGAAGACGACGTCGTCCTCGTAGGAGGGCTGGGGGTTGTCTCTGTAGCGGTCGACGATCCGGATCGTCGCGCGCACGCCTCCACTCTCCGTGACCACTGACTCGATCCGCTGAAGCTTCGCGTGGGTCCACACGGGAAGGCCGTGGGGCCCGGCGTAGCCGATCGAGGCCGACAGCCCCGAGCAGCCGGCGCCCTTTGGAAGCGGCAGGGAGTCGAGAGAGCCGGGGGTGAAGAGGGCACAGAGGGCGGCGCCGTCGTGTGCGTTGAGTGCGGCGATGTAGGCGTGGAGGGCGGAGGCGAGGCCGGGCGGGACCGGTGGGGGCTTGGGCTGGTGGTGATGCGTGGCGGTGGTGGTCTGCCGTTGGCGGTGGTGGTGCTGGGTATGAGGGGACGGGGAGGTGGTCGTCCGCTGGGTGGTCGAGGGCGCCGGCGTCTGCGCCTGCGTGGACGTTGCGGGCGCGGTTTGCGCAGGCGCCGTGGTGGCGCCACCGCCCCCACCGCACGAAGCGAGCCCGAGCGCGAGCGCAACCCCGAGCCCAGCCCCAAACAGCGCCGAGGGGTTGGCGGGCCGTGAGGTCACTCGTCTAGACTTTAGGCAGGTCATTCGCCTGATCTCAGCTGGCTGCATCATGGCCAGCAAGGGTCGGCGAACATCGGAAAGGAAGTCGGGATGCCGACCGAGCTCCCAACCGTCCACCCAACCGCAGAGCCCGGGCTCGAGCCGGAGGCCCTCGCACGCCTCTCGACAGAGGTGCGCGCCCTCGCCGCGGAGCGTAACGCCGTCATCCTTGCCCACAATTATCAGCTGCCCGAGCTTCAGGACGTGGCCGACCTCACCGGCGACTCGTTGCAACTCTCGCGCGAGGCGGCGGCGACCTCCGCCGACGTGATCGCGTTCTGCGGCGTCCATTTCATGGCCGAGACAGCGTCGATCCTCTCGCCCGACAAGACGGTCCTCATCCCGGACCCGAATGCCGGCTGCTCGCTGTCGGACTCGATCACCGCCGATCAGCTGCGCGCCTGGAAGGCGGAGCATCCGGGCGCCGTGGTCGTGATGTACGTCAACACCTCGGCCGAGGTGAAGGCGGAGACCGACTACTGCTGCACCTCGTCGAACGCAGTGAAGGTGGTCAGCCACATCCTGCGCGAGCACGGTTCCGAGACGGAGATCCTCTTCGGCCCCGACATGTGGCTCGGTTCGTTCGTCGCGCGCGAGCTGGGGCTGCCCGGCGACCCGGCCGCCTACGCCCGCTTCCACGTGTGGGACGGCGAGTGCCACGTCCACGCCGGCATCCGCCCCGCCGACATCACGGCGACACGGGCGGAGCACCCGAATGCCGAGTTCCTGATTCACCCGGAGTGCGGCTGCTCGACTCAGGCCATGGAGTACGTGGCGTCCGGGGACGTGGAGGCCGAGGGAGTGCACATGCTCTCGACCTCCGGAATGCTCGAGCACGTCAAGTCGAATCCCGAGGGCGAGTTCATCGTCGCGACCGAGACCGGGATGCTCTATCCGCTCCAACAGGCGGCGCCCGGCGCCAACCTGATCGAGGCCAACCGCATGGCCTTCTGCAAGTACATGAAGATGATCACCCTGCCGAAGCTCCGCGACTCGCTGCGCGACCTGCGCGAGGTCGTGAAGGTGCCCGACGACATCGCTGAGCGCGCTCGAGTGCCGATCGAGCGAATGGTGGCGATCGGCTGAAGCCCGGGCGGGGGCAGCCCTACTTGAGGACCAGCCTGATGCCCTTGCGCTTCGTCCGCGGCTGACCGCCGGTCGGCGTGAAAGTGACCTTCGCGGTCACGTCGACGTGACCGCGCCTGCGGAGCCTCCGGGCCGCTTTCCCGGTCGCCTTGACCGTGAGCTTGGCCGTCCCGGCGCCGACGTTCTTGCCGGCTGCGTTGATGCCCTTGCCGCGCAGCTTGAGCGCGCCTGGGGCATGGGTCGTCACCGGCAGCTGCGCGGTCCCCTTGCGCTTGTTGCGCTTCAGCGGCCCGAAGCTGAAGTTGTTCGGGGGCGCGGTGATCGTCACCGTCGGCGGCGCGGCGGTCGTCGAGAGCCCGGTGTTGTTCGAGATCGTCGCGACCGGGTGGTAGGTCCCCGGCGCCGAGTACGAATGGGTCACCGATGCTCCATTCCCGGTGGTGCCGTCGCCGAAGTTCCAGCTGATCGCGGTCACCGTGCCGCCGTCGGTGTCGCTGCCAGTCGCCTGGAAGCTCAGCACGTCCCCCGCGCGGCCGGAGGTGTCCCCAGTGGCGTTGCCGGTGAGCCCGTAGCGCTGCTCGCAGGCGCTGATCGCGTTGCTCCAGTCCATCTGGAGGATGTAGTGGGCGCCGTTGATGACCTGGTTGAAGCCGTCGATGCCGAAGGTGCCACCGAGGAGCGGCCCGTAGTCGTTGCCGGAGTTGCGGCACTGGTCGGCACCCTCCTTCCCGCCGGTGTCGTTGTACCACGCGTTCAGCAGCGGGTCCTCCCTGGCCTCGTTGGCCTCGTGGCTCAGCGAGGACAGCTGATCGTCCACGTTGCCGTTGGCGTTCCCGTTCGGGTAGTTGGCGTTGCCGCAATGCGTGGGATCGCGGGGCGTGAACGACTCGTTCGCGTAGATCGTCTCGGTGCCGCTCGCGACGGTGTGCGTGTGGTAGGCGCAGAACCCTCCCGACTTGTCGAAGCAGCTGGTGGCGGCGGCATTGAAGCAGCTCCCGACGGTGTCCGGGAGGACGATGAAGTAGATCTCCGAGAGCCCGCGCGGCAGGCCGTTGCTGGTGATGAAGGAGTTCAGCTCGGCCCGCAGCTGGGCGTCAATGAGGCACCTCGCGAACGGCGGCCCGACGAAGCCCGCGTAGGGCGTGCACCCGTCGGCCGGGTAGGCGTTGGTGTCGTCGAAGGAGTTGGCGAAGGTGACCGAGTACCCGGCCCGGGCAGGGGTCAAGTCGGTGTACTGGGTGCCGACCGATGTGGTGTTCGTGGCCTTGCCCGAGTCTGCCGCCAAGTCGGCGAGGTACTTGTCAATCGCGGCCTTGTAGCCCGCTGGGAAGCTGAAGCCGGCGGGCGCCCAGTAGATCGCGTGCTGGTGCATCGCGGGCATGACCGGCCCGCCGTGGTACTCGAGGTTCGTGATCGCGTCGGTTCCGGCGGGTGGGGTCGAGGTCCCCTGCCCGCTCAGCGGCATATAGCTGAACCGCTTGCCGGAGTCGGTCTTGACGACCACCGCGCCCGCGGGGGCTGCCGCGACCAAGCCTGCGCTCGCAAGCGCCATCGCGGTGGCAAGGCAGAGCCTGATCCTCATCTTCGAAACGCGGTCCGCCACTGTCCCCCCCATTCGAGTCCCGAGTCCAATCTTTCCCCGGCATACTAGCCACAACCACCGCAGTCGCGTTTGATTTCTATCCGTCCCTTTGCTTAGCCTGCGCTGAGTGGGTGCCAACGCTAATCTCGCGAGCGTGAGCCACCTGCGGCCCGTGCCCGATCCGCAGCCGCCC
The DNA here is from genome assembly GCA_038237625.1 of Solirubrobacterales bacterium. GTDB lineage: Bacteria > Actinomycetota > Thermoleophilia > Solirubrobacterales > 70-9 > JAWVFM01. The sequence continues at coordinate 121,701 of JBBRYM010000001.1, read as the reverse complement.
CGGCCGGGTGCCGGAGAGAGCACCGCGCCCACCATCCCCGAGCTCGAGCGCTGGGCGACGGTCCTGCGCTCGGAGTGCGTGCGGATGCTGGCGGTCGCGAAGTCGGGTCACCTCGACTCGTCGCTGTCCGCCGCCGACATCGTCGCCGCCCTCTACTACCGCGTTCTGCGCCATGACTCGGAGCGTCCCGACTGGCCTGAGCGCGACCGCTTCGTCCTCTGCAAGGGGCACGCGGCGCCCATCCAGTACGCCGCTCTGGCGCACCACGGCTACTTCCCGCTCGAGGACCTCATGGGCCTTCGCCGCATCGGCGCCGCGCTCCAGGGTCATCCGGACATGAACCGCACCGCCGGCGTCGAGGTCTCCACCGGCTCGCTGGGCCAGGGCCTTTCGATGTGCGTTGGCATCGGGCTCGCGTTGCGCCTCGACGGGCTCGATGACTCCGCGCACGTGTTCGGAGTGCTCTCCGACGGCGACTGCCAGGAGGGCCAGACCTGGGAGGCGGCGACGGCCGCGGCCCATTTCGGAGTGAAGAACCTCACGGCAATCGTCGACTACAACCACCTGCAGACCGACGGCACCACCGAGGAGGTCATGGACACGGGCGACGTCCGCGCCAAGTTCGAGGCCTTCGGCTGGGACTCGGTGGAGATCGACGGCCACGACATGGAGCAGGTCGTCGTGGCGCTGGAGCGCAGCCGCACGCTGGATCGCCCGGCGGCGATCGTCGCGCAGACGAAGAAGGGCCGGGGCGTTTCGTTCATGGAGGGCCGCTTCGGCTTTCACGGCAAGCCGCCGACCGCCGAGCAGGCAACCGAGGCGCTCGAGGAGCTCGAGGCGAGGATCGACGAGCAGACCAAGGCGCTCGAGGCGCGGAGGCAGGAGACCGATGGCAGCTGAGGCAGTCACCGAGCCGACAGCGACCCGGATGGCCTACGGAACCGCGCTCGTGGAGCTCGGCGAGAGTCACGACGACGTCGTCGCGCTCGACGCAGACCTCGCCGTCTCAACTCAGTCGATCAAGTTCGGCAAGGCCTTCCCCGAGCGCTTCTTCAACTGCGGGGCGGCCGAGGCCAACATGATGTCGATGGCCTGCGGCCTGGCGGCCACCGGCAAGCGTCCCTACTGCTCGACTTTCGCGATCTTCGCCACCGGCCGCGCCTACGACCAGGTGCGCCTCGGCTTGGCGCACAACGAGCTGCCCGTGAAGATCGGCGCCTCCCACGGCGGCGTCTCGCTTGGCGAGGACGGCGCCTCGCACCAGATGATCGAGGACATCGCCCTGATGCGGGTCATGCCGAGGATGCAGGTGGTGGTCCCCGCCGACTACAACCAGGCCTACCGGGCGACCCTCGAGTCCTACGAATCCGATTCCCCCACCTACATGCGCTTCGGCCGGCCGGCGACCCCCGTCGTCTACGAGCAGATCCCCGAGAGCCTCGGCGACGGCGCCGACGTCCTGCGCGAGGGCAAGGACATCTCGCTGATCGCCACGGGCCACATGGTCTGGCGCGCCCTCGAGGCCGCCGACTCGCTGGAGCGCGAGGACGGGGTGGAGGCCGAGGTCCTGAACGTCTCGATCATCAAGCCGATCCATTCCGAGTCGATCCTCGGCTCGCTGTCGAAGACGGGCGTCGGCGTCACGGCCGAGGAGCATCGCGTGGTCGGCGGTCTCGCCGACGCCGTGCGCGAGGTGGCGGCCGAGCAGCACCCCGTGCCGATCTTCGCCGTCGGCATGGGCGACGAGTTCGGGATCTCTGGAACGGGCGAGGCCTGCATGGAGCACTTCGGCCTCACCGCCCGCGGTATCGCCGACCGCGCCCGCGAGGCGCTGCTCCTGAAGCCGATCGTCTCGCGCCCACCGGTCTTCGGTCCGGATTGGACATAGGGCCGCAGCCCGCGCGCCTCTGCCTCGCCATGGACGCGAAACGCGACCCATGGTTGCGTTTCTCGTCCATCACTATGTGTTGATGGCTCGATTCCCCTTCAAATGGGACCGGCGCTACCGAGCGGCCGCGTTCCCGTTCGGGGTCACCCCCGCTCGGGCGTGGGTTGACGTCGACGAGGGAACGCCGGATGCGCGCTTCGGTCCGTGGCGCCTCACTACGCCGCTGGCGAACGTCACGGGCACCGAGGCCACCGGGCCCTACCTGTTCATCAAGACAGCCGGTTCGGCTCGCTTCGCCTTCACCGACCGCGGCCTCACCTTCGCCACCAACGGCGAGCGCGGGCTGCGCATCGACTTCTCCGAGCCGGTCCCGGGCCTGGAGCCGACGGGCCGCCTTCGCCACCCGGAGCTGACGGTCACGGTCACGGACATCGAGGGCCTGCAAGCCGCCCTCCTCCCATCGCCATCTTCATTGATGGACGCGAAACGCGACCCTGGGTAGCGTTTCGCGTCCATGGTGCGCGACCTCGCTGCAAGCGAGCGTTCAGTTAGCGACATGTGAGCGATCGCTTATGAAGTTCGGTAAAGTGTCGCGGCTTGCGTGATGGCGGGTCGAGCAAGGCGAAGGCCACGCGAAGGATTCGCCGGCGCGTCGCAGAAGCAACGTGTCCCATGGCTGTCTCAAGCTCACAACGGCGACGCGGCAGAGGCCGCACCTTGCGCAGAGGCCGCGAGGTCGCTCCGCGCCCAGGTGGCGTACGCCCGGCCGGCATCGCGCCGCCGGTAATCGAGCTTCGTGAGCTGACCCAGGTCTACCCCGGCGGCCACGTCGGCCTCGACCGCTTGACCCTCGAGGTTCAGCGCGGCGAGTTCGCCTTCGTCGTCGGCCCCACGGGTTGCGGCAAGTCGACGCTGATCAAGCTCTTGATCGGCGAGGTGACACCCGCTTCGGGCCACGTCCTCATCGCCGGCCGCGATATCCAAAAGATCGGCGCCAAGAAGCTGCCGATGCTCCGCCGCCGGATCGGCACGGTCTTCCAGGACTTCAAGCTGCTTCCGAACCGAACCGTTTACGACAACGTCGCCTACGCCCTCCAGGTCACCGGCGGAACCCGCTCGGAGATCCGCCGCAAGGTCCCCGAGATCCTGCGCCTCGTGGGCCTGCAGACCAAGATCCACAACTATCCCGACGAGCTCTCCGGCGGTGAGCAGCAGCGCGTCTCGATTGCCCGGGCGTTCGTCAACCACCCGCCCCTCCTGCTGGCCGATGAGCCCACGGGCAACCTCGACCCCGAGACGTCGATCGGGATCATGCAGCTTCTCTACCGCATCAACCGCACCGGCACGACCGTCCTCGTGGTCACGCACGACCGTGAGATGGTCGACAAGATGCGCCGCCGCGTGATCGCCCTCGAAGCCGGCCGCCTGGTTCGTGACGAGCACGGCGGCGGCTACCACGACGAGTCGACGCGCGAGTTTGCCGCGCGGATGCGTGCCGAGATGGGCCTCGAGGAGGCCCGCCGCCTCGACGAGCTCGATCGATGAGCCGCCTCACCTTCTTCATCGCCGAGGCGCTGCGGGCAATGCGCCGCAACGCGGCCCCGAGCGTCGCCGCGATCGTGACGATCATCGTCACGACTCTGCTGCTCGGCGTCTTGGTCCCGGTTCTCTGGGCCAGCGCCTCCAAAAACAGCGAGGTGCGCAACCAGATCGAGCAGCGGGTCTTCCTCTACGAGGATGCCTCGAAGTCGGAGATCACCTCGCTGCAGCACCGCCTCAGGCAGCTTCCGCACGTGACCGCAGTCCAGTACGTGGACAAGAAGCAGGCCCTGAAGATCCTCCGCACCCGGGTCAAGGGCGACTTGAAGAACTCGATCTCGCAGCTGAAGAACAACCCGCTGCCGCGCTCGTTCAACGTCAAGGTCGACGACGCCAACAACCTCGAGGCCGTCCGTCAGGAGATCGTCCCGCCGGGATCGGCCGGCCAGCCCAAGCCGATCAGCCCGATCATTCAAGAGGTGACGGACTCGCGCCAGCAGGCGGCCACGATCCGCCGTGTTACGAGCGCGGTTGAGATCGTCCTCGGCGTGATCGCGGCACTGCTACTTCTCGCTTCGCTGCTGCTGGTGGCGAACACCATCCGCCTCTCGATCTACGCGCGCCGCCGCGAGGTGGAGGTCATGCGCCTCGTCGGCGCCACCAACTGGTTCATTCGCTGGCCCTTCGTGCTCGAGGGCCTCATCGTGGGCCTCATCGGAGCCGGGGTTGCCGTCGGCATCCTCTGGCTCGGCAAGGTCACGATCGCCGACCCCCTCTCGGCGAACCTCGACCTCGTCGCTAACCTCCAGACCATGGGATTTGCTCCCCTGGTGGCCATCTTGGCGGGCGCGGCGATGGCGGTTTCCGCCCTCGGCAGCGGAGTGACGCTGCGCCGCTTCCTGCGGATCTAACTTGGGCGCTGAGCGGCCGCGGCGCGTTTTTGCGCTGGGGTTCATCGCCGGCGCGGCTCTCGCGGCGGGAATCGCGCTCCTCGCGAGCGCCGCCGCCTGGCCGTTCAGCCCGTCGTCGCCCGATGCCGCCGACGAGGTGCGCCAGGTGATCGAGGACAACTACTACCGACCCGTCGACCGGAAGGCCCTGGACGAGGCTTCGATCAACGGCATCCTCCAGGACTTCAAGAAGCGCTTCGGCGACAAATTCTCGCACTACTTCGACGCCAAGACGTACACCGCGTTTCAGTCGGCCACGAGCGGCGAGTTCCAGGGAATCGGGCTCACCGTAAACGGCGTGAAGCAGGGCCTGCGGGTTGTCCGCGTGATCCCCAACACCCCCGCCGAGCGCGCCGGGATCCGGCGCGGCGACGTCATCGTCTCGGCGGCGGGCCACTCGCTGGCCGGCCTTTCGGCCGACGCCGGCGCCGCCCTGATCAAGGGCGAGCCGGGAACACCCGTTGACCTGAAGATCGATCCCGCCGGCGGTGGCAAGATCAACGCCCTCACCGTGAACCGTGCGAGCGTTCGCCTCCCGGCAGCGCACGGAACGCTTCGGCACGTGGATGGCCAACCGGTCGGATACGTACGGTTCGTGACGTTCAGCTCCGGGGCCCACGGCGAGCTCGAGAAGGCGATCCAGGGTCTCGACGACCGCGGCGCGAAGGGGTTTGTGCTCGACCTGCGCGGCAACGGCGGCGGGCTGCTGAACGAGGCCGTCTTGTCGGCGAGCCTGTTTCTCGACTCAGGCCAGCTCGTCGTCTCGACCAAGAGCCGGGTGCAGGGCTCGCGCAAGTACGACGCGGTGGGGCACCCGCTTTCCTCGAAGCCACTGGTCGTCCTGATCGATCACGACACCGCCTCAGCGGCAGAGATCCTCACCGCGGCGCTGGCCGATCACGGAATCGCGACGGTCGTCGGCACCCGGTCCTACGGCAAGGGCGTCTTCCAAGACGTTCTGCCTCTCGACTCGGGAGGTGCTTTGGACCTGACGGTGGGGCGCTACTTCACCCCCGACGGCGCCTCGCTGGCGGGCAAAGGAATCCAGCCCGACGTTCCGGCGAAGGACGATCTCCACACGAAGCCCGACGAAGGGCTCGCGAGGGCGCTGGCGATCCTGGGCAAGAGCATCTCCTCGAAGTGAGCCCGCGCCGGGCCGCCCTCGGCCGTCGCGTCGGTGCTGTCGACGGGCGCGGGCGCTTTCGCACCGTCACGCCACTCTTCGAACGCGGCTCCGAGGCCCGCGTCGGGCGCGGATCTCCGAATGCCGGGAGCGGTGAGATCGTCCTCGCCGACTTCGGGCCGCAGGGTGCGCGGATCCTGCGCTCGCTTGGCCGGGCCGATCGTGCCGCCGACGTTGTCGCGGCGCTGATCGACGATGCAGGCCTGCGCCGCGGCTTCGGCCGCGCCGTCGAGAACGAGGCGCGGGATTCCGTCCTGCGAGCTGCCGAGGACGCCGACCGCCGCACCGACCTCACCGCCCTGCCCACCTTCACAGTCGATCCGGCCACGGCACGCGACTTCGACGACGCCGTATCCGCGGAACGCGACGGCGATCAGGTCGTCCTTCGCATCCACATCGCCGACGTCGCCGCGCATGTACGCCCGGGCGGCAGGCTCGACGGGGTCGCTTCGCAGCGCGCGACGAGCGTCTACGCGCCGGGAACGGTCGAGCCGATGCTGCCGCCTTCGTTGAGCGACAAGGCGTGCAGCCTCGCCCCGGGCGTCGAACGCCTCGCCGTGACCACGGAGATCCGTCTCGACGCGGCCGCCAATGTGAACGCGGTTTCCTTTGCCCGCACCCGGATCCGCTCTGACGCGCGGCTCGACTACGACCAGCTCGACCGGGTCTTCGCCGGCAGTGAGAGCGCTCCGGCCGAGGTGGCGGCGCCCCTGGAGATAGCGCGACAGGTTGCCGCCGCACTCGCCAAGCGCCGCAGTGGCGCCGCGCTGGAGATCGATTCGGCCGAGCCGGAGTTCGTCTTCGACACCGAGGGCAACGTCGCCAGCGCGCACGCGGTCCCGCAAACCGAGGCGCATCGCCTCATCGAGCAGCTGATGGTCCTCAGCAACGAGCTGGTGGCCGCCCACTGCGAGCAGCGCAAGGTCAAGACGCTCTACCGGGTGCACGAGCAGCCCGACACCGCGCGGATCGAGCGCCTGGTCGAGCAGCTGGCCTCCCTGGACGTGCCCACGCCCCCGCTTCCCGCCAAGCTCTCGCGGACCGAGGCCGGCGAGCTCGCAGCGCAGGCGAGCCGGCTCGTCGCCAAGGAGGCGGAGCGGCGCGGCCATGGCCGCGCCGCCTACACCAGCCTGGTCCTGCGTTCCCTCAAGCAGGCCTTCTACACCCCGCGCAACCTGGGTCACGCAGGGCTCGGCAGCCCCGCCTACTGCCACTTCACCTCCCCGATTCGCCGCTACCCGGATCTCATCGCCCACCGCGCCCTCCTCTCGACGCTGGGTCTTGGGGAAGCGGAACCCGATGGCGGCGAGGTCAGCGAGGCTGGGTGGCACTGCTCGGAGCGCGAGCGCGAGGCAATGAAGATCGAGCGCTCAGCGGATAGTGCCTGCGCAGCCTTCCTGCTCGGTCGCGAGCTCTTTGAAGCGGGGTGGGGGGCCAGGTTCGAGGGCGAGGTCTCGGGGGTGATCGGCGCCGGTGCGTTCGTCCGCTTTCGCGGCGAGCTGGCCGACGTCTACGAGGGATTCCTGCCCGCGCGGCGGATGCCCGGCGACCGCTTCGACCTGAACGAGCCGGAGACCGCATTGGTTGGTCGGCGCACCGGAACGACAGTGCGGCTTGGGGACCCCGTCACGGTTACGGTCGACTCGATTGAGGCCCCTAGGGGCCGCGTCGACCTCAGTCCGGCTTCGCTCTCGTAACGTTCAGGCGATGGCGAAAGGCAAGCGCAAGCTGGCGTCGGGAGATGTCGCGACCAACAGGCGGGCCTCGTACAAGTACGAGCTCGTCGAGAGGATCGAGTGCGGCGTCGAGCTCCGTGGCAGCGAGGTGAAGTCGCTTCGCGACGGTAAGGCCCAGATCGCCGACGCCTACGCCGCCTTCGAGGAGGGCGAGCTCTGGCTGCGGGGCATCCATATCCCCCCCTACGCGCCGGCCTCGATGGAGAACCACGACCCCGATCGTCCGCGCAAGCTCCTGCTGCACCGGCGCGAGATCGAGCGGCTGCGGGGCAAGGTGGCCGAGCGCGGGTGGACGCTCGTGCCGACCCGGATCTACTTCAGCGGTAAGCACGCCAAGGTGGAGATCGCGCTGGCGAGGGGCAAGGAGCAGCGCGACCGCCGTCGCGAGATCCGCGATCGCGAGGTTCGCCGGGAGGTCGAGCGCGAGGTCAGGGCTCGGTTGCGCTGAACGCACGCGTTCAGCGCTCGGTGCGCACGGCGGGCGGGCTCCGAGCGTGGCAGGATACGAAGCGATGCCGACTTTCCGGCTGACCCGAAAGCGAGATCCGGCTCCGCAGGAGAGCCCCGAGGCCGCGCAGAGCCCACCGCCCGTGCCGCCGCCGCCCGGCGGCGATCCCGCAGAGGCGCCCGAGAAGCTCGCCCCGCCGCCTTCCGCCGATCCGGCCCTCACCGCCCCGGCCGCCGAGCCCCCGGCGCGCGGTTCCACCTCGGAATGGTTCGTGACCCCGGACGCAGCCGCGGCCGGAGAGGCCGACGGGGAGGCCTCGAGGCCTCCGCCGAGCGCCGAAACGCCCGCGCCCACGGCGGCCGAGCCCTCCAAGCGCGAGCAGCGAAAGCTCGTACGCGAGCAGCGGAAGCTCGCACGCGAGGCAAAACGCCAGGAGCGAGAGCAGGAGAAGGCGGCCAAGGCCGAGCAACGCCGTGTCGAGCGTGAGGCGAAGAAGGCTGCAAAGAAGGGCGCGGCACCCGCCGAGCCCGAGCATGCCCCGGAACCGCCGGCCGATGCGGAGGCGCACACCCCCGAGGGAGGCGCGTCTTCGCCGCCCGTCCCGGACCCGGGTTACGAGAGCGCGAGCATCGGCAGCGCGGTGACCGAGCTGATGGGCGCGACGGCGCCAGGCCACACCGCTGCGGACCAGGATGAGGGACCGACACCGGATCCGGAGGCCCCCGCCGATGAAGCTTTCAGCGTGGCGCCCCCACCGGCCGCCCGATCCGAGGCGGAGCGCTCCGTTCGCGAAGCCGTGGAGCGCGAGGCGCTTGGCACCCTCGACCAGTCCGAGCGCGAGGCCGAAGAGGCGCGTGCGCGGGCGGAGCACGAACGGCTGCAGACCGAGGAGGACAGGGTGCGCGCGGAAGCAGAGCGCCGCATCCAGGAGGTCGAGGAGCGCCAGCGTCAGGCAGAAGAGCGGTTGCATCAGGCCGGAGCGGCGGCCGAGGAACGGCTTCAGCAGGCCGAGGCGGAAGCGGAGGAGCGAATCCGCGAACGCGCCGAGGCCGTCGCGCAGCAGCCCGCGATCGCTGAGAGCGCGCTGCTCGCCGAGCTCCGAGCGACGGAGGAGCAGCTGGCGCAGCGCGGCGCCCAACAGGAGCAGCTGGCCCGTGAGCTACAGGCCACAGAAGCACGGCTAACGGAAGGCCAGCGCCGCACCGAGGAGGCGCTTGAGCGCGCCGCCCAGAGATTGGAGGAGGTCGAGGACCGCGCGGGCGAGGCGGAGGCACGGGCCGCCCGCGCGGAGCGCCTCGCGATCCTGAAGGCCGAGGAGCTCGAGCGCGAGCAGAGGCTGCGGCAGATGCTCGATCGCATCTCCGACGCCGAAAGCCGCGCCAGCGAAGCCGAGCAGCGCGCCCGTAACGCGGTCACCGAGATCGAGGAGACCTTGAACGCCGAGGCCGAGTTGGACGCTCGGCGCCAGGCGGAGGCGGCATCGGACGAGGTTCCTGACGAGCAGTCCGAAGCGGTGCACGGCCCCGGGCCGGACCCGACCCCTCCACCCGCCCCTCCGGCGCCGGGTCCCGAGCCGACGCCCACTCCGCCGGCTTCCACGCCGCCCGCTCCGACCCCTTCGCCCGAGCCGCCGCCTCCGCCCCCGGTCGAGCCGCCTCCGCCCCCACCGCCAACCGAGCCTTCGGAGCAGCCCCCGGCCCAGCCGCCCGCCCCCGAGCCGGCTCCGCCGCCTCCGCCTGACGAGGAGAGCGCGCCTTCAACGGACGACACCACCGCCGGCGACGTGGATGACCGCCTCGACCTCAACAGCGCCAGCTATGAGCAACTTCGGGGCCTGGGCCTCTCCGTCACGCAGACCGGCCGGGTCCTCGCCCTCCGCGAGCGCCAGGGAAGCTTCGCATCGATCGACGTTCTCGACGAGATCCCGGGCTTTCCGCGCGGTTTCGTCGAAGACCTCAAGACGAAGCTCTGCGTCTAGGTCTCGGAGAGTGGAGGCGGCCGGTACTGCCCCGGCGTCCGCGAAGCCTGCCTCGATGCGTCCTACGAGCGTTCCCGTCGGAGTCTCATCTCGGCAACCGGGTCGGTCGATCCGCGGGACACGTCACCGGCGCCATACCCTCCTGAAAGTGTCCCCCGATGGCCGAGGGTCCTGCCCTCGGGGTGAGCCCGCTTTCTGAAGCCGCTGATCCGGATCACGGGCGAATCCGGCGCGACTCCCTCTACTGCTGTTTAGGCAGCGAGGGCGAACTCATGAGAGTCCGCACTTATGGTTTTCCGGGGATTTTTTACGAGGCCAACCCGGGTCCTCGACTCGCGACATCGAGGCGGAACAGCTTCACGTCGAATCTGGTTCGCCCCCATGGGTTATGTCTGTAGCAAGGGTAGCGCGACCCCGCCGCGCGGCCGGCTGGGCACGCTCAGAGCGAGAAAACGTGCGCAGCCTTCGGCCCGACCTCGTTGTCGAGCAGCCGCAGATAGGTCTCTTGAGCGGCCTCGAAGCCCCTTGCGCTCTCCACCTCCAGCCATCCACCGACCCAATCCACGAATGGGCGCCAGCTGTCCGCCACTCGCCGCTCCAATCCGTCGCGGCCCCAGTCGGCGCCGCGCTTGGTGACGCGGTCTGGAGCGAAGAAGAACCGCGGGCGGGGTCCCGGAAGGCTGTCGGAGCCACGGGCGCCGAGCTCCTCCCAGCTGGTGGCGCCAACGGCGACGCTGGCCCGCAGAGCCTCGCCGAGGCCCTCGTGGACGGCGAAGCGCAGGGCGCCGTCGCCGGAGAAGTCGACGTAGGTCGCCGAGTCGAGTTTCAGTGAGCTGATGTCGTCGTAGAGCGCGACGCGGTCGTAGACGCCGAGCTCCTCCACCATCTCACAACCTCGATCGGAGGTCAGTCCCACGATCTCGACTTCGGACGCGTCCTGCTTCAGCGCGAACACCGTGCCGAGGGCGGTCTTGGACGAGGCGCTCGAGAACACCGCCGTGCTCGCGCCTGCCATGCCTCCGTCCTGGAGGTCGTCGGCCAGCAGCCATGACGTGAAGAAGAGGGGTCGTAGGAGCATCTGCAGCTCCTCGGTCTCGGCCGTGTAGAAGGGATCGCTCCCGGTCACGAGGTAGCGCTGGTAGGCGGAGGGCAGCTTGGAGCGGTGCGCAACCCCGTCGACGAATCCGCGCTCGCCCGCGCCCGCGGGCTCGGTCACGAGCCACCGCGAGGAGGGGAGGTAGCCGTAGACGCGAACGCCGGCCTGGACTCCCTCTGCGTTGGATGCTTCGACCTCGGCGAAGCCCCAGAGCGGGAGGTGTCCCCAGCCCTCCTCGGCTGGGAAGAACTCCCAGTAGCGCATGGCCTCGCCGAAGGCTGCGTAGGTGACGTTGTTTGCGGTCAGGCCGAAGCGATCGACGCGCAGGAGCGCCTGGCCGTCGTGGATGTCCGGCCGATCGGTCTCGACCACGCGGGTGTCGCGAAGGTCGTCGCGGCGGATCAGGAGCTCGCTGGCTGCGTCAGCCAAGGACCAGTTCCGCCGCGGTCCTCACGGTGGCCGCGTCGCCGGAGACGAGGAACGTGGTGACGAGCGACTCGCGCCAGCGCTCGAGATCGTCGCGGATCTTCTCCCTGGGGCCCACGAGCGACATCTGCTCGATCAGGTCCTTGGGAATCGCCGCGCAGGCCTCATCCTTCTTGCCGGCGAGGTAGAGGTCCTGGATCTCCTCGATCTCCTTCTGGTAGCCCATCCGGATCGGGACGTTGGCGTGGAAGTTCTTGCCCTTCGCGCCCATGCCGCCGAAGTAGAGCCCGTAGTACGGGCGCAGCATGTCGATCGCCGCGTCGAAGTCGTCGCTGACGATGAGCGGAACCGTGGCGGCGATCTCGAAGTCCTCGAAGCTGCGGCGTGCGCCCTCGCGCGCGAACCCTTCCTCCAGCGCTTCGCGGTATGGCTCCATGTGCTCCGGGGAGAGCAGCATCGCGAGCCAGCCGTCGCATAGCTCCGCCGCGAGGGCGATGTTCTTCGGGCCCTCGGCGCCGAGGAAGATCGGGATGTCCTCGCGCAGCGGGTGGATTGACGCCTTGAGCGGTTTGCCGAGGCCGGTCCCGCCTGGCAGCGGCAGCGGGTAGTGCTCGCCGTCGTTGGTGACCGGCCCCTTGCGCGCCCAGATGTCGCGCAGGATCCCCACGTACTCGCGGGTGCGAGCGAGGGGCTTCGCAAACGGCATCCCGTACCAGCCCTCGACGACCTGGGGGCCTGAGACGCCGAGGCCGAGGATGAAGCGCCCGCCGGAGAGGTGGTCCATGGTCATGGCGGCCATCGCGGTCGCCGCCGGCTGGCGCGCCGAGATCTGCACCAGGGCGGTGCCCAGGTGGATCCGCTCGGTCTGCGAACCCCACCAGGCGAGCGGCGTCAGGCAATCCGATCCGTACGCCTCGGCGGTCCACACCGAGTCGTAGCCGAGCTTCTCCGCCTCCTGGATCGTCTCCACGATCCCGGGCGGGGGTCCGCCCGCCCAATAGCCGGTCTGCAGGCCGAGCTTGAGGTCGCGCGCCATCAGCGGGGAGGCTATTCGCTGGCGGGTCACGGGTAGGCTGCCGTCGATGGAAGTGCTCGCGACCGGCGGTTCGGGGTTCGTCGGCGGCAGGCTGATCGAGCGGCTGGTGGCCGACGGGGCTGAGGTTCGCGCGCTGGCGCGCTCCAATTACTCGGCGGCGAAGGTCGCCGAGCTACGCGCCGATCCGCTCGCGCGGGGACGGCCTGGCCGAGATGCGCGAAACCTAGACGGGGTCAGACCCCTTAATCAATAGCTAACCCTCGCTAGGTCGCCTCGAGGAACGCTCCCGACGGTCCCAGGTTGAGTATTCGCGTAGGCCCGACGCGCGACTCCTGTCCCCATTGATCGTGGATGTGCCCGCAGAGCACCAATTGCGGCTCGCAGCGTTCGATCGCCTCGAGGATCGCGACGCTGCCAAGATGAACACCGGCGCTGGAGGCGTCGAGGTGGCCCTGAGGTGGCGAGTGAACGAGCATGACGCAGCCGTGCGGGCAGCCGGCGAGGGCGCTCGCGGCTTCGTCCTCGTCGAGGTCGAAGCTCCAGTCCCACGGCGTCACCGGGATCCCGCCGCCGACACCGAAGATCTCGACTCCGCCGACGGTCATGCCCTCGGCGTGCAGCACGCGTGCCGACTCCCAGCCCGCGGCCGCCTCGCGCAGCTCGTCCTCGGTCTCGTTGTTGCCGGGAACGAGAACGGTGGGGGTGGAGATCGGGGCGAGGGCCGCGATCGTCTCGGGCAGGCCGCGATGGACCGAAGCGAAGTCGCCGACGCCCGCCACGAGGTCCGCCTCGGCGCTCATCTGAACCAGGCTCGCCGCCTGTTCGAGGTCGCAATGCAAGTCACTGAAGGCGAGAATGCGCACGCCGGAAGCCTACCCAGGCACGAGATCGCGACAACTTGAGCGAAATGTTGCGAATGTGACCGGCGTCACGCATATACCTTCAAAACATGTATACTGTCGTTCATAGCCGCTTCAGATCGCAACAACCCGACCCGCTCTCCTTCTTCAGAGTCCGACTACTCGCTGATCGAGTTCATGCGCGAGTATCCGGACGATTCGACGTGCTTGGACAAGCTCTGGCGTGAGCGGTTCGCTGCGGACGGCCACCACGCGGCTTGTCCGAAGTGCAAGCGCGAGCGCAAGTTTCACCGGATCAAGACTCGGGCTTGCTACGCCTGCGATTCCTGCGGATGGCAGATCTACCCGACAAAGGGGACGATCTTCGAGAAGTCCACGACCTCTCTTCAGCTTTGGTTCTACGCCATGTATCTCATGGCAAGCACTCGCTGCGGGATCTCCGCCAAGCAGCTGGAGCGCGAGCTTGGGGTGACGTACAAGACCGCCTGGCGTATGTTCAACAAGATCCGCTCGATCATGGGCAATGACGAAGAGCAGCTATCCGGCGACGTTGAGGTTGACGAGACTTCGTGGGGCGGCAAGCCGCGTCAGAAGCTCCCCGACCTTCGCGCCGTCGCAGCCTTCCGCGAGGCCAAACCGACCATCCTGGGGATGATCGAACGCGGTGGACGTGTGAAGCTCTCGATCATTCCCTCGCGCCGTGGGCCTGCCCTTAGTAGAGAAGTGCGGGCGCGGGTCAATCCCTCAGCGATGCTCTTTACGGACGACTGGCAGGCCTACAAGCCGCTTCGCCGCGAATATCTAGGCCACCGAGTGATCAACCACTCAGCCGGCCAATACGTCGAGGGCGACGTCTACACGAACACGATCGAGGGCTTCTTCGGGAACCTCAAGACCGGCATGCGAGGCGCTTACAAGCACGTGTCGGTGAAGTGGCTTCAGTCTTATCTTGACGAGTTCGCCTGGCGGCACAACGCGAAGCGAAACACCGGAGAAGCCCTCTTCGGTCAGCTTCTAAACCGGGCCTTTTGCAGGTAAAATTGCGCAGCTTGAGCAGGGCGCATTTGGTGCTGATACATTCATCATCGATGCTTGGTCGGCCCCCGGTAGAGGGGTAGCGGACTAAGCGCCGCTAGGCCCGCGTTTCGAGCGGGCCTAGCGCATTCTTGACCCGAGAATGCGAAGCTGCGCTCGTGCTGCGCAACGAAGATTACATCGCCTTTCTCGATGAGTCTGGCGAGCAAGGTCTTGAAGTCGTTTCGGGAGTCTTCATTCCGGCGCGCTGGCTCCGGGCAGCTGAGCGTCGATGGCAGGACTTTGTGAGAGCGGAGCTTGGTTTCCAATCGGGCCGAGCCGAAGTCAAGTCGCGCGAGTTGCTCAAAGGACAAGGCGTTTCCATACACGCCCAGGCAGCTCAGGCTGCGAATGGTCGAGGTCATAGATCAGCAGAGGCAGCCGGACGCCTGTTCTATCGGAACGCGCTTGAGCACATCGCAACGTTGACCGAAGTGCGAGTCATGTCTGTCGGCCTGAAGACGAAGTACCCGACCGAGGCATATCGGCTCTGGTATTGGATGGCTTGTGCCCTACTCGTCGAGCGGCCGAAGTCGCCGCGACCGCGCCTTGGCCTGACCGTGATCGATGGGCAAGATGCGGCATTTCGGCGAGCTCATGACCTGATCACATTCCGCTTCTATCGCGCCTTTCCACGCTGCCAGACATACGTGGCGCGCGGGTCCTCCTGGTTTATGGGCGGATCAATCCACCAAGACAGCAAACTTCATCCGTTCGTACAGATGGCCGATCTCGTTGCGGGAGCGGCTCGACATGCCATTGCAAAGCGCAAGCCGCAAGGCAACTGGTATGCCGATCATCTAGTGGACTACGCCGCGAACCTTCGCTATCCGAGGGCGATCGACGTTTCTAGCGACGCGATTGGGCAGCTGAAGCGCCGCTCTCGCCAGGACGCTTGCGGAAGCGGCTGGCCGGTCGCCAAGGTCCCCTAGGCCTTCCTGCTCGTCGCCTTCCGAATAACGCGTTCTACGTCTTCCCGCCTTGGCACAGGGATCTCGATCGGCTTGCCCTTCTTCGGTCTAGTCTTCTGTTTGCGCTCAGACCGGTGCTGGCTCATCGGTCCTCACTCGCACGTCGTCGGCAGGCCAGGGCACGCCGTCCGGTTCGCGGCTCTCCGATTCTGCCGCAGCCCACTCGCGCTCGGTGCAAACCCAGACAACGGCGAAGTCGCCTCCTGCGGTGATCTCGCCGAGCGCGCGAAGCTCGCGGTCGATCCCATCGGCTGACGCTGCGAATACGCGGGTCCCTCGCCGAATGTCGCTCACTTGCTGCCCCTTCCAGGAGTAGATGGACAGGGCGCAGGCTAAGGTAAGAACCCGAAAGTGCCAAATAAAGTCTCCTGGTGGCATCCGCTTATGGTATTGTCGGGTCACCGAGTCCATCAGAGTCCGCAGAAATACCAATCCGAGGAGACCCAAGTGGAAGCGCAGACAGGCCCACCGCCCCCATATTTCGCCTTCAGGACCCTGACGAACATGATCGTCAAGATGGAGGAGCACGGTCCTCCGAACAGGGTCGATCGCTACTTCCTGACCGGAATGTCAGGAGCGGGGCAGACGCAGTTCATCGCCGGGCTAAAGTCGCTCGGACTGATTGATCAGGACGGCGCCGTCCAGCCGAAGCTCGTTGAACTCGTCAATCAGCCCGACGATCGACCGGGGCTAATCGGCGAGTTGCTGCGGGAGCGATACCCCGAGGCTGTCAAGCTGGGTGAGGGCAACGCGACGACTGGAGAGCTGCTCGAAGTCTTTGCCGGCTACGGAGTACAGGGCGACACCGCGCGAAAGGCGATTGCCTTCTACCTGCAGGCTGCGAAGTACGCGGGCGATATCCCCCTTTCTCCGAGCTTCAAGACTCCGTCGGTTCGGTCTCCTGGCGGAGCCAAGAAGCCACGCTCCAAATCGGCTAAGCCCACCGCAGTCATCACGCCTTCGGGGGGAATCCCGTCTGGATTGCATCCGGCCCTGGCCGGGCTTCTCGGAGACATTCCGAAGCGTGGGGAGTCGTGGACGAAGGCCGAGCACGGCGACTTCAAGGCCGCGTTCGACGCTGTGTTGAAGATCGCGGCCCCGATCACCGATCCCGACGCCGAAGGCGAAGAACTTTCGGAAGACGAGGATTGGTCGGAATGATCACCCTTCTGCCGCTCGCCGAAGGGAGGCGCAGTGCGTAGCAGTGAGCGAGGGGCGTAGCGCAACTGCTCGCTACTACGTCCCGGCCTGGCGCGCTGGCCTATAGGCGCGATGGCGGAGAGGCGGGAGCCGGGCTGCGAGCGAGCCGCAAGCCCAACCCCGCGCCCCTCAGAAACGGTCCCGCTGTAAACGGGGCCGTTTCGCATTTCAAGCTTAGCCGGAAGGACCGGCTACTACCGGCGCTTTGTGAGCAGGCGCTAACCACGCTCACAATTCTTCGCCCCACTTTGGCGCACCTGTAGCTCTGAGGGCCGTAAAAGCCCTGCAAATGAGCGTGCTTTGCATGCGTGTTGCAGAGTACATGTTTTGGAGGGATATGCGTGACCGGCGTCACACACAAACGCCTGTTCGCCTGAGAGCCTGCTCCTTCAAGGAACACGCCCCAGGGCACGCGGCGCCGAGTGTCGCGCGATACGGAAAAGACCGCCCGGGGACGACGACTGCCGGTCGAGACGCGCGATCAAGGCGCGGAGCCACAAAGGAGCTCTGCCTGCCGCGATCGCTCGCGCGCCCCAATCGCGCCTGCCGGCGCACCCGAATGGAGGTGGTGTATCCGTGTTCGCGTCAAAGCACAAGCTCATGGCCACCGGCGCTGCCGGCGTCCTCGCATTGGCCGTCGCAACCCAGTCCACGGCCAAGGCTCCTGCCAATCAGACTCAGACTGGCGTGCCGCATAACGGCCACGTCAAGCTTCCGCGGCGCTCTCCCGCGCGTTCGGACGCCGTCGCTCGTTACGGCGCGGCCTACCGCAAGGCCGAGCAGAGCGGCGTGACTCTGCCGCGCGACCTGGCGGGTGCTCAGGACACCTCGACGGCAGACCTGCGCCAGGCGGCCGCAAGGCTCGCGGGCGCCGCTGCCGCGAAGAGCTCGTCCGGCGCTGGCGGTGGCTATGCCTCGCCCGAGTCCTACGGGGTCTCCCAGGGCACCCTGGACTCGATCGCCGCCTGCGAGTCGGGTGGCAACCCGGCCGCCGTCTCCTCGGACGGCACCTACCGCGGCAAGTACCAGTTCGACAACGGCACCTGGGCCTCGATGGGCGGCAGCGGCGACCCCGCCGCGGCTCCCGAGGCCGAGCAGGACATGCGCGCGGCGATGCTCTATGCGCAAGCCGGCTCCAGCCCCTGGCCCATCTGCGGCTAGCCCCGGCCGGACAGCCACCTCAACCCGCCCAGCCCTCCTGTCGATGGGCAGGAGGGCATGGGCGCCTCCGACTACGCATTCGTCCGTGGCATGGATGCCACCCGCGCGGCGCTGCGGCGCTGGAACGCCAGCCCGTGGGACGCGCTGGGAAGTTGGCTCTTCCTGGCCGTCGCGATCGCCTTCGCGCTTCTCGGCGCGATCCTGGTGGTGGCGGCCGTCGCGCGGCCCGATCCGACGCCGCTCGTCCTTCCGGGCCTGACTGAGCACCCGGCGGTCGGCGACGTCGGCAGCGTCCTCTTTCGCAACTCGCTGATCCTCGCCCTGCATGCGACCGCCTGCGTGGCCGGCTTCATCGCAGGCAGCTCGCTGCCCGCTGACGGCTACTAGGCGCCGAGCAGGGCTCTCCTAAACACGTCCCTTTCGTCGTCGAAGAGAAAGCCCCAGAGGTGGCGTCGTTCGAGCCCGGTGCGTCGCTTGGTCTCGAGCACGGCCTCGCGGGGCAGCTCTGCAACCTTCTGCGCAACGGCGATCCCGCGCTCGACGACGTCTTCCCCGGCGGAAACGACCTCCCGCACGATCCCCAGCCGGTGGGCCTCAGCGGCCTTGACGATCCGGCCGGTGAGGCAAAGCTCCTGGGCGACGGTGGCCGGCAGGATGGCTCGAGCCGCCGCGTAGCTCGGCGGGATCCCCTTCGGGAGCTCGGGGTAACCGAACTCCGCTGTTGCGGCGGCGACCCGCAAATCGCACAGGAGCGCCAACGCGAAGCCGCCCGCAAGGGCTGGCCCGTTGACAGCCGCAACCACGGGACGGCTGCAGTCGGCGACCGCGTCGAAGGCGAGGGTGCTCGTCTCGACCAGGCGCCGGCGGTTCTCCATGTCGCCGCCGAACTGGGTCGTGTCCATCCCGGAGCAGAAGGCCGTGCCCGCCCCGGTGAGGACCACGCAGGCCACGCGCTCGTCCTCCGACAACTCGGCGAAGGCCTCGCCGAGGCGCTCGCGCAGCTCGATGGAAAGGGCGTTGCGCTTCTCGGGCCGCTGCAGGGTGACGAGCGCGATCTCCCCGCGACGCTCGACCGACAGCACCCTTCCTGCTTCCAACTTGGCGGCAGCCTAGTAAGGACTCGAGCAGGATGAGAGACTGACCCCATGAACGCGGAGGAGCCGGTCGAAAGCCTCGAGGTCCCGGCCGACGCTCCTCCCGCAGGGCCTGGCGAGCGCGGCCTGGACCCGAAGACCGCAGTCGAACGCGCCCACGTTCGCGCCCCCACCCGCGGCAACCGCAAGCTCGAGGCGCTGCTGGACGCGGCCAACGCCGACGCCGAGCTGCGGGCGTGGTGGCATATGGCGCAGCTGACCTCGGAGCGGCTGGGGATGTCGGACCACTCCTGGGTCCACATCCAGGTGGTTACCAATATCGCCCTGCGGTTGTTGCGGCTCCTGGTCAAGGCCGGGGTCGAGACCGCCATGACCGGCGACCACGCGATGCGCGACCGCGACGCCGAGGTGGTGGTGGCCGGCGGCGCCATGCTCCATGACGTCGGAATGTCGATCCACCGCGTCGACCACGAGGCCTTCAGCCTGCTCCTGGCCGAGCGCAAGCTGCGCGAGCTGCTCGCGAAGATCTACGACGACGCCGAGCGAGCGGTCGTCGTCGCCGAGACGCTTCACACGATCATCGGCCATCGCCGTCGCGGGGAGCCGTACACGGTCGAGGCTGGCGTGGTGCGCGTGGCCGACGCGCTCGACATGGCTCAGGGACGGACCCGGATTCCGATTTCGTCGGGACAGACCGGGATCCACGCGTTGTCTGCTGCCGCGATCGACAAGGTCAAGATCGGGCCGGGAACCGAGCGCGCGATCCGAGTCGAGATCCAGATGAACAACTCCGCCGGCATCTTTCAGGTCGACGACCTGCTGGCCACGAAGCTGCGCGGCAGCCCCCTCGAAGGCCACATCGAGGTCATCGCCGCCGTCGAGGGCGAATCCGAAAAGCGCCTTCTGCCCGAGTTCCGCTTGTAAGGGCCTAGACCCCGGCGCCGGCGGCGCCGCGGCCTTCGCCGGCTGCGAAGCGCGCCGCTCCGCTTACCCCCACGGCCACCGAGGCGGCGCCAAGCTCGGCTTCGAGCGCAAGTCCGTCGGCGAGGGTCAATCCGGCCCCCTCGAGCGCCGCGCGGCGATCGGAGAGCATCGTCTCCTGAGGAAACGCGGCGAGCCCCTCGGCGATCTCCAGGGCACGGTCGAGATGCCGGCCCGGGGTAACGACTTCGTTTAGGAGTCCCCATTGGTGCGCCTCGCCCGCCTCGAGAACGCGCCCGGTGAGGATCATGTCCAGGGCCCGGCCCATGCCCACGATCCGTGGCAGCCGCTGGGTGCCGCCGTCGATCAACGGCACCCCGAAGCGGCGCTCGGTAAAGCCCAGCTTGGCCGTCTGGGTCCCAACGCGCAGGTCGCACCAGAGCGCCAGCTCGAGGCCCCCGGCCAGGCACCAGCCGGAGATCGCGGCGATCGTCGGCTTCGACGCGGCCAGGCGGGTGAAGCCGAGCGGGCCGTCGCCAAAGCGCTCGACCCACTCCATGGCTCCTTCGCTGTCGACGCCGGCCTCGGCGATCGCCTTGAGGTCGGCGCCGGCGCAGAAGGCTTCGTCGTCGCCGCCCGCGAGGATCAGCGCCCGGGCGTCGGGGTCATCCTCGAAGCGGTGAAAGCCCTCGGCGAGCCCCGCGGCGGTCTCGGCGTCGACGGCGTTGCGCCGCTCGGGACGGGTGATGCGTAGCAGGGCGGCGACTCCGCGCCGCTCGTAGGCGACCTTCGCCCACGGCTTAGTCAACCGGACGATGCACGCGCTGCAGGTCGGCTTGGAGGCGCTCCTTGCGGGCCTCGAGGCGGATCTGAATCAGCGAGCCGACGATGACCACGAGCGTGAAGAAGACGAGGACCGCGAAGGCCCAGTAGGTCACCTTCTTGTCGTCAGCGGGTCCGCCGATGCCGACGCCGTCGGCTGCCAGCGCGAGCGGGGAGGCGATGAGGAGGCCTCCCAGGGCCAGTGCCAGAGCCGCCGCAAAGCGGGTAAGGGGTCCCTTGCTCACGCGCGCAGATTACTACCGTTGCTACTCTCAATTCCGACTTAGGTATCCCTAATTCGATCCGCAGATGTCCTTTCTCGAAACCGTCCTACTCGGCGCTCTCGCCGGCGGCACGATCTTCCTCGGCCTGCCGATCGCCCGGATGCGAATTCTCGGCGAGCGCCACCGGGTGGCCCTGGCGATGCTCTCCGTGGGCATCCTCGTGTTCCTGCTCGTCGACGTGCTCGGTCACGGGTTTTCGATATCGGAGGACGCCGTGAGTGCCTACCACGACGGCACCGGCAGCTTCGGGCGAGCGGCCGGGCTCGCGCTCCTGTTCACCGGGGGGTTTGCCCTCGGCAGCGCCGGGCTCGGCTACCTCGAGCGCCGCGTGCGTGCCGCCGCTCCCGGGCATCCCCCGATTGCCGGCGCCGCCGTTGACGCCATCGTCGCGGACCCGGCTCAGGCGATCGCGGATCAGGAGAGCGCCGCGCGCGAGCGCGCCCTGCGAACGGCCCTCATCGTCGCCGCGGCGATCGGGATCCACAACTTCGCCGAAGGGCTCGCGATCGGGGTCTCGGCGAGCACCGGCGAGATCGGCCTCGCGACGGTCCTGATCGTCGGCTTCGCCCTGCACAACTCCACCGAGGGCTTCGGGATCGTCGGGCCTCTGGGTGACGTTCGCCCGTCGTGGGGCTGGATAGCCCTCGCCGGCTTGATCGGAGGCGGCCCGACGTTCCTGGGCTCCATCGTCGGCTACGAGCTCAACAGTAAGACGCTCGAGCTCGCCTTCTACGCGATCGCCGGCGGGGCGATCCTCTACGTGATCGGCGAGATCTGGCACGGCATGCGCAGGTTTGGCCACCGTGAGCTGGGGCTGGCCTGGCTGGCGGTCGGGTTCGCGGCGGGCGTGATCACCGATCTCGTCGTCGCCTATGGCGGCGGCTGATCCGTTCGTTCACCTTTGCTTCAGGTTGCGGCGCGACCGTGGCCGCTAGGCTGCGCGGGTCGTCGCCCCCTCGGCAACCGCTCCCCAACCCATGACGAAGCGCCGAAACCTCATTGTCCCCGCCGTGATCCTGGGCGTCGTCTTGCTCGTCGTCGCAATCATCTACTGGGCTGAGCCCGCAGGCTCCCTGCCCTCGTTCTTCCCCGGTCACGAGTCCGGATCGACGCACCACCACTTCAAGCACGGAGTCGCCGCCCTGGTTGTCGCGCTCGGCTGCTTCATCTTCGCCTGGTTTCAATCCGGGCCCTCGGCGTCCAACCGCGCCGCCTGAGCCCGGGCGCCAATGCATCCGATCTCCTACTTCCAGGCGATCATCCTCGGCCTGGTTCAGGGTGTCGCCGAGCCGTTTCCGATCTCGAGCCTCGGCCATGGCGTGGTGCTTCCGCAGCTGTTCGGCTGGAACATCCACCAAAACGACGACTTCTTCCTGGCCTTCCTCGTCGCCACCCACCTGGCGACTGCGATCGTCTTGTTCTTCTTCTTCCTGAACGACTGGATCCGGATATTCAAGGGCCTTGGCCGCTCTCTGCGCGACCGCGTGATCGCGCCCGACGACACCGACGCCCGGCTCGGCTGGCTGCTGGTGGTGGGAACGATCCCGGCCGGGATCATCGGCCTCCTGCTCGAGCACCCCTTGCGCAGCCTGTTCGCTTCGGCACCGTCGGCCGCGGCATTCCTGATCGTCAACGGGCTGCTGCTCTTGGCGTTCGAGAGACTTCGCAAGCGCGCCCCGACTCCGGATGACCATCTCGGCGACTCGGACACGCGCATCGCGCGTCTCAGCTGGCGCCAGGCCATCGGCGTCGGATCGGCGCAGGCCGCCGCGCTGGTGCCGGGCATCTCTCGGTCCGGGATCACCATGGGCGGCGGGCTTCTGTTCGGGCTCTCGAACGAAGACGCCGCCCGCTACGGATTCCTGCTGGCGACCCCGATCATCGGAGCAGCTGCCGTGCTGAAGCTGCCCGACCTTTTCGGCTCCACCGGTGACGGAGTGCGCGGGCCCGCCGCCGCCGCGGCGCTCTGCGCCGGCGTGATGACCTTCTTCGCCGTGAAGTTCCTGCTGCGCTTCTTCGAGACCAACCGGCTGACGCCCTTCGGCATCTACTGCATCGCCGTCGGGGTCACGCTGACGCTGATCTTCGCGTTCTAGGCCCTAGAGCTCCACGCCGATGATCGCGAGGCGCCGCGTGAGCGCCTGCAGCGCGAACGATGCCAGCGCGCCGTCCTCAAGGCCGAGCACGTCCCAGGCCCCCTCCGAGGGCGGGGCCACCGATTCGGCGACCGCCGGCAGGAGGTCGTGAAGCCGGGACCGCATCACCTCCGCCATCCCGGGGTCGGCCGCCACCGCGTCGCGCAGGAACCACGTCCCGTAGGCGAGGTGGCGCTGCTCGTCGGCGGCGATCAGGGAGTAGCCCTCGGCAAAGCCGGGCAATAGGTCCCGGTCGCGCAGGAAGTCGAGGGTGAAATGCGAGGCGGTGAGCCCGAGGGTCCCCTCGAGAATCATGTGGTAGATCGTCACGAAGTCGACCTTCGCCTCGCGATTTCTCGGGTCCGCCAGCAACCGGTCGTGCGCCTCGACCAGCGCGACGTCGAAAACCCGGCGGAAGGGCTCGCCCAGGCCCTCGCGGGCGCGGGCGACATGAGCTGCGATCGCGGCCGGGTCGGCGATCACCTCGTTCTGGAAGCGGGCGTAGAACTGCATGTGGCGGACCTCGTCGACGAGCTGCGTGGAGAGGTACGAGCCCTCCTCCTCGTCGTCCTGAGCCAGCACGAGGCCGCAGAACTGGGTCGAGATCCGCTCCTCGGCGACCATCAGCGAGCTCAGCACGAAATACAGGAGCGTGCGCTCGGAGTCTTCGATCCCGGCCCAATCCGAAGGGTCGCGACGCAGATCCACGTCTTGGGCCGCCCAATGGGCGTGCTCCCAGTCGAGGTAGAGCGCCTGGGGATTCTTGAGTCTGGCGAGGGGGCTCATCAGCGCGCGACGCGAGCACGCACGATCGCGGAGAAAGCCTGGTCGTGGACGCGGTGGGTTTGCTCGATCTCGACGCCCTCGAACCCGGCGCTGTCTAGCTCGGCACGAAACTCAGATTCCGTCAGGGCGCCCGCCACGCAGCCGGTCCATGCCGCCATGTCCGCGCGAGTCGCGTCGTCCATGCCGGGCTCGGCCACCACGTCGCTGATAGCGAGCCGCCCCCCTGCGCGCAGGACCCGGGCGGCCTCGCGGAAAACAGCGGTCTTGTCGCCGGAGAGATTGATGACGCAGTTGGAGATGATCACGTCAACGGAGCCGTCCGGAAGCGGAATCGCCTCGATCGTGCCCTTCAGGAATTCCGCGTTTTCGAGCCCGGATTCCTCGAGGTTCGAGCGGGCGAGCTCGAGCATCTCGTCGGTCATGTCGAGCCCGTAGGCCTTGCCCGAGGGCCCCACGCGCCGGGCGGAGAGAATCACGTCGATGCCACCTCCGGAGCCGAGGTCGAGCACGGACTCTCCCTCCCGGAGCTCGGCGATCGCCGTCGGGTTGCCGCACCCGAGCGAGGCTGCCTTGGCGGCGGCTGGCAGCGCCTCGCGGTCGGCATCCGGATATAGGGCTGAGCCGAACGTCGCGGCCTCAGCGCCGGCGGCGCTGCCGCACCCGCAGCTGGCGGGCTCGCCGCAGCATCCGGCGCTCGCCGTGGCGGCCCTTCGCGCAGCCTCTGCATAGCGCTCGCGGACGATCTCGGTGATCTCGTCTGCTCCGATCAGTTGCTCAGCCATTCGCTCAACTCCTCGAGTGCGTTTCCTTCGACGTAGTAGTAGGCCCAGAGGCCGCGGCGCTCAGAACCGACGATGCCGGCGTCGCGCAGCACCTTCAGATGGTGCGAGATGGTGGGCTGCGACAGGTCGAAGAGCGGCACCAGCTCACAAACGCAGACCTCGCCGGCGTGCCTTCGCAGGACGTCGACGAGCTGCATCCGCACCGGGTCTCCCAGCGCCTTGGCCACCGCGGCGGTTCGCTCAGCCTTCTCGCGGGCGATCTCGGGGTAGACGACCGGCTCGCAGCACGGTTCGCCGGCAGGACGCTTCTGCTTAGGACTGAGCTCCAGATCGATAGGCATCTATATATGTATATCGATTAAAGAGATAAATGTCAATGGAATAAGATCTGACCATGGATCGCCCCGAGGTTCTGTTCGTCTGCGTCCACAACGCCGGCCGCAGTCAGATGGCGGCGGGATGGCTCGCGAAGCTCGGCGGCGAGCGCGTGGTTGTCCGCAGCGCAGGCTCGGAGCCCGCCGACAAGGTGAACCCCGTTGCCGTCGAGGCGATGGCCGAGGTCGGAATCGACATTTCGCATGAGCTGCCGAAGCCGCTGACGGACGCCGGCGCGCGCAAGGCTGACGTGGTCATCACGATGGGCTGCGGCGACGCCTGCCCCATCTACCCGGGAAAGCGCTACGAGGATTGGGAGCTGGAGGACCCGGCCGGCAGGGGCGTCGAGGAGGTCCGCATCATCCGCGACGAGATCGAGGCCCGTGTCCGCGGTCTCCTCGAAGGCCTGTGAGCGGACGGCCGAGCGTTGCTCGCAGGGCCGGCGCCGAGGCGCTGGCGGCCTTCGCGCTGGTGTTCGCCGGTTGCGGGGCGATCATCACGAACGACCAGCGCGGTGGTGCCCTCGGAGCGGTCGGCGTGGCGCTCGTGTTCGGCCTCGTGATCATGGCGATGGTGTACGCGACGGGGCATCTCTCCGGCGCCCACATCAATCCGGCCGTGACGATCGCGTTCGCGCTCACACGGCATCTGCCGCCGCGTGAGGCGGGTGCGTACATCGCCGCCCAGGTGACGGGGGCGCTCCTGGCGGCGCTCTGCCTCGGTGCGATCTGGACCAGCCATCCCGCCGACCTTGGCGCAACCGTGCCGAGCATCGGCGACGGCAGCGCCCTCGTCTATGAGCTCGTGATGAGCGCGCTGCTCATGTTCGTGATCATGGCCGTGGCCACTGACACCCGCGCGGTGGGCGCCGGCGCGGCGATCGCGATCGGGGGGACGATCGGACTCGACGCGCTCTTCGGCGGGCCGCTCACCGGCGCCTCCATGAACCCCGCACGGTCCCTTGGCCCGGCCGTGGTGGCCGGGCAGTGGAGCGGGCTGTGGATCTACGTCGTCGGGCCGGTTGTCGGCGCGGCACTCGGGGCGGCCGCCTACCAGCTCGTCCGCGAATCGGGCTGACGGGAGCCCCAAAAGAAAGCGCGCGGCCCGTGGCAGGGTGGAACCGCGCGCGCACGAGAGAGAGGGTCTCGCCCGATCGATTTTGCGGGGGGATTCTCAGCACCGGGTGAAGATCCCGAGAAGAGGACATGAATCGCCGCAAATCGCGTGGTTTTCCAAGCCCACGCGCACCAGCCTGTGAAAACCCTGTGAACACGTCGTTTCCACGGGGGCCTGCATCGCTACCATCGTCGCAGCGGCGCCCGGGAGGGTCCGCCTTCCAATGACTGTCTCGCCAGCGAAACCGCGGCTCGCCGTCATCGACACGGACTCGGGCTTCCTGAAGGTGCTCACTCGCCGTCTCGATGCGGCCGGCTGGGAGTACCGGGTGTTCTCCGGCCCCGTGCCGGCAGACGAGCTCGTGGCGATGAAGCTGAGCGCCCTGTTGATCGACCTGCGCGTCGTCGAGCCGATCGGCTGGGAATTCCTGGAGCGCGCCGCAGGGATGCTCCCCGATCTCGGCCTCGTCGTGATCACGCAGGATGCGACGGTCGCACAGAGGGTCCGCGGGCTGCGTCTGGGGGCCGACGACTGGGTCTCGAAACCGGCTCATCCCGAGGAAGTCATCGCGCGCCTGGAGTCCGTCGTGCGCCGCCGCCGCCGCGGCGAGCAACGCACCGACGTCGGGCCGCTGGTTGCGGGCGATCTGGAGATCCGCCCGGATCAGTTCGAGGCCTTTGCCGCGGGCCAGGCCGTTGGGCTGACCCGCCGCGAGTACGAGCTCCTTTCAGTCCTCGCGAATGCCGGCGGAAGGGTCCTCGAGCGCGACGACATCTACCAGCGCGTTTGGGGATACGCCATGGCTCACGGCGACCGTTCGGTCGATGTCTTCGTGCGCAAGCTCCGCTCCAAGCTGCGCCAGCATTCCCCCAGCTGGGAGTACATCCACACCCACTTCGGCGTCGGCTACCGCTTCGAAGCGGATCCCGGCCCGGACGAGGCCGAAGCGACGGAGCCGTCCGAGGCGGATGTCGCGTCGACCACCGCCACGCCCGAGGCGGCGAACGTCGCGGCCTCATCCACGTCCTGAGGGTCCAGCGCCTCAGGGCAGAACCGGTACCCCACGCGTGAATGGGTGTGGATGTAGCGGATCTCGGGCAGTGCCGCGGCGAGCGTCGAGCGCAGCCGGGCGATCGCGGCATCCACCGCTCTGGGCGTAACGCTCTCCTCGTCCTCCCATACGCGCACTAATAGCTCGTCGCGAGTGATCACCCTGTCGCGGGCGTTCGCCAGCGCGGCCAGGAGGCCCAGCTCACGCAGCTTCAGGCGCAAAATCGCCCCGTCGGCGGTGGCGATGTAGTCAGCGGGGCGCACGCGAAGACGGCCGTCGGAGTATTCCGGCAATGGCTCGTTGGCGCCCAGTCCACGTTGATGCCTCACGCGGTCTACGAGGTTTCCAGCGCGCGGCAGGCACGGCGTTACGTTTCGGTAAACGTCGCGTTGCAACTCGGTCGCACCGGCTTGTTCACAACCTGTTCACAAGTCGGCTACGCCTCGATAACAAATCGTCACATGCTGACTGGGAGCCTGCCCTCAGCCGGCACCGCTCTGGCCGGCGAGGCATAAGCCTGGAATCGATCTGAAGGAGACTTCGTGAAGAAGCATCGTCTTTTTGCGGCGGCCTGCGTGGCCGGCGCCCTGGCCCTCACGGTCGCCGCGTGCGGCTCGTCGTCAAGCAGCACCAGCAGCACCGGTGGCGCGAGCTCGTCGACCACCCTCGTCGGCGCCGGCTCGAGCCTCGTGCTTCCGCTTGTTTCCAAGTGGGTGCCCGACTACGCGGGCAAGACGGATCCGCCGGTCACCGTCACCTACGGCGGCATCGGCTCGGGCGGCGGCATCGACGCCATCACGAATCGCACGGTCGACTTCGGTGCCTCCGACGCGCCGCTGTCTGCCGACCAGGCGAGTGCCTGCGACAACTGCCTCCAGGTTCCATGGGCGCTGTCGGCGACGGCCATCGCCTACAACGTCAGTGGCGTCGACAACGGCCTCCAGCTGACGCCGCAGATCGTCGCCGACATCTACCTCGGCAACATCACGACGTGGGATGACCCAGCGATCACAAAGCTCAACTCCGGGGTCGACCTGCCCCCGACGAAGATCACGCCGATCTACCGAAGCGACGGCTCGGGCGATACGTACGCCCTCACCGACCTGCTGTCGAAGATCAGCCCGGACTGGAAGTCCCAGATTGGGACCAGCACGCTGGTGAAGTTCCCGGTCGGCACCGGCGCCGAGCACAACGACGGAGTGGCGGCCGCCCTCGGACAGACCGACGGCGCCATCGCCTACCTCGGCGCGGCGTACGTGTCGACCAACTCGCTCACCGAAGCCGCACTCCAGAACGAGGCCCGCAACTACGAGGAGCCGACTGTCAAGGCCATTTCCGCTGCCGCGGACACGGTCAAGTCGGTCCCGTCGGACAACGCGATCTCGATCACGGCTCCGCCGGCATCCGCAAAGGATGCGTACCCGCTCTCGACGTTCACCTACGCGATCGTCCCGCAGAGCTCGCCGAAGGCGGATGCGCTCAAGAAGTTCCTCACCTACGCGATCGATCCGAAGGGGGGGCAGACGTTCGGCCCTGACCTCCTCTTCGCTCCGCTGCCGGCCCCGGTGCTGGCCGCCGACAAGTCAACGATCGCGAAGATCGGAAGCTGAGGCATAGACGGATGACGCACGCGGGCACCCGAGACCACGCCAGGTCTCGGGTGCCCCGTCTGTTTCTCTGACTGATCGGAGAGCCATGGAGGGGACCGCAGCATCGGTTGGCATGACAGGGGTGGCGCCGCCCGGAAGCGGGGCCCTGGGTCGTCGGCAGCGTGGCCGCCTCGATCGGATCGGCGACCGCTCTCTCTATGTCATCACCCTGGCCGCGGCGCTGCTCAGCGCGGTTGTGCTCGGTGGCATCGGCTACGAGGTCGTGCATGGCGCCTCGGCGTCGATCTCGCACTTCGGGCTCGGGTTCATCACCACCAACAACTGGGATCCGGTCCCCCCCCACGAGGTATACGGGGCGGCGTCCTTCATCTACGGCACGGCGGTGAGCTCATTCGGCGCCCTGCTGATCGCGACTCCGCTGTCGATCGCCATCGCGCTGTTTTTGACCGAGCTCGCGCCGCGCAGGGCGCGGACGCCCATCGGGACGCTCGTTGAGCTGCTCGCGGCGATCCCGAGCGTGGTCCTCGGTCTCTGGGGCATCCTCGTCCTGGGCCCATTTCTTCGTGATCACGTGGAGCCAGGCCTCCACTCCGTGCTCGGCTGGATCCCGCTCTTCGGCGGGGATCAGTCGCCTGTCGGCCTGCTCCCGGCAATGCTGATCCTCACGATCATGACCGTGCCGATCGTCTCCAGCCTCACGCGCGAGATCTTCCTAACGGTCCCGAAGGAATCGAAGGAGGGCGCCCTCGCACTGGGTGCGACGCGCTGGGAGATGATCAAGACGACGGTGCTCCCCTACTCGCGGCCAGGGATCGTGGCGGCTGTGATCCTGGGACTGGGCCGGGCGATCGGGGAGGCGATCGCGGTCACTCAGGTCATCGGCGGCGCGCTCGGCATCCACGCCAACCTCTTCGTTCCGGCCGACACTCTTGCGAGCCGGATCGCCAGCAACGCCACCGGCGCGCCCACCGCCCTCAACCTCGCATCCGTCTTCTACCTCGGCGTGATCCTGCTGGCCCTTTCCGTCATCTTCAACGCGGTCGCGCGGCTGATCATCCGCCGGATGACCCTGAAGGGCAGCTGATGGAAGCCGCATCGACGCCGGCCAACCACCCGCTGCTTCAGGGGCCACCGAACCTGAAGCGCCGCCGGCGCGTCAACCGCGCCTTGGAAGTCGTGGCGTGGGTCAGCGCGGTCGTGGCGGTCGCGGCGCTTTTCATCGTCGTTGCGAGCGTTTTCGTGAAGGGAGTGGGAGCCCTCAACCTGGACTTCCTGACTCAGGGACAGGTGGCGTTCGGTCCCGGCGGAGGAATCGGAAACGCGCTCGTCGGGACGGGAATCATCGTCCTGCTGGCGGCGGCGATGGCGATCCCGATCGGGGTCCTCGTTGCTCTCTACACCTCTGAGTTCGCGAAGAGCAGGTCGGCCTCTGCGATCCGCTACGTCCTCGACATCCTGAACGGCGTTCCGACGATCATCACCGGCCTGTTCGTGGTTGTCCTGATCGTGAAGCCGCAGGGCCACCAGAGCGGCTTCGCCGGCGCGGTGGGGCTCGCGATCGTGATGCTTCCGCTCGTTGCCCGCTCGACGCAGGAGGTACTTGCGCTGGTGCCTTCGAGCGTGAAGGAGGCCGGCCTCGCCCTCGGCGTCAGCCGCTGGCGCACCATCGTCTCGGTGATCGTCCCGACGGCCTTCGGCGGCATCCTCACAGCGTCGCTGGTCGCCGTGGCGAGGGCCGCGGGGGAGACCGCTCCGTTGCTGCTCGCGTGCTCGATCTTCCCCACCACGACGGTCACCGACCCCTCTCAGGCAATGGCCAATATCCCAATCGTCATCTTCCAGTACTCGGAATCGCCCGATCCCTCAAAGCACACGCAGGCCTGGGCGGCGGCGCTGATCCTGATCCTGTTCGTGCTCCTCCTGAGCTCGATCGCGCGGGTCTTCTCGGCCCGCGTCAAGAAGCGCCTCGAGGGCACCCGCTGATCGCATGCGGGATTTCCAACCACGAGCAACGACTCTGAAGAAAGCCGGTAAGAATGAACCCGAAGACAGACGAGCTTGACGTGACCATCGATCCTGAAAACGCAGAGCGCGGGGGAACCTCACCGCCCGATGCCAGGGGCTTTCGCCCGCCGGCTGCGACCGCCGCTCCGGCTTCCACCCCAGGCCCCGCCGGCAACGAAGTCGGGCGGGTCGAGCTGAAGGACCTCAGCGCCTTCTACGGCTCGAATCATGCGGTTCGCGGCATTGACGTCACGTTTGAGCCGAACCGCGTCACGGCCATCATCGGGCCCTCGGGCTGCGGCAAGTCGACGATGGTGCGCTGTGTCAACCGCATGCACGAGGAGATCCCCGGCGCGCGCTCGGAGGGCCAGATCCTGCTCGACGGCATCGACCTCAAGGGTCCGAGAGTTGACGTTGTCGCCGTTCGGCGCGCCGTCGGCATGGTCTTCCAGAAGCCCAACCCGTTTCCGACGATGTCGGTCTACGACAACGTCGCCGCCGGCCTCAAGCTCACCGGAGCGCCGCGCAAGACCATCGAGGCGAAGGTCGAGGACGCCCTCAAGGGCGCCGGGCTCTGGGACGAGGTCAGCGACCGTCTCGACTCGCCGGGCATGGGCCTCTCCGGCGGCCAGCAACAGCGCCTCTGCATCGCCAGGGCGCTCGCCGTCGACCCCGAGGTGCTGCTGATGGACGAGCCGTGCTCGTCTCTTGATCCGATCGCAACCCTGCGCATCGAGGAGCTGATCAGCCAACTCAAGGAGCGCGTGACGATCGCCATCGTGACCCACAACATGCAACAGGCCGCCCGCGTCGCGGACACTACGGCCTTCATGCTGAACGGCGACCTGGTGGAAGTTGCGTCGACCGACAAGATCTTTACCAACCCCGACGACGAACGGACGGAGCAGTACGTGAGCGGGAAGTTCGGCTGATGGAGGGGCAGACGCGGGTTGAATTCCGCGACACCCTCGCAAACCTCGAGGAGCGCGGGCTCGATGGCCTGAACCTCGTCATCACCGCGCTCGACCGGGTCGTCGAGTCGATTCAGAGCTCGGACATCGAGCTTGCCCAGATCGTGGTCGCCAACGACGACGTGATCGACGGCCGCTACCTGGAGGTCCATCAGGCGATCCTCACGCTGCTGGCGACCCAGGCCCCCGTGGCCACCGACCTGCGCCTCATCGCCGCCCTCCTTCACATCATGAAGAACATCGAGCGCATGGGTGATCAGTGCGTGAACATCGCCAAGATGATTCCGCTGGCGGGCAACGACCCGCCGAAGGACCAGCGGATGGTCGACAACCTGACGACCATGGGCGAGCAGGTGCGCTCGCTCATCACCCAGGCTCGCAAGGCGTTTCACGATCGCGACGTCGAAGCGGCCCGCGACCTCGTGCGCCAGGACGACATCGTCGACAACCTCAACAAGGAGTGCTTCCGAATTGCCCTCGAAGTCGGCGACGATCCCGATATGCGCGAGTGGGCGATGACGATGATGCTGGTCTCCCGCGCGATCGAGCGCATCGGTGACAACGCCGTTGACATCGGCGAGCAGGTGGCGTTCATCGTCACCGGGCTCTTCCGCGAGTTCGAGGACGCCTCGCACCCGGGCGAAGACGTCAACGACATTCCGGGCTGAGCCCCCGCACCGTTAGCAAGCCGTAAAGGGGGTCTGACCCCTTTACGTCGCTCAGGCGCCGGCGATGACTTGTGCTGCCGTGCGCCGCAGCTCGGTGGGCCTTGGCCGGAAGGGCGGGTGTGCTTCGACGACGATTGGGGCCTCATGGCCCCTGATCGAGTCCTGCACTCTGCCCCACGGCAGGGTGCCGCGGCCGGGCGGCAGGTGCAGGTCGAGGCGAAGCGGGTCCACGCCCGCGGCGTGCGATCTCCCGGTACGCGCGCCGTAGTTGTCGTGGGCGTGGAAGAGGATGGCGAGGTCGAGGACCGGCTCGATGAGCTTGGCGAGCGACGTGTGGCGGCGCTCGGCGATGATGTGGGCATGCCCCAGGTCGAGGCAGATGCCGACGGCATCCGAAGAGGCGCGAAGCACGGCACCCCGCAGGCTGATCGGATTCGCCGAGATCGTCTCGGGACCGGGGTATAGAGGCGCCAGGTTCTCCAGAGCGATCCTGACGCCGAGCTGCTCCGCCCGCAGCGCCAGCCGGCCGAGAACTGACGCCTCGTGCCGGAGCTCGAATTCGGCGCCGGGCTCGTCGGCGAGGGCGAGGGCGTGGTAGACGACCAGCTCGGCCCCGGCCAGCCCCGCGTACTCGAGAAGGCCGGCGAATGCCGCGATGCCCGTCTCGGCTCCGAGCCAAAGACCCGTCGGTGCGTGGATCACGCAACGCAGCTCGGTAGCCGCGAGGGCCTCGGCGAGCGCGTTGGCGTGAAGGCCGCGGTGATGATGGTCGGCAAGCACCGATTTCGGCGGCGCGTCCACTTGGACCCAATCGAACCCAGCGGCCTCATACGACTTGAGAAGGGCCGCCGACGGCCACCATTCGTGCGGGACGGTGATCCCGAGCCTGCCTGCTAGAGGATCGCGTCCCCCGCCGACCTTTAGTTCGATCAGCGAGTCCTGCTGTGGAGGCGTCTTCATGACGGCCATCTCACGCAACCCTAGGCTCGTCCAGGCGCGCCCGGGTGAACGGATGGTCAACGACCTGTGAATTCCGCGTTATCCGGGGATTTTTTCGAGGCGTCCGCATCCGTTCCGTCTGCGATCATCGAAGCGATGCTGTGCGCGGCCATCGATATCGGCTCGAACACCACTCGCGTCCTCGTTGCCGAGCCCGATGAGGGACAGCTCCGCAAGGTCATGGAGCAGCGCGCCTACACGCGGATCGGCAAGGCGACTCTGCACGACGGCGCCATCGACGACGACAAGGTCGACGAAGTCGCCGAGGTGGTGACCACCCAGGTACGCCTGGCCGAGGAGGTTGGCGCTCAAGCCATGCGAATCGTGGCCACGGCGGCGATTCGCGAGGCTGTCAATCGCGACGACGTGGTCGATCGCATTGCGCGTGAATGCGGGATGCCGGTGGAAGTCCTCTCCGACCAGGACGAGGGCCGCCTGGCCTTCATCGGTGCGACCAAGACGCTTGGGCACCCGGTAGATGGCACGGTGGGCGTTGTCGATGTCGGCGGGGGCTCCAGCGAGATCGTGCTCGGCACTGTCGCGGGCGGCGCCGACAAGGTGCACTCGTTCAAGATCGGCTCCGGCTCGCTCTCCGAGGACTTCCTGAAGAACGACCCGCCGGCGCCGACGGAGATCAGGGCCATGCGCGACCACATCGCCGACTTCTTCGAGGGCGTCGAGCTCGACAAGCCCGACCAGGCCGTAGCCGTGGGCGGAAGCGCGACTTCGCTGCGCACCCTCGTGGGTGCGGTGCTCGAGTACGAGACGCTCGAGCGCGCAGTCCGGGTTCTCGCCGGCGCCGAGGTGGCCGAGGTGGCCAAGAAGTTCGAGCTCGATCCTCGCCGGGTCAAGATCCTTCCCAGCGGTGTGCTGCTGCTGGAGAAGCTCTCGGAGCTACTCGGCCAACCGCTTCAGATCGGCAAGGGCGGGCTGCGCGAGGGCATCATCCTCGAGCTGCTCAACAATGGCGCCGCCAATGGCGCCCCCAGCGCCCTCGCCGCCTAAGCCCGGCGGGGTACCCTGACCCCGTGTGGAAGGCACGACTGGCAGCGGCGATCGTCGTGGCGCTTTCCACAGCGGCAAGTGCCCTCGCGGCAAGCGGCACTCCTGGCGCGCCCGGCGTCGGCGACCCGTTCTTTTTGAAGGCGGGGAACGGTGGATACGACGTCAAGGACTACTTCCTCCACCTGCGCTACCGCACCGGGGTGCGGCAGCTTTCCGGCGCGGCCGTGATCTCGGCGACGGCAACCCAAGACCTGAGCCGCTTCGACCTCGACCTTCGCGGCTTCGACGTGACGCAGGTCAAGGTGGATCGAAGGAAGGCCACCTTCTCACGCGCCGGCCAAGAGCTCCGGATCACGCCGTCCCACTCCATCCCGGATGGGCGGCCCTTCAAGGTCCGGGTCGAGTATGCCGGGCACCCGCGGACCGTCACCGACCCTGACGGCTCAATGGACGGCTGGATCTATACCCCCGACGGCGCATGGGTCGCTTCCGAGCCGCAGGGCTCGCCGAGCTGGTTTCCCTGCAGTGACCATCCCTCCGACAAGGCGCGCTTCACGCTGCAGATGACCGTCCCACACGGCTTTCGCGTGATCTCGAACGGCCGCCTGCTGAGCGCGAGCACCCAGGGCAGGCGATCGAAGTTCCTGTGGACAGAGCCCGATCCGATGGCGACCTACCTCGCCACGGCGACGATCGGCCATTTCCATGTCTCGCAGTCCCGCTTCGACGGGCTGCATTCGCTCGTCGCGGTGGATAAGGGGATCCACCACGCCGGGGTGCTTCACAAGATCCCGGCGATTGTTCGGTTCTTTTCGAGGAAGTTCGGGCCGTACCCGTTCCACGACGTCGGCGCGATTGTGGACCCCTCGCCCGCGGGCTATTCGCTGGAGGTGCAGACGCGGCCGCTCTTTCCGGGTGCGGTTGACGAGATCACGCTCGCACATGAGCTCGCGCACCAGTGGTTCGGCGACTCGGTCACCGTCGAGACCTGGCCCGATATCTGGCTGAACGAGGGCTTTGCGACCTGGGCGGAGTGGTTCTGGGGGGCGCACACGGGCGGACCGACCCTCCGCCATGACTTTCAGAGCGCCTATGGGACTTCAGCGTCGAACAGCGCCTACTGGAATCCGCCCCCGGCGGACCCGGGCGGTCCGGCACGGCTGTTCGACGGCACGATCTACGATCGCGGGGCGCTGACGCTGGAGGCGCTTCGAGAGCGGGTCGGTAACCACGACTTCTTCCGGACCCTGCGTCACTGGACCGCCGAGTATCGCCATGCCAACGCGACCACGCAGAACTTCATCGATCTCGCCGAGTCGGTGAGCGGCCAGGACCTGGGCCAGTTCTTCGATGACTGGCTCTACGCGCCCGGAAAGCCTGCGGGCTACAAGCAGCGAGGCGCCCGGGTCACGAAAGCTTCACAGGAGCTTTACTGCTCGGGTCTACGATTGACGCCGAGATCGTGGAACCCGTGCGCCCACCACCAATCGCGATACCCGATGGGCCGGCGCTAGAGGACGCGGACCGGGTGGGCGAAGCCTCGCTCACAGCCGACCTCGAGGACCACTCTCTCTACTTCGACCGCGAGCTCTCGTGGCTCGACTTCAACGACCGGGTCCTGCAGCTGGCGGAGGACCCGTCGACCCCGCTCCTCGAGCGCGCCAAGTTCTGCGCGATCTGGGAGACGAATCTCGACGAGTTCTTCATGGTCCGCCTGCCTGCTCTTTACGACCTCATTGCCGCCGGGCGTGCCCGCGGCGATGGCATCTCCGCGAGCGAGAGGGTCGATGCCATCGCCAAGGTCGTAACCGCTCAGCGCAATCGCCTGTCGCAGTGTCTGAGCTCTCAGCTGATGCCCGCTCTCGCGGAGCACGGGATCGGCTTCGTCGACGCAGAGACGGCGCAGGGTGACGAGCGCAGGCAGCTCGACGCGATGTTCGAGCGCCGTATATTTCCCGCGCTGACGCCGCTTCTCGTCGGGCTCGGGCGCCCGTTCCCGTACATCTCCAATCTCTCGCTCAGCTTGGCGGTCGTGCTGCGGGACCCCGACCTCGAGACGGAGGCTCTGGCGCGCGTCAAGGTCCCGAAGGAGCTGCTCGGCCGCTTCTTGACGATCGAGACGGAAGGCGACGGCGTGGCTCTCGTCGCGCTGGAGGATCTCATCGCAGCCAACCTCGGCGCCCTCTTCCCCGGGATGGAGGTAACGGACCACTCGTTCTTCAGGGTCACGCGCGATACGGATTACGACGTCTCCGACGAGGCCGACGACGTGCTCGAGGCCGTGGAGGAGGAGCTCCGTCGGCGCCGCTTCGGCGAGGTGGTGCGGCTGGAGATCGCGTCGGGAATGAGCCTGCGGCTGCGCTCAGCCTTGGTCGACGCGATGCAGGTGGCCGATAACCAGGTCTACGAGGTTTCCGGTCCGATCGATCTCGGCGACCTCTGGGACGTCGTGGGCGTACCCGGCCACAGCAACCTTCGTGACCCCACTCACGCCAGCGTCACCCAGCCTCGCCTCCAGGCGGATGACGGTGGAGAGGCCGACATCTTCGCCGCGATGCGCGAGGGCGACGTGCTGGTCCACCACCCCTACGACTCCTTCACCACGTCCGTGGAGAGGTTCGTCGCTCAGGCGGTGGACGATCCCGACGTCCTGGCAATCAAGCAGACCGTGTACCGCACCAGCGCCGACTCGCCGCTCGTCCCGGCGCTCATCGAGGCCGCCGAGCACGGCAAGCAGGCGGTGTGCATGGTGGAGCTGAAGGCCCGTTTCGACGAGCAGGCGAACATCCGCTGGGCGAAGAAGCTGGAGGAGGCGGGCGTCCACGTCGTCTACGGCATCCCGGCCCTGAAGACGCACGTCAAGTGCATTCTCGTCGCCCGCCGGGAGGGCGACGGCGTTCGGCACTACGCCCACATCGGCACGGGCAACTACAACCCCAAGACCGCCCGCATCTATACCGACCTCGGCCTCTTCACCTGCGACCCCGACATCGGCTCCGACATCGCCGAGATGTTCAACTACCTCACCGGCTACGCCCGCCCGCAGCGTTACCGCAAGGTCCTGGTCGCGCCGATGAACCTCCAGTCGGGGGTCGTCGAGCAGATCGACCGGACCATCGCCTCGCATTCCTCCGAGCAGCCGGCCCGCATCAGGATGAAGATGAACTCGCTGCTCGACGCCCCGGCCATCCGGGCCCTCTATCGCGCTTCTCAGGCCGGCGTCGAGGTGGACCTCAACGTCCGCGGAATCTGCGCACTGCGGCCCGGGGTCGACGGGGTTTCGGAGAACATCAAGGTCCGCTCGGTCGTCGGACGCTTTCTCGAGCACTCCCGCATCTACTGCTTCGAGCGGCCGGGCGAGGACCCGGTGGTCCTCATCGGATCCGCCGACCTAATGCCCCGCAACCTCTACAACCGAGTCGAGCTGGTCGTTCCGGTTGAGGACGAGCGCGTCCGGACCGAGGTCATCGACGTCCTCGACCGTAGCCTCGCCGACGAGACCAACACCTGGGAGCTCCACTCGGACGGGCGATGGGTGCGCGTGAAGCCCTTCGCCGAGGGCGCCCGCAGCGTCCAGCGCGAGCTGACAGAGCGAGCCCAGCAGCGCGTGGCGACCGACATCGGGTAAGCGCCGCCAGCCGCCGCGGGGGAACGTACGATCGCGGCGTGGCCGAGCGCAGGGTCATCGCTCATCTCGACATGGACGCCTTCTACGTCTCGGTCGAGCTGCTGCGACACCCCGAGCTTCGCGGCAAGCCGCTGATCATCGCCTGGAACGGGCCGCGGTCGGTGGTGACGACCGCTTCGTATGAGGCGCGGAAGTTCGGCGTCGGCTCGGCGATGCCGGCGTCGCGCGCGCGCCGGCTGTGCCCGCAGGGGATCTATTTGCCGCCCGACATGAGCCACTACCGCGACGTCTCGCGCACGGTCATGGACCTCGTCGGCGAGCTGGGGGTAACCAGCGAGCAGGTCTCGCTCGACGAGATTTACCTCGACCTCTCGACCGCCGATTTCCCGGTGCAAACGATGAGCGATCTCGTCCGCCGTATCCGCGACGAGCTCAGCCTCGACGCATCGGTGGGAATCGGGCCGAACAAGCTCGTCGCCAAGGTCGCCTCCGACGCCGACAAGCCCCGGGGCTTCGTGATGCTCTCCTGCGAGCAGGCGATCGAGCGCTTTGCCGATGCGAGCCCGCGACTGATTCCCGGAATCGGGCCGAAGACTGCGGATCGCCTGCGGGAGATGGGAATCGAAACGCTGGCCGCCCTTTGCGAGCGCTCGCTGGATGAGCTGCGCTCGCGCTTCGGGGAGAGCCACGGGCACATGCTCTTCGAGCGTGCCCGCTTTCGCGACTCGGGCCGCGTCTCCAACGAGCGCGAGGCGAAGTCGGTGTCGGTGGAGTCGACCTTCGACATCGACATCTCGGATGCCGAGCGGATGCGCGAGGTGATCGCGTCTCAGGCGCGGCGGCTAGGTGAGGGCGTTCGCCGCAAGGGACTCGTCGGCCGGACCGTGGCGATCAAAGTGCGCCTGGACGACTTCTCGACCCTCACCCGTGCGAAGACGATCGATACGCACACCGACGACCCGGAGGTGATCGCCGCCACCGCGCTGTCGCTGCTCGCCGCAAACCCGCCCCCGCGGCCCGTGCGTCTCCTTGGCGTTCGGCTCGCATCGTTCGCCGGCGAGGAGGGCGCCAAGCCTGGTGCGGCGGCCTCGCCCTCCCTGCTCGACGCCGCTTAGGCGCGAAAGGGGGTCCCTTAGACCGCGACGGCCCGCCGGGGCGGGCCGTGAGCTGCGGCCGGGGAGCTACCCCGGACTCAGTTGCCAACTGAACCAAAGCTTTACACGCCGGCGGGCGGTCTGCCAGTGACCGCCCCCGGCGCGGGAGCGTCAGGCGCTTAGCGCCTCGACCAATTCGCGGATCGCGCCGGGATAGCGGTAGGAGATGCCGCCGTGCTTGCCGTCGAAGAGCTCGAGGGTGTGCTCCACGCCGAGCTTGTCGAGCTCGCGCGAAAACGCCTGTGCTGCGAGGTCGAGGTACCACTCATCCTTGCGGCCGCCGTCGAGGTAGATGCGTCGCATCGAGCGAAGCTCGGACGCGTACCTCGGCGCCATTCGCACGGGGTCGAATGTGAGCCAGAGGTCCCAGATGTCGTCGACGAGGCGGCCCGTCTCGACCTCGAACGGCAGGATCGCCTTACCCGGGCGGTCGGGATCCGGCGAGTAGGCGGCGGCGCATCCGTACTCCATGAGCGGCCCGCCGGCGCGGTCCATGTCGAACGGGTCCATCTCCGGCAGCTTCTCGAGGAACACGTCGTAGGAGCTCTCGTGGTGGTCGCGCAGGGTCCGCGCGGCCTCGCCGAATCCGGGGATGTGACAGAGCTCGAAGAGGGCGTCGCCCGCGTGCGACGCGAGGGCCGAGAAGCACTCGGGGCGCATCATCGGCACCACCATCGCGCCGTAGCCTCCAGACGACTTGCCGGCGATGCCGCGGCGCTCGCGGTCGGCTGCGGTGGGATAGCGCTCGTCGACGAACGGGATGACCTCGTCGCACAGGTACGACTGATAGGGGCCGGTGGCGATCGAGTCGACGAACTGCGATCCGCCGTAGGCGGTCCAGGCGTCGACGAAGACGACGATCGCGTCGGGACACCCCTCGTCGGCGAACAGCGCGTCGATCCGCTCCACCACCGAGGGCTCGTACGGCTGTCGCTGGCGCCAGGCGTCGATGCGGCCGTAATAGCCCTGGATCACGTAGACACTGGGCAGATCGCCGCTACCTCCCACCTCGATTCCGGGCGGGCGGTAGACGTAGAGCGGGCGCTTGGCGGGATCGCCGAGCGGGTTGCCGGCGAGGAGCTCCGATTCGACGATCAGCTCATCCAGCGATCCGCGCAGCGGGCGGCTCCAAGGAGGGCCGAGAGGCCCCGGGGCTTCGCGAAGGCTCATCGGCCGATCCTAGCCAGGGGGCTCATCCGCCAGCAGCGCCATCGCAGCGTTGCGGCCGTTGAGGCCGATCACGCTGCCGCCGGGGTGCGTGGCGGCGCCGCACAAGTAGAAGCCCTCGATCGGCGTGCGCGGGGCCAGGCGGCGATCCCACATCTGGTCGGGAAAGCACTCGCCCTGGAAGATCTGTCCGCCCGTCAGGCCGATGCGCGTCTCGATGTCGGCCGGCAGCAGGACCTCGTACTCAGAGATCAAGCCCTCGAATCCAGGGGCGAAGCGCTCGGCGAGGTCGATGAGCGCCCGCCCGGCTCGATCGCGCAGGACGTCGAGGTCGCCGTCGGCAGGCGCGTAGGGCGCGTACTGGCAAAAGGCGCTCA
This sequence comes from Solirubrobacterales bacterium, assembly GCA_038237625.1. Classification (GTDB taxonomy): domain Bacteria; phylum Actinomycetota; class Thermoleophilia; order Solirubrobacterales; family 70-9; genus JAWVFM01. The sequence goes on along the minus strand of JBBRYM010000001.1, from coordinate 81,206 downwards.
AAAGGTGCTTGCCGGCCGGGGCGGGCGTCGGGTCGGCAGAGGTCTGGGAGTAAATCTCTCCGAAGCCGAGGGCCAGCTCGCCGCGCTCGCACGCCTCAAAGGCGGCCTGCGACGCGTCGAGGCCATGGCCGATGTTCACCGTCCCCTCGGCCGGCCAGGTCTCGCCGCCCGCGGCGGTCCACTTCGGCAGGCCGTCGAGTGCGGCGTTCACCTTGAAGACCGGGCTCCGCACCTTCCAAGCCTCGAGCCGCGCCTCGAACTCGCCAGGCATGCCCTGTCGGTCCAGCAGCCGCAGCGCCACCTTCGGGTCAGCGTTGCAGATCACGAGCGGCGCCCGGATGGCGGTCCCATCCTCGAGGACAACTCCCTGGCCGGGCTCGATCGACCCGACCGCAACCCCACAGGCGATGGTCGCTCCGGCTTCCATCGCCGCCTCGGAAATCGCCAGGCTGATCGCGCCCATTCCCCCGCGAACGTATGCCCATGAGCCCTGGTGGCCGTCGATCTCGCCCATGTGGTGCATGAGGTGGATGGCTGCGGTTCCGGGGGTGCGCGGCCCCCCATACGCCGCGATCAGGCCCTGGCTGGAGAGCGCGTCTTTCAGCCGCTGGTCGGTGAAGTGATCGTCGAGCACGTCGGCGATCGACGCCTCGAAGACCAGGTCGATCAGCTCCCTCTCGCCGCCCAGCAGATCTTCGATCTCCGCCCGTGACGGCGAATCCCCGACCCAGGCGTCGCGCTCGCCGCCGCGGAGCAGCCGCATGATCCGGTGAAAGAGCTCGTTGTAGTTGCGCAGGCCCTGGACGTTGCCCTCGTCCACACCGATGTCGCGCAGCCCCGCCGCGGTGCGCTCATCGTCGAGCCACTGGACGAAGGCAGTGCCGTCCTCGAGGGGAATGAAGAGTTCCGGGTCGGCGACCCGCACGTCGAAGCCGCGGCGGCGCAGCTCCAATTCTTCGATCACAAGCGGATCCAGGAGGCCGACGAGGTACGCGCAAGGGCTGATGGCGTAGCCCTTATCGGCGAAGGGCCGCTCCAGGGTGCACGCGCCGCCGATGCGCTCCCGGCGCTCACAGACCAGGACACTCTTGCCCGCGCGGGCGAGATAGGCAGCGGCGACGAGGCCGTTGTGGCCGGCTCCCACGACGACCGCGTCCCAGCGCCTCCCGGCGAGCTCCGCGATCGGTGCCGGCAAGCCCAGCTCGAGCCGCTCGGCAACCGCCGCAGCCGCGCCCTCTCCTATCGTGTCGGCCATCGCCGTATCCACCGCAACCCGCAGTTTGACCGAGCGCTCTGCCCGCGATCTCGCGGCCGCAATCCGCGAGCGCGAAGTCACCTCTCGCGAGGTGGTCGAGGCCCACATCGAGGTCCTCGAGCGCGCAGACCTGAACGCGGTGATCGTCGAGCGCTACGACGAGGCCCGGGCTGAGGCCGATGCCGCCGATGAACGGGTCGCCGCCGGCAAGGAGGACCTGCCACCGTTCTTCGGGGTGCCGTGCACGATCAAGGAATCGTTCGCGGTGAAGGGAATGCCGAATACGGCAGGTCTCGTGAGCCTTCAGGGAAAGACGGCCGAGGCCACCGCGACAGCGGCCCAAAGATTTCTGGATGCCGGGCCGATCCTGCTCGGACTCACGAACCTCTCCGAGCTGACGATGTGGATCGAGTCGGAGAATCGGCTCTACGGGCGCACCCACAACGCCTACGACCGCACCAGGACCGCCGGCGGATCGTCGGGCGGGGAGGGCGCGGCGGTCGGCTCGGGTGGCTCGCCGTTCGGCATCGGCAGCGACTTCGCCGGCTCGATCCGCGTGCCGGCGTTCTTCAACGGCGTCTTCGGCCACAAGCCGACCCCCGGCATCGTCCCGGTGACCGGCATGTTCCCCGCCTCGGAGGGCGAGGCGATGCGGATGAACAGCGTCGGCCCGCTCGCTCGCCGGGCCGAGGACCTGATGCCCGCGCTGCGCGCGATCGCCGGCCCCGACGGCGCCGATCCCACCACCCGCGAGGTCGAGCTGGGCGATCCTGCCGACGTCGAGATCGAAGGACTCGACGTAGTCCTCGGCGACGGCACGTCCTTTGTGCCGGTCCGGCGCGAGCTGCGCGCGGCCCGCGAGCGCGCCGCAGAGGCGCTTGCGCGCCGGGGCGCCCGCGTTCGCCACGAGCGACTGCGATCCCTTCGCCGCGCGGTTGAGCTGTTCCTGGCCGCGGCGCAGGCGGGTGCGGGCCTCAAGCTTTCCGACCTGATCGTCACCCACGGCAGCGACCCGGTGACGCTTCGCTCCGCACTTCGCCGCGGCGGCCCTCACACGAGGGCGATGCGCCTCACCCTCGCCGCGGAGCGCCTCGGCGTGCCCAAGGGGCGGGTGAAGAGAGCGCTCGCCGCCGCGGACTCCCTGCGCGAGGAGCTCGGCGGCATCATCGGCGACGGCGTGCTGCTGCACCCTCCGCACCCGCGCGTGGCCCCGAAGCATGGCCGGACGGTCGGCCGCCCATGGGTTCTCGGGCCGACGGCGGTCTTCAACCTCCTCGGCCTGCCGGCCACCCAGATCCCGCTCGGCCTCGGGCCGCACGGCCTTCCGCTCGGAGTCCAGGCAGCTGCCGCGGAGGACAACGACCACGTCTCGATCGCCGTCGCGCTGGCACTCGAGGAGGACTTTGGCGGCTGGGTGCCGCCGGACCGGGGCTAGATGGCGGACTGGGCGACGATCAGCGCGGAGCGTCGCACCCGCTTGACCGTCCCGATCGAGACACACGACGCGCACGGTTGGTGGCTTGCCCAGGCCGGCCCGGTCGAGCCGCAGCCCAGCCTCGATGGGGAGGTCGAGGCCGACGTGGTCATCGTCGGCGGCGGCTTCACCGGCATGTGGACCGCCTGGCTGCTTCGCGAGCTTGCACCCGATGTCGAGGTCGTGATCGTCGAGGGCGCGATCTGTGGCGAGGGTCCGAGCGGCCGCAGCGGTGGCTTCGTCAACGAGCTGTGGTTCAGCCTGCCCGCAATGATCCGCCGCTTCGGCGCCGAGCCCGCGCTGGCGGTCGCCCGGGCGTCGCGCGATGCCGTGGCCGCGGTTGGCCGCTGGTGCGAGGACAACCGGGTGGACGCCTGGTTTCGGCAGGGCGGCTACCTGGAGGTCTCGACGACGCCGCTCCACGACGGGCATTGGAACCAGACGGTCGAGGCCTGCCGGCGGCTCGGCGAGCCCGACGCGTGCCGTCCGCTCGAGCCTGCCGAGGTTGCCGCCCGTTGCGCCTCGCCGATCTTTCGCGGCGGCGCCTACTTCCCGACGGCGGCGACCGTCAACCCGGCGCTCCTGACCCGTGGGCTCCGCGCTGCCCTGATCGATGAGGGGGTGAAGGTCTACGAGAGCTCACCCGTGCAAGCTGTCCGGCGCGCGAGTCACGGCGTCGAGGTTCGGAGCGCTGGGGGCGCGGTGCGCGCCGCGCAGGCCGTTCTCGCGGCTGGATACGGCCTTGCCGGGTTCTCGGGCCTTCGCCATCGCCTGACGATCACATCCAGTCACATGCTGATCACGGAGCCTGTCCCTGACGTGCTCGAGGAACTGGGCTGGACGGGCGGCGAGTGCATCACCGATTGCCGGGCGATGATCGACTACTTCCGGACGACGCCCGACGGGCGCATCGCCTTCGGGTGGGGAGGGGGTCACATCGTCTTCGGCTCGCACGTCCGGAGGCGGGCCGAGGTCGATCCGGCGCTCGCCCAGCGGGTCGCGGCCCACCTCCTGCGCTTCTTCCCCCAGCTCGAGGGCCGGCGGATCGAGCACGCGTGGGGCGGTCCCATCGACGTCTCGCCTACGCATCTCCCGGTTGTCGGGTCGCGCGCGGGCGACCCTGTCCACTACGCCTTCGGCTACACGGGCAACGGAGTCGGCCCCTCGCGCCTCGCCGCCCGCTGCCTCGCCTCCCTCGCGCTGGACCGCAGCGACGAGTACTCGCGCCTTGCCATCGTCGAGCCCAAGCCGAAGCGCGTCCCACCGGAGCCGTTCCGCTACGTGGGCGGGGAGATCATCCGCGCGGCGATCCTGCGCAAGGAGGAGGCGGAGGAGCGGGGCGAGCGAGCGGGGGCCCTGACCCGCGCAGTCGCGCGGATTCCGGAGCGAATCGGGATCCACGTCGGTCGGTAGCGGTCTGCCGCGGACGGGGCGGTGCTGCCGGCGGCGCGAAAGCCGATGAGGGCGGCCGCAGCGCGCTGCAAACGTTCATGGACGAGATCCGCTACCTATGGTCGCGTTTCTCGTCCATGAGTGAGAAAAAGGCCGGCGCGCCTCCCTCGATGCCCAAATCCGGCGGCGCCTGGACGACCGCGCGGTGGAGACGGCTCACCAGCGCGAAGTGACGACCTTCTTGCGCGTGTAGATCTCGATTGGGTCGGTGCCGTTGGCGTGCAGGTCGCCGTCGATCGAACCTTTCCAGCCCGAGAAGGGGAACCACGCGACCGGAGCCGCGACGCCCACGTTCACGCCGATCATCCCGGCCTCGACCCGCGTGCGGTAGGCGCGAGCGGCCGAGCCCGACTTGGTGAAGATCGAGCCGGCGTTGCCGTAGCGCGAGCCGTTCACGAACTTCAGGGCGTCGTCGAGATCGTTCGCGCGGACGATCGTCAGCAGCGGGCCAAAGAGCTCCTCTCGGGCGATCTCCGACTCGCGATCGTCCGTCTCGACGATTGTGGGCCCGAGCATGGTGCCGGCGGGTCCCGGATCGACACCGCGTCCATCGAGGACCAGTTCCGCCCCCTCATCGACTGCTCGCCCGACCGCGCCTGCAATGCGTTCCCTGGCTTCCGGGGCGATCAGCGGGCAGACGTCCGTTTCCGGATCGAGGCCCGAGCCGACGCGCAGCTTCCCAGCCGCGTCAGCCAGCGCGGATCGCATCTCGTCCTGGCGCTCGCGATCGCCGACGAGCACGGCGACCGACACCGCCAGGCAGCGCTGGCCCGCCGCGCCGAACGCTGACGCCATCAACGCGGAGATCGTCACGTCAAGGTCAGCATCAGGCATCACGACGGCGGAGTTCTTGGCGCCGCCGAGCGCCTGGTAGCGCCTGCCGACGGCGGCCGAGCGCTCGGCGACGATTCGAGCCGTCGTCGCCTGGCCGACGAATGAGACGACGTCCACGCCCGGGTGGTCGAGGATCGCGTTCACCGCGTCGCGGCCACCGTGGACGAGGCTGCAGAGACCGCTCGGGAAGGCGTCGACCTCCTCGATCAGCTCGAACATGAGCTCCGACACGAGCGGGTCGCGTTCCGACGGCTTCAGGATGAAGGCGTTGCCGGTGGCCAATGCGAACCCGCAGAACCACAACGGAATCATCGCCGGGAAGTTGAAGGGGGTGATTGCCGCGACCACGCCCATCGGCTCGCGGGCCATCTGCACGTCGAGGCCTCTCGCAACTCCATCGAGGTTCTCGCCCTTCATCAGGTGCGGGATCGCCGCGGCCGCCTCCGTTGACTCGATCCCGCGCAGCACCTCCCCGCGGGCGTCGTCGATGGTCTTGCCCATGTCCTGCGCGACCAGCCGGGCGAGGTCCTCGCGCCGCTCCCATAGGCGCTCGCGAAGCGCCATCACCGCCCGCGCTCGGGCCTGCGGTGAGACCTCGCGCCACTCACGCTGGGCCGCTTGCGCTGCTGTGACCGCGGCATCGATCTCAGCGGCGCCGCTCATCGGCACCATGGCGACAACCTCGCCAGTCGCCGGGTCGATGCTGGGGATCGACTCGCTTGTGCTCGCTGCCCTCCAGCCGCCGCCGACGAAGTTTGAGAGCTCCCGCGCGGCGGTCGTACCCGACGCCGCGACGGTCGCCATCAGCCCTCCTGATCGGGGCGCACCGAGGCGAGCTTCTCGGCCCGGCGCTGCTGCACGACCGTCGCGGCCATGGCGAGCAGGGTCACGCTGAAGAGGATCATCGCGACGCAGTTGACCTCCACCGGAAGGCTGCGCTGCGCGGCTCCGAATATGAACAGCGGGAACGTGACGGTCGCGCCGCTGTTGAAGTTGGAGACGACGAAGTCGTCGATCGACAGCGCGAACGCCAGGAGTGCCGCCGCAAGGATTGCGGGCAGTAGCAGGGGAAGGGTCACCTTCACGAAGGTGGTCAGGGGATTGGCGCCCAGATCCTGTGCTGCCTCCTCCAGACTGCGGTCGAAGCCGATCAGCCTCGAGCGAACGACGACGACGACGAAGCTGATGCAGAACATGACGTGGGCAATCAGCAGGGTCGCGAACCCGAGGGTGAGTCCGTAGATGAGGAACATCGACAGCAGCGAGGCGCCCATCACCACCTCGGGGGTCGCCATGGGCACCACGATCAGAAAGTTCGCCGGCCTGCGCCCGAAGAAGTCGTATCGCACCAGCGCGAGGGCGATGAGGGTGCCGAGAATCGTCGAGATGACCGTCGCCAGCGCAGCGAGCTTTAGGCTCACCACCAGCGCGCTGTTCAGCTCGGAGATGCCGAAGACATTGCTCCAATGCGAGAGCGTGAAGCCCACCCAGGTGTAGTTGAACTTCCCGGCCGGGTTGTTGAACGAGAAGAAGAAGATCACCGCGATCGGGATCAGGAGATAGGCGATCGCGAGGGCGCCGAAGATGTTGACGCCGTGCTCGCGAATCCAGCGCACAGCCCGCGCGGGCGCTGAGGGCATCCGGGGGGCGGTGGGGGATGCAGCTTCCATCAGGCCGCCACTGCCTCCTCGCCCATCAACGCCTCAGATCCAGCGACCCGGATGTAGACGATGACGACGAACATGATCACCGCCATCAGGACGAACGAAAGGGCCGCCGCGGCGGGATAGTCTCGGTTGGTCAGATAGAGGCCTTGAATCACGTTTCCGATCATGTGGTTGTTGGTGCTGCCCAGGAAGAAGGCGTTGATGTAGTCGCCGACCGCCGGGATGAAGGTCAGGAGCGTCCCGGCCACTACACCCGGGAGCGAGAGCGGGAAGGTGACTCGCAGGAAGGCGGTGCGCGGCGACGAGTAGAGGTCCTTGGCAGCCTCGATCAGACTCGGGTCGATTCGCTCCAGGCTCGCGTAGAGCGGCAGGACCATGAAGGGCAGGAAGTTGTAGGTGATGCCGGCGATCACCGCGCTCGCCGTCTGCAGCAGCCTGCCGCCCGCGCTGAGGATGCCCACCGACTGGAACGCATTGACGACGAAACCGTTGTCGGAGAGGATGGTCTCCCAGGCGATCGTCCGGATCAGGTACGTCGTGAAGAACGGAGCGACGACCGCAAGGAGCATCGCGTTCTTCCAGCGCCCGCCCTTGAACGCGATCGCGTAGGCGAGCGGATAGCCGATCAGCAGGGCGATGACCGTTGCCACGCCCGCGTACTCGAACGAGCGGAAGAACGGCGTCTTGTACAGGGACAAGGCGTCCTGGTAGTTCGACCAGTTCCAGCTGAAGTGGAATCCCGTCTCGAGCGTGCCGGAATCCAGGGACAGCCTCCCCATGAAGTACATGGGGATGGCGAAGAACAGGATCAGCCACAGGATCCCCGGCCCAAGCAGGAAATAGGGAACCAGCCTTCGCCGGGAAATGCGCATTTAGCCGGCGAGTCTCCTAGCCGTTGATCACGGCGTTGAATGCGGCCGTGATCTTCTGTTCCTCTGCGCCCTTGATGGTCGGCGCCGTGTCGCAGGTCTTCGTGAACTGGTCGCTCGGGAAGATCAGCGGGCTCTTCGCGGCAGTCGGATCGGTCTTCTGGAAGATCTGCTGCACTCCCGCGACCGGGGTGACGTAGTAGTTGTACTCCGCGATTTGCGCCTGGTTGCGCGGGTCGTAGACGTAGTTCATCCACGCCTCTGCTGCCGTCGGATTGGGGGCTCCCACCGGAATCTCCATGTTGTCCGACCACAGCATGCAGCCCTCCTTGGGCATCACGAACTTAATGTCCGGGTTGTCGGCTTGGAGCTGCACCGCGTCGCCCGACCAGCCGATCACAGCGGCGGCGTCACCCGAGCTCAGGTCACGCGTGTAGTCGTTGCCGGTGAAGCGGCGGATCTGCCCCGAATCGGCGGCCTGCTTGATCTTGTCGATCGCGTTCAGCCAGTCCTGTTCGGTTGCCTTGGTGAGGTCGACGCCCATGCACTTCATGACGAGGGGCACCGTGTCGCGCATCTCGGTGAGCATGTCGACCTTGCCCTTGTACTGCGGCTTGAAGAGGTCGCAGATCGACTTGACATCGGGCGCAAGGTCGGTGCGGACGACCAGTCCGGTCATCCCGCTCTGCCACGGAACGGAGAAGTCCCGGTTGGGGTCGAAGCCGGGGTGCTGGAGCGCGGGGACGAGGTTCTTCTCGACATTCGGGATGGCGCTCTTGTCGAGATTTTGGACGTAGCCGAGCTCGTGCATCTTGGCTGCCATCCAGTCGGTGACGACGATGATGGAGCGCCCGCCGGAGTCTCCCTTTGCCAGGAGCGGCTGCACCTTTCCGAAGAACTCGGCGTTGTCGTTGACATCCTCGTGGTAGGTCGTCGAAATCCCAGTGGCCTTCTGGAAGTCAGGAACGGTCTGCTTGTCGATGTAGAAAGGCCAATTGGAGATCGTGAGGCTCCCCGACGGCTTGCCCTGCAATTGAACGGTGCTGGCCGCAGTGCTGGAACTGCCGCCCTCGATGCCGCCCCCGCCGCCACAGGCCGCCAGCGCGAACGCCGAGGCAAGGACCACAGCCGAAAGCACGATTCCTCGCATACCCCTCATGACTTCAACCGCCTTCCCCGGCCAGCGCCGGCTCCGATTCGATTGGCGGCTTTGCAGCCGCCCCATTTGAAGATTCCCGAACTACGTGAACGTGCTCGGGCGCCCAGCTCAGCTTTACCCTGGCGCCGCCCCCCGGAAGCCGGGCTCGCTCCGCTTCGCTCGAGTTGGGGGCGAGCACGGTCATCGGGACGTCCCCGGGCAGCTTGACGACGATCTGCGTGGCCGTGCCGAGGTAGACGGAGCTCTCGACCATCCCGTCGACCGAAGGCCAGCCATCGGGCACGCTTGCCCCATCGGCGTCGAGGCGAAGCTTCTCGGGCCGCACGACCGCGTGACAGCGTGAGCCGGGCGCCATCCCGTTCGTGCCTGCGCGAACCTCGGCGCCGCTGTCAAGCCGAATCGAGTCGGTCGCGGTGACGCTTCCCGGCATCAGGTTCGACACCCCGATGAACCCGGCGACGAATGTCGTCGCCGGCCGTTCGTACACGCTCTCGGGCGTATCGACCTGCTCGACCTTGCCGCGGTTCATCACCGCGATCCGGTCGGACATCGTCAGCGCTTCTTCCTGGTCGTGGGTGACGTACACGAACGTGATGCCAACGTCGCGCTGGATGTTCTTCAGCTCGATCTGCAGGCCCTTGCGGAGCTTCATGTCGAGCGCTCCGAGCGGCTCGTCGAGGAGCAGGACCTTCGGGAGGTTGACGAGGGCGCGGGCAAGCGCAACTCGCTGCTGCTGGCCTCCGGAGAGCTGGTTGGGCTTGCGGTTGATCTCGCCCGCCAGGCCGACGCGCTCGAGCTCGGCCTCGACGCGCCGGTCGATCTCGTCCCCGCCCACTCCCTTTCGCTTGAGCCCAAAGGCGACGTTGTCGCTAACGCTCAGATGCGGGAACAGCGCGTAGCTCTGGAAGACCGTGTTCGTGGGGCGCTTGTGCGGAGGCGTTCCGGCCACGTCGTCGCCGTCGATGAGGATCCGTCCCGCGGTCGGCTCTTCGAATCCGGCGACCATGCGCAACGTTGTGGTCTTGCCGCATCCACTTGGGCCAAGCATCGTGAAGAACTCCCCCTGCTCGAGGGAAAGGCTCAGGTTGTCGACGGCGCGCACCTCGCCGAAGAGCTTGCTGATATCGAGCAGATCGACGCAGGGCTGCGTCCCGCCAGGCTCGTCTCCCGAGATCGTTCCGTCCAACTTCTCCGCGCCCTGATCCAACGCCGCGATGTCGAAATCCTCCAACTCGGACGCCGGTTTGGCGTCCATCAACCCAGACTATGTACCAATCGGCCGACGCGTGCAAGCACCGGAAGTCCCAACCGCTGGGTCTTGTGTTGTACGTAGTGGACTAAGGCACCCGCATCAGGCGGGGACCACGAGCACCCGCATGAGCGTGGACTCCCGAAGAGGGGCCGGATGCCAAAGCCGCTTGTTGGCGCTTGGACTATCCGTACAACCGCTCCAGGTGTGATTTCACCCAATTTTGGTTGCCCGCGCTACGTTTTGTCTATACCGTGACTGAAGCCGAAGGGATCCACCAACCGTAGGAGGCACTCACGATGGCAACCACCACCGCGCCCGCCCTCGACAACCCCCAGCTTCAAGAACAGGCGCTCAAGCATCTGTGGATGCACTTCACCCGCATGGGCGGATTCAGCGCCGAGCACGAGGTCCCAATCATCGCCCGCGCGGAAGGCCCCTACGTCTACGACATCCACGGCAACCGCTACCTCGACGGGCTGTCGGGGCTCTTCTGCGTCAACGCCGGCCACGGCCGCACCGAGTTGGGCGAGGCCGCGGCGGCGCAGGTCGCCGAGCTGGACTTCTTCACGGTCTGGAGCTACGCCCATCCACGGGCGATCGAGCTCGCAGCTCGCATCGCTTCGCTCGCCCCCGGCGATCTCAACCGCGTCTTCTTCACGTCCGGAGGCTCGGAGGCGGTCGAGTCGTCCATCAAGCTCGCCCGCGCCTACCACCAGCAGACAGGTAACGGGCGCAAGACGAAGTTCATCAGCCGCGAGGTCGCGTATCACGGCACCACGCTAGGCGCCCTCTCGGCGACGGGAATCCCAGCGCTGCGAACTCCCTTCGAGCCGCTCGTTCCCGGCGGCTACCAGGTGGCGAACACCAACAGCTACCACTGGCCCGAGGACCGCGACCAGCTCTGGGCGGCCGACCAGATCGAGGAGAAGATCCTCTACGAGGGGCCGGAGACCGTTGCGGCGGTCATCCTCGAGCCGCTGCAGAACGCCGGTGGCTGCATCCCGCCGCAGGAGGGCTACTTCCAGCGCGTGCGCGAGATCTGCGACCGCCACGACGTCCTGCTCATCTCCGACGAGGTCATTTGCGCCTGGGGTCGCCTCGGCCACTACTTCGGCTGCGAGCGCTACGGCTACCAGCCGGACATCGTCACCACGGCGAAGGCCCTCACCTCCGCCTACGTGCCGATGGGGGCGATGATCGTCTCCGATCGCGTGGCCGCTCCGTTCATGGAGGGGTCCGAGTCGTTCGTGCACGGCTTTACCTTCGCCGGGCATCCCGTGGCGGCGGCGGTGGCCCTCGCCAACCTCGACGTCTTCGAGCGCGAGGACATCTGCGGCCACGTTCGCGAGAAGGAGGGCGAGTTCCGCGCAATGCTCGACTCGCTTCGGGACATCCCGATCGTCGGCGATGTCCGTGGCGCCGGGTTCTTCCATGCGATCGAGCTGGTCTCCGACCAGGAGACCAAGGAGGGATTCAGCGACGACGAGTCCGAGTGGCTCCTGCGTGGCTTCCTCTCCGGCGAGCTCTATCGCCGCGGGCTGATCTGCCGCGCAGACGACCGCGGCGACCCCGTGGTCCAGCTCTCGCCCACGCTCGTGTGCGACACCGAGCAGTTCGAGGAGATCGAGGCGGTCCTGCGGCCCGTGCTGACCGAGGCCGCCGAGCGGCTCGAGGGCGGTGCGGGGGGCGGGCGCGATCGCGTCCCGGGCACCGTCCGCTCCTGAGCGGATCTCGTGCTCACCCTGGCGAATCTCGTCGACGAATGTGGCCTCGAGCTCGCGTGCTGCCGCAAGCAGGCCGATCGGCCGATTCGCTGGGTCCACATCTCGGAGCTCGAGGACCCCACCGCGTGGCTCTCCGGCGGCGAGCTGTTGCTGACGACGGGCATCCAGCTGTCGACTCCTGCACGCCAGGCGAAGTTCGCGGCAGGACTGGCCGAGCACGGGCTGGCCGGACTGGGGCTCGGGACCGGCTTCACCCACGCGAAGATTCCCAAGGCCCTGCGCACGGCCTGTGAGAGCGCGGGCCTGCCGCTGTTCGAGGTGCCCTACGAGAAGCCATTCATCGCCATTACCGAGCGGGCGTTCTCCAGGCTGGCCAACGAGCAGTACGACGTGCTGCGCCGGGATGCACGAGTCCACGAGCAGCTCGAGCAACTGGTGATCGAGGGCGCCGGGCTGCAGGAGGTGGTTCGTTCGATCGCCGCTGCGGTGGGCGGCCTCGCTGTCCTGCAGGACTCCGGTGGGGCGACGCTGGCCATGGCATCCAGCGGCACTCGGCCGGATGAGGATGTCCTCACCGAGCTTGGACGCGAGCTGTCCGAGCGCGGAGGTCAGTCGTCGCAGGCCCCGCTGGTCCCGCGGCTGGCCGCCCTGAAAGGTCAGGCGCTGAGCGTCCCGATTCCCGGGCGATCCGGCGCCCCACCTGCGGGCTGGCTCACCGTCGCCAGCGAGCGCGGGCCTCTCGATGACTTCGAGCAGCTGGTTGCCCGGCGCGCCTCGATGATCGTCGCGCTCGAGTTGATGCGTGAGCGGGTCGTGCGCGAGACCGAGCGCCGTCTGGCCGGCAACGTGCTTGCCGAGGCTTTGGGAGGCAGCCTCGACGCCGAGGAGCTCGCCGGACGCCTGCGGCCGTTCGGCGTTGGCGGGACGATTGGCGTCCTCCTGTTCGCCCTCGAGGATCCCAACGGCTCCGAAGCACGCCTAGAGGCCGCTTTGGCCGCTGCCGGGGTCCCGGCACTCGTGGCCACCACCACGGCCGGCGATCACACCCTGCTGTGCGCCGTGATCGACGCAGCGGATCGCGATCCGGTCGCGGTCGCGGCGAAGGCGCGAACCGCGCTCGCCGGAGGCGATCGGAGCGTGCGCGCCGCGGCGAGCCGCGCCATGAGCAGCGGCGCTATCCGCCGCGCGTTCCACGAGGCGCGCTGCGCGCTCGAGTCCGCGGCGCTTCGTAACGGTGATGCTCCCGACGTTGCCTCCCACGCCGACCTCGGCGCCTACACCCTGCTCCTCTCGCTCCAGGACGACGATGCGTTGCGCGCGTACAGCAATGGGCTCCTGGAGGCGATCGAGGGGGTGGAGGGCGAGTATGGGGGTGAGCTGTTGCGCTCGCTGGAGGTCTTTATCGAGCGCAACGGCAACTGGGAGCGCGCATCCCGCGAGCTCTACTGCCATCGCCACACGCTCCGCTACCGGATTCGGAAGATCGAGGAGCTGACCGGCCGCGACCTCTCGCGGGCGACGGACCGGATCGAGCTGTGGCTGGCCTTGAGAGCAAGAGAGTTGGTCAGATGATCAGTAGGTTCCTGCGGGTGAAGGAGGCGGCGAGGTGAAGGTTGGAGTCCCCACCGAGGTAAAGGCCGACGAGTACCGCGTTGCGCTGACGCCGATCGGCGCCCGGGAGCTCGCCGAGGACGGCCACGACATCCTGATCCAGAAGGGCGCGGGTGAGGGGAGCGCGATCTCCGACGCCGACTACGAGGCTCAGGGGGCGCGGATCGTGCCCGGGGCCGACGATGTCTGGGGCGAGGCAGAGATGGTCTTGAAGGTCAAGGAGCCACAGGCCGAGGAGGTCGCCAAGATCCGCTCCGAGCTCACGCTCTTCACATATCTGCACCTTGCACCTGATCCCGAGCTCACAACCGAACTGGTCGAATCCGGCGCGGTCTGCGTCGCCTACGAGACCGTCGAGGACGCCCGCGGACGGCTGCCCCTGCTGGCGCCGATGTCGGAGATCGCCGGCAAGATCGCAACGCAGGCAGGGGCCTTCATGCTCGAGCGACCGCTTGGAGGCCGGGGCATCTTGCTCGGCGGGGTGCCCGGCGTTGCCCCCGCGAACGTGATGATCATCGGCGGCGGTGCGGTTGGCATGAACGCGGCGTTCATCGCGATCGGGATGGAGGCCGACGTGTTCGTCTTCGACACCTCGATCGATCGCCTCCGCGAGCTCGATGTCGCCTTTGGCGGCCGGGCCTCGACGGTGTTCTCCTCGACGCTTTCGATCGAAGAGCGCCTGCCCTTCATGGACCTGGTGATCGGTGGCGTGCTCGTGCACGGGGCCCGCGCTCCTCATGTGATCAACCGCAAGCAACTCGCGGTGATGAAGCCGCAAGCCGTGCTGGTGGACGTCGCCATCGACCAGGGCGGCTGCTTCGAGACCTCGCATCCCACGACTCACGGCAATCCCACGTTCGAGGTCGACCGGATCATCCATTACTGCGTGGCCAACATGCCGGGGGCGGTTCCGGTCACCTCCACCTACGCGCTCACCAACGCCACGCTTCCATACGTGCTGGCGCTGGCCGACAAGGGCGTGGTCCAGGCGGCGCACGACGACCCCGGGCTGAAGCTCGGCATCAATGTCGCCCACGGCTCCGTTACGCATCCGGCGGTGGCGGCCGGCGTCGGGCGCGACTACGTTCCGGCGGACTCGGCCTTGGACATCCCGCCGCCGCCGAACGGCGCTCCGCCCGGCGCCGACGGGGCAGGCGCAACCGCCAGCCACGCAACTCGATCTGCAGGTTAGATACCGATCACTGAGTCAGCGAGAAAGTCAAGGACCGTAGGAGGAGTGGAGCAATATGGGTAAGTACGCAGTCGTCAACCCGGCAAACGGCGAGACGGTGAGGGAGTATCCAGAGATCTCCGACGATGACCTCTCGGCCGCGATCATCGCGGCGGCGCAGGCCCACCAGAGCTGGACGTCGAAGACCTCGGTATCGGAGCGGGCCGCCTTGGTCAAGAGGGTGGCCGAGCTTCACTCCGAGCGTCGCGAAGCCCTGGCCGAGATCGCCGTACGGGAGATGGGCAAGCCGACCGAGCAGGCCGTCGGCGAAGTGGACTTCTGCGCCGACATCTACGGCTACTACGCCGACAACGCGGAGGACTTCCTCAAGGACGAGCCGATCTCGCTGCTGGCGGGGGAGGGCACGGCGCTGATCCGCCGTACGTCGGTTGGACCCCTACTGGGAATCATGCCCTGGAACTTTCCCTACTACCAGGTGGCCCGCTTCGCGGGGCCGAATCTCGTCGTGGGCAATACGATCCTGCTCAAGCCGGCGCACCAGTGCCCCGAGTCGGCCGAGGCGATGGAGACGATCTTCAGGGACGCCGGCTTTCCCGACGGCGCCTACCAGACGATTCTCGCCTCGAACGATCAGATTGAAACCCTGATCGCCGATCCGCGAATCCGTGGCGTCTCGCTGACCGGATCCGAGCGGGCCGGAGCCGCGGTCGCGGAGATCGCCGGGCGCAACCTGAAGAAGGTCGTTCTCGAGCTCGGCGGCTCCGATCCGTTCATTCTCCTCGGAGCTGAGGACCTCGACGAGGCAGTGGAGGCCGCGGCGGCTGCCCGCCTGGACAACACCGGCCAGTCCTGCAATGCCGCGAAGCGGTTCATCGTCGCCGACGAGCTATACGACGACTTCCTCGAGAAGTTCACGGCCGCGATGACCGCCGCGAAGCCCGATGATCCGACGTCCGAGGGAGCCGAGATGGGGCCGCTTTCGTCGGCGAATGCTGCGGAGACCCTGCAGGATCAGCTCGATAGGGCGGTCGCTCAGGGCGCAGAGATCGCCGCCGGCGGGGATCGCAAGGACAACTTCTTCTCGGGCACGGTCCTGGTTGGAGTGACTCCGGACAACGATGCCTACGGCGAGGAGTTCTTCGGACCGGTTGCGACCGTGTTCCGGGTCAGCTCCGAGGAGGAGGCGGTCGAGCTGGCGAACGACACGCCCTTCGGACTCGGTTCGTACGTCTTCTCCGACGACCCCGACCAGGCCCTCCGGGTGGCGGACAGCCTCGATACGGGGATGGTCTATGTCAATGGAGTGCTCGCCGACGGCGCCGAGCTTCCTTTCGGCGGCGTCAAGCGATCGGGTTTCGGAAGGGAGCTCGGCCGATACGGCATCGAGGAGTTCGTCAACAAGAAGCTGATCCGCGTGCTGAAGTAGAGGGCGGTTCGAGAAGTAGCCGCCGGCTCTCGCGGGATACCGTGAGGGAATGAAATTCGGCATCAGCTACTTCCCCACCGATGAGACGACAGACCCCGTCACGCTTGCCCGGATGGTCGAGGAGCGGGGCTTCGAGTCGTTCTTCGTCACCGAGCACACCCACATCCCGGCGAGCCGTCGCACTCCCTACCCCGCGGGAACCGATCTGCCCGGGGAGTACTGGCGGATCTACGACCCGTTCGTAAGCCTTGCGGCGGCCGCGTCGGCGACGACCACGCTGCGGCTGGGAACGGCGATCTGCCTCGTCGTCGAGCGCGATCCGATCATCACAGCGAAGGAGGTCGCGAGCGTCGACCGGCTCTCCGGGGGGCGGATGATCTTCGGCGTTGGCGCCGGCTGGAACCTCGAGGAGATGGAAAACCACGGCACCGACCCCTCCAAGCGATTCGGCCTGTTGAAGGAGCGCATGGAGGCGATCCGCAGGATCTGGACCGAGGACGAGCCGTCCTACCACGGCAAATATGTCGACTTCGACCCGATCTGGTGCTGGCCGAAGCCGCTTCAGGACGGTGGCCCGCCGGTCCTCGTCGGCGGGAACGGCCGCACCGTCTACGACCGCGTTCTCGCCTACGGCGACGGCTGGCTGCCCAACCGCATCGGCGACGACGAAAGGATCATCGCCCGCGTCGAGAAGATGCGGCGCCTGGGCGAGGAGGCGGGCCGGGGCCCCATCCCCACCAGCCTCCAGCTGCCCCCGCGCGACCCGGCCCTGCTCGAGCGCTACGAGCATGCCGGCGTCGAGCGCGCGATCTACATGCTGCCCCACGCCGAGGAGGCCGAGGTGGAGCGAAAGCTCGACAGCTTCACGGAGTCGATGCGGGAGTACGAGGCCGCGGGGGGCTGAACGGCCGACCGACTACGGCGCCGTACCCGCCTGTGCAACGGCCCCGCCGCCACGGGCGGTGACCCCCTCGTCCTGCGTCAACCGGTGCGCGAGGTAGACGGGGATCGCGGAGACCAGGACCACGAACAGCGCCACCACGTTGACCACCGGCAGCGCGTTCGGTCTGAAGAGGTTGTCGAAGATCCAGATCGGCAGGGTCTGCTGGCCGGCGCCGATCGTGAACGTGGTGACGATGATCTCGTCGAACGACAGGGCGAACGCCAAGAGCGCCCCGGCGACCAGCGCCGAGCGCATGTTCGGCAGCGTCACGTAACGGAAGGTCTGCCAGGTGTGCGCTCCGAGGTCTGCCGAAGCCTCCTCGAAGGACGCCGAGCTTCGGCGCAGGCGGGCGACGGCGTTGTTATAGACGACGACGATGCAGAAGGTGGCGTGGCCGGCGATGACGGTGAGCAGGCTGAGCTGTACCCCCAGCACCTGGGTGAAGCTGTCCGACAGCGCCACGCCGGTGACGATTCCCGGAAGGGCGATCGGCAGGATCACCAGAAAGCTGATCGTCTCGCGGCCAAAGAACCTGTGACGTGCCACGGCCATCGCGGCCAGCGTGCCGAGGATGAGCGCGATCGCGGTGGCGGCAAGCCCTACCTTCAACGACGTCCACAGGGCATCCTTCGCCGGGGCACTGTGAAACGCGTCGCTGAACCAGTGCGTGGTAAAGCCCGGCGGTGGCCACTCGAGGATGTGCGATGAGTTGAACGCGTAGATCGCGATCACCAGCAGCGGCACGTACATGAATGCCAGCGTCAGGCCGACGCCCGCGCGCAGGAGAAAGCTGGATCCACGGGACAGTCTCAATGAGCGCCTTTCGTTTCATCGCGGAAGTCGCTCATAGGTGCTCGAACGCTCCGAGGCGGCGGGCGATCAGCAGGTAGATCACCATCACGACGATCGGCACTGTTGCGAACGCCGACGCCAGGGGCAGGTTGTTGGTGATGTTGGAGAAGACGACGTTGCCGATGAGCTGCGTGTTGGAGACCAGCGTGGGCGTAATGAAGTCGCCGAGGGTGAGGGAGAACGTGAAGATCGAGCCCGCGACCACCGCCGGGAAAGCCATCGGCACGATCACGCGGCGAAACGTGGTCCAGGGCTTCGCGCCAAGGTCCTCAGACGCCGAGAGGAGCGAGTCGGGGATTCGCTCGAGCCCCGCGTAGATCGGGATGATCATGTACGGCAGCCAGAGGTAGGACATCACCAGCCAGATGGCGGTGAGCCCGTAGGACGGCCCGTGAAGCCCGATCGGGTTGAGCGCCCAGTTGAGGACGCCGTCGTGGGAGAGGAGCGTCCGCCAGGCGTAGACCTTGACGAGGTAGCCCGACCACAGCGGCATCAGCACGGCAACGACCAGCGCGGCCTTCGCCCGCCGCGTTGCGATCTTCGCCATGAAGAAGGCGATCGGGAAGGCTAGGGCGATGTCGGTGATGGTCACGAACAGCGCGATACGGATCGTCCGCCAGGCAACGTCGCGGTAGACGGGGTCGTTGGCGAGCGTCTTGAAGTTCTCGCCGGTGAAGCTCTTCGAGAGCTTGCCGCTCAGGGGATCGACGCCCCAGAACGCGGCGATCATCAGGACGGCCAGCGATCCCAGGTAGCCGACGACGAGCCAGCCCATGGGGCCGGCGAGCAGGGCGCCGACCTGCAGGCGGGGGCGACCGTGGAGGAGGTCGGCGAGCCTGCGGCCCACCGACCTCCTTCCGGGTGCCGGGGCGGTTACCCCGGCAGCTTCCACGGCGCTTCGACCTTGCGGATCACCCCTTGATCGTCGTCCAGGCGCTGACCCAGGCGTTGTAGTCCATGCAGACGCTGCCCCGGTCGTCGCCGCAATCCGCCAGCGGGGTCTGCCAGTAGTAGACGCGCTTCCAGAACCCCGGATCCGCAGCGTGGTACTTGCTGCAGAAACTCGGGTCGGAGGTCTGGCCGCACGCCTTGCTCTGGGCAGGCGCCTCGCCGAAGTACTCCGCGATCTGGGCGTTCGCCTTCGGCGAGATCACGTAGTTCATCCACATGTACATGCAGTTGGGATGAGCGGCCTGGCTGGAGATCATCCAGGTGTCCGACCATCCCGTCGCGCCCTCGGTTGGCAGGAAGCCCTGCTGGCCGCCGGGAATCGTGGCGACGGGCTGCCCGTCGGCCTTGAGCGCGAAGTACTGGTACTGCCAGGTCGTGCCGATCGCGTCGTCACCGTTGGTGAACGACGAGATCTGCTTGGTCGCGCTGGACCAGTACTCGCCGACGTTCGGCTGTTGGGCCTTCAGCAGGTCGACCGCGGCGTTGAACTGCTTTTCGTCCAGCTCGTATGGGTTCGTAATCCCCAGGTCCGGCTGGTGGGCCTTCAGATATACCGCGGCGTCGGCGATGTAGATCGGGTCGTCGTACGCGGAGATCTGGCCCTTGTACTTGGCGGCCTGCTTGGGATCGAGAATCGAGCCCCACGAGGTCGGCGCCGGCTTGACGGTGTTCGGGTTCCACATCAGCAGGTTGGCCCCACGCCCGTGCGGGATCCCGTAGTGGACGCCGTCGAACGTGTTGTAGGGCTGGTCCTTGATGTCGGCGAACACCGTCTTGTAGTTCGGCACGAGATCCACGTTGACCGGGGCGACGTCGCCGCCGGCGACGAGGCGTGCGGTCGCGTTGCCGGACGCCGAGACGCCGTCGTACTGGCCCGTGCGCATGAGCTGGACCATCTCGTCGGAGGTGCCGGCGTCCTTCTTCTTGACCGTGCAGCCGGTCTGCTGCTCGAAGGGCTTCACCCACTTGTCCTCGACGTAGCCGGGCCACTCGATGAGGTTCAGCTGGCCTTCGCCCTTGCCGAGCTTCTGGAGCACTCCGGACGTCGAACCACTACCGGTGCTCGAGGTGGACGAGCTGGACCCGCAGCCGGCTCCGAATGCCGCCAGGAACGCGATCAAAAGGCCCGATATGAGCCAGGCCGATCGCGCGGCGTGGACGCTCGAGTTCGTGGATCTCTTCATTGGGGAACCTCCCTCGTTGTCTCATCATCACGGATGTCGACC
Source organism: Solirubrobacterales bacterium (assembly GCA_038237625.1). Taxonomy (GTDB): domain Bacteria; phylum Actinomycetota; class Thermoleophilia; order Solirubrobacterales; family 70-9; genus JAWVFM01. The sequence continues at coordinate 61,319 of JBBRYM010000001.1, read as the reverse complement.
GCGTGATCCGGCCTCCATCCAACCGTTACTTCGCGTCCGCCGAGCTCGAGCACCTCCGCCGAGGAGGTCTCGAGGTTCTGACGGACCACCAAAAGCTCGCCACCGCCATCAAGGGCCACGAGGTAGCGCGTCACCGAGCCCGCGTAGGCAACATCTCGCACCTTGCCGCGCTCGACCTGAAGGCCGCCGCCCGCCTCGCCGGAATCGAGCATGCGCACCTTCTCGGGCCGGATCGTGAACCGTCGCCCGTCGCGCTCGACTACGTTCGAGACGCCCACGAACCCGCTCACGAACTGCGTCTGCGGATGCTCGTAGACGTCGGCCGGCGAGCCGACCTGCTCGATCCGCCCGGCGTTGAACACAGCGACGCGATCGCTCATCGTGAGCGCCTCGTCCTGGTCGTGCGTCACGTAGATGAACGTGATCCCGACCTCACCCTGGATGCCCTTCAGCTCCACCTGCATCTGCTCGCGGAGCTTGAGGTCGAGGGCGCCGAGCGGCTCGTCGAGGAGGAGCACGCGGGGGCGGTTGACGATCGCCCGGGCCAGAGCGACTCGCTGGCGCTGGCCGCCGGACAGCTCGCCCGGCTTGCGCTCTTCGTAGCCGGCAAGGCGGACCATGTCGAGAGCTTCCTTGCGTCGCGACTCGCGCTCGTCCTTGGACGCCCCCCCGATGCGCAGGCCGTACTCCACGTTTTCCGCGACCGTCATGTGCGGGAACAGCGCGTAGTCCTGAAAGACCGTGTTGACCTCGCGGTCATATGGAGGCAGGGCCGTGACGTCGCGACCCGCGAGCTCGACCCGCCCGGCGTCGGGGGTCTCGAACCCGGCGATCAGTCGCAGCGTCGTGGTCTTGCCCGAGCCCGAAGGCCCGAGCAAGGTGAAGAACTCGCCGGCAGCGATCTCGACGTCGACGCCGTCGACCGCGGCGACGTCCCCGTAGCTCTTGCGCAGGCCCACTAGACGGACGTCGGGTGGCCGGTCGGCTCGCTGCTCCGGCGCCTCATGCCCCGGATCGCTCGTCGTGATGGCTTGGGTCCTCTCCACGTGCCTCGGACGGTTGACGTCCTCGGCGCAGAAGCTATCTCATGCCGCGGCCCAATGGAATGGCGAGCGTACCTTTCACGGGCCGCGCCCGCCGCTTTACAGAGGCGACTTGTGCCGGATCGCGTAGCTGCGGGGGTTTTCGTAGCCCATGCCCTTCGCCCAGCCCGGGCCGTCTCCCGGCGTGTCCGACGTGTCGAAGCGAAGGCCGGCGATCGTCATGAAGGCGTGGCCGCCGTTGGCGTAGACCGTGATCCAGCTGCCCTTGCCCCTGCGGCCCCAGCTCTCCATCGGCCCCGACGGAAGGGGGGAAGAGATGAGACCGCCGCCGTGGAGGGCGTAGCTCACCGAGCCCGAGCAGTCGTAACAGGACGACTTCCAGGACTGGTGGCCGCCGCCGAGGCAGTAGGCGCGACCCTTGGCGATGTGATTGGCGGCCGCGATGACGTCCTTGACGCGCCTAGGCGCGCTCCTGGGAGCGATCGCGACGCCGTCGCGAAGCTTGGCATTGGCGCCCCTGACCGTCGGCGGCGGCGTGTTCAGGCCGGTGCCGCCGCTGCCGGCGAGCGCCGGGCTCGCGGAGAGTGCAGCCGCGGCGAATGCCACGGCTGCGGCGGCTGCGACGCCGTTGCGTGCTTTGAGCTTGATCCGGGTATGAGTACGCAAAACCGTTACTCCTTCGTCCGCCTACGGGGTTAGCTGACGGGCTGGCGCTAAAGGAGTTGCGCCCTCGCCTCAAGCGGCGAGTTAGCCCCGGACTGTTGGTTCCCCCGTTCCCCGCCCGCGGAGGGGGCAGGGATTCGGCATTGCGGTTGTCGAGGTTGCGGCACCGTACAGGATTCGTCAGTCGTTTGCAAGCACCTGCTCACAAGCAGGTGTCGATCTGCACAAACTATGCGGTTGCAGGCGCGGAAACGCTTCCGGCCGGGTGGGCCCGGGCCCATTCCGCAATCCGCTGCGAGTCCGCGATGATCTCGCCCTCGTCGGTCACGAGCACGGGCACGACCTTCTGGCCCGAGATCCGCTCGACCTCGCGCCGGCCCTCCGTGTCGAGCTTGATCGGCCCGACGCCGAGGCCGTGGACCTTCACTACCTCCGGGTCATACCCTGCGTCCGTGAGCGCGACAAAGGCGTTGCGGCACGGATGGCCGTGAGGCGGGCGTGGAGCGGGGAACGTTCCCCAGCAGACGTAGAGCTTCATCGCTCGCGTAAACCTACCCGGTGCTAGGTTCAGAGGGTGGAGGTGAACCGCAAGCGCGTGCTTTTGACCGGTGCAACCGGGGGCCTCGGACGCGCGATCGCGGAGCGCCTGGCCGACCGGGGAGCGACCATGGTCTTGAGCTCGCGCAAGGCCGACGAGCTCACGGATCTCGCTGCCGCCCTTCCCGGGCAGGGACACAAGGTGGTCGTTGCGGATCTTGCGCTGGAGGGCTTGGCCGAGCGGGTGGTTTCGGAGGCGGGCCAGGTCGACATCCTCGTCGCGAATGCCGGACTGCCCGCCACCGGGAAGCTCGACGAGTTCTCCGAACAGGAGATAGCCCGTGCGGTTCGTGTGAACCTCGAGGCGCCCATGCGCATGGCGCGGGAGCTCGTGCCCACGATGCTCGAGCGCGGGGAGGGGCACCTCGTCTTCATCTCCTCGCTGGCCGGTAAGGCGCCGAGCCCGTCCAGCGCCGTCTACAACGCGACGAAGTTCGGCCTTCGCGGCTTCGCCTTTGGCCTGCGTTGCGACCTCGCGGGAACCGGCGTGGGCGTTTCCGTGGTCTCCCCGGGCTTCATCCGCGAGGCGGGGATGTTCGCCGACGCGGGGACCAAGGCTCCGGCGGGCATCGGCACGGCAACCCCCGAGGCCGTCGCCGGCGGGGTGCTGCGGGCGATCAACCGCGACAAGCTCGAGATCGTCGTGGCGCCGCGCCGCCAGCGCGCCCTCGCTCACCTCGGCCTCGCCAACCCGAGCATGGCCATCCGGGTTGCCGGCGGGCGGACGGGCCGCCGGACGGCCGCCGAGCTGGCCGCCAAGCAGGCTGACAAGCGCTAAGCGACGCGGGTAAGAGGTCGGCGATGAGCAACGACTCCTTCCAGGCGAAGGCAACGCTGGAGGTCGGCGGGCGCGAGCACGAGATCTACCGACTCGATGCGCTGCAGTCGAAGTTCGACGTCGCCCGGCTTCCGTACTCGCTCAAGGTTCTGCTGGAGAACGCATTGCGCCTGGAGGACGGCGAGTCGGTGAGCTCCGACGACGCCGAAGCGATCGCGAAGTGGGACGCAACCGCCGAGCCGAGCGTCGAGATCCCCTTCCAGCCCGCCCGGGTGCTGATGCAGGATTTCACCGGCGTTCCGGCCATCGTCGACCTCGCCGCCATGCGCGACGCGATGGACGAGCTGGGCTCGGACGCCGCCAAGATCAATCCGCTCGTTCCGGTGGACCTCGTGATCGACCACTCGGTCCAGGTCGACGCCTTCGGCAACGCGAAGGCCTTCGAGGTCAATGCGGAGCGCGAGTTTGAGCGAAACGGCGAGCGCTACGCCTTCTTGCGGTGGGGCCAGACTGCGTTCGACGATTTCAGGGTCGTGCCCCCCGCCACCGGCATCTGTCACCAAGTGAACCTGGAGTACCTCGGGCAGGTCGTCTTCACCCGCGAGGTCGACGGCGTGACCCAGGCCTACCCGGACACCCTCGTCGGCACCGATTCGCACACGACGATGATCAATGGGCTGGGCGTCCTCGGGTGGGGGGTCGGCGGGATCGAGGCAGAGGCGGCGATGCTGGGACAGCCGATCTCGATGCTGCTGCCGCAGGTGATCGGATTCAAGCTCTCCGGGGAGCTCGCCGAGGGGGCGACTGCGACGGATCTGGTCCTGAGGGTCACCGAGATGCTCCGCGAGCGCGGGGTCGTCTCCAAGTTCGTGGAGTTCTTCGGCCCCGGCCTCCACAAGCTGGGCCTGGCGGATCGGGCCACGATCGGGAACATGTCGCCGGAGTTCGGCTCGACGTGCGCGATCTTCCCCGTGGACGCCGAGACGCTGCGCTACCTCGAGTTCACGGGCCGCCCGACCGAGCAGATCGAGCTGGTCGACGCGTATACGCGCCAGCAGGGGATGTTCCACGAGCCCGAGACCGAGGACCCAACCTTCAGCGACCTCCTCGAGCTCGATCTGGGCGATGTCGAGCCCTCGATCGCAGGCCCCAAGCGTCCCCAGGACCGCATCGCATTGACGGCCGCGAAGTCCGCCTTCTTCGAAGCGCTCAAGGGCTTCGACCCAGAGGCGGCCGAGGCTTTGGGCAATCACCATGACACGGCCATCGCCGACTCCTTCCCGGCGTCCGACCCTCCGGGCGACGATCACGATGGCGATGCCGGCCGGCCGCGGCGGGCCCCGGCCGCAACCGCCACCGCGGAGCGCGCGCCGACCCCCGATGCCATTGGCGTGAGCCTCGAGGATGGCCGCTCGTTCGAGCTCGACCACGGCATGGTGGTGATCGCCGCCATCACGAGCTGCACCAACACGTCGAATCCGTCGGTGATGATCGGCGCCGGTCTGCTCGCCAAGAAGGCCGTGGAGCGCGGCCTCGAGTCACAGCCGTGGGTCAAAACCTCCCTGGCTCCCGGCTCAACGGTCGTGACCGAGTACCTCAAGCAGTCGGGCCTCGACGAGCACCTCGACAAGCTCGGCTTCAACCTGGTCGGCTACGGGTGCACCACCTGCATTGGCAACTCCGGCCCGCTTCCGGAGGAGATCTCGGCGGCGATCGCTGAGAAGGACCTGATGGTCTGCTCGGTGCTCTCCGGCAACCGCAACTTCGAGGGGCGCATCAACCAGGACGTGCGCAATAACTACCTCGCTTCGCCGCCGCTGGTGGTCGCGTATGCGCTGGCGGGCCGGATGGACATCGACCTGACCACGGAGCCGCTCGGCACCGACGGCGACGGCAACCCGGTTCATCTCGCCGACCTTTGGCCCTCTTCGGAAGAGATCAAGCAGACGGTCGCCGACGCGGTCCGTTCCGAGATGTTTCGCCGCGGCTATGCCGACGTCTTCACCGGGGACGAGCGCTGGCAGGCCATCGAGGTGCCCCAGGGGGACCGCTATGACTGGCCCGACTCGACCTATGTGCGCAAGCCCCCGTTCTTCGAGGGGATGGACCCCGAGCCCGCCCCGGTCGAGCCGATCGAGGGCGCCCGAGTGCTCGCCGTCCTGGGCGACAGCGTCACGACCGATCACATCTCGCCCGCTGGGGCGATCAAGCGGGACAGCCCCGCGGGGCAATGGCTGATGAATCAGGGCGTCGAGGTTCGCGACTTCAACTCGTACGGATCGCGGCGGGGCAACCACGAGGTGATGATGCGCGGCACGTTCGCGAACGTACGCCTCCGAAACACATTGGTGGAGCGCGAGGGCGGCTTCACGAAGCATTTTCCCTCGGGCGAGGAGATGGCGATCTACGACGCTGCGATGCGATACGGGGAGGACGGCGTGCCGCTGGTGGTCCTGGCAGGCAAGGAGTACGGCTCCGGCAGCTCGCGCGACTGGGCCGCCAAGGGCACGACGCTGCTCGGGGTACGGGCGGTGATCGCCGAGAGCTTCGAACGCATCCACCGCTCGAATCTGATCGGGATGGGAGTGGCGCCACTCCAGTTCCCGGACGGCGAGTCGGTCGACTCCCTGGGCCTCACGGGTGAGGAGACCTTCGGTGTCGGCGACCTCGAGAACGGCGAGGCCAAGGCCGTCAAGGTCACCGCCATCCGCGAGGGCGGCGCCGATCCGGTCGAGTTCGAGGCGCGCGTGCGGCTCGACACGCCGAACGAGGTTCAGTACTTCCGAAACGGTGGCATCCTTCACCGCGTCCTGCGCGACCTCCGCTAGCCGGGCCGGCGCCGAGAGTGCCGCGAAACCAATCAAGTTGGGGGTTGACACGGCATCGCGGCATCGGAGAGAATGACTCGGCCGGGAGAAACTCAAAGTTTTACAAAAGCTCGTCCCCGGTCAGTCCCGCCTCCGGGGACGACCGCGTCGGCATCCCTCCCTGGCTACCGACGCGCAGGCGGTGGTGCGGGCCGTTGGGACCCCCTGCCTCCCACGGCCCCGCCGCCGCCACCTTTCTCGGCACGCCTCTCGATCCAGGCGATGGCGATGACGCTTCCGAGGGGGCCCACCGGCGTGAGGGTCGCCGCCAGCAGGGTGTAGGGCGCCTGACGGCGGAGGACCGCAACCAGGATCAGGGCGAGCAGGCACAGGTAGCCCACGCCGTGCGCGGCGCCGAAGATCGCGGTCTCGGAGTGGAACCCCGGCGCAAGCCAGAAGAAGCAGAGCGCTGCGAACAACCCGAGCTCGAACCAGCTCGCCCGCTTGATCCACGGCCACAGCTCGCCCTGCGACGGGGCGCGCGAAGGCGATGCTTCGACCGCGCTCATGGCGCCGGACGTTAGAGCCGTCGTCGAAAGCCGGCGGACAACCTTTAGACGCGGGGCCATAGGAGCGACACGAGGCGGCCCGCAAGATCGAGGCAATGAGGGAGCCGCCGCGCAACTCATCCAGCCGCTCGGTGCACGAGCTTCGCCTGGTGCTCGACATGCAACGCCGCCTGAAGGACGCGCAGCGCCGTAACCGCATCGCGCCGAAGCCCCAACAGCGCCCCCCGAAGCGATAAGTCCGTTCGGGCGGTTTATCCACCTATGCGGTGGGTTTCCCGCCCCAAAGCGTTCGGGTCAGCTTCTTGCGCAGGAGCGCCGCCACCGTCTTAGAGTCCCTCCCTACCTGCTCGTCGCTGAACCTCAGAAGATCGATCTCTTGAAGACGCAGGAATGCCTCACGCGCTCTGTCATCGAGAAAGGCCTGCCGACCGCGGTGGCTGCGCCAGCCATCCGTCTCCACCGCGAGCCGTTGGGCCGGCCAATAGAAGTCGATTGTGAAGGCGCCGATCTTCACGTTCACTTCTGGCTCGGGAAGATGGTGGCGGCGGCACAGGCGTAGGAAAACTCCTTCGAGCTCGCTTCGGGTGCCGTCGGTTTGAAGGCCAAGGGGGAGGCCGAGGTATTCGGCTTGGCGTATGGCGCGGCGAACTGCGGCGGGGGTGGCGGAGCGCCGCAGGTCCGCGACGGTGCGGGCTGGCGTGGTCACCGGGATGCCGATACGGAGGGTCCTATCGGACTTAGGCAACGAGGATGGGCGGTGGATGCGGAGCCCATGATGTCTCTGGCGTCCGCTCCGACTTAAAGCGGAAACCTCTACCGGACTGCTGCGACCCGGAAGAAGCCGCCAAAGCTCAGCCGCGCTCCGGTGACTTAGCACGGATCCTTCAACGCAGGCGAGCACCGCGGCCATCCACTCTCCCTCGTTGCTCAATCCGGAGTGCCCCACCGCGTAGACGCCGCGGTACTTTCGATGGAGAGTTCCGGCCTGATTGCGGCGGTCGATCATGCGGCTTGAAATGCCGAGAGCCGCAAGCTGGCGGATGGCGACGACGCCATGCTGACGCTGTGCCATCGACCCGATTACCGCATCCGGACGTGGGGCGGGTTTTCCACCCATATGGTGGATAAAGCGCCCGAAGCCGGATTTCGCCCCGGCTAGCCCTCCAGCGAGGTGAGCACGATGCGCTCCTGCTCGGAGCGGTGGAGCGCCGGGTAGCCCTCCGATGGCGCGGCGCGCGGCGGGCGGCCGACATAACGGAAGTCGACGCCCCCGGGCACGAGCTCCGGCATGCGGCGGGCCATGACGCTCCAGGCGCCCATGTTCTTGGGGTCTTCCTGGGCCCAGATGATCTGCTCGAGGTTGGGGTAGCTCGCAATCAGCTTGGTGATCTGCTCTTGGGCGAACGGGTAGAGCAGTTCGACGCGCGCGATCGCGACCTTGCCCTTTGCCCGCTCGTGGGCCTCGTGGCCGACGATGTCGTAGTAGACCTTGCCGCTGCAGAGGACGAGTCGCTTGATCGCGTCGCGGCCGTCGCCCACGAACTGGTCGTCGAGCACGAACTCGAACGTTCCGTCGGTGAGATCGGAGAGCTTCGAGGACGCCGCCGGCAGCCGCAGCAGGCCCTTCGGAGTGAAGACGACGAGCGGCTTGGGCTTGGCGATCCGCGCCTGGCGCCGCAGCAGGTGGAAGTACTGGGCGGCGGTCGTCGGGTTGGCGAGCCGGATGTTGCCCTCCGACGCAAGCTGGATGAAGCGCTCGATCCGGGCGCTGGAATGCTCCGGCCCCGAGCCCTCGTAGCCGTGAGGGAGCAGAAGCGTCAGCCGGGTTGCCTGGCCCCACTTGGCCTCGCCGGAAACGATGAAGCTGTCGATGATGACCTGTGCGGAGTTGGCGAAGTCGCCGAACTGCGCCTCCCAGATGATCAGGCTCTCAGGCGAGGCCGCCGCGTAGCCGTACTCGAATCCGAGGCAGGCCGCCTCTGAGAGCGGGCTGTTGTGGAGCTCGAAGGGAGCGAGCGCGCCGGAAAGCTTCTGGATCGGCACGTACTTGATCCCAGTTTTCTCGTCGTGAAGGGCCATGTGGCGATGCGAGAAGGTCCCGCGCTCTGTGTCCTGGCCGGTCAGGCGGATGTGGGTCCCCTCGGTGAGCAGCGACGCGAGGGCGAGCGACTCGGCGTGGCCGTAGTCGATCGGCCCCTCCTCCAGCACATCCAGGCGCCGCATCAACGGCTTTCGAAGCTTGCGGTGGATCGTGAAGCTGTCGGGAACTTTGAGGAGCTCCTCGTTGAGCGATCGCAGGCGCTTGTCGGAGACGGCGGTCTCGACCTCGGGGCTCTTGGTGCGATCGAGCTCTCCGGTCTGCATCGCCGTGGAGGTGGGGTCCTCGTACTCCCCGCCCTCCATCTTCTGGCGAAGCTCTTTGTGCGTCGCCGAAAGCTGGGCCTGGCGCTCCTTCGCGTCGGCCTCGACCTCATCGGCGGCGACCACACCCTCCTTGACGAGCTGACCGGCATAGAGCTCCGACACCGGCGGATGCGCCTTGATCTGCGCCGCCATGAGCGGCTGCGTGTAGGCGGGCTCATCGGTTTCGTTGTGGCCGTAGCGCCTGTAGCCGATTAGGTCGATCACGACGTCGCGGGCAAAGCGCTCGCGGTACGCCATCGCCAGCCGGATCGCGGCGACGCACGACTCGACCTCGTCGGCGTTGACGTGGATGATCGGGCAGTTGAAGCCCTTTGCGAGGTCGGCCGCGTAGGGAGTCGAGCGGTCCTCGCCGGGGTCGGTCGTGAAGCCAACCTGGTTGTCGGTGATGAGGTGGACCGTCCCGCCCGTCGAGTAGCCCTCCAGCGACTGGAGGTTGAGTGTCTCCGCAACGACTCCCTGCCCCGGGAACGCGGCATCGCCGTGCAGAAGGAGGGGAACGGCGATCGAGGCGTTGTGGTGGAGCATCGGACCGGAGTGCGCGGTCTGCGTCGCGCGAGCGCCGCCGGTGACGACCGGATCGACGAACTCGAGGTGGCTGGGGTTGGGGTACATGCGGACCTTGATCTCTTCGCCGTCTCGTGTGGAGAAGATGCCCTCGGCTCCGTGGTGATACTTGACGTCGCCCGTACCGGAATGCGGGATCGCGGCGATGGCCTTGACCTGCTCGAAGGCCTTGGCGCCCTCGAACTCGGCGAGGATCGACTCGACCGAGCGGCCGGTGTTGTGGACGAGGACCCCGAGGCGGCCGCGATGGGCCATGCCGATCACGACCTCTTCGGCGCCGCCGCGCCGGGCGAGGGTCACGAGCTCGTCGATCATCGGGACGACGACGTCGAGGCCCTCGATGGAGAACATCTTCTGGCCGAGGTAGGCCTTCTGCAGGTAGCGCTCGAACTGGAATACCTCGATCAACCGGGAGCACAGGGCACGCTTTTCGTCAGGCGTGAGCGGGGTGCGATGCGCGCCCGTCTCGATCATCTCGCGCAACCACATGCGCTGTTGATGGGAGGCGAGGTGCTCGATCTGGTACCCGATCGTTCCGCAGTAGGACTCGCGCATCCTCGGCAGGGCCTCGAGCAGCGTTTCGCCCTCCACACCGATCCGCAGGATCGACGCCGGGATTCGTGACATGAGCTCGGGCGTGAGGTTCAGGTTCTCCGGTTCGAGCGCCGGATCTCCCTTGGGCTCGCCGCCGAGCGGGTTGAGGCGACCGGCGAGATGGCCGTGGGTGCGGTAGGCCTTGAGGAGGGAGGTCGCGGCCTGAACGGCCTGAAGCAGCTCGTTGTCGGGAGCCGCAGGCGCGGCGAGCGATGCCGCGGAGGGGGCGGCGGTCGCTCCCAGCCCGGGCGCGGACGCCGATGCGGGGTAGGCGGAGGTGACGACGCTTGGAGAGAGGCCAAAGTCCGACGCGACCGACTCGTAGAAGTCGTCCTCGCCCTGTAGGAGCTGGTCGATGCGCCGCAAAAACGAGCCCGACTCAGCCCCCTGGATAACCCGATGGTCGTAGGTCGAAGTCATCGTCATGACCTTCGAGATCCCGAGGGCTTTGATGCGATCGGCCGGAGCGTGGGCCCACTCGACCGGGTAAGCGAGCGAGCCGCAGGCGACGATGGTGCCCTGGCCGCTCATGAGCCGCGGCACGGAGGCGACCGTGCCGAGGCCGCCGGGATTGGTGAGGCTGATCGTGGTGCCCTTGAAGTCGTCGGCCGAGAGCTTGTTTTCGCGCGTCCTCGTGATCAGGTCCTCGTAGTGGGAATGGAAGCCCGCGAAGTCGAGGCTGTCTGAGTCCTTGAGGGAGGGGACCATGAGGCTGCGACCGCCCTTGCGCTCCACGTCGACCGCGATGCCGAGGTTGACCGCCGCGGGCTCGATCACAAAGGGCTTGCCGTCGCGCGTCTCGAACGAGCGGCCCATCACCGGCCAATCCTGCGCCGCCTTCACGATCGCCCAGGCGATGAGGTGGGTGAAGGAAACCTTCATTCCCCGGTCCTTGAGGACGCCGTTGAGGGCCTTGCGCTTGGCGTCGAGGACGTCGACGGGGACCGTGCGGAACGAGGTCGCGGTCGGCACCTCGCGGCTGGCATTCATCGTCTCGGCGAGCATCGCCGCGGGCCCGCGAAGCGGCTTCGCCTCGCCAGCGGCAGCCGCCGGGGCGGTGGCCGCCCCGGCGCCGTTGCCGGCTGCCAGCACGTCGGCCTTGGTGACCTTGCCACCGGCTCCGCTGCCCGTGACGGCGGTCAGGTCAACTCCGCTCTCTGCGGCGGCTCGACGCGCGACCGGCGTTGCCCTCGTATCGGTCGATGGGGCTAGCGACGAAGTCGCGGTGCTTGCGGCCGAGCCTGCCGCCTCGTCGTCGCCCGAACCCGCCGGAACCGGACGCGAAGCGGAGGATTCCTGCGGAGTTATTCCAGCGGTGTTCATCTCCGCCATGGGCTGGCCCACCTTGACGACGTCGTCCGGCTTGACCAGAAGCTTGGTGATGACTCCGTTGGCCGGGGCCGGGACCTCGGCGTCGATCTTGTCGGTCGAGACCTCGATCACCGTGTCGCCCTCGGCGACCTCATCGCCCTCGGACACATGCCACTCGAGCACCGTGCCCTCGGTGACGGATTCGCCCATCTCGGGCATGGCGATCACAATCTCCTGGCCGCCCGATTCGGCGTCGGCCTGATGCTCTTCGGTCGAAGCGCCGCCACCGAGGTCCTGGTCGCCCTCGCCGGTTCCTGCGGTGGCTAGGCCCGGTGGCTCCTGGGGAACCCCAGGTGTCTTTTCTGCCGTCGGCGCGGCGTCAGCGCCGTCGGACGAGGGCGAAGCGCCGTTGCCGGAGCCGTTGGGGTCGAGCTCCGCGAGCGCCTGGCCGACGGTCACGGTGTCGTCCACTGCGGCGAGGATCTTGGTGATCACACCGCTCGACGGTGCGGGAACTTCAGCGTCGATCTTGTCGGTCGAGACCTCGACGACCGTGTCGCCTTCGGCCACCTCCTCGCCTTCGGTGACGTGCCATTCGAGGATCGTCCCCTCGGTCACCGATTCCCCCATCTGGGGCATCTGGATCTCGACTATCGGGCTGTCGGCCATTCCCCTGCGAGTCTAAGACTTCGGCGTTCTCTGCGACGCGGTGTGCAGGGACCGCTAGGGGACGTGCGCCAGGCCGCGCAGCAAGCGTTTCGCCACTCCCTGGAGGGTCTCTTTGCCGTAGTCGTGGGTGCCGTCGTTCTCGGTCAGGATCGCAAGCGAAACGCGCTCGCCGCGGGCCTTGATCAGCGCCACCTGGTGGTCCACGGCGCCCGATCCGCTGCCCCAACCGCCCTTGAAGAAGAGCTTCCAGTGGCCGAGGTGCACCTGGCCGACGCCCCAGCGCTGCGACGGGGTGATCGTCCTCAGGAGATCAAGTGCGTAGTGGCGGTGGCGCTTTGGGATGTAGCGCTCCAGGTGGTACATGAGGCGCACCTGGTCGCGGGAGCTGTCGCGGGAAAGCCCCCAGACCGAGTTGTAGGTGAAGTCCTGGAGGTGAGCATCGTGCGCGAGCCGCTCGATCGCGGCGACGCCGACGATGTCGCGGACACGCGTTGCGGCGACGCTGTCGGAGATGCGGATCATCGGCCCGAGCAGGTCTCTCTCGCTGTCGTCCAGCGGCCGATGGCGAACCGAATGCTGGCGCAAGTAGGTCAGGAGCAGGAGGACCTTGAAGGTGCTCGCCATGGGAGCGGTTGCGCTCGCGTTGTCGCCGCGCATCCGCCCGTCGAGCCCCTTGACCGCGAAGTGGACCGTGCCGGCGCGGTTCGCCGCGTAGCGCTTGGCAGTGCCGACGTGGGGGTGCCACGCAGCGGGCCAGATGAATTTCGCGCCGGCTAGCCCGGGCAGCGCGAGGAGGAGGAGCAAAGCGGCCACGGATGAGCTCACCGCCCGCAGGAATCGCCTCCGCGCCATCGTCTCAACACTCCCCGGACAAGGCGCTGCCTACACGATGCGGGCGACGAGCTGGGCCTCGTTGGCGAGGGTGTCGAAGACGTCGCGGACGAGAAACTCCCGCGCTCTCGCCGTGTGCTCACAGAACGCGCAATGAAGCCGGGATCCTGCCCCGAGCGGGCTCGCCAGCGCGATCGGCATGTCGCAACTCGGACACACCAGTGCGCCGTGGGCGAGGACCTGGACCCCATCGCGCGCGGCTCGTCTCTCGAAGCCTGACTGAGCTCCAGCCGCGCGCCCAAGTTGGAGCTCAGGGCGGCCAGGATCCCCGGAATCGCCGATGATGCGGAAGCTCATTCGAGAGAGTGTAAGGTCGCGCCTGTGTCGTATTTCGTGACCGGGGCAACGGGGTTCATCGGCCGCAATCTCATCGAGCTTCTGCTCGAGCGCGAGGGGACCATCTACGTACTCGTGCGAGAGGGCTCCAAGGGCAGGCTCGCCGAGCTCCGCAGCCGGTGGGAGGTTGACGAGGAGCGCATCGTCGGCGTGGTCGGCGACCTCTCGCAGCGGCGTCTGGGGGTTTCTGATGCCGACGTCGAGCGGATGAAGGGCGTCGATCACGCCTTCCATCTGGCGGCGATTTACGACGTCACCGCCGACGCCCAGTCGCAGCGGGTCGCGAACGTCGAGGGAACCAGGCACATGGTCGAGCTCGCCGAGGCATTGCAGGCGGGATGCGTTCACCAGGTCAGCTCGATCGCCGCCGCGGGCCTCTACAAGGGGACGTTCCGCGAGGACATGTTCGAGGAGGCCGAGAACCTCGACGTCAATCCCTACTTCCGGACCAAGCACGAGTCCGAGAAGGTTGTACGGACCCAGTGCACCCGGCCCTGGCGGATCTACCGGCCGGGAATCGTCGTGGGTCATTCCGAGACCGGCGAGATGGACAAGATCGACGGTCCCTATTACTTCTTCAAGCTGATCCGCCGTCTGCGAAACACCGTGCCGCAGTGGATGCCGATGCCGGGCCTTGAGGGCCGGGAGATCAACATCGTCCCCGTCGACTTCGTCGCCAAGGCGATCGATCACATCGCCCACGCGGAAGGGCTCGACCGGCGCGCCTTTCACCTCGTCGATCCGAACCCGCCGACGGCCGGCGAGGCGATCGACGTCTTCGCGCGGGCAGCTCATGCCCCTGAGGCAACGGTCAGGGTGCCGCCTGCCGCGGTTGACGCAATCACGCCGCTCGTTCGCCTCGCCCTGTCGGGCGTTCCGCTTGCGGGGAGGGCGGCGGAGCGGGCGCTCGGGGAATTCGGGATCCCCAAGGAGGTCCTTACCTACGTCGGCTGGCCAACCCACTTCGACTCGCGCCAGACCCAGGCAGCGCTCGCCGGCACAGGCATCAAGGTGCCGCCGCTCGAGGCGTACGCGGACATCCTCTGGGACTACTGGGAGCGCCATCTCGATCCGGACCTGTTCAGCGATAGGACGCTGATGGGAGCCGTTCGCGGCCGGCGGGGGATCGTGAGCGGCGCCGCGCAGGTGCTCGAGCAGCAGATCCCCGACGAGCTCCTCCGGGTCGGACGGCGCTTGCAGGGCACCGCGAACCTCGAAAAGCAGGTTCGCGGTCGCTACGTCATGGTCACCGGGGCGTCCTCGGGAATCGGCAAGTCCGCCGCCCTGAAGATCGCCGAGGCGGGCGGGACCGTCCTGCTCGTCGCGCGGACGCCCGAGAAGCTCGAGGAGACCCGCGACCAGATCGAGGCCGGGGGAGGGCTCGCCTACATCCATCGCTGCGATCTCTCCGACATGGAGGACATCGACCGCATGGCCGAGGAGGCGCTCGAACAGCATGGCCGGGTGGATGTGCTGGTGAACAACGCCGGGCGCTCGATTCGCCGTTCGATCGCGCTGTCGTACGACCGCTTCCACGACTTCGAGCGCACGATGCAGCTCAACTACTTCGGGGCCGTGAGGCTGATCCTCAAGGTCCTGCCCGGCATGCGCGAGCGGCGCTCCGGCCAGATCGTGAACGTGAGCTCGATCGGCGTGCAGACCAACACGCCGCGGTTCTCGGCCTATGTGGCGTCGAAGGCGGCACTCGACGCGTTCTCTCGTTGCATCGCTTCGGAGATCATCGACGACAACGTCCACATCACCACGATCAACATGCCGCTCGTCCGCACACCCATGATCGCGCCGACGAAGATGTACGACCGCTTCCCGACGATCACCCCCGACAAGGCCGCGGACATGATCTGCGACGCGATCATCCACCAGCCGAAGCGGATCGCCACGCCTCTGGGAACGCTGGGTCAGCTGCTCTACACGGTCAACCCCAAGTCGGTGGACTACATCCTCAACAGCGCCTACCACCTGTTCCCCGACTCCAAGGCGGCGAAGGGCGAAAAGGCAGCGGGCGCAGCCCGCGACGAGCGAGGTACCTCAGCCGAGGAGAGCGCATCCGACCAGCAGGTGATGTTCGCGAACCTGATGCGCGGCATCCACTGGTAGTTCTGGCGCCTTTCTTACTCATACCGGAACCTTCCCGCCAGGCCCTCCGAGGAGGGTCACGGAACTCCGACGTGTAAATAGCGGCGAAGGAGCGCGAGCACCGAAGCGGAGTCTTGCTCCAGCTGGCGCCAGGTGAATCGCAGCACCTCATAACCCAGCTTGCGCAGGAAGGCATCGCGAGCACGGTCGTCCTCGAAGGCCTGACGGCCGCGGTGAGCCTCCCAGCCGTCGGTCTCGACCGCCAGTGATTGCCTGCGCCAGAGGAAGTCCACCGTGTAGGGCGCGATCGGCACGTTCACCTCGGGAAGCGCCAGTCCGTTTCGATGACAGAAGCGAAGGAATCGCCGCTCGAGCTCGGAGCGCTCGCAGATGTGCCCTCCTTCATTGCCGATGTCGAGCCGCCTGAAGCTCGCCTGCCTGATCGCCTTGGCGACGAGCCCCTGGCTCTCCGTACGTCTGAGGTCGGCGATCGTCCTTGCCGGGTCTGTCACCGCGATGCCGTCGCGCAGCGCCGCCGTCGAAGAAGTCAAGGAGGAAGAGCGGTGAGTGGTGAGTCCCTTGCGTTGCGAGCGCCCGCCGTCGCCCGGGACCGTGACGTGGATCGGTGAGCTCCAGCCCTCCAGGAGCTTCCAGTGCTCGGCCGCCGAGCGGTGACTGAGAGCGGCACCCTTGCCACACGCCAAGACCGCCGCCATCCATCTGCCCTCGTTGCTCAACCCCGTATGCCCCCACGCATACACACCGCGGTAGAGCGGGTGTACGCGCCCCGCGCGGACCCGCCGATGGATGGCGCTCGCTACGAGCCCTGCCGCGAGCAGCTGCTGGGTCGTGATCACCCCGTGTTGCTTTGCCGCGGTCTCGGCGCATTTCTCGTCGGGGGTGGCGGGAAGGTTCTGCATACCGGAAGAAAGTCGCCAGGGTGCTTTCGTGCCCCCGTTAGGGTCTGCGCATGCGCAGGCGCAAGCACTGGGGCTGGGGGTACGAGGACCAGCAGCCCGACCGCGCCGGGCTCGAGGGCGCCGCCCAGGCGGTGAAGGACCGCCTGGGCTTCGAAGTGACGGACATCGAAGCTCCCGTCCCCCTCGATGCGATCGAGCTGAGCGCCCCACGGATCGAGCCACCCGCCTCCCTCGTCGATCTCTGCAGCACCAACGCCTACGACCGCGTCTCCCACGCACTCGGCAAGGCCTACCGTGACGTGGTCCGCGGCTTTCGCGGCCAGATCGAAAACCCGCCCGACGTCGTCGCCTTCCCCACGACCGAGGCAGAGATCGAAGCGGTACTTGGATGGTGCGCCGACGCGTCGCTCGCCGCGATCCCCTACGGCGGCGGCACCAGCGTCGTCGGCGGGGTTGAGCCGCGCCTCGGCGGCGACTACGCCGGGGCCGTGTCGATCGACTTGCGCAACCTCGACCGCGTCCTCGAGATCGACCGGAGCTCCCGCGCCGCCCGCATCCAGGCCGGCGTTCTCGGCCCCGCCCTCGAGGACCAGCTGCGCGAGCACGAGCTGACGCTTCGCCATTTCCCCCAGTCGTTCGAGTACTCGAGCCTGGGAGGGTGGATCGCAACCCGCGCCGGTGGTCACTTCGCGACGCTCTACACCCACATCGATGACCTCGTCGAATCGGTGCGGGCAATCACCCCTGCCGGCGCATGGGAGAGCCGCCGGCTGCCGGGCTCCGGCGCCGGGCCCAGCCCCGACCGCCTGCTCCTCGGATCCGAGGGGACGCTGGGGATCGTCACCGAGGCGTGGGTCCGCCTGCAGGCAAAGCCGGTCTACAAGCTCTCCTGCGGGGTCGCCTTCGACGACTTCCACGCCGCAGCCGAAGCCGTTCGCGAGCTTTCTCAAGCCGGCCTGCACCCCTCCAACTGCCGTCTGCTCGACGCAACGGAGTCCGAGGTCACCGGGGCCGGGCCAGCCGGGAAGTCGCTCCTCGTTCTCGGCTTCGAGTCCGCCCACCACCCCGTCGATACCGCCATGAACCTCACCCTCGAATGCGCGGGCGACCACGGCGGCCAGCCCGGCGAGGTCAAGGGCCAGTCGGTTTCCCAGCCCGCGCCGGGCGCCGTCCGTGCCAATCCGCCTACGGCCGACGCGGGCTCCGACCCGGTGGGCTCGTGGCGCCATGCTTTCCTGGCGGCGCCGTACCTCCGCGACACCCTCGTCGCAGTCGGAGTCCTCAGCGACACCTTTGAGACGGCCATCACCTGGGATCGCTTTCCCGCCTTTCACGCGCAGGTGATGGACGCCGCAGCTGCCGCTGTCGCCGAAGCATGCGGAGCGCCGCCGAACGGCCCGGGCTCGCCCCGCCTGTCCTGCCGCTTCACCCACGTCTACCCGGACGGTCCCGCTCCATACTTCACGATCATCGCTCCCGCCCGCCGCGGCGAGGAGGTCGCTCAGTGGGACGAGATCAAGGCAGCGGTCTCCGACACCGTGATCGATGCCGGCGGGACGATCACCCACCACCACGCCGTCGGCCGCGATCACCGCCCCTGGTACGACCGCCAGCGTCCCGATGCCTTCGCCGCGGCCCTGCGGGGCGCGAAGGCGGCTGTCGATCCCGCCGGGATCATGAATCCCGGCGTGCTGCTCGACCCGTGAGCGCATCGCGTCGGCCGGGCAGTTCAGGCGCCGAACGCGAATTCGACGCCGTTGTGGTCGGAGCTCGCTGCGCCGGATCGACTCTGGCCAATGCCCTCGCCCGCAACGGCTGGGAGGTGCTGATGGTCGACCGCGCAACCTTCCCCAGCACGACCATCTCCACCCACGGCATCTGGCCAAACGCCATGGCGCGCCTGGATGAGCTGGGCGTGCTCGACCAGCTGCTCTCGAAACACGAGGTGCCGATGAACCAGACCCGGTTCATCGGCCTCGGGCATGAGTCGGGAGGCCCCTTCACCGCGATCGGCGGGTTCGACCGGGCGATGGCGCCGCGGCGAATCGCCCTCGACCAGGCAGGAATCAACGCCGCGATCGCCGCCGGCGCCCATGCCGACTTCGGCCGCCGGGTCGTCGGCGTGATCGGAGCGGGGACGGACGAGGATCCGGCCCGTGGCGTCACCCTCGCCGATGGCAGCAGGGTCACAGCCGCCTGGGTGTTCGGAGCCGATGGCCGCGGCTCCGTCGTCGCGAAGTCCCTCGGCCTGCCGAAGGAGCGCGCCTTGCGCGGGGAGATGTCGATGGCCTACGGCTACTGGACGGGAATCCCGAACGATGGCTTCGGGACCTTCCAGATCGAGCTCGATCGCGTCCTCACCAATACGCCGGTGGAGGATGACCTGCAGATGCTGATCGTCTCGGGACCACCCGAGATGGTGGTCGGCACCAATGCCGAGCGCACCCGTCGCTACCTCGAGATGGTCCGCACCTTCCCCGAAACCCTGCCGCCCGGCGTCTTCGAGAGGGCCGAGCTCATCACTGATGTGGCCATCGCCCCGGAGTCCCTGATGCGGGGGTTCTTCCGGCCCGCCGCCGGCCCCGGGTGGGCGCTCGTGGGCGACGCCGGGCACTTCAAGCACCCTGGCACCGCGCAGGGGATCGGCGACGCGGTCGAGTCTGCCGTGCATGTCGCCGAGGCTCTGTCCACGGCAGATGGCAGCCTCGACGGCTACCAGGAGTGGCGCGACGGACGCGCTGCGGAGCATTACGAGTGGTCCTTCGCCTGGGGGCATTTTCCCCGGCCCGAGAACGAGGCGATATTCCGCGGCTGGGCGACCGAGCCGGATGCGGCGCAGGACCTGCGCGACTCGTTCAGCCGCCTCGTGGAGCCCTCCCAGGTGATGAGCAAGGAGCGGCTGGAGAGGTGGTTCGGCGCTCCCAGCTGAGCGCCGTTCCCGCTGACGCCGCGACGCTGCCCCTAACCTCTCCGGCCATGGAGTCGATGGCCGACGAAGGGGCGTCGCGCCCGGCCGCGAAGCCGTCCGCGAGCGCCGCGGATCGCTCTGCCCTGCGCGCCCTCCTGGTCGCCATGCGACCCGGCGAGTGGGTAAAGAACGTTCTCGTCTTCGCGGGCCTGGTCTTCGGCAAGAAGTTCCACGATTCCGGAGCCATCGCCGACGCCGTCGCGACCTTCGTCGCCGTCTGCTCGATCGCAAGTGCCGGCTACCTCTTCAACGACCTGCGCGACGCCGAGCTCGACCGCCGCCATCCCGACAAGCGAAACCGGCCGATCGCTAGAGGCGAGCTCGGTCGCAGCGCAGCGACCGCGGCAGCCTTGGCGCTGACCGCGGCAGCCATCGCCCTCGCCGCTTTGGCCGTCTCGCTGGAGGTCGGTGGCCTCGTCGCGCTCTACGGCGTCGTGACCGTCGCCTACTCGCTTGGCCTCAAGCGCCTGGTGATCATCGACGTGATGACCATCGGGTCGCTCTTCATCCTGCGCGTCATCGCCGGCGCGGTAGCGGTCGAAGCCCACGCCTCGCAATACCTGCTCGTGGTCACCGGGATGCTCGCCCTGTTTCTCGGCTTCACCAAGCGCCGCCAGGAGGCGATTCTCGAAGCCCACGCAGGCGTCGACTCCCGCCCAGTCCTGGAGCATTACTCGGTGCCGTTTTTGGACCAGATGGTGTCGATGGTCACCGCGGCAGCCGTGGTGAGCTACATCATCTACGCGGTCAACTCCCCATTCATCGGCTCGCGGATGCTGGCGACGGCGCCTTCGGTCCTCTACGGGATCTTCCGCTACCTCTACCTGATCTATGACCGCGAAGACACCCGTTCGACCGCCGCGATCCTCGCCAACGACCCTGGCATCATCTTCGCCGGGATCAGCTGGATCGTGACCGCGGTGGTCATGCTCTACGCGGTTGACTAGCCCCACGCCGTCGCCCACCATACGCCCGTACCGATAGATTCCCTCGCCCCGTGGACCTGACGCTCACCCCCGAGGAAACAACGTTTCGCGACGAGCTCCGCGCGTGGATCGAGGCCAACCACCCCGGCCCCGCCCCGCAGGGCGGCGACCAGGTCCAGTACGAGTTCGAGCGCGAGTGGCAGCGAAAGCTCCACGAGGCCGGGTGGGCCGGAGTCTCGTGGCCGAAGGAGTACGGCGGCCGCGGCGCAAGCCTGATCGAGCAGTCGATCTTCGGCGAGGAGCTGGCGCGCGCCAGGGCCCCGCGGCCGGCGAACGTCCTCGGCCTCGTCATGGGCGGCCCGGTGGTTATCGCGCACGGCACAGAGGAACAGAAGGAGCGCTACCTCGAGCCCATCCTCTCCGCCGAGGAGATCTGGTGTCAGGGCTTCTCCGAGCCCGAGTCGGGCTCCGACCTCGCCTCGCTGAAGACGAAGGCGGTGAAGGAGAACGGCGGCTGGCGCATCACCGGTCAGAAGGTCTGGACCACCTTCGCTCACGAAGCGAAGTGGTGCATGCTCGTGGCCCGCTCGGATTCCGACGCCCCCAAGCACAAGGGCCTCACCTACTTCCTCATGGACATGAAGCAGGACGCCGTGGAGGTCCGGCCGCTGCGCCAGATCACGGGCGAGGCCGAGTTCAACGAACTCTTCATCGAGAACGCCTACGTGCCCGATGAGAACGTGGTCGGCGGCGTCGGCAATGGCTGGATGGTCGCGATCACAACGCTCATGAACGAGCGCGCCGGGCTCGGGGCATCCGCGGCGCTCGGCCTCGCGAACGCGCTCGACGACCTGATCGATCTCGCCAAGGAGCGCAGCCTCGCCGGTGACCCGATCGTCCGCGACCGCGTCGCGCGGCTGAAGATCGCCATCGAGGGGCTTCGCCTCGGCGCCATGCGAGCGCTTACGGCGACCATGAAGGTGGGTATCCCCGGTCCCGAGGGTTCGATCGCGAAGCTCCAGTGGTCGTCCACCAACCAGGCGCTCACCGAGCTTGCGATCGAGGTTGGCGGGGTCGACACGCTGCGCCGCGGCGACCTCTGGGCCTACCGGTTCCTGCGCTCGCGCGCGAACTCGATCGAGGGCGGCACCTCCGACGTGTTGCGAAACATCGTCGCCGAGCGGGTCCTCGGCCTCCCGAAGCTCCGCTGACAAAGGCAGACACGGGCCATGAACTTCGACTTCAACGACGAGCAGCGCGAGATCAAGTCGACCGCTCGCGACTTTTTGGCCTCCCGCTTCAAGCCCGAGAAGGTTCGCGAGCTCGCCGAGTCAGACAGCCCCTACGACGACGCCCTGTGGGCCGAGATCTGCGACCTCGGCTGGCCCGGGATCGTGGTTGCCGAGGAGCACGGCGGCCAGGGGCTCGGAGCGATCGAGGCGGTGATCCTCGCCGAGGAGATGGGCTACGCCCTCGCTCCCTCCCCGTGGATCTCCAACCTCTGCGCCGCGTTCTTCGTCGAAGACGCCGGCAGCGACGAGCAGAAGCAGCAGTGGCTTCCGGGAATGGCCTCCGGCGCCGAGCGCGGCGCCTGCGCCTTTACGCCTGACCATGAGCCGGTCGTCGGGGCAGGCGCGGGGGCCGCGGTCCTCGTTCTCAACGATGGTGACGGCGCTCGACTGGTGAGCGCCGCCGACGTCGAGCTCGAGCGCCTCGACCTCATCGATACGACCCGGGCCTACTACCGCGTGCGTGCCTCCGGCGGCGATCCTCTGCCCGGCGAAGTCGCCCCCGCGGTGGACCGCGCGACGGTCGTCCTCGCCGCCGAGCTCATGGGCGTCGCCGCCAGGGCCCTCGACATGGCCAACGCCTATGCGAAGGAGCGTGAGCAGTTCGGCCGCCCGATCGGCGCCTACCAGGCCGTCTCCCACCGCCTCGCGAACATGCTTTGGGAGGTGGAGGAGGCACGTTCGCTGGTCTACTACGCGGGCTGGGTCGCAGACGCGCAGCCGGACTCGCTGCCCCTGGCGGCGTCGATGGCCAAGGCTCGCGCCTCCGACGCCGCCACGAGCGTCACCCACGAGGCGATCCAGACCTTCGGCGGCATCGGCTTCACGTGGGAGCACGATGTCCACTTTTTCTTGAAGCGCGCTCGCGTGAGCGCGCAGCTCCTCGGCACGCCGCGCCAGCACCGCGAGCGCGTGGCCGCGCTCGCCGGCCTCGGCTAGCTCGCATTACTTCGGCAGGATCTCGACGTCCGAGATCAGGCGGGCCTCGCCCTTCATCGCGTATTCCACGTCGACCGACTCGTTCTTGCGATACGTGCCGACCACGCCGATCAGCATCGACAGCCACCGCAGGCCCGAGAGCTTTTCCTCCTTGATGATCGGCCGGTTGAAGACCACCATGCCGCCGGCGACCCGGTAGTCGTCGCCCTCCGTCTGCTCGATGCCGTTGATGTAGACCCGGATGGGGCGCTCCGCGCCGCGCGGCAGGCGTACGCGGCGACCGGCGGCGTAGCTGCCCTTGGGGATTTCGGGTTCGCTCACGACAGCGCCTCGCGCACCGCTTCGAGGGCGGCCCTCGGAGTCCGGCCTTCCAGCCGGTGCTTGCGAACTGCCCCTCGGTAAGGGATCAGCGTGCCGTCGCCCATCACGTCCACGCCGGCCTCGCGCCCGCGCAGGAGCCCGCCGCTGGAGAGCTCGATCCGTGCAGCCACCCGGTCCTGTGGCTCGTACGTGCGAAAACCCTGGACCTCCTCGAGCGGACCTTCTCGGGCGACGTTCACGGCCTCTCGCCTCACCGCGTGGAGGGCATCGTCGAGATCGTCGAACGACTCTCGTACGACACGTGGGCCGTGTCTCACCGTCAGCTTCCACGTCGACATGTCAGCGGGCGAAATGGCTGAAGACTCGAAAAGCGGGCTTTGCTGTGCCATTGTGGCGTCGCAGCCCGAAGTCGTAATGGCGGTTGCCGGGGATGGGCGTATCCCGCCAGTCAAACCAGTAGAGGGCGCCGATGTTCAGGCGCCGTCCATGCCGTATTACCCATTGGAAGAGCCCGCGCTCGAGCCGTGCTTGGCGCGCCTCGCTGCCGGCGGCCCAGCGGTGTCCCGGGTCGCGTCTCGACGACCAGCCGGCTTCGGTCACCCACAGGGACGCATCGCTGTCGTGACGCCGTCTCATCACGCCCGCGAACTTCTTGATCTGAGCCGCGTCGCCGGCGACGTCCGCCGCGTAGACATCCAGCGCCGCCGCGTCGAAGAACGGTTTCGCCCCAAGCCGGTACATGTGGGCGAGGAAGTCGTATGAGGAATACTTGCCGCCGCCCGAGCGCCCGGGGCCGAGCCCGGCGCTCACGATCCGGGCGCTGCGGTCGAGAGAGCGGATCTTCTTCGCCGATGCGCGCAGCAGGCGCACATAGTCGTGCGGCGAGGGCCGCGGCATCCACGAAGCTGGGTAGTTGGGCTCGTTCCAGATCTGCCAAGCGTTCACCGGCCGGTAGTGGAGATTGGGGCGCGCCGACCAGAACTCGCCGTGGGGTCCGTACCGCTTGACCGCAGCCCCCAGGAAGGCCCGCCATCCCTTGCGGGCGATCCGGCTCGAGATCGGGGGATGAAGCGGATGGGGGGCGGCCCACCCCGGGGAGCCGATGACGATCGGAAGAGCCCGGATCTTGCTGCTGGCGAGGCGGGCGATCTCGCGGTCGTAGGACGCCCAGTCGTACGGGCCGCCCTTCGTCGGCTGGATCAGCGACCAGTTGAGGTCAAATCGGGCGCGGTCGATGCCGGCCTTGCGCATCTTGCGGGCATCGCTGGAGGTCGGGTAGGGAACCGCATTGATCTCGAATGCCGTGCCCTTCGCGGTGGCCGCGGCCGGCGGCCCAAACCCGGACAGGCATGCGCATGCGGCAGCGATCACCACGACTCGCCGCATTCGTCGGGCTATTCCAGGATTTCAGCGTCGGAGATCAGGACGGTCTCCCCATGCAGCGTGTACTCAACGTCCACGGACTCATTTTGACGATATGCGCTCTGGGAGCCGACGAGCGTCGAGAGCCATTGAATGCCGAAGGGCTTTCGCCCCTTGATGATCGGCCGCCGGAAGACGATCGTTTCGCCCGCCGGGGCTTATCGCAAGGACAACTGCCAGCGGGTCACGCGGGGCGCGTCTAACCGGCGCACGCTCGGCGTCGGCGGTTCAAACGTCCGTGGCGTGGGCGTTACGCCCCGCGCCGTTGGCGCTTGGGCCGGCGGGCCGGTGGGCCGGTGATCTTCTCCGGGCCGTCCCGATCGTCGACGAGCACGTACTCACGGTCGAGATGCCCTGTGTAGATCTGGCGCGGCCGGGCGATCTTCTGCTCGGAGTCGTCGTTCATCTCCATCCACTGGGAGACCCAGCCGGAAGTCCTCGGGATCGCGAAGATCACGGTGAACATCCCGGTCGGGATCTCCAGCGCCTCGTATATGAGGCCGGAGTAGAAGTCGACATTCGGGTAGAGCTTGCGGTCGGTGAAGAACTCGTCGTCGAGGGCGCGCTTCTCGAGCTCGGTGGCGATCTCGATGAGCGGGTTGTACTCGGTGGCCTCCAGCACCTCGTCGACGTGCTTCTTGATGATGCGCGCCCGCGGGTCGTAGTTCTTGTAGACGCGGTGGCCGAAGCCCATGAGCTTCTCCTCGCGGTTCTTCACGCCCTCGAGGAACCCGGGGATGTTGTCGGGCGACTCGATGCGGCGCAGCATCCGCAGCACCGCCTCGTTGGCGCCGCCGTGGAGCGGGCCGTAGAGGGCCGCGACGCCCGCCGCAACCGCCGAGTACGGGTCGACCTGGGACGAGCCGACGCCCCGCACTGCGTTCGTCGAGCAGTTCTGCTCGTGGTCGGCGTGGAGGATGAAGAGGACGTCGAGAGCCTTCGCCAAGCGGGGATCGGGCTCGTACTTCACCTCGGTCTTCTTGAAGAGCATCGAGAGGAAGTTTTCCGAGTAGGAGAGGTCGTTGTCCGGATAGACGTAGGGGAGCCCCATGTTGTGCCGGTATGCGAAGGCCGCGAGAGTCGGGATCTTGGCGATCAGCCGGATCGCCGCCATGTAGCGCTCCTCCGGGTCGTCGATCTTCTTGGCGTCCGGATAGAAGGTCGACAGGGCGCCCACTCCGGAGAGCAGCATTCCCATTGGGTGGGCGTCGTAGCGGAAGGTCTCGAAGAGGTTCTTGATGTCCTCGTGGACGAACGTGTGGTGGGTCACGTCGAAGACCCAGCGATCGAGCTGTGCCTGCGTCGGCAGCTCGCCGAACGTGAGCAGGTAGGCGACCTCGAGGTAGGTGGACTGCTCGCAGAGCTGCTCGATCGAGTAGCCGCGGTGCTGGAGGATGCCCTTCTCCCCGTCGATGAACGTGATCGCCGAGCGGCACGACGCCGTGTTGGTGAACGCGGGGTCGTAGGCCATCATCCCGAAGTCGTCGTCGTTCACCTTGATCTGGCGGAGGTCCATCGCCTTGACCGTCTCGTCGGTGATCTCGAGCTCGTACGTACGGCCCGTGCGGTTGTCGGTGATGGTCAGCGTGTCGTTGCCGGCCGTCGCGACTGCGCCGTCGCCCGACTCCTGGGTGCTCTCCTCTGTGGCCATGGGCTCTCCTTCAACGATCAGAAGTTCGTTCTCACCATTCTCCCAGGTCGTGAACCTCGGGCGTCTGATCGCTAGCGGTCGACGCGGGTGAGCGCGCAGAGCGCCTCGTAGCGGGCGTCGAGCTCCTCACGCTCCAGCGCGGCCACGCGCTCGGTCCCGAACTCCTCGACGTTGAAGGAGGCGATCACCGTCCCATAGGCCATCGCCCGCCGCAGCGACGCGGCGTCCAGGCTGACGCTGTCGAGCGAGTCCAGATAGCCCAGGAAGCCACCCGCGAAGCTGTCGCCGGCGCCCGTGGGATCGCGCACCTCCTCGAGGAGCAGGGCGGGCAGCACGAACGACTCTTCCGGGCCGAAGAGAGCGGCGCCGTACTCGCCGCGCTTGGCGACCACGATCGAGGGTCCCATCTTCATCAGCGCCCGAGCGGCTCGGGTGAGGTTGGGCTCTTCGGTCAGCATCCGGATCTCGGCGTCGTTCAAAAGCACGCAGTCCACGTCGGCAATCGCCGCCGCCAGGGACTCTCGAGCGGTCTCGATCCACAGGTTCATCGAGTCCAGGGCGGCAAAGCCGACCTCGGGGCACTCGGCCCGGACGGCGCGTTGAAGGTCGGGCTGGATGTTCCCGAGGAAGAGAGTGGATGCCCCGCGTGAGGCCTCGGAGAGCTTCGGCTCGAACTCGCCGAAGACCCCGAGTTGCGTCTCGTCGGTGTGGGCGACGTTCAGGTCGTGCTCGTAGTGACCGCGCCAGAAGAAGGTCTGGCCGCCGGCCACGCGCTCGATCCCGTCGACGTCGACCCCCCGGGAGCGCAGAAGTTCGATCGGCTCGGTGCCGAAGTCATCGCCCACCGGGCCGACGACGTGGACATCCGTGAAGAACGCGGCCGCCAGGGCGAAATGCACGGCTGAGCCGCCGAGCATGCGCTCGCGCTCGCCGAACGGAGTGCGCACGGAGTCGAAGGCGATGGACCCGACGACGGTGAGCGACATCAGGTGAACTTGGGATAGAGGGTCATGCCGCCGTCGACGAAGAGGGTCGAGCCGACGACGTAGTCCGCCTGCTCGGAGGCGATCCACGCAACGGCGCGGGCGACGTCGGCCACCTCGCCCCAGCGCGCGTATGGGATCTCGTCGACCACCGCCTGCTTCTGGGCCGGGTCGGCGAGCACGTCGGCGTTGATGGGCGTGGCGATTGCCCCCGGCGCGACGTTGACGACGCGGATTCCGTGGGGGGCGAGCTCGCGCGCGATGGACTCCGCGAAGAGCTTTTCGCCGCCCTTCGAGGCGCAGTAGTGGGAGAAGCGCTCCCAGGGGATCACCTCGTGAACCGAGGAGATGTTCACGATCGCGCCGCGCACGCCTTCGGCCAGCATCGCGCGCGCCGCCTCGCGTGCACAAAGGAACGCGCCGGTGAGGTTCACGTCGATCACCTTCTGCCATTCGGCGAGGGGCATGTCCACAAGGGCAAAGGGCTTCTCGACCCCGGCGTTGTTGACGAGAAGGTCGAAGCCGCCGAATGCCTCACGCGTGGAGGCAAACGCCGCGGCGACCTGCTCCTCGGCGGTGACGTCCATCGGAACGGCAATCGCATGACCGCCTGCCGCCGCGATTCGTGCTGCCATCTCGCCGGCAACCTCACCACCGCCGACGTGGTTGATGGCGACCGCGGCGCCGTGCGCGGCCAGCTCATAGGCGATCCCCTGGCCGATGCCAGAGTCGCCGCCCGTCACCAGGGCGCGGCGCCCATCGAGGAGCCGGGCTGGCTGCGGATGTAGAGAAAATTCTGCGAACGGGTCTGCGGGCGATGTCATCGGACGGGCATCCTATGGAGGATGGACCCTGCCCACGGCTTCCCGCCAATCGCCGACTACGGGTTCCTCTCGGACTGTGAGACGGCTGCCCTGGTCAGCCCCGACGGGACCCTGGAGTGGCTCTGCCTACCGCGCTTCGACTCGCCCAGCGTCTTCGGCGCGATTCTCGACCGCGGCGCGGGCGGCTTTCGCTTCGGGCCGCAGAGGGTGCGCGCGCCGATCGGGCGGCGCTACCTGCCGGGCACGAACGTCATCGGGTCGGACTGGATGGGCTCAGACGGCTGGCTTGCGGTCCGCGATGCGCTAATCGTCGTCGCCGATCCCGATGAGCCCTCCGACTGCATTGCACAGCACATGCTGGTGCGTGTGGCACGTTGCCTTGAGGGTCACGCTCGTGTCGACCTGCGGTGCGAGCCGCGCTTTCGCTACGGAGCACAAGCAGCCGCTTGGGCCGAGGACGGCCAGATGATGCGCGCTGAGGCCGGCGGCGTCGAGCTGCGGCTTACCGGCGACCTTGAGCTCGAGCTCGATGGGGCGGTTGTCACGGCGCGACGCGAGCTCGCGCAGGGCGAGAGCTGCTTCTGCTGCCTTTGGTGGGGAGCCGAGGAGCCCCCTGCCAGCACGGATGAGGCCTGGGAGGCAATCGAAGAGACGTCCCGGTTCTGGCGCAGTTGGGTGCAGGGTGGGAGATTCCCCGACCATGAGCTGACGGGTCACCTCCAGCGCTCGGCGCTGGCACTGAAGGGCCTCTCCTACCGCCCCACCGGCGCCCTGCTCGCAGCGGCGACGACCTCGCTGCCCGAGACGCCCGGGGGCTCGCGCAACTGGGACTACCGCTACACATGGGTTCGCGACGCGACTTTCTCGCTGTGGGCGATGCACGTCCTCGGCTTCGACCACGAGGCTCGCGACTTCATGGAGTTCCTCGCCGGGCTGTTCGAGGGCGCCGGGCCGGACCCGCAGATCATGTTCGGGATCGGCGGCGAGACCGAGATTCCGGAACGCACGCTGGATCACCTGGCCGGTTATGGAGGCGCAAGGCCAGTCCGGGTCGGCAACGCCGCGGTGGATCAGCGCCAGAACGACGTCTACGGCGCCTTCCTGGACTCGGTGTACGTCCACTCCAAGATCCGCGACGGACTTCCCGACGGGCTCTGGCCGATCGTGGAGGACCAGGTCGAGGGCGCGATGCAGACGTGGCGCAAGCCCGACCAGGGCATCTGGGAGGCTCGCGGCGAGCCGCGCCATTACGTCTCATCGAAGCTGATGGCATGGGTCGCGCTTGATCGCGGCGCGCGCATGGCCGAAACGAACGGCGAGGCCGGTCTCGCCGAGCGCTGGCGGCAAGAGGCCGATGCCGCGCGCACGGAGATCCTCGGCCGGGGCGTCTCCGCGCGCGGCGCGTTTCGCCAGCATTACGACACCGACGCCCTCGACGCCTCGACGCTGCTCGTCCCTCTCGTGCGCTTCCTGCCCGCCGACGACGATCGGGTCCGCACCACGGTCATTGCCGTCGCCGACGACCTCACCGAGCACGGCCTCGTCCTGCGCTACCGCCCGGAGCAGACCGACGATGGGGTCTCGGCTGAGCCCGAGGGAACCTTCACGATCTGCTCGTTCTGGCTTGCCTCCGCCCTGTCGGAGATCGGCGAGCGATGGCGGGCGCGGGAGCTCTGCGGACGGCTGCTCGGGCTTGCAGGACCGCTCGGCCTTTACGCCGAGGAGATCGACGCTGCGAGCGGCCGGCATCTTGGCAACTTCCCCCAGGCCTTCACCCACCTCGCCCTGATCAACGCCGTGGCCCATGTCATCGCCGACGAGGAGGCGGGCGAGCGCGAGGGCGCATCCGCCGTGCTCAGCGAGATGCGAGCCCGCGCCGACGGAGCCGCATGAGAAATCCGGCGCCGCGTCCCTAAGCTCCCCGGGACCAATTGCGGGCGGCTTCGCCGTCCTGACCAGCTGCTTTCGGAACAGAGTTCCTCACCAACAACCTATGAAGGCCATACAGATCACCGAATTCGGCGGCCCCGAGCAGATGGAGCTAGTCGAGCTGCCCGATCCCGTGCCTGGGAACGGCGAGGTCCTGGTCGACGTCGCCCGCTCGGGCGTCAACTTCGCCGACACCCACGCCATCCGCGACGACTATCTGGCGAAGCAAAGCCTGCCGCTCGTTCCCGGCGGTGAGGTCGCGGGCACCGACCCCTCCGGGCGCAGGGTCGCGGCACTGCTGGCGAGCGGGGGCTATGCCCAGCGCGTGGCGGTGAACGAGGCGGCGCTCGTTCCGATCCCCGACGCCGTCTCAGACGACCAGGCGGCGGGCCTGCTGCTCCAGGGGCTCACCGCGCTTACCCTGCTTCGCACCTCGGCGCGCCTCGAAGCGGGCGAGTCGGTCGTGATCCAGGCCGCCGCGGGGGGCACAGGATCCCTCGCCGTGCAACTGGCGAAGCGCCTCGGGGCGGGCCGTGTGATCGGGATGGCCTCGACCGACTCCAAGCGGGAGCTGGTGAAGCGCCTGGGAGCGGACGCGGCGATCGACTCGCGCTCCGACGACTTGAAGGCGGCGATCCTCGAAGCCAACGACGGCGATCCCGTCGACGTCGTCCTCGAGATGTCAGGCGGGCCTGCCTTCGATGCCTGCCTGGCGGCGCTTGCTCCCTTCGGCCGGCTGGTGAGCTTCGGGATCGCGTCCGGGATCACCAACGAAGTCCGCAACGCCGACCTGATGCGCACCGGCCGCTCGGTCGTCGGCTTCTGGCTCATCCACCTCTTCCGCAAGCCCGAGCTCCTGCGCTCCGGCATCGCGGAGCTTCTCGAGCTCACCGCCTCGGGAGAGCTCGAGGTCGTGATCGGCGGCGTTTACCCGCTCTCCGAGGCGCGCCGGGCGCACGAGGAGCTGCGGGCCCGCACGACTGAGGGCAAGCTGCTTTTGAACCCCGCCGGTGGCGTCGCTGCAGGTGATTCATGAGCGCCTTCAAGGACCTCGGACTTCCCGAGACCATTCTCGAGACCCTCGACGAACTCGGCTACACCGAGCCGACCGCGATCCAGGAGCAAGCGATTCCCGAGCTTCTGGCCGGACACGACGTCATCGGCCAGGCACAGACCGGCACCGGGAAGACGGCGGCGTTCGGCCTGCCGCTTCTCACCCATATCGACCCCTCTTCGCATGACACACAGGCCATCGTCCTCACCCCGACCCGGGAGCTCTGTATCCAGGTGACGCAGGCATTGCGCGCCTACGCCGAGCGCCTCGACATCGAGGTGCTGGCGGTGTTTGGCGGGCAGGCGGTGGCGACGCAGACCTCGAGGCTTCGAACCGGCGCCCAGGTGGTCGTCGCGACGGTCGGCCGCATGCTGGACCTGGCGACCCGCGGGTCCCTCGTTCTCTCCTCGGCCCGCTACGTGGTTCTCGATGAGGCCGACGAGATGCTCGACCTCGGCTTCATCGACGATGTCGAGCGCATCCTGCGCATGTGTCCCGGAGGCCGCCAGACGGCCCTGTTCTCGGCGACGATTCCGCCGCCTGTCGAACGTCTCGCGGATCGCTACATGTACGACCCGGTAACGATCAGGGTGACTCCCAAGCAGCTCACGGTGGACGCGATCGAGCAGGCCTACGTCGAGGTGCCCGCGAAGGAGAAGTCGGATCGGCTGGTCGAGGTCCTGAAGGCCGAGGATCCCGAGCAGGCGATCATCTTCTGCCGCACGAAGCTCGGCACCGCGCGCCTCGACGAGAACCTGCGCCGCCGCGGCATGCGCGTGAAGGCGCTTCACGGCGACCTCAGCCAGGGCCAGCGCGATGGCGTGATGCTCCAGTTCAAGAACCACAGCCTGCCGCTCCTCGTCGCCACCGACGTCGCCGCGCGTGGCCTCGACATCGAGCACGTCACCCACGTCATCAACTACGACGTCCCGGACGTCAGCGAGACCTACGTGCACCGCATCGGCCGCACCGGCCGGGTAGGCCGGACCGGCCGGGCGATCACCTTCGTGACCCCGGCGCAGCGCGAGGAGATCGACCGGATCGAGCGCGACATCAGGACCGTGATCGGTGAGTGGGAACCGCCGGAGGAGCGCCTGGAGCACGCCCCGCGCCCGCGGCGACGCGAGCATGCCGCAAAGGTGCGGCGCGAGCCTGCGAGGCTCGCTGAGCCCTCGGGGGACGGCGAGCCGGCACGGGCGGCCGCCCTGCCGGACGACTCCGTGCCCGAGCCGCCGGGCGACGGCCAGGTGAAGCTCTTCATCAATCGCGGCTCGCGCAGCGGGCTGGGCGAGGACGATGTTCGCTGGGCGCTGGTCGAGGGTGCCGTGGTACCCGAGGATGCGATTGGCCCAATCAGGATCCTCGAGCGCTTCTCATTTGTCGAGCTCGACTCCGATCACGCGGCGAGCGCGCTGGAGCGCCTCGATGGCACCAAGCTCGCCGGCAAGCAGATTCGGGTCGAGTACGCGAAGGGTTAGCCCTCCGCCGACCGCTCCTGGTTGCTGTCGCGCACCAACTTGCGCCAGTCGGTGATCCGGAAGACCGTAAAGAGGGTCAGGAACGAGACCGCCGCCGAGAACGTCGTCACCGCGATCTGCTGGCCCACCGAGTAGGAGAGGACGGCGGTGCGCGACGCGCCGTGGAGGGTGGCGACCAAGAGCGCCTGCTGGGAGCCGGCGCCGCCCGGCGTGAACGGCAGGGCCCCGCTGATGGCGAGCACGCTCATCACGAGCAAAACGTTCTGGATGGAGCCACCGATGTGGAACGCATCGAGGAACAGCCAGAAGGTCGCGAAGCGAATCAACCACGCGACGAGCTGCCAGGCTGCGACCTCGCGCAGGTAGCGCGGCGGGTCGGTGAGGATCGCGAGCCCCTGCTTGACACGATCCCAGAACGCCTCGCCTCGCCGGGCGAGGAGCACGAATCCGATGACCAAGGCGAGTCCCAGCAGGCCTGCCGTAATCGTGAGCGCCTGCGGATGGCGAGCCCAGAAGGAGATATCGAAGGCCGGAAGATGGGGAAGCTGGGGCGGCTTCGGCAAGAGGCCCTGGGTCAGCGCGTAGATGAGGACCACGATTCCGGCTCCCGTGTCGAACGGCGAGAGGGCCGCGAACGACGAGATGATGGTCGGATACGTGGAGCCCTCGACGCTGCGCTTGGCGAGGATCACCTTGATCGCGTCGCCGCCGCGGGCGGGGAGGATGCCGTTCAGACCGGCACCGACGAGGAACGACCCGACCACTCGCCGTTCGGCGATCTTCGCGCTGGGGTAGGCAGCGCGGATCGCGTTCGCCCATGCATGGCCGCGAATCAGCTGCATGACGAGGGAGAGGGCGAGGGCGATCGCGAGCGATTCCCAGCCGATGTCGGCGAGCGCGCCCGCGAATGCGGAGACCGCGTGTCCGAATCGGTGAAGGCTCCCGCTCAGGTCGGGCGCTGCGAGCGAGGCCACGGCCATAAAGTAATCCGCCGTCGATGCTCGCCGCAGCGGTCCTGGCGGCCGCCTACCTGATTCTCAGCCCGGCGAGCGCCGATCTCGCGGCGCAGACCTTCCGCGCCAACCTCTTTGCCGACCACGGCTTCCTGATCTGGAACAACTACTGGTACGCCGGGCACTACCTCCCGGGGTACAGCGTCATCTACCCGCCCCTCGGGGCCCTGCTCGGCCCTCGTGTTCTCGGCGCCCTGGCCGCAGTTGCCGCTGCCGGGTGCTTCGGGGCGCTGGCGCGCCATCGCTATGGCGACCGCGCCCGCCTGGCGACCTGGTGGTTTGGCGCCGCCACCGTGACCAACCTGATCACCGGTCGGATCACCTTCGCCATAGGCCTCGCTCTTGCGCTTGCCGCGATGCTTGCCCTGCAGCGCGAACGGCGCTTACTGGCGCCTTTGCTCGCCGTCTTCACTGCGCTGGCAAGCCCCGTGGCCGCGCTGTTCGCCGTCCTCGCGGGCGTGGCTGTGGCGAGTGGGAAGCACCGGCGCCCAGCCGCCCTCGTCGCCCTCGCGGCGTTTGCGGTCGCCGGCGTCATGTCGCTCGCCTTTCCCACAGCGGGGTGGTTCCCATTCGCGACGACGGCCTTCCTGCCGGTTCCGCTGTTTGCCCTGGCGGTGCTGGCCTTCGCGCCCCGCGAAGAGCGGTGGCTGCGCCGCGGGATCCTGATCTACCTCGCCCTGAACATCGCGGTCGCCGTCATCCACACCCCAGTGGGTGCGAATGCCGCGCGCCTCGGCGCGCTCCTCGGCGGCCCGCTGCTGGCCCTGGTCCTAGTGGGGAGGCGACCCCGCGTCCTCGCGGTGCTCGCCGTGCCGCTTCTCTACTGGCAATGGGTGGCGCCCGTGCGCGACTTCACGGACTCGCTGGGGGATCCCTCGGCTCATCCCTCTTACTTCGCGCCCCTGGTGAGCGAACTGCAGCGCGTAGCCCCGCAGCCGACGCGCATCGAGGTGCCGCCCACCCGCGATCGGTGGGAGAGCGCATACCTGCCGCCCGAGTACCCGATCGCCCGCGGCTGGCTGCGCCAGCTCGAGTCCGGCGACTTCGATCTGTTCACGGGCGGCCACCTCACCCCCTCCAGCTACCGCCGCTGGCTCGACGATCAGGGCATCGGCTACGTCGCCCTGCCCGACGTCGACTTCGACTATCTGGCGCAGGACGAAGCGCGGCTGGTGGCGTCAGGCGTGCCTTACCTGCGGCCGGTGTGGCGTGGCGAGCACTGGATCCTTTACCGCGTCGCCCGTGCCCGGCCCCTGGTGGGCCTCGAGGCTTCCGACGTCCCGAAGGGGACTGCCACCTTGACCCACCTCGGCCCGGCGGACTTCACCGTCCGCCTGAGCGAGCCCGGGACGTACCTCGCGCGAATCCACTACACGCCCTACTGGCAGGTCACCGGCGGCGATGCCTGCGTGGAGCAGGCCGCTTCTGCGTGGGGCGACAACTGGACGCAGATCGTCGCCCGCAGTGCGGGGACCGTGAGCCTCAGCGCCCGCTTCAGCTTCGACGGGCTCCTTCGCCGGGACGAATCGTGCTCGGCATAGCCCTGGCCCTGGGGTCGAGCCTTGCCTGGGGGGTCTCGGACTTCCTCGGCGGGCTTCAGACCCGGCGCGCCTCGGCGCTCGGCGTCCTGCTGGTGACGCAGCCGGTCGGCCTGGTGCTGGCGCTCGCGGTCGCACTCGGCTTCGGCGGAGACCCGCTCTCGGCGAGCGACGTGGCCTACGCGGTCGGCGCCGGTTCGGTCGGGGTCCTTGCCCTGGGAGCGTTCTACCGGGCGATGGCGCTGGGGTCGGTGTCGGTGGTCGCGACCATCGGCGCCCTCGGAATCGCGGTTCCGGTGGGAGCCGGTATCGCCGGCGGTGACTCGCCCTCGGG
The DNA here is from genome assembly GCA_038237625.1 of Solirubrobacterales bacterium. Classification (GTDB taxonomy): domain Bacteria; phylum Actinomycetota; class Thermoleophilia; order Solirubrobacterales; family 70-9; genus JAWVFM01. The sequence goes on along the minus strand of JBBRYM010000001.1, from coordinate 26,387 downwards.
CCTGCAGGCCGTGGGCGCGCTCCTGGCATTTGCCGGCGCCCTCCTCGTCGCCCGGGAACCGAGGAACTTGCGGACGCCTTCGGCGCCCTTACATGCTGCTTTCGGGGCTCAAGCCCCTCACGAAACAGGCCCCGAATGGCGCTCGGCCAACACCAAATCGGTCGGCCTCGCGGCCGTTGCCGGAGTGGGTTTCGGGCTCTTCTTCTGGGGCCTTGACCTCTCGGCGCCGGCGAACCCGGCCTGGACCGTCGTCGGCGCCCGCGCCGGCGGAGTCGGCACCTTGGTGATCGCGGCGGCGTGGGTTCGCCCGCGGCTGCCGCTGGAGCGCTCGCGCCTGCCCGCCCTGACAGCCATCGGCCTCTGCGACATTCTCGCCAACTCGCTGTTCGCCCTTGCCACGCACCGCGGACTGCTTTCGCTCGTCTCGGTCGCCGGCTCGATGTACTCGGCGGTGACCGTGCTCCTGGCACGGATCGTGCTGGGCGAGCGGTTCAACCGGCTGCGCCAGGCGGGCTTCGTCGTGGCGCTCGCGGGCATCGCCGCGCTGGCCGCCGGCTCCTAACCCGCCGAACGTCCCACATGCCCGCTCCTGAGCCGGGACGCGGGACGTTCAGCGGGTGAGGACGACGCCCAGGAGCTCCTCGAGCCGTGGCACGGTCTCGGCCGCATCGCGGTGGCGGACTCCGGTCATGCCCACCGCCTCGGCTCCGGCGACGTTCTCGGCGAGATCGTCGACGAACACGCATTCGCCGGGCTCGGTGCCCAGGCGCTCGCACGCCAGCAGGTAGATCGCCGGCTGGGGCTTGTGCAGGCCGACGTCGCCGGAGATGACGGTGGCGTCGAAGAGGTCCATCGGCGCGCGGTCGTAGATCCCGAGGCCCCACGAGTTGGAGATGAGCCCGGTGGGGATGCCGGCGGCGCGGGCCGCGCCCACAGCTTGCACCATCGCCTCGTCGGGCCCCAGCCCGGCGAAAAGGCGGTCGATCAGGCCCTCGTGCGAAGCGAGGCCCAGAAGCTCGCCGAATGCCGGCTCGAACTTCTCCTCGCTCACGTCTCCGGTCTCGAGGCCGCGCAAAAGTGCCAGCGCTTCGCGGCTTCCGCGGAAGAGCTCTCGTACGGCATCCGGCTCCAATCCCTCGGTTTCGCAGAAAGCCGAGAACGCCGCCCAGATCGACGTAGTCAGCACCCCGCCGAAATCGACGATCAGTGTGCTCAGCCCGTTGTCGGTGTTGTCAGTGCCCATATGCTCCGCCGACCTTGAACGACCGGGCGCCGGACGGTATCGATGCGGATGGGGTGGAGGCGTGGTTCGCCGCCAATGTTCCAGGCGTCGAGCTTCCCCTGAGCTTCGAGCGGATCTCCGGAGGGCGGTCGAACATCACCTACGGAGTCGCCGACGCCGTCGGCCATCGCTGGGCCCTTCGGCGCCCGCCGCTGGGCAAGCGCCTGGCCTCCGCTCACGACATGGCGCGCGAGCACCGGATCATCGCCGCGCTGACTCCCACCGACGTTCCGGTCCCCCCGGCGATGGGCCTATGCGAGGACGAGAGCGTCAACGGCGACCCGTTCTACGTGATGGGATTCGTCGACGGACCGATCCTGCGCACCCGTGCCGAGGCGGAGGAGGCCTTTCCATCGCAAGAGGACCGGCGAGCGATCGGCGAGCGAGTGGTCGACACCCTCCTCGCGATCCACGAGGTCGACCCGGATCAAATCGGGCTTGGCGATTTGGCCCGCAAGGAGGACTACGTCGCGCGCCAGCTGCGCCGCTGGCAGGGGCAGTGGGAGAAGTCGAAGACGCGGGAGATTCCGCTGGTCGAGGACGTCCACGACCGCCTGGCCGCCCGCATCCCCGAGCAGGGGCCCGCGACGATCGTCCACGGCGACTACCGCCTCGACAACATGATCCTGACGTCGTCCGGAGACGTCGCGGCGGTGGTCGATTGGGAGCTCTGCACGCTGGGAGACCCGCTCGCCGACGTCGGGCTGCTGCTCGTCTACTGGTCCGAGGAGGGGGATGAGTTCATCCCGCTCTTCGAGGCGCCCACCACGGCCGCCGGGTTTCCGAGGCGCGGGGAGCTTCGCGACCGCTACGAGCAGCGCTCGGGACGCGACCTGGCGCAGATCGACTACTACGTCGCCCTCGGTCTCTGGAAGCTCGCAATCATCCTCGAGGGGGTCTACGCCCGCTACGCGTCCGGCCAGTACGGGAAGACCGACGAGGGCTTCGAGGAGTTCGCGAAGATCGTCGTTCGCCTCGCCGAGGCGGCCGACGAAGCCGAGCGCCGAGCGGGCTGAGCGTCCGCTCCTGGCGCGGGTCAGCCGTTGGCGGTGGCCGCTGCGGCCTCGGCGTTACCGGCGCCGTTGGCCGAGGCGTCTTCGGACGCCCAGCGATTCAGCTCGCGGCGGGCGACGACCATCTTGTGGACCTCGTCGGGCCCGTCAGCGATTCGCAGCATGCGGCTAAAGCGCCAGAAAAGGGCGAGGGGCGTGTCGTCGGACATCCCAAGCGAGCCGTGCGTCTGGATCGCGCGGTCGAGGACGTCCATGACGACGTTCGCCGCGACGACCTTGATCATCGAGATCTCTCGTCGGGCCTCGCGCTTGCCGAGCGTGTCCATCTTCCAGGCTGCATAGAGGGTCAGGAGGCGCGCCTGCTCGATCTCCATCCGCGACTTGGCGACGAAGTCCTGGATGAACTGCTTCTCGGCCAGCTTCGAGCCGAAAACCTCGCGCCGGTTGGCGTGCTGGCACATCATCTCGATGGCCCGCTCCGCGGTACCGATCGCGCGCATGCAGTGGTGGATGCGACCCGGGCCTAGGCGATCCTGCGCGATCACGAAACCCGCTTGGCGCGGTCCCAGCAGATTCGCCTCCGGGACGCGGCAGTCCTCGTAGAGGATCTCGCAGTGGCCGGGGCCGCCGTCGTGGCCCATCACCGGGACGGGGCGGACGAGGTTGAACCCGGGATTGTCGATCGGCACGAGGACCATCGAGGCGCGCGCGTAGGGGTGCGCGTCGGGGTCGGTCACGACCATCACGATCGCCACGGAGGCGCCCACCGCCCCCGAGGTGAACCACTTGTGGCCGTTGATGACCCACTCGCCGTCGACGAGCTCGGCGCGCGCCTGCAGGCCGGTCGGATCCGAGCCGGACACCTCGGGCTCGGTCATCGAAAAGCAGCTGCGGATCTCGCCGTCGAGCAAGGGCCGAAGCCACTCGTCCTTCTGCTCGTCGGTGCCGTGCTCGGCGAGGATCTCGATGTTGCCGGTGTCGGGAGCCGAGCAGTTGAACGCCATCGGCGCCACCACCGGGCTGCGGCCCATCTCCTCGCAGAGGACGCCGTAGTCGACGTTGGATAGGCCCGGGCCGTGCCGCTCGTCGGGCAGGAAGAGGTTCCAAAGGCCCTCTTCGCGGGCCCTGGCGCGGATCTCCTTGATGATCTCCGGATAGGCGACGCCGGGTTTGACCTCGGCGTCGAGGGCGAGCGCTCCCTCGAGCTCGTTCGGATAGACGTGCTCCTCGCAGAAGGCGCGGATGCGATCGCGAAGCGATTCGACCTCGGGACTGAGGGAGAAGTCCATCGAGGGGCAGCCTATCGCTGCAAGGCGAGGGGAGCCGGAGCCGTCTGGCCGAAGGAGTTCACGTACTCGCTCGTGGTCCGGAAGAACTCTGCGGCTGCCTGGCTGCCCCACTTGCGGAGGTCGTATACCTCGCCTTTCTGAAGGCTGAAGTCGAGGGTGCCGACGTTGCGCGTCGGGATGATGATCGTCCGCGCCTTGCTGGAGTGCTCGGCGCGCTCGTCCCAGGCCGACATCGTCGCGTGCATGATCGCCTTGGTCAGACCCCACTCCCAGAGCGGCCCCCGGATCGTGCGCGGCTTCGGGAGCTCACCCGGATCGCCGGGCTGAAGACGAAAGCCCCAGGTGTGGCGGCGCACCTCCCCGGGGTTGTCGAAGAGCCAAATCGGATAGTTCGAGAGCAGCCCGCCGTCGACGATCAGATGCTCTTTCTCGTCGCCCGCGTGGAACAGGCTCACGGGCTCGTAGAAGAACGGAAAGCTCATGCTCATCCGCACGGCGTCGACGATCCGCAGCGTCTCCGGGTGGAGCTCCTCGCCATCGGGCTTGCTGAAACCCTCGATGTCCTGCGGGAGAACCAGCATCCGGCCCGCGCTGACGTCGGACGCGATCACCCGCAGCCGAAAGAGCGCCGCCTCGCGCTGCTCCGTGGGTAGATCCGCGGGCAGGTCGTGGCGCTCGATGGCTGCAAAGGTCGCGTTGCGGTCAGCCAGGGGCGAGGCCTCGAGCGCGTCGCCGAGCCACTTCTCGAAGACCCTGCCGTGCGCCATTCCCCGGCGCCGCAGCATGTTCCAGCCACGGCCGAAGATCGGGCCGCCGCGCCCGTAGTCAGCGAATTTCCTGTACGCGAGCGGGGCCATGAGCTCGTCAAGGCCTGTCGCGTCGTAGTCCGCTGCCAGCAGCGCCGCGACGATCGCGCCCGCCGACGTTCCGGCCACGTTGACCCACTCCGTGATGCCGGCATCCGCCGCTGCCTGCAGCGCCCCGACGAATGCGATCCCCTTGACGCCGCCGCCCTCGAAGACACCATCGGCGCGGTGTGGCTCGAGTGGCGGATTGTCCTCCACCACCCGATCCTAGTCCGCTTGGCTCGGTCCGCTGGCTCGGGTCTACGTGACGGTGGCGGAGGCCTCGCGGCGGCGCACGGCCTTGCGGTGAAGGTTCAGCTGGAACACGATCAGGCCGGCGACGAAAACTGCCGCGACGGAGAAGCTTGGGATCAGAACCGAGGCCGGCGGCTTCTGCTTGAGCAGCAGAGTCACGGCGGATGCGCACAGCACGATCCCGAGGGCGTTTCGCAACAGGGCCTGGGGGGCCTTCACCGCGAGGCGCGTGCCGACGATCACTCCCGGGATCGATCCGACCAGGATGTTCCCGGCCAGGCCGAAGTCGACGTTGCCGCCGATGATGTGGGCGATGCCCGCGGCCCAGAGGAGCACCGCGGCGTGGAAGATGTCGGTACCGACGACCCGCTGCGGCGTCAGCCGGAAAACGGCGATCAGGACGATCGCGATGAGGGTGCCGCTGCCGGCTGAAGTCAGGCCAATCACGAAGCCGGTGATGAGGCCCGTCACCACGGCGGTGATCTTGTGGCGGCGGTAGAGATGCATCGCGTAGCGCTCCGGGATCACGTCGGCGAAGAGCCAAGCCCGCAGGAGTGTCGCGACGCCGACGACGGCGAGCGCGGCTCCGACCATTCCGAGGACGAGGTGATTCACCGTGTCCTCCCCGTAGTTCCTTTGGACGAGCTCGATCACCCAGACCCCGGCGATCGCGGCCGGAACGCTCCCGAGCGCCAGCCAGAAGGCGATGCCGCGGTGGACTGTTTTCTGCTTGAGGTGCCCCCAGCCGCCCACGGTCTTGGTGATCGCGCCATAGAAGATGTCGGTGCCGATCGCTGTCACCGGCTGCGTTCCCACGACCAGGATCAGCAACGGGGTCATCAACGATGCACCGCCCATGCCCGTCATACCGACGAGCATGCCGATGCCAAGGCCGAAGATGACGACGACGGGATCCATTTGGGTGACCTCCTACGCGGCAAAGCCGCATATAGACAACCTTCTTGACCAGCAAGATCAGCAGACCGGATCGCGAAGGGTAGGGATTTCCCCTTCTGCTTGCCTGCAAAACCCTGCGGCTGCAGGCACCTCTACCGCTTGTGCCAGGCCTCGGGGTCTTGGAGCAGCGCGTCGATCCGCCACGGCAGGCGGCCGGCAGCCAATTCGGCGAGCGTCGCGCTCTCCAGGACTCCGCGCAGGTTCGCTCGCACTGCGACCCACACGTCGCGAAGCCGCGTGGCGGCGCCGGTGTAGCGCAGCTCCTCGGGGGCGGATTCGTGGATGTTGGCCAGCGGCCCCTCGACGGCGCGGATCACGTCCGCGACCGTGATCTCCTCGGCCGGGCGCGCAAGCCAATAGCCGCCGCGAGCGCCCCGGCGGGCCTTCACGAGGCCCGCGTGCTTGAGCTCCAACAAGATGTGCTCGAGGAACTGCAGCGGGATCTCCTGGGCCTCGGCCAGCCGCTCGCCCTTCACGGGCTCGCCCTCGGGCGCCGCTGCAAGCTCGAGCGCTGCTCGCACCGCGTAGTCGGCCTTGGCCGTGATCCGCATGGACCTATTGTCGCAAGTCAGGTCAACAATCGAGGCTCCTCTCTAAACTGCCGCCCGATGATCGACCTCCAGTCGCATTCCACAGTCTCCGACGGGCAGCTCGCGCCGGCCGGCGTCGTGCGCTCCGCGGCCGAGGCGGGCGTCGAGGTCATGGCGCTGACCGACCACGACGGCGTGGCGGGGGTTTCCGAGGCTCTAGAGACGGCAGCTGAGCTCGGCATCGAATGCGTGCCGGCCGTTGAGATGTCCTGTGTGCACCGCTACTCCGAGGACCTCCACATCTGCGGCTACTGGGTGGGCCTCGACGCCATCCAGCCTGCCTGCGACCGCGCCCAGCAGGAGCGGGTCGAGCGCGCCAAGGAAATCGTTGCCAAGTTGAACGAGCACGGAGTCGCCGTCAGCTTCGAGGACGCGGTGGCCCAGGCCGGAGCGGCCGACGCCATCGGCCGCCCGCACATCGCCAAGGCCACGGGCGCCGGCCCCGACCTCGGGCCGTTCTTCGAGGAATACCTCGTGCCGGGCGCGAAGGCGTTCGTGTCCCGCCAATGGCCCACGGCCGACCAGGCGGTCGAGATCATCCACGAGGCAGGCGGGGTCGCAGTCGTCGCTCACCCCTACTGGGACGTCAAGGACCCCGACCAGGTCCGCGACCTCGTCTCGAGCCTCGTCCGCGACGTCGGCCTCGACGGCATCGAGACCTTCTACCCCCCCAACACTCCGGAGCAGACCAAGCACTGCCTGGAGCTCTGCGACGAGTTCAACCTCGTCGCGACCGCCTCATCGGACTTCCACGGTCCCACCCACAAGACTTTCAGCCGCTGGGGCGCGTACGACACCTACGGCCTGGGCGAGCCCCAGGTACCACCCAAACCCTGACCCGCCATCAATGTCGGCGTCGGGGTCAAGGCGCCCGGGGGTCAGAACCTCTTTAGGTTCGCCGCCGAACTCTCCTCGGCCTGCGCAGCCCGCCGTTCCCCCTCGGCCAGCCACGCAGCGTGCCGGCGCCGTCGCCCGCCGGTGACGATCGCCGCCTTCGCGCGGATCTCGGCGAGCAGTCGCACGGCGATGGCCGCGGGGTCCTCGCCGGGCCGCGGCTGGCCGCCTTCGGGGGGGAAGAACTCGACCCGAACGCGCGGGCGCTTCGGAAAGCGGACGAAATCAACCGTCCCCGTTACCGCGACACACACCAACTGCGCTTCCGGAACGGCCAAGGCCATTCGCCCAAAGCCGCTTCGCGCGCGCAGAGTCCACCCGCGCGAGATCGTGCCCTCGGGAAAAACGCCGATGCACACCCCTGATCGAAGCTCGGAGATCGCGCGGTCGAGTGCGTGCGCGTCGCCGGCGCCGCGGTCGATGGGCACCTGGCCCATTCCGTTCAGGATCGGACCGAGCCCCGGGATCTTCCAGAGGCTCGACTTCGCCAGCGCTCGAATCTGGCGCCTTCCGAGCGCGGCCACCCCGATGGCCACGGGGTCCATGTTGGAGTCGTGGTTGCCCGCGAGAAGCACCGCGCCCGATTCGGGAATCGCCTCCAAGCCCGAGACCTCGAGCCGCCCCCACCAGCGCACCCATGGTGTACAGGCGCGCATCGCGAATTGGTAGGTACGGGTGAAGTCGTCGCTCATCGTGCCGCGCTCAGGATATGCTCGGCCTGCAGGCGCTCGCCGTCGGGGCTGAACCCCAGGAAAAGCGCCGGCTCGTCTACTGGGTCGCGACCAAAAAGCCGCTGGCCTCGAGGTAGTCGACGATCTGCTTCGCCGATTCCTCGGGTGACTGCTGCTCGGTGTCGAGCGTAATCTCGGGGTTCTCCGGGGGCTCGTAGGGGTCGGAGACGCCGGTGAACTCCTTGATCTCGCCTGAGCGTGCCTTGGCGTACAGGCCCTTGACGTCGCGTTTTTCGCAAACCTCGACGGAGGCCTTGACGTAGGTCTCGATGAAGCGGCCGTCCATCATCTCCCGCGCCTCGTCGCGAATCTCGCGGTAGGGCGAGATCGCCGCCGTGATCACCGGCACGCCGTTGCGCGAGAGCAGGTTCGCGACGAAGGCGATGCGGCGGATGTTCGTATCGCGGTCTTCCTTCGAGAACCCCAGGCCCTTGGAGAGGTTCTCGCGGACGATGTCTCCGTCGAGGACCTCCAGCTTGGAGCCGCGGGAGCGAAGCTCCCTCACGAGGAGGTTGGTGATCGTCGTCTTGCCGGCCCCGGAGAGGCCGGTGAACCACAGGCAGAAGCCCTTGTCGTCAGCCATTGCCGTCTGAGTCCTTTCGGTAGGAGTCGATCAGGATCTCAGCAACCTCGTCCCGAGAGAACTCGTGCGGGGGCTTCTCCCCGTTCTCGAGCATCTCCCGCACCTTCGTCCCGGATAGGAACAGGTGTGACTCCTGCGGGTGCGGGCAGGTCTTGGCAGAGCCCATGCCCTCGCAGTCGTGACACCAGAAGGTGTGCTCGAAAAACAGCGGCTGGATGCCCAGCTCGGCGACGTCGATGTCGTCGAAGATCCGCTGTGCGTCGTAGGTGCCGTAGTAGTCGCCGACGCCGGCGTGGTCGCGGCCCACGATGAAGTGGGTGCAGCCGTAGTTGCGGCGGATGATCGCGTGGAGCACAGCCTCGCGCGGCCCGGCGTAGTGCATCTTGCCGGGGTTGACGCCCAGCATCACGTGATCGGGGTGGTAGTAGTTCTCCATCAGGACCTCGTAGCAGCGCATCCGCACGTCGGCGGGGATGTCGCCCTTTTTGGTCTCGCCGATCAGCGGGTGGATATAGAGGCCATCGCAGATCTCCAGCGCTGCCTTGGTGAGGTACTCGTGGGCACGGTGGATCGGGTTGCGCGTCTGGAACGCCACGATCCGCTTCCAGCCTCGCTCCTCGAAGGAGGCTATGGATTCGGCCGGCGTCTGGTAGCGGCGCATGAACGCCGCGTCGTGGTCGGGAAGCGCGTCGGCCTCGATCGGGCCGGCCACGCAACGCAAGCCCTCGGCTCGGATCGCCGCGACGCCGGGGTGCCCCTCGTCGGTGGTGCGATAGACCTTCTCGGCCTCGAGCTCGACGTCCTTCTCGTAGATCTCGGAGACCGTCAGGCGGCCAAGGGCCTTCCCGTTGGGCGCTGCGAGCTCGACGACGTCCCCGACCTCGCACTCGAGGTCCGTGGCGAGGGTGATCGGGATCGGCCAGAGCTCGCCCGAGGTGAGGCGCATGTCCTCGCACACCGACCTCCAATCGGCGGAGCCGAGGAAGCCCCTCAGCGGCGCGAAGCCGCCGTTGGCCAAAAGCTCGAAATCGGACGCCTGGCGGCCGGAGAGCTGGAGCGCCAGAGCGGTCTCGGCGCTACCCATGGAATGCGGAACGAAGTCGATTGCAGAGCACGTAATGTCCTTGGTCTAGGGAATCTTCGAATCGAACGTGGCGGTCGGTGCGTCCCGGCGTTCGGCCCATGCAGAGGGCTCACGCTGGCGGTCGACCGCGACGGTCTCGCAGCATCCGTCCGGGATGGCGGCGGCAGAGAGTAGCGGCAAAGGCCCCATCGCCGCCATGCCCAGAACGGGCAATCAGCCGTTGATGCCGCACTCGGTGCGGTCGGTGCCCGCCCAGCGCCCGGCCCTGTCGTCCTCTCCCTCGCCGGGAATGGTGGTGCAGGGCACGCAGCCGATCGACGGATAGCCCTGATCGTGGAGCGGGTTGTAGGGGACGTGGCGGTCCTTGATGTGCTTCCAGATCCGCTTCTCGTCCCAGTCGGCGAGCGGGTTCAGCTTCCAGAGGCCGAAGCGAACGTCCCAGTCGAACTTGGCGGCCTTCGCGCGCGTCTCGGAGTCGTCGCGGCGGATGCCGGAGACCCAGCAATCGGCGTCGGCCACGGCATCGCGCATGGCGGCGACCTTGCGAATCGCGCAGCAGCCGTCGGGATCGCGTTCCCAGAGCTCGGGCCCATGCAGCTGACCCTGCTCGTCCAGCGAGATGCCCGTGTAGCGCTCGAACTCGACGCCGAAGTGCTCAGAGAGCGTGTCGCGGGTGGCGTAGGTCTCGGGGAAGAGGAGGCCGGTGTCGAGGTAGAAGAAGCGGGCGCCCGGATCGAGGCGATGCGCAATCTCCACCGTGACCGAGCTGGTCTTCTGGAAGGACGTGGCGAACTTGAGCTTCGAGCCGAAGGTCTCGACCGCCCAGGCAATCGCGTCCTCGGCGTCGAGCGGCTCGATCTGGGCGGAGATCTCGTCGGGATCGACGGCCACCCCGTTGATCGTGGGCACCTTCGCGTGGCCGTTGCCGTTGCCGTTCCCGTTGTAGGACTCGTAGTCCTCGTGCAGCGGCCGCGGGCGCGGCTTGACCTCGACGACCTTCAGGGGGCTCATATCGCGCATTCCCCCTCACCGCGCTCGACCTTGTAGGGGTCCGAGCGGTTCCAGTCGACGAAGAAGTTCATGTTTTCGAGGTTGAACTCGATCGGCATCGACAGGTCGGAGACCTTGTCCTGAAAGGCATCGGGGCCGATGCGCTCGGCGAACGCGTTGAACTCCTCGCCGTCGGCTCGCTCTGCCTGGTAGAAGCGGATCCAGCGCTCGACGGCTTCGGGCACGCGCTTGGCGGGCAGGCGCGCCTTGAGGCGGGCGCCGAAGGCGACGTCGCCGTTCTCGAACCGGCCGCCGACGTGGGGGATGTAGGCGGGAATCGTGCGGTCACCAACCTTGATCGAGGCGCCGTAGAAGCCGATGCTGGCGATGTGGTGCTGGCCGCAGCCGTTGGGGCAGCCTGACATCTTCACGTGGATGCGGCGGGTGAGCTCGTCGGTGATCCCCATGTCCTCGACGCGCTGCTGGACGGCGGCGCTCAGGCCCATCGAGCTCGTGATCCCGAGCTTGCAGCTGTCGGTTCCGGGGCAGCTGACGACGTCGGTGATCTCGCGGGGGCCGGCCTCGCCGAGGCCAAGGGCAGAGAGGTGCTGCCACGCGTCGTAGACGGCCTCGTCGCGAACCCAGCGCAGGACGAAGTTCTGCTGAACCGTCGTGCGGGCATAGGGGCCGCTGAGCTCGCGCATGATCGCCGCGAGGCCGCGGAACTGCTCAGGGGTGAGATCGCCGCGGGTGACCTTGACCTCGACGGTGGAGAAGCCGGTCTGCTTCTGGGGGCGCACGTTGGCGGCACGGAAGCGCTCGAACTCCGAGCGGTCGCCATTGGGCGACGCGTAGCTCGCGGGCGCGGCTGGGGCGTCGGCCTCCTCGTCGTAGTCCAGGAGCATGTGGTCGATCGCAAAGTCGCGCTCGGAGACCCAGTCGCCTTCGAGCTCCTCGCCGACCATCTCGCGGAAAGCGTCGATGCCAACCTTGTCGATCAGGACCTTGATCCGGGCGCGGGCGCGGTTGACGCGCAGCCAGTCCTGGCGGTCGAAGATCCGAAAGCAGGCCTCCGAGATCTTCAGGTAGTCGCCGTTGTCGAGCTCGACGAAGTCGTAGAGCGTGGGCGCGAGGCGCGGCATGATCGAGGTGCCGCCGCCGACGACGATCTCGACGCCGCGGACGCCGTCGCGCACCTTGGGGATGAAGCCGATGTCGTGAATCTTGGTGATCGCGACGTCGGCTTCGGTGGCAGTGAAGGCGGTCTTGATCTTCCGCGGCATCAGCTGTGTGACCGGGTGGCGCACGAAGTAGCGCACGTACGCCATCGCATAGGGCGTGATGTCGAAGTCCGTGCCCTCGACCACGCCGGCCCAGGGGTCGCCGGTCACGTTGCGGATCGTGTTGCCGCATCCCTCGCGTGACGAGAGGCCGGCGTCGGAGATGTCGCGGATGAACTTGGCCGCCTCGGGGAGGGGCACGTGATGGACCTGGATGTTCTGACGCGTGGTGATGTGGCCCTTGCGGAGCGGGGCGTACTTCTCGATCGCGTCCGCGAACGCGTCCATCTGCTCGGGGGTGATGCCGCCGATCGGCAACTTGGTGCGGATCATCTGGACGTCGGGCTGGCGCTGGCCGTAGACGCCCTGCTTCAGGCGAAAGCCGATGAACTGGTCCTCGGGCGTGTCACCGCGCATGAACTTCGCGGCCTCGGTGTCGAAGTCGTCGAACTCGCGCTCGAGGATGGGGATGATGTGGCCGGGAACGTTCTCGTAGACCTCGGGGTTTTCGAGCGAGCCGATCTTGCCCTTGCCCTCCTGGTCGGAAGGGGTTACGGCGAGCTTGTGCTCGGTCGCGATCCGCTCCGCCGCGCTGCCTGTGTGTACCGCGCTGGGCTCCACGCCCGAAAGTATTACAGAAATCCCTATTGGGATTAGGGTTATTCAGTTAGCGGCGTGCGTGGCCAGGCGCGGGAGGGGCCCCGGGTCCGGCGCCTTCCCGTTCAGTCGACCTCTGAGCCTTCGACCAGGAATGCCACGCGCACGTGCGCGCGGAACTCGTCGAGGTTCTCGCCGCGGATGCCGGTCGAGACGATGTCGACTGCGCGGATGTTCCGCAGGGAGTTCTGGGCCGAGCGCATGGCCTGCATGGCCGCGTCGTCCGTTGAGGTCTTTGAGCTGCCGACCAGCTCGATGATCTTGACGACTGCCATTTGGGCCTCCTCAGGCTCGTTCGTTCCAGGATGGACTGTGGCCCCATACCGACCCGCTCACCTGGCGGGCGGCGATTCCCTCGCGCAGGGCGGCGGCCTGCCAGCCGCTCATCGCCGGCTTTGTCTCCGCGGGCGGAGGGGCCGTGTCGGCGAGGAATTGCTCGACCGCCGCGATCACCGCGGCGGCTTCCGACTCGGACGCCGCCCCGGAGACCATTTCGATCCTCGGGCGGGCGGCGGCGCTCTCGCCGTTGAAGCTCATGCGCTGAACCCTATCTGCGGCGACGCGGTATGAATGGCCCGTGCCCGCCGTCGCAGTCCTCGGACACGAAACGGTGCTTGCCGCCGTCCCGCCGGATGCCGCGATCGACGCAACCCGCGTGGCCTTCGAGCATCACGCGCGCGGCGAGTGGCGGATGCCGCCGAAGGTCTACGTCGACGCGCCGCCGAACGGCGACTTCAGGGCGATGCCGGCGATCGGCGGCGGGCTGGCGGTCCTGAAGTGGGTCACGTCGTTTCCGCAGAACGCATCACGTGGTCTGCCCGCGGTCGCCGGGGCCATGCTCGTTTCGAACGCCGAGACAGGCGCTTTCGAGGCCATCCTCGACTGCGCCGCCGTGACCTCGCTTCGCACCGGTGCCGCAGCTGCCGTTTCGGCGCAGGTCCTGGCGGCGAGCGGGGCCGCCAAAGTGGGGGTCATCGGCTGCGGCGTGAACGGCGGCTGGGTCGCTCGCTGTCTGGCCGCGGCGGGATACGGCCCGGGCGTCTGCTCGGATCCCCGGGATGAGATGGCCGCGGCGCTTGCGAATGAGCTCGGCTGGCGAACTGGAGCTCGAGAGGAGGCCGCTGCCCAGGACGTCGTCGCCACGGTCACTCCCGGCTCCGAGCCGGTCCTGGCTTCAGCCGACCTGCGCTCGGGCCAGCACCTGATCGCCCTTGGCGCGGATGCGGCCGGCAAGTCGGAGATCGAACTCGATGCGCTCGAGGGCTGCGAGCTCTTCTGCGACGAGTGGGCACAGGCGTCGCGGGGCGGGGAGCTCGCGACGGCCGTGGAGGCCGGGCTTGTCGCCCGTGACGACGTCACCGAAATCGGCGCGGTCCTGACGGGTGCCGCCGAGGGACGCTCGGCGGCGGAGGCGATCACCCTCTTCGACTCGACCGGGCTGGCGATCCAGGACCTGGGGATCGCGGCGGCGGCGCTAGCTGCCGTTCGCGACGGGCGGGTCGATGCTGATGCTCACGTCGACCTCTGAGTCGGCGGCCAGCGCACCGACGTAGCCGTCGCCCACGTCGAGGTCGAGGACGAGCCAGCCTGCTACCGGCTCACCGGCATCGATGACGGTCCAGCGCCCGGGCCCGAGCGGTTCGAAGGCGAGTCGGGCGGGGCCGCCGCGAAGTCCGGTGCCGGTTCCCTTGAGGTAGGCCTCGCGCCGGCACCAGTCGCGCAGGTAAGGCGGCGTGCGCCTCGGTGTGACGCGCTCGAGATCGACGCCGACCTCGACCCCTTCGGCGATCGCGATCAGGGTTCGTTCGCCGGAGTGGGAGTGGTTGAAGCGAAGGTCGGGCAGCCGCGCGGCGGGATCGAGGGCCGGCTTGCCGTCGCCGCCCACAACGATGGGGACCAAGGCCGGCTCGAGTCCGAGTCGCGGTGCGAGCAGCCGGCGCAGCGTCTCGCCCGCCTCCTCCTTCCCAACGATCGGGAAGGCGACGACCTCGACGTTCATCTAGAGGGGAATGTTCCCGTGCTTGCGCTTGGGCTGCTCGACTCGCTTTGACTGGAGTACGTGCAGCGCGCGGATCAGGCGCGGTCGGGTCTGGCGCGGTTCGATGACGTCGTCGAGGTAGCCGCGCTCCGCTGCGGAGTAGGGGTTGGCGAAATGCGCCTTGTAGTCGCCGATCAGCTTGGCGCGCCGCTCGTCGGGCGTCGGCGACGTCTGAATGTCGCGCCTGTAGATGATGTTGACGGCGCCCTCGGGGCCCATGACCGCCACCTCTGCCGTGGGCCACGCGAAGTTGAAGTCGGCGAGCATGTGCTTCGAGTTCATGACGTCGTAGGCGCCGCCGTAGGCCTTCCGGGTGACCACGGTGAGCTTGGGGACGGTGGCCTCGGTGAAGGCGTAGAGGAGCTTCGCCCCGTGGCGGATGATCCCGCCCCACTCCTGCGAGGTTCCGGGCAGGAAGCCGGGGACGTCGGTGAAGGTGACGATCGGGATGTTGAAGGCGTCGCAGGTGCGAACGAACCGGGCCGCCTTCTCGGAGGAGTTGATGTCGAGCACTCCCGCAAGGTGCTTCGGCTGGTTACCCACGATTCCCACGGAGAACCCGTCGAGGCGGGCGAACCCGACGACGATGTTCTGGGCGAAATGCTCCTGAACCTCGAAGAAGTCACCGTCGTCGACGATCAGCGAGATCACGTCGCGCATGTCGTAGGGCTTGGAGGGGTCGTCGGGGACGATCTTGTCGAGGGCCTCGTCCATGCGCTCGGGGTCGTCGTCGGGCTCGACGCGAGGCGGTAGCTCGAGGTTGTTCTGGGGCATGAAGCTGAGCAGGTAGCGGGCGTCCTTGAGGCACGTCTCCTCGTCGTCGGCCGCGAAGTGCGCGACTCCGGACTTCGAATTGTGTGCCATCGCGCCGCCCAGCTCCTCGAACTCCACCTCTTCGCCGGTGACCGTCTTGATCACTTCGGGGCCCGTGATGAACATGTGCGAGGTTTCCTTGACCATGAAGATGAAGTCGGTCATGGCCGGGGAGTACACGGCGCCGCCGGCGCAGGGGCCCATGATCAGGCTGATCTGCGGGATCACCCCTGAGCACTGGACGTTGCGGACGAAGACGTCGCCGTAAGCGCCGAGAGAAACGACTCCCTCCTGGATGCGCGCGCCGCCGGAGTCGTTGATGCCGATCACCGGTGCTCCGACCTTTGCGGCCAGGTCCATGATCTTGCACATCTTCTCCGCCATGACCTCGCCGAGCGAGCCACCGAAGACGGTGAAGTCCTGGGAGAAGACGGCGACCGGCCGGCCGTCGATCGTTCCCCACCCGGTGACGACGGCGTCGCCGTACGGACGGCGCTTCTGCATCTCGAATTCGTGGGTGCGGTGGCGGACGAATGTGTCGAGCTCCTCGAAGCTCCCGGGATCGAGGAGCTTCTCGATGCGCTCGCGCGCGGTGAGCTTGCCCTTGGCGTGCTGCTTTTCGACCGCCTCATCCGACGCCGAATGAACCGCCTGCTCGCGCAACTCGCGAAGCTGGGCGAGCTTTTGGTCGTGGGTCTGCGGAAAGCTCTGGCGCACCGGGCCGCGATTCTATGGCGCGGCGGCCTCCACGGTTCGCCCGCGCGAGCGGGCCCAGCGGCGGATTGGCATCTCGACGTATCGCGCTGAGACGTAGCCGTAAACAAGCGCGAGAGGGAACACGATCGCCGACCAGAGCAGGAAGGCTCCGAGCGATCCGTCGCTCACCGGGGCGATCCACGCGCCCACATAGACCGCGATCACGAAGTGGCTGAGGTAGACGCCGTAGCTGATGTCTCCCAGGCGCCTTGCCCATGGTGCGCTGAAGGGGATCTGGCGCCGCTCGACGGCCAGCGCGGTCGCCAGCATGAATGCAGCTGCGGCGGCCGAATAGCCAAGGCCGATGTAGATGGTCTGCCGCGCGAGCGTCGCCGTGAACGGAGGAGCCGCCTTCGTGGCGTAGTGCCCAGCCAGATAGACGAAGACCGCGACCGCTGCGATGGCGGCGAGCTGCGCTCTGCCGGCGAGCCTGCGAAGGCGTGCCGCCTCCACCCGGCGGCGCAGCTCGACGAATGCCCAGGCACCGGTCATGCCCAGCCCGAACGAGAAAGCCCAGAAGGGCAGCTGGTCATGAGCGGTGTAACGGGCGTTGAGCTGAGTGAGGCCGCTGAGATCCCCGCCGAAGAGATCGACGATCGCCCCCAGGTGGTTGAAGAGCTCGCGCCAGGCAATCGCGACCAATCCGCACACGGCAAGCCCCACGAGGGGCCGCCGCAGGTAGGCGGCCGCGATGAAAGGCAGCACCAGGTAGAAGCTGATCTCGACCGACAGGGTCCAGAGCGGGCCGTCGATCCCGAAGCCGTAGGCCGTGTTCCAGCCGGCGAAGCTTCCGATCAGGGTCGCGGGCGTCTGCAGGAACAGAGCATGAGCCGCGACGTTGCCGGGCGTCGGATAACCGAGACCCTCCGGAATGCTGAAAGCCATCAGCACGAGCAGGATCACGACCATGAGCCAGTAGGCCGGCGCGATCCGCGCAGCCCGACGAATCGCATAGTCGCCGATGTTGCCGAACCTTCCACGCGCAGCCGTCGGCAGGAACACGACGAAGCCGCTGATGATGAAGAGCATGTCGACGGCCTGCCCCACCGTCCCCCAGATCAGCTGACCCAAGGCGTTGTCGCCCGCGCTCGCCGAAACACCCGCCGAAAGGAGCACGTGGATGAGGACGACGCCGAGGATCGCGAAGGCTCTAAACCCGTCAAAGCTCGGGACCACGGGGATCCCGACGGCAGCGCGTTCCGTCTTTCCTGGGTCAAGCGATGTCGCGCCCGGGCCGGCCACGCGTGGCGATCGTATGTGAGCGGCCGGGTGGCGCCTCTAAGATCGCGCCGCTGGATGGCTGTGTCATGACGCAAACCGACGCCGCGCAGCGTTCAGCGCCCCGGTTCGGCCAGACCGTGGCCCTGGCGGTCACGCTCGGTGTCGCCGCCTTCATCCCGGTGCTTGCGCTTTCCGCGGCGGTGACGAGGCCCGTGTTCCTTTC
Organism: Solirubrobacterales bacterium; assembly: GCA_038237625.1. Classification (GTDB taxonomy): domain Bacteria; phylum Actinomycetota; class Thermoleophilia; order Solirubrobacterales; family 70-9; genus JAWVFM01. Next base: position 8,886 of record JBBRYM010000001.1, on the reverse strand, counting down.
CGGCTTCGGCTACGAGCAGCACCAGCACGCCGAAACGCTCGCCTACGCCCTGACCTTTCTGGTGGTCCTGCCCGGGGTCGTCCTGGTGTCGCCGCGTGTGTCGATGCTGCTGGAAGCCCGGCTCGGCGCAGCACGCTCGTCCGCGTGGCGCGCGATCCTCGCGGGCGGGCTCTTGCTCGCGATTCTGGGAGCCCGGGTCATCCCGGATGGCGGGGGCGGAGTCCAGGCGGCGCTCATCGCCGATGGCGCCTGGGCGCTTGTGGCGCTGGCCGCCGTCAGCCATCGCTTCCACCCGGTCTTGGATGCGCGGCTTCCGTGGCTGGCCTGGCCGGCGGTCGGTGTGCTGATGGCGGTTTCGCTTCTCGCCTTCACCAGCCTGGAGTCGATCAGCGTGATCGGGCTCGTCATCGCGTCGATCACGGCGGCGGCCATGAGGTTCGCACCGATCCCGAGACTGCCACGGCGGGCGGGGCGGGCGGCCGACGTCGCCGTGGTCGTCCTGCTTGGCGTTGCGATCCCTGAGCTGGTCGTGTTCACGCCGGCGGGTTCGGGCGTCAGCTTCGCCGACGCGTTCGACACGCGGACGATCCAATTCCACCAGGACTTCTTCATGGGGCCTGCCAACGTCGTCTTGCACGGCGGCGCGATGCTCGTGGACACCGCCTCCCAGTACGGGGTGGGCAGCATCTATGCGGTCGCCGGGTGGTTCCAGCTGGTTCCCCTGGGCTACGGGCAGCTCGCCCTCCTCGATGCCCTGCTGTACGTCCTCTACTTCGTGGCCGGGTACGTGATCCTCCGTCTCGCGGGTACTCGGCGCGGGCTCGCCTCCCTCGCGGTTGGGCTGGCCGTGCCGGTGCTCCTCTACAACCTCACCTACCCCGTCGGAGCTCTCCTTCAGCACGGTCCCCTCCGGTTTGGGATCCCGATGGTCGTGATCGCTGCTGCTGTCGCCTCCGCGCGCGAGCGGCAGCCCAGCCGGAGGTGGATCGTCGTGCAATGCACGGCGGTAGGGCTCGCCTCGATCTGGGCGCTGGAGGCCTTCGCCGCCACGACGGGAGTCTTCGTTGCTCTCTCTCTGTTCCGGTCCTGGGAGGGCCTCGGCGGACGCCTGCGTGGCGTGAGCCGCGATCTTCTCGGCGCGCTCGCTGCCTGCGTCGCTTGTCATTTGTTTCTGGCCCTTGCCACCCTTGGCTTCCGCGGGCACTGGCCGGACTGGGGCGACTACCTCGCGTTCCTGCGCGAGTTCCTGGCCGGGAGCATCGGCGATATCACCTACGACTTCACCCCGTGGTCCGCCGGGCTCGCCGTTGGCGCGGGGATCTTCACTTCCGCGGCGGGCTTCGGGCTTCTCGCCCGGCTGCGGCGCGACCTCCTTATGGCCCACCGCCCGCTTGCGACCGCGCTCTTCGGCACCTCGGTCTTCTCGGCACTTCTCTTCTACTACTTCGTCGACCGCTCCGCCGACCACATCCTCCCCTACGTCTCCTTCCCGCTCGTCCTGTCCGGCGTGCTCTGGATCTCGCTCCTGCGGCGCGTTGAGGGAGACCTGGCCCCACCGACCCGCTGGGCACTTGGGCTGGCGTCCGTGCTCGCCGTTCTCCTGAGCTCGGTGGCGTGGTCTTCGATCGGGACGCGCTTCTCCCAGACTCCACTGGGAGAGCTGGCGCCGGGCGGAGACAGCCTGGGCACCGCTTTCAGCGCCCTCTGGAACCTGCCGCCGCTCAACCCCGCGACGCCGAAAGGGGAAGCACTCCTTGCCCGTTACGCGCCCGGCGACGGGCCGGTCGCCATGGTTCTCAACTCCGACCTCCAGGAGGAGCTCCTGATTCGCGCCGGGCGCGCCGACTCGATTCCATTCGGCGACCCTGTCGAAGACTCGTTTGCGGGAACGCGCTTCGTGGGAGATCTCATCCGGGGAGTCGATCGCCTCGGGCCGGGCACCCGGGTGCTGATCTCCACCGACGGCGTCCGAGCCATTCGTCTCTTGCGGGCCTCACCGCGCCGCGACCCGCTTACGGATCCGATCTCCACGCCCGATGGCCTGACGGGCGAGCAGGAGCGCGTTCTCGTGCAGCTCGCAGAGCACTTCCGCTACCGAGTCATCCATCGCGACTCCTCGGGTTACGCGGTGCTGGAGCTCGGCCCCTTGCGCGCCTCCACGTAAAGCGTGCCCGAGCGCCGGGCGGCTACCTCCACCGCCGCGCAAACGAGGGCAATCGGGTAGAGGGCGATTCCCGCCGCAATAGCCCCAAGCCTCCGAGTGCGGCTCACGCGGCCGGCCCGGGCCGAGTCACGTCGCAGCGAGGCGTAGAGGTCCAGTTCACCTGGAAGCCGTCCCACCATTCCGTCCAGCCAGCCGATGACCACCTGGCCACCGCGGATGCCCGAAGTTCGCTGCACGCTCAACCCCAGGGTCTCGAGGCGGGTGAGAACGGCCGCGCGAGTGAGATGGACGAGGTGGCGTGGAAGGTCCAGGTGCAGCCAGCCGTCGCCGAAGACTCGCGCCTGAAGGCTCGAGTTGTCGGGCACGGCCACCACCAAAACGCCGTCGCTTCGCAGCAGCCTCGCGGCCGCGGCAACGGCGTCGCCCGCGTCGGCGACGTGCTCCAGCGAGTGCCAGAAGACGACGGCGGCCCAATCGCCGTCGAGGTCGGTGATCGCGGCGTCCGCCAAGTCCGGCCGGTGCCCCGAGCGTTCCAGGCCCGTCACACTTCGCCCGCGGCGTGCCAGTGCGTCGACGAGCCAGCCGGATCCGGCCCCGACGTCGAGGACCGGCCCCGGTGGGGCCTGCGCATCCACGCGCGCAGCCAGCGCGGCACGGGTTCGGGCGAGAACCCGATCGCCGAATCCCGCGAAGCGGCGGTCGCCGGCCGGGCGGTACCAGTCTCCGTAGGCGCGCTCGAGCTCGGCGGGCGAAGGGAAAGGGTCGGTTGTCGCCGTGCCGCAGGACTCGCACACCGTTCTCCCGGCAAGCCGTACGGAACCCGCGCCAAGCGGAGCACGGCACCAGTGGCAATGCCCCGGATCTCTCCAGCGGGGGTCGGTCAGCTTGCATCCCCCACGGTGCAGATGGCGACGACGTCGAGGCAGTCTTCGAGTCCGGTGCGTCGAAGCTCGAAGTCGTCTGCCTCGATCGCCTCTGCGCGAGCGTCGGGCGCGGCGCGGTTTCGGCTCAACAGCAGGTCGTAAAGGCGTTGGCGAGCCTGCCGGGGCACGGCCCTGCGCAACCTGAGTGGATCCAGCCGCAACAGCCGGTCGAGCTTGTGCCGCTCTTCATCGAAGATCTCCAAATAGCGCAGCGAGCCGAAGATGCCGGCCAGCTCGACCCGCGCGAAGGCGCCTTCACAGAGCGCCCCGAGCTCGGAGGCGTCGAGCTCCACGTGGTGGTAGGGATCGATGATCTCGTCCGGTTGGCCGAACGTCAGCCGGTTCGGCGTTACGAAGACGGCCACCCCGCCGGGGCGGACGACGCGAGCGACCTCAGCCAGGGCCCGGCCGGGGTCCGGGACGTGCTCGATCGAGTGCACCGCCACCGCCGCGTCGAAGCTCGACTGGTCGAACGGCAGCCTGCGCATGTCGGCCACAACCGTTTCCCTCTCCTGCCCTGCGAGCGCGGCCGGGTCCGTGTCCACTCCGACCGTGCGTCGCGGCGCCAGCATCCTGAAGCTATGCCCGACGCCGCAGCCGACGTCGAGCACCGAGCCCCGGGGCAGCGATTCCGCGGTGAGCGAATAGGCAGCGACATGGCGCTGCCATGTCGGGTTGAAGCCGCCGCTGGGTGTCGAGACGCGCTCGCCGCTGACCTTCAAGGCATGAACCGGGCGGATCTCACGAGACCGGCACGGTGAAGCTTGAAGCGCACGCCCGTCCACAGCGTCTTGAAGCCGTAGACAACCCCAGTCCTGAAGCTGACGGAGGACGCGTCGTTGAAGTAGCGGCAGCGCGCCGGGACCTCGTCGATCGTGAGCCCGAAACTGACCGCCTGGAAGAGGAGCTCCGAGTCGAAGACGAAATCCGACGAGTTACGCAGAAAGGGAACCGTCAGCAGGAGCCGGCGGGAATAGGCCCGGTAGCCCGAATGCAGCTCGGAGAGCTCTGTGCCCATGATCGCGTTCTCGGTGCGCGTGAGGAACCGGTTGGCGACGAACTTCCAGCGGGGCATGCCGTCCCGGATCGCCTGACCCGTCTCCGCCAAGCGCGAGCCCAAGACCAGGTCGGCCCTGCCATCGAGGATCGGCTGCACCAGCTTGGGGATCAGCTCCGGCTCGTACTGACCATCGGGATGCAGCATCACCACCACCTCGGCGCCGCGCTGGAGCGCCTCCAGGTAACAGGTCTTCTGGTTGCCGCCATACCCCACCTGGTGCGGATGCCAGATCAGGGTCACCGGCAGCCGGCGGGCGAGCTCGACGGTGGTGTCGGTGGACGAGTCGTCGACGAGGATGATCTCGTCGACCCAGTCCCTGGGAATCGAGTTGACCGTGCGCTCGAGGGTCCGCGCCGCCTGGCGCGCGGGCATCACCACGATCACCGTTGCGCCCGCGCGCTCAGACACTTGCGTCGGCGATCCGTGGCACGGCCATGCGATTCTAGGGGCGTGAACCGGGGTGCCCGTCTCTCGCCTGCGGCCGCCGCGGTTCTCGGGGTGAGCCTCCTCGGCTTCGCGCTGAGGCTCTCGAACTTCGGGCAGGGCCTCTACGGCGACGAGCTCTCAACTGCCTGGATCGTCTCGGGCCACGGCCTCGGCAATGTCCTGAGCGCCGTGCGCAGCACGGACGAGATCACTCCGCCGCTCTATTTCGTGCTCGCTTGGGCCTCGTCCAAGCTGGGCTCTAACCCGGAGTGGCTGCGGCTGCCGTCCCTCGTGGCGGGCACTGCCTCGATCCCGCTGCTTTACCTGGTGGGGTCCAGGCTCCTCGGCCGGGCCGCCGGAGTTGCCGCAGCCGCCCTCCTGGCGCTGAGCCCGTTCATGATCTATTACTCCACGGAGGCAAGGGCGTACTCGCTGATGATCGCCTTTCTTCTCGGCTCGACGCTCTCGCTCCTCTACGCGCTCGAAGGCCGTGGACGGGGGTGGTGGATCGCCTACGCGGTCGCGTCGGCCGCGGCTATGTACAGCCACTACACCGCTGCCTTTCCACTCGCGGCGCAGGCGCTCTGGGCGCTCTGTGCATACCCCGGCCTCCGGCGCGAAGTCCTGTTGGCCAACGCCGGTGCCGCGCTCCTATTCGTACCCTGGCTACCGGGGTACCTCGATGACCAGAGCTCCCCGACGACCAAGATCCTCTCGGTCCTCAGCCCGATCGACCCAGGAACGCTGCGGGTTCAGACCGAAACCTGGGCGGTCGGCTTTCCCTACGTCAGCGTCCACTCCCTGCCACAGGTCCTCCCGGCCGTGGGCATAGGGGCCGGCGTTGCGATCGGCATCGTCGCGGCGCTGCGGCGGCTGCGACTCACGCGAATTCCCGTGATGCTTCGAGGCGAAGTGGGCCTTGTGGTCCTGCTCGTGCTGGCGACCCCCGTTGGCGAGCTGGTCTACAGCCTTCTCTCAGTCAACGTCTACGGCGCCCGCAACCTCAACTCCGCCTGGCCCGGCCTGGCCCTGGCCATCGGAGGGCTCGTGGCCTCCGCGCCCGGGCTCGCAGCGCTGGCGGCGGCCGTCCTCGTCTTCGGCGGCTACGGGTGGGGCGCCGCCCGGGCCACCTCGGCGAAGTTTGCCCGGCCCGACTATCCCGCCGCCGCGCGGCTCGTCGAGGACGCAGTGCTTCCCGGGGACGTGGTGATTGACGCCAGCACTCTCACGCCCGTGCCGCTGACCGGCCTCGACTCCTACCTGCCGCGGGCCTACCGCGAATACCGGCTCGGCATGCCCACGGAAGTCGATCACCCGTTCACGCCCTTCGACGCGATTCCGGACCAGGAGAGACAGGTCCAACGGGCCACGGCCGCCGCACACGGCAGGGCGGTTGCCGTGGTCGAGCGCCTCTCGCCGCTGCCCAACCTCGTCGTCCGCGAGGTCCTGAAAGGCCTCCCGCCGGCTTACCGACTGGCCGCGACCCACGACCTCGCGGGCGTCAACTACCTGCGGGTCTCGATCCTGGAGCCCTAGCCACGACCCACGACCTCGCGGGCGTCAACTACCTGCGGGTCTCGATCCTGGAGCCCTAGCCACGACCACGTTGTGGGCGCAGAGCCGCTTCGCGAGCGGGGTCCGCTCGGCGACTCGCTCGGCGGTTCGGGCCAGGCCGAGCGCCCAGGGGGGCGTGAAGTCCGGGACCAGCCCAAGCTCCCCGGCCGAGACGATCGTGGCGCCGGCCGCCTTCAGCGCGTCCACGATCTCATCCCGCCCGATCAGCCGTTCTGTGCCTGTGTCCTGCGGCACGCGTCGCATGACGTGCGGCCAGTAGGGGTTGCGGGGGTTGTGGTCCCACACGATCACGAGCCCATCCGCCCGGACCACCCTCACCATCTCGCCGAGCGCGAGCCGCACGTCGCCGGGGCCGGCGATGTGGTGGAGGGTCGCGACCGTGATGGCGGCGTCGAACTCGCCGTCGAAAAACGGCATCGCCGTTGCCGATCCGAGCACCGAGGCGATTTCTCCTCGCCGCCGGCTCAGTACTTCGAGCATCCCCGAGGAGGCGTCGAGGCCGGTGACCTCGTAGCCCTGCCGCGCGAGACGCTCGGCCAGCGCCCCGGTTCCGCAGCCGACGTCGAGAATTCGGCCCGGAGGGCAGCGCCTGGCGATGAACTCGACGCGCTTTCGCAGGTAATGCTCGACGACATGGGCCGGCAGGCTCTGGTCGTAGGAAAGGGCGATCTCGTCGAAGTTGCGGGCGTCCGAGGACCGGAGGTCGCTCATCGCAACTCTTCTTGGGCGAACGGCTCGGGGCGAGGAAGCGTCCGCGGGGTGCCGATCCGGAACCTGACGATCAGGGCGACGATGCGGACGGCGAGAATGAGTGCCTTGAGCGGGTGTCCCGTAACCGAGGATTTCCCGACGCGTGGCAAATAGTTCACAGGGATCTCGACAAACCGTGCACCGGAAGCGATCGTCAGCAGGAGCATCTCCGGGCCGGCGTGGCTGTCGCCGACTTTCATTTGCTCGACGAGGTGAGCGGCCAGGGAGCGGTCGAAGAGCCGGTAGGTGCAGCCGACGTCGCTGAGGTGGCTCGTGTTGAAGAGGAACTCGATCAGCTTCGCGACGGCCCAGTTGCCCCACTTGAGGAAGAACCCCATGTTCGCGCCCTGCCAGATCAGCTCACGGGTGGTGCGCGTGCCGAGGACGGCGTCGCACTCGCCGCTGTAGGCGAGGAGCTTGACCAGGTCCTCCGGAAGGAAGGTCCCGTCGGGCTCGGCGAGGACGATCAGATCGCCGGTGGCTTCCGCCAGGCCCCGGCGCGTGGCATTCCCGTAACCCTGCTCGGGCTCGACGACGATTCGGGCGCGGGTCCTGGCGACCTCTTCGCGCGTGCCCTCCTGGGCGTTGTTGTCGATGACCAGTACCTCGTCGACGTAGCCCGTCTCGAAGAACCCGTCGATCACGGTGCGGATCGAGTCGCGCTCGGCGTAGGTCATCAGGACCACTGAGACTGTCTGGTCGTTCCACATCGTCGTTGCCAAGCCCGGAGAACCGGGCGCGGGACGAAGCTACAGGTTGGCTTCCGCTCGATCGAGGATCGCGGCGAGTGCCTCGGCCGCGTCGGGGTCGAGGACGCTGCCGGCGAGGCCTCGCAGCAGCTCGGCGGCGCCGCCCTCGCGGCCTGGTCTTGTCAAGGCGGCGTCGCAGCGGCACGCTGCGTGGATGATTCGCGACTCGAGTGGAATGTCGGTGCCGGCAAGTCCGCCCGGGCCCGACCCGTCGAAGCGCTCGGACCAGCGGCGCAGCCATTCGCACACGTCCTCCGGGATGCCGGCGCCGCGAGCCAGCTGGGCGCCGGTCTTTGGGTGCAGCGCCAGCGCACCGCACTCGTCCTCGTCGAGCTCGTTCGGCGACTTCACCAGCGTGTCCTTGCCGACGTAGACGAGGCCGATGTCGTGAAGCTTGGCCGCCTCCCGCAGGGTTTCCGCGCGGCGGCGGTCCAGTCCCAGCTTGGCCCCCGTGGCAAACGCGTATGAGCCCGTGGCTTCGGCGTGCTCGCGTGCGCCCGGGACGTGGCGCTCCAGCGCCTCCATGAGCGCGATCCCGCGCGACCGCACGATCGAGGCGAGTCCGAGCTCGGGCTCGCCGCTGGGTGCGGGCTCAGCCGCGGGAGAAGGGCCGGCGCTCGGGGGATCCCAGCTCATCGAGAAGCTGCTCCAGGGCAGCGCCGGCGCTTGCCGGATCGCTTGTCGCGTGTTGGGCGGTGATGCGGACCGCCGTTCCGAATCCGCGCTCGGCAAGCTCGATGGCGATCCGGCCGCGCCGGCCGCTCGATCCATTCGCGCGCCAGGCGAGAATCCGCTGCGGATCGCGATCGGTGACCTCCACGTCGACGGGGTCGCGCGATCCCACGAGCCCCGCCATCCAGGCCTCCATTCGAGAGACGTCGTCCGCGAGCTCCCAGAGCTCCGGCGCGGACTTCACGAGGGTGCGCTTGGCGTGCGTCTCCATCTTGGCCGGGCTTCAACCTGCCGCGGTCGTCTCCTGCCGCGGTTACGGCACTTGCATCTACCGCCCTGCCCCAACCTTAAACGGGTCAGGCCCCCTTTAGGTCGTGTTGCGCGCCGAATGCGCCGAAAGGCGGGCCTAGAGGCCTGATGTGGGTTATCCACGCACGCGGATGACGCCTGGGCAGCGTCGCTGGATCGGGCTCTCCGCGACTCGCCCGTACCTTCTGGTACGGGCTTCGCGCGTCGAGCGCGCCCAGCTCGCTTCCAGGCGCCCCCGCGCACGCGCCTAACCCCCAT